>NZ_BBNO01000004.1:0-1029288 GCF_000829715.2 Streptomyces lydicamycinicus | reverse complement strand
TTGAGAAGGGCTGTCCCTAGTACGAGAGGACCGGGACGGACGAACCTCTGGTGTGCCAGTTGTCCTGCCAAGGGCATGGCTGGTTGGCTACGTTCGGAAAGGATAACCGCTGAAAGCATCTAAGCGGGAAGCCTGCTTCGAGATGAGGGCTCCCACCAACTTGATTGGTTAAGGCTCCCAGTAGACGACTGGGTTGATAGGCCAGATATGGAAGCCCGGTAACGGGTGGAGTTGACTGGTACTAATAGGCCGAGGGCTTGTCCTCAGTTGCTCGCGTCCACTGTGTAGGTTCTGAAGTAACGACCTGTGATTATGCCGGGTTGTCATCTTCATAGTGTTTCGGTGGTCATTGCGTTAGGGAAACGCCCGGTTACATTCCGAACCCGGAAGCTAAGCCTTTCAGCGCCGATGGTACTGCAGGGGGGACCCTGTGGGAGAGTAGGACGCCGCCGAACAATTTTTGAGAGAGCCCCTCGGGAACGAAAGTTCCCGGGGGGCTTTTTCGCGTTTCCGGCGGAACCGAAATCGACTGATTGCTGGGTGGGGTTGTTTGTGGGCCCGGCTTGGTCAGCTTGGTCGGGTACCGGCAGAGAGGCGTTGCTGACGGCCTCTCCCGGTGGCAGATCTTCCTTGGCATTCCTTAGGAGTGTTCTCCCCGGGCTCCTCGTACGGCCTTGAGCTGTTGCTCGCGCCCAGTAGCGTGTCGTCGCCGACCGTGTGCGGCGTGCCCTTGCCCTGCCACTTGTCCGGCGGAGGTGTCTGCGGGGGCCGTCCCCGCCTAAGCACCGTCCCGTAATCCCTGGTGGATCAGCGCACGGCGTCGGATGCGCTGTGTTTGCTGCGCTCACTGCCTCGGCTCTTCAGTTGCCGTACGGAGGCTGAGCTGCAACGCATGGCCGAGGGACGTCCAGATACGGGGTGTATCCGGAGGTTGCGACAACGCGGCGCCGGTCCTACAGACGGCCGGAGGACTTCAGGGTGAGGTAGGCGTCGGCCAGGTCGGGGGCCAGATGGGCCGGGGTGGAGTCGATGACCGTGATGCCGTGGTGGCGTAGGCGGTCTGCGGTGCGGCGGCGGGCGGCGCGGGTTTGTTCCGCGGCGGCTGCTGCGTAGACGGCCTGGGGGGTGTGGCGGCCGGCGGCCATTTCCTCGATGCGGGGGTCGGCCACGGCCGCGACGATGAGTTCGTTGCGTTGGGTGAGGCTGGGAAGGACGGGCAGGAGGGCTTCCTCCACGGGGGCCGCGTCCAGGCCGGTGAAGAGCACGATCAGGGACCGGCGTGGGGTGCGGCGGTGGATGGTGGCGGCCAGCCCACGGGCGTCCGCCTCGATCAGTTCGGATTCGAGGGAAGCCAGGGCGTCGGTCAAGGCCGGGAGGAGGTCACGGGCCGTGCGGCCCTGGACCGAAGCGCGCACGCGGCGGTCGTAGGCGAGTAGATCCACGCGGTCACCGGCGCGGGCGGCCAGGGCGCCGAGCAGCAGGGCTGCGTCCATGGAGACGTCGAGGCGGGGGATGTCGCCGACGCGGCCCGCCGAGGTACGGCCGGTCTCCAGGACGAGCAGGATGCGGCGGTCGCGCTCAGGGCGCCAGGTGCGGACGGCGAGGTTCTGCCGGCGGGCGGTGGCGCGCCAGTCGATGGAGCGGGTGTCGTCGCCGGGGGTGTAGTCGCGGAGGCTGTCGAACTCGGTGCCCTCGCCGCGGGTCAGAATGCTGGTGCGGCCGTCGAGTTCGCGGAGCCGGGCGAGCTTGGCGGGTAGGTGTTTGCGGCTGGTGAAGGGCGGAAGGACACGCAGCGTCCAGGGGACGTGGTGGCTTCCTTGCCGGGCTGCCAGGCCGAGCGGGCCGTAGGAGCGGACGGTGACGCGGACCGCGTGGTGGTCACCGCGCCGGGTGGGGTGGAGCGTGGTGGTGAGGCGGCGGCGTTCGGCGGCGGGGATGCGCACGGAGTGGCGGGACGCGGGGATGTCCGAACCGGGGTGGAAGGAGGTCGGGGGCCAGGCGTCACGGAGCTGGGCGCGCAGGGTGCGGCGGCTCGGATTGGTGAGCGTGAGGTGTGTGTGGGCTTCGCCTGTTAGTCGAACAGTTGTGTCACCGGTTCGGGTGAAATGGAGCTTTCGCACTGGCGCGGCGAGCGCGAGATCGCACAAAATTGCTATCAGCAGGGCGAGTTGGACGGTGAGGATGCCGAGCCAGCTGGGCAGCACGAAGCCGACGAAGAGGGCTCCGCATGCGGAGATGAGGGCGGTGCGTCCGGTGAGGGCCACGGTGTCGTCTCAGCGGGGGACGGGGAGATGAGCGAGTACGGCGTTGATCACGGAGTCTGCGGTGACTCCCTCCATCTCCGCTTCGGGGCGGAGCTGGACGCGATGTCGGAGTGTGGGAAGAGCGAGCGCCTTGACGTCGTCGGGGGTGACATAGTCCCGGCCGGTAAGCCAGGCCCAGGCTCGTGACGTGGAGAGCAGGGCGGTGGCGCCTCGTGGGGAGACGCCGAGAGAGAGCGAGGGGGATTCGCGGGTGGCACGGCAGATATCGACGATATAGCCGGTGACTTCGGGGGAGACGGCGGTCTTGGCGACCGCGTCTCGCGCCGCGTCGAGGTCGGCGGTGGAGGCGACAGGGCGCAGTCCTGCGGCACCGAGGTCGCGGGGGCTGAAGCCGGCCGCGTGCCGGGTGAGGATGTCGATCTCGTCATGGCGGGCGGGGAGCGGCACGGTCAGCTTCAGCAGGAAGCGGTCGAGCTGGGCCTCGGGGAGCGGGTAAGTGCCCTCGTACTCCACGGGGTTCTGGGTGGCGGCCACCAGGAACGGCTCGGGGAGGGGGCGAGCCGTGCCGTCGACGGTCACCTGGCGCTCTTCCATCGCTTCGAGCAGGGACGCCTGGGTTTTGGGAGGCGTGCGGTTGATCTCGTCGGCGAGCAGCAGGTTGGTGAAGACGGGGCCCGGCTGGAAGGAGAACTCGGCGCTGCGGGCGTCGTAGACCAGCGAGCCGGTGACATCGCTCGGCATCAGGTCGGGAGTGAACTGGACGCGCTTGGTGTCGAGTTCGAGAGCGGCCGACAGGGCGCGAACGAGCAGGGTTTTGGCGACTCCGGGAGCACCTTCGAGGAGCACGTGACCGCGGCAGAGGAGGGCGACGACCAAGCCGGTGACGGCGGGGTCCTGGCCTACAACGGCCTTGGCTATCTCGGTGCGCAGGTCCTCCAGGGAGGCTCGGGCGCTGTCAGCGGTCGGGGTGCTCACGGGGGGCGTGCCTCTCTTGGGGAACGATCGAGGATTCGAGTGTGTCGAGTTGGTCGGCCAGGTGGACCAGCGCCTTGTCGTCCGCGGGGGCCGCGCCGAAGAGCAGGTGGTGAAGGTCTGCGTCGACGCCGGGGGCGGAGGCCAAGTGGGCCTGAATGGCCGGAAGAAGGATGTCGGGGGTGTGGGCGTGTGTCGGGGCCACACCGATGAGGGGGGCGAGTCGTGTGCGGGCCGCGGAGCGCAGCACGGCCGAGGCCCGGTCACGCGCGTTGGCCTGCTCGTAGAGGCGGGCGTGGCCCTCGGTGGTCTCGGCCGCAGGGACGGTGACCGGGAGTCTTTCCGATACCAGCGGGCCTAGGCGACGGGCGCGCCACAGGGCCGCGAGGACGGCGGCAAAGGTGAGTTGGAGCAGGGCCCAGTACCAGCCGGATGGGATGAGGTCGAGGAAGCCGCGCTCGTTTTCCTGAGCGGCGGACGGGTCGCTCATGGAGGGGAGGTACCAGACCAGATGCTTGTGCGTGCCGAGGAGTTGAAGGGCCAGCGAGGCGTTGCCGTGCTCGGCGAGACGGTGGTTGTAGAGGAAGTCGGGGGAGCCGAGGAGCACGGTGTCGCGGCCGGTGCGGGAGGCCGGCAGACGCAGCAGGGTGGGCTGGTCGCCGCTGAGGTAGCAGCGATCGGCGCCTTGGACGGACGTGGTGTAACTGCGGCCGCCCAGGAAGGCGTTGCCCGCGCGTCGGGCCTCCGGCAGGGAACAGGCTGGCCGGCGGGCCGAGAGGCCGGCCGGCGAATCCGTCCGGACGCCGGGGGCGAAGGTTTCGAGGGACGAGGAGTCGGGGCTGAGGAGAACGGTGCGGCCGGGGGTGTGGGCGGTCGCGGTGTGCAGCCCCGTCAGCTGATCTTGCGTCAGCATGTCGGGACGGGTGACGAGGAGTGTGGTGCCGGGGCCGGCCGCCGCGGCGGCTTCCTCGGAGGTGGTCACGACCTGGGTGGAAACCCCGTGAGAGGCCTGGAGTTGGGCGAGGGCCCGGCTTCCGGTCCGGTCGGCGGATCGGGGGTCGAGCCGCCCGTGTTGTTCGCCGGACTGAAGAGCCGCGATCACCATGCCGCTGATGACGAGCAGCAGGAGGGCGAGCAGCGGTCCGCGGGACCGGGTCCACAGGCTGCGAACGGTGGGCGGGAGCGCGGCGGTGTCCGGGGCTGCCGTGGTCATCCGCGGCTCCTGGTCGGGGTAGTGGCCAGGTCGGGCTTGGCGTGTTGCAGGTCGGTGTCGAGGCTGGTCAGGAGGGCGTACGCCGGTTCCGTGCCGGGGCGGCCGCCGTATGTGACGTCGTCAAAAGTGCGTGCCGCGGTATGCAGCCGGTCGGCGTATGCGGGGAGTGCCCAACCCGCCTCGGTGGCCGCCTCGTCGGCGGTGCGGCCCGGCCCGGGGGTGAGCAGGGTCCGTTCTTCGAGGGCGAGGACGAGGGCGCGCATGCGGTCCTGGATTGCCTGGTTCCAGAGGCCTTCGGCGGCGTGCCGGTCGGCGGCCGCTCGGTGTGCGGCGGCGGTGCGGGGGGCATCGGAGAACAGCGCGCCGCTGGTGGTGGGAGTGCGGCGCACCGCCCCGAGCCGAAGCCGGAGGGCGACCAGGAGCAGCAGGACGAATGCCGCGATGACGAGAATCCCGGTCCAGCCACCCGGTGTGGCGTCGGCGGCCGCGTTGAAGAGTTCGTTGACGCGTTGCCAGAGCCAGTCGAGGGCACGCTGGATCGGGTTGGGGTCGTGCTGGTGGTACCGCGGATCGGACAGCTCGCGCTCGGCCGCCTCCCGGGCGGGCAGGCGCGGAGTCCGCACCGGTATGTCGTCGTCGGGCCGCGCCAAGAGTCGTCCGAGCGCGGCCCCGTTCCCCCCTGTGGTCACCGCATCAGCTTCCCGGAGTGGCGTTGTCAGGGTCTTGCCCGGGGCCTTCGGCCGGGGTGGTCTTGGCCGGGGCGTCCTTGGTGGCCGGGGGAGTGGTACCCGGCTCGGTGGTCTCCGTGCCGGCGCCACTCGTCTCGGAGCCGTCTGTCGCGGCGTTGTTCGTGGCGGGGCTGCCGGCCGACGCGCTGTCTGCCGGTGTGTCAGTGGCGGTCGGGGCGGCCGCCGCGGGTGCGTAACCCTCGGCCGGGCCCGTGGCCGGGGTCGAGGCTGCGGGAGCGGGAGCCGCCGGGTGGGCGGTGGGGACGTCGGCGCCGTAGCCGGGGAGCCCTGCGGCGCGGGCGAGTTCGAGGTCGAGTGCCTCGCGGCGGATGCGCTGGTCCATGTACAGGAGCGCGGTGATGCCGGCGCTGATCGGGAAGGTGATGGTGGAGCTGATGACGGCTCCGACGCCCAGCGCGATCAGGAACGACCAGCCGGTGGTGCTGCTGGTGCCGTTCGCCCAGTCCATGAGGCTCTCGCCACCGACCAGGAAGGCGACGAGGGTGGCCGGGATCTGGATGATGAACTCGACGATCCCGATCAGGAGGTAGGTGAGGAGCTGGGTGCCCAGCACTCGCCACCAGGCGCCCCGTACGAGCTTCGCCGACCGGCGCAGCGCGGTGATGACGCCCTGCTTCTCCAGCATCAGCGCGGGCGAGGCGAGGCTGTAGCGGACCCACAGCCAGAGTGTCACCACGGCGGCGGCCAGCCCGCCGAACAGGGTGAGAAGCAGGCCTGCCTTCGCGGAGCCGGAGGCGATGAGGAGGACGCCGGGTGCCACACCGATCGCGAGGATGGCTGTGAGGAGGAGAGGGAGCAGAACGAGCAGGCCGAGCAGGCGCGGGAGCTGGGGACGCGCGTCGCGCCAGGCCTCCCCGGCGGTCACCGAGCGGCCCAGGACGGCCCGGCTCACGACCATGGTGAGCAGCCCCGTGGCGATGAGGGTGGCGAGCAGACCGATCACCGAGGTGATACCGGTGGTGGCGAGCGAATTGCCCAGCTGTTCCATGGATTCGCGGAGCGGCGGCAGGTTTTCGCGCGACAGGGCGGGCTCGCGGCCGGCGTCCTGGAACCACAGGCCGGTGACCACGGTGACGGCGGTCTGCGCGACCACCGCGACGATCAGCGAGATGCCGAGAACGGTGCGCCAGTGGGCGCGCATGGTGGCGACCGCGCCGTCGAGTATCTCGCCGACGGCGAGCGGGCGCAGCGGGATGACGCCGGGCTTGGCGGCCTGAGGCGTCGGGGCCCAGGCGCCGCCCCAGGGAGGCTGCGTGCCGGGGCCCGGAGCGCCGCCCCAGCCGCCGGGCCCGCCGTAGCCCGGCGCCGTGGCTCGGGTGCGGTCGCCGGGCGTGCCCTGGTCAGGCCGTCCGTGCGGGCCGCTCTGAGCGGGGATGCCGGCGGGGGCCGACCACTGACCGGCGGGCGGCTGTTCCTTGGACCAGTTCGGCGGGGAGGACTGCCCGGCCGGGCCGGTCGGGTCTGCCTGGGCGGGCTGCTCCTGGGTGCCGCGGGCCGGCTCGTCGGAGGGAGTGGATCCGGGCGAGGCCCAGCCCGGAGAGTTGTTCATCGTCGCTCCTTCTTGCTGCCCGTCCGCCGGGGCGGCGGGGGTCCGGGGTCCGCGGTGGCAGTCATCGTGTCATGGCCACCGGCGTTGTGTACCGGTGCCCGGAGTACGAGGGGACCTTCTGTTCGAGGGGCGATCGGCGGCAGACTGAGTGAATGGGCGATCAGGACGAGGTATCCGAGAGGGGCGCCGGGGCGCTCACGATTCCGTCGTTGCGTTGGGAGGAGCCGCCCGAGGGGCCCGTATTGGTCCTGCTTGATCAGACGCGGCTGCCGGCGGAGGAGGTCGAGCTGGTCTGCACGGACGTTCCGGCGCTGGTGCAGGCGATCCGGACGCTGGCCGTGCGCGGGGCGCCGTTGCTGGGTATCGCGGGTGCGTATGGCGTCGCGCTGGCCGCGGCACGCGGCTTCGATGTGGAGGAGGCGGTGGAGGCGCTGGCGCAGGCCCGGCCGACCGCGGTCAATCTGGGGTACGGCGTGCGGCGGGCGGCTGCCGCGTACCGCGCGGCGTTCGCCGGGGGCGGTGCTCGGGCCGGCGCGGCCGCGGCGCTGGCCGAGGCGCGGGCCGTGCATGCCGAGGACATCGAGGCCAGCACCCGGATGGCGGAGCACGGGCTGGCGCTGCTGGGCGAGCTGCTGCCGGGCGGTGGTCACCGCATCCTCACGCACTGCAATACGGGCGCCCTGGTGTCCGGCGGAGAGGGCACCGCCCTGGCGGTGGCGCTGGCGGCACACCGGTCCGGTGAGCTGCGCCGGCTGTGGGTGGACGAGACGCGGCCGCTGTTGCAGGGCGCGCGACTGACCGCCTACGAGGCGGCGCGAGCGGGTATGGCGTACACGGTGCTCTCGGACGGTGCGGCAGGTTCGCTGTTCGCCGGGGGTGAGGTGGACGCCGTGCTGATCGGCGCGGACCGGATCGCGGCGGACGGGTCGGTGGCCAACAAGGTCGGCAGCTATCCGCTGGCGGTGCTGGCGCGGTACCACCACGTTCCGTTCGTGGTGGTGGCGCCGATCAGCACGGTGGATCTGGAGACCGAGGAGGGGGCGGATATCGAGGTGGAGCAGCGTCCGGGTCAGGAAGTGACGGAGTTCTCGTTGCCGTTTGTTCAGGGGCCCGGGGCGGAGGCAGGCACCGGCATACCGGTGGCGCCGCTGGGCGCACAGGCCTACAACCCGGCCTTCGACGTCACTCCGCCGGAGCTGGTGACGGCGATCGTCACGGAGGCGGGAGTGGTGTCTCCGGTGTCCCGGGACGGGCTGGCAGAGGTGTGTTCCACGTCACGATGGAGTAAGTCACGATCAGGTAATGGGATGATGGCCGAATGAAGGGACGCGTCCTGGTCGTCGACGACGACACCGCACTGGCAGAGATGCTCGGCATCGTGCTGCGCGGCGAAGGTTTTGAGCCGTCGTTCGTGTCGGACGGTGACAAGGCCCTTGCGGCCTTCCGTGAGACCAAGCCCGATCTTGTGCTGCTGGACCTGATGCTGCCCGGACGGGACGGTATCGAGGTCTGCCGGCTGATCCGGGCCGAGTCCGGGGTGCCGATCGTCATGCTGACCGCCAAGAGCGACACGGTGGATGTGGTGGTCGGGCTCGAATCGGGCGCGGACGACTACATCGTCAAGCCGTTCAAGCCCAAGGAACTGGTGGCCCGGATCCGGGCCAGGCTGCGGCGTTCGGAGGAGCCCACGCCCGAGCAGCTGGCGATCGGTGACCTGGTCATCGACGTGGCCGGCCACTCGGTGAAGCGGGACGGGCAGTCGATCGCACTGACCCCGCTGGAGTTCGATCTGCTGGTGGCGCTGGCACGTAAGCCGTGGCAGGTGTTCACGCGTGAGGTGCTGCTCGAGCAGGTCTGGGGCTATCGGCACGCCGCCGACACCCGGCTGGTCAATGTCCATGTGCAGCGGCTGCGCTCCAAGGTCGAGAAGGACCCGGAGCGGCCGGAGATCGTGGTGACCGTGCGCGGGGTCGGCTACAAGGCCGGGCCCAGCTGAGATGACCCGGGACGGTTCGGCCCCGGAGGGAAAGCGGGGGCGCACCGTCGGCCCGGCGGGTGATATGTCCTTTTCGGGCAGGTTGTCGGCCTGGTTGCTGCGCGGTGGGCAGTTGCTGCCCGACGGCGCGGTGAGCGGGCCGGTCCACCCCCTGCTGCGGCTCTTCAGCCGCTGGGTGCGGCGGCCGCTGCTGCCCGCCCTGCGGCTGTGGCGGCGCAATATCCAGCTGCGCGTGGTGGCCACCACCCTGCTGATGTCGCTCGCCGTGGTGCTGCTGCTCGGTGTCGTGGTCGTCGGGCAGGTCCGTAACGGCCTGCTCACGGCCAAGGCCCAGGCCGCGCAGAGTCAGGCCGCGGGCGGCTTCAGCGTCGCCCAGAAGATGGCGGACGGCGCCGACGACACCCGGCCCGATGAGGGCGCCCGTACGGGGAACCGCGGCACCCAGGACTCCGCGACCTGGCTGACCGGCCTGGTCGAACAGCTCGCCAGTGGTGGCCAGGGCGTCTTCTCCGTCGTGGCGCTCAGCTCCGACTCCGACGAACCGTTCGGCGACTCCAGTCCCGGCACCCGCGGGCCGCGCGCCTCCGGTGATGTCGATCCCGAGCGGAGCGTGCCCGCCGACCTGCGGCGGAAGCTGGACACCAAGGCCGGGACGTTCCGTCAGTACACCCAGATCAAGCGCATCGGGTCGGACGACGGTGTGTCGGCGCTCATCATCGGCAAGCGGCTCAACGACGCGAACAGCAATCAGTACCAGCTCTACTACCTCTTCCCGTTCACCCAGGAAGAGGAGTCGCTCAAGCTCGTGACGGGGACGCTCGCGACCGCCGGGGTGTTCGTCGTGATCCTGCTCGGCGCGATCGCCTGGCTGGTGGTGCGGCAGGTCGTCACACCCGTACGGATGGCCGCGGGGATCTCCGAGCGACTGGCCGCCGGCCTGCTCCAGGAACGGATGAAGGTCACCGGCGAGGACGACATCGCCCGGCTCGGTGAGTCCTTCAACAAGATGGCGCAGAACCTCCAGGTCAAGATCCAGCAGCTGGAGGAGCTGTCCCGGATGCAGCGCCGCTTCGTCTCCGACGTCTCGCACGAGCTGCGGACGCCGCTGACGACCGTACGGATGGCGGCCGATGTCATCCATGACGCGCGGGACGAGTTCGATCCGGCCACCGCGCGCTCCGCCGAGCTGCTGTGGGGCCAGCTCGACCGCTTCGAATCGCTGCTGGCGGAGCTGCTGGAGATCAGCCGGTTCGACGCCGGCGCGGCCGCGCTGGAGGCCGAGCCGGTCGATCTGCGCGATGTGGTGCACCGCGTCATCGAGGGCGCCGAGCCGCTCGCCGAGCGCAAGGGCACCCGCATCCTGGTGCGCGGCGCCGAGCAGCCCGTCATCGCCGAGGCCGACCCCCGCCGGGTGGAGCGGGTGCTGCGCAATCTCGTCGTCAACGCCGTCGAGCACGGCGAGGGCCGCGATGTGATCGTGCGGCTGGCCTCCGCGGGCGGCAAGAGCGGCGGCGCGGTGGCCGTCGCGGTGCGTGACTACGGAGTCGGCCTCAAGCCCGGCGAGGCCACCCGGGTCTTCAACCGTTTCTGGCGCGCGGACCCGGCCCGGGCCCGTACGACCGGCGGTACCGGACTCGGCCTGTCCATCGCCGTCGAGGACGCCCGGCTGCACGGCGGCTGGCTTCAGGCATGGGGCGAGCCGGGCGGGGGCTCGCAGTTCCGGCTGACGCTGCCGCGTACGGCCGGCGAGACGCTGCGCGGCTCCCCGATCCCCCTGGAGCCGGAGGACTCGCGACGCCACCGCGGACTGGACGAGGCCGGTCAGCCGCGTTCCGGTGCGGACCGCAAGGCGTCCACGATCCCGGTGCAGACACGTGCCGCGCAGACGGGTGACGCGGCCTCCCCCGTACCGGAGCCGAAGGTGGCCCGCCCGGAGGCCGATCCGACGGCGCTGCCCGGCAGTGGTGCCCGTGTGGTGCCGCAGACCGGGGGCGTACGGAGCGAAGCGGCGGCGCGTGGCGACAGCGCGCGCACCGACGAGCCGGGCCGCGGGAGCGGGGCCGAGCAGGAAGCCGGACAGGGCGTGGAGCGGGAAGGCGGGCTGCGTGGACACTGAGCTCGGAGGCGAGCACGGGGAGGGGACCGGGTCCCGCCGCCGTGCGCGCAGGGGAGCCGGACCGGCGCGGAAGTTTCTGCTGCTCGGATGTGCGGCGGTGCTGCTGGCCGGCTGCGCGTCGATGCCGGACGGCGGGGAGGTGACCTCCGTCGACCAGTCGCCGCGCTCCGAAGGGGAGTCGCAGGTACGGGTCTACGGCGTGCCCCCGCAGGACGGTGCCCAGCCCACCAACATCGTGCGCAGTTTCCTCGACGCGACCACCAGCGACGAGGCCGATTTCCGTACGGCAACCCAGTATCTGGCCAAGTCGGCGAAGCGGACCTGGCGGCCGTTCCAGGCCACCAATGTGCTCCAGGAGCGTCCGAAGGCCGAGCCGAAGACGCAGCCCAACCGCGAGGACGCCAACGGCTACACGGTCACACTCTCCGGCAGCCAGGTGGCGACGGTGGACGACAGTCACGCCTACACCCCGGAGGAGAAGCCGTACCGCCGGACGATCCACCTCATCAAGGAGGGCGGACAGTGGCGTATCGACCGGCTGCCCAACGGGCTGGTGCTCGGGCTGTCCGACTTCCAGCGCATCTACCGCTCGGTCAACAAGTACTACTTCGCGTCCTACCACTCGGAGTCGCAGGAGCCGAAGGCGAACCGGAACGCGCTCGTCGCGGACCCGGTCTATCTGCGGCAGCGGATAAAGCCGATCACGGCCAGTGTGGAGGCGCTGCTGTCCGGGCCCACCAACTGGCTGAATCAGGTGACGACTTCGGCGTTCCCGTCCGGCACCCGGCTCGCGGCAAGTGATCTGGCGCTGGACGACGCCAACGCGCTGCGGGTCAAGCTCAGCAAACAGGCGGTGAGCACGGACACCGCCCAGTGCAAGCGGATGGCAGCTCAGCTCTTCTTCACCGTCCAGGACATGACGCGGGCTTCGAAGGTCAGCGAGGTGGAGCTCCAGGACAACAGCGGCAACTCGCTGTGTGAGCTGTCCCAGGAGCAGGCCGAGCGCGACTTCGCCCCGTCCCCGGGCGCCGGGGGCGCCGCCAAGGAGTACTTCATCGACGCCGACCACAAGGTCGTCGCCATGTCGGACTCCGCGACCGAACCGACGCCGGTGCGCGGACCGTTCGGAACGGGCCACACCCCGCTGCGTTCGATCGCCATCTCGCGCGGTGAGGACACCGCGGCCGGGGTGTCGAGCGACGGCCGGTCGCTGTATGTGGCCGCTATGGAGGACGAGGTCAAACGCGGTGAGCCACTGCTGACCAGCTCCGGCCCGGCCAAGGGCGCCGACGGCGGGCTGACCGCGCCGAGCTGGGACGGGCTGGGCGATCTCTGGATCGCGGACGGCGCCGCGCACGGTTCGCGGCTGCTGCGGATGCGCGAGGGCAAGGGCGACCCCGAAGAGGTGGCGGTGCCCGGCCTCGACGGGCGGCGGATCAAGGCGATCAAGGTGGCCGCGGACGGGATCCGGATCGCGCTCCTGGTGGAGGACAAGGGGCGTACGACGCTCCAGCTCGGCCGGGTGGAGCGGGGCGGAAGTTCGGCGCATCCAGAGCTTTCGGTGCAGGAACTGCGGCCGATCGCACCCCAGTTGGAGGACGTGGTGGCCACGTCCTGGGCGGGCGGCAGCCGGCTGGTGGTGGTCGGACGGGAGTCCGGCGGGGTGCAGCAGATGCAGTTCATGGAGACCGACGGTTCGGCGTCCGACGCGCAGACGCTGCCCGGCGTCAACGGTGTCAAGTCGGTGGCCGCCTCGGAGGACAAGACCAGGCCACTGATCGCCGACGCCACGGAGGGCATCGTGCGGCTGCCGCCGGACGCGAACTGGAAGACCGTGGCGAAGGACGGGACGGCGCCGGTCTATCCCGGGTGACGCGGAGGGCGCGGGCCTCGGTACGGCGCCTGCGAGGTGAGTCCGGGGCCGGGGAGCACGGCGGGCCCGGCCTGCTGTGAGGCCCCGCGTGCGGCCGATCCGCGTGTCCGCGCCCGCGGTTATCCACAGGGGTGGTGGCCGGGCGGGAACGGCGGGACAGTGGAGTCATGCAGGGGGTGTGGCGCGAACTGGCCGGTCTCGTGCTGCCGGTCGACTGTGCGGGGTGTGGTCGGCCGCGTACGGAACTGTGTGCCGAATGCCGTCGGGTGCTGGCGCGGGACGGGCGCGGGGCGCGGCGGGTGCGACCCTGGCCGGAACCCGTGGGACTGCCCCGGGTGTGGGCGGGGACGCCGTACGCCGACGAGGCGCGGGCGGTGCTGCTGGCCCACAAGGAGCGGGGTGCCCTGCGGCTGGCCGGGCCGCTGGGGGCGGTGCTGGCCGGGGCCGTGCGGGGGCTGCGGGCCGGCGGCGGGCCGCTGCTGCTGGTGCCCGTGCCGTCGGCACGAAGATCGGTGGCGGGGCGTGGGCACGATCCGGTGCGCAGGATCGCGCTGGCGGCGGCCGGGGAGCTGCGGCGGGCGGGACGGGGCGCCCGGGTGCTGGCGGTGCTGCGGCAGCGTCGCGTGGTGGCCGACCAGGCGGGGCTGAGCGCCCGGCAGCGGCTGGCGAATGTCGCCGGTGCACTGGAGGTGCGGGCCGGGGCGGCGAGGCTGCTGACGGCCCAGCCAGCGGTGCTGGTGGACGACCTGGTGACGACGGGGGCCACCCTCGCCGAGGCGGCGCGGGCGGTCACGGCGGCCGGCGGACGGGTGGCCGGAGCCGCGGTGGTGGCGGCGCCGAGCAGTGCTTTCGAGTTCAACGGCGCGCGAAGCGAGGCATTACCACATCGCATGTAGCCGGGGAGGAAAAGTCACCCAAATGGAGCCGACGGCTCCGAGGGGGTGCCGACATCCGTCCGGGAGAGCTATGTTCGGTTGTGAGGACTTGGCGAGTGTTTTGCCTCGAATGTCGCGATCAATGCGTTCAGGGGCGTTTTCGGCGACCCTGAAAACGGGGGGAGTGGAGAGCTTGTCGTCGGGGGAGGAGGAGGTGAAAGTCGCCAAGTCCGAGGCTTCGGCAACCACCGGAGCCTGGTGCAAGAAGGAATTGCTCCGCTTGAAGAGCGGAGCGATCCGGGAACGGAGTTCTGCGTGGACATCGTCGTCAAGGGCCGCAAGACAGAGGTGCCCGAGCGGTTCCGCAAGCACGTGGCCGAGAAGCTGAAGCTGGACAAAGTCCAGAAGCTCGACGCCAAGGTGATCAGCCTGGACGTCGAGGTGTCCAAGGAGCCCAACCCGCGGCAGGCCGACCGTTCCGACCGAGTGGAGATCACCCTCCGCTCCCGTGGCCCGGTGGTCCGGGCCGAGGCGGCCGCAGCCGATCCGTACGCCGCGCTGGATCTGGCAACCGCCAAGCTCGAGGCGCGTCTGCGGAAGCAGCACGACAAGCGCTACTCGCGTCGCGGCAACGGCCGCATTCCGGCGAGTGAGGTCGCGGTCACCGTGCCCGACGCGGCAAGTCTGAACACCAACGGCGAACTCGCCGCCGAGGCCGAGCAGAAGGTGCCGACCACCAGGATGGGGTCGATCGACGTCCAGGGTGAAGGGCCCCTGATCGTCCGCGAGAAGACCCACTCGGCCGCCCCGATGCATCTCGACCAGGCGCTCAACGAGATGGAGTTGGTCGGACACGACTTCTACCTCTTCGTCGACGCCGACACCAAGCTGCCGAGCGTCGTCTACCGGCGGCACGCATACGACTACGGAGTCATCCACTTGAACCCCGACTTGTTCGGGGAGGAGGAGCCCGGCGGCGCAGGCGGCGCGCTGGGCGGCTGAACCCCACCCGCTCGGTGCCCCCGGCGTACGCCGGGGGCACCATCGTGCCCGGAGAGAGCAGGAGTTGAAACCGTATAGTGTTTGTGCCGGCCAGGGAGTACGGGGACGCGAAACGGCGACGAGCCGGGGAGACAGTCGTATGGCATTGATCGGGCCGGCCGCAGGGGGCTGTTGTCAACCAGCCTTATTTCCAAGCTCCGGCCTCTCGGCCGAGTAGTTGACGGGGAGGATCAATGGGGGACAGTTTCGGGCCCGTGCGCGACGACGCGGATGATGACCACAGCGGTGCCGGAGGCGATGACGGGGCCGGCCGGGCCGTGAGCGTGCCGCGCAAGGAGCCGATCCGGGTCCTGGTCGTGGATGATCACGCACTCTTCCGGCGGGGCCTGGAGATCGTTCTGGCCCAGGAGGAGGACATCCAGGTCGTCGGCGAGGCGGGGGACGGTGCGGAGGCGGTCGACAAGGCCGCGGATCTGCTGCCCGACATCGTGCTGATGGACGTCCGGATGCCCAAGCGCGGCGGCATCGAGGCCTGCACCTCCATCAAGGAAGTGGCCCCCAGCGCCAAGATCATCATGCTCACGATCAGCGACGAAGAGGCCGATCTCTACGACGCGATCAAGGCCGGCGCCACCGGATACCTCCTCAAGGAGATCTCCACCGACGAGGTGGCGACCGCGATCCGCGCCGTGGCGGACGGCCAGTCGCAGATCAGCCCCTCGATGGCGTCCAAGCTCCTGACGGAGTTCAAGTCGATGATCCAGCGTACGGACGAGCGCAGGCTGGTGCCCGCGCCCCGGCTCACCGACCGTGAGCTGGAGGTCCTCAAGCTGGTTGCCACGGGCATGAACAACCGCGATATCGCCAAGGAACTCTTCATCTCCGAGAACACGGTGAAGAACCACGTCCGCAACATCCTGGAGAAGCTTCAGCTGCACTCCCGGATGGAGGCCGTGGTCTACGCGATGCGGGAGAAGATCCTCGAGATCCGGTGAGCGGGGCGGCCGGGGAGAGTGATCCGGCGCCGGGCCTTGCGGTGTGCCGGGTGGCCGGGGGCGGTGTGCGCCCCCGGAGCCGTCGGCCGGCGGTATCTAGTCACTCATGTGGGTGAGTTCTGAGCGCAGGGCGGCGGCCAGTTTCCCGTCGTCGCAGCGGTCGACGCGTACGGCGTCGCAGCCGACCCAGTCCGCGGCCTCCCGGAGGGCCCGGGCCATCGGGGCGACCGCCTTGGGGCCCTGCAGCGAGACCTGGCGGGCCACGAGGGTGGTGCCCTCGCGGGCCGGGTCCACCCGGCCCATCAGCCGGCCGCCTGCCAGCAGGGGCATCGCGAAATAGCCGTGTACCCGCCGGGGGCGTGGGACGTAGGCCTCCAGGCGGTGGGTGAATCCGAAGATCCGTTCCGTGCGCGGCCGGTCCCAGATCAGGGAGTCGAAGGGCGAGAGCAGGGTCGTGCGGTGCCGGCCGCGGGGCGGGGCGGCCAGTGCGGCGGGATCGGCCCAGGCGGGCTTTCCCCAGCCCTCGACCTCCACCGGGACCAGTCCGGAGTCCGCGACGACGGCATCGACCTGCTCGGCCTTGAGGCGGTGGTAGTCCGCCAGGTCGGCGCGGGTGGCGACGCCCATGGCGGCTCCGGCCTGGGCGACCAGGCGGCGCAGGCACTCGGTGTCGTCCAGATCGTCGTGGAGCAGCGCCTCCGGGACGGCGCGCTCGGCGAGGTCGTAGACCCGCTTCCAGGCGCGGCGTTCCGTACAGACCACCTGGCCGGTGTCGAGCAGCCACTCCACCGCGATCTTGGTCTCGGACCAGTCCCACCACTCCCCGCCGTTCCGCCCGCCGCCCAGCTCCGAGGTGGTCAGCGGGCCGTCGGCCGTCAGGCGGTCCAGGACCGCGGCGCAGGAGCGGTCGGAGTCCTCCATGATGTGCCAGCGGTGGCCCTTGGCCCGCAGGGCGCGGCGGCGGAAGGCGAAGTGCGGCCACTCCTCGATGGGCAGGATGCAGGCGGCGTGCGACCAGTACTCGAAGCTGTGGGGTCGTGCCGCAGGAGCGTCAGAAGGAGCGGTGGTCCAGTAGGCGGCCTCGACGGCGGGGCGGCCGACGGCGCCGAGCCGGGCGTACGGCACCAGCTCATGGGAGCGGGCCAGCACCGAGATCGTGTCGAGCTGCACCGCACCCAGATGCCGCAGCACCCCGCGCACCCCCGCCCGGCGGTCCGGGGCACCGAGCAGGCCCTGGGCCCGCAGCGCCATACGCCGGGCGTCGTCGCGGGACAGGGTGGTCACGGGCGGGGGCTGGGGTGCTCGCTGCGTCACGGCGGTCATGCGGGAAAGCGTAGGGGCGGGCACTGACAACGGCCCCGGACCTGCGAGAACTGCTGGTGGCGGCGGTGGCCGGGCGCGGCTGGAGGGGCGCGGCGGGGTACGGAGGGCGCGGTGCGGCCCGTGCGGACGTGCGCTCAGCCGGGGTAGGGCAGATACGGCGTCGCGTCGAGGGCGGCCGGACCGCGGGAGCCGGACGGGCCGGGCTGCCCGGCCAGGTCGGACGGGAGCAGTGAGCCGATCCAGACGTCCCGGCGGGTGCCCTCGCGCACCAGCTTGGCGCGCAGGGTGCCCTCCATCCGGAAGCCGAGCTTGCGGGCCACGGCCCGGGAGCCTTCGTTGCCGGCTTCCGCGTGCCACTCCATGCGCTCCACGCCCAGGTCATCGAAGGCCCACCGCAGCACCGCGCGAGCCGCCTCGACGGTGTACCCCCGGCCGCGCCGCTCCTTCGCGGTCCAGAAGCCCAGCTCGGCCTGCCGCTCGGGGGTGCGCAGCCGGTCCAGGCGTACCAGCCCCATCGCGCCGGCCAGGGCGCCGTCCGCCCGGGTGAGGACGGCGAAGTCGTAGGCGGTGTCGTCGCGCCAGCCCTCGGGGACGGACGTGCCGGTGAACTGCTCGGCGTCCGCCAACCCATAGGGTGAGGGGACGGCCGTCCAGCGCTGGATACCGGGCTCCTGGCACGCGGCGTGCACCGCGGGCGCGTCGGAGGGCTCGAACGGGCGCAGCACGAGGCGCTCGGTGGTGAGGGTGACGGGCTCCATGTCGCGAGTCTGCAAGCTCGCCGAATCCATGGCTAAGGGTTTTCGGCGTGATTCCGGCACCCGCCCGGCACCTTCTCGCGGCGTCGTGCGTTCACGTGAGGAAGGGACAGCGGGGTTCGCTGCGGCGTACCTCCCGGCCCGGCAGCGTCCTCCTTTACGATGGCCGTTGCGGCGGGGCCTGCCCCCTTGGAAAAATGCCGCGCCCGCGCACTCGACCGTGCAGGCCCGACCGGCAAGGAGACCAGCCCAAGTGTCCGTCTTGACGAAGATCATGCGTGCAGGCGAAGGAAAGATCCTGCGCAAACTGCACCGCATCGCGGGCCAGGTCAACTCCATCGAGGAGGACTTCGCGGCGCTCTCCGACGCGGAGCTGCGCGCCCTTACGGATGAGTACAAGGAGCGCTACGCGGACGGCGAGAGCCTCGACGACCTGCTGCCCGAGGCGTTCGCCACGGTCCGTGAGGCCGCCAAGCGCGTGCTCGGCCAGCGGCACTACGACGTCCAGCTGATGGGCGGCGCGGCCCTTCACCTCGGGTACGTCGCCGAGATGAAGACCGGTGAGGGCAAGACCCTGGTCGGTACCCTCCCGACGTATCTGAACGCGCTGTCCGGCAAGGGCGTCCACCTGATCACGGTCAACGACTACCTGGCCGAGCGCGACTCCGAGATGATGGGCCGGGTCCACAAGTTCCTGGGCCTGACCGTCGGTTGCATCCTCGCCGACATGACGCCGGCCCAGCGCCGCGAGCAGTACAACTGCGACATCACCTACGGCACGAACAACGAGTTCGGCTTCGACTACCTGCGTGACAACATGGCCTGGTCGCAGGACGAACTCGTCCAGCGGGGCCACAACTTCGCGGTCGTCGACGAGGTCGACTCGATCCTCGTCGACGAGGCCCGTACGCCGCTGATCATCTCCGGCCCGGCGGACTCGGCCACCAAGTGGTACGGCGACTTCGCCAAGTTGGTGCGCCGCCTGAAGCGGGGCGAGGCCGCCAACCCGCAGCGCGGCATCGAGGAGACCGGCGACTACGACGTCGACGAGAAGAAGCGCACCGTCGGCATCCATGAGTCCGGTGTCAGCAAGGTCGAGGACTGGCTCGGTATCGACAACCTGTACGAGTCGGTGAACACCCCGCTCGTCGGTTACCTCAACAACGCGATCAAGGCCAAGGAACTCTTCAAGAACGACAAGGACTATGTCGTCATCGACGGCGAAGTCATGATCGTCGATGAGCACACCGGCCGTATCCTCGCCGGCCGCCGCTACAACGAGGGCATGCACCAGGCCATCGAGGCGAAGGAAGGGGTGGAGATCAAGGACGAGAACCAGACGCTCGCCACGATCACCCTCCAGAACTTCTTCCGTCTCTACGACAAGCTCTCCGGCATGACCGGTACGGCCATGACCGAGGCCGCCGAGTTCCACCAGATCTACAAGCTCGGTGTCGTCCCGATCCCGACGAACCGCCCGATGGTCCGGATGGACCAGGCGGACCTGATCTACCGCACCGAGACCGCGAAGTTCGACGCGGTCGTCGAGGACATCGTCGAGAAGCACGGGAAGGGCCAGCCGATCCTGGTCGGCACCACCTCGGTCGAGAAGTCCGAGTACCTCTCCCAGCAGCTCAACAAGCGCGGTGTCGCCCATGAGGTGCTCAACGCCAAGCAGCACGACCGTGAGGCACCGATCATCGCGCAGGCCGGCCGCAAGGGCGCGGTGACGGTCGCCACGAACATGGCCGGCCGTGGTACGGACATCAAGCTCGGCGGCAACCCCGACGACCTGGCCGAGGCGGAGCTGCGCCAGCGCGGTCTGGACCCGGTCGAGCACGTCGAGGAGTGGGCGGCCGCACTGCCCGCCGCCCTGGAGCGCGCCGAGGCCGCGGTCAAGGCGGAGTTCGAGGAGGTCAAGGAGCTCGGCGGGCTCTACGTCCTGGGCACCGAGCGGCATGAGTCGCGGCGGATCGACAACCAGCTGCGCGGTCGTTCCGGCCGTCAGGGTGACCCGGGCGAGTCGCGGTTCTACCTGTCCCTGGGCGACGACCTGATGCGGCTGTTCAAGGCGCAGATGGTCGAGCGGGTCATGGCGATGGCCAACGTCCCCGACGACGTGCCGATCGAGAACAAGATGGTGACCCGGGCGATCGCCTCCGCCCAGTCGCAGGTCGAGCAGCAGAACTTCGAGACGCGGAAGAACGTCCTGAAGTACGACGAGGTGCTCAACCGCCAGCGTGAGGTCATCTACGGCGAGCGCCGCCGTGTCCTGGAGGGCGAGGACTTGCAGGAGCAGGTCATGCACTTCATGGAGGACACGATCGACGCCTACATCCACGCGGAGACCGTCGAGGGCTTCGCCGAGGAGTGGGACCTGGACCGCCTGTGGGGCGCGTTCAAGCAGCTCTACCCGGTCAAGGTGACCATCGAGGAGCTGGAGGAGGAGGCCGGCGACCGTGCCGGTATCACCGCCGAGTTCATCGCCGAGGCCATCAAGGACGACATCCACAAGCAGTACGCCGCCCGCGAGGAGCAGCTCAGCTCGGATGTGATGCGGGAGCTGGAGCGCCGGGTCGTGCTGTCCGTCCTGGACCGCAAGTGGCGTGAGCACCTCTACGAGATGGACTACCTCCAGGAGGGCATCGGCCTGCGGGCGATGGCCCAGAAGGACCCGCTGGTGGAGTACCAGCGCGAGGGCTTCGACATGTTCACCGCGATGATGGAGGGCATCAAGGAGGAGTCCGTCGGCTACCTGTTCAACCTGGAGGTCCAGGTCGAGCAGCAGGTCGAGGAGGTCCCGGTGCAGGAAGCGGTGGAGCCGACCTCGCTGGACAAGGGCGTTGCCGAGGGCGTGCCCGCCGCCGCGGTGCGCCCGGAGATCCACGCCAAGGGCCTGGAGGCGCCGCAGCGTCCGGACCGGCTGCACTTCACCGCGCCCAAGGTGGACGGCGACGGCAGTGTCATCGAGGGCGACTTCATCAGCGACGAGGAGGCGGGCCCGGCCCGTTCCGAGGCGGACGGGCTGACCCGCGCCGAGCGGCGCAAGGCCCAGAAGAGCGCCGGGCGACGCCGCAAGAAGTAACGGAGCGCTGACGCGGCTCGGGCACGGGGTGCCCGGGTCGCGGCGCGGAGGGTGCCCCGGCCGGAGGACGGCCGGGGCGTCCTTCTGCGTACCGGTCATGAGACCGCGCACCCAAGGGCCGGGGTCGGGCCGATGTCGAGGGCGGCGCAGCGCCAGCGGGAGTCGGCGCCCAGCTCCAGCCGGAAGGCCAGCGCCCGCAGCCGTTCGCCCGCCGCGACCCTGGCGAAGGCCTCGATGACACCGCGGCGCGGCCGGCACAGCCCGCAGTCGCGCACCGTGGGGGCCGGACCGCGCCGGCCGGGCCCGATGGCGGGCCGCAGCGGTGCCTGCGGGGCGAGCTCCGCCAGCCGGTCGTAGGCGGCGGGCAGCGCATGCCCCAGCAGCGCGTGTACGGGGCGCTGCCCGCTGAGCGCGAGCACCAGCTGCTGGGCGAACCAGTGGTGCGGCCGGCTCTCGTGGGCCCGTTGCCGGGCGCCGGCGGTCGGCAGGGGGGCACCGGCCGCGTTGACGGGGGTGCCGGTGCGGAGACGGCGGCTCTCGGCGGCGGCCGCGGTGGGGTGGGCGAGCCGTGGCGTGGGCCGGGCGGGGCCACGGCCGGCGGCGCCGGGACCGCGGCTGCCCGGGCCCCCTCGGCCGGCGGTGCCGCTCCGGCCGGACGAGCCGGGGCCGCGCCCGGACGACCCCGGCCCGCTGCCGGCCGGGCCGAGGGGGCGGCGGTCGGCGGGGGACCGTCGCGGCCGGGGCACGGCCGGGAGCGTGCCCGGGGCGACGGCGGAACGGGGGCGCGGGCGGCGGTCGGCCGTCGTGCCGTCGGGTGTCAGGGGTGCCGGCGGCGCGGGGCGCCCCGTGGTGGCGGGACGGGTGACGCGCCCCGCGGCGGTGCCGGCGGTTCCGGCGGTTCCGGCGGTGGATGTGGTGGGTGCCGTGGTGTGGTCGGTGCCGGTCATGCTCGTGATCGCCCCCGTGGTGCCGGGCCCGTGAATTACTGGGCGGTAGCTTTTTGTGGTGGGGATCTTCTATCGGCGGGGCCGGGACGGCAGCAAGGCGCGGACGGGCCGGAACCAGGGGTGCGCAGAGTTCACCCGTCCGTGGCGCGGGCCCGCAATCAAGCCGTGGGAGCGGGGCGGTGCAGGGGCCCCGGGCGGGCGGCGCGGGGGCCGCGGGGGCGGCACGATCGGGGACGCACGCCCGTATGCTGGCGGGACAATCTTCGGAGTCGAGTGAATCGAGCGGAAGCGGCTGCCATGCGCGTCTATGTCCCCCTGACCCTTTCCGGTCTCGCAGAGGCGCACAAGAACGGTGAGCTGGGCCCCGGCCCCCTCGACGCGTACGCCGTCACCCCGGCGCTGCGCGAGTGGTACGTCTCGGACGACATCGAGGAGCTGGAGTACGCGGCGCTCGGCCGCGCAGCCCAGGCGTCGCTCCGCCTGCTCGCCGGGCACCCCGAGGCCGCGCGGCGGCGGGTCGTGGTGGCGGTGGACGTGCCCGACGGCGCCGCGGTGGCCGACCCGGACCGCGGGCTCGACCAGTCGGCGCTGGGCGAGGTGCGGGTCGCCGGGCCGGTGCCGCTGTCGAAGGCCGCGGCGGTGCATGTGGACGCCGACGACGCGGAGGCGGACATCACGGCGGCCGCGGCGGCGCTCGGCGCGGCGGACCAGGGCGATGACGACGCCCGGTTCACGGTGGACGGTGCCGAGGACCACGACCTGATGTGGTTCGGGGTGCAGGAGATCCCGCAGCTGCTCGGCTGAACGGCGGGACGCGGGCCGGTCCGGACGCGTTGTCGGTGGGTGCGGGTACTTTTTCTTCATGGGGAAGCGCACCGGCACCGATCTGGGGGATCGCATGGGGAAACACGCCACGCACATCGTCTGGGACTGGAACGGCACGCTGTTCCATGACATCGACGCCGTCATCGGCGCGACGAACTCCGCCTTCGCCGAGATCGGGCTGGAGCCGATCACGCTGGAGACGTACCGGGAGCTGTACTGCGTGCCCGTGCCGCGGTTTTACGAGCGGCTGATGGGGCGGCTGCCGACGGACGCGGAGTGGATGGTGATGGACGAGGCGTTCCACCGCCACTACAGCACGCACCGGCTGGGCTGTGAGCTGGCCGAGGGGGTGCATGCGCTGCTGGAGGGGTGGCAGTCGGCCGGGCGCAGCCAGTCGATCCTCAGCATGTACGGGCACGACGAGCTGATACCGATCGTCCGCGACTTCGGGATCGAGTCGCGGTTCGTGCGGGTGGACGGCCGGACCGGGCCGTCCGGGGGCTCCAAGAGCGCGCACATGGTGCGGCATCTGGCGGCGATGGAGAGCGTCGATCCGGGCCGTACGGTCGTGATCGGTGACGCCGTGGACGATGCGGTGGCGGCGCAGGACGCGGGTGCGTACGCGGTGCTCTACACGGGCGGCTCGCACAGCCGCGGGAGCCTGGAGGCCGCCGGGGTGCCGGTGGTGGACACGCTCGCCGAGGCGGTCGGGCTGGCGGGAGAGATCGTCCTCTAGGGCGAAAGGCACCCCGGACCGTTGCGTGTCTCCTGGGCACTGCTTTCCCACACACCGGTCGTCCGGCGGTCCGCCGGGCATCCGGGCGCTGTGGCGGCACGCACACCGCACCTTGGCGTTTCGTTGTCCAGAAGGTCTAAGTTCGGGCCGAGGATTTGTTCCCCCACGGCCCATGACGGCACCCACGTGGGGAGCGATAGCCTTGCACCGTGATCAGCGCGATAACCCGCGGGGGCGTCGAGGCCCCTGCCGTGCGCCCGGGGCACCACCGTGACCGGGCGGTCGCTGGTCTTTGCGGCCACCCACCCATGTCGGCATTGTCAAAGATTGCCGATATCGGCACGGCCTTCTCTCCACGCGGCATAGCGTCGACAGCGACAGGACACCCCACGTCGCGGCGTTGTGCGGCTTCCACCACGTTCTTCCACAACGTCACGCAACGGCGCGCGACAGGAGCCAGAGGACATGCAGACCAAGCTGGACGAAGCCAAAACCGAGCTGCTCGCCAGGGCCGCCCGGGTCGTTGAAAGCAGCCAGGCCGGGGGCAAGCACCCCGGACGCGGCCTCGACCCGGACACCCTTTCGGGATACCTCCAGCGCTACTACCTGCACACCGCCCCCGAGGACCTCACCGACCGTGACCCGGTCGATGTCGTCGGCGCCGCGCTCTCGCACTACCGCCTCGCGGAAATGCGCCCCCAGGGCACCGCGAACGTCCGGGTGCACACCCCGACCGTCGAGGAGAACGGCTGGACGTGCAGCCACTCCGTCGTCGAGGTCGTCACCGACGACATGCCGTTCCTGGTCGACTCGGTCACCAATGAGCTCTCCCGGCAGGGCCGTGGCATCCATGTCGTGATCCACCCGCAGGTGATCGTCCGCCGTGATGTGACCGGCAAGCTCATCGAGGTCTTCGACTCCAACTGCGACGCGCACGGCAAGACCGGCAAGGGCAAGGGCACGAAGCTGCCGCACGACGCGGTGACCGAGTCCTGGATCCATGTCGAGATGGACCGCGAGACCGACCGCGAGGACCTCCAGCAGATCACCGCCGATCTGCTGCGGGTGCTGTCCGACGTCCGTGAGGCCGTCGAGGACTGGGAGAAGATGCGGGCCGCCGCCGGCCGCATCGCCGACGAACTGCCCTCCGAGCCGGTCGCCGACGATCTGGGTGCCCAGGAGATCGGGGAGGCCCAGGAGCTGCTGCGGTGGCTGTCCGCGGACCACTTCACCTTCCTCGGCTACCGCGAGTACGAGCTGACCACCGCGCCCGGTGAGGGCGGCGTCGACGAGGATGTGCTGACCGCCGTGCCCGGCACCGGTCTGGGCATACTGCGCGCCGACCCGACGCACCGCGAGACCGCCGACGGCCACCCCGTCTCGCCGTCCTTCAACCGGCTGCCCGCCGACGCCCGCGCCAAGGCCCGTGAGCACAAGCTGCTCATCCTGACCAAGGCCAACAGCCGCGCCACCGTCCACCGCCCCTCCTACCTCGACTACGTCGGCGTCAAGAAGTTCGACGCCAAGGGCAATGTCGTCGGTGAGCGGCGCTTCCTGGGCCTGTTCTCCTCGGCCGCGTACACCGAGTCCGTGCGCCGGGTGCCGGTCATCCGCCGCAAGGTCGCCGAGGTCCTGGAAGGCGCGGGCTTCAGCCCCGACAGCCATGACGGCCGCGACCTGCTCCAGATCCTGGAGACGTACCCGCGCGACGAGCTGTTCCAGACGCCGGTCGACGAACTGCGGTCCATCGCCACCAGCGTCCTCTACCTGCAAGAGCGCCGCCGGCTGCGGCTCTACCTCCGGCAGGACGAGTACGGCCGCTACTACAGCGCGCTGGTCTACCTCCCGCGCGACCGCTACACCACCGGGGTGCGGCTGCGCCTGATCGACATCCTCAAGGAGGAACTGGGCGGCACCAGCGTCGACTTCACCGCCTGGAACACCGAGTCGATCCTCTCCCGACTGCACTTCGTCATCCGCGTCGAGCCCGGCGCCAGCCTGCCGGAGCTCACCGACGCCGATGCGGACCGCCTGGAGAGCCGGCTGGTGGAGGCCGCCCGCTCCTGGGCCGACGGCTTCTCCGAGGCACTGAACGCCGAGGTCGGCGAGGAGCGCGCCGCCGAGCTGCTGCGCCGTTACGGCCATGCCTTCCCCGAGGGGTACAAGGCCGACAACAGCCCGCGCAGCGCCGTCGCCGACGTCCAGCACCTGGAGAAGCTCACCGGAGAGCCCGGCCACGACTTCTCCGTCAGCCTCTACGAGCCGGTCGACGCGGGCCCCGGCGAGCGCCGCTTCAAGATCTACCGCAGGGGCGAGCCGGTCTCGCTGTCCCGGGTGCTGCCCGGCCTGAACCGCCTGGGCGTCGAGGTCGTCGACGAGCGCCCGCACGAGCTGCGCTGCGCCGACGCCACCATCGCCTGGGTCTATGACTTCGGGCTGCGGATGCCCGAGCACATCAAGGGCGACGACGCCCGCGAGCGCTTCCAGGACGCGTTCACCGCGGTGTGGACCGGCGCCGCCGAGAGCGACGGCTTCAACACCCTGGTGCTGCGGGCCGGCCTCAACTGGCGCCAGGCGATGGTGCTGCGGGCCTACGCCAAGTACCTGCGGCAGGCCGGATCGACCTTCAGCCAGACGTACATGGAGGACACCCTCTCCAACAACGTCCACACCACCCGGCTGCTGGTCTCCCTCTTCGAGGCACGGATGTCCCCCGACCGGCAGCGGGCCGGCACGGAGCTGACCGACGGGCTGCTGGAGGAACTGGACGGCGCGCTCGACCAGGTCGCCTCCCTGGACGAGGACCGGATCCTGCGGTCCTTCCTCACGGTCATCAAGGCGACGCTGCGCACCAACCACTACCAGAAGAACAGCCAGGGCCGGCCGCACGCCTACCTGTCCATGAAGCTGGACCCGCAGGCCATCCCCGACCTGCCCGCGCCCCGCCCGGCGTACGAGATCTGGGTGTACTCCCCGCAGGTCGAGGGCGTCCACCTGCGGTTCGGCAAGGTCGCGCGCGGTGGTCTGCGCTGGTCGGACCGCCGGGAGGACTTCCGTACGGAGATCCTCGGCCTGGTCAAGGCGCAGATGGTCAAGAACACCGTCATCGTGCCGGTCGGCGCGAAGGGCGGCTTCGTCGGCAAGCAGCTGCCGGACCCGTCGCAGGACCGCGACGCCTGGCTGGCCGAGGGCATCGCCTGCTACAAGACCTTCATCTCCGGTCTGCTGGACATCACCGACAACCTGGTCGGCGGCGAGGTCGAGCACCCCAAGGACGTCGTCCGGCACGACGAGGACGACACCTACCTCGTCGTCGCGGCCGACAAGGGCACCGCCACCTTCTCCGACATCGCCAACGAGGTCGCCGAGTCGTACGGCTTCTGGCTGGGCGACGCCTTCGCCTCCGGCGGCAGCGCCGGCTACGACCACAAGGGCATGGGCATCACCGCCCGCGGCGCCTGGGAGTCGGTCAAGCGGCACTTCCGCGAGCTGGGCGTGGACACCCAGTCCGAGGACTTCACCGTCGTCGGCGTCGGCGACATGTCCGGTGACGTCTTCGGCAACGGCATGCTGCTCAGCGAGCACATCCGGCTGGTCGCCGCCTTCGACCACCGGCACATCTTCCTCGACCCGAATCCGGACGCGGCGACCTCGTACGCCGAGCGCCGCCGGCTCTTCGAGCTGCCCCGCTCGTCCTGGGCTGACTACAACACCGAGCTGCTCTCGCAGGGCGGCGGCATCCACCCGCGCTCGGCCAAGTCCATCCAGATCAACGCGCAGATCCGGGCCGCCCTCGGCATCGAGGCCGGGGTGAAGAAGATGACGCCCGCCGATCTGATGCAGGCCATCCTCAAGGCGCCGGTCGACCTGCTGTGGAACGGCGGCATCGGCACATATGTGAAGTCCTCGGCGGAGTCCAACGCCGATGTGGGCGACAAGTCCAACGACGCCATCCGGGTCAACGGCGAGGACCTGCGGGTCAAGGTCGTCGGCGAGGGCGGCAACCTGGGCCTGACCCAGCTGGGCCGGATCGAGTTCGCCACCGCCGGCGGGAAGATCAACACCGATGCGATCGACAACAGCGCCGGTGTGGACACCTCCGACCACGAGGTGAACATCAAGATCCTGCTCAACTCCGTGGTCGCGGACGGCGACATGACGGTCAAGCAGCGCAACAAGCTGCTGGCCGAGATGACCGACGAGGTCGGCGCACTGGTGCTGCGCAACAACTACGCGCAGAACACCGCGCTGGCGCTGGCCCTCGCCCAGTCCTCCAGCATGCTCAACGCCCAGCAGCGCTTCATGCGCCGGCTGGTGCGCGACGGTGATCTCGACCGGGCGCTGGAGTTCCTGCCCACCGACCGGCAGATCCGCGAGCGGCTGAACACCGGCCGCGGGCTGACCCAGCCCGAGACCGCGGTGCTCCTCGCGTACACCAAGATCACGGTCTCCGAGGCGCTGATCCAGACCGGGCTGCCGGACGACGCCTACCTCCAGCGGCTGCTGCACGCCTACTTCCCCTCGGCGCTGCACGACCGGTTCCCCGAGCAGGTCGACGGGCATGCGCTGCGCCGCGAGATCGTCACCACGGTGCTGGTCAACGACACCGTCAACACCGGCGGTACGAGCTTCCTGCACCGCATGCGGGAGGAGACCGGCGCCTCCCTCGAAGAGGTCGTCCGGGCACACACCGCGGCCCGCGCCATCTTCCGGCTGGGCCAGGTCTGGGACGACGTCGAGGCGCTCGACAATGTCGTCGCGGCCGATGTCCAGACCCGGATCCGGCTGCACTCGCGCCGGCTGGTCGAGCGCGGCACCCGCTGGCTGCTCAACAACCGCCCGCAGCCGCTGGAGCTTTCGGAGACCATCGACTTCTTCGCGGACCGGGTCGCCCAGGTGTGGTCGGAGCTGCCGAAGCTGCTCCAGGGCGGCGACCTGGAATGGTTCCAGGCGATCCTGGAGGAGCTGACCGACGCGGGCGTGCCCGAGCAGCTGGCCGTCCAGGTGTCCGGCTTCTCCTCGGTCTTCCCGGCGCTGGACATCGTCGCCGTCGCCGACCGGCTGGACAAGGAACCGCTGGATGTCGCCGAGGTCTACTACGACCTGGGTGACCGGCTGCGGATCAACCAGCTCCTCGACCGCATCCTGGAGCTGCCGCGCAACGACCGCTGGCAGTCGATGGCCCGCGCCTCGATCCGCGAGGACCTCTTCGCCGCCCATGCGGCGCTGACCTCGGACGTGCTGTCGGTGGGCAACGGCTCCTCGACGCCGGAGCAGCGGTTCAAGGCCTGGGAGCAGGCCAACGCGGCGATCCTCAGCCGCGCCCGCGCGACGCTGGAGGAGATCCACGGGTCGGAGGGCTTCGATCTGGCGAACCTGTCCGTGGCCATGCGGACGATGCGTACGCTGCTGCGCACGCACAACTGACGGAGCCGGGCCGCCGCGTGGCCCGGGTTCCGGTACGGCAGAGGGGCGCACCCGTCGCGGGTGCGCCCTTCCGTCATGTCCGGCGCGGCGTCAGCGGTGCGCCTCGTACGCCTTGACGACCTCGTCCGTCGGGCCGTCCATGATCAGTTCGCCGCGCTCCAGCCACAGGACGCGTTCGCAGGTGTTGCGGATGGACTTGTTGTTGTGGCTGACGAGGAAGACCGTGCCGGCTTCCTTGCGCAGCTCGCGGATGCGGGCCTCGGAGCGCTTCTGGAAGCTGCGGTCACCGGTGGCCAGCGCCTCGTCGATCATCAGCACATCGTGGTCCTTGGCCGCGGCGATGGAGAACTTCAGCCGGGCCGACATGCCGGAGGAGTAGGTGCGCATCGGCAGCGAGATGAAGTCGCCCTTCTCGTTGATCCCGGAGAAGTCGACGATGCCGTCGTAGCGGTCACGGACCTGTTCGCGGGACATGCCCATCGCCAGCCCGCCGAGAAGGACGTTCTTCTCGCCGGTCAGATCGTTCATCAGGGCCGCGTTGACGCCCAGCAGCGAGGGCTGGCCGTGCGTGTAGACCTTGCCGCGCTCCGCCGGCAGCAGACCGGCCACCGCCTTGAGCAGCGTCGACTTGCCCGAGCCGTTGGAGCCGATCAGCCCGATCGACTCACCCCGGTAGGCGGTGAAGGAGACACCCTTGACCGCGTGCACCTCGCGCACGCCCGAGGAGGGCTTGCGGCGCACGATGCGGTTGAGGGCCGCGGTGGCGCTGCCCTTGCCCGCACCCGTGCCGTAGACGCGGTAGACGATGTGCAGATCGTCCGCGATCACCGTCGGGATCCGCTCCGCGGCCGCCTCGGCCGGCCGGCCGCCGTTCTTCTGCTCAGCCACGTCCGTACCGCTCCTCAGCCTTCCAGAAGTACACAAAGCCCACGACGCCCATCACCAGCGCCCAGCCCCCGGCGAGCGCCCACACATGCGGCGGCAGCTGCTTCCCGACGAAGCTGTCGATCAGCGCGAACCGCATCAGGTCGATGTAGACGGCCGCCGGATTGATGTCCAGGAGGAGCTGGACGACGGCGGGCACATGCTTGCCCGCGGTGACCGCGCTCATGCTGTACATGACACCGGAGGCATACATCCACGTCCGCATGATGAACGGCATCAGCTGCGCCAGGTCCGGGGTCTTCGAACCCAGCCGCGCCATCACCAACGCCAGCCCCGTGTTGAACACGAACTGGAGCACCAGCGCCGGCACGACCAGCAGCCACGACCAGCCCGGCAGCTGTCCGGACGCCAGCAGGATGACGATGAGGACGCCCATCGACATCAGCAGCTGCTGGAGCTGCATCAGGCAGAACGAGATCGGCAGACAGGCCCGCGGGAAGTGCAGCGCCCGCACCAGGCCGAGGTTGCCGGAGATCGACCGGGTACCGGCCATCACCGAGCTCTGCGTGAAGGTGAAGATGAAGACACCGGTCACCAGGAACGGGATGTAGTCGTCCACGTGGCGGTTGGTGCCGATCAGCAGGCCGAAGATCAAGTAGTAGACCAGCGCATTGAGCAGCGGGGTCACCACCTGCCACAGCTGGCCCAGCTTCGCCTGGCTGTATTGCGCGGTGAGCTTGGCGCCGGCGAACGACCTGATGAAGTGCCGCCGCTGCCACAGCCGGCGGACGTACTGGGGGAGCGAGGGTCGGGCGCCGCTCACCGTGAGTCCATGGCGCTCGGCCAGGGCGCGCAGCTCCGGGTCGGGGGCCGCGCCGGGGGTGGATGCCCAGGTGGGCGCCGGGGCCGGGGGAGCGAGGGTCTGGGGCATGGGGCCGCTTTCGCTTGCGTGACGGGGGAAGCGGAACGGAGCGCGACGACGGGACGGGTCCGTATCGTCGCGACGCCGACACTAAAGGGAGCTCGCGTCGAAACGCAACCGTAGCGTCGTAACGGTAGGCTCCAGCCATGGCACAAGACGGCAGCGGGAGCGAACCCGCGGCGGCGCGCCGGGCCCCGGCGGGCGCCGCCGTATTGCGCGAGGACAAGACCGAGGCGATCCGTGCCGCGGTCTTCGAGGAGCTGGCCGCGGCGGGCTTCGCCCGGATGTCGATCGAGGGCATCGCGCGGCGGGCGGGCGTCGGCAAGACCGCCGTCTACCGGCGGTGGCGCTCCAAGCTGCACCTCGTCCTGGACGTGGTCTCCGCGGTGGCCGCGGCGGGTATGCCGACGCCGGACACCGGGTCGCTGGCCGGTGACGTACGGATGCTGCTGGAGGTCGCGGCGCGGGCGCTGCGGCACCCGATGGCCTCGCAGATCATCCCGGACCTGCTGGCGGAGGCGGCCCGCAGCCCCGAACTCGCGCAGGCGCTGAAGGCCGCGCTGCACGACAGCCAGGAGGGCGTCGCGGCCGCGGTCGTGGCCCGGGCCGTGGAGCGCGGCGAACTGCCGCCGGACGTGGATGCCCGCCTCGCGCTGGACCTGCTGACCGGGCCGCTGTACTGGCGGCTCCTGGTCGCCCGCGACGAGCTCCCCAAGGGGTACCTCGACGCACTGTCGTGCTCGGTGGTGGCGGCGCTCCGGGCGGAGTGAGGCGGGAGGGCACCTAGGGCGGGGGCGAACGGATCCCGTAGGGGGTGCGCGGGCCCCCTGCGAGGCCACAACGGGTGGGGTGGGGGCGGGTATTCCCGTGGGGCGGGCGGCAGTGTGCGCACCGATCGACCGATCAGCCCGCCATCTCCACGTCCGAGGCGCCCGAGGCGTTCGACGCGTCCGACGTCCCCGAGGCGCCCGAGGCGTTCGACGCGTCCGACGTCCCCGAGACGTCCGAGGCATTCGACGCGTCCGACGCCCCCGAGGCGTCCAACGTCCCCGAAGTGCCCGACGTCCCCGAGACGCCCGAGGCATTCGACGCGTCCAACGTCCCCGAAGTCCCCGACGCCTCCGCCGCCCCCGACGCCTCCGCCGCCCCCGACCCCTCCGCCGTCCCCGACGCCTCCCGCCTCCGCACGTCCTCGTGCGCGCCCCTCCGGGGTGCCGGCGGCGTGAGCAGGCCGGCTGCCGCGGCCGCGGTGCGCGGGGTCGGGGCGACGGTGCGTTGCTCCTGGGGCAGCGGCTCGGGGGTCGCCTCCTGGCCGAGGAAGACCCGGCGCACCACGCGTTCGGCGGCGTGCCCGTCGTCCCACGGGCAGAACCGGGCGCGGAACGCGGCGCGCAGTGCGGCGGCCCGCTCGTCGTCCCAGCGGCCGCTGCGGAACGCCTCGATCAGCTCGTCCTCCGTGGTGGCGAGCACGCCGGGGGTGTCGCCGGGCAGGCCCGAGAGCAGGTCGAAGGTGACGCCGCGGGAGCGGACGTAAGTGTCCCAGTCGTCGGCGTAGTTGATGATCGGCCGGTCGAGGTTGGCGTAGTCGAACATGATCGACGAATAGTCGGTGACCAGGGCGTCGGCGGCCAGGCACAGCTCCTCGACGACCGGGTGGCCGGACACGTCGATCAGCGCACCGCGCTCCTGGAGCTTCTGGAGGCCGGGATCGCGGTCGTAGAAGTAGTGGGTGCGCACCAGCAGGACGAAGTTCTCGCCCAGGGCGCGGGAGATCCGCTCCAGGTCCAGCCGCGGGACATAGCCGACCTGGTAGTCGCGCATCGTCGGCGCGTACAGGACGGCCGTCCTGCCGGGGGCGATGCCGAGGCGTTCGCGGATGTCCAGGACGTCCTGGGCGGTGGCCCGGTAGTAGACGTCGTTACGGGGGTAACCGGCGTCCACCGACGTGAAGTCGCAGGGGTAGACGCGTTCCCACTGCTCGGTGGTGTGCCGGTTGGCGGAGAGCGAGAAGTCCCAGCGGTCGGCGCGGGCCAGCAGCTTGCGGAAGCTCATGCCCTTGGCGGCGGCCGGGTAGCGCTTCTGGTCGGTGCCCATCGACTTCAGCGGGGTGCCGTGGTGGGTCTGGAGGTGGATCTGGCCCTCGCGCTTGACCACGTTGTCGGCGAAGTTGACGTTGTTGACGAGGTACTTGGCGCGGGCCACCACCTCCCAGTAGCGCGGGGAGTTGAGCACGACATGGTCGATGCCGGCCGGGACCGCGCCGGCGAGCTGCTTCTTGACGACCCAGACGCCGTGCACGTCCGGGGCCAGCTCCTTGGCCTTCTCGTAGACCGCCAGCGGGTTGCAGGACGGCAGCCGGTTCCAGTACGCGGAGTAGACCGCGAGGTTCTCGTCCAGCGGCTGCCGCAGCAGCGCCTGGTAACGCAGGTCCATGGCCTTGCGCTTGGCCTGCCTGACCCGCTTGCCGGCGTGCTTGCGCACCGCGCGCTGCACCTTGCCGGCGACCTTCAGACCGGCCAGCGCCGGGTAGGCGTCCTTGGCGAGCAGCGCGTACTTGCCGCCGGTCACACCGCCGGGGCGGACGAAGCCGGCCGGCAGCCGCAGGCGGTAGTCGCGGGCGGCGCGGTGGAAGAACTCGGCCCGGGCGGAGCGCGGCAGCCGGCCCGGCTTGTCCAGGACGGTCAGATAGTGGTCGGTCATCTTGCGGAACATGTGCGGGCGCCAGTGCGCCAGTTCGGGGTGCGCGTCCAGGTAGGCGAAGACCCGGGCGTACTGGTCGAAGACGTCGAAGTGCTTGCGGCTGGTGGTGCGCAGGATGTTGCCGCCCTGCCGGCGCTGGCGGTAGTGCAGACAGACCCGGTCGAGGACCGCGATCCGCGGTGCGGTGATCAGCGTGCAGAACGTCCAGGGGGCGTCCTCGTAGTAGCCCTGCGGGAAGGTGAAGCCGTGCTCCTCGATGAAGTCGCGGCGGTAGGCCTTGTTCCACACGATCTGGAGCAGATCGAGGAGCTGGGGCCGTTCGGCGAGCGGGAAGGACGGTGCGCCGGACTCGTCGAGCAGTGCGGACAGGGTGTTGCGGCGAGTGGCGCCGTCCCAGTACGTCCGGGCGTAGTCGAAGACCAGGATCTCGGGGTGCGCGGTGGCGGCCAGCCGTTCGGCGAGGGCGCCGAGCGCGCCGGGCACGAGGGTGTCATCGCTGTCGAGGAAGAGGAGGTAGTCGCCGCGGGCCCGCTGCAGACCGGCGTTGCGGGCGGGGCCCAGGCCGGCGTTCTCCGGGAGGTGCAGGACCCGGACCCGGTCGTCGCGCGCGGCGTACTCGTCCAGGATGGCGCCGCTGCCGTCGGGCGAGCAGTCGTCGACGGCGAGCAGCTCGAAGTCCGGGAAATCCTGCCCCAGCACCGAGTCCATGCACGCGCGCAGAAAGCCCTGCACCCGGAACACGGGCACGATGATGCTGAAGCGGGGTCCGGCGTCGGGGCCTGTCTCGGACATGCGGGGCTACTCCTCGTGGCGAGCTGTGCAGAACACAAAAAAGGCGCAAAGGGGCCTTGTGCGGCGTCAGCTTTCTGACCACTGTTCACCCGAAAAGGTTGTTGTCCGTTCATTGAAAATTTCTGTGCTGCTCATCACAGATCTTGTCAAGTGGTGAATTTTCAGGCGGTGTCACCGCAGGGGCGCCGATGCCGCCCGGGTGGTGTGGGCGCGGAAAGGGGCGCGGGACGCGCAACCTCCGGGAGCCGGACCGCCTCTAGGGGAGTGGCGGGCCCGGAGACACCGGCGGTCCGCCGCCACGATCGGCGAACGTTCACCCCGCGTTATATGTCTGAGGAGTCCCCTCTGCCCCGCCGGGGCGCCGGGCGGTCCGGGGAACTGCCGAAAGAACGGAGGCACGGTGCCCGTCCCTGAAGACCCCGCGGCCGAGGTCCCCACCGGATCCCGCGCCCCGGCGCCGACCGTCTCCGTGATCGTGCCGGTGCACAACACCCGGCGCTACCTCGACCGCAGCCTCGGCTCCGTCTTCGCCCAGACGCTGGACCGGCGCCACATCGAGGTGATCGCGGTCGACGACGGCTCGACCGACGGCAGCGCCGAGTGGCTGGCCGAACAGGCCCGCCGCCACCCCCATCTGACGGTGCTGAGCCAGGAGGCCTCCGGCGGCGCCGGCAAGCCGCGCAACGCCGGGCTGGCCCGCGCGACCGGCGACTACGTCTTCTTCCTCGACTCCGACGACCGCCTCGACCCCGAGGCGCTGTTCTGGCTCACCCGGACGGCCCAGAAGTGCCGCTCGGACATCGTCTACGGCCGGATCGCCGGCGCCGACGGCCGCGCCGCCCCCGTCGACCTGCGCACCACCAGCGAACGGGTCTCCGTCTTCGACTCCCCCGTCTACTGGTCATTAGCGGCCTACAAACTCTTCCGCCGGTCCTTCGTCGAACGCCACCGGCTGCGCTTCGTCGAGGGCCGGCTGCTCGCCGAGGACCTGCCGTTCGGCATCACCGCCCTGCTGCGCGCCGACGTCGTCTCCGTCTTCGCCGACCGCACCTGCTACTACCTGCACGGACGCGAGGACAACAGCAACGCCAGCCGCCAGGACACCGACTGGTGCGAATACCTCGGCTACATCGGCACCGTCCTCGACCGGGTCGCCGCCGAGGTCCCGCCCGGCGCCGACCGCGACAAGCTGATGGTCCGGCACTTCCACGGCGAGATACTCATGCCCTTCGGGGCCCCCTACCTCGCCCGCGACCCGGCGGGCCGCACCGCGATGGCGGCCGCCGCCCGCCCACTCGTGGAGCGCCACCTCACCGACCGGGTACTGACCGCCCTGCCGCCCGGGCTCCGGCTGCGCGCCCACTGCCTGCGCGCCGGACTCGACGACGAGCTGACCGCCGTCGTCCGCGCCGACACCGGGACCCGCCCGGACCCGCCGCGGCTCGACGACGACGGCCGCGTCTACGCCGGCTACCCGTACTTCCGCGACCCGCAGCGCGCCCTCCCCGACGCCTGCTACGACCTCACCGACCGCGTGGTGCTGCGCCAGCGGCTGCTCCGGCAGCACTGGGTGGGCGGCGTGCTGCATCTGCGGGGCACCGCCACCCTCCCCGGTCTCGGCGGCGACACCGTCGAGATCCTGCTGCGCCGCGACGGCACCACCCACCGCCTCCCCGCCCGGTATGAGGACGGGGCCTGGCGGGCCGCCGTCGACCCGGCGACCGCGGCGGACGGCGGGCCGCTGGCCGACGGCGTCTGGGGCCTCAAGATCGCGGTCGCCGCGTACGGCCCGGGCGGCGCCGCGGGGCCCGCCCTCCGCCGCGAGGCCTGGCTGGTCCCGGAGGACGACGGCGAGGAGGAGAGCGACCCCGGCTTCGTGCCGCGGATCGTCGGCCGGGGCCCGGCCGGCCCGGCCGTCGCCGCGCTCTTCCGCTCCCGGCCGCACGGCCATCTGAACCTCGACCTGGACCGCGACGGGGCGCGCCGGCCCCTCGGCGACGATCTGCGCGGCACGGTGGACCGCACCCGCTCCGGCCGCACCACCGTCACCGCCCGGCTCACCCTCCCCGGCTGCCCTGTGGACGCCGCACTGCGGCTGGTCCTCCACGACGCGACCCGCACGGTGGCGCTGCGCACCACGGTCGAGCGGGCCGCCGGCGACCGCTACACCGTGCGCGCCCGGCTGCGCGGCGGCCCGCCGGGCACCTGGCGGGTGGCGCTGCGGGTGACCGCGGGCCCGTTCCACCGCGAGCTGCCGGTCCGTACGGCCGCCCGCGGGGACGACGGGCCCGCGCCGCTGGCCCTCACCGTGCCCGGCGGCGGCTTCCGGGCTCTCCTGCGCCGGGCGGGCCTCCTGCGCCGGGCGGGCCTCCAGCGTCGGGCGCGGCTCCTGCGCCGGGCGCGCCGCTGACACCGCCGTACGCCCCCGCTTCCGCCCCGCGGCCGTCAACACCCGGCCCCGCGAGCCCCTTTCGGCAATAGCCGAATGCCGTTGCCCGGCCCGCCCCCGCTGCCCCAGGCTGACCGACTATCAGGCACCGGCCACGGTGCACCCGCGAGCGAGGGCCTCGCGGGACCGTATGACAGGGGGAACACACATGTCCGTCATCAAGCGAGCAGGCATAGCGGCCGCGGCCGTCGCGGCGCTGGTCGTCCCGGCCGGCACGGTCGTCGCCACCGCCGGACCCGCCGCCGCCAAGGCCGCCACCACCCAGGGATGCCCCTACGGCGCGGTCTGCATCTACCCGCAGAACGCCGGCTGGAACGGCGGCCACCCGTCGCACTTCTACTACAGCTACGGGGCCCACAACCTCAGCAACATGGTCGGGGTGCACCGCATCTACAACAACCAGTCCGGGGGCGCGACCATGCGGACCTGCACCGGCTACAACGGCACCGGCTGCCAGGGCTACCTGCCGGCCAACAACTACATCGACAAGGACATGACGCCGATCAACTCGATCACCCTCCAGCCGTAGCCGTGCGGCACCCCTGAGAGGCACCGGGGCCGGGTCTCCCACCGGGAGGCCCGGCCCCGCACACCGTGCGGCGGACGGCAAGCGGGCGCACCCTGGTAACAGCGGTTCCGGAGGTGATCGTCATGTTGCAGACCGCTGTCGGATGGCATGTCGAGCTGGAATTCGAGGAGGACAACCACCGCACTCGCGCCGCCGCCCTGGTACGGCTCCCCGACGGGACCGAGGTGCGGGGCCACGGATACGCCAGCCGCCACCCCGTCGACTCCAACCAGCCGAGGGTCGGCGAAGAGGTCGCGGGAGCCAGAGCGCTCAACGAACTGGCGATGAAACTGCTGACCAAGGCACACGACGAGATCGACGAGGCGTCCGGCCGGACGTCCCACCCGCTGACCTGAGCGGCACCCGCCGCACCCCGCCACCGGCCCGGCGCGCGGAGTAGGGTGCCGGTCCGTGACCGAACCGGACTTCCTGTACACCACCCGGGCGTTCTACGACGCTGTCGCCACCGACTACGACGCGCACTTCCGCGACCACCTCGCGGCCAGACCGATGGACCGGGCGGTACTCGCCGGGTTCGCCGAACACGTGCGGGCCGCGGACGCCGGCCCGGTCGCCGACCTCGGCTGCGGACCCGGCCGGGTGACGGCACACCTCGCCGGCCTGGGCCTGCCCGTCTTCGGCGTCGATCTGTCGCCGCAGATGGTGGCGCTGGCCCGGCGGATACATCCCCGGCTCCGGTTCGAGGTGGGCGCGATGACCGGCCTGGAGCTGCCGGACGGTGCCCTCGGCGGCATCGTGGCCTGGTACTCGATCATCCACACCCCGCAGGAGCGGCTGCCGGAGCTGTTCGCCGCGTTCCACCGGCTGCTGGCCCCGGGAGGCATGCTGCTGCTCGCCTTCCAGGTCGGGGACGAGCCGCTGCACGTGGCGCAGCCGTTCGGCCACCCCGTGGCGCTCGACTTCCGGCGGCGCCGGCCGGACCGGATCGCCGGCCTGCTGGCCGCCGCCGGCCTGGAGGTACGGGCCCAGATGCTGCGGGAGCCGGACGAGGAGCTGGGGGAGTCCACCCGGCAGGCCTGCCTCATGGCCCGCAAACCGGCCGGGGCCTGAGACCGGCCGCCCCACCGGACGCCCCCCCGCACGACGCGGCCGCCGGTACCGCTGAGCACGGTGCCGGCGGCCGTACGCGGGGTACGCGGCCCGCTCAGGCCTGCGGGTGGTGGTACCGCCAGCCCTCCCAGGCCGAGGTGATCATGTCGCGGACGTCGTGCCGGGCCTTCCAGCCCAGCTCGTCGGCGATCCGGTCGGCGGCCGCCACCACCCGGGCCGGGTCGCCCGCCCGGCGCGGGGTGACCTCGGCGGTGACGTCCCGGTGCCCGGTGATCTCGGCGATCAGATCGACCATCTCGCGCACCGACACCCCCTCGCCCCGCCCGATGTTCAGCGTCAGATCGCGCACCGGACCCGGCTCGGCGAGCTTGCGGGCGGCCGCCACATGGGCCTCCGCGAGATCGGCGACATGGATGTAGTCGCGGATGCAGGTGCCGTCCGGGGTGTCGTAGTCATCGCCGAAGATGCGCGGCGCGGCGCCCGTGGTGAGCCGCTCGAAGACCATCGGGACGATGTTGAAGACCCCGGTGTCGGCCAGCTCCGGCGTGGCCGCCCCGGCAACGTTGAAGTAGCGCAGGCAGGCGGTGCTGATGCCGTGCGCCCGCCCCGCCGCACGGGCCATCCACTCGCCGACCAGCTTGGTCTCGCCGTACGGATTGATCGGCGTGCACGGCGTGTCCTCGGTGACCAGCTCGACATCCGGCATGCCGTAGACGGCGGCCGAGGAGGAGAACACCAGCCGGCCGACGCCGCCCGCGGCCATCGCCTCCAGCAGCGTCTGGAGACCGTGCACATTCTCGCGGTAGTAGAGCAGCGGCATCTCGACGGACTCGCCGACCTGCTTCTTGGCCGCCAGGTGGATGACATCGGTGATGCCGTGCTCGGCGAAGGTGGTGTCGAGCAGCTCACGGTTGAGCGTGGAGCCGACGACCAGCGGGACGTCCTCCGGGACCCGGGCGGACACGCCCGTCGTCAGCTCGTCGAGCACGACGACCGTCTCGCCGGCCTGGCGCAGGGCCCGTACGACATGGGAGCCGATGTAGCCGGCACCACCCGTGATCAAGTAAGACATGGCATCAATCCTAGGCTCGGGGACGAAGCGGATGGTCAGTGGTCCGGGGCGGTCAGCTCCGCAGCCGTCGGGCGGCGATCCGCCAGACGCTGCGCAGACCCGACGCGACCCGCAGTGACAGCGCGCCGCCGGTCGTCGCATACGGCTGCACCAGCAGCAGGACATGGCGGCGGCTGGGCAGCACCCGGCGGCGCAGCCCCGGCCCGATGGCCCGCAGCGCGGCCCGGAACCCGGCCCCGTCCGCGCAGCTGACCCGCGCCATCAGATCCCACGGCTCGGGGTCGGCACGGTGCGCACCGTCCCGTTCGACCAGCGCACCGAGATCCAGCACGATCTCGGCGGTCCAGCAGGCCTCCGAGCCGCCGGAAGCCGGGGCCGGGGTGAGCGCGGCGGTGTGCACCGGGCCGCGCCGGTCGTCCCGGCGGCGCCGCAGCTCGATGTCGATGCTCTCCGGCCCGGCCGCGGCCAGCCGCCCGTACAGATCGTGCACCCGCAGCCGCAGCACACCGGGGCTGCTGACGGCCGGCTCCGCGTCTATGGTCACCGGCAGCCGGTGCATCGGCTTGGTACCGATCGCGTCCAGCTCCACCTCGGGCAGGTCCCCGGACCACACCGCGCGGCCGCCGGCCTCCGCGTACGGCGGCAGCAGCCGGCCGGGCCGGGCCGCCAGCTGCGTCAGCCGCCCCAGGTCCCGCGGGGCCGGAGAGGCCAGCACCACCCGGGCCAGCCAGCGCGCCGGGGCACGCGCCGCACGCAGATCGGGCTCGTCGAAACCGGCCAGATACTCCCGGGTCAGCCGCCACCACTCGGCGCGGTAGTCGGCGCCGCGGGTGTGCAGCTCCCGGACGTACATCCGCAGATCGTGATCGAGGAACTTGGTGCGCGCGGCATGCGCCAGCGCCTTGTGCCCGGCCTCCTGGAAGATCTGCACACTGGCCCGGTGCGCCGCGATCCGCGCCTGCCAGTTGGCGACGTCCGCGCGGTCCAGCGAGATCGACTGCCGGGCGGCCGAGCGGCGCACATGCCAGATGTAGACCGGGTCGGGGAGGGTGGCGATCCGCGGGGAGGCGGCCAGCACCCGCGCGGTGAACACGAAGTCCTCGTAGGTGAAACGGCCTTCGGGGAAGGTGATCGCGTGCTTGTCGAGAAACGCCCGCTCGTAGAGCTTGTTGACGCACAACGTGTCCCGGACCAGCTGCGGGTTCGCGTCGGGCGAGTCGTGGACGGCCGGCTCGCGGTAGAGGCCGGGCTGCCAGGGGACATCGCGGTGCGCGGGCAGCTCACGGCGGACACAGGCACCGGCCACGACCGGGGCGTCATGCTCCAGCGCCGCGGCCAGCAGCGCGCGGGCCGCGCCCGGCGGCAGCACATCGTCGCTGTCGAGGAACATCACGAACCGCCCGGTGGCGGCGCGCAGCCCGTCGTTGCGGGGGGTGCCGCAGCCACCGCTGTTCTCGTCGCGGTGGATGACCCGCAGTCGCGGCTCGGTACGGGCGAGGGCATCCAGGGCGGCGCCGGTGCCGTCGGTGGACGCGTCGTTCACCGCGATCACTTCGGTGACCGTTTCGCCGGGCTTCCCCTGCGCGAGGGCGGAGCGCACCGCCTCGCCGACATGGCCGACATCGTTGAAGGCGATGACGACGATGCTGACCTGCGCGGATGGCGTGATGGTGGGCCCCGGCAGTGGCTCAAGGGCTTCTTTCACAGTCACTGAAATCTACATTTCGTGTCGACAGCATCTCTTGGCGCGAGCGGGAATTCCGAACCCATTTCCGATGATTCAGAGGGCGAAATCCGTCGCACGGTTGCACCCGTCGCTCCGCTTTTCCGCCCACTTGCCGTCTTCTGCCGGGCGGGAGCCGGGCTCGGGGTGTGCCGGGCCCGTGAGGGCACCTGCACATGCTGTAACGACGCGAGTGCCGCAGGATGCCGATCCAGCCACCCTCATCTTGCGGCGGACCGGCCCCGGTCACCGCTCCATCAGGTCCGCGACCCGGCCCGCCGCACCGCCGTCGTCCCGGTGGCAGAAGGACTCCCGGAAATCCGCGTACGCGTCCGCGCCCGCCGCCGCGATCGCCGTCAAGTCGCCCAGCGCGTCGATCAGTTCACCGGTCGAGCCGAGCAGCGGCCCCGGCACCCGGGCCTCGAAGTCCAGGGTGAAGCCCCGCAGGGTGTCCCGGTAGTGCGGCAGATCGGGGGTCAGGAACAGCATCGGACGGCCGGTGTTGGCGAAGTCCACGGCCAGCGACGAATAGTCGGTGACCAGCACATCCGCCGCCAGCAGCAGCTCGGTGGCGTCCGGGTGCGCGGACACATCGCGCGCGAACGGCGCATGGTGCGCCGGCAGCCGGTCGGCCACCAGCGGATGCCCGCGGACCAGCAGCACATGGTCGTCGGCCAGCTCCCGCCGCGCCAGGTCCAGATCGAGCGGCAGATGCAGCCGGTGATGGCCCGCGTCGTAGGCCAGATCGTCCCGCGGCGTCGGCGCGTACAGCACGACCCTCCTGCCCGGCTCGATGCCCAGCCGCTCACGCACCGCGGCCGCCGTCAGCTCGCGGTCCGGCGCGAACAGGGCGTCGGTACGCGGCAGTCCGGTCTCCACCAGCCGGCCCGAGTAGCCCAGCGCGGACCGCAGCACCGGAGTGCTGTGCGCGTTGGGCGACAGCAGCACACTCCACTGCCGGCTCACCCGCGGCCGCGGCGCCAGATGCGCCAGGCCCGCGCACAGCGTGCCCGCCAGATCGGCGCCGATCCGCTTGAGCGGAGTGCCGTGCCAGGTCTGGATGATCCGCTGGCCGCCCCGGCGGGTGAACCACCGCGGCAGATGCGTGTTGGTGACCACCCAGCGGCTGTGCGCCAGCGCCCCGTGCCACTCGGCGCTGCCCACCAGCACCGCACGGGCCGTCGCCGGCACCGCGCTCTGCGCGTCGCGCACCGCCCACAGATGCTCCACCTCCATGCCCCGGCGCACCAGCTCCTCATGCACCGCCCGCGGCGAATCCCCGTACGCGCGGCCGCCGAAGCTGCTGTAGAGGACGGTGTCGCGCAGCGGCCGGGAGCGGTGCAGCGAGTAGTGCTGCTCGCGCAGCATCCGGCGCCGGTAGGGGCCGCGGTCGGTGGCCGGCAGCGCGGGCCCCGCCACTACGAGCGCCTCGTCGTGCCGGTGCCGGTCGAGGCTGAACGGCTTGCCGCGGACCGTACGGGTCGCCGGCAGCCCGTCGAGGACCGACGGCGCACAGCGCACCGGGGCGTCCAACGGGGAGCCGGGCGCGCCCCGTTCGCGCAGATGCAGCGTCCAGCGGCCCTCACGCAGCGGCACCGCCCCGGCCAGCGAGGGCAGTGCGCCCAGCGGCAGCGTGCCGTGGAACCGGCCCTCGTCATGGGTGGTGGGGAAGGCCAGCTCGGTGGCGTGCGCCCCGTGCTTGAGGACCAGTTCGGTGGCGTGCGGCGCGGCGGCCGGCAGCCCGCCCGACAGGAGCAGGGTGCCGTCCGCGCGCCACAGCAGCCGGTCCAGGTACGGCTGCGGGACACGGTCGTGCAGCACGAGCTGCCCGGCCGGGGTGGCGGCCACCACCAGCTCACGGCCGTGCGGCAGCGGATACGGCACCGGCGTCAGCCCCGGCGCGCAGGCGATCGGGTCGGTGCCGCCGCCGGGCAGCACCAACTCCGGCGCCCAGCTCTCGGTGTGCGCGGGCGGCACGGCCCGGGGCGCGCCGTCCCGGGTGGGGCGGGCGGCGGCGAGGGCGTCGAGCCGGATCCGGAAGGTGTGCGACGACGGCGCACCGCCGGACACCTCGCCCGCCACCCCCGGACCCGTCTGCGGGGCCCCCGCCTCCCCGGGCGACGCCGGCTCCACCGGAAACGACACCACCGTGCCGGTCCCCTGGTGGGTCAGCCGCAGCGCGGCGGGCGGCGGGCCGGGCGCGCCGACGGTCAGGTCCAGAGCACCGGCCGCCGCGGCACGATGCCCGGCCAGCCGCCGGGTGCGCCGGTGCACCGACAGCCGCAGCCGCCCGCCCGCGTACCAGGGCGTGATCCGCAGCCCGTCGTCCGCGCCGTCCCCGGCCACGTCGTGGGCGCGCGGCGCGGCCCCCGAACCGGTGTCCGGCGCGGACAGCGCCCCGGCCCGCACCACCCCCGCCGACGCCAGCAGCACCCCGACCGTCCAGTCGCCCTCCTCCCAGCGGCCCCCCTTGCGCAGCCGGGCCGGATCGAGCCGCATCTCGAAGCCCGACCAGTCGTAACAGTGCAGCTCCTGACCGGACTCGGCGGTCGCCTCCGGCATCGGGACCGGGCGCAGCGGCAGCAGGACCCGGCGCCGCCCGCACGACAGCACGGCCGTCCGCAGATAGCGGTGCCGGGCCGCGGCGTCCAGATTGCGGAGATAGGCGTAGCCGCGCAGCACCAGCACACCGTCCCGCCACACCGCCTCCCGCACCCGCGCCACGACGGGGAAATCGGCCCGGTCCAGCCGGGTCACCCCCGGCGGCAGCTCCAGCGGCGGGGCCAGCGGCAGCACCGCACGCTTGCGCAGCGGCGGCCCGGCGACCGTGAACCCGGCCGGATTACGGGCCTCATGGGTGAGCAGCGCCAGCAGATCGGCCAGCCGCCCGGCGCGGATCAGATACCAGCGCATCCGCAGCTCCACGGGCAGCGTGGGGAACAGCCGCGGATCCACACCGGACAGGAAGTCGCGGGCGCAGTCCAGGAACGCGGTCCGGCACTCCGGGGCGGCCCCCGGCAGCGCCTCCACCAGGTCGAGCAGCCCCTCGGTGAGCTGCGCCCGGTCGTAGTCGCGCCGGTGGCCGCCCAGCGCCCCGCGGGCCGGGTCGGCGAGGAACCGCCGGATACCGGCCACCGCCGCGAACCGGTCCCGTACGCCCCGGGCATCGAGCTGCCGCTGCCGGCCCGGCCCCTCCGGCAGCCGCCGGTAACAGACGTGCTCGTGCAGCACATCGACCGCGCCGGCGAGAAAGAACGCGGGCAGCGTCACCGCCGCGTCATGGCACCACTCGCCCTCGGGGAAGGCGAGGGCGTGCCGGTCCCAGAAGGTGCGGCGGAAGACCTTGTTGCGGGCGACATGGTCCGACAGCAGGGTCAGATCGTCGCCGATCCGGGTACGCAGCGCCGTCTCCCGGCCCGCCGGATGGTGGGCGGACTGGCTGCGGCCGGCCGCACCGAGCCGGTAGACGTTGCCGGTCGCGAGATCCGACCCGGACCGGTCCAGCACGCCGACGAGATCCTCGTACGCGCGCGGCAGCAGCACATCCTCCTCGGCGTCGAGGAAGGCGAGGTAATCGGTGTGCGGATAGGCGTGCCGGGCACCGGTGTTGCGGGCCGCGCCACAGCCGGCAGCCGGGCCGCCCTCCTGGTGGTGGACGATCCGGAACCGCGGATCGCGGGCGGCGAACCGCCGGGCGAGAGCGGCGGGACCGGCCTCCGCGGCGGCGCCCCCGGGCCCCGCCCCCGGTGGGCCGTCCACCAGCACCACATCCAGCTCGGTCAGCGTCTGGGCCGCGACCGACTCCAGGCACTCCTCCACATTCCGCTCGGACCCCTCGGCGCGAGGGACCGGGACGACGACGGTGAGCCGTGGCTTCATACGCGAACCAAGCCTTTCCGGACCGGCGATGCACAAGACCGGTCCGTTCAACTCGCCCACGGCGGCACGGTCACCGGATCTGCGCTGAAAGGGTGAGACACATCATCGACACTGCGTGTTCACATGATTACGCTCAGTGCGCGAAGTCGGCGCGCCGTAGCGCCGGGCCGCGTCCGATGCCGTAGACCCGTTGCACAGCTTTACGGCGCCCCGTGCGCCCTGTTCCCCAGGGAAGGTGACCGCGTCCCGATGCCCGGCCGAACCGACAGCTCCGCCGCCACCGACAGCCCCGACGCCGGGCCGCCCGGCAGCGACATCCGGACCGCTCGGCCCGCGCCCCCCGCGGGCACCGCCCCGTCCGCCTCCACCGCGCGGCTGCCGGCCGAACGCGGACGCCGCGGACCGGCCCGGCTGCTGCCCGCCCGCTCCCCGTTCCGCAGCCAGCTGCGACGGATCGGCAGCGGACGGGTCCTGGAGATCGGCTGCGGCACCGGCGACACCCTCGCCGACTGCGCGCCCGGCAGCGTCGGCGTGGACCACGACCCGCGGTCCGTGGCGCGCTGCCGGGAGCGCGGACTGACCGCCTACACGGCCGACACCTTCCTCGCGAGCCCGCACGCCCGCCCCGGTGCCTTCGACGCGCTGCTGACCGCCCACGTCCTGGAGCACCTGGACGACGAACAGGTCGAGGGCCTGCTGCGGGCCTATGTGCCGTACGTACGGCCCGGCGGCGGGGTGCTGCTGATCACCGCGCAGGAGGCCGGACACCGGGCCGGCCCCGCCCCGGTGCGCTTCACCGACTTCCCGCTGCTGCGCGCCTTCGCCGAGTCCGCGGGACTCACGGTGCGGCGCACGTACTCCCATCCGCTGCCCCGCCCGGCCGGGATGCTGCTGCGCGCCAATGTGTTCGTCCTGCTGGGGCAGGTGCCGCGCTAGGGAGATACCGCCCGAGGGCTGCCCCGTCATCCCTGGCGGGCGGGAGGACGGGACAGCCCTCGGGCGGCCGGTGCGCGGGGCCGGGGCGGGCGCGTGCCGCCCCGGCCCCGCGCGGCGCGGTCAGCGCGTACGGGCCCGCTTGCGGGCGTTCACCAGCGCCCGGGTGAGGACCGGCGGCAGCACGTCCAGGGCGACCCGGCGCAGCGTGCCGCGGGCCGGGAACGGCGGGCGCGGGCCCGGACGGGCCGCGGAGGCCTCCGGCGCCCGGGCCGCGGCCGGCCGCTGCGGGGCGCGGCCACCCGAGGACCGGTGCCGGGACACCGGGTGGGCGGGCTCCTTGGCGCCCTTGGCGCTCAGCCGGACCAGCGGGGCGCCGTTGACGTACTGCACCTCGTGCCAGATGTCGCCGCGCGCCTTGATCCACTCCACCAGCGCCTGCTGGAGCGGCTCGGGATCGCCCCAGGTCCCGTAGAACTTGGTGCCGGTGATGCAGATCGGGCGCAGCCCCTCGTTCGCCACGGCCTGCCAGGTGGCGGCGGCCACCCCCGGACAGTGCTCGGCACGGTAGTCGTCCATCACCACGACGCCCTGACCGGTGAGCAGCTCGCGCACCGCGAGGATGTCGCCGTGCACATGCTCGTACAGATGCGAGGCGTCGATATGGGCGAAGCGCACCGAGCCCTCGTCGACATGCTCACTGACGAGCGAGCTGAGGCCCTGGACGATGGTGGGCAACTCGTCATGGAATGCAAGGTAGTTCGCCTCGAAGGCGCGCCGCGTCAAGGTCGCATAGGACTTCTTCATCTCCTGCGAGTTGGAGGCGTCCTCGGCGGGGGAGTCGAAGAGGTCGCAGACCGTGAAGCGCTCGCCGGCCCGCCGCCGCGCACCGAGGAAGATGGCGCTCTTGCCCATGTACGCCCCCAGTTCCAGCAGATCCCCCGGTTCCGCACGCTCCTTCTGGCGGGTCAGGAACCAGTCAAAAAGCAGCTGGTCCGCGGTGAAGAACCAGCCCTTGACCTCGGACAGCCGGGTGGGGCGCGGGAGTTGTGCGGCACTCTGGTCTGCGATGGGGGCAGTCATGTGCGGTCCGTCTCCAGACGGTCGGGAACGTAGGGCGTAAGACGACACGTGCGTGGGGGAGGTGCGATATGTGCCGGCGCTGTCTGCCGTGGATGTACCGGGGAAACGCGGGGAGAGATCTGCGGCCTGCGGTGGTGCGTCTCCGCGGTGGTGCGTCTCTGTAGTTGTGGGCGCGCCCGGCGCCGGAGCCGCTGCGCAGGAGCGGCCCGGCAGGGGCCGGGGCACCACGCCCCGGAGCACGGGACGTGCGGGCGCGGCTCAGGCAGTCGCCAGGACGGAGCCCGGTCGCACCGTGCGTGGCACGGCAGCGACGACATCGTAGGCGGACGAAAATGAACGGAAGATGGCGTGCGGCCCGGCGGCACCGGGCCCCCGTGCGCAGATCACTTCACCGCACCCGCCATCACACCGGACACGAACTGGCGCTGGAAGGCGAAGAAGACGATCAGTGGCACCACCATCGACAGAAAGGCGCCGGGCGCCAGCACATCGATGTTGTTGCCGAACTGCCGCACCTCCTGCTGAAGGGCCACGGTGACCGGCGGATGCCCGCTGTCCGCGAAGATCAGCGCGATCAGCATGTCGTTCCACACCCACAGGAACTGGAAGATCGCCAGCGACGCGATCGCCGGACCGCCCAGCGGCAGCACGACCCGGGTGAACAGCCGCAGCTCGCCCGCCCCGTCCAGCCGGGCCGCCTCCAGCAGCTCCCGCGGGATCTCTGCGAAGAAGTTCCGCAGCAGGAACACCGCGAAGGGCAACCCGAACGCCGTATGGAAAAGGATCACCCCGGCCGTCGTCTCGAAGAGCCCGACCGCACCGAACAGCTTCGCCACCGGGATCAGCGCCACCTGCACGGGCACCACCAGCAGCCCCACCACGGCCAGGAACCAGCCGTCCCGGCCGGGGAAGTCCATCCAGGCGAACGCGTAGCCGGCCAGCGAGCCGATGACGACGACCAGCACCGTCGCGGGCACCGTGATCGCCGCCGTGGTCAGCAGCGAACCCATCACCTTGTCGTTCGACAGCAGTTGGCTGTAGTTGTCCCAGGTGATCTGGGCCGGCTCACGGAAGACCTGCCACCAGCCGGACTCGGCGATCCGCTGCGGACTGCGCAGCGACGACAACAACAGCCCCACCGACGGCATCAGCCAGAACAGCGCCACCAGCACCAGGAAGACCCGCATCGCACCGCCGCCGGCCCGCGCCACCAGCCGCGCGGCGAGCGGCCGCCGGCCCCGTACGGCACCGGTGCCGGAGTGCCCGGCCCGTACGACACCGTCCACGGTCGTCATCGGCGACGCTCCTTCCGCAGGCGCCGGAGATTGACGTACATCACCGGCAGCACCAGCAACAGCAGGAACACGGCGATCGCGCTGCCCAGGCCCTCGTCGACATCCGTGCCGAACGACGACTGGAAGAGCTGGAGCGCCAGCACATTCGCGGACCGGATGCTGGAGCCCGGCGCGATGATGTAGACCAGATCGAAGATCTTCAGCACGTTGATCATCAGCGTGACCAGCACGACCACCAGCACCGGCGCCAGCAGCGGCACCGTGATCCGGCGGAAGACCTGCCACTCACCCGCACCGTCCACCCGCGCCGCCTCCAGCAGCTCCCGCGGCACACCCGCCAGACCCGCCGCGATCAGCACCATCGCGAAACCGGCCCACATCCATACATAGGAGCCGATGATGGCCGGGGTGACCAGCGCCGGACCGAGCCAGTCGACACCGCGATACGCCTCGGCGAAATCAGCCGCGGGCAGCCGCAGCCGGGCACCGTCCGCCTGGCCGGCGGGCAGCGCGAAACTGCCGTCGGCCGCCGTCGTCGCCGAGGCGACCACCCTGCCGCCCCGGACCGCCTCGACCCGCAGACCGGCCAGCGCCTTCTCGTTACCGTCGATCACATTCGGCCGGCCGCCCCCGCCCCGGGTGAAGTCCAGCCACGCGGTACCGGTGACCTTGCCCGGCTGCGGCTGGGCGACGGCCGCCGCCCGCGCACCGCGCAGATCGTCCGGCTGGACGGCGACCAGCGGCAGCAGCACCGGAGCCCCCGCCCGCACGGCCGACCCGGTGGTGAAGGCCCCGCCCCCCGACGGCTTCAGACCGGCGCGCGGCCGCGGCTTGGCCCCGGGGAACGGCGCCGGATCGGCGAAGGTGTCATGGACACCGACCCACACCGCGTTGGCGACCCCGCGCTCCGGCGCTTGGTCGTACACCAGCCGGAAGATGATCCCGGCCGCCAGCATCGAGATCGCCATCGGCATGAACACGACCAGCTTGAAAGCGGTGCCCCAGCGGATCCGCTCGGTCAGCACCGCGAAGACCAGCCCCAGCGCGGTCGACACCGTCGGCGCCACCACCACCCAGACGACGTTGTTCCGCAACGCCGTGCGGATGCCCTCGTCCGAGAACATCGCGCCGTAGTTGTCCAGCCCCACAAAGCCGTCACCGGACGCGTCGAACAGGCTGCGGACGACGGAGAACACGATCGGGTAGCCGACCAGCGCACCGAGCAGCACCAGCGCCGGCAGCAGAAACACCACGGCGAGCCATCGGCGGGCGCCCCGCACCCGCCCGCGGCCCCCGCCACCGGCCCTCCTCCGGCGCCGCTCACCGGCCCCGCTGACCTGCACGTCGCTCATCGTGACGACCCCCCCGGTCCCGCTCGACACGGACAGCGGCACATACGCAGTGCCCGGACGACTTCGCGTACTCAGCGCCCGAACGACTACGCGTCCGAACGACTACGCGTTCTCAGCGTCCGAACGACTTCGCGGCGTCCTTCTCCAACCGCGCCTGCGTGCCCGCGATGTCCTTCGGGTTCTTCAGGAAGTCCTGAAGGTCCTTCCACTCGCCCTGGCCCGGCTTGCCGCCGAACGAGGCGGGCGCCTGGTCGGACATGTCGAAGCGGAAGTCATCACCCGCCGCGACCAGCGCCTTGGCGATCTCCCGCAGCACGTCATCGGCGTACGCCGCCTGATCCAGCTCCTTGTTGGGCGAGATGAACCCGCCCGCCTGCGCCCAGATCTTCGCGGCATCCGTCGACGCCAGGAACGTCAGCAGCGCCTGCGACGCCTTGCCGTCCTTGAGCGCCACCGCCACATCCCCACCGGTCACCACCGGCGACTTGGCACCCACCGCCGGGAACGGGAAGACCTTGGCGTCCTTACCGACCTTGGCCTTGGTCTGGGTGATGTTGGCGGCGGCGAAGTCCGCCGAGGAGACCATCGCGGCCTTGGGGGCGTCACCGCCGCTGAAGGTCTGGGTCACCGACGTCGGGAAGTCCGTCTGCAACGCACCGGAGTTGCCGCCCGCGAGCAGATCCTTCCGGCCGAAGAGCTGCCCGAGCGTGGTCAACGCCTGCTTGACCGTCGGATCGGTCCACTTGATCCTGTGCTGCGCCAGCTGGTCGTACTTCCCGGGCCCCGCCTGCGAGAGATAAATGTTCTCGAACCAGTCCGTCAGCGTCCAGCCGTCCGCACCGCCCACCGACACCGGCTCCACACCCGACTCGCCGATGATCTCCGCAGCCTTGACGAAGTCCGGCCAGGTCTTCGGTTCCTTGGCACCGGCGTTGTCGAACGCCCGGGCGTTGTACCAGACCAACGACTTGTTACTGGCCTTGAAGTAGACCCCGTACGGGGTGCCCTTGTGGGCGCCGAGATCCTGCCAGCCCTTCGCATAGTTCTTGGCGAGCTGCGCCTTGGCACTCGCCCCGAGCGGCTTGAGCCACCCCTTCCCGGCGAACTCATTGAGCACACCGACCTGTTGGAGCATCGCCACATCCGGCGGCCCACCACCGGCGATCTTGGACCCGATGAAACCGGCCATGTCGTCACCACTGGGCACGAAGTCGACCGTGGCACCGGTGCGCTTCTCGAACTCCTCCAGCACCTTCTGGAAGTTGTCCCGCTCCGGCCCCGTCCACACAGCGGTGACCTGAAGCTTCTGCCCCTTCAACGAGGGAAGTCGCACCGTCGGGGCGGTACTACCCCCCTTCCCGCCACCGCCCCCCTCATCCTTCTTCCCACCGCCGCCACTCCCGCATCCGGCCAGCGCCAAGGCGAGCGCCGCGCTCACCGCCACCCCGGCCGCGGCCCGGCCGGCCGCCCGGTCAATACGGTCCAGTCGTCTGCCCATCCCCGTAGCCCCCTGTCCCTGCGCCTGCCGTGCCAACGGAAGAGCGCCGCGCCATAGCGCGCCACGGCGCCTCTGCATTGCGGGTGGTGCGGTGCTGTGCGGTGGTGCGGTGCGGGTGGTGCTGAGCGGTGTTGCGGTGCGGGTGGTGCCGAGCGGTGGTGCGGGTGGTGCCGAGCGGTGGTGCGGCCGCGTGGTCTGCGACAGTCCTACGCCCTGGCCACGGGGTCCGCAATACCGCCTTCCGCGTCAACCGGCCTTTCGTGACGGGGCTGTTATGGGTGGCGTACGCGTCTCACCGCGCGTCCGCTTCTCGCAGCGCGTCCATGCTTCACGGCACGTCCGCTTCTCACCGCACGTCGGTGCTTCACAGCACGTGCTTCACAGCAGGGGCGGGGTGGCCGCCGCGCCCGAGGACTGTGCGGCCCGCTGTAGTGCGCTGGCGAGCAGGGCCAGATCCGTCGGGCCGTTGCCCAGCTCGCGCAGTGGGCGCCGGGCCGGCGGGTCGCCCATCCGCTGCCACTCCAGCGGGACGACCGTCGGCCGGAGGGTGGACGTACGGGGTATCCGGCCCGTGACCCGGCCCGCCTGGAACGGTGTCGAGGAGCCGTCCGCCGCGCGGTACAGCCGCCCGCGGCCCGTGGGTACCGGCTCGGACGGATCGGTGGTGGCGCCCAACTGGACGCGCAGATCAGCCCGTTCGCTGGTCGCGGTCTCCGCCGTGCGGTCCGGGTGGCCGGTCGCGGCTATCAGGTGCACCCCGAGCGCCGCTCCGTCCCGGGCCACCGACTCCAGGGCGCGCACCACGGACCCGGCGGCCGGGCGGCCGGTGCTGCCCAGGGCCGGGGCGACCAGGGCGTCGAAGTCGTCGACCAGCACGAAGAGCCGGGGCATCGGTACCGCCGGCTCGGGTGCGGGGTCCTCGGCGGGGGCTCCGCTGCGGGGGCGGAGTCGCAGGGTGCCGGTCGTTGACGGGTCCGCCGGGGTGCCGCCTTCTTCCTCCTTGTTACGGCAACGATTACGGAGAGTAATTGGTTCCTGCTCTCCGTGACCGTGGCCGCCCTCGGTGGAGCGCCGCGGGGCGACGATGCGCGGCGCCGGCAGATGCTTGCTGCGCCACTCGGTGAACGGGGTGCCGGCGAGTATCTCCGCGCGGCGCTTCAGTTCCGAGGACAGCGCCTGGGCGAACTCCCGCATCCGGACCGGGTCCGAGGCGGCGAGATACGTCGTGACATGCGGCAGGTCCGTGCACACCCGCAGCCCCTCGCCGCGTTCGCTGCCGCCGCCGTCCACCAGCACCATCGACAGCAGATCCGGCCGGTCGGCGGCGGCCAGCGAGGCGGCCAGCGACCGCAGCAGCTCCGTCTTGCCGGTGGCCGCCGCGCCCTCCAGGAGGAGGTGCGAGCCGTCGGCGGCGAGATCGGCGCACAGCGGGCCGTGCGGGCCGGCGCCGAGGACCGCGGCGGCGCCGGGACGGTCGGTGTCCAGGGCGGCGGCCCAACGGGCCATCAGGGAAGCCGGGGTGGCGCGGGCCAGCCCCAACTCGTCCAACAGGCGCGCCGAATCGGGCAGCGGGACGGCCACCCGCATCGCCGCACCACCCCCGGCCGCCGTGGCCGTCCCATCGGTCTCGCGCAGCGGCGCCAGCGCCCGGGCGAAGCGTTCGGCCCAGGCGCCGGAGACCGCGTCCACCGTCGCGACGGTGCCATGGGGCCCCGAGCCCGGCTGGACGACGCGCAGCGCCGTGGCGACATCGCCGCTGAGCACCGCGACCGCCCCGCACTCCCCGAAGGCGGGCGACGCCGTCCGCGCCGCTTCGTACGTCGCGGCCAGCGGGAAGGCGGGGGAGGAGGCCGGGGTCTCGGCCAGGCACAGCAGATGGATACCGGCCGCCGCCCCGGCCGCGGCGAGCCGGGCGGTGGTCTCGCGCAGCGCGGAGGTGCCGGGGTCGCCGTCCACGACCACGAGGGTGTACGGGCCCTGGTGGCGGGCCGCGGCGGCGGCGATCTCCGCCCGCTCGGCGTCGGCCCAGGCGGGGCCCAGTGGGCTGTCGTCGAGCCGGCGCACCAGCTCGGACGTGCGCGCCAGGGCCTGGTCCGGGTCGTACGCGAGCAGCAGCCGGCAGTCCTGGCCACGCTCCGGCCGGACCTGCGGCAGCCAGCCGAGCCAGGACCAGTCCGCCACCCGCTCCTCGGCCGGGCGCGCCCGGTCCGTGCTGATCAGCACGATGTCGAGGGTGCCGGGGGAGTGCAGCGCGGCGAGCTGGGCGAGGGCGCAGCGGGCCAGTCCGGTCAGCCGCGCCCGCGGCCCGGCGAGGCCGAGGGAGCCCGCCCGGCGCAGCTCGACGGTGACCGGCAGGGCGGTACGGCCGCCGCTGCGGGCCGCCGTACCCAGCCGGACGGTCAGTGCGTCGGGGTGGTCCGGGCCGCGCTCCCAGAGCCGCGGCCCCGGGCCCAGCGCGGTGAGCAGGATCGCGGCGGCGTCCGGCCAGCGTTCCTCGGCGGCGGGCCCGGCGAGTGCCTCCGGGCTCGGGGCGGCGTCCAGGGGGTCCGCGCCGGCGGCCGTGGGGTCGCCGGCCGGTTCGTACGCCGCCGGGAGGCCCTCGTCCGGTTGCTCCACGGTGGGCCGGCCGCCCGTCAGCCGTCGCGCCCAGGCCCCGATACCGCCGCGCCGCCCGCTTTTACGGGGACCCTCGTCGGCCGGTGCCAGAGACTGCTGCCCGCCGTGCGTCCGCTGTTGGCCGGTGGCCGGGAAACCGTCGGCCGGTTCCCGGACGCCGGGCCCCCAGCCGGCTGACGGGCTGCCGCTGTCGGTGGTGCGGTCGTAGACGTGGCCGGTGGAGGTATCCGGGGAGGGGGCGCCGGTCGGGCGGGAGCCGTCGGGGCCGGGGGCCGGTGCGCCGTATGCGGCCGGGTTGCCGTATCCGGCCGGGGTGCCGCGCAGGGGCGTGTCCCGGCGGCCCGGCGCGGCCGGCGGCTGCGAGGCCGCTGCCGGTGCGTGGGGGGATCCGGCCGGTGCGGGTGCGGACCCGGTCGGTGCGTATGCGGCTCCGCCCGATGCCTGCGCGGATCCCGGTGCGTATGCGGCTCCGCTCGATGCCTGCCCGGCTGGGCGCGATGCCGGCCCGGACCCGCCCGGCACCTGCACGGACCCGCCCGCTGCCTCCCCGGCCGGCGAAGCCCCGACCGAAGCACCCGCCCCACCCGTCACCCGCCCGTACGCCCCGCCCCCGGCATTCGCCACGGCTCCGGCATACGACCCAGCCCCCGTATAAGCCCCGCCCATGGCCGCAGTGGCCCCGTGCGGACCACCTGCCCCGTATTCCTCCGCCCGTCCCCCCGCGACCGTCCCCGCGGCCCCCGGGGTGATCCGCAGATGCCCCTCCCCGTCCGGTGCGGTCGGCAGGGCAGGGTCCGGTGTGCCGGGGGCGGACTGGAGGCGCAGGGCGGACTCGCCGAGGCGTAGCAGGGCGCCGGGGCGCAGGGGTGCGGGGCGTTCGTCGAGGTCGGTGCCGTCCACGACGGTGCCGTTGGTGGAGCGCAGGTCGGCGACGGAGACCGAGCCGTCCGGTTCGACCGTGACGGTGCAGTGCAGCCGTGAGACATCGGGGTCATCGAGGGGGACGTCGGCATCGGCGGAGCGGCCGATGCGGATCTGGCCGCCGTGCAGCAGATGCACACCGCCGGCATCGGGTCCGGAGACGACGCGCAGCCGCGCGGAGCCGTGCGGCAGGCCGTGTGCGGGAGCGGGGCCCGGGCTCTGGACGGAGAGCACCGCGCCGTCGATCAGCGGGGGCTCGCCGATGGCCGCGCGCTGCGGATCGAGCCGGTCGGACCCGGCGTACAGGACGACGGGGCCGCTGCCGCCGCCCGCACCGCCGACATCCGCACCCGAGCCCGCCACGGAGGCGGCGAGCGAGCCGGCCACCGCCGCCAGCGCGGTCCCGGCAGGGGCCGTGACCAGCACATCGCATGCCCGGGTGGTGTGGCCGCTGCGCGGCCCGAGGACGGTCAGCCGGATCTGCATCGCCGTCAACGGTCCCTTCTGCCGAGGTCCGGCAGGGGGGCCCGCTCGCTCCCCCCACCGCACCCGGGCACGTCGGCACGTACAAGTCCCAAGTGCACGTCGCGACAAGGGCCGCGCGCCCCCGCCGCATCGCGCTGGATGCATCCTCGCACCTGCCACTGACAACGCGCCCGCCGACCGCCGTTCAGTGATCTTGATTGGTCTTCTAAGGGCGAAAAAGTGCCTGCTTGCGCGCCGTGCCCGGCCGGATTTCGACCGCCGTGGTCAGCTCGGAAGGTCTCCGGCCGGACCGCGCGCGGGCACCGTCCGCACCGTCCGGGGGCGGCAGACGGCCCTCCCGGGGGCAGCAGGCAACCATCCGTCCCGAACCCGCGTCTTTCCCACAAGCCCGCCCTGGGCCGCCGGACCGAAAAGATTGTGCGACGGCACTACAGTGGGTCGGACGGGCCGCGCGGAGATGATCAGCTGACCCAGCGGGCCGGGCAAGGGATTCACCACGACCAGGGAGCGCATGACGTGCGGCCGGTAGGCAGCAAGTATCTGCTCGAGGAGCCGCTGGGACGCGGCGCCACGGGCACCGTCTGGCGTGCCCGCCAGCGGGAGACGGCGGGCGCCGAGGCCGCCGTGGCCGGGGAGCCCGGTGAGACGGTCGCGATCAAGGTCCTCAAGGAGGAGCTGGCGCACGACGCGGACGTGGTGATGCGCTTCCTGCGGGAGCGTTCCGTCCTGCTGCGGCTCACCCACCCGAACATCGTCCGTACCCGCGACCTGGTCGTCGAGGGCGATCTGCTCGCCCTGGTCATGGACCTGGTCGACGGCCCCGACCTGCACCGCTATCTGCGCGACAACGGGCCGTTCAGCCCGGTGGCCGCCGCGCTGCTCACCGCCCAGATCGCCGACGCGCTGGCGGCCAGCCACGCCGACGGTGTGGTCCACCGTGACCTCAAGCCCGCCAACGTCCTGCTGGCCGGTTCGGACGGCAGCAGCGAGATGCACCCGATGCTGACCGACTTCGGCATCGCCCGTCTCGCCGACTCCCCGGGCCTGACCCGCACCCACGAGTTCGTCGGCACGCCCGCCTATGTGGCGCCGGAGTCCGCCGAGGGCCGCCCGCAGACCTCCGCCGTGGACATCTACGGCGCCGGCATCCTGCTGTACGAGCTGGTCACCGGCCGTCCCCCGTTCGCCGGGTCGACCGCCCTGGAGGTGCTGCACCGGCACCTCAGCGAGGAGCCGCAGCGCCCCGGCACGCTGCCCGAGCCGTTGTGGACGGTCATCGAGCGCTGTCTGCGCAAGCGGCCCGAGGAGCGGCCCAGCGCCGAGAACCTGGCCCGGGCGCTGCGCACCGTCGCGGCCGGCATCGGGGTGCACGCCCGGCCTGCCGAGGCCGAGGCCGCGCTCGGTGTGGCCGCGCTGCTCGCTCCCGATCCCGCGCCCGCCACGGTCCCCGGGACGGGCGCCGACGGCCAGGCCGGCGGCGACGCCGACCCCACCCAGGTGCTTCCGTCCGGCGCCGGTTCGTACGACCCGGCCGCGGCGACCAGCGTGCTGCCGTCCACGGGTGGCCCGGGTGGTCCGGGCGGCCCCGGTGCGCAGGGCGATCCGACGCGGGCGATGCCGCCGATGCCCATGGGCGCGCCGGCCGGCGGACCGCAGGAGCCGGAGGGGCCCCACCCGTGGGAGTCCCAGCTGCGTGCCGCCCGCGACCGCAACGAGCAGACCCAGGTGCAGTACCTGGACCCCAGCGAGGACCCGCTGCGCCGCCGTCCGCAGCGGCAGGCCGCCCCGCAGCAGCCGCCGCAGCGCCCGCAGCAGTACCGGCAGCAGCCCGCTCCGGTGCCGTACGCCCAGCAGGCGCCGCAGCAGCAGCCGCCGGCCCCGCAGCGGCGCCGGGAGCCGCCGCCGCAGCGCTATGAGCCGCAGCGGCCGCCCGCGCCGGAGCCGAGGCCCCGGCGCGAGCCCCGTCAGCGCAGCGCCAACCCGATGAAGATCCCGGGCCTGGGCTGCCTCAAGGGCTGTCTGTTCACGCTGATACTCCTGTTCGTGGCGGCCTGGCTCATCTGGGAGCTGACTCCGCTCCAGGAGTGGATCGGCACGACCCGCGGCTTCTTCTCGCAGGTCGGGCACGTCTTCAGCGAAGTGCAGCGGTTCGTCGAGAAAATCGGCCGCTGACCGTCCGCCGCCCGCGCGCTCCCCGGAGCCCGCGGGCGGCGCGCTGTCGTGGGCGGTCCGCGGACGCGCCGTACGACCCACCCAGTGGATTTGTCGACTTCCGGCGGAGAATTTCGCTCACAGAAGTGAAGGTTGCCACCGTCCGGGGCATTGAACCCCCTGGCACCCGCGTAGCTTTGACGCCAACCTCAGCCCCCGCAGGACGCTCGGGGGCCCGACACGTCGGAGCAGTCTTGGCACGGAAGATCGGCAGCCGGTACACCGCCCACCAGATCCTGGGGCGGGGCAGTGCCGGCACGGTATGGCTGGGCGAGGGTCCCGAAGGGGCCGTGGCCATCAAGCTGTTGCGTGAGGAGCTCGCGTCCGACCAGGAGCTCGTCGGCCGCTTCGTACAGGAGCGGGCGGCGCTGCTGGGTCTGGACCATCCCCATGTCGTCGGTGTCCGCGATCTCGTCGTCGACGGCAATGACCTGGCGCTGGTCATGGAGCTCGTACGGGGCACCGATCTGCGGACCCGTCTGGAGCGCGAACGCCGGCTGGCCCCGGAGGCCGCCGTCGCGATCGCCGCCGATGTGGCCGACGGGCTGGCCGCGGCGCACGCGGCCCGGATCGTGCACCGCGACGTCAAGCCCGAGAACGTCCTGCTGAACATGCAGGGCCCGCTGGGCCCCGGTGGCGCGCACCCCGCGCTGCTCACCGACTTCGGTATCGCCCGGCTCGTCGACTCCCCGCGCCGGACCAGGGCGACCAAGGTCATCGGCACCCCCGACTACCTCGCCCCGGAGATCATCGAGGGCCTGCCGCCGCGCGCCTCCGTGGACGTCTACGCGCTGGCGACCGTCCTGTACGAGCTGCTCGCCGGATTCACGCCCTTCGGGGGCGGCCACCCCGGGGCGGTGCTGCGCCGCCATGTGACCGAGAGCGTGGCGCCGCTGCCCGGTATCCCCGACGAGCTGTGGCAGCTGCTGCTCCAGTGCCTGGCCAAGGCGCCGGCGTCCCGGCTGCGCGCCCCGGAGCTCGCCGCCCGGCTGCGTGAGCTGCTGCCCGGCCTGGCGGGCCTGCCGCCGCTGGACATCGACGAGCCGGACGACGACGAGGCGGAGAGCGAGCAGGAGGGCGCCGGCGCCCGCGAGGAGGCGTACTACCCGTCGGCGGCACCGGCCGAGGCCACCCCGCCGCGCGGCGCGGTCCCGTTGGTCCAGGGCGCGGTCCCCGACTCCAACCGGGAGACGCACACCAGCATGCGGGTCCCCGGCCCGGACGAGCTGGCGGGCGGCGCGCACGGCACCGCCCGGGCCCCGCGCGCCGCCGGTGAGCGCCGGGCGGGCTCGGCCCGGCACCGTGCGGCGCCGGAGGCGGTGCGCCGCCGCCGGATCAGGCTGGGCGCGGCCACGGCCGCGGCGCTCGTGGCGGCCGGTCTGGGCGGCTGGCTGGCCTCGGGCGACGACGAGCCGGACGACGCCACACCGGGCGTCCACCAGTCGGAACCCGACACTCCGTGACGCCCCACGGGCCCGCGGCGACCGCGCCCGGGCCCGGCGGTGACCGGCGTCCGGGCCCTCGCGGGTCCGGTGTCGGCGGGACCGGCCTGCCGGGGCCGGGTCACGCTGACGGTGGCAGCCGTTAGGCTGGGTGCGTGGCAGTCGTCGATGTATCCGAAGAGCTGAAGTCCCTCTCCTCGACCATGGGGTCGATCGAGGCCGTCCTGGACCTCGACAAGATGAGGGCCGATGTCGCCGTGCTCGAGGAGCAGGCCGCGGCGCCGTCCCTGTGGGACGACCCGGAGAACGCACAGAAGATCACCAGCCGGCTGTCCTACCTCCAGGGCCAGCTGCGCAAGGCCGAGGACCTGCGCGGCCGGGTCGACGACCTCGAGGTGCTCTTCGAGCTCGCCGAGGCCGAGGGCGACGAGGACGCCCGGGCCGAGGCCGAGGACGAGCTGACCGCCGTCCGCAAGGCGGTCGACGAGCTGGAGGTCCGCACCCTCCTGTCCGGCGAGTACGACTCCCGTGAGGCGGTCGTCAACATCCGCGCCGAGGCCGGTGGTGTCGACGCCGCGGACTTCGCCGAGAAGCTCCAGCGGATGTATCTGCGCTGGGCCGAGCGGCACGGCTACAAGACCGAGCTCTACGAGACCTCGTACGCGGAAGAGGCCGGCATCAAGTCGACCACCTTCGCCGTCCAGGTGCCGTACGCCTACGGCACGCTCTCCGTCGAGCAGGGCACGCACCGCCTGGTGCGTATCTCGCCGTTCGACAACCAGGGCCGCCGCCAGACGTCGTTCGCCGGTGTCGAGGTGCTGCCCGTGGTCGAGCAGACCGACCACATCGACATCGACGAGTCCGAGCTGCGGGTGGACGTCTACCGTTCGTCCGGCCCCGGCGGCCAGGGCGTCAACACCACCGACTCCGCGGTCCGGCTGACGCACATCCCCACCGGCATCGTCGTCTCCTGTCAGAACGAGCGCTCGCAGATCCAGAACAAGGCGACCGCGATGAACGTCCTCCAGGCCAAGCTCCTTGAGCGCCGCCGCCAGGAGGAGCAGGCCAAGATGGACGCGCTCAAGGGCGACGGCGGCAATTCCTGGGGCAACCAGATGCGTTCGTACGTCCTGCACCCGTACCAGATGGTCAAGGACCTGCGGACCGAGTTCGAGGTCGGCAACCCCACCGGTGTGCTGGACGGCGACATCGACGGCTTCCTGGAGGCCGGAATCCGCTGGCGCAAGCAGCAGGAGAAGTAGCGGGGCACCCCGTCTGAAGGTGAAACAACTGCCTCCCTCGGGGAGGTAGTTGTTTTTGCTGTGGGGGTTTGGTCACAGTCGTATGTCCAGGTACCGCCCAACACTTGGTATTTCGGGCATCCGGCCTTTAATCGACCTTGACGATAGTCAAGGAACTGGGAAGGCTGAGCGCGGCATGCGTATGTCTGGGGCGCGTGCAGTAACGGGGATGGGGGCGGATCGCCCCACGGCGCGGAGCTGAAACTCGCGTACCCCGGCATCGGCTCGTCGCCCCGTACAGCGGTGCTCCAATGACGAGTTCAGCTACTGGGGGTAGCAGTACATGACGAAGAAGACGCGGCTGCGCGTAGCGCGCATTGCGGCCGGTGCGGTGATCGCGGCCGGTGCGTCGCTCACCGCGGCCGGCGCGGCTTCCGCGGCCAGCCCGGGTGAGACCCCGGGCCAGGACAGCGGGATCATCGGCGGCATCATCGGCGGGATCATCGGCGGCGGCGACGGCGGTGGCGAGACCACCGGCAGCACCGACGGCGGCGAGACCGCCGGCCAGGTCGGCGGCGACGACAGCACCGGCGGCGAGATCGGCGGTGAGGACACCGGCGGTATCGGCGGTGAGGACACCGGCGGTATCGGTGGCGAGGACGCCGGCGGCAACGAGACCACTGGTGGCAACGAGACCACCGGCGGCAATGAGACCACCGGTGGCAACGAGACCACTGGCGGTAACGAGACCACGGGTGGCAACGAGACCACCGGCGGTAACGAGACCACTGGCGGTAACGAGACCACGGGTGGCAACGAGACCACCGGCGGCAATGAGACCACTGGCGGTAACGGGACCACCGGCGGCAACAGCGACGGTGGTGCCTCCATCGGTGACACCGACGGCACCGGCCCGGACAACGAGGGCTCCAAGCCGATCGAGCAGCCCGGCCAGGGCAAGGAGCAGATCGCTGACACCCCCGGCCAGGCCAAGCAGCAGGCCAAGGGCGGCGAGCTGGCGGAGACCGGTTCCTCCGGCACCACCGTCCTGCTCATCGGTGCGGCCACGATGATCGCGGGCGGTGTGGGCTTCCGTATGCTGCCCCGCCTGATCAACAAGAACGGCGGCGGCGCCGCGGCGGCCTGATCGCCCGCACGTCACAGCTGGAGGGGCCCGGGACGCGATCGCGTCCCGGGCCCCTCGGCGTCCGCGCTCCCGCGTCCGCCGAGGAAGCCTGTGATCGGTCTCAGACGGCCTGGTGGAGCAGTAGGCCCACCGCGATCAGCAGGATCATCAGCGCCACCAGCATCGCGGGGCTGAGCTGGGCGAACAGACCGCCCGCTTGCTGCTGAAGCCGTTCCCTGCTGGCCCGGCACACGGGGCAGCGGCCCTCGCTCACAGGGGCCGCGCAATTGGCGCACACCAGTCGGTCGTACGTCATGCGACCTCCTTCTCCACTGCACCAACGCGCCGGAAGGCGCATTGGTTCCCTCCTCCACTGTGCCAGCTCGTCGCCGGAACGGCGCGGCCCACGGGATTGTGCGCCTTTTGTCCCGTAGGTGCCGTGAATAAACGCACCAACCGCCTACGGCGACTGCGCCGTCCTGCGAGGTTCGCGTATGGTCACGCACACCGACGGGAGCCGCAACTCGGCAACCCGTGCCCCTATCCAGGTCGACCGTGGTGCATCAGTGATCCGATTCGACAACGTCTCCAAGACCTACCCGAAGCAGAACCGCCCTGCACTCAGGGACGTCTCGCTCGAAATCGAGCGCGGCGAGTTCGTCTTCCTGGTGGGCTCCTCGGGCTCCGGCAAGTCCACCTTCCTGCGGCTGCTGCTGCGGGAGGAGCGGGCCAGCCATGGCCACGTGCACGTTCTGGGCAAGGACCTCGGCAAGCTCTCCAACTGGAAGGTTCCGCAGATGCGGCGCCAGGTGGGGACGGTCTTCCAGGACTTCCGGCTGCTCCCCAACAAGACCGTGGGGGAGAACGTCGCCTTCGCCCTGGAGGTCATCGGCAAGCCGCGCGGCCAGATCCGCAAGACGGTTCCCGAGGTCCTCGAACTCGTCGGCCTCGGCGGCAAAGAGGACCGTATGCCGGGTGAGCTCTCCGGTGGTGAGCAGCAGCGCGTCGCCATCGCGCGGGCGTTCGTCAACCGCCCGATGCTGCTCATCGCGGACGAGCCCACCGGCAATCTCGACCCGCAGACCTCGGTCGGCATCATGAAGCTGCTGGACCGGATCAACCGGACCGGTACGACGGTGGTCATGGCCACCCACGACCAGCAGATCGTCGACCAGATGCGCAAGCGGGTCATGGAACTCGAGAAGGGCCGGCTCGTACGCGACCAGTCGCGCGGCGTGTACGGCTACCAGCACTAAGCGTGTACGGCCCCCAGCACTGAAAGGACGCCATGCGCGCCCAGTTCGTCCTGTCGGAGATCGGCGTCGGTCTCCGCCGAAACCTCACGATGACGTTCGCCGTCATCGTCTCCGTAGCCCTTTCGCTCGGTCTGTTCGGCGCCTCGCTGCTGATGCGCGACCAGGTCAGCACCATGAAGGGCTACTGGTACGACAAGGTCAACGTCTCCATCTTCTTCTGCAACAAGAACGACGCCGACAGCGGTGCCAACTGCGCCAAGGGTGCGGCCACCCAGCAGCAGAAGAACGACATCAAGGCCGAGCTCGACCGGTTGCCGATCGTGCAGGAAGTGAAGTACGAGTCCAGCGACCAGGCGTACAAGCACTACAAGGAGCAGTTCGGGGACACCCCCGTCGCCGGTCTGGTGACGCCCGACCAGCTTCCGGAGTCCTACCGCGTCAAGCTCAAGGACCCCACCAAGTTCACGGTCATCAAGTCGGCGTTCTCCGAGCGGCCCGGCGTCATGGAGGTGCAGGACCAACGGGACACCGTTGAGCCGCTGTTCAACCTCCTCAACGGCATGAATATCGCCGCGCTGGTCGTGATGGGGCTGATGCTGGTCGTTGCGCTGATGCTGATCGTCAACACCGTGCGGGTGTCGGCGTTCAGCAGGCGGCGGGAGACCGGGATCATGCGGCTGGTGGGAGCGTCCAGCTTCTACATCCAGATGCCGTTCATCCTGGAGGCGGCCATCGCGGGCCTGCTCGGCGCCGCCTTCGCCTGCGTGCTGATCGTCGGCGGCAAGTACATCCTCGTCAACAACTGGCTGGCGAAGAAGATCCAGGTGATCAACTTCATCGGCTGGGACTCGGTGGTGACGGTCCTCCCGCTGGTCCTTCTGATCGGGCTGCTGATGCCTGCGCTCGCCGCGTTCTTCGCGTTGCGCAAGTACCTCAAGGTGTGAGCTTTGCCAAGGGGCGCCGTACGGCAACTTGCCGTACGGCGCCCTTTTGTCCCCTAGACTCACCGGCATGTCGGGCCCGTGTTCGTACGACCGGCCCCGCCGCATTCGCCGCGGGGCGGCCCTGACGTTGTTCCTCGCGAGCGTGCTCGCCACCGGTGTGGTGACGGGGACCTGGAGCGATGCGGCGGAGGGCGCCGCGGGGCGCACCGCCCCGGACCGGATGACCTCAGGAGAGCACGCCCGCAAGTCCGCCCTCGCGGACCGCGCCGCCGTCGAGCGGGCCGCTTCCGAAGCCGTCGAGGACGGCAAGTCCGGTGCGCAGGCCGCCGCCGAGGTCGTCAGCCGCAGCGGCGACCGCTGGTCGACGATCTACACCCCGGGCGAGTACGAGGATTTCCAGGAGCAGTTGGGCGGCGGCTATGTCGGCGTCGGGCTCTGGGTGCGGCCGGCGGACGGCGGCCGGATCGCGGTGTCCCGGGTCCAGCCGGGCAGTCCCGCCGCACGGGCCGGTATCGCGGTGGGCGACCGGCTGCGCGCCGTCGACGGCCACACCACGCGGCATGCCCCGGTCACCGAGGTCGTCGCCCGGCTGCGCGGTGCCGCCTCCGGGGGCGCCCAGGGGCCCGCCGTGGCCGGCAGCCCGGTGACGCTGGACCTCCAGCGCGGCGACCGCCGCTGGACCGAGACCCTGCACCGCACCCGGCTCCGAACCCGCAATGTCGTCGTCGACCGGCCGGCCGGTGGCCAGGGCCCGACCCGCGTCAAGATCGCCGCGTTCACCAAGGACACCGGCGACGCGGTCCGCCGCGCGGTGCGCCGGGCGTCCCCGGACGACGGCATGCTGCTCGACCTGCGGGGCAACACCGGCGGCCTGGTCACCGAGGCCGTCGCCACCGCCTCCGCCTTCCTGGACGGCGGCCTGGTCGCGACCTACGACGTCCGCGGCGATCAGCGTGTTCTGTATGCGAAGCGCGGCGGGAACACGCACGTTCCGCTGGTCGTCCTCGTCGACGGGGGCACGATGAGCGCCGCCGAGCTGCTGGCCGGCGCCCTCCAGGACCGCGGCCGGGCGGTGCTGGTCGGCTCCCCGACCTTCGGCAAGGGCGCGGTGCAGATGCCCAGTGAGCTCCCGGACGGCTCGGTCGCCGAGCTCACCGTCGGCCACTACCGCACCCCGTCCGGCCGGACCGTCGACGACTCCGGCCTCACGCCCGACCTCGTCGTGGGCAGTGGAGCCGAGAAACGGGCCCGCACGGTATTGAGTGGCCTCGGGGGCGGGTCTTAGTGCGAAAATGGCCGCACTATGGCTAAGGACAAGGGCAAGGGCAAAGACCCGGGGCGCAAGCTCGTGGCGCAGCACAAGAAGGCGCGGCACGACTACCACATTCTGGACACCTATGAGTGTGGTCTGGTGCTGACCGGCACCGAGGTGAAGTCACTGCGGCAGGGCCGGGCGTCGCTGGTGGACGGTTTCGTCCAGATCGACAACGACGAGGCCTGGCTGCACAACGTACATATTCCGGAATACGCCCAGGGGACCTGGACGAACCACAGTGCGCGGCGCAAGCGGAAGCTGCTGATGCACCGCGCCGAGATCGACAAGCTGGAGTCCAAGAGCCAGGAGTCGGGCCACACGATCGTGCCGCTCGCCCTCTATTTCAAGGACGGCCGGGCCAAGGTCGAGATCGCGCTGGCCAAGGGCAAGAAGGAGTACGACAAGCGGCAGACGCTCCGCGAGCAGCAGGACCGCCGTGAGACCGACCGGGCGATCTCGGCGGCCCGGCGGCGGCAGCGGGCCTGATCTGCCCCGATGGGGCCCGGTCCGGCCGGGCTCCCGGGAATACGCTGGCAACGGCGGGCGTTGTTCCCGTACGATGGCTGCGCACCCCACGAGGGGCGCAGGCACCACCTTGATAAATCAACATGGGGATGATCGGTTTCGACAGCGGATGTCGAAGCAGGGGAAGCGAGTCGAGGAAGCGGCAATGATCTCGTTAACCATATGTCGCAACCAATAATCGCCAACACCAAGCGCGATTCCTTCGCCCTCGCTGCCTAAGTAGCGACTTGCGAAGTGTCAGCCCGGGGATGTTCCCGACCCGGATCCTGGCATCAGCTAGGGAACTAAACTTCTGGACCCGGTCACGGGGTGCAGAAGGAAATTAAACAGTGACTGAGCCCGTCGGAGACTTGTTCGCGTGATCTCCGGGGCCGAGAAAATCGCAGCGAACTGCACTCGGAGAAGCCCTGATTCCGCACCGTTGGACGCGGGTTCGATTCCCGCCATCTCCACCACACGGAGAGCCGGGGGGTATGCCCCCCGGACCCCGTCATCCCATGTAGGCCCAGGCCCCGTCTGTCCGTGAGGACAGCGGGGCCTGAGTCGTTTCACGGGCGGTCCGGGCGCCGGCGGGCCGTGAGCAGGGTGACCGTCAGCGCGAGGGCGGCCGCCGCCGCGGGCACCCCGTAGGCCGCGCCCGGACCCGCCAGGTGCTCGACGGCCCAGCCGCCGCCCGCCGAGCCGGCCGCGATACCGCCGAGCAGTGCGGTCACGGCGAGGGTCATGCCCTCGTTCAGCTGCCCCGGCGGCGTCCGCGACTGGACGAGGCCCATACCGGTGACCATGGTCGGCGCGGTGGCCATACCGGCGGCCAGGAGGGCGACGGCCAGTGCTGCCGGGCTCCCCGTGGACGCGGCCAGCAGCGGGAGCAGCATCAGGGCCGCCATCGCCGCGGTGCAGACCAGGAAGCGGCGGCCGGGACGGGCTGCCGGTCGCAGCAGCCCGTAGAGCAGCCCGGCCGCACCGGAGCCGGCCGCCTGGAGGGCCAGCAGGGCGCCCCCGGTGGAGCGGATGCCGTGGGCGTCGGCGTAGGCGAGGGTGACCACCTCCAGGGAGCCGAAGATCGCGCCGGTGCAGAGGAAGGTGAGCAGGAGGGGCGGGAGGCCGGGCAGGCGCAGCGGGGAGCGGGTGGGGGCGTGGCCCGCGGTGCGGGGGGCGACCGGGGGTTCGGTGCGGCGCTGGGCCGCGAAGAGCAGCACCCCGGTGAGCAGCAGCGCCGCGCCTACCGCGGTGCCCGCCTCCGGGAAGAGGGTGGTGCACAGCAGGGTGGCGAGTACCGGTCCGAGCAGGAAGCACAGCTCGTCCGCGGCCTGTTCGAAGGAGTTGGCGGTGTGCCGGGCGGCCGGGTCGTCGCGGAAGAGGTGCGCCCAGCGGGCGCGGGACATCCCGCCGGTGTTGGGGGTCGTCGCGGTGGCGGCGTACGAGGCGAAGAGGGTCCAGTCGGGCGCGCCGTAGTGGACGCAGAGGAGGAGGGAGAGCGAGCCGAGGGTGGCGAGCGCGGTGGCCGGGACCGCGATACGGGACTGGCCGTAGCGGTCGATTAGCCGGGCGGTCCACGGGCCGGCCAGCGCCGTGGCCGCCAGACCGGTCGCGGTGACCGCCCCGGCCAGCGCATAGGAGCCGCGCGAGCCGGCGATCATCAGGACCGCGCTGATGCTGAGCATCCCCATGGGCAGCCGGGCCAGCAGGTTGGCGGCCGTGAAGGCGCGGGTCCCGGGGACGGCGAAGATCCGCCGGTAGGGCGCGAACGGGCGGAGGCGGGCGAGCGGACGGAAGCGTGCGCGGCGGCGGCGCGGGGCCGGGCGTACGGGAGGGGCAGTCACGGGCCGGGCGGCGAGGAAGAGGATCATGCCGTCTACGGTCGCCGCCGCGGCCCTCGCCCGTCCAACACCTGGTCAGCGCCCATTTACGCGACTGGGTTGTGAAGGGGGTGCGGGGGGATGCCGGGAAGTGATCCTGCCAGGATGGCCCGATGCCGTACGACACCGATCCGCGACTGCTGCGCGCGTTCACCGCCGTCGCCGAGGAGCTGCACTTCACCCGGGCCGCCGCCCGGCTGTACGTCGCCCAGCAGGCGCTGAGCCGCGATATCCGGCGCCTGGAGCGGGAGTTGGGCGCCACGCTGTTCGTACGGAGCACCCGCCGGGTCGCGCTGACGGCGGACGGGGAGCGGCTGCTGCCGTACGCGCGGCGGGTGTTGACCGCGCAGGACGAGCTGGCCGCCGCGTTCCGTTCCGCGCCGGAGCGGCCGCTGCTGGTCGATGTGAGCGTGCCGATCGGTACCGCCCACGCGGTGCTGGAGGCGGCCAGGGGCCGGGTGCCGGACGACTGTGAGCTGGTCGCCCGCTTCCACAGCGGGCTGACCGGGGCGGCGGCCGAGATCGCGGCCGGGCGGCTCGATGTCTCCTTCGGCCGGTACGCGGCGCTGCCCGCCGACGTACGCGCCGGACTCGGCCATCAGCCGGTCCGGCTGGAGCCGATGGCGGTCCTGCTGCGCGACGACCATCCGCTGGCCGCCCGCCCCGCCGTCCCGCTCGCGGAGCTGGCCGGCGAGACGCTCTACGCGGCCGCCGGGAATCCGCGGACCGTGGAGTGGACCGATCTGGCCGAGCGGCTCTTCGCCGGGCGCGGGATCGCGACGGCCGAGCCGTTCCCGGAGATCGAGGGCTCGCAGGAGTTCGTCCGGGTGGTGCGCAAGCGGGGGTGGTCGGTGCTGGCGAGCGTGGAGTTCATGGAGGTGCCGGGGATGGTGCTGCGGCCGCTCGTCGACCCCGTACCGCTCTCGCCGGTGTCGATGGTGTGGCGGCGCGGGCTGCGGCATCCGGGACTGGACGCGCTGCGGACGGCCGCCCGGGAACTGAGCGGACGGCACGCCTGGCTGGCGCCGCCCGGGGCCGCATGGTGGCTCCCGGAGGCGGATGCGCGGGCGATGGGCGTCGACGGGTGACGGCCGGCGCTGTGCCACATACGGCAGAAAATAGCCACGCACAGGCAACCGCAGGGGCGGGAAAACCTTTCCTTAACGGCAGGGAATCGTCCGTGGAACGAACAGGAGGAGCGGCCGTGCGACGGCGTTCACTTCTCGGCGCGGCCGCGGCCGCGCTGACCTTGACCGTCACGGCGGGCCTGGCCCTGACCGGCTGCGGCTCCCCGCGGATGGCGGCACTGCACGCCAACTGCACGACGAAGGGCCTCGGCTGGAAGGTCACCGTCCTCAAGAAGCGGCCGCACGCCGGGCATCGCGAGGCCCGGCTGTCCGTCGTCAACAAGGGGACCGACCCCTGTGTGTTCCGCGGCTTCCCGGGCTTCGCGGTCCACCTCGGCAAGGGGCCCCAGTCCGACGCCCGGGGGCACGGCCGGGCCCTGCCGATAGACCTGCGGCGCGGCGGCAAGGTCACGGCCGGTCTGCGCTACCGGGACTGCCCCAAGGGCTCGCTGCTGAACGAGCCCGTGGCCGTCACCAATGACACCGCCGTGGTGTCCGCGCCGTCCGACAAGGCGGGGGGCCGGGCGGTCGTGGCCCGCGACGAGAAGGGCAAGCGGCTGCGGATGAACATCTGCGCCGACACGATCTGGATGAGCGCGCCCCGGGAAGCGGCCGAGTAGGGCTGTTTACGGGGCCGTTGTGGCGGTGGCGGTACGTGCCGCGAACGAGGTGAACGCGGCCCAGGCGCCCGGTGCGAAGTCGAGGTGCGGGCCCTCGGGGTTCTTGGAGTCGCGGACGTGGATGGTGGCGGGGTGGGCGGCGACCTCTACGCAGGCGCCGCCTTCGTCGCCGCTGTGGGTGGACTTGTGCCAGTCGTAGGCGACTTCCAGGCAGTTGCCGCCCTCGTCGCTGCTGTAGCTGGACTTGCGCCATTCATAGGCCACTTCGAGGCAGTTGCCGCCCTCATCGCCGCTGTAGCTCGATTTGAACCATGTCAGGTGGGTCATCGCTCTCCTAGCAGCCGGTCCAGCAGACCCATGGTCTCTTCGGCGTCGAGGGCCTGCATTCGCAGCATTCCATACTTCTGAGCGAGGATGCTGACCTCCTCCGCGTCCGAAATCAGCACGCTGCTGCGCTGCGCCTCGGTGTACGCCAGGTGTTGATGATCGGGGGTTTCCAGCACCACGAATGGACCGGCGAGACCGGCGTGATGCTCGCGGCTCAGCGGCAGGATCTGCATCGAGACCCCGTCGAGTTCGGCGCAGGTGCGCAGGTGGGAAATCTGGGCCCGCATGACCTCCCGCCCGCCGAGATTGCTCGTCACGAGAGCCTCGGAGAAGACGAAGCTGGCGATGACAGGATTGGCCTTGTGCAGGATCTGGTGGCGTTCCAGCCGGGCTGTGACCCGCCGTTCGACCGTCTCCTCATCGAGGTACGGGATGTTGCTGCGGAAGGTGGCACGGGCGTAGCCCTCGGTCTGGAGCAGGCCGGGCAGGACCCCGTGTTCGTAGCCACTGAGCGCGATGGCCTGCTTCTCATACGCGATGAACTCCTCCGCCCAGATCGGATACTTCTCCTTCGGCGGCAGGTTCTCCACCCCCGTTGCCAACGCCCCGCCCGTGCCCAGGAGCTGATCGAGCTCCCGCGCCAGATGCGGCATGAGGGCCCGCCTGCCCTGCTCGATGGAGGCGATGGTCTCCTCGGCGACGGAGGTCCGTTCCCCGAGGGCGCGCTGGGTGAGTCCGGCCTTGACGCGGAACATCGCCAGTTGTGCGCCGATGACTTCCATGGCTGCGGAGTGCCGGTTCTTCGGCTTCTTTCGCGTCTGCATGGCCTTCCACTCCCCCTGGCCGGGCATCTGTGACCGTGTGTGCGCCCGTACTCACCAGGAGTACGGGTCCGCATGGCGCGGCAGCATAGTTACGCAGCGCGACCGTCGCCGGGGAATGCGCGGATCGCCCCCGCATGAGCGGCCGCGCGGCCTCACCCGCCCCCGCCACACCCGGTGAGCGCAAGGTTTCGTACGTGTCACCGGGCGGCACGGCACGGAAACCCGCCCTCCCTAGCGTCGGTGTGCAGGACCCGACCCCTGGGAGGCGCGATGACGGCCGCGGCAGCAGAGACCCGTAACGAGAGCCCTGACGGAAGTCATGGCGAGGTTCGGCGGAGGAGGGGTGGCCGCTGGATCGAGCGCTGGGACCCGGAGGACGAGGGCTTCTGGCGGGAGACGGGGGAGCGGATCGCACGGCGGAATCTGGTGTTCTCGGTGCTCTCCGAGCACATCGGGTTCTCGATCTGGAGCCTGTGGTCGGTGATGGTGCTGTTCATGGGGCCCGAGTACGGGATCGCGCCGGCCGAGAAGTTCTTCCTGGTGGCGATGCCGACGGTGGTGGGCGGGGTGCTGCGGGTGCCGTACACCTTCGCGGTGGCGCGGTTCGGGGGGCGCAACTGGACGGTGATCAGCGCCGCGTTGCTGCTGGTGCCGACCTCGGTGGCGGCGGTGGTGCTGGAGCCGGGCACCTCGTATACGACGTTTCTGCTGGTCGCGGCGCTGGCGGGGGTCGGCGGCGGGAACTTCGCCTCGTCGATGACCAACATCAACTCCTTTTATCCGCTGCGGAAGAAGGGGTGGGCGCTGGGGATGAACGCCGGGGGCGGGAACATCGGGGTGCCGGTGATCCAGCTGCTGGGGCTGCTGGTGATCGGCACCGCGGGGGCCGCACATCCGCGGATCGTGCTGGCCGTTTATGTGCCGCTGATCGTGATCGCGGCAGTGTGCGCGGCGCTGTTCATGGACAACCTCGCGCCGGTGACGAACGACACCGGGGCGGCCCTCGACGCCGCCCGGGAGCCGCACACCTGGGTGATGTCGCTGCTGTACCTCGGCACCTTCGGGTCGTTCATCGGCTACAGCTTCGCCTTCGGCCTGGTGCTCCAGAACCAGTTCGCGCGTACGCCCCTCCAGGCGGCGTCGCTGACCTTCATCGGGCCGCTGCTGGGGTCGCTGATCCGGCCGGTCGGCGGGCGGCTGGCGGACCGGTTCGGCGGCGCCCGGATCACTTTGGGGAACTTCGCGGCGATGGGCCTGGCCACCGGGGTCGTGATCTACGCGTCGACGGTGCGGTCGCTGGCCGTGTTTCTCGTCGGGTTCATCGCGCTGTTCGTGCTGACGGGGCTCGGCAACGGCTCCACGTACAAGATGATCCCGGGGATCTTCCAGGCCCAGGCGCTGCGGCGCGGGCTGGTGGGGGAGGAGGCCGCGGCGTACGGGCGGCGGCTGTCCGGGGCGGCGATGGGGCTGATCGGGGCGGTGGGTGCGCTCGGCGGGCTGGCCATCAACCTCGCCTTTCGCCAGTCGTTCCTGGTGGCGGGGTCGGGCACCCCGGCCTTTGTGTCGTTCCTCGGCTGCTATGTGGTGTGCGGCGCGGTGACCTGGACCGTATACCTGCGCCCGGCGGCCCGTGCGCGGCGGATGGCGCGGACGGCGGGCGCGGCGGAGGCGGCACCGGCGGACGAGGGGCGGCCCGCGGTGTACGCGGAGGTGTGAGCGGAGGGGGAGGGGCGGGCGCGGCGGTCTCCGGAGGGCGTCGCGCCCGCCCCGCGCCCTCCCTCGCGCCCGCCCCGTATCCGCCCGGTCGTACGGGCCGGGCGTGCGGAGCGTCGTAACCGCGGGGAAATATGGGAGGACCGGGACTGTCACGTGCTGTTGGCACGCTGGCGTCTTGGCACTCCGTGCCGCCCGAGCCGCGGCGGGACGGGAAGCACGAGGCACCACACCTCTCTGGCGGAGCGGGACGACCATGTACGAGCAGCAGCAGGAGCACGGCGAGCCGGTGCGGACGGCGCCGGAATCGGGTACCGAACCGGCCGTCCGGCCGCTGGAGGGGTTCACCGTCGGGGTGACCGCGGCCCGGCGGGCGGAGGAGCTGGGCGCGCTGCTGGAACGCCGCGGCGCACAGGTGCTGCACGCGCCCGCCCTGCGGATCGTCCCGCTGCCCGATGACACCGAGCTGCTGGCGGTGACCCGGGATCTGATCGAGCACGCACCGGACATCGTCGTGGCCACCACGGCGATCGGTTTCCGGGGCTGGATCGAGGCCGCGGAGGGCTGGGGCCTGGGCGAGGCGCTGCTGGACCGGCTGGCCGGGGTGGAACTGCTGGCGCGCGGGCCCAAGGTGCGGGGCGCCATCCGGGCCGCCGGGCTGACCGAGAAGTGGTCACCGGCCTCCGAGTCGATGGCCGAGGTGCTGGACCGGCTGCTGGCGGAGGGTGTCGCCGGGCGCCGGGTGGCCCTCCAGCTGCACGGGGAGCCGCTGCCGGGGTTCGTGGAGGCGCTGCGGGCGGACGGCGCCGAGGTCGTCGGCGTCCCGGTGTACCGCTGGATGCCGCCGGAGGACATCGGGCCGGTCGACCGGCTGCTGGACGCGGTGACCGGGCGCGGGCTGGACGCGGTGACCTTCACCAGTGCGCCGGCCGCCGCGTCGCTGCTGCGCCGGGCCGGGGAGCGCGGTATCCGCGAGGAGGTGCTGGCGGCGCTGCGGCACGACGTGCTGACGGTGTGCGTGGGGCCGGTGACCGCGCTGCCGCTGGAGGCGGAGGACGTGCCCACCCTCCAGCCGGAGCGCTTCCGGCTGGGGCCGCTGGTGCAGCTGCTGTGCCGGGAACTGCCGGGCCGGGTACGGCCGTTGCCGGTGGCCGGGCGGCGGCTGGAGATCCGGGGGCACGCCGTGGTGCTGGACGGTGTACTGCGGCCGGTGCCGCCGGCCGGTATGGGGCTGCTGCGCGCGCTGGCCCGCCGTCCCGGCTGGGTGGTCTCCCGTGCCGACCTGCTGCGGGCGCTGCCGGGCGCGGGCCGGGACGAGCATGCGGTGGAGACCGCGATGGCCCGGCTGCGGGTGGCACTGGGTGCCCCCAAGCTGATCCAGACGGTCGTCAAGCGGGGCTACCGGCTGTCGTTGGACCCGCATGCGGAGACGGACAAGTACGGCGGGGAGTAGGGGGCGGGGCGGGCCACTCTTGGTGCGCCGGAAGCCCCCCTACGCCGGGTTGCTGACGCGGATCTTGGACTGGCCGTGCGGGCGCTTCTCCCAGTCGTCCATGAAGCGCGCCTCCAGGCCGTGCTTGCGGGCCAGCCGCAGCAGGGTCTCGGTCCGGTAGTAGAAGTCCTCGCGCAGCACCTGGTGTTCGGCGCCCTCGGTGCGGTCGAAGGTGAAGTCGAAGAAGCCGCCGGGGGCCAGAATCCGGCCGACATGGGCGAGGCACTCGTCGATGACGTCGAGCGGTGAGTGCGAGAAGACGCTGTGCGCGTGGACGACGTCGAAGTGGGCGGACGGCAGGAAGTCCAGCTTCAGGTCCTGCGTGATCGTCAAGTGCGGCAGCTTGTCCTGGAGTTCGTAGGTGGTCAGGGTCCGCTTCGCGGAGATCAGGATGTCCGGCGAGATGTCGATGCCGTAGTAGTTGCCGGTGTCCAGGTAGGCGATGAAGCGCCAGCCGGCGCGCAGATTGCCGCAGCCGATGTCCAGCATCCGGTGGCCGGGCTTCAGACCGTGCTCGGCCAGGTAGTCGAACTGCATCTCGCCCAGTGCCAGCCAGCGCTCATGGCTGCGGCTGCCGACCGCGGCCTCCGGGTTGCGGCCGGTGTCGGAGGCCATCACCGCCCGGTAGTACGCGACGTGGCCGGGGTGTTTGAGGCGCAGCCAGGTGTCGCGGGCGGTGCGTTTGACGTACGGGGTGATCCGGGCCGGGTGGCGGAGCGCGTAGCCGACCTTGTGGGTGAGGCTGGCGCGGTTCGTGAGCAGGGACTTGCGCGACATGGAGACCTTCGTCCTGGAGGGGCTGAGGTACGGGGGCCGGGCAGGTGGAGCGGGACACGCCCCCAGCATGCGGCGGACCGGTGCCGGTGGCCTGCGGAGCGCGCGCCGCGGACTATACATCAAGTGTATACACCCAGAGTCTACTGGCGGTGTCCATGTGGCGCGGGTGCGCGGAGTGGGCGCCTCCGGAGGGTTCCGGCCGGACCGCGGGCCGGGCACTCTGGGAGCACACACGTCCGGTCCTAAGGAGTGACAGGAACATGGCGGTGCCTTGCGATCTGCGGTTCGACTGCGGGCGGCTCTGCCTGGACCTGGCGGCCACCGCCGACGGCACCGCCGCCGAACGCCTCACCGGCCCGGACCAGTTGCGGGCCTGGCTGACCGGTGCGGGCCTGGTGCCGCACGGCACCCCGCTGGACGGCGTCGACGGCGGCTGGCTCGGCCACTTCCGCGCACTGCGGGAGCTGCTGGTCCGGGTGGTGCACGACGAGCTGCGGGGCGGGGCGGACGGGGCCGATCTGGCGCTGCTCAACTCCGCGGCCGCCGCCGGTCAGCCGCCCGCCCCCAGTGCGGTACGCGCCGCCGACGGCACCCTGACCCGCGCCCTCACCGGCCCGCCCGAATGCGCCGGACTGCTGGCCGCGGTGGCCCGGGACGCGATCGGGCTGCTCACCGACGCGGTGGCGCGCGGGCAGCTGCGGCAGTGCGAGGGCGAGAGCTGCACCCTGGTCTACCTGGACACCTCGCGGGGTCGGCGCCGTCGTTGGTGCTCCAGCGAAGTGTGCGGCAACCGGGAGCGGGTGGCGCGGCACCGGCGGCGGACGATGGTGCGCCGGGAGCAGTCCGGGGACGCCGTCACGGGCCCCGTCACGGGCCCCGTCACCGCCGCGGAAAAATTTTCCGCCGGCCGCTGAACACCCCGCCCGTCCCGTCCGTACTCCTCACCGCAAGTCCGATTCATGGCAGGGTCCCCGTCGATCTTGGGCGATCTGGGCTATCGACCCGGGAGTTGGAGTGCGTAAGGATGCCGTCGTGGCAGACAGGACGACACCTGAAGAGGAGCTCATGCGAGCCCTCTATGACGATCACGCGGGCCCGCTTCTCGCCTTCGTCCTGCGGCTGGTGGCGGGCGACCGGCATCGCGCCGAGGACGTGGTGCAGGAGACGCTGGTGCGCGCCTGGCGCAACGCCGACCAGCTCCAGCGGGCGACCGGCTCGATCCGCCCCTGGCTGGTGACCGTCGCACGGCGGATCGTGATCGACGGGCACCGCAGCCGTAAGGCACGGCCCCAAGAGGTCGACGCGACCCCGCTGGAGACCATGCCCGCCGCCGATGTGATCGACCGGGCGCTGCGCCTGATGACGATCTCCGAGGCGCTGAGCGACCTGAGCCAGGCCCACCGAGAGGCCCTCGTCGAGACGTACTTCAAGGAACGTACGGTCAATGAGGCAGCGGAGGTGCTGCGCGTGCCGGCCGGAACCGTGCGGTCCCGGGTGTTCTACGCGCTGCGCTCCCTGAAGCTCTCGCTCGAGGAACGAGGAGTGACGGAGTGATCCCGCCCACGCAGCCGGACCGGCACAGCGACGTCGGCGCCTATGTGCTGGGCGTCCTGGACGCCGCCGACGCGGACCGGTTCGAGCGGCATCTCGTCGGCTGTGACCGGTGCGCGGCCGAACTCGAGGAGCTGATGGCCCTGACGCCGGTGCTCGCCGAGTTCAAGCAGTCCGCACCCACCCCGGAGACGATCACGGCCGTCCCCGGGCGCCGGGTACTGGACGGGCTGCTCGACGAGGTCGACGCCACCCGCCGAAGCCGTGGCCGGCGCCGGCTGTTCCTGGTCGCCGCGGCCGTCGTGCTGATCGTCGGCGGGCCGCTCGCCGCCGTCTCCCTCACGGGCGGAGGCGACAAGGAACCGGCGCCGCCGCTGGCGAACGCCGTCCGGGCGCAGTACGCCGCGGGCGAGAAGGTGACCTCCGTCGACCCGGAGACCAAGGTCTCGGCGGGCGTCTCCATGGCCGCCCGGCCCTGGGGCACCCAGGTCGTCATGGAACTCGCCAACGTCAAGGGGCCGCAGAGCTGCGACCTGGTCGCCGTCGGCAAGGACGGCAAGCGGCAGACCATCACCACCTGGGCGGTCCCCAAGGGCGGCTACGGCATCCCGGGCGGCGCCGAGAAGTGGAACCGCGAGCCCCTCTACGCGACGGGCGGCGCGGCCCTCAACCGCGGCGAGATCGACCACTTCGAGATCAACACGCTGGACGGCAAGCGGCTGGCCACGATCAAGGCCTGAGAAGCGGCCACGATCACGGCTGAGCATCCGGGGCGCCCGGACCGGCGCCCCGGCCGGACCCCGGGCGGGGCGCCGGTCAAGGACCGCCATGGCGCCGATCGGCAAAACCCCGGCCGGGCACACCCGATGTAGCCGCCCGAGTCAACATCCGACCAAACTCGCCCGTTTTTGTCCCTTTCACCAGGTGCGCAGCGTGCCTGCTTCGCGTACGGTTGACGGCTGCCCTACGCACAGCAGAAGGGGGCCTGGGTGGCCGCGCACAACGCCACGCACGCACCGGAGCACGCCCCGGATTCCGTTCGCGACCGCGAGATCGAGGCCGAACAGACGCATCTGGACCGTGTCTACCGGCGCCTTGAGGAGAAGATCCACGAGGCGGAATTCCTGATGGACGACGCCGCCAAGCGCGGCCAGGTCGGCACGCCCGGCGCGCTCGCCGAGCGGGACGCCCAGGTCTTCCAGGCCGGCGTCCATCTCCACCGACTGAATTCCGAGTACGAGGACTTCCTCTTCGGCCGCATCGACCTGCTCCTCGGCAAGGACGGCAAGAAGGGCCCGGACGGCGCCTTCACCTCCGTCGAACCCGCCGACGGCGCGATCGAGAACAACCGCGCCACCATCGCCGAGACGCTGCACATCGGCCGGCTCGGCGTCCTCGACGCGGACTACTCCCCGCTGGTCATCGACTGGCGGGCGCCGGCCGCCGCCCCCTTCTACCGGGCCACCCCGGTCGCCCCCGGCCGGGTCGTGCGCCGCCGGGTGATCCGCTCCAAGGGCCGTAAGGTCCTCGGCGTCGAGGACGATCTGATGCGCCCGGAGATCACCGCGACGCTGGACGGCGCGGAGCTGCCGGCGATCGGTGACGGTGCGCTGATGGCCGCGCTGGGCCGGGCCCGCAGCCACACCATGCGGGACATCGTCGCCTCCATCCAGGCCGAGCAGGACAAGGTGATCCGGGCGCCCGCCGCCTCCGTCACCGAGGTCGAGGGCGGACCCGGCACGGGCAAGACCGCGGTCGCCCTGCACCGCGCCGCCTACCTCCTCTACCAGGACCGCCGCCGCTACGCGGGCGGCATCCTCATCGTCTCCCCGACGCCGCTGCTGGTCGCCTACACCGAAGGCGTACTGCCCTCGCTGGGCGAGGAGGGCCAGGTCGCCATCCGGGCACTCGGCTCGCTGGTGGATGGCGCCGAGGCCACCGCCTACGACCCGCCCGCGGTGGCCCGCATCAAGGGCTCCTCGCGGATGCAGAAGCTGCTGCGCAAGGCGGCCCGGGGCGCCCTGGAACTGGCCGCGCCGGGCGCGCAGCCCACCGGCCCGGCAGCCACCACGGCGGCGGCGAACGGGCACGGCAGCGGTGCCAGGGCAGGCGACGGGGCCGGGAACGGGAACGGGGCCGGGGACGCCCAGCTGTCCCTGGACGACCTCATCGGGACGGCCGGGAACGAGACGGACGGGGACGCGGCCGGCAACGGCAGCCGCAGGAGACGCACCCGCGGCCCGCGCCCCGGCCCGGCCACGCCCGACGCCGGCCCGCCCACCCACCTTCGCGTCGTCGCGTTCGGCGGCCGGATCGAGCTGGAGGCCGACGAGCTGCGCGCCATCCGGCAGTCCGCGCTCGGCGGCACCGCACCGGTCAACCTGCTGCGCCCGCGGGCCCGCCGGCTGATCCTGGACGCCCTGTGGACCAAGTCGGGTGCCGCGCGCCGCTACACGGACCCCGAGCTCGCCGCCGAGGCCCGTGAGGGCTTCGACGAGGACATCACCACCGAGCCCGACTTCCAGGAGTTCCTGGACGCCTGGTGGCCCGAGCTGACCCCGCGCGGGGTACTGGCCGCCATGGCCGACGAGCGGCTGCTCGGCCGCTGGGCGCGCCGGCTGCTCACCTCGCGCGAGGTACGCCAACTGGCCCGTTCGCTCCAGCGGTTGGACCGCGGCGGCCAGGGCCCGCTGTCGGTGCACGATGTCGCCCTGCTGGACGAGCTCCAGATGGTCCTCGGCGCCCCGATGCGCCCGGCCCGCCCGCGTGAGGCCGATCCGCTGGACCACCTGACCGGCCTGGAGGAGCTGACCACCCACGCGGACCGCATGGGCGGCGGCCGCAGCCGGCGCGAACGGCTGGAGGAGGAGCGCACCGACTACGCCCATGTCATCGTCGACGAGGCGCAGGACCTCACGCCGATGCAGTGGCGGATGGTCGGCCGCCGCGGCCGGCACGCGACCTGGACGGTGGTCGGCGACCCCGCGCAGTCCTCCTGGTCCGACCCGGACGAGGCCGCCGTCGCCCGCGACGAGGCGCTCGGCACCCGCCCGCGCCGCCGCTTCACGCTCACCGTGAACTACCGCAACCCCGCGGAGATCGCCGAGCTGGCCGCCCGGGTGCTGGCGCTGGCGATGCCCGGTATGGCGTCCCCGAAGGCGGTTCGCTCCACGGGCCTGGAGCCCCGCTTCGCGCTCACCCCGGACGGGGAGGGCCCGGACCGGTCCGCCGGTGACGCGGCGCTGGCGCAGGCCACGGTGGCCGAGGCCGAGCGGCTGCTGGGCGAGGTGGACGGCACGGTCGGCGTCGTGGTGGCCATGAACCGCCGTGCGCAGGCCCGCCGTTGGCTGGCCCCGCTCGGCGACCGGGTGGTGGCGCTGGGCTCCCTGGAGGCCAAGGGGCTGGAGTACGACGCGACGCTGGTGGTCTCACCGGCCGAGATCGCCGACGAGTCCCCGGCCGGACTGCGGGTCCTGTATGTGGCGCTGACCCGGGCCACCCAGCAGCTGACCGTACTGTCGGCCGAACGGGACGAACCGGACGCGGCCGGAGTGCCCGACCTGCTGCGGGACTGAACCGGCCGCCGGCCCCGGGCCGGCACCCGTTCGGCGGCCTGCGCCGGGCGTGCGCGCCGCCGTCCGAGGGGTCTTGAAATCGGCCCCGCGGGACGGGATTCGCTTCCGGGGATGGTTTGTTAGCCTGGGTGACGGCACCGGCTCGATCCAAGCCCCCGGGCCCAACCATCGTCGCTACGAGCGACCACTTGCCGCGAGGCGAGCATGGCGGGTCGGTGCCGCTAACGTACGAGAGGCCCACGTCACCCCGTGACGTGGGCCTCTTTGCTGTGGTCTTTTACTGCGGCCACAATCTCTCGTATGGTGGAAGTCGTTTTCCGAATTAGCCGCCGTCCGCGAACAAAACGTTCTCAATGCCGGGCGGCTACCGCGTACTCCGCGGTAGGTGCGACGATCGGACGGCAAATTCAGCCACACGGTGAAAGCAGAGGAAGTCGGCCATGGCAACGGCGCCCAGCGTCTCCTACTCGATGACGGTCCGGCTGGAGGTGCCCGCGAGCGGAACCGCGGTCTCCCAGCTCACCACGGCCGTCGAGTCCCACGGAGGCTCGGTGACCGGCCTCGACGTCACGGCATCCGGCCACGAGAAGCTCCGGATCGACGTCACCATCGCGGCGACCTCCACGGCCCACGCCGACGAGATCGTCCAGCAGCTGCGCACCATCGAGGGCGTCTCGCTCGGCAAGGTCTCCGACCGTACGTTCCTGATGCACCTCGGCGGCAAGATCGAGATGTCGTCGAAGCACCCCATCCGTAACCGTGACGACCTCTCGATGATCTACACCCCCGGTGTCGCCCGCGTCTGCCAGGCCATCGCCGACAACCCCGAGGACGCCCGCCGCCTGACCATCAAACGCAACAGCGTCGCGGTGGTCACCGACGGCTCCGCCGTCCTCGGCCTCGGCAACATCGGCCCCAAGGCCGCACTGCCCGTCATGGAGGGCAAGGCGGCCCTCTTCAAGCGCTTCGCCGGCATCGACGCCTGGCCGCTGTGCCTGGACACCCAGGACACCGACGCCATCGTGGAGATCGTCAAGGCCATCGCCCCCGGCTTCGCGGGCATCAACCTGGAGGACATCTCCGCCCCCCGCTGCTTCGAGATCGAGGCGCGGCTGCGCGAGGCCCTGGACATCCCGGTCTTCCACGACGACCAGCACGGCACCGCCATCGTGGTGCTCGCCGCGCTCACCAACGCGCTGCGCGTCGTCGGCAAGAAGATCGAGGACGTCCGGGTCGTGATGTCCGGCGCCGGCGCGGCCGGTACCGCCATCCTCAAGCTGCTGATCGCGGCCGGTGTCCGGCACGCCGTCGTCGCCGACATCCACGGTGTGGTGCACGCCGGCCGCACCGACCTGGTCGGCGCCGACCCGGACTCGCCGCTGCGCTGGATCGCCGACAACACCAACCCCGAGGGCGTCACCGGCACCCTCAAGGAGGCCGTGGTCGGCGCGGACGTCTTCATCGGCGTCTCCGCGCCCAACGTCCTGGGCGGCGAGGATGTCGCGAGGATGGCCGAGGGCGCGATCGTGTTCGCACTCGCCAACCCGGACCCCGAGGTCGACCCCGCCATCGCCCGGCAGACCGCCGCCGTGGTGGCCACCGGCCGCTCCGACTTCCCCAACCAGATCAACAACGTCCTGGTGTTCCCCGGAGTCTTCCGCGGCCTCCTGGACGCCCACTCCCGTACGGTGAACACCGAGATGATGCTGGCCGCGGCCGGAGCCCTCGCGGACGTCGTCCTGGAGGACGAGGTCAACCCGAACTACATCATCCCCAGCGTCTTCAACGAGAAGGTCGCGGGCGCGGTGGCCGGGGCGGTCCGGGAGGCCGCGAAGAGCGGTGACCCGGCTGTGACGGCCACCACGGCGGTCTGAGTACGGCGCGTCGCTGGACACGCCGTCGTTGGGGCCCCCATAGGGTGGCGGGCAGCAAGCGACCGCCGCCCTGTGGGGCCGGCCCGGAGCGGGAATGATACGGAGCGTCACCACTAACGAGGCAGTGGCGCTTTTCGTGTGACCCTCCTGGGTGCCGGATTGGCTTTACCGCCGCAGGTGGGGGCAGGATGCGTAATCGGGCGCGAGGGTCTGGCACCAGACCCGGGTCCGGGGACTGTCCGAGGACCCTGGCAGCATCGGCTTCGATCTCACGCCTCATTGGCAAGAAGAACACGGGAGTACAAACATGAACCGCAGTGAGCTGGTGGCCGCTCTGGCCGATCGCGCCGAGGTGACCCGCAAGGACGCCGACGCCGTTCTGGCCGCCCTCGCCGAGGTGACCGGCGAGGTCGTCGCCAAGGGCGACGAGAAGGTCACCATCCCCGGCTTCCTGACCTTCGAGCGCACCCACCGTGCCGCTCGCACCGCGCGCAACCCGCAGACCGGCGACCCGATCCAGATCCCGGCCGGCTACAGCGTGAAGGTCTCCGCGGGCTCCAAGCTCAAGGAAGCCGCCAAGGGTAAGTAAGACCCTCAGCACGGCATGACAGGGCGGCCATCCCTTTTGGGGGTGGCCGCCTTTTCGTGTGCCGGGGGAGCGCTCCGGGGCCGTACGGGGCGGGCGGTGGGCCCGTATGGGGCAGCCGGTGCCCGCGAGGCGCCCTGTGCCCGCCCCGGAGGAGCTGGGCGGGGTGATCGGGAAGTCTCCGGGGTGTACGTCCGTCAGGCGGGCTGCCACGGCCGTACGGGGGGCGGATACGCGGTGCGGCACGGTCGGGTGCGTGGGCGGGCGAGTGAGATGTCCCGGGGCCGTAGCGGACAAATGCGCTTGTCGCCCTCGCGGTACCGCTCTACCTTGCCGAGGTGGATCTCTTCTCACGCTCCTGGACGGCGTTGCGGGCGGCGGTCGCCGGACTCCGGGACGCGGACTTCGCGCAGCCGTCCGGCTGTACCGGCTGGCTCGTACGGGACCTGGTGTGCCATCTGGTCATCGACGCTCAGGATGTCCTGATCACCCTGGTGACTCCGGCCGAAACGGAACCGACCCGCGATGCGGTGTCTTACTGGGATGTCGCCGCGGCGCCGCCGACCGGTGACGACCCGCTCGACGCGCTGACCGTCCGGCTGGCCGCCGCGTACCAGGAGCCGTGGCTGCTCAAGTTCCATCTCGACGACCTCGGCTCCGCGGCCGGCCGTGCCGCCGAACTCGCCGACCCGGACCGCCGGATCGGCACCCGTGGCGAGGTCCTCACCACGGGCGACTACCTCTCCGCGTACGTCCTGGAGTGGACGCTGCACCACCTCGACCTGATCGCGCGTCTGCCGGATGCGGCGGAACCGCCCGCGGAGGGGCTGGCCCGGTCCCGCGCGATGCTGGAGGAGATCGCCGGGGCCGCGTTCCCCGCGTCGTTCTCCGACACGGACGCGCTGCTGGTGGGCACCGGACGGCGTACCCCGACCGAGGCGGAGCAGGCCGAACTGGGCGCGCTGAACGGGAAACTCCCGCTGTATCTCGGGTGCTCGCCCGAATGAACGGGGCGGTGTCGGAACCTGCCCTACGGGCGCGTGGCCACCGTGCGCAGGGCAACTGCCGGACGGCGCCCGGCCGGGACCGCCGGGCGCACCCATGCAAAGCAAGAGGGCGGCACCCCTCCGGGTACCGCCCCCTCGGCGCGGCTCAGTTGGGCAGTGCGCCGTTCGGCAGCTCTACATCGGCGCCGAGTTCGACGAGCTTCTCCATGAAGTTCTCGTAGCCGCGGTTGATCAGGTCGATGCCGTGCACCCGGGAGGTGCCCTGGGCCGCCAGCGCCGCGATGAGATACGAGAAGCCGCCGCGCAGGTCGGGGATGACCAGGTCGGAGCCCTGGAGCTTGGTGGGCCCGGAGACGACCGCGGAGTGCAGGAAGTTGCGCTGGCCGAAGCGGCAGGCGGAACCGCCCAGGCACTCGCGGTAGAGCTGGATGTGCGCGCCCATCTGGTTGAGCGCGGAGGTGAAGCCGAGCCGGGACTCGTAGACCGTCTCGTGCACGATCGACAGGCCCGAGGCCTGGGTCAGCGCGACGACCAGCGGCTGCTGCCAGTCGGTCTGGAAGCCGGGGTGGACGTCGGTCTCCAGGGCGATGGCGTTGAGCAGACCGCCCGGGTGCCAGAAGCGGATGCCCTCGTCCTCGATCTCGAAGGCGCCGCCGACCTTGCGGAAGGTGTTGAGGAAGGTCATCATCGACCGCTGCTGTGCGCCGCGGACATAGATGTTGCCCTCGGTGGCCAGCGCCGCGGACGCCCAGGAGGCCGCCTCCAGGCGGTCCGGGAGGGCGCGGTGGGTGTAGCCGTCGAGCTTGTCGACACCGGTGATCCGGATCGTCCGGTCGGTGTCCATGGAGATGATCGCGCCCATCTTCTGCAAGACGCAGATGAGGTCCTCGATCTCCGGTTCCACGGCGGCGTTCGACAGCTCGGTGACGCCCTCGGCCAGGACGGCGGTCAGCAGCACCTGTTCGGTCGAGCCGACCGACGGGTACGGCAGCCGGATCTTGGTGCCGCGCAGCCGGTGCGGCGCCTCCAGGTACTGCCCGTCGGCGCGCTTCTCGATCGTCGCGCCGAACTGGCGCAGCACGTCGAAGTGGAAGTCCACGGGTCGGCCGCCGATGTCGCAGCCGCCCAGGCCGGGGATGAAGGCGTGGCCGAGGCGGTGCAGCAGCGGGCCGCAGAACAGGATCGGGATCCGGGAGGAGCCCGCATGCGCATCGATGTCCGCGACGTTGGCGCTCTCCACGTGCGACGGGTCGAGGATCAGCTCGCCCGGCTCGTCACCCGGGCGCACCGTGACGCCGTGCAGCTGGAGCAGCCCGCGCACCACGCGTACGTCGCGGATGTCGGGCACGTTGCGCAGTCGGCTGGGGCCGCTCCCGAGGAGGGCGGCGACCATGGCCTTGGGCACAAGGTTCTTCGCGCCGCGAACCCGGATCTCGCCCTCGAGCGGGGTGCCGCCGTGGACAAGCAGTACGTCGTCAGTAGAGACGGTCATGGATCTCGCGTTCCTGGAGACGGGCAGGGGCCAAGCTGAAATGGTAAGGGCGCCGGAGGGTGAGTCCGTAGGCCCGTGCACGCTTTGCACATGTAATGGCTTTGTCACAACACGCTCCGCTACGATCAGGCTTTGCTCCGTAATCGCCCTTTGGGGGAATTGCCGGGGAATGTCCCCAATGAGCGTCCGGCGCGAACGGTGTGCGCCGGTGCTGCCGCCGTACGCCCTGCCCTGCTCTCACGCGGGTCCCGGCGTTGACTCCCCGCTCCGGGCAGAAGTGCGGGATCATGTGGCCATGACCGAGGTGTCCTCGCTCACAGGGCGGCTACTCGTCGCGACGCCCGCGCTCGCCGATCCGAACTTCGACCGCGCGGTGGTGCTGCTCCTCGACCACGACGAGGAGGGCTCCCTCGGCGTGGTCCTGAACCGCCCCACCCCGGTCGGGGTGGCGGACATCCTCGCGCCCTGGGCCGCACTGGCCGGTGAGCCCGGAGTGGTCTTCCAGGGCGGACCGGTGTCGCTGGACTCGGCGCTCGGCGTGGCCGTGGTGCCGGGCGGGCTGTCCGGTGAGGGCGGTATCCCGTCGGTGGACAGCGGCGCCCGCCCCCATGACGACGGTGTGGAGGTCGCCGGTGTACCGGCCGCGGACCGGGCGGGCGTCCAGTCGGGTGACGAGCCGCTGGGCTGGCGCAGGGTGCACGGTGCGATCGGCCTGGTCGATCTGGAGGCCCCTCCGGAACTTCTCGCGGCGGTGCTCGGCAGTCTGCGGATCTTCGCCGGGTACGCGGGCTGGGGGCCGGGCCAGTTGGAGGACGAACTGGTCGAGGGCGCCTGGTACGTGGTCGAGTCCGAGCCCGGTGATGTCTCCTCGCCCGACCCGGAGCAGCTGTGGCGCGCGGTGCTGCGGCGCCAACGCAATGAGCTGGCCATGGTGGCCACCTACCCGGACGATCCGTCGCTGAACTGATCCCTGCCGGGGCGGGGCTGAACCTGCCCGTCCGGGGTGCCGCGCGGCCGGTGCCTCAGGAACCCCATTTTGTTGACGACTTGATTATTGTGACGGCTTCGTCATGGGGAATTGTCAGCGCCCGTCGCTATGGTGCGGGATGACAGGGGACGGTGCGCGGCCGCGTCGGCGGGGCCGCGCTGGACAAGCGGGGAGAGGCCATGCACAGGCCGAGCGTGCCCGAGGATCTGGACCACCCGGAGCGCCTGTGGGCGCGTGCCGCGACGCTGGCGGTAGTGGCGGCCGCCGTGGACGACGGGGACGAATTCTCCTGGAGCGACCAGGGATTGCAGTGCTGGAACGTCGGCGGAAGCTACTGGTGGCGGCTGAAGATGTTCGAGGGCGGCCGGGCCCTGCTGTGCGGCCAGGACTCCGACGGCAGTCACACGCACAGCGGAGGCCGGCAGATCGACTTTCTGGACGGCGGCCCCGCGTGGCTGCCCTGGGAGGAGCTGCGGGAGGACGCCGACGGCAATCTCTTCGGCTTCGTCTACTGGTGGCAGGACGGCGCCTGGGGCCGCGCGCCGTACCCCGAGAAGATGCCGGACGACGGCCTGGAAACGGCCATGAGCTGGGTCGCGCCCGGTGACGACGCGGTCCGGGAGATCGCCGAGGACCTCGTGGCGCGTACGGAGACCGAGGTCGACGCGGTGGGAGCGGTGCGCGCCTTCCTCGCCGCCGCCGAGGCCCGCACGGTCCGCGCCCAGGACATCGCCACCCTGCTCGACACGGTCTGCGGTCAGGACACCTGGTACGAGGTCCGGCCGGACGCCGCGCTGACGTTCGCCACGGAGCTGGGACTGACGGCGGGGGACCGGGACGGGATGGCGGTCGCCTTTTAGCCACCCCGGCCCTCCATCTGGGCAGTACGGCCGGTTCGGCGCCCGGCGGGCCGAAGCTCGGGGCGGGGCCGGCGCCCTACCCGCTGCCCTGGGTGGCGGCCGCGGGTCCGGCGCTCCACCTGGCGGTGGGCCGACGCTCCCGGGTTGCCGCGCGCGTGAGTACCCTTGGCTGTTATGAGCACTGTTGAGCCCGAGCGCGGGGCAGGTACGGGGACCCTCGTAGAGCCGACACCGCAGGTGTCGCACGGCGACGGCGACCACGAGCGCTTCGCCCATTACGTCCAGAAAGACAAGATCATGGCGAGCGCGCTCGACGGGACCCCCGTCGTCGCGCTGTGCGGCAAGGTCTGGGTCCCGGGCCGTGACCCGAAGAAGTACCCGGTCTGCCCCATGTGCAAGGAGATCTTCGAGTCCATGGGCGCCGGTGGCGACAAGGACAAGGGCGGCAAGGACGGCGGCAAGAAGTAGCCGCGGCGGACCGTGTCCCTCGGGCCGGTCCTGCCCCTCCGTCAGCGCATGAGCACGGCCGCGCGCCCGGCCGCACGCGCTCAGACCCTGCCATGGGCACAGCAGAGCCGCAGGACACGGTCCTCGTCCTGCGGTCGTGGCGCCCCGCCTCGGGTACGGGCCCGGTCCCTCGCGGACCGGGCCCGCTCGCGTGCCCGCTCGCGCTTCCGAGTGAAACGGGGGCACGGTCCGCAGCCGCCTCACGGGTCGGGTGAACGGGCGACGTCCCGGCGCCCGGGCGCACAACCGCCCGTGGGCGCCCAGCAATTGCCCGGCCCCTGTCACCCCCGCCCCCTCTCCGCGCCGGCCACTTCCGTCCCGCCACCACGGCCCGTGCACCACGTCCCCCGGCCGGTGCCGCCGAATACGCCACCACCCCGCCCCGGCGCGGCCGGTCTTCCGCCCGCCGGACGGGGCGAACGGCGCGCGACCATGGCAGCATCGCCCGTGACGGCCCTCCCCGTGCTGGTCGCCTCTTCTGCTCCCTGCTCCCCGCTTGACGCTTCCTGCTCTCTGATCCCTGCTCTCTGCGTACGCGGACAGGTCTTCTGCTCTTCCGCGTACTCCGACAGGCCGGACGGTCCCGGGCCGGCCGGCACGGTGAAGGACGGACGGTATGCCGGATACGCACACCACCCCCACGGCACCGGGCGGCGGCCTGGTCCCGGCACCGCTGAGCATCGACGGGCCCGGCCGCGGCACCGTCCGGCTGGGCGCGGACACCGCGTTGGCGGCCGGTCCCGGCACCGAGGGCACCGCGCGCTGGCTGCGTGACACCCTCGGCGCGGCCTTCGGTCTCCCGCTGCCGCCCGGCTCCGGCAACGCGCCGGACACGCTCGCCCTCGCCGTCGACCCGGCCCTGCCCCCGGAGGGCTACCGGCTGGTGGCCGACGCCCGTTGGGGCGTACGGATCACCGGCGGCGGCCCGGCCGGCGTCTTCTGGGGAGCCCAGACGCTGCGGCAGCTCCTCGGGCCGCTCGCCTTCCGTCGGGCGCCGCTCGCACCGGGGTGCGCGGCCGTCCTGCCGGAACAGACCATCGAGGACGGCCCCCGCTTCGCCTGGCGCGGCATGCTGCTGGACGTCGCCCGGCACTTCCTGCCCAAGGACGGGGTGCTGCGCGTCCTCGACCTGCTCGCCGCCCACAAGCTCAATGTCCTGCACCTCCACCTCACCGACGACCAGGGCTGGCGGATCGAGATCAGGCGCTACCCGAAGCTGACCGAGGTCGGCGCCTGGCGGGAGCGCACCAAACTCGGGCACCGGGCCTCTCCGTTGTGGGACGAGCGCCCGCACGGCGGCTACTACACCCAGGACGACCTCCGCGAGATCGTCGCCTACGCCGCCCAGCGGCATATCACCGTCGTCCCCGAGATCGACATCCCCGGACACTCGCAGGCCGCCATCGCCGCGTACCCCGAACTCGGCAACACCGACGTCATCGACACCACCTCCCTGAAGGTCTGGGACACGTGGGGCGTCAACCCCAACGTACTGGCCCCCACTGACACCACCCTGCGGTTCTACGAGCACGTCCTGGACGAGGTCCTCGGCCTCTTCCCCTCGCCGTTCGTGCACATCGGCGGCGACGAGTGCCCCAAGGACCAGTGGCGGGCGTCCGCCACCGCCCAGGCGCGAATCACCGAACTGTCGCTGGCCGACGAGGACGAACTGCAGAGCTGGTTCATCCGGCACTTCGACCGCTGGCTCAGCGACCGCGGCCGGCGGCTGATCGGCTGGGACGAAATCCTGGAGGGCGGACTGGCCCCGGGCGCCGCGGTCTCCTCCTGGCGCGGCTACGCGGGCGGTATCGCAGCCGCGAAATCCGGCCATGACGTCGTCATGTGTCCCGAGCAGCAGGTGTATCTGGATCACCGTCAGCACGCCTCCCCGGACGAGCCGGTGCCGATCGGTTTCGTACGGACCCTGGAGGACGTCTACCGCTTCGAGCCGGTACCACCGGAGCTCACGGCCGAGCAGGCCGCGCACGTCCTGGGTACCCAGGCCAATGTCTGGACCGAGGTCATGGACAGTCAGCAGCGCCTCGACTACCAGGTCTTTCCCCGGCTGGCCGGGTTCGCCGAGGTCGCCTGGTCCCGGCTGCCCGCCCCGGCCGCGCGCGACTACCAGGACTTCACCCGGCGGATGGCTGCCCACTACACCCGCCTCGACGCCCTCGGCGTCGGCTACCGACCGCCCGGCGGCCCCCTCCCATGGCAGAAACGCCCCGGCGTGCTCGGACGCCCGATCGACGGGGCGCCCCCAAACGTGTGAGCCCGGACGCAAGGAAGGCGCTCGTGCGGCCGGACCCTGGGACGGTGGTGCGGTACGGCGGTTCCCCCGCGCCGCCGTACCGCACCACCGCCGCAACGACGGTGTGCGCCCCGCCGGACGCCTCCGCCGACGCACCGCAGCGCAGTTCCGCACCGCCGGCGGCGGACGAAACCGGACCAGCAGCCTGTTCGGGGACGGATCGTCCCTTCGTGGACCCTCGCGCCGGGGGCCCGGGAAGATGTGCCAGAGTTGCCACGTCCGGGCTGTGAGCACGTACCGTACGGCGGAGCGGAACTGCCGGGACACCGGGGAAGGGGCAGCTGGCTTGACCACGCACGCACCGCACGCGTCGCACACGGTGACGTTGCCGGACTCGCTCGACGAGGCGGTGGCGGCGCTCACCGCCATGCCCGCCGCCGTGCCCGTCGCGGGCGGCACCGATCTCATGGCGGCGGTCAACGCCGGACTCCTCAGACCCGCAGCCCTGGTGGGCCTCGGCCGGATCAGCGAGATCCGGGGCTGGCAGTACCTGGACGGCCATGCGCTGCTCGGCGCCGGCCTCACCCTCGCCCGTATGGGACGCCCCGACTTCGCCGCCCTGATCCCCGGACTGGCCGCCGCCGCCCGCGCGGCCGGCCCGCCGCAGGTCCGCAACGCCGGCACCCTCGGCGGCAACATCGTGACCTCCGCCCCCACGGGCGACACCCTTCCGGTGCTCGCCGCCCTGGAAGCCACGGTGATCATCGCCGGCCCCGGGGGCAGCCGCCGCGAGATCCCGGTCAGCCACCTGCTGGCCGGCCGGGAGATGCTGGGCCCCGGCGAACTCGTCGGCTTCGTACGGGTGCCGCTGCTGCACGCCCCGCAGGCCTTCCTCAAGGCGACCGGCCGTACCGGCCCCGGCCGCGCCACCGCCTCGGTCGCGCTCGTCCTGGACCCGGCCCGGCGCGGGGTGCGCTGCGCGGTGGGCGCGGTCGCCGCCATGCCGCTGCGGCCTCTGGAGGCCGAGCAGTGGGTGGCCTCGCTCATCGACTGGGACGGCGAACGCGGCCTGGTGCCCGAGGCGCTGACGGCCTTCGGCGACTATGTCGCCGCCGCCTGCATCCCGGACCCGGCACCACCCGAGGACGGTTCGGAACCGGCCACCCTGCCGCCCGCTGCCCTGCACCTTCGCCGTACGGTGGCAGCCTTGGCCCGCCGCGCACTCGGGAGGGCGCTCTCATGAGCGAGCGCAGTGTGGGGGTCGCCCCGGTCGGAGACCGGTGGATCGTCAGCGAAAGGTGCGCGCCTCGCGAATGCGAGGCCGGGCGAAGTGAGGGCTCGGCATGAGCGACGCAGACAACCGCCAGCCGTACCAGCCGCACCCTGACCAGGGCTGGCAGCCGCTGCCCCAGGGCGGCGAGTACGAGTCGGAGGCGACGGCCTTCGTGCAGCTCCCGGAGGGCTTCACCACCGGGGTCTACGGCGGTGGGTCGCCCCGGTACAACTCCCCGGGCCCCGAGCCGCTGGCCGCACCCGGCCACGGCTACACCCCGCCGTCCTCCTTCGGCTCGCACCCCGCCACCCAGCCGGTCGAGGACCCGGACACCGACCCCGCGTCCACCGCCCAGTGGACGATGCCCTTCGCCGACCCCTCGGCCGGTTACGCGGACCCGGCCGCCGGATACCCGGCCCACACGGGGCACGCGCCCCACCACGACCCCTCCGCGGGCTACCAGGGCGGCGCGCCCGAGGCGGCCCAGCCGTGGGGCGGCGACGCCGTGGACTGGCCCGTGGCGGGCAGCCCGGAGGCGGGAGCCGCCGGCTCCTGGTCGGTCCCCGCGGCGGCGGACGACGGCCTGGAGGAATCCGGCGAGTACCTGGTCGGCGAGGACGGTCTGACGGGCCATACGGGACTTACCGGCGGCCACCCGGGCCTCCCCGGCCATCCGGGGCATCCAGGCCATCCGGGGCATCCGGGTGTTACGGGGCACGGTGCCGCCGACAGCTACCACAGCGGCGGATACCCGGGCGGCGGTGCGTACGGCGATGCCGGAAACGCGGCGGACCCCGGCGAGTCCGCCCCGACCGGGCACTGGAACTTCACCGCCGGACTGAGCGCCACGAGCGCGCCGCAGACGCACCCGGGGGAGGCGCAGGACGCCGCGCACGGCGGCGCGGCGCACGACCCCTTCGGCGGCCCCGCGGGTGCCCCGTACGCGCACGAGGGCGGTCTCCCGGGCCACGGCGGCGAGACGGGCGGCGAACTGCCCGCAGACGGCGGCCCGTCGGCCGGTGACCCGTACGCCACGGGCGCGGGCGGCCGGAACGCCGCGGCCGGCGACGCGACCGGACACTGGTCGCTGCCCGCCGACGCGCTCGCCCAGTGGCCGCCGCCCGCGGAGACGGCGCAGCCGTCGCACGACACGGCGCCGCACCCGCAGGAGGCCGCGGACCGTCCCGACGGGGCGGCGGACGCGACCGGCGGGGGCGGCTGGACGATTCCGGTGGCCGAGGGTGAACCGGGGGAGCACTCCGGCGAGTTCACGCACGCCGACGCGGTCGGCCGGCCCGCCTCGCCCGACGTCCAGGAGGCCGACGGTCCGGCGGACGCTCCGACGGAGACCGCGGAGCCCGCTGCGCACCCCGAGCCCGGCGAGCCCGCGGACCGCACCGGCACCGCCGGCCCGGTGGACGCCACCGGCGAACGTGCGCAGCCGCACGGCACCGCCGACGCCGCCGGTTCCCCCGACGCCGCCGCCGGGCACCATGCAGGCCCGGCCCCCTCCGCTACCGAGGAGCCCACAGAGACCGGGGCACCCGTGGGCGCCGACGCGGGCGCCGAGGACCATGCCGGCCTCGTCGAGGGGCTCGCCGCCGCCGCGCAGACCTCCGACCTCGCGGCCGATCCCGGCTTCGACGACCACGACGAACACCCCGCCGCCTCCTACGTCCTGCGCGTGAACGGCATCGACCGGCCGGTCACGGACGCCTGGATCGGTGAGTCGCTGCTCTACGTGCTGCGCGAGCGGCTCGGCCTGGCCGGCGCCAAGGACGGCTGCTCCCAGGGCGAGTGCGGGGCCTGTTCCGTCCAGGTGGACGGCCGCCTGGTGGCCTCCTGCCTGGTGCCCGCGGCCACCACGGCGGGCAGCGAGGTCCGTACCGTCGAGGGGCTCGCGGAGAACGGTGTGCCCTCCGACGTGCAGCGCGCGCTCGCCGCGTCCGGGGCGGTGCAGTGCGGCTTCTGCGTACCGGGGATGGCGATGACCGTCCACGACCTCCTGGAGGGCAATCACGCCCCCAGCGAGCTGGAGACCCGCAAGGCGCTGTGCGGCAACCTGTGCCGCTGCTCCGGCTACCGGGGTGTGCTGGACGCCGTCGGCGAGGTGGTCAAGGCCCGTGCGGAGGCCGCTGAGGCCGGCTACCCGCCCGCGGACGAACCGGACGGGGCGGCGCCCGCGGACACCGCCCGTATTCCCCACCAGGCGGGCCCCGCCGACGAAACGGGCCACGCCCCGCACGACCAGGATCGGCACACGGGAGGCTCCGCATGAGCGAGCGCAGCATGGGGGTCCCCCCGGCCGGAGGCTGGGGGAGCATCGGGGAGCGGCGCGCTGCGTGCGGGGCCGTGCGAAGCGAGGTTTCGGCATGAGTGGCACGACCGACGGCGCGGGCGCCGTCACCGCGACCCCCGCGGCGGGTGTTCCGGTCCCCGTCGAGCCGCCGCCGCACGGCCTGGGCGTCTCGCTGCCGCCCGCCGACGCGCCGGCGAAGACGGAGGGCACCTTCCCGTACGCCGCCGACCTGTGGGCCGAAGGGCTGTTGTGGGCCGCGGTGCTGCGCTCGCCGCACCCGCGCGCACGGATCCTGTCCATCGACACCAAGCACGCGGTGGAGATGCCGGGCGTCCGCGTCGTCGTCACCCACGAGGACGTCCCCGGTGACGCGGGGCACGGGCGGGGCACCGCCGACCGTCCGGTGTTCGCCAAGGACGAGGTCCGCCACCACGGTGAGCCGATCGCCGCGGTGGCCGCCGAGCACCCCGACACGGCACGGCTGGCCGCCGCCGCCATCGCCGTCGAATACGAGGTCCTGGACGCGGTCACCGACCCCCAACTGGCCTTCGAGGCCGAGCCGCTGCACCCGGACGGCAACCTCATCCGGCACATCCCCCTCCGCTTCGGCGACGCCGAGGCGGTCGGCGAGGTGATGGTCGAGGGGCTCTACCGGATCGGCCGGCAGGACCCGGCGCCCATCGGGGCCGAGGCCGGGCTCGCGGTGCCGCGCCCCGATGGCGGCGTGGAGATCTACACCGCCTCCACGGACCCGCACACCGACCGCGACCTGGCCGCCGCCTCCTTCGGCCTCGAACCGGAGCAGGTCAAGGTCGTGGTGACCGGCGTCCCCGGCGCCACCGCCGACCGCGAGGACCCCGGCATCCAGCTCTCGCTCGGCCTGCTGGCGCTGCGTACGGGCTGCCCCGTCAAGCTCGCCGCGACCCGCGAGGAGTCCTTCCTCTCGCACGCCCACCGCCACCCCACGCTGCTGCGCTACCGCCACCACGCGGACGCCGACGGCAAGCTGGTCAAGGTGGAGGCGCAGATCCTCATGGACGCCGGCGCCTACGCCGACACCTCCGCCGACGCACTCGCCGCCGCGGTGTCCTTCTCCTGCGGCCCGTACGTCGTCCCGCACGCCGTCGTCGACGGCTGGGCGGTGCGCACCAACAACCCGCCGTCCGGCCATGTGCGCGGCGAGGGCGCGATGCAGGTCTGCGCCGCCTATGAGGGCCAGATGGACAAGCTGGCCGCCCGACTGGGCCTGGAGCCCGACGAGATCCGGCTGCGCAACGTCATGGCCACCGGCGATCTGCTCCCCACGGGACAGACCGTGACCTGCCCCGCCCCGGTCGCCGAACTCCTGCACGCCGTCAAGGAAGCGCCGCTCCCCGAGCTGCCCAAGGACGCGCCCGAAGCCGAATGGCTGCTGCCGGGCGGGCCCGAAGGGGCCGGTGAGCCGGGCGCGGTACGCCGTGGCGTCGGCTACGGGCTGGGCATGGTGCACATGCTCGGCGCGGAGGGCACCGACGAGGTCTCCACCGCGACCGTCAAGGTCAGCGGCTCGGCCGCCACCGTCATCTGCGCCGCCGTCGAGACCGGCTCCGGATTCTCCACGCTGGCCCGGCAGATCGTGCAGGAGACGCTCGGCATCGAGGACGTGCAGGTCGCGGGCGTCGACACCGACCAGCCGCCGGCCGGACCGGCCTGCCACGGGCGGCACACCTGGGTCTCCGGCGGCGCCGTCGAGCGCGCCGCCAAGATGGTCCGCACCCAACTGCTCCAGCCGCTGGCCCACAAGTTCGGGATGTCCACCGAGCTGCTTCAGATCAACGACGGCAAGATCACCTCGTACGACGGGGTGCTCAGCACCACCGTCGCCGAGGCCCTGGACGGCAAGGAACTGTGGGCCACCGCCCAGTGCCGGCCGCATCCGACCGAGCCGCTGGACGAGAGCGGCCAGGGCGATGCGTTCGTCGGTCTCGCCTTCTGCGCGATCCGCTGCGTCGCCGATGTCGACATCGAGCTCGGCACCATCCGGGTCGTGGAGATGACCGTCGCCCAGGATGTGGGCCGGGTGCTCAACCCCCGCCAGCTGCGGGCCCGTATCGAGGCCGGGGTCACCCAGGGCATGGGCGCCGCCCTGATGGAGAATCTGCGCACCACCCGCGGCCAGGTCCGCCACCCCGACCTGACCGGCTACGCGCTGCCGACCGCCCTGGACGCCCCCGAGATCCGCATCGTCAAACTGGTCGAGGAGCGCGATGTGATCGCCCCCTTCGGCGCCAAGCCCGCTAGCGCGGTCCCGGTCGTCACCGCACCCGCCGCCGTGGCCTCCGCGGTCCGCGCCGCCACCGGCCGCCCCATCGGCCGCCTCCCGATCCGCCCACAGGCGGCGGTGGCGCAGGTGGCGCAGCAGTAGGAGCGCGACGGGGCGGGGCGGTTGGGGCCGCGCCCCTTCGGGGGATGCGGCTGCCGGGCGGGCGCGGGTGAGGCTGCGTGTTCGCTTGGCGGGCGGGTGGCTTCATGTGTGTGCGGTGGCTTGGGCTTTCGCTGCTGACCCCTTGGGTTTTTCCCCGCCGCCCACCCGCTGGTTTGGTTTTTCCCCGCCGCCCACCCCCCTTCGGGGGGTGGGCGGGTGTATGTGGGTCGGTTTCAGGTGGCGCGCGCGTGAGTGGGGGCTGCGGCCTGGGGGTGCGTGCCGATGCTGCTGGGGCGTGGGGGCGTGGCTGGGGCCTGGGCGGGTGCGTGCGGGCGTGAGGGTGCGGCGCGGGCGGGGCGTGCGTGGGTGCGGCGTGGGGCGGGCGCGTGCGGGTGTCTGGGGCGTGTGGCGGGCGCCTGAGTGCGGGTGCTGCGTGGGGCGTTCTGTGTACTGAGTCGATACGCGGTGGGTGCGGCGTGGGGCGTCCTGCGCGCTGCGCCGATGAGCGGGGTCGGTAGCCGCGTAGCGGTGCGGCTGGGCGCGGTGTCCGTGCGCCGACGCGGCTGTGGCCGGCGGCCGTGGCGCGGATCGGTGTGAGTGAGCGGCTGCGTATCCGTTCAGGGGCTGGGCGGGTGCCTCGTGCGTGCTTTCTCTGCGATCGGGCGATGACCTGGGGTTTTACGCTCCGTCACCACGATTGTCAGTGGGGTCACTTAGAGTGATTTCCTGTGGGCGGGACGGCGACGTGCGAGGGGAGGGAAACGGCTTTGTGGGGGCAAAGTGCTTGCGGGGAGCGGGAATTGGAGGATGCTGGGGCGGCCGGAGTGGGGGCCGGGCTGTTGTGGGGATCGCGGGGATCGCAGGGGTTCGCGAGGTCGAGGGGGAGCGGGATGCCGCAGGAATGGGCGGGGGAGTCCGGGCGGGACCGGGCTGTGGAGCATTACGTCCAGGAGTTATTGGTGCGCCGGCCGGGCGGTCGGCCCGAGCTGCCCGCCACGTTGTTGCTGGGGCCGCGTGGCAGCGGTAAGACGACGGTCCTGCGCCACCTGGCGGACTGGGCCCGGCGGGCACCGGTGGCCCGGCTCGATCTGGCGGCGCTGGGCCAGGAGGGCCGTAAACCGATCGATGTGCTGGCCGCGTTGGTCTTCCAGCTCAACGAGAAGAAGAGGGACTTCGCCCGGCTGAGATTCCCGGCGTTCGGGCTGCTGACGATCGCGGTCGCGGCGCGGATGGACGCGGCCGACCGGGACGCCGCCGTACGGCAGATGGAAGAGGCGCTGGTCGGACCGCCGGGCAGCCGTTCGGAGGTGATCAACCAGCTCGCCACGTACGCCGCGACGGTCCTGGGTGCCCCGACCGCGGTCACCGCCGCGCTGCCGCTGCTGCCGGAGTGGCGGCGCCACTGGGTGCGGCTGCGGGTGCGCTGGCAGCTGGCGCGTATCCGGCGCCGCAGCCGTGGCGGCGGTTCCGTCGACGGCTTCCTGGTCGACCTCAACCAGCGCTACGGCGACCGCGAGGCGGCCGAGCGGCAGCGGGCCGAGGCGGTGCTCTTTGACGCCTTCCTGGACGATCTGCGGCGGGCGTACGGCTCACGTGGCGGCGACAAGCGGCGTACGACGCAGTGTCTGGTGCTGCTGGACAACGTCGACAGTCCGCTGGGGAACGACTTCCTCAAGGCGCTGCTGGACGCCCGGCGGAAGGCCGGGGCGGCTGATCCGCTGCTGGTGCTCGCCACCGCGGGGAGCTATCCGGCGGCGCTGGAGGGCTTTGCGTTCGGCGGGCCGCGGCGGCCCGGTGCGCTGCCCGGCCGGTGGCCCGCGCAGGAGGAGAGGTTCGTTCCGGAGCAGGTCGTGAAGGGGCTGGTGGTGGGCCGGTTGCGCGATCTGGTCCGGCACGAGGTCGAACAGCAGGCCAAGGAGGCGCTGCGGTCGGCCGGCCGCCGGGTGCCGGCGCCGGCCGCCGACAACGGTGTGCAGTGGCTGGGCTGGGCGGTGCATGAAATCACCCGTGGTCACCCGGCGGGCACCGCACAGCTGCTGGCGGCCCTGCTGGAGTGCCCGGCGGACGCGGGCTGGGAGGCGCGGCTGCGGCAGGTCCTTCAGCCCTCCTCGGAGCTGGTCGACGCCCTGCTGGAGCGGCTGTTGCCGATCGATGCCAGCGGCGAGCTGATGCAGGCGCTGACCCGGGGCGCGGCCGCCGTCGACCTGGCCCAGGCGCGGGCGGGCCGGGTGCTGTGGGACGAGTCGAGCGCCCGTGTCCAGGAGGAGTTCAACGACTTCTGTACGGACGTGCTGCGCACCATGCATCTCGACAGCGGTGACGAGGAGTCCGACGGCCGGACGGAAACTCCCCACCCGCTGCTGCGTCTGCTGTTGTTGCGACGGCTTGCCGCGGTCCCCGAGCCCGATGCCGCGGCAGGTGGAATCGCCGGGGGCGGTGACGGGGCGGCCGGTGCCCGGGGACGGCGGGCGGTGCACGCCGCGCTGCGGGACCGGGCGGCCGCCGCGGGGGAGGAGGCCACCGCGGCCTATCACGCGCTGGCGGGCGGCGATCTCGCCGCGGCGGCCGCCTATCTGGACGACTCGTTCGACCGGGTCGAGCCGGAGGAGTGGTGCGCCGACCTGTGCCGGCTGCGGCGCGCCCCGCTCGCTGACGCCGGCCCGGCCCTCGACCAGCCGTTGTGGGAGCGTTACGAGCGGCTGGTGCAGCACCTCGGTGAGGGCGCCGTGGAGCAGCGACTGCGGACCATCACCCGGCTGCTCGCGGCGGTCTGGATCGGCCCCGAGCCGCCGGACGATCCCCGTACGGACCGGGTCGGCGATCCGTATCGCGATCCGCTCGGCGACCCCGGGGCCGAGCTGTACGGCGAGATCCAGGCCCGCCTCCACACCCTCGCGGTGCATGCCGACAGCGTGCCGTGGACCTCGGCACTGCTGCGGAAGGCGAAGCAGTACGGAAAGGAGCCGTGGCTGTGAGCACCCGTGTCTTCGAACCGCCCCGGCCGCCGCGGCGCTGGGGGCTGTGGATCATCTCGGTGCTGGTGGCGGCGGCGGTCGTGGTCGCCGGCGTGGTGCAGATCGTCGAGACGAACGGACGGTGCGGGGAGGGCGTCCGTGAGATGGCCGACGGCGAGTGCGTGGGCGTCACGGACGGTGCGTACGCCTTCGGGAACATGAAGGCGCTCAGCGACCGGATCCGTGCCGAGAACGCCAAGGTCGCCAAGTCCGGGGAGCGATCGGTCACCATCGCCTATCTGGAGGCCATGGCGGGCGGTTCCGCGGACCGCGGGCCGGAGGCCACCCGGCAGGCCGTCAGCGGCGCCTACCTCGCCCAGCGCACACTGAACGCCGAGCGCGCGACCCTCCCCAAGATACGGCTGCTGCTCGCCAACACCGGCCGCGGCGACCGCCATTGGCGCCCGGTCGTCGACCAGCTCATCGCCATGAAGGACAAGGAACATCTGGTCGCCGTGGCGGGCTTCGGGCAGAGCAACGACCGGACGATGAGCGCCGTGAAGCGGCTGCGGGCCGCCGGTCTGCCGATGGTCGGGGCGACCGTGGCGGCGGACGGGCTGAGTTCCCGTACAGCCGGGTTCTACCGGGTCTCCTTCCCCAACCGCGACCAGACCGCGGCCGCCGCCGGCTACCTCAAGGAGCAGCAGCGCAAGCACCCCGGCTACCGCGTCCAGGTGATCCGGGACGGCAACGAGAAGGACGACTACAACACCTCGCTCTACGAGGACTTCTCGGCGGCGGCGCGGCGCGCGGGCCTCGACGTGGACGACGAGGTCATCCCGTTCCGCTCCGGGGAGGACGAGGAGGCGACGGCGGGCAATGCGCTGTCCCTGGTCGCCGACAAGGTCTGCGGCGACCCGAAGCCGCCGGACGTGGTGTATTTCGCCGGCCGGGGGCGGGAACTGCGCCGGTTCATCGAGGCAGCCGGCGAGGGCGGCCGGCACTGCCGTACGACGGTGCTCTCCGGCTCCAGCGCGCTGGGCGTCTACTTCGACACCGGAGGCGACCGGCACCGCGCCGAGCTCGCCACCCTCGCCGAACGCTGGAAGGACAGTCAACTGACGGTCTACTACACCGCCTTCACCCACCCCGCGATATCCAAGGAGGTCTACGGCGGCGCCGGGAACGGCCCGTTCGGCGACTTCGAACGGGCCTACCGCGAAGAGGTCGGCGGCCCCACCACCGACCTCGCCAGCGGTCAGGCGATGCTCGGCCATGACGCCACGTACACCATCGGCAAGGCGGCCCGGAACGCCGTCGGCGTCTACGGCACCCGCCAGGTCACCGCCCGTATGGTCCTGGCCCTGCTGGAGCAGACCAACGGCAGGTCCCGGGTCCGTGGCATCAGCGGCTACATAGCCTTCGACCCGGACACCGGCGAGCCGGTGGAGCGCCCACTGGCGCTGGTGGAACTGCGCCGCCCGACGGACTCCGGCGAGGCCGGCGACATCTACCGCTTCGTGGACGCGCTGTCCGTCGGCCGGTAGGGGGCGAGGCGCAGGGAGCGGTGCGGGGCCGCGGCTCAGGGCCGGTGAAGTGCCGGAAGGCGGCGGGGCCGAGCGCGATAGGGGCGCCGAGCGGGGCCGTTGGCGCTGAGCGGGCCGGTGGTGCCGCGCGGCCCCTCGGCGCCGAGCGCGTCCGGAGGCGGTCCCCACGGAGTTGGGGCCGCCTCCGGACGTCGCACGGGGTCCTCGTGCGGGGCACGGGACCCTGCGGTGCGTGGAGGCCGTGGCGGGATTCGAACCCGCGTAACTCGCTTTGCAGGTTTGTTCGTGCTGGTCAGAGCACTGTCCATCGACGTCCGTACTCGTTCATGACGGGACTAGAAGCCCTACCGCCATGGGCCGGGATACCGCCGCGAACGTCGCCGTACGACCGTGAACGAGACGGAAACTGAGACGGAGCCGCACCTTCGGGATGGTCGTCCATCCCGCAGCAGGCGCGTGCACGCGCATCGGTCGTGAACCTGCATCGGCCGGATGCCGCACAGAGCCCGACTCGTTGAACAGGTAACCATTCGGCTACGGCGCGTACATGGGTTGTTCGCAAGGGACATGCTGTCCTCCATCACAGGCGACAGGGGGCATCATGCGTCATCACACCGCAATTGCTACTGCGGCGATCTTGCTGCTGGTCACTAGCTGCGCTAGTTCGAAGCAGAGTGAGAAGGCTTCGCCAAAGACGGGTGGGCGAACGGAGGCCGCATCTATCGAGCCGCCGTCCCCAACCGAAGAGGCGGCGTCAAAAGCCCCTACAACTCTCACGATTGGTTTTCCCTGGGAGTGGCGTAACGGCGATGAGTCCAGCATCGGGAAGACCACCGTCGTCAGCTGGAAGCAGCCCATCCACAGCGTCGGATCGGCGGCTGAGGAGACCGGAGAGAAGGGCTATGTGTGGGGAGCCCTCGACCTGAAGGTGTGCACAGATCGGGGTGAGGTGCTCTCGTCGCAGACTGACTGGACGCTTGCGTACCAGGACGGGGCACGGATCGAACCTTCGTCATCGACCTGGGATGACTTCCCGAAGCCGGAGTTCCCCGCGGAGACACAGGTGCGGGCTGGTGACTGTGTACGAGGCAAGCTGGTATTTCCCATCCCGAGCGGGCAGCGCCCGGAGCGAGTGCTCTACGCGCCGAATGGAGACGGTGCGAGCCTCGCGGAGTGGACGGTGCCGGCGACGTAGCGGCAATGCTCCGCACGAACTTGGCCCGGTCACGCGCGGGCAGGCCGCACAGAGCCCTTGCGAGGATTGCGTGGTGCGGGGTCGCCTACGTCCTGAACAGCGCGAGGTGTCCGCTGTCACGGGGAAGCGAACAGTGGCAGCGTTAGCTGGAGTTCGGCATCAGAGCGTTGGCCACAGTAGTCATGTCAGTGACCACCACATCGGCCCCTACCTCAGCAAGAGCGAGACCCTTGTGCTGCTTGTTGGCAAAGCCGATGGACGCCGATCCAGCAGCGCGAGCGGCTTCAACGTCTGTCACCGAGTCGCCGATGAGGGTGCAGTGATCGGGGCGGATATGAAGTCGCGCGGCGGCGAGCAACAGCGAGTAGGGGTCAGGCTTCATCAGGTCTGGCCAATAGGCGGCACGTCCAATTACCTCGTGAACCAGGTGCCGGAGACCGTGCAGCATCAAGAATGCCCGCACGCAGGCCGTGGAATTGTTGCTGACCACGGCGACTCTTCGCCCCGACGAGTGCGCCGCTTCCAGGGCAGCGACCGCGCCAGGGATAGGCGGGCCAGCAACCTTAACGGCCGATACCTCGGCTTTGGTCATTGATTCCTCGACAGCTCGAATTACCAGCTCGCCGCCCTGCGTTGAAAGGCGCAGGATCTCCATCGGGTCGTCGACGCCGCGCGCCTTGCCACCCAGCGTCGCATCGTGCCGGGCCACGACCTCTGAGAGTTCCCGCGCGACACCGGGGGCGGGCCGACCCGCGAACACGTCGCAGATCGGCCCGTCGAAGTCGAACAGGACTCCCTTGGTGGCTCCGATGACCTCGGAGAGCTTGCTACTTCCCATCAGGGTCAAGGTCCCTTCCGATGGTGTTCCAAACGCTGTCGAACCACATGCGGGCCTGCTCGACCTGCTGCGCTCCGCTCGATGAATCGCCCTCGTTCACGGAGTAGTGGAACAGCGTGGCGTCGGCTCCCACCAGGTCGTAGATCTCTACTGCCTCTCCGTCCGCCACCACCTTGTTGGGCCGGATGGGGTAGTACCCGAAGAATGCGTCTTCCTGGTTGATCACGTACAGCTTGAAGAACTGCGTGCCGCCGTGGACCCGCACGCTCACGTTGGTCTCTGCCACCAGCCCGAGAACACTCAGCTCGTGGATGGAGTTGGTGATGCTGCGCGTGAAGCCGACCATCATGTCGTGCATGCGACGGCGTAGGCGCGGGTCGTCCGCTCCGTCTTCGCGACGCACGGGCGCGGCGTGGGGCACCGACATGTCCGGCACCAGGATGCGGATGCTGATGCTCGATGGTGTCAGCCGGCCGACGCGGATTTTGTCGATGGGCTCCTGAAGGGAGCTGTGAAGGGTCTCGCTGGAGAACCCGGCGAAGTCAATCGAGACGTCCGTACTGGCAAACGCCTGCTCCACGTACGGGCGGAGACCGGCCGGCCGTTCGGTGCGGTTGCGGACGTACACGCCGCTGCCCTTGCGAGATACGACCAGGCCCTCGTCTTCAAGGTCTCGGAGCGCCCGCTGGATCGTGGCGCGGGCGAATCCGTACAGGTCGGTCAGGGTTTTGTGCGACGGGAGCTTGTCGCCGGGGCTTAGCTTCCTCGTCCGAATGGCGGCGCCAAGACTGCTCGCCACCTGCTCATACGGCGGCCGGTCGTCGTCCGGATCCAGGGGTTCGGGCGTGAAGGTCATGCCCCGATGCTACGTCCTCTCCCAGCGATCAGGACAGCCAGGCTAGTCAGGTGTTGACGTGACTAGCCAGGATGGCTACGTTGTTCTCGTGGCCACCGGGCTAGCCAAGTTGGTCAGGCTGCATCGTGGGGATGGGCCTTCTTCGGCCTGCACAAATGCGCGACCTGCACAGCAATGGGCTCCGCTTCGGCGGGGCCAAGGGGCCCGGGACAGAGCGGGCCGAGGGGCCCGGATCCCTGGTCAACCGGAGGGCTTAGACCGAAAGATCACCTCTCCATACGCCTGAAACGGGAGCTCGCTCCCGAAGGAGACACCGCATCACCGCCCCGATGGTCGTAGGCCGGGTTCGACCCCCGGCCGGGGCACTTGGCCGACCGCTTCTTGCGGTTCCGGCTCTCACGCCCGGCGCGGCGGCACTCCCGGACAAGGACAGCCCGCCGCGCCTGGTTTCCCTATCCCGACACAGCCAGGAGATCACCACCGTGCACGCTGCCACCTTCGCCGCCGTCTTCATCGCCCTGTACGTCGCCCACAGCGTGGGTGACCACTGGGTGCAGACCTCGCACCAGTCCGCTCACAAGGGCCGCCCCGGATGGGTCGGCCGCCTCGCTGACGCCCGGCACGTCGCCACCCTGACGCTCACCAAGCTCGCCGTCCTCATCCCGGCCGCCGTGCTGCTGGGCCTGCACCTGTCGGTGCTCGGCATCGTCGCCGGGCTCGGCATCGACGCCGTCACGCACTGGTGGGCCGACCGGCGCAGCACGCTCGCGTGGCTGGCCCGGGTGACCGGCAAGGGCGAGTTCTACCGGCTCGGTGCCCCGCGCGTCGGCCACGACGACAACCCGCACATCGGCACCGGCGCGTACGCGCTTGATCAGTCCTTCCACCACCTGTGGCTGCTGGTCGCCGCGCTCGTCATCGCCACCGTCTGACCCCTGGTTCTTCGCGGGGCGGTCGCACTCCCGGACAAGGACAGCCGACCGCCCCGCGCCATCCCGACGTACCTGACAAGGAGAGATCCACCATGCGCATGCGCACTTTCGTCGCTGGTCAAGAGGCCGCTGACGAGACGGAGTTCGTAGAGCTGGCCCTCGGCATTGACATCGATCTGTTCCGCGGCCCGCTGGAGAAGGAGACGACCGAGGAGCGGCGCGCTCGCAGGGACGTGGCTCGCGAAGTCCTGCGGGATCTGCGGGAGTCGGCGGAGGCCGGTGACGAGGTCGCTGGTTGGGACGCCCTGTATGCCGACGCGCTGACCCGCACGGTGCCGTTCATCCGGGCCGCTCGCGGTCAGCGGGCCGGGACGGGAGCGGCGGCATGAGGGCGAAGACCGTGCTGCCCGCCGTGGCGATGACGGCGGTGTCCATGGTGCTCACGCTGGCCGTGGTCGTGATGTGGCTGGGCACGGCCGTGCCGTGGCTGATCGCGCTGGTCGTCGGTCTCGGTATCGACGGGGGCTGGTTGGCGACCCTTGCTTATGAGCGGCGGCTCGCTGCGCAGGGCGACCACTCCCGTGCGGTGACCGCCGTGGGCTGGTGCTTCGGTCTGCTGGCGACCGGTGTCCTGGTGGCCCACGCGGTCGCCGCTGACCAATCCGCCGGCGCGTGGCTGGCCGTGGCGTGGCTGCCGATCGCGGCCAAGGCCCTGTGGCTGGTCCACGGGCTGTGGGAGCGCACGGCACTCACCCCGAGGGCACTGGAGTCGATCCGGGGTATCCAGCAGGAGGCCCGGGACGAGGCGGCCGTGGCACGCGCCCGGCTCCGTTCTGAAGCGGCCACGGAGGAGACTCGACTGACGGCCGTGACGGGGGCCGGGGCACGCGTCGCACGCGTCCAGGCCGAGACCGCCAAGACGCTCTCCAAGGCGTGGTCGACACTGGAGACGACGCGGGCGAGCGAGGAGACCGGCAAGGCGCTGACCAGCGTGACGGCCCCCGTCACACCCGGCGACACACCCCGCTGGGACCTGCCCGTGTGGGGCCCCAGCGTGCCGGTCAGGGCTCCCGTCCTAGAGGCGGCACCCGCCCTCACCGATGACGCGCTGGACGCGGTGGTGGAGGAGATCCGCACCAGCCGGACCCCGCCCTTGTCCTACCGGGAGATGGCCGCCCGATTCCGGACGGCTGGCCACTCCGCCTCTGAGGTCCGCTTGCGGGCCGCGTGGAAGCGCGTGGCCGCGTGATGGGGGCGCTGCGTATCGGCTCCGTGTGCACCGGCTACGGCGGCCTGGACATGGCCGTCCAAGCAGTGTTCGGCGGTGAGCTTGCGTGGGTGGCGGACAACGACCCCGGCGCGAGCCGCATCCTGGCCCACCGCCATCCCGGGGTGCCGAACCTGGGCGACATCACCACCGCCGACTTCTCGCGCGTGGCGGCGGTCGATGTCGTCTGCGGCGGCTATCCGTGCCAGCCGTTCAGCTCCGCCGGCAAGAGGAAGGGAACTGCCGATGCCCGGCACATCTGGCCCCACATCGCCCGTGCCCTTGGCGTTCTACGACCCCGCTACGCGGTCTTTGAGAACGTCGCAGGGCACCTTTCTCTCGGATTCGACGCCGTCCTCGCTGACCTTGCCGCCCTCGGGTTCGATGCGCGCTGGTGCACTCTTCGCGCATCTGACGTGGGCGCGGCTCACCAGCGCAACCGCCTGTTCGTCGTTGCCTGGCCTGCCGACACCGGCGGCGAGGGACTGGCGGGGCGGCGGGCAGCGGGGGCAGCTCCCGACCGCCGTCGGCTCGCTCCTGCCGACCCCGTCGACCTCGGAGAACACCGGACCCGGGCACGCGGCACAGGGCGGGATGAACCTGCGGCACGTCGTCTCCCTGCTGCCCATCCCGCGCGCGTCGGAGAACGAGAACCGGCAGACGCGGCGCACACCGTCACAGGAAGCGGGCATTCACGGCAAGTGCCTGGCGGCGGAGATGGCCAGCCTGCCGACCTCGGCGACCTCGACTGGCGCGAGTACGGTCCGGCGATCGCCCGCTGGGAAGCGGACCTCGGGCGGCCTGCCCCCGGGCCAGTTGACGCTGTGGGACGGCTGAGCCCCGTCTTTGTCGAATGGCTCATGGGCCTGCCCGCCGGGCACGTCACCGCCGTCCCCGGCCTGTCCCGCTCCGCACAGCTCAAGGCGCTGGGCAATGGCGTGGTTCCCCACCAGGCAGTGGCCGCGCTCCGCTTCCTCGCGCCCACCCTGTCCGCCCGCGCTGCCGCCTGAGCTGCGGAGACGGACGTGAAAACCAACATGAGCACCTTCGCCCATCACACCCCCGAGGAGCACCTGACATGGGCAACTCCGACGTCCGCCGTCTGGATCGCGAGATCCGGGCAACCGAGAAGAAGTTGGAAGCTGTCCGGCGGGGCGAGTCGTGGCCGTTGAACGGCCGTGAGCGCCGTGCGATGGCCCGCGCTCTGGCGGGCGGCTCCTACCGCGCCGCCCGGGGGCGCAGCACGGCCGGTGCCGAGGAGCAGCTCGACTCTCTCGGCAGCGCTGCCGAGATGCGGCTGAACGCGGAGCTGACCGCCCTGCACGGCGAGCGTCAGCGGCTCATCACCGAGGCCGCCCGCGACAAGGCCCAGAAGAAGTCGTCCGGCTGGTTCTGACCAGCCCCTTCCTTGCGCCGGGGGGGCCGCCTCTTTCCACGGACACGGCCACCCCGGCCCTCCCTTACTCCCGCCCCCAAGGGGGCAGTCAGGAGAACTTCCAGCATGTCTGAGAACGTCGTCCACCTCCACAAGCCCATCGACCCCCCGACCCCCGACACCGCCCCCACCGTGCTCACCGTCGTCCCCGACGCGCCGCCGGCGCGGCCCGTGCCCCTGTGGGTGCGCTCCAGCCGCGTGGTGAAGACAGCCGCCACGCACGAATCAACGCGGGCGACGGTCCGGGCTGCGGCCCGGCACAGCCTCTACACCCTCAACGGGGGCCGGATCGTGGCCCGTCGGGCTTGGGACGGCCGTACCGGGTCCCGGTACGAGCGGATGATCCGGGCGGCGGAAGCCGCGGGGAACCTGGAAGCGGCCGAGGAGTGGGAGGAGCGGTTGCAGCGCTTCCGCGCCGCCCGCCACCACCGCCGCATGGACCTCCTCCACTCGCCCGTGGAAGCCGCCAAGGGCGTGGCCGTCGGCGCCGGCATGAGCATCGGTCTCCTGGTCGCCCTCGGCGTCGTCCTGGCCCTGAACACCGGGCACGTCGGCGACGTCATCACCCCCCTGTCGGCGACCATCGACTTCATCGCTCTGCTGATCCGGATCGTGCGGGTGGTCTGGGGCCCGGCGCTGGCGATCGGCCCGTTCCTGGCCCTGCTGGCCCTGTGGTCGGTCGGCCGCAAGCAGCAGGCCGCACCGAACTGGGCACTCCCGGCGAACGTGCGATCTGACGAGGGCGAGCCGATCACCCCGTCGATCGTGGTCAAGGCCCTGCGCGACCTCGGAGTGCCCGCCCTGGCGCGAGCCATCAAGGAGATGGGCGACGCCGGCGCGAGCATGCTCGGCCCGATCAGGATCGCTGGATGCGGTGTGGAGGTCGACGTGACCCTTCCCTCCGGGGTGTCGACCAACGAGGTGCAGGGCAAGCGCCGCAAGCTCGCCGAGAACCTCACCCGGCACGAACACGAAGTGTTCATCACCATCCCCCAGGCGGCCCGAACGGTCCGGCTGTGGGTGGCCGACTCCGGGGCGCTGGATGAGCCGATCGGCCCGTCCCCGCTGGTCACCGACGAGTCGATGACCGCCGACTACGCCAAGGGCCACGCCCCCTGGGGCCAGGACCTGCGCGGTGACGCTGCCGCGCTGAGCCTGTACCAGCGCCACCTCTTGATCACGGGCCTGTCCAACCAGGGCAAGACCGTCGCCCTGCGCTCCCTGGCCCTGTGGCTCGCGCTGGACAAGTCGGTGCAGTTCCTCATGGGTGACCTCAAGGGCGTGGGCGACTGGGCCATGTTCGACGGTCTCGCCACGACCCTGATCCAGGGGCCGACGGATGAGCACGTGATCCAGGTGACCGAGATGGTTGAGGGCGCGGTGGACGAGATGAACCGCCGTATCCAGGCGCCGCCCGGCACCGTGTTCCCGCCGCTGATCGTGCTGGTCGACGAAGCGCAGGTGGCGTTCATGTGCCCGGCCAAGGACGCCGAGAAGCGCCCCTACGGCGGGTCGAAGGCCAACTCCCGGTACTTCATGGCCGTCCGGAAGATCAACAACCAGGGACGGGCCGTGAACGTGCTGATGTGGCAGGGCACCCAGGACCCGACCAACGAGAACCTTCCCAAGCTGGTCCGCGAGGGCGCCCACACCCGCGCCTCCCTCGCCCTGGGCACCGAATCCCAGGCCCGCATGGCCCTGGGGGACAAGGCCGTTGACGGGGGCGCCGCGCCGAACCTGCTGCGTCCGGGTCTGGACCGGGGAACCCTGGTCGTCGCCTCCGACGGCATCGCCATCCCGGCCGGACAGTCGTCCATCACCGTGCGCACGCACTACATCGACGACGACGCAGCCGTGGCCATCACCGACCGGGCCAAGGCCCTGCGCGACGGCGTCACCACCCTGCACGCCATCGAGCGCGAAGAAGAGCACGACGCGCTCGCCGACATCGCCGCCGTCGTCGGCGACGCGCCCCGCGTGCGGACGAAGGACGTGTTGGCGCGGCTCGCCGCGCGGAACGCGGAGGCTTACGGCGGTTGGTCGTTCATCGACCTCAAGCGCGTCCTGGACGACGCCGGCGCCGAGCCCTACAAGTCCGACGGCGTCATGGTCGTCGCCCGCGACCGCGTCACCCGCGCCCTCGCCAACCGCGACGAAGACGGTTCCGCTTCCGCCGACGGATGACAGGGAGCGCGCCGCCGACGGGTCAGGGAGGCAGGGAGAACTCCCTGACCCGCCTCCCTGTCTCTGACCTCGACAAATGATCGTTCAGGGAGTCAGGGAGGCACGCAGGTCAGACCCCCGAACACCCCTCCACAACGCCCCCTCAAGGGGGTGTCTGTGCCTCCCTGGCCACGCGCCGGAAGGGATTCCGCATGTACCCCGACCACGCCCCGCACGTGCCCGTACAGCGGGCCGTGGAAGTCCACCAGCCCACCCCGTACCCGCCCGCCGTCCCCGCCCCCGCACCGGTCGCGCCGATGAAGCCGAACGGCGCTCCGGCGGTGGCGAGCATCGTCCTGCCCGACGGCCGTGTCGTCACCGGCTACGCCATCAACCCGACGCAGCCTGAGCCGGTCGTGGGCAAGCCGGTCGTGTCCCGCACGGCCGTGAACGTCGCCCTCGGGGGTGTCGGGTTCCTCGCGGTGTGCGGCGGGCTGCTCCTGCTCACCTCGTTCATCGCCGCGCTCACCGCGTTCATCACTCAGCTCATCATCCTGGCCGCCGTCGTCTTCGGCGGATGGATCGCCGTGCAGATTTTCAGCGCGAGCGGCCACCAGGGCGGCACCACCGTGAACATCCGCAAGGCCGTGATCAAGCGAAACCACTTCAACGGCTAGCTACGCCCGAGGGCGGCGGCACTCCCGGACAAGGACAGCCCGCCGCCCTCGGTCTCCGTATCCCGACGTAGCAGAACAGGAGACCTACAGCATGACACCTGACTGCAAAGCCCGATGCCGCCCCACTGGAAATCATCCGGACGGGAGCCACCTGCGGACCGCGTTGGACCTCGCGGCGGCCGGCGTGCCACCGCTGCCCCTGCGGGTGGGAAAGCTCCCGTTCGGCAACTGCCGGGCATGCAAGGGGAACGCGTGCGGCGGCCGGCCGAACATGAAGAACGCCGGTCCCTGCGAGTGCGCCAGCGTCTGCCACGCCTGGGCCGCAGCCACCATCGATCCTCGCGTCCTCACCTCGCCGGCATGGGCGTCCGCGTGGCGTGAGGCGGCGGCCGTCGCTTACCACCCCGGTGGGGCGGGGCTGACGGTGGTCGACCTGGACGACGCGGCAGCCGTCATGTGGGCCCGTGAGGCCCTGCCCACCACCCGCACCGTGCCGACGACGCGCGGTGAGCACTGGATCTACCAGGGCACCATGCGCTCGGTGAACGACGTCCGGGACGGCGTCGACATCAAGTCGCTCATGTCCTACGCGCGGTGGCTCGGTCCAGGAACGGGCACCATGACCGATCTGCCCGACGCCGTGCGCGCGCTGGCCGTGACGAAGCCCTCCACGGTCCGGCCCGCACGGCCTGTCGTCACCGTGCCCACGCTCGCCGGGGGCGGGCAGTGTCGTCATCGCACGCCTGCCTACCTGGAGCGTGGCATCTACATGGCCGAGCAGCGCATCACCGAGGCGCGCAACGCGGTGCACACCACCGTGTACCGGACGTTCCTCGCCGTGCTGTCTGTCCACGGCAGGTGTGGCTGCCTCACCGACGCCCACGTCACGCGGCTGTTCGCCGCCGCGCAGGCCAAGGGCGAATCCCCCCGGCACTGCACCGACGCGTGGACCAACGCCCGTACCAGGTTGGGACTGTGACCATGGCCGACGACGAGAAGAATCCCGCCCGTGAGGTCATCACCGACTACGCACAGGCGCACTTCCGGTACTTCCGCACCGCCGACGGGACCGTGTACGCCCAGAAAAACGGCCACCCCGTGGCTCGCCCGATCCGCTCCCAGGGCACGACGGGCAGCCACCGCCAGGAACTCATGGTCGGCCTCTTCCGCGACGGACGCGGCGTATTCAACGGAACCGCCCTCAAGGAGGCGTTGGACTTGATCGAAGCCCTCGCACTGACCGAGGACGTCCAGCCCGTCCACATCCGCGTCGCCCCCGGATTCGACGGCGCGACGTGGCTGGACCTGGGCCGCAGCGACGGGCAGTCCGTCCGTATCCACCCCACCGGGTGGGAGATCGCTGTCCCTGACCCACGCGAGGTGTGCTGGCGACGCACCCAGCTCACCGGGGAGCTTCCCCTGCCGGCCAAGGACACCGACGACAAGGGCATCGACCTCCTGCTCAGGCTGTGCAACTTCGCCAACGCGGAGACTGAATGCCTGGCCATCGCGTGGCTGATCGGTTGCCTGGGGCCGTCTGTGCCCGTCCCCGCGCCGTTCCTCACCGGCCCGCAGGGCGCCGGAAAGTCCACCGCGGGGCGCATGCTCGTGCGGATCATCGAGGGCATGAGCGGCGACCTGCGCCGCGCTCCGAAGGACGAAGAGAACCTAATCGCGGCCGTGGCCGCCGGTTGGGTCACTGCCCTGGACAACCTCTCCCACATGACCCCGGACCTGTCCGACGCCATGTGCTGCATCGTCACCGGCGCCGAGAACGTCAAACGCGCCCTCTTCACCGACGGAGACGTGTTCCGTGCCCGCTACCGCCGCCCCCTGCTGCTGACCGGTATCGATGTGGGCGTCATCCGGCCCGACCTCGCCGAACGGCTCCTACCCCTGCGTCTGGAGCGGCCCCGCGTCCGGCGCACCGAGGCAGAGCTGTGGGCGGAGTACGCAGAGGCACTGCCCATGGTCCTCAGGTCTCTCCTGGACCTCACGGTGAAGGTCCGTGCGGTCGAGGCGGAGACCCCGACCGACCTACGGATGGCGGACTTCGCCCACCTGTGCGCACAGCTCGACGCGGCAACCGGCCTCGGAGCGCTCACCGCCTACCGGGCCAGCCTGGACGACCTGAATGACGACGTGATCGAGGGCGATCTCCTCGCGCAGACCGTCCTCCGGCACGCCGACAGCATCGCTCCGGGTACGGATCAGCGGATGACGTCCACCGAGTGGCTGCACCTCCTGAGCGGCCTCTACAGCAGCGACGAGGTACGGCCCCTGCCCAAGGGCTGGCCGACCACGGGCAAGGTCCTCTCCGACCGCCTCAAGCGCCTCCAACCGACCCTGGCCGCCCGTGGCGTCCTCATCGACTCGGGACGCACCAGCGCGGGCCGCTACCTCGAAGTGACCCGCCTGGCCACCCCGCCCCCACACGAGCAGAAGCGGGCGTTCTGACCCGCGATCCGCACGCGGACAAGCAAGAAGAGCACCAGCGGCGCGGCGTGCTCCTCTTGCTGTTCGGCGCAACGCGCCGCCCAAAGGTCGCGCCGCGCAGCGGCTCCTTCTTCACGCTGTAGGCGCCCAGCACTACAACAGACACCCCCTCTTTTGTCCTAAGAGGGAAGACGCTGCGTCATCTGCGTCACGCAGACGAGAAAACGGCCCCTGACCTGCAACTACAGCCATGACGCAGACGACGGACCCTGCGTCATCCTGCGTCATCTGCGTCATGACGTGACGCAGCCCATGACGCACCCCCCGATCGCTGCGTCAAGGAAAACCACAGGTCAGAAGCTTGAATGACGCTCATGACGCAATGACGCAGAAATCCGCACCTCGGACAGCCCGCCCTGATCGAAGGGGATCTCCACATGGACATGGCCGACACCGCCGCTGTTGATTCCACCCTCGTCCTACTCACCGTCGAAGAGGCTGCCCGCCGACTCCGCATCGGCCGGACCACCTGCTACGGGCTCATCCGCTCCGGAGAGCTGGAGTCCGTACCCGTGGGCCGGCTGCGCCGCGTCCCCGCCGACGCCCCGGCCGCCTACGTCACCCGTCTCCGTACCGCCCAACGCGCCGCTTGACGACGCCCGGGGCGGCGGCACTCCCGGACAGGACAGCCCGCCGCCCCGGTCTCCATCCCGACACCAAGAATCAGGAGCCTGCCTGTGGCAGAGGAAAAGAAGCGCACCCGACAGCCCAACGGCCGCAGCTCGATCTACCTCGGTAAAGACGGCAAGTGGCACGGTCGCGTCACGGTCGGCATCCGGGACGATGGAACGCCAGATCGCCGCCACGTCGAACGGAAGACCCGCGCTGAGGTGACTGCCGCTGTACGTGAGTTGGAGAAGCAGCGCGACGCCAAGACGGTGAAGAAGCCCGGCAAGGCGTGGACGGTCAAGGCGTGGCTGACGCACTGGATCGAGAACGTCGCGCCCCTCGCGGTCAACGACAACACGATGGTCGGGTACGGCGTGGCGGTGCGGAAGCACCTCATCCCCGGCTTGGGGGCTCACCGCCTCGACAGGCTCAAGCCCGAGCACATCGAGGCGTTCTACGCCAAGATGCAGGCCAATGGCAGCAAGCCCGCGACCGCTCACCAGGCGCACCGTACGTTCCGGACTGCGCTCAATGAGGCTGTTCGGCGCGGCCACCTCGGTAAGAACCCCGTCCAGTTGGCCAAGGCTCCGAAGACGGGTGAGTACGAGGTGGAGCCCTACAGCGTGCAAGAGGTGCAGCGCCTACTGAAGGCCGCCGACCAGCACCGCAACTCCGCACGCTGGGCCGTCGCCCTTGCGCTCGGACTGCGGCAGGGGGAAGTGCTGGGTCTCAAGTGGGAGGACGTAGACCTTGACGGTGGATTTCTGGTGGTCCGCCGTAGCCGTCACCGGCCGCAGTACGCGCACGGGTGCGTGGAGTCCTGCGGGCGCAAGGCCGCCGGGTACTGCCCGCAGCGGCGACGCACCAACCCGGAGACGTCCACCACCAAGTCGCGTGCCGGCCGCCGCGCGGTCGGTCTCCCGGAACAGCTCGTTGGCCTACTGCGAGCGCACCGCGAGGCCCAAGACGCGGAGCGGCAGAAGGCGGGGAAGCGCTGGATGGAAAGCGGCTGGGTGTTTGCTGATGAACACGGCCGAAGCCCTTCCCACCAGAGGGACTGGGCCGAGTGGAAGGCCATGCTGGCGGAGGCGAACGTCCGTGACGGGCGGTTGCACGACGCGCGCCACACGGCAGCCACCGTGCTGCTCATCCTCGGCGTACCTGAGCGGGCCGTCATGGGCCTCATGGGGTGGTCGACAACCGCTATGGCCGCCCGCTATCAGCACATGGTCGACTCGGTTCGGGTAGACATCGCCGGACAGGTTGATGGTCTGATCTGGAAGTCGGACAGCAAGCGACCGCCAAGGTGAATGGGGTCCGGGGTAGCTGGCGTTGCGGCTGCCCCGGATACCGTGCCGCGGACAACTACCTGTGGGACATCGGGCGGTGGTGAATCCTAAGAACTTGGTGTAGCCAGCTGGTGTCCTGAACCCTCCGGGGCTGCGAAAGGGCCTTGCGGCCCGCAGTGCGGGCCGCATGAACACTAATCGTCCTGTGAGGCTGGAAGGGCTCGGTCGCTGTGTCAGCCTCGGGCTCTGCGGCGCCCGAGGGACTTCTCTCCGAGGGGCGGTCCAAACTTGACCCTCGCCTTCTGCCTCGCCAAACGGGACCTGCTGCTACTTTGCGCAAAAAGAATCGATGCGTTGAGTGACGAATGAAGGGGTCGAGTTGTTTGCAGGGTGGTGGGGGCCGGAATGGTTGTGGCTGGGATTGGCCGTGCTCTTGGCTACCACGGTGGCTGGGGGGCTGGCCTTCCTCTTTTTTCGGTGGGTAACCGGAAAATGGGGAGTGCCGACACACTTCGATCGGATGAAATTTTCGTGTTCTGGCGCAATCGGTGTTGCAGGTATTGTTGCTGCGGTCGGGATTTTCTTCGCAACCGAGATTGTAGGGAGCAGTCACATCGAAGAGCCATCAACTGGCACTGGGTCATCATCAACTGTGACAGTCTCGGCCGATGAGGGCTGGATGAATTCCGGAGTGCGGGTCGACTCTGGCGAAGAGGTTGAAATCACCGCCACGGGGGAGTGGTATCCATTTGGCAATGGCTATGGCGTAGGGCCGGAAGGGTGTACTAATCGAGACGTGTGCGCACAGGAGTTCAATCAGCCCGAGAATGTCTGCTGTATGGCTCATGCGGGACTAATTGGAAGGATTGATGACGAACAGCCCTTTAGGATTGGAGAAAAGCGTACTCATCGTAATGATGGGGCTGAGGCGGAGCTTTATCTAAGGATTAACGATAGGAGATTGATTGATAATAGCGGCGACATAAGGGTGACCATCAAGAAACTCTCTAGGTAGTGGCGGACGCGCGGTACTTCGAACCGCCGACCCGAGTGCGGCAGGTCATCGCGCTGGAACCGCTGCGCCCCGTTGGCGACCGTCCAAGCGGGGTCGCCAACACGTACAGTCGACGCGCTCGTACAGCAACTGAGACGGGAACTGAGACGAACGAATGAAGGGGCGATGCCCCCGCTAAAGGTGCTGGCCCTTTGTTTTGCCTGGTCAAGGCAGCAGAGGCCGTGGCGGGATTCGAACCCGCGTAACTCGCTTTGCAGGCGAGCCCCTGAACCACTCGGGCACACGGCCGGGGTGCGGTGCTGTCCTGACTGTAGGCCGCGGGGCGGGGGGCCCGGCAAGGGTGTGGGGCGGGGTGCCATGAGGCTGCAATGTGGGGAAACGGGGCGCAACACACGGCAACATGTGGCAGCTCGCGGCAGCGCGGGCCGACACGGGGCAGCGTGGGGCGGGCGTGGGGCGGCGTGGGGGTTCTGAAAGCCGCTGGGAGGCTGGAGCTTGGTGGGGTGGGCGGGGCTTACGTCGTGTGGAGGAAGTTCTCCACCAGTGGGGCGAACAGGGTCGGTTCGTCCACCCAGGGGTAGTGGCCCACGCCGTGCAGGGGGTGTACCTGTGCGTCGGGGAACGAGGCGGCCACCAGTTCGCCCGCTTGCATGCCGGTCACGCCGTCCCGGTCGCCGGTCACCACCAGCACCGGGCAGGTCACCTCCCGCAGCCCGGCCAGCAGGGTCAGGCGCAGCTGCTCGTCCACGCCCTGCCAGAAGCCGGCCCGCGGTACCGGTCCCAACTGCTCGCCCTCCGTGGCGGCATGAGCCCGCTGCGGCTCGTCCCACCGGCCGTAGGCGAGCGGTGCCGCGGCGAACAGCAGCTCCCGTACCTCGCTCAGATCGGTCGCCTCGGTCAGCTGCTCCAGCGCCGCCGAGGCCTCCGGCCACCACTCCTCGTGACGGCGGGTCTCGAAGATCTCCCGTGCGTCGTCGGGGAGTTCGCCCTGCAACCGGGAGCCGGGGCAGACCAGCACCAGCCGGGTCAGCCGCTGCGGATACCCCGCCGCGTACGCCTGCGCGACCGCGGCCCCCGCGTCGTGCGCGAGCAGCGCGAACCGCTCCAGGCCCAGATGCGCCCGGAGCGCCTCCAGGTCCTCGGCGAGCTGCGGGAAGGCGTAGCGGGCCGGGTCGGCGGCGGCCGGGGAGGCGCCGGTGCCGCGGCCGTCGGGCAGGATCAGCTGCCGGTGTGCGGCCAGGCCGCCGAGGTCGCCCAGGTACGCGGCGTCCCGCCCGGGTCCGCCGGCCAGGCACACCAGCGGCGGCAGGGGGGAGTCGGCCGGGCCGAGCACGCGGTAGTGGAGCTCGGCATCGTCGTACGTACGGAAGTGCGGCATACGGACAGCCTGCCCGACATGTGGCGATGCAGGCGGGGCGAGGCGTTCCGGGCGGGCCGGCGGCGTAGGACCGATGACCGACCCGATCCCCGTCCTCCGCCAGGGGCACGACCGTAGTACGGCCCTTACGCTGGCCCGATGACCGCTGACCGCCCGCACGACTTCGGCACCGGTGCCGGCACGGGTACCGGCACCGGCCCCCACCCAGGCAGCGCCGAGGGCGCCGGCATCGGCACCGACGGGGGCGCCGACGCCGCACCCGGCGCGGTGACCCCCGCCGCACCCGGCGCGGAGAGCATCGCTCCCCCCGGCGCGGAGATCACCGCCACCCCCGGCCACCTCGCCCGGGCCGCCGCCGCCGACGACGGCGGCGGTGGGCCGGACGGCGGCATCCTCGGCCGGGCCCATCGTGCGCTCACCCTCGGCATCGTCTCCGTCGTCTCGCTCGTCGCCTTCGAGGCCAGCGCCGTGAACACCGCGATGCCGGTCGCCGCCCGCGCCCTGGACGGCATCGGGCTGTACGCCTTCGGCTTCTCCGCGTTCTTCACGGCGAGTCTGTTCGCGATGGCGCTCGCGGGGGAGTGGAGCGACCGGCGCGGGCCGCTCGGGCCGCTGTTCAGCGGGATCGCCGCGTTCGGCACGGGGCTGCTGATCGCGGGCGCCGCCCGGAGCATGGGGATGTTCATCGTGGGCCGCGGGGTCCAGGGCATCGGCGGCGGGCTGGTGGTGGTCTCGCTCTACGTGGTCGTCGGGCGCGCCTATCCCGAGCGGCTGCGGCCGTCGATCATGGCGTCGTTCTCGGCGGCCTGGGTGGTGCCGGTGATCGTCGGCCCGCTGGTCGCCGGGACCGTCACCGAACACCTCGGCTGGCGCTGGGTCTTCCTCGCCATCCCCGCCCTGATACTGCTGCCGCTCGTGGTGATGCTGCCCGCGCTGCGCACCCTGCCGCGGACCCGCCCGGCCCCGGCGGGCGGCGTACGGCAGGTGCTGGGCAGCCGGCGCTGTCTGCTCGCGCTGGCCGTCGCGGTGGGCGCCTGCCTGCTGCAATACGCGGGCCAGCACCCGGCCTGGTCCGCCCTGTTGCCCGCGGCCGCCGGACTGGCACTGCTGGCGCCCGGCATCGTACGGCTGCTGCCCCGCGGTACGTTCCGGGCGGCGCGCGGCCTGCCGAGCGTGGTGCTGCTGCGCGGGCTGGCCGCCGGGGCGTTGGTCGCCGCCGAGAGCTTCATCCCGCTGATGCTGGTCACCCAGCGCGGACTCTCCGCCACCGTCGCCGGGCTCTCGCTCACCGGCGGCGGGCTGACCTGGGCCCTCGGCTCGTACGTGCAGAGCCGGCCGCGCCTGGAACCGTACCGGGAACGGCTGATGGTCCTCGGCATGGTGCTCCTGGCGCTGGCCATCGCGCTGGTGCCGCTGGTGTTGCTCGACGGCGTGCCGGCCGGGATCGTCGCGGCGGCCTGGACGCTCGGCGGATTCGGCATGGGCCTGAACATCTCCAGCGCCGGCGTCCTGCTCCTGAAACTGTCCCGCCCCGAGGAGGCCGGCAGTAACTCCGCGTCCCTGCAGATGTCGGACGCGCTGGGCAATGTGACGTTCGTCGGCCTCGGCGGTGTGTTGTTCGTCGCGTTCGGCGGCGGCGAGATCGGCGCCAGCGCCTCCGGCGCCAGTGCCGCCATGAGCCACCCCGCGGCGTTTGTGGCCGTGTTCGCGATGATGGCGGCGGTCGCGCTGGCCGGTTCGGTGACGGCTTGCCGTGTTAAGTAGGCGCCCCACGTTTTCGGCTTTCCCGCCGTGGTGGTTGTTCGCCGTTGCGCCTGCGGCGGGCGGGGCCGCTGCGCGGGGCTGTCGGGTGCGGTGACGGGCCTGCGCGGGTGGGGGTGTCCGGACTGCTTCGCTTTACGTCCGGACACCCCCACCCGCTCCGGCCCGTCCCCTCCCGTTGAAGGGTGGGAAAACCTTGGTGGGTGGATCCGTAGTGGTCCGGTGCACGCCGTAGGGCCCGGTTATGGCTTACGTTGGCCCGCCCCCACCCACCTGTATTCACTCCTCCCACGGGAGGGGACGGGCCGGAGGGGCCGGTGTGTGGGACGTAAAGCGAAGCAGTCCCACACACCGGCCCCGGAGGTCCGTCACCGCACCCACAGCCCCGCGCAGCGGACCCGGCCCGCCGCAGGCGCCCCGGCGGGAAACCGCAAGCATCACCCGAGCCCACGCCCCGCGCAGCGGACCGGCCCGCCGCAGGCGCAACGGCGAGAAACCCCCACGGCGGGAAAGCCGACACCGTGGGAAGCCAAGACCAAACGCAGCGATAGGGTGGCGCGGTTGCCGATCCCCGAGTCCAGCCGACGGAGACCGTGACTACCACCACCAGCGCCACCAATAACCATCACCTGTCCCCGGCCTTTCCGGGGCGGGCCCCTTGGGGTACCGCGAACAAGCTGCGTGCCTGGCAGCAGGCGGCCATGGACCGCTACATCCAGACGCAGCCGAGAGACTTTCTCGCCGTCGCGACGCCGGGCGCCGGCAAGACGACCTTCGCGCTCACGCTCGCCTCGTGGCTGCTGCACCATCACGTCGTGCAGCAGGTGACGGTCGTCGCACCGACCGAGCATCTGAAGAAGCAGTGGGCGGAGGCGGCGGCCCGGCTGGGCATCAAGCTCGATCCGGAGTACAGCGCGGGGCCGCTGGGCCGTGAGTACCACGGTGTCGCGGTCACCTATGCCGGTGTGGGTGTCCGGCCGATGCTGCACCGCAACCGGATCGAGCAGCGCAAGACGCTGGTGATTCTCGACGAGATCCACCACGCCGGTGACTCGAAGTCGTGGGGCGAGGCGTGCCTGGAGGCGTTCGAGCCGGCGACCCGGCGGCTGGCGCTGACCGGTACGCCCTTCCGGTCCGACACCAACCCGATTCCGTTCGTGACGTACGAGGAGGGGAACGACGGCATCCGGCGTTCCTCGGCCGACTACACCTACGGTTACGGCAACGCGCTGGGCGACGGTGTCGTCCGGCCGGTCATCTTCCTCTCCTACAGCGGCAATATGCGCTGGCGGACGAAGGCGGGCGACGAGATCGCGGCCCGGCTGGGCGAGCCGATGACCAAGGACGCGGTCTCGCAGGCGTGGCGTACGGCGCTGGATCCGCGCGGTGAGTGGATGCCCAATGTGCTGCGCGCCGCCGATCAGCGGCTGAGCGAGGTCCGTAAGTCGATTCCGGATGCCGGGGCGCTGGTGATCGCCTCCGATCAGGAGCAGGCGCGGGCGTACGCGAAGCTGATCCGGGAGATCACGGGAGAGGGCGCCACCCTCGTCCTGTCCGACGACTCCGGGGCCTCGCAGCGCATCGATGACTTCTCGCACTCCCAGGACCGCTGGATGGTCGCGGTCCGGATGGTGTCCGAGGGGGTGGACGTGCCGCGGCTGGCGGTCGGGGTGTACGCCACCACGATCTCGACGCCGCTGTTCTTCGCGCAGGCCGTGGGGCGGTTCGTGCGGTCCCGTAAGCGCGGTGAGACCGCCTCGGTCTTCCTGCCCACCGTCCCGATGCTGCTCGGCTTCGCCAACGAGATGGAGGTCGAGCGCGACCACGTCCTCGACAAGCCGAAGAAGGACGGGGAGGAAGATCCGTACGCCGAGTCCGAGAAGGAGATGGACGAGGCGAACAAGGAGCAGGACGAGGACACCGGCGAGCAGGAGCAGTTCTCGTTCGAGGCGCTGGAGTCGGAGGCGGTCTTCGACCGGGTGCTCTACGACGGTGCCGAGTTCGGTATGCAGGCGCACGCGGGCAGCGAGGAGGAGCAGGACTACCTCGGCATCCCCGGGCTGCTGGAGCCCGACCAGGTGCAGATGCTGTTGCAGAAGCGGCAGGCGCGGCAGATCGCGCACAGCAAGAAGCGGCCGGATGCGGAGGCGGATCTGCTGGAGCTGCCGGCCGAGCGGCGTCCTGTGGTCACGCACAAGGAGCTGCTGGAGCTCCGGAAGCAGCTGAACACGCTGGTCGGCGCGTATGTGCACCAGAGCGGGAAGCCGCACGGGGTGATCCACACCGAGCTGCGGCGGGTGTGCGGCGGGCCGCCGAGCGCGGAGGCCACCGCGGGGCAGCTGAGTGAGCGGATCAAGAAGGTACGGGAGTGGGCCACGCGGATGAAGTGAGTCCGCCCGTGGCCGTGGGGGCGGTGTGCCGGTGGTGCGGCGCGCCGCCCTCCTCCGTACCCGCCCCCGACGGGGCCGCTGTGACGTGCCGGGCATGTCCGCCCCGTCACACCCGGATAACGCCGTAGTCCTCCCTGAAACACCACACGGAGCAGAACGGGGCGCTCTGGGCGGACGTACTGGGATATTCCGGGCGTGAGCGACCGGATTCTGGACGGACTCTTCCGCTCACCGAACCGGCTCGCTACTGTCCCGGTCACGCACACGCCCCGTGGCAGCGCCGCCGCGGAGCGCAGCCGGTGCCACGCGGCCGGCGGCCTCTAGCGCGCGCTGCTGCCGGGACCGCAGCGCGTCGCGCCCGAGGGCCGCCACTCACCCAGGAGGGCGTCGTGACCGCAGAGACCTCCCAGACACTCGACCGAGGGCTGCGTGTCCTCAAACTCCTCGCCGACACCGATCACGGGCTGACCGTCACCGAGCTGTCCAACAAGCTCGGCGTCAACCGCACGGTGGTCTACCGCCTCCTGGCCACGCTGGAGCAGCACGCCCTGGTGCGCCGCGACATCGGCGGCCGGGCCCGGGTGGGCCTGGGCGTGCTGCGCCTGGGCCGTCAGGTGCACCCGCTGGTCAGGGAGGCCGCGCTGCCCGCGCTGCGGTCGCTCGCCGAGGACGTGGGGGCCACCGCGCATCTCACCCTCGTCGACGGCACGGAGGCGCTGGCGGTGGCCGTGGTGGAGCCGACCTGGACCGACTACCACGTGGCCTACCGGGCCGGTTTCCGTCATCCGCTGGACCGGGGGGCCGCCGGGCGGGCGATCCTCAAGGCCCGGCAGGGCCGCACCCACGACGCCGGACTCGCCCTGACGCACGGGGAGTTGGAGGCCGGCGCGAGCGGCGCGGCGGCCCCGCTGCTCGGGGTGAGCGGCATCGAGGGGAGCGTGGGTGTGGTGATGCTCGCCGACACCGTCTCCGAGCGGGTCGGACCGCGGGTGGTCGACGCGGCCCGGGAGGTGTCCGAGGCGCTCCGCTGAGCCCTGGTGCGGCCGGGGCCGTGGGGTGTGAAGGGGCGGTGGCCGTGTCGTGAGGCGGCAGCGCCGTAAGGCCCTGGTGAGGCGGGGGTCATTTAGGGTGGCGGGGTGTCTGCACGCACCCGAGCCCTGGCGGTCTGCACCGCCCTCGTCCTCGCCCTTCTCGTCACCGCGGTCCTCGCCCCGCTGCCGTATTCGCTCGCGTATCCCGGTATGACGGCGAATGTCCTCGGTAACGACGAGGGCAAGCCGGTGATCACCATCAGCGGAGCGCGGACCCGGAAGACGGACGGGCAGCTGCGGATGACCTCGATCGTGGCGACCGGCCCGGAGGCCGCTGTCCATCTGCCGGACATCGTCAAGGGCTGGTTCCGTACGGACGAGGCCGTGATGCCGCGGGAGGCGGTCTACCCGGTGGGGGAGAACACCGAGGAGATCGCCGAGCACAATGCGCAGCAGATGCGGGAGTCCCAGGACACCGCCACCAGCGCCGCGCTCGGGCAGCTCGGCAAGTCCGGCCAGGACATCAAGGTCAAGCTGAGCCTCGCGGACGTCGGCGGGCCGAGCGCCGGGCTGATGTTCGCCCTGGGCATCGTCGACAAGCTGGACGGCGACGGCGCGGGCCATGACCTGACCGGCGGGCGCACCATCGCCGGCACCGGGACGATCACGTCCGGCGGCAAGGTCGGCGCGGTGGGCGGCGTCCCGCTGAAGACGCAGGCGGCGCGGCGGGACGGCGCCACGGTCTTCCTCGTCCCGCGCAAGGAGTGCACGGACGCGCGGGCGGAGCTGCCGAAGGGGCTGCGGCTGATCCCGGTCAGCACGCTCGACGGCGCGGTGGACTCCCTGAAGGCGCTGCGGACCGGGGGCAAGGTCCCCAGCTGCTGAGGCGGGGGAGCGGCGAACAGCGGACGCGGGCCGGTGCCCGGCGGCCCCGCCTCCCTCAGGACGCCCCTCACCCCTCCTTGATGAACCCCTCCTGCACCAGCCAGTCCTTCGCGACCTCGTGCGGGTCCTCGCCGTCCACGTCGACCTTGCGGTTCAGCTCCTGGGCGACGGTGTTGTTGAGCGCCTTGGTGACCGGGGCCAGCACCTCGGCGATCGACGGGTACTTCTTCAGGGCCTTGGCGTTGATCTCCGGAGCCACGTTGTAGTTGGGGAAGAAGTGCTTGTCATCGGCGAGGACGTGCAGATGCATCGCCTTGATCCGGCCGTCGGTGGTGAAGACCTCTCCGAACGCGCAGGCGCCCTTCTCCGTCTCGGTGTAGACGACGCCGCCGGTCATCTTGCGGATGTTGGCGGACGGCACGTTCATGCCGTAGGCGCGCGCCATGCCCGGCAGACCGTCGTTGCGGGTGGCGAACTCGTTCTCCACGCACATCGTCACGGCGCCGGGCTTCTTGTGGGACAGCGCCGCGACCTCGGAGAGGTTGTGCACCCCCAGCTTCTTGTAGTTCGCGGTGTTCAGCGCCAGCGCGTAGGTGTTGTTCAGCGTCGAGGCCGGCAGCCAGACGATGCCGTTCCTGGCGTCCTCGTCGCGGACCGCCTTCCACTGCTCGTAGGGGTCGATGATCGGCTTGGTGTGGCCGAGGTAGGTGATCCAGCCGGTGCCGGTGTACTCATACGCGGCGTCCGCCGTGCCGGACCGGACGGCCTCCCGGGCGCCGATCGACCCCTGGATGCTGGTCTTGTCGATGACCAGGGCGCCGGCCGCCTGGAAGACCAGCCCCATGATCTGGCCGAGGACGATCTGCTCGGTGAACTCCTTCGAGGTCACGGTCAGATGCGCACCGGAGAGCGGGCGGTCCGGATAGCCCGCCTTGGGGCCCGGCAGCACGTTGTCGGACATCGCGCTGCCGCTGACCAGGCCACATCCGCCGAGCACGACCGCGGCGAGCAGGGCGACGGCGAGCCGGGTGGCCGGGCGGCGTCGGGGGCGGCGTGCCGGGCGGGGGTGCCTGCTCATACCGTCGCCTCCAGACCGCGCGGGCGGAGCAGCAGTTCGGCCAGCGAGGCCAGCCATTCCACCAGCAGGGCGAGCGCCACGGTCAGCACCGAGCCGAGGATGAGGACGGGCATCCGCTGGGTGACGATCCCCGCCGAGATCAGGTCCCCGAGACCGCCGCCACCGCCGAAGGTCGCCAGCGTCGCGGTGCCGACGTTCAGCACCAGGGCCGTACGGACCCCGGCCAGGATCAGCGGTACGGCCAGCGGGAGCTCGACCTGGGTCAGCACGCCGGTGGGGGACATGCCGATGCCACGGGCGGCCTCGGTCAGCGTCGGGTCGATGCCGCGCAGCCCGGCGATGGTGTTGGCGAGCACCGGCAGCACGGCGTAGATGACCATGCCGACGATCGCCGAGCGGGCGCCGATGCCCAGCCAGATCACCAGCAGCACCAGCAGACCCAGGGCCGGCACCGCCTGCCCGAGGTTGGCGAAGGCCATCGCGACCGGGGTGGCCCGACGGAGCTTGGACCGGGTCAGGGCGATGCCCAGCGGAATCGCGATGATCAGCACGAAGAAGGTGGAGATCGCGGTCAGCTGGATGTGCTGGCGCAGCGCCAGCCACACCTTGCCGTTGTCCACCGCCTGATGGGCGATGGAGTCCAGCCGGGCGCCACGGAACCACAGCCAGGTGGCGAGCAGCGCGAGCACCAGGAAGGCCGGCATGAAGGTCCACTTCTGCCAGCTGATCCGGCGCACACCGGCCCGTGCGGACGGGACGGGCGCCTCACCGGCGGCCAACTCCCGCTGTGACATCTCCACTTCGTCCTTGAAGGCCAGCGCCTCGTGATCGCTCGGATGCCGCTCGCTCCGGCGCGGGCGCTCGCCGCTCCCGCCGCCGGGGCTCATGCGGGGCCTCCCGGGCCGCCCTCGGGGCCGCCCGCCCCGGCCAGGCCCTCCTGCTCCATCTGGGTCTGGCGGGCGCGCCACTCCTGGAGCTGGTGCTGATGCTCGATCGCTTCGAGGCGGTCCGCCTCCAGCAGCTCATGGACGTTGTTCATCAGCGTCTCCATGTCGACCACGCCGATGTACTCGCCGCGCCGCCCGGTGACCGCGGCCCGGCCCGCGCTGTCGGTGAGCACCGCCTCCAGGGCGTCGCGCAGCGTCGCGTCCCGGGACACGGTGTGCTGGACCAGGGTCCCGGCCCGGGCCAGCGATTCCCTGGCCCGGGCCAGGTCGCCGCGGCGCAGCCATTTGTACGGGCGGCGGTTGCGGTCCAGCAGCAGCAGTTCGTTGTGGGAGCCGGAGCGCAGCCGGTCGAAGATGGTCTCCAGCCGGTCGTCGAGGCCGGCGGTGGGGAAGTCGACCACGCCCACGTCCCGTACGCGGGTCAGGTTCAGCCGCTTGAGTGCCGCCCCGGCGCCCACGAAACCGGAGACGAAGTCGTCCGTGGGGTTGGTGAGGATGGCTTCGGGGGTGTCGAACTGGGCGATGTGCGAGTGCTCGCGGAGCACCGCGATGCGGTCGCCGAGCTTGATGGCCTCGTCGAAGTCGTGGGTGACGAAGCAGATGGTCTTGTGGAGCTCGTGCTGGAGCCGGATCAGCTCGTCCTGGAGGTGGTCGCGGGTGATCGGGTCGACCGCGCCGAACGGCTCGTCCATCAGCAGGACGGGCGGGTCGGCGGCCAGCGCGCGGGCCACGCCGACGCGCTGCTGCTGGCCGCCGGAGAGCTGGCGCGGATAGCGGCCGTGGAATTCGCGCGGGTCCAGGCCGACCAGGTCGAGCATCTCCTCGACCCGGTTGCGCACCCGGCTCTTGGACCAGCCGATCATCTTCGGGACCAGGCCGATGTTCTGGGCGACCGTCATGTGCGGGAAGAGGCCGGACGCCTGGATGGCGTAGCCCACCTTGCGGCGCAGCTTGACCGGGTCCATGTCCGTGACGTCCTCGTCGCCGATCCGGATCCTCCCGTGGGTCGGCTCGATCAGCCGGTTGATCATCTTCAGACAGGTGGACTTGCCGCAGCCCGAGGGCCCCACGAAGATCACGATCTCGCCGGCCTTGACCTCCAGATTGACGTTGTCCACCGCGGGGCTGGGGTTCCCCGGGTAGATCTTCGTCAGGTCCTCCAGATGGATCCTGGCCCCGGAGGCCGGGGCGGTAGCGGTCGTCTCAGGCACGGATCCCCCTGGAGATGGTCAGGCGTCCGATCAGGACGTACGCGGCGTCGAAGAGAAGAGCGAGGATGGCGATCCCGAGGGTGCCGGAGAGCACCTGGTTGAGGGAGTTGGCGCTGCCCAGCGAGGCGATCCCGCGGAAGATCTCGTTGCCCAGGCCGGGGCCGGATGCGAAGGCGGCGATGGCGGCGATGCCCATCAGCATCTGGGTGGCGACCCGGATGCCGGTGAGGATGGGCGGCCAGGCCAGCGGCAGTTCGATGCGGAAGAGCTGGGTGGTGCGCGACATCCCGATGCCCCTGGCCGCGTCGATCAGATCCGGGTCCACCCCGCGCAGCCCGACGATGGCGTTACGGACCACCGGCAGCAGCCCGTACAGGGTCAGGGCGATCACCGTCGGGGGGACGCCGAGGCCGACGATCGGGATCAGCAGACCGATCAGGGCCAGGGAGGGAATGGTCAGGATGGTGGCGGTCGAGGTGGTGGCGAGGTTGCCCGCCCACTCGCTGCGATAGGTCGCCACGGCGATGCAGACCCCCAGCAAGGTGGCGAGCACCATGCACTGGAAGACCGCGCTGGCGTGCTGATATGTGTCCGTCAGCAGCTGGGCGTGCCGGGTGCCGACGTACTCCCAGAAGCTCACTCGGTCTCCTCGGTTCAGTCTCCCGATGCTTGTTTCACCAGCGGGATGATCCGCAACGGAACCGGATTTTCCATCACGATTGCCGTCGAGGCCCGCACGATGCCATCAAAGCCCACAACCCGGTCGATCACCCGCTGCAGATCGGCGTTGGAACGGGCGACGAGCCTGCACAGCATGTCCCCATGTCCCGTCGTTGTATGCAGCTCCAACACCTCGGGAACGGTCGTCAAGTGGGCGCGTACGTCATTCCCTTGACCCTGTTTGATCTCCAGCGTCGCAAAAGCGGTCACGGGATAGCCGAGCGCCGCCGGGTCCACCTCCGGTCCGAAGCCCCGGATCACTCCATTCGACTGAAGCCGGTCGAGCCGGGCCTGGACCGTGCCGCGCGCCACTCCCAGCCGCCGGGACGCCTCCAGCACCCCGATCCGCGGCTCCTCGGCGAGCAGCTCCAGCAGCGCCCCGTCCAAATGATCGATCGCCATCGGCTGTCCCTTCGCTTTTGATGGTCATCATGTACAGATAGCCCGGCGATGCCGGCGTTTCGCTAGGCATAATGCCCAGACAATCCGCGAACTATTGCGCACCTTGTGGATCGGAGAGACTCTGCGGCCATGGCAGACACCACGATGCACCCTCAGCCCACCACCCCCGGCGCGACCCGGCAGGCGGACCCCTTCCCGGTCAAGGGGATGGACGCGGTCGTCTTCGCCGTCGGGAACGCCAAGCAGGCCGCGCACTACTACTCGACCGCCTTCGGCATGAAGCGCGTCGCCTACTCCGGTCCGGAGAACGGCAGCCGGGAGACCGCGAGTTATGTGCTCGAATCCGGCGGCGCCCGGTTCGTGTTCACCTCCGTCATCAAGCCCACCACCGAGTGGGGCCACTTCCTCGCCGACCATGTCGCGGCCCACGGTGACGGCGTCATCGACCTCGCCATCGAGGTCCCGGACGCCCGCGCCGCCTACGAGCACGCCGTGGCCCAGGGCGCCACCGGCCTCGTCGAGCCGCACGACCTCAAGGACGAGCACGGCACCGTCGTCCTCGCGGCCATCGCCACCTACGGCAAGACCCGGCACACCCTCGTCGAGCGCACCGGCTATGACGGCCCCTACCTGCCCGGTTTCGCCGCCGTCGAGCCGCTGGTGGAGACCGGCCCGCGGCGTTTCCAGGCCATCGACCACTGCGTCGGCAACGTCGAACTCGGCAAGATGAACGAGTGGGTGGCCTTCTACAACAAGGTCATGGGCTTCACCAACATGAAGGAGTTCGTGGGCGACGACATCGCCACCGAATACAGCGCGCTGATGTCGAAGGTCGTCGCCGACGGCACGCTCAAGGTCAAGTTCCCGATCAACGAGCCCGCGATCGCGAAGAAGAAGTCGCAGATCGACGAGTACCTGGAGTTCTTCGGCGGCCCCGGCGTCCAGCACATCGCGCTGGCCACCAACGACATCGTCGCCAGCGTCCGGGCGATGCGGGCCTCCGGTGTGGAATTCCTGGACACCCCCGACTCCTACTACGACACCCTCGGCGAGTGGGCCGGCGAGACCCGGGTCCCGGTGGAGACGCTCCGCGAGCTGAAGATCCTGGTCGACCGGGACGAGGACGGCTATCTGCTCCAGATCTTCACCAAGCCGGTCCAGGACCGGCCGACCGTCTTCTTCGAGATGATCGAGCGGCACGGCTCCATGGGCTTCGGCAAGGGCAACTTCAAGGCCCTCTTCGAGGCGATCGAGCGGGAGCAGGAGCGGCGCGGCAACCTCTGAGCCCCAGGGGGCGCCGCGGGCCGTACACGATCTTCCGTGTGCGGCCCGCGGATGCGAGGCTGAGGGTATGGACCTCATCGCACGTCTGCGCGCCGGGCTCCCGGATGAAGCGATCCTCACCGACCCCGACATCACCGGCTCCTACGCCAACGACATGGCGAGCTTCTGCGAGGCCGGCACACCCGCCGTGGTCGTGCTGCCGCGCACCGTCGAGCAGGTCCAGCACATCATGCGGACGGCCACCGAGCTGCGGGTCCCGGTCGTCCCGCAGGGGGCGCGTACGGGGCTGTCGGGCGCCGCCAACGCCTCCGACGGCTGCCTCGTGCTCTCGCTGGTCAAGATGGACCGGATCATCGAGATCAATCCCGTCGACCGGATCGCGGTGGTCGAACCCGGTGTCATCAACGCCGTGCTGTCCCGCGCGGTGAACGAGCACGGCCTCTACTACCCGCCCGATCCCTCCAGTTGGGAGCAGTGCTCCATCGGCGGGAACATCGGCACCGCCTCCGGCGGCCTGTGCTGCGTCAAATACGGTGTCACCGCCGAGTACGTCCTCGGCCTGGACGTCGTCCTCGCCGACGGGCGGCTGCTGACGACCGGCCGCCGCACCGCCAAGGGGGTGGCGGGCTACGACCTCACCCGGCTGTTCGTCGGCTCCGAGGGAAGTCTGGGCATCGTCGTCCGCGCCGTCCTCGCGCTCAAGCCGGAGCCGCCCCAACAGCTCGCCCTGGCCGCCGAGTTCCCCTCCACCGCGGCGGCCTGCGAAGCCGTCTGCGAGATCATGGCCCGCGGTCACGCCCCCGCGCTGCTGGAGCTGATGGACCGTACGAGCATCCGCGCGGTCAACGCCATGGCGCAGATGGGCCTGCCGGACAGCACCGAGGCGCTGCTGCTGGCCGCCTTCGACACCCCCGAGCCGGCTGCCGACCTCGCCGCCGTCGGCGCGCTGTGCACCGCGGCCGGCGCCACCGAGGTCGTGCCCGCCGAGACCGCCGCCGAGTCCGATCTGCTGCTCCAGGCCCGCCGGCTGACCCTGACCGCGCTGGAACGGGTCAAGTCCGCCACGATGATCGACGATGTGTGCGTGCCGCGTTCCCGGCTCGCCGAGATGCTCGACGGCACCGCCGCCATCGCCGAGAAGTACGGCCTGACCATCGGCGTCTGCGCCCACGCGGGGGACGGCAACACCCACCCGACGGTCTGCTTCGACGCCGCCGACCCGGACGAGTCCCGCCGGGCCCGCGCCTCCTTCGACGACATCATGGCGCTCGGCCTCCAGCTGGGCGGCACCATCACCGGTGAGCACGGGGTCGGTGTGCTGAAGAAGGAGTGGCTGGCGCGCGAACTGGGGCCGGTGGGGCTGGAGTTGCAGCGCGGCATCAAAGACATCTTCGACCCGCTGGGAATTCTCAACCCCGGCAAGCTTTTCTGAAGTCCACGGGATTTGCCGGAAGCGCTCGGGCTTTTGCGAAGCCGGTCCGACGCCATTCCTTGCCGTGCGGTCGCGTATTTTACCCGTGGTCGTGAGCGCGCGCAGAAAGAGTTGCGGGGCGGTCACGCCGAAGTCCTGACATGGCGGGGGCGGGTCCTTCTGCCTATCCTGAACAAGAATTGCCGCGCCCGCCGGTCCTTATCGTGAGAAGCCCGACCGCAGCGGCCGGTACGGGATTCCGCCGCTCGATGGTGCCCGCGCGCACGATTTTCGTCGTGAGGGAGAGCAATTCCCATGGACCTCCACACCATCACCGAAGTCGTCCGGCGACCGGCCGCCCGGCCGGGCGCGGACTGGCACCCGGGCGATGCCTGGCTCGCCGGCGGCACCTGGCTGTACTCAGTGGAGCAGCCGGACCTGCACCGCCTGATCGACCTGACGGCGCTGCCCTGGGACCCCCTCGTCCCGAGCGAGGCGGGGCTCGGCATCGGCGCGACCTGCACCATCAGCGAGCTGTATGCCTGTGCCCTGCCGGCGGAGTGGATCGCGGCCCCTCTTTTCGCCAAGAGCTGTGAGGCGTTCCTGTCCTCGTTCAAGGTCTGGAGCGCGGCCACCGTCGGCGGCAATATCTGTATGTCCTTGCCGGCCGGCCCCATGATCACGCTGACGGTCGCACTGGAGGCGCGGTACGAAATCTGGGCCGCCGACGGGTCCGCCCGCACCGTCGACGCCCTCTCCTTCGTGACCGGCGACAACGAGAACATTCTGGCCCCCGGGGAAATCCTGCGGCGCATCGACATTCCCGCGCACGCCCTGCGGAAACGCACCGCGCACCGCCGCTTCTCGCTGACCCGCCTCGGCCGTTCGACGGTCTTCCTCATCGGTACGCAAACGCCGGGCACGCGCGATCTGCTGCTCACCGTCACCGCCGGCACCACCCGGCCCCTACGCATCGGATTCGACACCCTGCCCGATGACCGGACGCTGCGGCAGCGCCTCGATGACCTCCCGTCCGATATCTGGTTCGACGATCCCAACGGGACGCCCGGGCACCGCCGTCACCTGACACAGCATTTCGCCGAGGAAATCCGTCGCGAACTCATGGCTGGGGGCCCGGGATGACTTACCGCGTGAACGGCAAGAGCTTCGACGAGGAACCGGATCCCGGTCAGTGCCTGCGTACCTTTCTCCGCGCACTGGGCCACTTCGGCGTCAAAAAGGGGTGTGACGCGGGCGATTGCGGCGCCTGCACGGTATGGCTGGACGGGGCTCCCGTACACAGCTGCATCACCCCCGCCTTCCGCGCGGACGGCCGTGAGGTGACGACGATCGAAGGGCTCGGTGCACCCGGCAATCTGCATCCGGTGCAGCGGCAGTTCCGCGATGCCCCGGGATTCCAGTGCGGTTTCTGTACCGCGGGAATGATCATGACATCGGCCACGTTCACCGAGGCGCAGAAAGCGGACCTGCCGCGGGCGTTGAAAGGCAACCTCTGCCGCTGCACCGGCTACCGGGGGATCGAGGACGCGGTGAAGGGCGTCGTCGGCGTGGCGAAGGCCGCACCGGGAAAGGCCGTCGGAACGAGCGTCAGTGCGCCCGCGGCCGAGGACGTGGTCACCGGCCGCGCCCCCTTCACGATGGACACCCAGATCGACGGCATGCTGCACCTCAAGGTGCTGCACTCGCCCCACGCACACGCCCGCATCGTCTCGATCGACAAGACCGCCGCACTCGCGGTGCCCGGCGTGCACCGCGTCTACACCTGGGAAGACGTGCCGCCCAGACGCTTCACCACGGCGATCCACACCGACCATCTGGTGGATCCGGACGACACCTACCTCCTCGACCGCACGGTCCGCTTCGTCGGCCAGCGCGTGGTCGCGGTCCTGGCCGACACCGTCGGGGCGGCGGAGGAGGGCTGCCGCCGGGTCGCCGTGGAGTACGAGGTGCTGCCCGCGGTGTTCGACGCCGAAGAGGCCATGGCCGACGGGGCGCCACAACTGCACGAGGCGGTCGATCCGTTCGTCCTGGACCCCGTCCACAACACCCTGGTCGAGATCCATGCACAGATCGGCGATATCGACGCGGGATTCGCCGAGGCGGACGTGATTCACGAGGGCACGTACTTCTCCCCGCGTGTGCAGCACGCACATCTGGAGACCCATGGCTCGATCGCCTGGATGGAGAACGGCCGGCTGAACGTCCGCACCAGTTCGCAGTCACCGTCGATCGCGAAGGTCAAACTGGCCCATCTGTTCGCGCTGCGCCCGGACCAGCTCCGGGTGTTCTGCGCACGCGTCGGCGGCGGATTCGGCGGCAAACAGGAAGTGATCTCGGAGGATCTGGCCGCGCTCGCCACCCTCGACACCGGGCGGCCGGTCTGCTTCGAATACACCCGGGAAGAGGAATTCACCACCGCCTCGCCACGGCATCCGATGACGCTGACGGTCAAGCTCGGCGCGACGGCGAGCGGAAGGCTCACGGCGCTCCAGGTCCGCAATGTCTCGAACACCGGCGCTTATGGCAACCACGCCGGCGAAACGCTGTACGCGGGCGGCGCCGCCGTCATGATCTACCGCTGCCCCAACAAGAAGTACGATGCGTTCTCCGTCTATACCAACACCGTGCCGAGCGGCGCCCTGCGCGGTTACGGGATGACCCAGCCGGCCTTCGCCGTGGAATCCGCGATGGATGAACTCGCCCTGGCCCTGCACATGGATCCGCTCGAACTGCGCCGCCGCAATATCGTGCGGCCCGGCGATCCGCTCCTTTCCATGGACGAGGGCCCCGACGACGTGGTGTTCACCGAGGACGGACTCGCCACCTGCATCGACCTGGTGGATGAGGCGATGGCCCGCAACGCCGGGGAGCCGCCCCCCGGCCCCGGGTGGCTCGTCGGGAACGGCGTCGCGAGCTCCGTGCACGAGACCGCGCCGCCGACCGAACACCTTTCGGAAGCCTGGATCACGCTCGGCGACGATCTCGTGTACGAACTCGCCGTCGGCACCGTCGAATTCGGTGAGGGCACCTCGACCGCACATGTCCAGATCGCGGCCCACCAGCTGGGCACGACACCGTCGCGGATTCGCCTGGTGCAATCCGACACCGACCGTACGGGATTTGACACCGGCGCCTTCGCGAGTGCCGGCCTCTTCGTGGCGGGCAACGCGGTACTCCGCGCGGCCGATGCCGTCCGGGACCGCATCCTGGAATTCGCCGCCGCCCACACCGGCGTCCATGTCGTGATGTGCTCGATGGATGACGAGAGTGTCGTCTGCGGTGACCGGCGGGTGCCGCTGGCGGAACTCGTCGCCACGGCCCGGGCGCGCGGCATCCGCTTCTCCGCCGCCCGTAAGGCCTATGGCTCACCCCGCAGCGTCACCTCCAATGCGCAGGGATTCCGTATCGCCGTCCATCCGGTGACGGGCGAGATCCGCATCCTTTACAGCGTCCAGGCGACCGATGCCGCCGTCATCATCAACCCCGCGCAGGTCCGGGGACAGGTGGAAGGCGGCGTCGCACAGGGAATCGGCTTCGCCCTGACCGAGCATCACCATGTCGACGCGAACGGCGTCATGGTCAACCCGAACTTCCGCAATTACCGCATCCCCACCTACGCCGATATTCCCCGCACGGAGGTGCTGTTGGTGGACTCGTCGGATTCCGTCGGACCCCTGCGGTCGAAGGGGATCGCGGAATGCTGTATCAATCCGGTGGCTCCCGCGCTCGCGAACGCGCTCCACGACGCCACGGGCGTCCGCTGCCGCGCACTGCCGCTGACCCCGGAACGGATCTACCGGCAGCTCAGCGAAAGCCGCCCGGTGACGACGGGATTGCGCGCATGACCACCGAAAAGCCGGCCGGCACCGAGGCGACGGTCATCATCGGCCAGAAGGTCCGCGCCGGACTGGAGCGGGAATTCGAGGCGTGGCAGCAGGACGTCAACGCCGCTGCCGCCGGTTACGCGGGATTCCTCGGCGCCGAGATCTCCCGGCCGACCTCCCTGCAACCCGACTGGGTGGTGGTCTACCGGTTCGACTCGATCGCCCATCTGCAAGCGTGGATCAACAGCGCCACCCGGCAGCGCTTCCTCGACCGCGGCCGGCAATACCTCGACGGCCCCGCGACCCAGCAGGTCGTCAGCGGCGGCACCCAGACACCGGACCCGCTGGTGACCGTCGTCGTCACCCACCGCGTCCACCCGGACCATGTCGAGGCCTTTCTCGCCTGGCAGCGCCGGATGGACGAGGAGGAGAGCACCTTCGAGGGCTTCCGCGGAACCGAGCTGTTCCGTCCGATCGAGGGCCTTCAGGACGAATGGACCACGCTCTACCGCTTCGACAGCGCCGAGCACCTCGACGCCTGGCTGACCTCGGACAAGCGGAAGGAAGTCCTCGCGGAAGGCGAGAAGTTCCACGACTTCCGCATGCGCACCATCGACAACTCCTTCGGCAGCTGGTTCGCCTTCGAGGAGAACGGCAGGGAGGCGCCGCCGCCCTCGGAGACCAAAACCTCCGTCGCGGTCTGGGTCGGCCTCTACCCGACCGTGGTGCTGCTGACGCTCGCCCTGTCACCGGCGCACCTGCCGCTCTGGCTGAACCTGCTCATCGGCAACCTGCTGTCGAGCTTCATCATGAGCTTCCTGACCATGCCCTTCTATGTGAACCCGCTGCTCAGGCGGTGGCTGCGGCCTCGCCCGGACGCACCGCCGGCGCGGACGAACCTCGTCGGACTCGGCCTCGTCGCCGCGGTGATGGTGTTCTGGGCCGCGGTCTTCTTCCTCGTCACCACCCAGATCTGGCATCTGCCCTGACCAAGCGCCCCCGCCCGGACCGTGACCCGGATGTACACGGCAGGGGCAGGGACGGTTGACTGCCCCCATGACGATCAACGATCCGCACAGACCCGGCGAGGGAATGGTCACCTTCCGGGTGACCGGCCAGGGCGTCGACGACATCACCTACGCCGTCCAGGCACCCGGGGACTCCGGCAGTGAAGAGCAGGTGACCCGGCCGGAGTTGCCGTGGTTCGTGGTGACCGACGCGCGCGGGGTGGGCGCCATGCCGATGCTCACCCTCACCCTCGACGGGCCGGACGCCTATGCCGAGTGCGAGATCCTCACGGACGGCGCACCGGCCGTCCGCGGCACCGTGCACGGCCCGGCCGCGACTGCCGTGTTCATGGCACGTGCCGCCGCCTCATAGAGTGCCGCCATGGATTCCGTTCTCCCCGTAGTCATCGCCCTTCTGGCGCTCGCCGCCGTCATGTTGATCTCGGCCACCGACCGCCGCGCCAGGACGCTGGAGCGCCGGCTCCACCGGCTGGAGAACAAGGTCGACCTGCTGCTGGCGCACGCCGGCATCGAGGAGCCGCAGCCCGCCCGGATGGCCGAGATCGACCAGCTGCTGTCGCAGGGCAAGAAGATCCAGGCGATCAAGGTGCACCGCGAGGTCACCGGCTCCGGACTCGCCGAGGCCAAGGAAGCGGTCGAACGCCGGATGCGCTGACGGCCCGTTGGGCTGAGGATGGCCAGAAGGACCCGCCGGGCCCCAGCGGGCCACCTCATGCCCACGCAGGAAGCGAGAGCCGATGGCAGCGACCGAAGCCACCAAAGCCGCTGATGAGGCGTATGACGTCATTGTGCTGGGAGCGGGGCCGACCGGCGAGAACCTCGCCGACCGGGCCCACGCCGCCGGGCTGAGCGCGGTGATCGTGGAGAGCGAGCTGGTCGGCGGCGAATGCTCCTACTGGGCGTGTATGCCCAGCAAGGCCCTGCTGCGCCCGGTCACCGCCCGCTCCGAGGGCCGCCGGGTGCCCGGCCTCAAGGACGCCGTGGACGTCCCCCTGGACGCGCCCGCCGTACTCGCCCATCGCGACGCCATCACCTCCTACTGGAAGGACGACGGGCAGGTCCGCTGGCTGGACTCGGTCGGTATCGACCTGGTGCGCGGCCAGGGGCGCCTGGCCGGGCCCCGCAGAGTGGTCGTCAACGGCGGCCGGGTGCTCACCGCCCGGCACGCGGTCGCGATCTGCACCGGCAGCCGCGCGGTGCTGCCCCCCATCCCCGGGCTCGCCGAGGCCAGGCCCTGGACCAGCCGCGACGCCACCAGCGCCAAGAGCGTGCCGGGCCGGCTGGTGGTGGTCGGCGGCGGTGTCGTCGGCGTCGAGATGGCCACCGCCTGGCGGGCCCTGGGCGCCTCCGTGACGCTGCTGGTCCGCGGCGACGGGCTGCTGCCCCGGATGGAGCCGTTCGCCGGCCACCTCGTCGCGGAGTCGCTCGCCGAGGCCGGGGTCTTCCTGCGGACCGGCGTCGAGGTGCGCGAGGTACGCCGGGAAGCCCCGGGCGGCCCGGTCACCGTCCTCCTGGACTCCGGGGACGAGATCGTCGCCGATGAGCTCCTGATCGCCACCGGACGGGCCCCGCGCACCGAGGACATCGGCCTGGACACGGTCGGACTGCCGGACGGCTCCTGGCTGGACGTCGACGACAGCCTGCGGGTGAAGGGGGTCACCGGCGGCTGGCTCTACGGCGTCGGCGACGTCAACCACCGCGCCCTCCTCACCCACCAGGGCAAGTACCAGGCCCGGATCGCCGGCGCCGCGATCGCCGCGCGCGCCCGGGGCGTCCCGATCCTGGAGTCCGACCCCTGGGGCGCGCACGCCGCCACCGCGGACCTCCGCGCCGTCCCGCAGGTCGTCTTCAGCGACCCGGAGGCCGCCGCGGTGGGCCTGAGCGCGGCCGAGGCCGAGAAGGCCGGATACCGCACCCGGGTGGTCGACCAGGACCTGTCGGCCGTGGCCGGGGCGTCCTTGTACGCGGACAACTACCGCGGTCGGGCCCGGATGGTCGTCGACCTGGACCGGGAGGTGCTGCTCGGCGCCACCTTCGTCGGCTTCGGCGTCGGAGAGCTGCTGCACGCCGCGACGGTCGCGGTGGCCGGTGAGGTCCCCATCGAGCGGCTGTGGCACGCGGTGCCCTCCTACCCCACGATCAGCGAGGCGTGGCTGCGGCTGCTGGAGGCCTACCGGGGCTGAGGCACCGCCGGACCGTACGGCACCGGACGCCGTCCGCGCCCGGCGCCGCACCCCGCCCCGGCCCGGCTGCCGCCCCGTCAACCCCCGTCCCCCGGCGGCCCGTTCGTCCGCCACCCGTTACGCCCCCGGCTCCGGGGCCTCGTCCACGGGCCGGGGGCCGCCCGGCCGCAGCTCGTCCCCGGACGCCATCGCGAACAGCGTGCTCAGCCCTTTGTCGAGGCCCAGATGCCGCTGCTCGGACCCCGGCGGGACCACCCGCAGCGTGCGCTCCAGCCACGCCGAGACCGCCGCGGCCGGCGCCTCCAGCAGGGCCTGCCCGTCCGGCGAGTCCAGCGCTATGCAGACCAGGCTGCGGCCGGCCGGCTTCGTCGGCCACACCCGCACATCGCCGTCGCCGCACGGCCGGAAGACGCCCTCGACGAGGAGCTCACGGGCGAACGTCCAGCTGACGGGGGAGTCCGAACCGATGTGAAAGGTGACATGGACGGCGTACGGGTCATCCGTCCGGTACCTCAGCCGGGCCGGCACCGGAATGCTGCGCTCCGGCGACAGGACCAGGCCCAGCTCCAGCTCTCTTTCCACCACGGTGTGCATGGGGTCCGCCTCTCTTCGCTTCCTGCGGGCCCCCGATACCGGGCCCGCACGGAGAGAGAGCCGCCAACCGCCGAACCCTTACACGACTTCGTACAACTTTTTTCCCGCGCCTCTTCCAGGTGGTCGTCGGCGGGCACGGCCACCGCGGGAACCCGGGGTCTGATAGATGTGGACGCCGCGTTGCGGCAGACTGCACCCCACACCCACCAGGCCGAGTACAGATACGGGACTACGGATATGAGCGCTCCCACCTCAGGATCCGCCGGCGGCAGCCCCACGCCAGGCTTCTACCCGGACCCGTCCATCCCCGGCTACATCCGGTACTGGAACGGTGCCGCGTGGGTGCCGGGCACCAGCCGGCCCGCCCCCGCCGAGGGCGAGGCGATGCCCGCCCCACCGCCCGGTGCGGTCCCGTCGCCCTCCCCCGCCCCCGCCGTAGAGGAGACCGGCCCGGTCTTCTTCGACGAGGAGGAGGCGGCCGGCGGCTCCGCGGTGCCCGCCGTACGCCAGAGCGGTGAGGTCGCCGCCGCGAGCTGGGACGACCCGGCCCGGCTGCACGGCACCAGCCCCGAGCCGGCCGCCGCCTGGCAGGCCGATGCCTCCCGGCAGGCCGGCTTCGGCGGGGAGCCCGACCGCCGGGTCTCGTGGGGTTCGCCGGACCAGGCCCCTGCCGGTACGCCGTCGGGCGCCGCCTCCTGGGGCGCGGTGCCGCCGCAGCGCGAGGGACAGGGGGCCGACGCCCCGGCCGGCGAGGTGCCCGGCGCCGCCGCGCAGGGCCCGGGGGTCCCGTCCGACGGGACGGTCGCCATCCGCGCCGTGAACCCGGCCGCCCGCCGCGGCGGCAACTCCGGCGACCAGGGCACCACCGCGATCCGCGCGGTACGGCCCGAGGGCGGCAAGCCCGCCAAGGGCAACGAGACGATGGCGATCCGCGTCGCGGGCGGCGGCCGGGCCCCGTCCGCCGCACCCGATGACGCCTCCCCGCAGTCGCTGCCGGCCGGCGGCGACCGGCCGCAGAACCGCCCCGCCCCGCAGAGCCCGGCCCCGCAGATGCCGGCCCAGCAGAGCCCCGCGCCGCAGGCCCCGGCCCAGCAGAGCCCCGCGCCGCAGGCCCCGGCCCAGCCGAGCCCCGCGCCGCAGCGTCCCGCCCCGCAGAACGCCGTGGCCCCGCAGAACCCCGCCCCGCAGGCCCCGGTTCAGCAGCAGCCCGGCCGGCAGGCGGCCGCACCCGCCGCCGGTGTGCCCGCGCAGGGCGCCGACGCCGACGGGGTCATCCCCTGGAAGCCGCCGACCGCCGCCGACCCCTTCGCGGCCATGGCGCAGGCCGCGCAGGGCCACCCGGCCGGTCTCGGCCGCAGGTTCGCGGCCCGGCTGATCGACACGCTGGTGCTGGGCGCGCTCACCGCCGCGGTCGCCGTCCCGATGTGGGGCACGGTCACCGACCACCTCGACGCCAAGGTCGAGGCGGCCAAGCAGTCCGGCCGCCAGGTGACGGTCTATCTGGTCGACGGCACCACGACGCCGGTCTTCGCCACGATCCTCGCCGTCCTGCTGATCGGCGGTGCGCTCTACGAGGCGCTGCCGACCCTCAAGTGGGGCCGCACCCTGGGCAAGAAGCTGTGCGGCGTACGGGTCCTCGACATCGAGAGCCACGACACCCCGACCCTCGGCGCCGCGCTCAAGCGCTGGTTCCTCTACAGCGTGCTCGGCGTCCTCGTCATCGGCGTGCTGAACGTCGTCTGGTGTCTGTTCGACCGGCCGTGGCGCCAGTGCTGGCACGACAAGCTGGCCCGGACCTTCGTCGCCTCCGGCTGACCGCCGGCGCGGGGCGGGCCGCCCGGTAGCCGTTCCCCCGAACGGACCTCGCCGGATGCGGCGGGCCGCGAGATGGCGTCGACTCGGGCCATGAGTACCGACCAGCCCCGGCCCGGCCCCGGTGAGCCGCCGGAGAACGATCCGTTCCAGAAGCCGCAGGAGCCCCCGGCGGGCGGCGCCCCCCGCAACAGCGCGCCCCGGGAGAACGGCTCGCCCCGCAACAACGCGCCGCACGGCGGCGAGACGGGCGGCAGCGGTACGGGCGGTGAAGGCGGTGCGCAGCCACCCCCGGAGGGCACGCCGCCGCCCGGTGGCACCCCGCCGTCCTGGGGCACCCCGCCGCCCGGTGGCACCCCGCCGCCCGGTGCCGGCGGCCCGTACGCGGGCGGTCCGTACGGCGGTGGCCCGTATGCCGGGGATCCCTACGGCGGGCAGTACGGAGTGGCCGATCCGCTGGCCGGGATGCCGCCGCTGGCGAACCGCGGGCGCCGGCTCGTGGCGCGCATCATCGACGCGATCATCGTCGGGGTGCCGGTCTGGCTGATCATGACCCTGCTCGTCGGCGGGGTGGACTTCTTCACCACCGACAGTGACATGGCCGGCCGGCAGTCGACGGTCTCGGGCGTCACCTTGCTGGTGTATCTGATCTACGAGGGTCTGATGCTCAGCAGCCGCGGCCAGACCGTCGGCAAGATGGCGATGAAGATCCGGGTGGCGATGCTCGCGGACGGGTCGATCCCGCACGGCCAGCCGGGCTGGGTGCGGGCCGCGGTCTATTCGCTGCCGGAGATCGTGCCGTGCTGCGGCTTCATCTTCTGGCTGATCAACGTGCTGTGGTGTACCTGGGACAAGCCGTATCAGCAGTGTCTGCACGACAAGGCGGCGAAGACCGTGGTGGTGTCCACGGAGACGGGGCCGCCCACCGGCTCAGCGTGAGTGTTCGCCGATCCGGGCCTCACCGGCGCCGGCCGGCCGGGCGAGGCCGCTCCAGGCGGCGGACCGGGGGTGCTCGGACGGCGTGGGAACGGCCTCCAACGGGGCGGGCGCCGCGGGCGACCCGTTCCGTACGACATGCCGGCGGACCACCCGCGACACCCCGGGCATCGGCACCGTCATGGCGACCAGCAGCCCGAGCCCGAGCCCGGCGATGGCGATGACCGCGACCCCGATGCCGGTCTCCGTCTGGGAGAGCAGCAGCATCGCGAGGGTGGAGAAAAAGACGGTGGCCGAACCGTAGGCGAGCTGTGCGGCGGTCGGACGAGGCATGGCGGATCCGTCCTCGGAGGGTCGGCAGGGGGTGTCGGTCAGGGCGCGCCGGAAAAGGAGCCTACGGTCGTCAATGCCCGAGCGGAACGCCGGGTAAGCGTGACCTAACCCACGGTTCGGGGCACAGGGGGCGCACAACGCGATGGTGATTTCCCGGGCGGTCTGACGTCCTGGCTGCTGGGGGCGGGGGCGCATGCCCGGCGGGCATATACACCGGGCCCCTGCCCGGCGATTTCGCGCGCGACGGCATGCCGCCGCACGACGTCCGATAGCCGCAACTCGCGGACCGAGTAACGTACTTCGCTGACGTGCCCAAGTCAAGATCTGTCTTTTTCATCGTACTTCCGGTCGAATGCCCTCGAACAGTGACCGGTTCGATGGGGAGGACAGCGCCAAGTGAGAGACAGCAGACGGGTGTTCAGATCGGCCGCCCTGGCCACGGCAATCGCCGCGATCGGGGCGGCCGCTTTTTCTTCGGGGGTGGCGACGGCCGACGCGCAGGGACCGTCGCCGGTCGCCAAGCGTCATGACCCGGCTCCCGAGCGGGCCGTGAAGCACGACCTCAAGGGCCCGTTCAGCGCCCGGCAGGCGGCCCAGCGCAAGGAAGCGCTCCAGCAGGTCATCGCCGGCGACGCCAAGGCGACCGAGCGGAACGGCTCCCGGGTCGTCAAGCTCGGCAAGAGCAAGTATGTCGAGCTGGCCCGGCAGAAGACCGACAAGATCTTCACCGTCCTCGTGGACTTCGGCGACAAGGTCGACGACACCACGATGTTCGACCCGGACGGCGACGGCCCCAAGCCCCCGGTGAAGAAGTACGGCGGCGACCCCGGCCCGGCGCACAACCAGATAGCCGAGCCGGACCGTGCCAAGGACAACAGCACGGCCTGGCAGAAGGACTTCAACCGGAAGCACTTCCAGGACCTCTACTTCTCGCACGACAAGAAGAAGCAGTCGCTGGCCAAGTACTACGAGAAGCAGTCCTCGGGCCGCTACTCCGTCCAGGGCGAGGTCTCGGACTGGGTCAAGGTCGACTGGAACGAGGCCCGTTACGGGTCCAACTACTGCGGCCAGACCAACTGCTCCAGCGCCTGGGACCTGATCCGCGACGGCGTCAACCAGTGGGCCAAGAACCAGAAGGCGGCCGGCCGCACCGACGCGCAGATCAAGACCGATCTGGCCAAGTACGACCAGTGGGACCGCTACGACCACGACGGCGACGGCAACTTCAACGAGCCCGACGGGTACATCGACCACTTCCAGATCGTGCACGCCGGTGAGGACGAGTCCGCGGGCGGCGGCGTCCAGAAGACCAACGCCATCTGGGCGCACCGCTGGTACGCGTACGGCACCGACGCCGGCAAGACCGGCCCCGGCGCGAACAAGGCGGGCGGCACCCAGATCGGCGACACCGGCATCTGGGTCGGCGACTACACGATGCAGCCGGAGAACGGCGGACTCGGCGTCTTCGCCCACGAGTACGGTCACGACCTGGGCCTGCCGGACGAGTACGACACCTCCGGCACCGGTGAGTCCTCGGTGGACTTCTGGTCGCTGATGTCGGGCGGCTCCTGGCTCGGCACCGGCAAGGACTCCATCGGTGACCTGCCCGGCGACATGAGCGCCTGGGACAAGCTCCAGCTGGGCTGGCTCAACTACGGCAAGGCGAAGGCCGCGAAGAAGTCCACCCACAAGCTGGGCGTCGCCGAGTACAACACCAAGAACAAGCAGGCGGTGGTCGTCGAGCTGCCGGCCAAGGCGGTCAAGACCGACATCGTCCAGCCCGCGGAAGGCTCCAAGCAGTGGTGGGGCGGCAGGGGCGACGACCTGAAGAACACCCTGTCCCGGCCGGTGGACCTCACCGGTAAGGCCAAGGCGTCGCTGGCGCTCAAGGGCTGGTGGGACATCGAGAAGGACTACGACTACCTCTACGCCGAGGTCTCCACCGACGGCGGCGCCGACTGGACGGCCCTGGACGGCACCGCGAACGGCAAGGCCATCCCGCGCGACGGCAGCGACAAGCCGGCCCTGACCGGCACCGTCGCCGCCTACCAGGACCTCGCCTACCCGCTGGACGCCTACGCGGGCAAGAAGATCGACCTGCGCTTCCGCTACCAGACCGACGGCGGCACCAACGGCAAGGGCTTCGCGGCCGACGCCGTCAGCGTGACCGCCGACGGCAAGCCGCTGTTCAGCGACAACGCCGAGGGCGACGACAACGGCTGGACCAGCAAGGGCTTCTCGCGCATCGGTGCGTCCTTCACCAAGGACTACCCGCAGTACTACATCGCCGAGAACCGCCAGTACGTGTCGTACGACAAGACCCTCAAGGTCGGCCCGTACAACTTCGGCTGGACCACCGCCAAGCCGGGCTGGGTGGAGCACTTCCCGTACCAGAACGGTGTGCTGATCTGGCTGTGGGACACCTCGCAGGCGGACAACAACGTCGGCCTGCACCCGGGCCACGGGCAGATCCTCCCGGTCGACGCGCACCCCAAGGCCGAGCACTGGGCGGACGGCAAGCTGATGCGCAACCGCTTCCAGTCCTACGACTCGACCTTCACCCGCTTCCCGACCGACGCCCTCACGCTGCACCGTGACGGCAAGCAGGTGAAGATCGCCTCGAAGAAGGGCGTGACGCTCTTCGACGACCGGCACGGCGTCTACTACGACAAGGCGAACCCGACCGGTGGTGTGATCGTCCCTGACACCAACACCCGAATCAAGATCACCAAGGAGGCCCGGGACGGCTCCACGGTGACGCTGCGGATCGGCTCTGCCGGTAAGTAAAAGGTAAATCCGCAGGTCAGATGCTGTTCGGCCGTCGCCCACTAGCGGGCGGCGGCCGATTAGCGTTTAGATGCGTTCTACAGTTCCTTGTTGACGCGAAGTCTCACGGGGGAGATATGAAGATGTCCGGTGGTGGTTTCATCAGGCTTCCCGGCGGAAGCGTGGTGGTCGCCCTCTCGCTGCCCAGGCCGCCGCACGGCGCCCGGGCCGGCCTGTACGACTGCGGTTGCCGGGTCCGGGTCCTGGTCCATGCCGTGAACCGCCAGCGCGCCCTGACCAGGCTGCGCAACCTCGGTCTGCGGTCCGTCTACCTGCGCGGCAACACCGAGCCGCCCACGCCCGACGAGATCACGGCCGTGCTGCACCATCCCGACGGCCTGGTCTGGCGCGAGGCCCCGGACGACGACACCGAGTCCTGGCATCCCATACGGGCGCTGCTGCGGCCCCAGCCGGCCCGCCCGGCCGTGGAGACCGAGCCGGCCGAGGGGAACGAACGTCCGGCTGCCTGACGGGCCCCTCAGGCGCCGATGAGGACCGGTTTACCGGTCAGCTCGGCGCCCGCCGCGCGCAGCTCCGCCAGCGCCCGCTCGGTGCTGTGCGCGGCCACCCCGGCGGTCAGGTCCAGCAGGACATGGGTGCGCAGCCCGGCGCGGAGCGCGTCCAGGGCGGTGGCGCGGACACAGTGGTCGGTGGCGATACCGACCACATCGACCTCGCTGACGGAGTGCGCGTGCAGCCAGTCCGCGAGCGGGGTGCCGTTCTCGTCCGCGCCCTCGAAACCGCTGTACGCGGCGGTGTGGGCGCCCTTGTCGAAGACCGCGTCGATGGCGCCGGAGGCGAGCGCCGGGGCGAAATTGGGGTGGAATCCACTGCCCTCCGTGCCGGCCACACAGTGCACCGGCCAGGAGTGCTGGTAGTCCGGGGTGTCGGAGAAATGATCACCGGGGTCGATGTGGTGGTCCCGGGTGGCCACGACATAGCGGTAGCAGCTGCCGGCCGTCTGGCCCACCAGATCGGTGATGGCCGCCGCGACATCCGCACCTCCCGCCACCGCGAGGCTGCCGCCCTCGCAGAAGTCGTTCTGTACATCAACGACGATCAATGCCCGGTGCATGGTGCGTGCCTTCCGGCTGGGAATCGAGGAGGGGCGCGAGGGTGATGTGACCGAGGGTAGCCACTGGACGGGGATTGCGGGAGTGGGGCGGAGCCCGCCGGGACGACGGGCGCCGGGCGCGGCCCTCGGCGGCCACCGCCCGGCACCCCGCGCCCCCGTCGGCGGCGCCCGGTCAGACGTACTCGGTGGGCAGCACCGGCTCGCCGCGGGAGAGCTGGGTCGCCGACAGCGGCAGCGCGGCCCGGGCGGCGATGTGCCGGTCGCGGGCGGCGTCCAGCGGCTCGCGGGCCACCACCGTGCCGGCGCTCACCAGCGGCACCAGCAGCTGCCGGTCGGCCAGCTCGGCGGGGACCGGCCCGGTGCCGATGACCTCGGCCTCGGCGACGCCGTCCGCGTCCGGCCGGCGCGCGGCCCACTTGCGGCCGCCGAGCGAGGTCTTGGCGCCCATCGACTTCTTCGCGACCGGCCGCAGCGGCGCGCCGGGCTCCTCGCTGTCGGCGCGGGCGACCAGCTTGTAGACCATCGAGCAGGTCGGGTGCCCGCTGCCGGTCACCAGCTGGGTGCCGACGCCGTACGCGTCCACCGGGGCGGCGGCCAGCGAGGCGATGGCGTACTCGTCCAGATCGCTGGTGACCACGATCCTGGTCTTGGTGGCACCCAGCTCGTCCAGCTGCTGGCGCACCCGGTGGGCGATCAGCAGCAGATCGCCGGAGTCGATCCGGACGGCCCCGAGCTCCGGGCCCGCCACCTCCACCGCGGTGCGCACCGCCTCGGTGACGTCGAAGGTGTCCACGAGCAGGGTCGTCCCGCCGCCGAGGGTGTCGACCTGCGCGGTGAAGGCGTCCCGCTCGGTGTCGTGCAGCAGGGTGAAGGCGTGTGCGCTGGTGCCGACGGTGGGGATGTTGTAGCGGAAACCGGCCGCCAGGTCGGAGGTGGTGTGAAAGCCGCCGACGTAGGCGGCGCGGGACGCGGCCACCGCCGCCAGCTCATGGGTGCGGCGGGCGCCCATCTCCATCAGCGGGCGGTCGCCGGCCGCCACCGCCATCCGGGAGGCCGCCGCGGCCACCGCCGAGTCGTGGTTGAGGATCGAGAGGATCACCGTCTCCAGGAGGACCGCCTCGGCGAAGGTGCCCTCGACCCGCATGACGGGGGAGCCGGGGAAGTAGACCTCGCCCTCCGGGTAGCCCCAGATGTCGCCGCGGAACCGGAAGCCGGCCAGCCACTCCAGGGTCGGCTCGTCGAGGATGCCGCGCTCGCGCAGGAAGCCGAGGATGGTCTCGTCGAAGCGGAAGTTCTCCACCGCGTCCAGTACCCGGCCGGTGCCGCCCACCACGCCGTAGCGGCGGCCCTCGGGCAGCCGGCGGGTGAAGACCTCGAAGACCGACCGCCGGTCCGCGGTGCCGGACCGCAACGCGGCCTGAAGCATGGTGAGTTCGTACTGGTCGGTGAAGAGCGCAGTCGACGGCACGGCCACCGGCAGCCCCAGGTCTGCTGTGTTCATGAGGACGATGCTACCCCTGATACTCGTCACTCTGACGATAGTGCTCCGGGACGCACAAAAGACCGCCCGCGGCCGCCCCGCGCGGCTCAGGGGGTGTCGTGCGGATCGGGGCGGGCTCCGCCCTGATCCGCACGACAGGCCCTGGCCGACGCGGCCCGCGCGAGGGGCATTTGTGCGTCGTCCGCCCCCGGGTGGCAGCATGGGGCCTGTGAGCGCCCACCCGTCACCCACGACCACGCTCCGGCCGCATCGCTGCACGCTCAGTGTCCCGGTCGAGATCGAACGTCCCGAGTCGAGCGAGGCTCCCTTCGAGGTCCCCGAGCCCGACGTCCCGTGGGTCACGATCGTCCACAACGACCCCGTCAACCTCATGAGCTATGTCTCGTACGTCTTCCAGTCGTACTTCGGCTACTCCAAGGACAAGGCGCACCAGTTGATGCTCGACGTCCATCACAAGGGCCGCGCGGTGGTCTCCAGCGGCAGCCGCGAGGAAATGGAGCGCGACGTGCAGGCGATGCACGGCTACGGCCTGTGGGCGACCCTTCAGCAGGACCGCCGATGAGCGGGCACTTCGAGCCGCTGCCCGACGGCGGCGCCGCCGTCCCGCTCGACGAGGTCGAGATCTCCATCCTGCGCAGCCTCGCGGTCCAGCTGATGGAGCTGATCGGTCCGGGCGAGGAGGCCGGGGAGAGCGAGAGTGACGATCTGCTGGCGTCGGTCTTCAACGACGGTCCCAGCGAGCCGCCCGCCGACCCGGTCCTGGCCCGCCTCTTCCCCGACGCCTACGGCGGGCCCGACCTCGTCCCTGATGACGACGTCCGCGCCGCCGCCGCCGAATTCCGCCGCTACACCGAGAACGATCTGCGCTCCCGCAAGCGTGAGGACGCCCTCGCGCTGATCCGTGCGCTGGACACCCTCGCGCCCGAGGGCGGCAGTGCGGAGCTGCGGCTGAAGCCCGCCGAGTGCCGGCAGTGGCTGGGGGCCCTCAATGACCTCAGACTGGCCATCGGGACGCGGCTTGAAGTCACCGATGAGGAGGACGGCGGCGAGCTGCTGCGGCTGCCGGACAGTGACCCCCGCAAGCCGATGGTGATGGCGTATCTCTGGCTCGGCGGCCTTCAGGAGACGCTCGTCGAGTCACTGATGGGCTGAAATTCGGGCGTACCACCCCGGAAATTCACCGAGTGTTCGCTCAGCGGATGCTCAAATCCGGATAACGATCGCGTCACTGGCCCAGTGCGCCTTGCTGCCGTTTGTGCAACTTGTCCCAATTTCCTGATGGTTCGGTTCGCGCCACCTGTAGTCGATCTTCGATGGCGCGTGTTAAATGTTCACGACCTGCCGTGAGCGACGCCACCCCTGTCGCCGCGGGAGCGCTGAGCCGGCCGACCGTCGGCGTGCAGGAACTCCATCCGGGGGGATCGGGACCCGATCCGGACAGACCGGGTCGGAATGGAGAAAGGCGCACCACTCATGACCTCTGTGCAGGTCGACAAGCAGCACGACGGTAATGAGGCACCTGGGCAGGAGCCCGAAGAGGGCTACCAGCGGGGGCTGGGAAACCGTCAGATCCAGATGATCGCCATTGGTGGCGCCATCGGTACCGGCCTGTTCCTCGGGGCCGGCAAGGCGATCTCGATGGCCGGGCCGAGCATCGTCCTCGCCTACGCCATCGTCGGTCTCGTCATCTTCTTCATCATGCGGGCCCTGGGTGAACTGCTCATGTACCGGCCCGTTTCCGGCTCCTTCTCGGAGTACGGACGCGAATTCCTCGGCCCGTTCATCGGCTTTGTGACCGGCTGGACGTACTGGCTCTTCTGGGTCGTCACCGGCATCACCGAAGTGACCGCCGCCGCCACGTATGTGCAGTACTGGAACAAGGGCATACCGCAATGGGCCTCGGCGCTCGTCTTCACGTGTGCGCTCTTCGGTATCAACCTGATCTCCGTGAAGATCTTCGGTGAGCTGGAATTCTGGTTCTCGATGGTCAAGGTCACCGCGATCATCGGCATGATCCTGATCGGCCTCGGCGTGATCACCCTCGGCTTCTCCGACGCCGGTGACACCGCCTCCTTCACGCTTCTGTGGTCCGACGGCGGGTTCTTCCCCAAGGGCATCGGCGGCACGCTGATGACGCTTCAGATCGTGATGTTCGCCTTCCTCGCCGTCGAACTCGTCGGCGTCACCGCGGGCGAGGCGACCGATCCCAAGAAGGTTCTGCCCAAGGCGATCAACACCGTGCCGTGGCGGATCGGCCTCTTCTACATCGGTGCGCTGATCATCATCCTGTCCGTCGTCAGCTGGACGGCCTTCAAGCCGGGCGTCAGCCCGTTCGTCGCCGCCTTCCAGCAGATCGGTCTGCCGGCCGGTGCGGGCATCGTCAACTTCGTCGTGCTGACCGCCGCGCTCTCCTCGGCGAACTCGGGCATGTACTCCACCGGCCGGATGCTGCGCGACCTCGCGCTCAACGGCCAGGGGCCGAAGTTCTTCACCCGGCTGAGCAAGAACGGCCTGCCCACCTGGGGCACCGGCGTCTCGGTCGCGATGATGCTGTTCGGCGTCTACATCAACTACCAGTGGCCCGGTGAGGCGTTCAACTACGTCGTCTCCTTCGCCACCATCTCCGGTATGTGGGCGTGGATCGTCATCCTGGCCTCGCAGCTGCGCTACCGGGCCAAGGCGAACCGTGGCGAGCTGCCGCAGTCCGAGTTCAAGGCTCCCGGCAGCCCCTTCACCTCGATCTTCGCGCTGGCCTTCATCGGCATGGTGATCGTGATGATGGGCGTCGACAAGGACGCCCGGATCTCCCTCTATGCGGCTCCCGTGTGGGCGCTCATCCTGGGCGTCGGCTACCTCTGCATCAAGCGGCGGGACGCGGCGCTCCTGGCGGCCGGTGCGGACGCCAAGAGCTGAGGCAGCACCCCGGACGCCGGTGAAACCGCCCGGCTGTCCAGCATGCGGGCCCGTATGTACCACTCTTCGGTACGTACGGGCCCGCTGGCTATTCTTGGCGCCATGCTGACCCTCACCAAGGCCCTCTTCGACCAGATCGTCGAGCACTCCCGCCAGGACCACCCCGACGAGGCCTGTGGCGTGGTCGCGGGCCCGGCGGGCAGCGGCCGGCCCGAGCGGTTCATCCCGATGCTGAACGCCGCCCGCTCGCCCACCTTCTATGAGTTCGACTCCTCCGACCTGCTCAAGCTCTACCGCGAGATGGACGACCGGGACGAGGAACCGGTGATCATCTACCACTCGCACACCGCCACCGAGGCCTACCCCTCGCGCACCGACATCTCGTACGCGAACGAGCCCGGCGCCCACTATGTCCTGGTTTCCACCGCTGACGCCGATGACGCCGGCCCCTTCCAGTTCCGCTCCTTCAGGATCGTGAACGGCGAGGTCACGGAGGAAGAGGTCGAGGTCGTGGCGGAGTACTCCTGAGCGCGTCCCACCTGGCGTACACCAATCGTCCGCATCATGGGACGAGGTTCCAATACCCGGACCGGGAATCGATACGATGACCGCATGGTTGACCACGACGTGAGCGAGAAGAGGCCGGGCATGCTGCTGCTCGCTCCGCTCGCCACGCGTCGCTCCGCATCCGCGCTGCTCGGCGCGTTCGGCTGCGGAGCCGCACGGCTGCACGTGGATCTGTGCCGCCTTTCCAGCGCCATCTGTCCGCGCTGCGCCGGCGCCTGACCCGGCCCGTACGGGCGCGCCCTGCGCGCCACCCGCACTTCCCGCGTCACCCGACGCCCTCCCGGCCTGCCGACCGCCGTGCACCCGGGACGCACAGCATCCGCCACCGCACTCCCACAGGAGCACTCCCATGGCCATCGAGGTCCGAATCCCGACCATCCTGCGCACGTACACCGACGGCCAGAAGGCCGTCGAGGGCAGCGGAGACACCCTCGCCGACCTCTTCACCGACCTGGAGAGCCGGCACGCCGGTATCCGCGAGCGCCTGGTCGACGGCGAGCAGCTGCGCCGCTTCGTGAACGTCTACCTCAACGACGAGGACGTCCGCTTCCTGGAGGGCATCTCCACCAAGCTCGCCGACGGCGACAACGTGACGATCCTCCCGGCCGTGGCCGGCGGCATGCGCTGATGCGTTACGACTCCCCGCTGGCGGCGGTCGGGAACACCCCTCTCGTCCGCCTCCCGCGCCTCTCACCCTCCGAGGACGTCCGTATCTGGGCGAAGCTGGAGGACCGCAACCCCACGGGCTCGGTCAAGGACCGGCCCGCGCTGCACATGATCGAACAGGCCGAGAAGGACGGCCGGCTCACCCCCGGCTGCACCATCCTCGAACCGACCAGCGGCAACACCGGCATCTCGCTCGCCATGGCGGCCAAGCTCAAGGGCTACCGCATCGTGTGCGTCATGCCGGAGAACACCTCCTCCGAGCGGCGCGAGCTGCTCGCCATGTGGGGCGCCGAGATCATCTCCTCGCCCGCGGCCGGCGGCTCCAACACGGCCGTCAAGGTCGCCAAGGAGCTGTCCGCCGAGCACCCCGACTGGGTGATGCTCTACCAGTACGGCAACCCCGACAACGCCGGTGCGCACTACGCCACCACCGGCCCGGAGATCCTCGCCGACCTCCCCTCCGTCACCCATTTCGTGGCCGGTCTGGGCACCACCGGCACGCTCATGGGCGTCGGCCGCTATCTGCGCGAGCAGGTCCCCGGCGTCCAGATCGTCGCCGCCGAACCGCGCTACGACGATGTCGTCTACGGTCTGCGCAACCTCGACGAGGGCTTCATCCCCGAGCTCTACGACGAGTCCGTGCTCACCACCCGCTTCTCGGTCGGCTCCGAGGACGCGGTCCGCCGCACCCGCGAACTCCTCGCCGAGGAAGGCATCTTCGCGGGCATCTCCACCGGCGCGGCACTGCACGCCGCGCTCGGCGTCGCCAAGAAGGCGGTCAAGGCGGGGCAGCCCGCCGACATCGTCTTCGTCGTCGCCGACGGCGGCTGGAAGTACCTCTCCACCGGCGTCTACACCGCCGAATCGACCGAGGCCGCCATTGCCACCCTCCAGGGCCAGCTCTGGGCGTAGCGCGGGGCGGAATTCCGGGATGCCCCCGGGTGAGGACCGGGGGCACTCCGCGGACGGCGGCGGGCCGGTATCCCTCCGCGGCCGCACCGGTCCCTGCGTACGGGCGTACGGGCGTACGGGGCGACAGCCCAGACTGGTGATTCCGCCCACAGCTCGCCCCGCTGGAGGCGCCACAGGACCTTTTGCGGCTTACGCTCGTGGGCACCGCACAGACCGCCAAGGATCCGGCACCACCCCGGCAGGGACCCGCCGGGACACCCGCACGGACCTTCCCCGAGCGCTCACTGGGTTCGAGCAGGGGGAGGCCCCTGACCGCCGCCCCCGCCCACGGAGGTTCACGCCCGTATGAAGCTCACTGTCGTCGGATGCTCGGGCTCGTTCCCTTCCATGGAATCGGCCTGCTCGAGCTACCTCCTGGAGGCCGACGGCTTCAGGCTGCTCCTCGACATGGGCAACGGCGCCCTGGGCGAATTGCAGCGCCACTCCGGCCTCTATGACCTGGATGCCGTGCTCCTGTCGCATCTGCATGCAGACCACTGCATCGATTTGTGCGGCTATTTCGTCGTCCGCTACTACCGCCCGGACGGCGGGCGTTGTGCGCCGATGCCGGTCTACGGGCCGGCCGGCACCGAGCAGCGGCTGACCGCCGCACACGCCGATGTGCCGCACGACGGCGCGATGAGCGAGGTCTTCGACTTCCGCACCCTGACCCCCGGCACCCTCACCATCGGCCCCTTCACGATCCGTACGGAACACGTCAGCCACCCGGTCGAGGCCTTCGGCTTCCGCATCGAGCACGGCGGCCGCACCCTGACGTACTCCGGGGACACCGGCCCCTGCGCGGCACTGGAGTCGCTCGCCGAGGGCGCCGACTTCTTCCTGTGCGAGGCGTCCTTCACCTACGGCAAGGAAGACATCCCGGATCTGCACCTCAACGGCCGGGAGGCCGGCGAGACCGCCCGACGGGCCGGCGTCGGCCGGCTGGTGCTGACCCACATCCCCCCGTGGACCGACCCGGACATCAGCATCCGCGACGCCCAGAAGGTCTACGACGGCCCGGTCGAGGGCGCCAAGGCGGGCGCGGTCTACGAGATCTGAGCGGCACGGCGGGCGCGTCCCGCCATGGCGAAGGCCCCCGGAATCGCAGGGATTCCGGGGGCCTTGATGCTGCCAGGACCGGCGCGCTCACGCCTTCGTCAGGTCCTCGACCTCCTCCTCGGGCTCCCGGCCCGGGGTGGTGAGGTTGAACTTGGTGATCGCGAAGCGGAACAGCGCGTAGTAGACCACCGCGAAGACCAGGCCGATCGGGATGATCATCCAGGGCTTGGTGGCCAGGTTCCAGTTCAGCGCGTAGTCGATGAAGCCGGCGGAGAAGGTGAAGCCGTCGTGCACACCGAGCGCCCAGGTGAGGGCCATGGACAGGGCGGTCAGCACCGCGTGGATCGCGTACAGCACCGGCGCGATGAACATGAACGAGAACTCGATCGGCTCGGTGATACCGCAGACGAAGGAGGTCAGCGCGAGCGAGATCATCATGCCCAGGACCGCCTTGCGGCGCTCGGGGCGAGCGGTGTGCGCGATGGCGAGGGCGGCCGCCGGCAGGCCGAACATCATGATCGGGAAGAAGCCGGACATGAACTGGCCGGCGGACGGGTCACCGGCGAAGAAGCGGCCGATGTCGCCGTGCGCGACCTTGCCCGCGGCGTCGGTGAAGTCCCCGAGCTGGAACCACGAGACGGTGTTGACGAACTGGTGCATGCCGATCGGCAGCAGCGCTCGGTTGATCAGGCCGAAGAGTCCGGCGCCGGCGGCACCCAGGCCGGTCATCCACTCGCCGAAGGAGGAGATGGCGTCGCCGATGGGCTCCCAGACCAGTAGGAAGACCACGCCGACGGCGGTGCCCACGAAGGCCATGATGATCGGGACCAGTCGGCGGCCATTGAAGAAGCCCAGCCAGTCCACCAGCTTCTTGCGGTGGTAGCGCTGCCACAGGACCGCGGCGAGCAGGCCCATGATGATGCCGCCGAGGACACCCGGGTTGTTGAGGACCGGCTCTACCCACTTGCCCTTCTCGATGTGGCCTTCCGTGACCGGGAACGCCTTGAGGACATTGCCGTAGACCAGGAAGCCGACCAGAGCGGCGAGCGCCGTCGAGCCATCGGACTTCTTCGCGAAGCCGATGGCGACGCCTATGCAGAACAGCATCGGCAGATTGTCGAAGACCGCGCCACCCGCAGCAGCGAAGACCTTGCTGACGTCGATCCAGCCCAGGCCCTTCTCGCCGAACACATCCGGCTGACCGAGGCGGTTGAGGATGCCCGCGGCGGGCAGGACGGCGATCGGCAGCTGGAGGCTGCGGCCGATCTTCTGCAGGCCCTGGAACAGGCCGGAGCCCCGCTTCTTCGCGGGGGCCGCCTTCGTGGCGGTGGCCGAACTCATCGGATTCCTCCTGGTGAGGCGGGCGCTCGAAGGGGGGACGGCCCGCGCTTGGTCTACACCTTGGTCTAAACCACTAGTGGTTTAGACCATTCTTAGCACGTAGTCCCGACATAAAGGAATCCAAAGGAATTCATTCTTCCAAGTGGTGTGGACCACATGGCAACCGGCCCCCGGGTCACAGGACCCAGGGGCCGGCGGCACGCCACACCAGGCCGGGCGGCGGACCGTGTGGGGCCACTTCCGGCGATGTTCCGGCGGTGCTACTTCACGTTCTCCCGCTCCATCGCGTCCCCCACCTCATCCGGCTCGCGGCCGGGCGTCGCCAGGTTGAACGCGGTGATCAGGAAGCGGAAGAGGACGTAGTAGACCGCCGCGAAACACAGGCCGATGGGAATGATCAGCCAGGGTTTGGTCGCCAGGCCCCAGTTGATGACGTAGTCGATCAGTCCCGCCGAGAAGCTGAAGCTGTCGTGGACCCCCAGTGCCCAGCTCACGCCCATCGACACACCCGTCAGCAGTGCGTGCAGTACGTACAGCAGCGGCGCGACGAAGAGGAAGGAGTACTCGATGGGCTCGGTCACGCCGGTCACGAACGACGTGAGACCGACCGACAGCATCATGCCCGCGATCTCCTTGCGGCGGTGCGGCTTGGCGCAGTGGGCGATCGCCAGCGCCGCCGCCGGCAGCGCGAACATCATGATGGGGAAGAACCCGGTGGTGAACTGCCCCGCGTCCGGATCGCCCGCCAGGAACCGGTTGATGTCACCGTGGACCACCGTGCCGTCCGGCTTGGTGAAACTGCCGAACTGGAACCAGACGAAGGTGTTCAGGAACTGGTGCAGCCCGACCACCAGCAGGGCACGGTTGGCGACGCCGAAGATCCCGGAACCCCACGCCCCCAGGCCCGACAGCCACTCACTGAAGCTCGTCAGTGCATCGCCGATCGGCTGCCAGACGAACAGGCACAGCACCGCGAAGACCAGGCCGACGAAGGCCATGATGATCGGGACCAGCCGGCGGCCGTTGAAGAACCCCAGCCAGTCGACCAGTTTCACCCGGTGGAAGCGCTGCCAGAGCCAGGCGGACAGAAAGCCCATGACGATGCCGCCGAAGACCCCCGGGTTCTGGAAGGCGGCCTGGGTCACCGTGTTGGTCCGGTCCACGCAGACCCCGCTCCACAGGCCCGCCTGGGTGTACACCTGGCCCGCGGAGCAGCCCTGCGGGAAGGCGTGCAGCACCGAGAAGTAGACGAGGAAACCGGCCACCGCCGCCAGTGCCGTCGACCCGTCCGACTTCTTGGCCATCCCGATCGCCACACCGATACAGAACAGCAGCGGCAGGCCGAGCGCCGAATCCAGCAGCGCACCGCCGGCGGCCGCGAAGACCTTGCCGACCGCGTCCCATCCCAGCCCGTCCGCGCCGAACACATCAGGCTGGCCAAGACGGTTGAGAATCCCCGCGGCGGGCAGGACGGCAATCGGCAGCTGGAGACTGCGCCCCATCTTCTGCAGGCCCTGGAAGAAGTTCGACGCCCAGTTCCTCCTCGGCGCCGCCGCCGCTGCGTTCGCGCTCATCCCTGTCCTCCCGGCGGCCGGCCCGTCGACAACCGGCCCGGTGCTTGCCGCATACTGGTGGTGTAGACCACTTTCGGGGGCGCGCCGCCGCCGGACTTCCGGCTGCCCGGCGCGCACTCCGGTGATCGCCATCCTTCGTCAGACAGCGGACAAACGCCCACATAGTTGGGCTGAACGTGCGTTACGGTGTGAAACCGCACGGCGGCACCGCCGGCGGCCGAGACAAGCAGGAGTGGACATGGCCAGCAAGGCTGAGAAGATCGTCGCCGGGCTCGGCGGACTCGACAACATCGAAGAGGTCGAGGGCTGCATCACCCGCCTCCGCACCGAGGTCGTGGACTCCTCCCTCGTCGACGAGGCCGCCCTCAAGGCCGCCGGCGCCCACGGCGTCGTCAAGATGGGCACCGCGATCCAGGTCGTCATCGGCACCGACGCGGACCCCATCGCCGCCGAGATCGAAGACATGATGTGAGCTGACCCCCGCTCACTCCCGAAGGCCCCGCCCCGGACACCACCGCCCGGAGTGGGGCCCTCGCCGTTCCCGATAGGGTCTACGCCATGTCTCGCATCGACGGCCGCACCCCCGAACAGCTCCGCCCGGTCACCATCGAACGCGGCTGGAGCAAGCACGCCGAAGGCTCCGTCCTCATCTCCTTCGGCGACACCAAAGTCTTCTGCACCGCCTCCGTCACCGAAGGCGTCCCACGCTGGCGCAAGGGCACCGGCGAGGGCTGGGTCACCGCCGAATACTCGATGCTGCCCCGCTCCACCAACACCCGCGGCGACCGGGAATCCGTACGCGGCAAGATCGGCGGCCGCACCCACGAGATCAGCCGCCTCATCGGCCGCTCCCTGCGCGCCGTCATCGACTACAAGGCCCTCGGCGAGAACACCATCGTCCTGGACTGCGACGTCCTCCAGGCCGACGGCGGCACCCGCACCGCCGCCATCACCGGCGCCTACGTCGCCCTCGCCGACGCCATCACCTGGGCCCAGGGCAAGAAGCTCATCCGCCACGGCCGCAAGCCCCTCACCGGCACCGTCTCCGCCGTCAGCGTCGGCATCGTCGACGGCACCCCCCTCCTCGACCTCTGCTACGAAGAGGACGTCCGCGCCGAGACCGACATGAACGTGGTCTGCACCGGCGACGGCCGCTTCGTCGAGGTCCAGGGCACCGCCGAGGCCGAGCCCTTCGCCCGCGACGAACTCAACGCCCTCCTCGACCTCGCCGTCGCCGGCTGCGCCGAGCTCGACGGCGCCCAGCGAGCGGCACTGGCCCGCACGCTCTGAGCGGCGCCCGCAGCGGTGCACACCGGCCCGCGCTCCGGGGACTCGGAGCGCGGGCCGCTGTGTGCCCCGCCCGGAGCGCGGGCCGCCGCGTGCCCCGCCCGGAGCGAGGGCTGGCCGCTTTCTCCCCCCCCCGCGAGGCCACGCCGCACGGAGGAGGGCCCCGACCTCTCCCGGCCCCTGGCCCCCCTGTGACCCTTTTCTCACGGGGCCGCCCGCTCTGGAAAAGCCACCACGGCACCCGCACTGTGGAGCCATGTCCACCACCGCTGCCACCGCGCCCCGCACCCGCGCCCGCACCGGCGGGCCCAAGGACGACTCCCGGCTCCTGGAGCACGTCCTCGGCTGGACCCTGGTCGTCGCCCTCGCCATGCTGCTCACCCAGACCGGCCTCCTCTGACGGACGGCCGCCGGGGAAGGGGCGCCCCGCCCGGCCGCCGGGGGAGGGGCCGCGCCGCACGGCCACTGGCGGAGGGGCCGCGCGGCCGCTTGCCGACGGGCCGGCCCCGCCGCACCCCCGCTGACGAAGGACGCCCCTGCGCGCAACCAAAACAACCCCGCCCCGCGTTTCTTCCTTTGCCCGCACATTGCCAAGGGAAGGAAACCCGCGCCATGGCCCCCCGCACGCTCCCGCAGCGCCGCCGCGCCACCACCGCAGTCGCCGCGCTGGCGGCCGCCACCCTCGCGATACCGCTGCTCTCCGCCTGCGGAGCGGTCCAGAAGGCCATGGACTGCGCCAACACCGCCTCCTCCGTCGTCGACGCCGTCGACAAGCTCCAGCAGGCCGCGGACACCGCCGTCAGCGACCCGCAGAAGACCCAGCAGGCCCTCGACGACATCGACAAGAACCTGCGCAAGCTCAGCAAGGAGACGAGCGACCCCGACCTCTCCAAGGCCATCGACAAGACGAACGACGGCATCAAGGCCGCCCGCAAGGACCTCGACAACAACAAGGCCCCCGACATCCAGCCGATCGTCGACGGCACCGGCCAGATGACCAAGATCTGCACTCCGGGATAGCCGGGATAATCGGGTCCCATGCAGACTCACACCGGCGGACCCTCCGCACGCCCCCGCCGCCTCATCCTCGCCACCCGTAACGCCGGCAAGGTCAGGGAGCTCCGCGCGATCCTGGAGGCGGCCGACCTCGACATCGAACTCGTCGGCGCCGATGCCTACCCCGACGTCCCCGACGTCAAGGAAACCGGCGTCACCTTCGCCGAGAACGCCCTCCTCAAGGCCCACGCCCTCGCCCGGGCCACCGGCCACCCCGCCGTCGCCGACGACTCCGGCCTCTGCGTCGACGTCCTCGGCGGCGCGCCCGGCATCTTCTCCGCCCGCTGGGCCGGGACCCACGGCGACGACCAGGCCAACCTCGCCCTGCTCCTGGCCCAGCTCGGCGACATCGCCGACGAACACCGCGGCGCCCACTTCGCCTGCGCCGCCGCCCTCGCCCTCCCCGACGGCACCGAACGCGTCGTCGAGGGCACCCTCGAAGGCACCCTCCGCCACGCCCCCACCGGCACCGGCGGCTTCGGCTACGACCCCATCCTCCAGCCCCTCGGCGACACCCGTACCTGCGCCGAACTGACCCCCGCCGAAAAAAACGCCATCAGCCACCGCGGCCAGGCCTTCCGGGCCTTGGCACCGGTGGTGCGGGAGTTGCTGGGCTGAGACGGACAGCGAAACGGCCTCCCGGTCCGAGGACTGGGAGGCCGTACGCGCAGGTGGGCCCGGTGGGACTCGAACCCACGACACACCGGACCTAAACCGGCGCCCTCTTGGCCAGCTGGGGTACGGGCCCGCGCGCCTACCTTACTGTGCCCGGGCGCGGAGTTGCGCGGGGATGGCCGGGTGCGCTGACCGGCAGGAGAAAGTTCTCGTCTGGCTGTGGCACGAGGGGCACAGATAGCGCAGGTTCTCCAGACGATTGTCCAGCCGGTCCCCGTTGATGTGGTCGATCTCCAGGACGAGCCGCTTGCCCTGCCAGGTGTCCCCGAGGCCGCACTCCGTGCACCGCCGGGGCACCTTCTTCTCATCGAGGGCACGGCGTAAGAGCGTCGTTCTCTCGCGTCGGGAACCTGGTTCTCGTTGCCGGAGGATGTGGTCGGCCGACCTGCGGTTGGGGGGAGGAAGCCCCCGCCGGTGGCCCTGCCCTGTGAAGTGCTTGGTCGACAGGCCGTATGCCTCGATACCGCGCTTCACCGCTCTTCGTGAGGTGCCGTTGTCGGTCAGGGCGAGGCACGCAAGGACTCCGGCGAGGCTCTGTGAGGCGGCCACGGCCCGCTCCAGTTCGCCGCGTGGGGGCAGGGAAGAGCCATGCCGGTGGCGGGTGAAGTGGGAGGTGTCGATGCCGAATTGGTCCAGCTTCCTGCGGAGGTGCGTGTACGCGCTGTCGTAGGGCGGAACCTCCATGTACTCCAGCATCTCCCGGATGCTGTGGGACTGCGAGGCGGCCTCGGTGAGCAGCGCCTTGGTGTACGAACGGTGCTGACGGCGTGGCAGCGGCTCGTCGACGAAGTGCCCGGTGTCGATGCCGTGGTGCTGCAACCGCTCGCGCAGGTATCTGCGCGGACCGCTGCCCAACGGCGCGTCGAGGCGGCGCATCATGTCGACCAGACTGGTGGAGGCTGCGGCTGTACGGGCCAGCAGATCGCGGGTGTAGGTGGCGCGCCGGGCCATGGTCGGAACGTCACTTCCGCCGGAGCTTGCGGCCGCGGTACGTGTCGGTTACCGCATGGCAGTTGGGGCACAGCAAGCGCAGATTGGCCGGCCGGTTGTCCCACCAGTCACCGTTGAGGTGGTCGACTTCCAGGCGCAGCGGCTTGCCGTTCCATTCCGTACCCGTGCCGCACATCGCACACCGCTCCGGAGCTCCCCGGCGCAGCAGATCCTTGCGCAGGCGCTCGCCTCCGGTCCGGCCGTCGGCCGGCGAGCCGAGAACCAGAGGGTCGCGCTTGGTGCTCCTGGCGGGTGCGCGGGACGTTGCGGTGAAGTGCGAGATATCGATGCCCAGTTCGGCGATGCGCCTGCCGATGTGTGCTTGATTTCCGCCGACCGGGCTGATGCCGAGACGGCGTACGACCTCGGCGATGCTGTGCGAGCAGGCCACCAGCTCACGAAGCCGGGACTCGGTGTGCCGTACGCCAGGGGGAGCGAAGTGCGCGGTGTCGACGCCTGCTTCCCGCATTCTTGCGCGCAGGTAGCGTCTGCTGCCGGGCGACGGTGTCCCGCCGAACCATCGCACGGCGTCGTCGAACGACGAAGAAGCGCGTGCGGCCTTCGCAAGCCGCTCGGGCGTGTACTTGACCGGCATGACTCCCCCGTCCCGCGCACCGGATCCCCCCATGCGTCCTCGAACAGAACAACGATCGAATGCAAGCCCGGTTACGGCAGGCGGCGGAGAGACGGAAAGGGCCCCGGGGAATGGTCCCCGGGCCCCTCGATGTCCTGTGCCGCAGCTCAGAAGCGCGGTTCCGTGGTCTGGGCCTCGATGAGTTCGACGGCCTCCTCCTTGGTGGCGACGGAGGGTGGGGAGCCTTCGAGGGGCTGTTGGGCGGTTTCCTTCATGCATGCGACGGCGATGACGCCGACGAGGGCGGCGCCCATCGTGTAGTAGGCGGGGACCATCACGTTCTTGTCGAAGACGTCCATGAGGGCGGTGATGACCAGGGGGGTGGTGCCGCCGAAGAGGGAGACCGCCAGGTTGTAGCCGATGGAGAGGGAGCCGTAGCGGACGTTGGTGGGGAAGAGGGCGGGGAGGGCGGCGGACATGGTGCCCAGGAGGCAGACCAGGGAGAGGCCGAGGAGGGCCATACCGGCGCAGACCGCGGGGACGCTGCCCTGCTTGACGAGGAGGAAGGACGGGATGGCCAGGACGAAGAAGCCGGCCATGCCGGTCATCAGCAGCGGCTTGCGGCCGTAGCGGTCGCTGAGCTTGCCGACGGTGCTGAGGATGCACATCAGGGCGGCCATGGTGCCGAGGAGGATCAGCAGGCCGTGGGACTCCTCGTAGTGGAGGGTGTCCGTCAGGTAGGTCGGCATGTACGACAGCAGCATGTAGTCGGTGATGTTGTAGGCGCCGACCAGGGCGATGCAGAGGATGAGGGTGGGCCACTGCTGGGTGAAGATCTCGCCGATCTTCTTCTTGGGGGCGTTCTCGGAGAGGTGCGAGAACTCCGCCTCGGTCTCGACGGCGGAGTTGCCGCCGCCGTGGGTCTGGGCGGCCTCGAACTTCTGGAAGGCGGGGGTCTCGTCGAGCTTGACCCGGAGGTAGAGACCGACCAGGCCGAGCGGGCCGGCGATCAGGAACGGCAGGCGCCAGCCCCAGTTGAGCATGGCCTCGTCGCCGAGGGTGGTGTTGAGCAGCAGCACGATGCCGGCGGCGCCGGTGTAGCCGATGAGGGTGCCCATCTCCAGGAAGCTGCCGAAGAATCCGCGCTTCTTGTCGGGGGCGTACTCGGCGATGAACGTGGACGCGCCGCCGTATTCACCGCCGGTGGAGAAGCCCTGCACCAGGCGGAAGAGGATGAGCAGGACGGGCGACCAGAAGCCGATGGTGGCGTAGGACGGAATCAGACCGATGCAGAGGGTGCCCAGCGCCATCATGATCATGGTGAGGGCGAGGACCTTCTTGCGGCCGATGCGGTCGCCGAGGGGGCCGAAGTAGGCGCCGCCGAGGGGGCGTACGAGGAAGGCCACGGCGAAGGTCGCGAAGGACGACAGCAGGCTGGTGGTGGCGCTGCCGCCGGGGAAGAAGACCTGGCCGATGGTGACCGCGAGATAGCTGTAGATCCCGAAGTCGAACCACTCCATGGCGTTGCCGAGCGCGGCGGCCTTCACGGCGCGCTTGACGACCCGCTCGTCGGTGACGGTGATGTCGGTGCGCCGCAGTCTGGGGTTCTTGCGCCGGGCGACGGCACGGAAGAGCACCCGGTGGCGCTTGAGCGCCTCCCGGTCCTGGTCGGGAGCGGGGGCGGCTTCGGTGCTGCCGGTCGGCACGAGGCGGTCCTCTCGGTCGGTCAGCGCGGGGTGCGCGGTGGGATACGACAGGTGCGCCTGCGCAGTGGAGCGCGAATCAAACCACTCTGGCCGGAGGAATTGAGGTACGTCACGCGCGGCTGGGCCGTCCGGAGCACCGGAGCGGGGCTGTGGCAGGGCCGCGGCGGGGGCGCGCCAGGGGTGCGGCAGGGCTTGTTACAGGACTGGTACACAGCCGAGTGCCCACCGCAGCGTTGAGGCAATCAGCCTGTGTGGCGGGGACGGGAGAGTGGCAGCGCAGGACGCGGCATTCGTGTTTGCTGTGGGGGGTACGGGGTGTCGTCCCCGGGAGGAGAGCGTGATGACGGACCGCGAACGGGCCCGCTGGAGTCGGGGGCGTACCGCGCTGGCGGCCTTTGTCGCGGTGACCGCGCTGGCGGCCGGCGGGGTGTGGCTCGGGCAGGCGTCGGACCGTGCGTCGGCGGTGGATGCCGCGCCGAAGACGTCGGCGGTGCAGGACGTGAAGGACGCCGGCACCTCGTCCGGGGGGCTGCCGGGGGTCCGGGACTGCGGGCGCGGCAGGCCGGTGACCAAACCGCATGTGATCACGCTGACCTGCGAGGATGCGGAGATGGTGGCGACCGCGATCACGTGGAAGTACTACGGTGCGCGGGAGGCCTTGGGGGTGGGCGTGGTGCAGGTGGAGAAGTCGGACGCCGGGGCGGGCGCGGATGCCGGGTTCCCGGCCACCTTCCGTCTGCGGGACCCGGAGCGGGTCGGCGGGGAGTTGGCCTTCACCGGCCTGGAGGTGACGTACGAGGGGTCCACGCCGCTCGGTGACACGACGGAGATGTACACCCTCGCGTGATGGGCATTCGAGGCCGGATCGCGCTGGCCATTTCCTGTATGACCGCGCTGGCCGTGGTGGTGCTCGGGTTTGCCGTGCACCACATAGCGGACGCGGAGCGGGAGCGGTCGGCGCGGGCGTATCAGGACGACCGGCTGAGTTCGGCGCTGCAGATCTTCGAGCGGGACGGCACGCTGGCGCTGGGGGCGCAGCTGAACGACGAGGACCTGCCGCGGCCGTTGCGGGAGGCGGTGTTCCGGAACCAGTCGGGGACGTATGTCAGCGGCGGTGGGGATCCGCGGGTGTGGGCGGCGACCGGGGTCGGCGGCGGCGAGGGGAGCAGGCCGGCGCGGTCGCTGTCGGTGTCGGCGGCGTATCCGGATGACGATCCGGCGCAGATGGCGCTGGACCGGGCGCTGCTGATCGCGGGGTGCGGCACGGTCACGCTGATGGCGGGGGTGTCGTGGTTCGTGGCGCAGCGGCTGTCGCGGCGGCTGCGGCTGAGTGCGGCGGCGGCCCGGCGGATCGCGGCGGGGGCGGCGCCGGACGCGGACGCGCTGGCGAGCAACGGCCGGGACGAGGTGGCCGAGTTGGGCCGTAGCGTGCATCACATGGCGACGTCGCTGGCGGCGCGGGTGGAGGCGGAGCGGGAGTTCACCGCGGATGTGGCGCATGAGCTGCGGACGCCGGTGGCCGGTCTGGTGGCGGCCGCGGAGTTGTTGCCGCAGCCGCGGGCGGTGGAGCTGGTGCGGGACCGGGCGCAGGCGATGCGGCGGCTGGTGGAGGATCTGCTGGAGGTGTCCCGGCTGGACGCGGGCGTGGAGCGGGCCGATCTGGACGCCTGTGAGCTGCCGTCGCTGGTGCGCGGGATCGTGCAGCGGGCGGCGCGGCAGCGAGGGGTCGACGAGGCCGACGAGGTGTCGGTGTCCGTGGAGGGGGAGCCGCGGATCGTGGAGACGGACCGGCGCCGCGTGGAGCGGGTGCTGGTGAATCTGCTGGCGAACGCGGCCAAGCACGGCAAGCCGCCGATCGAGGTGGTGGTGGCCGGTGCGCGGATCGTGGTGCGCGATCACGGTCCGGGGTATCCGGCGGAGTTGTGTGCCGAGGGGCCGCGGCGGTTCCGTACGGCCGCGCCGGAGCGGGGCACCGGGCACGGTCTGGGGCTGACGATCGCGGCCGGCCAGGCGGAGGTGCTGGGCGCGCGCCTGGACTTCGGCGCCGCCGCGGACGGCGGCGCCGAAGCAGTGCTGGAACTTCCGGATCACACGGCGACAGCGCCGGGAATCGGTATGTCACTCGCCGAAACCGACAACGGCTTCTGCCCCGGGCCACCCTGACGCGGGGCGCCTGCGGTGCTGGAACTTCCGGACCGGGCGGAGCCCGATCTCGCGGTTACAGCCCCAGGTCCTTGATGATCTTCGCGACGTGGCCGGTGGCCTTGACGTTGTAGAGGGCGCGCTCGACCTTGCCGTCCTCGTCGAGGATGACGGTGGAGCGGATGACGCCGGTGACGGTCTTGCCGTAGAGCTTCTTCTCGCCGAAGGCGCCGTAGGACTCCAGGACCGTCTTGTCGGGGTCGCCGAGGAGGGTGACCTTGAGCTCTTCCTTCTCGCGGAACTTGGCGAGCTTCTCCGGCTTGTCGGGGGAGATGCCGATGACGTCGTAGCCGTGGCCGGTGAGGAAGTCGAGGTTGTCGGTGAAGTCGCAGGCCTGCTTGGTGCAGCCGGGGGTCAGGGCGGCCGGGTAGAAGTAGACGATGACCTTGCGGCCCTTGTGGTCGGCGAGCGAGACCTGCTTGCCGTCCGCGTCGGGCAGGGTGAAGGCCGGTGCGGTGTCGCCGGGCTGAAGTCGCGCGCTCATGGTTCTCCTTCGCGTGGGTCCGTACGCCCCGACATTAGCCAGCCGGGGCACGGCATGGTGCCGGGGGCGTCCCGGCGCCGCGAAACGGGGGTGCTGTGGGGCGTGTGGGGGGCCGAGCTGACAGACTGTCCATGACGAATCGGCAGTCAGTGGTGTGGCCGGTTCCGTACGGGACCACGAGTCCGGCCCCGTACGCATCGGCGCGAGACGACGGAGGCAGCGCGGTGGCGGAAGCCAGGACCCCGGCGCAGATCGAGGCGGACATCGTCCGCAGGCGGCAGGAGCTCGCCGTCACGCTCGACGAGATCGGTGTGCGGCTGCACCCGAAGACGATCATGGATGATGCGAAGGCCAGGGCGGCGGCCGCCGTGGACCGTACGGCCGGGCGGGCCTATGTGGCCGCCAACCGCGCGGTGACGGATGTGCGGGCGCAGCTGGTGTCGGAGGACGGTGCGCCGCGGCTGGAGCGGATCATTCCGGTGGCGTTGGTCGGCGTGGCCGTGGTGGGCCTGCTGACGCTGCGTGCCAGGCGGCGTTGCTAGGGCCGGGCCGATAGGCCGCCGCGGGCGGGCCCGGGGCGGCCCGCGGTGCGTGCCGGGCGGCGCCGGGCAGGTACGGTCGTGCCGTGAGCCCGAATAACACCAAGGACACCCACGACAAGCTGCCGATCCGGATGCTGCACGACCGTGTGCTGGTCCGGACGGACATCCCCGAGGGCGAGCGCCGCTCGACCGGGGGCATCGTCATTCCCGCGACCGCGGCGGTCGGCCGCCGCCTGGCCTGGGCCGAGGTGGTCGCGGTCGGGCAGAACGTGCGGACCGTGGAGGTCGGGGACCGGGTGCTGTACGACCCGGAGGACCGGGCCGAGGTCGAGGTGCGCGGAGTGGCGTATGTGCTGATGCGGGAGCGCGATCTGCATGCGGTGGCCGCGGAGCGGCTGGAGGGCGCGGAGGACTCGACCGGGCTGTATCTGTAGCAGGTCCGCCTCCGGCCAGGGGGTTCTTGCGGGCGGTGACCGGGGTCACCGCCCGTTTCGCTGCCCTTTGCTAGCCTCGGAACCCACCCGACGAGACGCGCCGTACCGGGTCAGGACAAGACGACGCACCCCTGTTGAAGCTCTTTCGCGGAGGTGCCGTCATGGCCTGGATCCTGCTGCTCGTCGCCGGTCTGCTGGAGGTCGGCTGGTCGGTCGGGATGAAATTCACCGACGGCTTCACCCGGCTGTGGCCCAGTGTGTTCACCGGCGCGGGCATCGTCGCCAGCATGCTGCTGCTCTCGTACGCCGCCCGGACCCTGCCGATCGGCACCGCCTACGGCGTGTGGGTCGGCATCGGGGCGGCCGGGGCGGCGGTCGTCGGCATGATGGTGCTCGGCGAGCCGGCCACCGCGGCCCGGATCTGCTTCATCTGTCTGCTGCTGGTCGCGGTGGTCGGGCTCAAGGCGACGTCGGGGCACTGACGCCCGGCCGGTGCCGCGCCGCTATCCGCCCCACCCCCACCCCATCTGCCGCTCCAGGACATCGCTCTGGGGCTGGACCGTGGGGAAGTCATCGGTCGGGGGTGTGGTCGGCTCGGGCTCGGTGGGGGCGGTCGGGGTGGGGGGAGTGACCGTGGGCCGGGTGGGGCCGACGGTGGGCGGCACGGGGGTGGTGGGCGAGTCCGTCGGGTCGGTGGACGGGCTGCCCGAGGCGCTGGGCGACAGTGAATCGCTGCTGGAGGGCTCGGGCGAGGACGGCTCCGCGCCCGCCTCCAGCTGGAGGTCGAAGTCGCGGACCGGGCGGCCTTCCAGTGCGGCCGCGGTGTAGTCGGCCCAGATCTGGGCGGGGTAGTCACCGCCGTTGACCCGTGACAGGCCGCCCGCGCCGTACAGGGGCTCCTGTGCGGCGCTCTCCGGGTTCTGGCCCAGCACCGCGACGACGGTGGCGAGTTCGGGGGTGTAGCCCGCGAACCAGGCCGCCTTGTCCTCCTCGGCGGTGCCGGTCTTGCCGGCCGCGGGCCGCCCGGCGCCCTGGGCGGCGGTGCCGGTGCCGCCGTCGACGACGCCGCGCAGGATCGCGGTGGTGGTGTCGGCGGCCGGCCTGGGGACGGCCCTGGTCTCCTCGCGCTCGGGCAGTTCGATCTCCTCCTCGCTCTTGGTGACCTTGTCGACCAGGGTGTACGGCCGGTGGCTGCCGTGGTGGGCGAAGGTGGCGTAGACCTGGGCCATGTCCAGGACGCTGGGGGTGGCGGTGCCGAGCGAGACGGCGCCCTGGGAGGAGGCGAGGCTGGGGGTACGGGCGGGGATGCCCAGGTCGACGGCGGTGGCCTTGACCTTGGCCGGGCCGACGTCGATACCCATCTGGGCGTAGACGGCGTTGACGGATTTGTCGGTGGCCTCGGTGACGGTGATCGGGCCGTAGGAGCGGTCGTCCTCGTTGGCGGGCGCGAAGCCGGTGGGGCGTCCGTGACTGACCGTCATCCGCTTGTTGGTGCCGTCGTAGACGGTGTTCGGGGTGATCCGGGTGCCGTCCTGGGTGGTGGAGCCGTGCGCTACGGCGGAGGCGAAGACGATCGGCTTGAAGGTGGAGCCGACCTGGTAGTCCCGCCGGGTGGCGCCGTTGACGTACTGCTTGGCGTAGTCGATACCGCCGTAGAGGGCCACCACCCGGCCGCTCGCGGGGTCGATGGAGGCGCCGCCGGCCCGGACGTAGCGGTCGACCTTCCGGGAGTCGTCGAGCCGGTCCATCACCCGGGTGTTGACCGCTTTGACGAAGGCGTTCTGGCGCTTCTTGCCGATGGTCGTGGTGATGCGGTAGCCGCCGCCGCGCAGGGTGTCCTCGTCGAGGATGTGGTGGTCGGAGAGGTAGTTCTTGACGGCCTCGACGAGGTAGCCGCGCTGCCCGGACAGCCCGGGGGAGGCTTTGGCGCGCCGGGTCTCGGGGAACTCCAGCGCGGCCCGCTCGGTGCGGGTGAGCCACTTCTTCTTGACCATGCCGTCCAGCACGTAGTGCCAACGCGCCAGCACCCGCGGCCGGTTCTCGGGGTGGGCGGTGAGGTCGTAGGCGCTGGGGGCGTTGAGGAGGGACGCGAGATAGGCGCCCTGGGCGGTGGTCAGCTGCTCCGCGTCGCGGCCGTAGTAGGACCGGGCGGCGGCCTGGATGCCGTAGGCGTTGCGGCCGTAGTAGCTGGAGTTGAGGTAGCCCTCCAGGATCTTGTCCTTGCTCACCTCGCGGTCCAGCTTGATGGCGATGAAGAACTCCTTGGCCTTGCGGGTGAGGGTCTGTTCCTGGCCGAGGTAGTAGTTCTTCACGTACTGCTGGGTGATGGTGGAGCCGGACTGTTTGCCCTTGCCGGTCAGGGTGTTCCAGGCGGCCCGGATCATCGCGGCGGGGTCGACCGCGGACTCGGAGTAGAAGTCGCGGTCCTCGGCGGCGAGTACGGCCTGCTGGACGGACTTGGGGATCTGGCTGAGGGTGACGTTCTGCCGGTTGACCTCACCGTCGTGGGCCAGCTCGGAGCCGTCGGAGTAGAGGTAGATGTTGCTCTGGGCCTTGGCGGCGCTGTTGGCCGGCGGGATGCCGACGAGCAGATAGCCGGCGATCATCCCGCCGACGACGAGCAGCAGGAACAGCAGCCCGGTGCCCAGCACCGTGCGCCAGGTGGGGATGGCACGGCGCCAGCCCGTGCGTGGTCCGCTCATGTCGGTATGGACTCCTCGGCCGCCGCCGGAGGTTGTACTGCGACGGACGGTGTCGTGTCGGGGGATGGCGCGCGGTACGCCGGGAGAGCAACTGCCGCCCGCGGGGAAACTCTCGCATCATGCGTCCCGGTCAACGGAGGTGGCGCGCACCGCGGACCGCCACCTGACCGGCCGAATGGCGCCCACGGCTCACCCGAAGCGGTGATAATTCGATGGTGCCCGCCGTGCCCGCGACTTAGGCTCCGGTGCTTTGCGCGTCCGACGGGAACGGGGCTGGGGGGAGCACGGCGTGGTGTACGCGGCGGTGGCGGCCGGCAGCTTCCGGCGGTACGCCACCTATCGGATCGCCACCGTGGCGGGGGTGTTCACCAACACGGTCTTCGGCTTCATCGTCGCCTACACGTACATCGCGCTGTGGGACGAACGGCCGCATCTGGGCGGCTACGACCAGGCGCAGGCGCTGACCTTCGTCTGGACCGCGCAGGCGCTGCTGGCCACTGCGGCGCTGATGGGCGGCGGCGGGCTGGACGAGCTCCAGGAGCGGATCCGTACCGGCGATATCGCGGTGGACCTCTACCGGCCCGCGGATCTCCAGCTGTGGTGGCTGGCCGCGGATCTGGGCCGGGCCGGGCTCCAGCTGCTCGGCCGCGGGGTGGCGCCGATGGCGGTGGGCGCCCTGGTCTTCCCGCTGGCGCTGCCCGGCGATGCGCTGACCTGGGGCTGTTTTCTGCTGTCGGTGCTGTTCGGGGTGCTGGTGAGTTTCGCGCTGCGGTATCTCGTCGCGCTGGCGTCGTTCTGGCTCCTCGACGGCTCGGGGCTGGCCATGATCAGTGGGCTGGCCTGCATGTTCTTCACGGGGATGGTGCTGCCGCTGCGGGTCTTCCCCGGCGGGTCCGCGGAGGTCGTCCAGCTGCTGCCGTGGGCGGCGATTCTTCAGGTGCCGGCCGATGTGCTGATGGGGGTCCGCAGCGGCGACGGGCTGGTGCGGGGGCTGGTGTTCCAGGCCGGGTGGGCGGGGGCGCTGCTGGCGCTGGGCCGGCTGGTGCAGTCGGCGGCGACCCGCAAGGTGGTGGTGCACGGTGGCTAACGGGCGGACGGCGGTGCCGGGCCGGGACGGGCGCGGGCGGACGGCGGAGGCGGTGCGGGGCCTGGCCGCGTACGGGCTGATCGTCCGGATGTGGGTGCGCTCCACCCTCGCCTACCGGACCTCGTTCGTGATGATGACGGTCGGCAGCTTCGCCGCCAACGGGCTGGACTTCGTCGCGATCATGCTGATGTTCTCGCAGATCGAGGCCCTCGGCGGCTTCACGCTGCCCGAAGTGGCCTTCCTGTACGGCACGTCCGGGATCGCGCTGGGCCTGGCGGACCTGCTGCTGGGCAGCATCGAGGGGCTGGGCCGGCGGATCCGGGACGGCACCCTCGACACGCTGCTGCTGCGCCCCGTACCGGTGTTCGCGCAGATCGCGGCGGACCGCTTCGCGCTGCGCCGGGTGGGCCGGATCACCCAGGCGCTGCTGGTCCTCGGCTGGGCGCTGCCCCGTATCGAGGTGGACTGGACGGTGGGGCGGGTGCTGATGGTGCCCATGATGGCGGTGTGCGGCACGGCCATCTTCGCGGCGGTCTTCACCGCCGGGGCCGCCTTCCAGTTCTGGGCGCAGGACGCGGCCGAGGTGCAGAACTCCTTCACCTACGGCGGCAACGCGCTGCTCCAGTACCCGCCGACGGTGTTCGCCAAGGAACTGGTGCGCGGGGTCACCTACCTCGTCCCGCTGGCCTTTGTGAACTGGCTGCCCGCGCTGCGGCTGCTGGGCCACCCCGACCCGCTGGGGCTGCCGGGCTGGGTGGACTTCCTGGGGCCGGTGGTGGCGTCGCTGATGTGTGCGGGGGCCGGGCTGGCGTGGCGGCTGGGGCTGCGGGGGTACCGGAGCACCGGCAGCTGAGGGCGCCTCACGGGGCGGGGCGTGAACGGGACGACGAAGGAGTGGGCGGGATGAGCGGTGCTGCCGCTGCGGAGCAGCTGATCGAGGTCGACGGCGTCGAGAAGGTCTTCTCGGTGCGGCGCAAGGCCGGCCGGCTGCGGCGGGTGCGGCAGGAGGTCCGGGCCGTGGACGGCATCTCCTTCCGGGTGCCGCGCGGCGAGATGGTCGGCTACATCGGGCCGAACGGCGCCGGGAAGTCCACCACCATCAAGATGCTGACGGGCATCCTCGTCCCCAGCGGCGGCCGGCTGCGGATCGCCGGCATCGACCCGGCGCGGGAGCGGACCCGGCTCGCCCGCCGGATCGGGGTGGTCTTCGGGCAGCGCACCACGCTGTGGTGGGACCTGCCGCTGAAGGACTCCTACGAGCTGGTGCGGCGGATGTACCGGGTCCCGGACCGCACCTACCGCGCCAACCTGGAGCGCTGTGTCGACCTGCTGGACCTGGGCCCGCTGCTGACCGTGCCCGTACGGCAGTTGTCGCTGGGGCAGCGGATGCGCGGCGATATCGCGGCGGCGCTGCTGCACGACCCCGAGGTGCTGTATCTGGACGAGCCGACCATCGGCCTCGATGTGATCAGCAAGGCGAAGGTGCGCGAGTTCCTGCGCGAGGTGAACGCCGAGCGGGGCACCACGGTCCTGCTGACCACCCATGACCTCACCGACATCGAGCAGTTGTGCCGCCGGGTGATGGTCATCGACCACGGCCGTCTGGTGTACGACGGCGGTCTCGACGGGCTGCGGGCGGCCGGTGACGGCGAGCGGACGCTGGTGGTGGACCTGGCGCGGGAACTGCCGCCGATCGAGGGCGTACCGGGCGCCCGTACGGTCCGGGTGGACGGGCCCCGGCAGTGGCTGGCGTTCCCGGCGTCGCAGAGCGCGGCGCCGCTGGTCGCGGCGGTCGCCGCACGCTATCCGCTGGTGGATCTCTCGGTGCGGGAGCCGGACATCGAGACCCTGATCGCCGAGCTGTACGCGGGCGGTGGGACACGGCGGGATGGCGCGGAGGACGGCGGCAATGCGCGTGGCGCCCTCTAATGTGTCCGTATGACTGAAGACCTCCCGGAATTGCGCGCTTCCGACACCGACCGTGAGCGGGTCGCCGAGATCCTGCGGGACGCCCTCGCGGAGGGGCGGCTGGCGATGGAGGAGTTCGACGAGCGGCTGGACGCGGCCTACCGGGCCCGCACCTATGGGGAGTTGGCGCCGCTCACCGCCGATCTGCCGGTGGCCGCGGCGGCCCCGGCGCCGCTGTCGCTGCGCAAGGAGAGCGGTGCGCCGGCGGGGTGGTCGGAGCGGATCGTGAGCGGCACGGACGGTTCCGCGGTGGGCGTCGGCATCATGGGCGGCTTCCAGCGCAAGGGCCGGTGGACGATCGGCCGGCGTTTCACGGCCGTCGGTGTCATGGGCGGCGGGGAGATCGACCTGCGCGAGGCGAACTTCGCCGGCCCGGAGGTCGTGATCACCTGCTGGGCGCTCATGGGCGGGGTGCAGATCATGGTGCCGCCGGGCGTCCATGTCGACGTCCGCGGGCTCGGCATCATGGGCGGCTTCGACGCGCGGGAGGACGGGGAACCGGCCGAGCCCGGCGCGCCCCGGGTCGTCGTCAAGGGCCTGGCGCTGATGGGCGGCGTCAGCGTCGAGCGCAAGCTGCCCAGGGCCGAGCGCCGCCGCCTGAAGGAGGAGCGGCGCCGCCTGAAGGAGGACGGGCGCAAGGAGCTGGACTAGGTCCGTCTCGAAGTCTCGCCTGCCTCGCAACGCCCGGCACGGACAGGCCCCTAGAGCATGCTCAGTGCCTGCATCGCCTCGCGTTCGACGCGCGAGAGCTCGTGGAGGAGGGAGCCGGCCCGCGTGAGGTTCTCCGCGTCGCCGGATTCGCCTGCTGCCGCGATGAGTGCGGCCACCTGGGTCCAGAGGGTGGCGGCCTCGGTATACAGGCTGTGGCCGGTGCGCAGGTGGCTGCTGTCGATCAGCTGGGCGCATTCGGCGAGGAAGTCCCGGTAGAGATTGCGGAACAGGGCGCCGCCGGTGCCGGCCTTCTCCATGAGGAGGGCGGCCCGTGCCAGGTCCTCCCGCGGATTGTCGCTGCGCTCCCGCCACTTCGGCAGGTGCTTGGCGGTCTTCTCGATGCCCCGGTGGCCCAGGTTCGCGATGGGCGGGTTCAGGAAGGCGTCGGCGCAGCTCTTGATCGCGGGGATGATCCGGTCCTGCGGTGGCGTCAGGCTGCCGGGCGCCGTGAGGGTGAAGGAACGGTGCTTGGCGGTCATGGGGCCGCGCTCGGCCCTGGCCCTGGCCAGGCCGGCGAGGCCGGTCGAGACGGCTCCGCCCTGAGGGGCGGTGTCCACCAGATAGGCGTCCTGTTCGTCGTAGCCGTACATGGCCACGACGTGCCCGCCGAAGTGCACCTTGGTGCTGAAGTAGTCCAGGTGGTAGCTGTCGAGCTGAAGGCCGACCGGTCGACCGGCGTCGAGGGGTGCCGCCACGTTCTGCCACGCCTTGCGCGGGGAGGTGGTCTCCTTGACCAGAAGATCGAGCCCGAGTGCGGCGGCCAGGTTCCTGGTGAGCTCGAACGGCTTGACCCGGCCTCCCAGGAAGGGAAAGCCCATGCTCTTGCTGTCCCAGTAGAGGAAGGACAGCCCGGAGCCGAGCCCGAACAGCATGGGTTCGGACAGGTCGAGTCCCTCATGCCGCAGCAGCACACCCAGCGCCGTCGTCTCGCAGTGCTGCATACCGCGGACATCGATGCCTTTCACCATGGCCATGCCGCTCAGTCTCCTCCCTCACCGGACGACGCCGCCGCGGAGGGGCGTGCCGGACCACCACGTCCCGGGCGGCTCGCCCCGGGCCCGCCGCCCCACGGGCTGAATTCGGGGCGGCAGGCTGCTCCGTTGGTGTTACAGCGCGGCGGCGGCCGACTGCTTGAGGTGGGCGAGGTTCACGGCGTAGGCCATCGCCCGGAAGCCCTCGTCGCTCGGGTGGAGGTGGTCACCGGAGTCGTACTCGGGGCGCAGCCGCCCCGGCGCCGCCGGGTCCCGCAGCGCCTTGTCGAAGTCCACGACCTCGTCGTAGACGGTGCCGGAGCGGATGATGCGGTTGACCTGTTCGCGGACCGAATTCAGCTGTGCGGAGTAGCCGCGGTGTCCCCCGAACGGCGTCAGGGTGCTGCCGGTGACGCGCAGACCGCGGGCGTGCGCCTCCCGGACGATCTGCCGCATCCCGCCGACGATCTTCTCCGGGTCGAGCTGACGCGGGGTCTTGAACAGGTCGTTCAGCCCGATCTCGACGATCACCGCCTTCACTCCGGTACGCGACAGTGCGTCGCGCTCCAGCCGGGACAGCACACTGGGCCCGTTGTTGGGCGAGAACCGGCTGCCGTTGACCAGCAGCCGGTTGCCGCTGATGCCCTGGTTGAGGACGCCGTAGCGGGGCGCGCCGGGCTCGGTGCGCAGCCGGGCGGCGAGGAAGTCCGTCCAGCGGTGGTTGGCACCGGCGGTGGAGGTGATGCCGTCGGTGATCGAGTCGCCGATGGCGACGACCGAGCCGCGGGCCTGGGTGCTCCACACGTCCACGCCCGTCAGATACCGCCAGTACGGGCTCTGCTCGGTGTAGGCGGCGCCGGTGGCGTCCTCGGCACGGTCGCCGCGCGCCAGGTAGGAGGTCTGCCGGGCGTACGGGTGGTAGGTGGCGGGGCCCGAGGGGGACGGCGAGTACGTGGTGACCAGCAGGTCCGCGTCGCCGGGCACCTTCAGCCGGGCCGGGTCGCTGGTGACCGCGCCGCCCGCCGGGATGGTCACCGCGGGCTTGCCGCCGAACGACAGCCGCCGCATGGTGCCGCTCGCGGCGGTGGGGTTGCTGGGGGCCGCGGCCAGCGCCAGCGAGGCGTGGCTGACCACCAGCGGCCGGGTGCCGTAGAGGTTGGAGAGCTGGATGCGGACGCCGGAGCCGCCGACGCTGGTGTGCACGACATTGCGTATCGACATGCCCGCGTAGCCGTTCAGGGTGCCGGGCTCGGCGGCCGCGGCGGCCGCCGACCAGGTGCCGACCCACTGTCCGGAGACCGCGGGAGCCGCGGGGTCGCGTGGCTTGTGCGGGGAGGTGCCCGGACCGCCGTCCTCGCCGCCGAAGCCGACGAATATCGCGGTCGAGATCAGTACCACCACTGCTGCCAGACCGGCGAGCAGGGAGTAACCCACACTTTTCTTCATGCGGGAGGGGTCTCCTGGGTAAAGCGGAGCAGCACGCTCCGGGCGGGCAAGGGCAGCGGATGATCAGCGGCACCGTTGCGGTCCGATCGGTCCTTCATGATCCCACGGACCTCGGGGACGCCGCCCGGCGCCCCGCTCGATGCCTCCACGGCATGGACGCGGGGAACTCGTGGTTCGTTCCAGGAGTAGGTCACAGTGGGACTACGACCGGAACGGTGGCCGGCGTGCGGAGCAGGATAGGCCGTAGGGACGGTGCGGGGCACGGTGGGAACGGTGGAGCGGATGGAACGGACGGAAGCGGACACGGCGCCTCAGGCGGAACGGGTGCCGGTGCCGGGCGCGGCGGCTCCCGGGCAGGCCGGCGGGTTCGTCCTCGGTGTCGCCGACGAGGAGCGCCGGCGCGCGGTGCGCCGGATGAAGACGCTGGCCACCGGCCTGCTGCTGGCCGTCGCCGTGGTCTACGCGCTGGCGAAATGGGCCGAATCCGCCGGGGCGGGCGGCTGGACCGGGTTTGTCGCGGCAGCGGCGGAGGCCGGGATGGTCGGTGCGCTGGCCGACTGGTTCGCGGTCACCGCGCTCTTCAAACGGCCGATGGGGTTGCCCATTCCGCACACTGCGATCATTCCCACCAAAAAGGACCAACTGGGTCAGAGCCTGGGGGATTTCGTCGGGGAGAACTTCCTCTCCGCCGAGGTCGTCCGCCGCCGGCTGCGCTCCGTCGGCATCGGCCGGCGGCTCGGCGGCTGGCTCGCCGAGCCCCGGAACGCCGACCGGGTCACCGAGGAGCTGTCCACCGCGCTGCGCGGCGCCCTGACCGTGCTGCGCGACTCCGATGTGCAGGCGGTGGTCGGTGAGGCGATCACCCGCCGGGCGCACGCCCAGGAGATCGCGCCCGGTGTCGGCACCTTGCTGGACAAGGTCGTCGCGGAGGGCGGCCACCGGCGGGTGGTGGATCTGGTCGTCGCCCGCGCCCACGACTGGCTGGTCCTGCACGCCGACTCCGTGATGACCGCGGTCTCCGGCGGCGCACCGGGATGGACCCCGCGGTTCGTCGACCGCAAGGTGGGCGACCGGGTCTACAAGGAGCTGCTGCGCTTCGTCACCGAGATGCGGGACATGCCCGAGCATCCGGCGCGCGGTGCGATCGACCGTTTCCTGCGGGACTTCGCGGACGATCTGAAGTCCGACCCGCAGACCCGGGCCAAGGTCGAGCGGCTCAAGTCCGAGGTGCTGGGGCGCGGCGAGGTGCAGGATCTGATCGCCTCGGCCTGGGGCTCGGTCCGCGCGATGATCGTCGCCGCCGCCGAGGACGAGCGCAGCGAACTCCGGCTGCGGGTCCGGGCCGCGCTGCTGTCCCTGGGCCGGCGGCTGGCCGACGAGGAGCGGCTCCAGCAGAAAGTGGACGGCTGGCTGGAGGGCGCGGCCGTCTACGTGGTGACGACCTATCAGAGCGAGATCACCTCCCTGATCACGGACACCGTCGCCGGCTGGGACGCCGAGCACACCTCCCGGAAGATCGAGGCACACATCGGCCGCGACCTCCAGTTCATCCGTATCAACGGCACCGTCGTCGGCGCGCTGGCCGGGCTGTGCATCTACGCCGTCTCGCACGCCTTCGGCGGCTGACCCCCTCGCCGGCCGCCGGGCCGTGCGTGCCTCTGGAGACCTGCGCCCGCAGGGCTTACGGTGCCCGCGTGCGGGAGCGGATACCGGTAGTCGTGCAGGGGCGGCCCACCCGTCGCTCCCGTGCCGCGCGGGCGCTGTGGACGGGGGCGGAGCTGGCGGTGACGCTCGGCGCGGTCCTGCTGCTGCTCGTCGTCCACCAGCTGTGGTGGACCAACCGTCAGGCGCAGCACGCGGCGCGGGACCAGGTGGGCCGGCTGGAGCGGCAGTGGGACGCCCGGCCGCCGGCCCCCGGCCCGGCCCCGGCCCCGGAAGAGGGCCGCACGGGCGGCGCGCGGGCCGTGCGGAGCGCCCCGCCGGCCGGTCCGCCCGGCCGTGCCGGGAGCCCCACACCGGCACCGCCGGAGGACCGGGCGTACGCCGTGCTGCGCATTCCCCGGATCGGGCTCACCGCCCCCATCGCCCAGGGCGTCGGCAAGGCCGCGGTCCTCAACCGGGGCTATGTCGGCCACTATCCGCACAGCGCGCAGCCCGGCCGGGCCGGCAACGCCGCGCTGGCCGGGCACCGCAACACCCACGGCGAGCCGTTCCGCCACCTCGACCGGCTTCGGCCGGGCGACACCGTCCTCGTCGACACCGCCGAGGCCCGCTACACCTATGCCGTGCGGCGCACCCTGCCGCGGACCACCCCCGGCGACGGCACGGTCCTCGCCGCGGTCCCGTACAGCAGCGTGCACCCCGCCTACCGCTTCACCGCGCCCGGCGCCTATCTGACACTGACGACCTGTACGCCGCAGTACACGTCCACCTACCGGCTGGTGGTCTGGGCCGTGTTGCGGTCGACACAGTCCAGGTGACCGCGGGCCGGTGTCCCCTAGGCTCTCGGGTCGTGCGAAACCAGACCTCCGGCGGCCGGCCCCCGGGTTCGAGAAGGCGTCCCGCGCTGTGGTGGCTGCTGCTGCCGTATGCGCTGTTCCTGGTGGTGCTGCCGCTGGTGAACCGGGTGACGCCGACCGTGCTCGGGCTGCCGTTCCTGTTCTTCTGGATGCTGCTGGCGACGCTGGCCACCCCGCTCGCGGTGTGGCTGGCCCGGCGCGGCGACCGTGCGCGGGGGCGGATTTGACTCCTCCCGCTCGTAGACGAAGGGGGATTCCTGGCTCACGTCGCCTGCGGCCCTGCGGGCCGACAGGTCTTACACGATCAGCACTAGCCGGGGTGAAGACCAGCCCGGACCTGGGGGCACCTCCCAGCGGTAGCTGGGGGACATCACGCGGGCGGAGTTCTTATCCCTGGGGGATACGGCTCCGCACGCGGTGCAGGCATAGGTTCTCTCGGAAAGAGGAAGTGCGTGCTTGGTTCTCGCTCCGCACTGCGCACAGTCCATCGTGGTGTGCGCGGGGTGCACCAGATGCACGGCCCGCCCGTGCTTGCGGGCCATCTCGGCCAACGCCGCCTTGGTGGCGCCGAACGCGGCGTCGGCAGCCTTGCGGGCCATCGAGGACTTGGCAAGGACCGTAACGCCCCAGTCGATCCCGATCACACGTCCTGTGGCGGGCAGATCCTCGGGCACGGTGGGGACGACGAAGGAGGCGTACCAGGCGCCGGTACTGTCGCGGTACACACGCACCGAGGACGGCGGCTTGGGCAGGTCCCGCGACCACACCACCCTTACGACGGCGCCGCCCGCGAGGTGCAGACGGCCATCCTTGAGACGGAAACCCCGCTTGGTGTATTCGAGGGTGAGGAGCGCTTCGCGCTTCTTCTTGTACTTCGGCATCCCCGCCCGCTGCCGCATCGGCAACCGGGCCCTGATGTCCTTGAGCGCCTTCGCCCGGGACCTGCCGAAGTCTCGGATCAACTGCTGCTGGGGGACACACGCACCCTCCCGCAGCCACGGGATCCGGGCACGGGCTTCGGTCAGCATCGCAGCGAGCTGCACTGGCCCGCACGTCTGCTTCTCCGCGCCTTCGGGACGGGTCTTGTTCCAGGCGCCGACCTGCTTGGACTTGGCCACGCACTCATTCCACAACCACCGGCACCGGTCCCACTCCGCTTCCAGTGCAGCGCAGGCCGTGGACGACACACGAAGCCGGTAGGCAAACCGGGCATGCCCGCCACCTGCCGCCTTCGCTTCCATCGCCATGAACAGCAACCTACGCGGGGGGACTGACAGTTGAGAGCTCCTGACCCATGTGGGCCGCCTCGCCACCGTTGCGGGTGGACGCCGATCCGCCCTGACAGCGAATCGGCCTTCCCTGCCCCACTCACACGGAAGCTTCCCTTCCTCAACCCGCTGAAGCCGGGCATATCCACGAAGGAGACACGATGAACGCCGCGGTCTCAACCGGCATCTTCGGCGCCTTCATGGTGCTCACCGTCGTCCTCGGCCTGCTCGCGGTGCGGCGCAAGGGCACGGAGAAGGGGCGGCCCGCCGGGCTCTCGGAGTGGTCGGTGGGCGGCCGGAGCCTGGGTACGGTCTTCATCTGGGTGCTGATGGCTGGCGAGAGCTATACGAGCTTCAGCTACCTCGGCGCGGCCGGCTGGGGCTACAACTCCGGTGCCCCGGTGCTCTATGTACTGGCCTACATGTCCTGCGGCTATGCGCTGGGGTATGTCGTCGGGCCGATGCTGTGGGCCTACGCCCGCCGGCACGGCCTGGTCGGGATCACCGACATGATCGCGCACCGCTACCGCGCGCCCTGGCTCGGGGCCGCCGTCGCCCTGCTCGCCACGGTCTGTCTGCTGCCGTACATACAGCTCCAGATCACCGGCATGGGCGTGGTCGTCTCCACCATTTCCTACGGTGCCATCAGCATCGACTGGGCCTATTTCCTCGGCTTCGCGGTCACCACCGGTTTCGTGGTGATCAGCGGGCTGCGCGGCAGCGCCTGGGTCTCGGTGCTCAAGGACGTTCTCGTCATCGGCACCCTCGGCTTCCTCGCGGTCTATGTGCCGCTGCACTACTTCGACGGCTACGGGCCCTTCCTGGACCGGCTCGTCGCCGAGAAGCCGCAGTGGCTGACCTTCCCCGGGCATGACTCGGGGGGTCTGGGCCAGGTCTGGTTCGTCACCACCACGCTCGTCAACTCCCTGACCGTGGTGATCTTTCCGACGACCGTGGCGGGCTATCTCGGTGCCCGCAACGCCGAGGCGCTGCGCCGCAACGCCCTGTACCTCCCGTTCTACAACGTGCTGTTGTTCGTGCCGATGCTGCTGGGGATGGCGGCGCTGTTCGTGGTGCCCGGTCTGACGGGTGCGGACTCCGATCTCGCGCTGTTCAAGATGGTGGTGGACTCCCTTCCGGCCTGGGCCGTGGGGCTGGTCGGGGTGGCCGCCGCCCTCTCCTCCATCGTGCCGATGGCCGTGTTCATGCTGGTCATCGGCACGATGTGGGGGAGGAGTGTGCTGGGCGCGATCCCCCGTCTCAACAAGGGGGCGGCCGGGTCGGCTTCCGGGGACGGCGGGGGAGGGGCGGCGGGCGGACGGCAGAAGCTGTGGTCGCAGCTGGTCGTGGTGGTGGCCGGGGCGCTGGCGCTGCTGCTGACCTACACCGCCCCCGACACCCTCGTCCGGCTGTCCCTGATTTCGTACGAGGGCATGGCGCAGCTCGTGCCGATGCTGCTGCTGGGGCTGGTGTGGCGGCGGCTGACGCTGCACGCCGCGGTGAGCGGCCTGGTGGCGGGCTTCACGCTGGTCTGTGTCCTGGTCTTCGGGGGACACGACCCGGTGTGGGGGATGAACGCGGGGATCGTCTCGCTCGCCGTGAATGTGGTGGTGGCGCTCGCGGTCACCTGGCTGGGGCCGCGCGCCGCGGACGAGAGGCCGGACGCCGAGGTGCTGGCGCTGGACGACGAGTTCCCGCGCGACGGTGTGCCGTCGCGGGGCGGGCGGCTCAGCCCTCCGGCGTCGTCGTGACCTTCTTGCCCTCCTTGGAGACCGCGAACCACAGGCCCATCTTGCCCTGGCCGTTGATGTCACCGGGCTGCTCGTCGCCGGTGAACCAGTAGACGGGCCAGCAGTCGACGGCCAGCTGGCGGGTGCCGTCGGGGCGGGTGACGGTGGAGATGAGCTTGGGGGCGATGCCGTTGAGCTTGGAGCGGTCGGCGGGCTTGGCGGGCTTCCAGGTGTCCAGGCAGGCGTCGTTGCAGCCGAACTTCATCGGCCAGGCGCTGTCCTTGTTGAAGCGGTAGAGGGTGCGGCCCTTGCCGTCGACGAGGATGCCGCCGAGGTCGGGGTGGTTGAACACCGAGACGTCGCTGGGCTCCTGGGCGCCGGCCTTCTTGCCGTCGGGAGCGAGCGCGTTCCAGGTGCCGCCGACGCCCTGGCCCTTGGTGTCACCGGCCTTGGTGTCCTTGATGTAGCGGTAGGCGGGCCAGCCGGCGATGGTGAGCTGCTTGACGCCGTCGGCGCGGGTGACCGAGCCCAGCTTGCTCTTGTCGATGCCGGCCGGGGCGGTGGCGCCGTCGGCGGGGACCGGCGGCCAGGTGGTGGCGCAGGACCCGTTGCAGTTGGACTTGGCGGGGTCGGGGGTGTCCTTGTCGAAGCGGTAGAGGGTCATGCCCTTGGAGTCGGCGACGACCGTGCCGATCTTGGCGTCCTGATGCAGGGCCAGCTTCCCGGCGGGCGCGGCCTTCGGGGCCTTGCCGGCGGCGGTGTCGGTGCCGCCCGCCTGGCCGCCGGAGCCGCCCGAGCCGCCGGAGGAGCCGTAGCCGTAGTCGCTGGTGCCCTGGCCGGCGGGCTGGACGTTGTCCGCGCTGGTGGTGCCGGGGGCGCTCTGGGTGCCGCTGCTGCCGCAGGCGGTGGTCAGCGCCAGGGTGGCGACCGCCGCGGCCGCGAACGCCGCACGACGTCGATTGATCATGATGTCTCCTCTGCCGGTGGGTGGTTCCGTCGTTGCTGAGGTGGTGACCGGGTGGCCCGTGCGGTCGCCCGTTCCGTTCCGGTCCGGGCGACGGCGGGGTGCCGTCGCCCGGGGAATACGGGCTCCGGGGTGCCGGGCGTTCAACGGCGCCGAAGAATTTTCTTCGGGCGCAAAAGCCCCGCCCGGTACGTCAGTTGCCGCCCTGTACCCGCATCGCCAGCGCGGGGCAGCGGCGCACCGCGAGCTGGGCGCGGCGCCGCATCCGGGCCGGCAGCGGCATGCTGGCGGACTGCGGATAGCCGTCCGCGCCGAGCTTCACGACGCCGGGCACGACATCGGCGCACAGGCCGTGGCCGCGGCACAGCGTCCAGTCGATCAGCAGCCGTTCCTGCGGCGGCGCGGCCGGCCGCGCCGGGGCGGGCGCGGGGGCGGTGACCGCCAGCGGCGGGTTTCCGGTGACGGGCAGCGCACCGGTCACCGGGCGGCCGCAGCCGAATCCCTTCGCATGCCGCTCGAACTCCTCGGGGAAGGACCGCAGGGCCGAGGCGACGAAGCGTGAGGTGCCGTCAGGGTGGCTACAGGCGCCGCGTTTCTCCACGGCCCGCATCCGGGTCTGCACGGCTTCCAGGGCGGCCTCCCCGCCGCCCCGTACGGCGCGGTCGAGCTGGTCGGCGAGCGCGGGCAGGCCGAGCACACAGGGGCCGCACTGGCCGGCCGACTCGGCGGCCATCCACTGGGCGACGCGGACCGTCTCGCCCGCCGGACAGGTGTCGTACGGGATCGGCAGCACCGCCCCGGCGCCGAGCACCGCGTTGTACTCGGCCAGCGACTCCTTCGACAGGTTCGCGGTCAGCGCGTCGGCCGGGGAGATGAACGTGCCGTGGTAGCCGCCGATCAGCACCCCCTGCCCCTGGTCCATACCGCACAGCGCCAGGACCCGGGCCAGCGAGACGCCGTAGGGGACCTCCACCACCCGGCTGCCGGCGACCGTCAGCAGCAGGGTGCCGGGCTCGGTGGGCAGGCCCGCGGTGCGGTAGCCGAGCGCGCCGAGGCGGGCGGCCACGGCGAGCTGGGCGTAGGTCTCGGTGTTCGACAGCAGGGTCGGCACACCGTTCAGCCCGCGCTCGCTGGAGCGGATCTTGCGGCCGGAGGGCAGCCCGGGGCCGCCGCCCAGCCCGTTCGTCATGGCCGAGCCCTCGCCGGTGACGAACCGTTCGGTGAGCAGGGTGACCCGTAACGTCGGCCGGACCGGGCCGCGTTCGTCGATGGCCCGCTGCACGGAGCTCAGCACATCCGTACGGGTCACCCCCAGGGCGACCTCCTGTGCGCCGAGCGCGTCGGCGGCCAGCAGCGCGCCGTCGAGCACCAGATGCGGGGCCTGCAGCAGCATCGCGGTGTCCTTGAGGCAACTGGGCTCGCCCTCGCTGCCGTTGACGACCACCGCGCCCTTGCCGTCCGCGCGCTTCATCCCGTCGATGACGGCGGTCAGCTTGCGGGCGAAGGGGAAGCCCGCGCCGCCGCGGCCGCGCAGATCGATGTCCTCGGCCAGCGCCACCAGCTCCTGAGGGGTGAGCTGGGGGAGACTGCCGTGCCGGGACAGGTGGGCCACCCGGTCCATGCGGGGTATCTCGTCGAGGCCGGCCAGCAGCCGCGGCGGCCCGAAGGACGCCAGCGTCGGTACGGGCTCCGCCTCGGCGAGGGCCGGCAGCAGTTGGGTGGGGGCGGGGGCGGTCATGGGAGTTCTCCTGTGTTCCTGCGTGCGTCGCGCAGCCGCAGGGCGAGTCGTACGGCCACCGCCGTGAGGCAGATGGCATAGCCGGCGACGGCCCAGCCGGCCGCCGCGCGCCCGGACTTGAGGCCGTGCACCAGGGCCAGGCCCCAGGCGAGGTAGGCGCACATGTGCAGCGCCCGCCACCAGCGGGCTCCGGACAGGCCGGTGAAGGCGCCGCGTACCGCGCCGGTCACCGCGACGGCGATGAACGTGTAGGCGGCGAGGGTGCCGAGGCCGATGAGGCCGGGCCGGGCGCCGTCGGTGAAGGGCACCGCGGCGGCCGTGGCGCCGGTGTGGCCCTCGGCGATCTTCACCCAGATGTGCAGGCCGAGGAAGCCGAGTCCGGCGACCGCGGTGCCGCGGTGCACGGCCTGGGCGAGCAGCCGGTGCCCGGAGTGCAGCACCATGCGGTCGGTGGCGGCCAGGCCCCACAGCACGGTGACCGACAGCGAGACCAGCGCGAGGACTCCGGCGCCGAAGTCCAGGAAACGCATGAGGGTGTCCGCCGCCCCGGAGTGCAGGGTGACGGCGAGGAAGAGCAGCAGCGCGGCCGGAAGCGCCGGACGGAGTACGGCAGTTCCGGCGAAACCGCCTCCGGGGGCCCGCCGGTCCGGCGGGCCGGGTTCGTTCGGAGGGCGCCGGGGGCGGGGTACTGAAGGTGAGGGCCGGGCACGGTGTGCGGCGCGGCGGCTCTGCAAACGCGGTGCGGACATCGGACCTCCCGGTGTCGGGGCACGGGTGCGGGATGCGAATTTCTATGAAATCTCCCGGGGGCGTAATTTGCCCGGGGCTTTTGTTCGGGTGACCCCCGGTAACACTAAACATTCTGTAACCGGGTGGATACGCAGGGCCGTAATCCGGATGTGCAAAAGCATCTCCGAACGTGTTCAGGCTTTCGTAAGGTTTATCGCGCTGTGACAAATTCCTGCACTGGCATCGCGGTCGCGCGGGGGGACTCCGGATGATGCCGACTCAGGCGCACGGGGGGGCGCCAATCCCCTGTACCAGCCGCATCCCCGCCAGGATCGAGGTAGCGATGTGTGATCTCCTGAACCGCATCTGGTCGCGTCCCCGCGGCGAGTGGAACCGGGTAGTGAGAAATGAACTCCCGGATCTCGCCGAGAAGTTGGTCGCGGAGTTGCAACGCGGATTTCCCGCATTGTCCGCACTTCTCGGGGATACTCCCGTAGAAGACGCACATTGGGCGCTTGAACAGGCCTTGCTGACAGTTCTGGGGTACCAAAAAGAGTCGGAAAGTAAACCTCCGGCAGTACCCTCAGTTGTCACTCCGATGCCGGTGGCCCGGGCCCGCCAGGACCTGTTCGACGTGCTCGCCGGCCAACGCGAGGTGCCCGAGGAGGGATTGCACGAGCTGGCCCGCGCCGCGGGCTGGCCGGTGCCCGACACCCTCCAGGCCGTCGTCCTCGCCACCCCCGCCGAGGCGCCCCAACTCGCCGCGGCGCTGGGGCATGCCCTCATCGGCAATGTCGAGGGCTACACCTGTCTGTTCGTCCCCGACCCGGCCACTCAGACCCGGGCCCGCCTGGAGGCGGCGCTCAAGGGCCGCCCGGCGGCGGTCGGGCACGTGGTGCCGGCCACCGACACGGCGTCCTCGCTGCGGTGGGCCCGGTATCTGCTGACGCTGGCCCCGAGCCGGGTCGGCCCGGAGTCGCGGCCCGCGTTCGTCGACGACCATCTGTCGGCGCTGCTGCTGCTCCAGGACGAGTCGCTGGCGGACGCACTGACGTCCCGCTGGCTCGGCCCGCTGGAGGAGCTGACGCCCCGCCAGAGCGAACGGCTAGAAGTCACGCTGCTGGCGTGGCTGGAGGGCGGCGGTGCCCCCGAGGCGGCCAAGCTGCTGCATGTGCACCCGCAGACGGTCCGGTACCGCTTGCGCCAGATCGAGAAGCTCTTCGGGCCGGTGCTGCGTGATCCGCGTACCCGCTTCGAGCTGGAGATGGCGCTGCGCAGCCGGCGTCTGATGGCCCATGTCCGCAGTTACCGCGCCCGGGCCGGCCGCCGCGCCCGCGCCGTCGCGTCCTCCATACGCCCCCTCGGCATGGCCCGTGAGGCCCGCGTCAACGGCCTTTGAGGGACCGACGGATGAACCACCGCGCCCCTTGAGCTGACCGCCGGCCGGTCCGACGGCGTACCGCCGGCACCACACCAGCCCCTCGGCGCAGAACAGTGGCCCCGCCCCGGGAATCCGGGACGGGGCCACTGCGTTGTCGGGTCCAGGGGGCCCAGCGGCCCCTTAGGGGACGTCTCCCCTAAGGGGCCACCGGGCCGTGGGCCTCAGGGCCGCCGGCCCGTCAGGTGCATTCCTGGCCGTTGTTGATGCAGTCGACCGCCTTGCTCATCAGGTTGTCCGGCATCACGTTGATGAAGTCACCGTGGTCGGTCACCGGTTTGTGCAGCTGTTCGGGGAAACTGTCCACCGCGAAGCTCTGGCCCTGCGGGACGTCGTAGGTGATCCGCTGGACGAGCTGCGGGACCGCCTGGAAGCCCTGCGGGCAGTTGCCGTTCTGGTCGGAGAACGCCATGTGGTCGCGGTGGTTGCCGCTGTCGATGTCGCGGCCGTTCCAGCAGTTCTGGAAGGCGAAGGTGCGCACGACCTGCGAGCCCTGGGGGCACAGCGGGTACTTGTCCTTCAGCTGCCGGTCCTCGAAACCGGTGCAGCTCCAGGAGGCGTTGGCGTTCTTGGTGCCGTTGGTGAACGCCTTGGCGTCGCCGGTGATGATCTTCAGGAAGCGCGGCATCGCCCGGACCTCGCCGGACTGGCTGCCCCGGAAGGTCAGGGTCACCGTCGCCGGCGTCAGCGTCGTGCCGACGTTGGCGTCCTGCGCGGCACCCGGCTTCTGCTCCGCGTTGCCGTCGAGCTTGCGCAGCACCGGCCAGTAGTGGGTGGACTGGTCGCCGTTGTCGCAGGTGGTGTCGGAGGCGGCGAGTTTGTTGTCGTTGGCGAAGGCGTCGGTGGCCTTGTTGCCGACGTAGTCGTGGGTGTGGTGGGCGCCGTTGCTGACGCCCGGCGTCACGATGACGTTGTCGGAGTTGAAGTGGCCGTCCTCATTGCGGCCGCATTCGGTGGTGAAGGTGCCGGTCGAGGCGTTGCCGCCCTGGGGGGCGGCGAACGGCGGGGCGTCCGCGTTCGGCTGGACGTTGTTGATGTCGACGAAGTCGTCGGGCGACGGGCCGCCGGGCTGGCCCTGCTGCTGGCCGCCGTTCTGGTCCTGGGCCTGGCCCCCGTCCTGCACCTGACCGGGGTCCTGGGCCTGGCCCTGTGTCTCTCCCTGGGTCTGGTTCTGGGTCTGTCCCTGGTACCAGCCGTCCTGGACGGACTTCGTGGAGTCGTTGCCGCCCGCGCCCGCGCCCTCGTTGACCGGCTTCATGGTGCAGCCGCTCATCTTGAGCAGGTAGCCGGGCCGTTTCGCGTCCTTGGAGATCGCGGTGACCATCGTCTTGATGGTCTTCGCCCGCTGCGTCTTCAGCCCGTTGAGGACGCTGTCGCCGCTGCCGCCCATCATCTTGTGGTACGCGTCGTGCACCTGCTTGTCGAGTGCGGACAGCCCCTTGGAGACCGGGAGCTTGGCGCTACGGGGTACCTGGCGCAGCCGCTCGCCCACATCGGGGCAGGAGAGGGTGAAGGCGCTCGCGGTGTGCTGGGAATGGCCGGCCATCGCGTCCTGGGTGCTGTTGCCGGCCAGCGCCGTGGTGGCGTAGGCGGCCAGGCCACCGCCGCCCAGCAGCAGGGCGGTGGCGCCGATCAGCATTCTGTTCGTCAAACGCGAGCGTTTATGGGCTTGTTGCCGTTGCCTCATGAGATCACTTCGCTTCGTCCGATGTGAGGGGTGTCGGTTGGTGCGGGTGTCGTTTCTTCCGGGTCGCGGGTGGTGGTGGGCGCGGGGCGTCCCCCGCGGTGGGCGGGGGAGTCCGCCGCCGTCCGGGCCGCCGACCGCGCCGCCGTGACATGCCGGGGCTCCGTGGCCTAGCTGCTGTGCAGCGTGTTGAAGTCGACGCCACCGGTCTTCTCCAGCGCCGTGATGTGGCTCAGGACGACGTCGTTGGCCCGGTTCGCCAGGGAGCGCACCATCGAGTTCTTGGTCTGGTCGCGGACCAGGGCCACCAGGCCGAAGACCTTGCCGTGGGCGCGGCGCAGCAGCTCGGCGAACGTCGGGGCGAAGTCGTCGCCCTGGGCCGCGTTCATCTGCGCCAGCCAGCCCTGCTGATCGGCGTTGGGCTGGTTGGGCAGGGAGATGCCCAGCGCCCGCCCGGCCTCGATCGACCGCCGGTCCAGCTCGGTGTGTCCGGCGACGAGAATGGCGCCCGCGCTGCGGACCGCCGCGGTCTGCCCGCGTTCCTGCGCCTGGCGGCCCGCGGGCAGTTCCCACAGGCCGGCCAGTCTGACCTTGCGCACGAAGTCCCGGTCCATGGCGGTCAGCGGACCGTAGCGGGTGTTCACCGTGCCGCCGCCGTCGTCGTCGTAGGTGACGGTGTTGGTCGCCGCGGACGCGGTCTCACCGAAGAGCTGGACGGGCAGCAGCAGCGCCGCGAGCGTGGCCACGAGTGCGGCCACGACCAGTCCGGTGGCGATGGTCCGCCCGGATGTTGCGGAATTGCTGAGGATGGACCGCACACGGCCTCCCGGTTCGTCACTACTGGAATGCCACCGGACGTTAAGTGCCGTGACGGGCCCGCGGTCGCGGGTCCTCACCCCTGGACAAATAACGGCCGGGCCCGCCGCGGCACTGCTACGGTGCCGCGGGCGGGCCCGGCCGGATACGGGTGACGTGCGCCGGCTGCCGTATGCCCGGCCGGGCCCGTCCAGAGGTGGTCTGCCCTGTGCTCTCAGCGCGCGTACAGGCCCGCCGCCGCCCATCTGCGCCGGTCCTGGCGGGTCTCGGGCTCCTCACGCTGTCCCTGGGCGTAGAGGGCGTCGATCTCGGCCGCGTACCGCCGTACGATCGCCGCCCGCCGCAGCTTCAGCGACGGCGTCACCAGCCCGGCCTCCTGGCTGAACTCGCCCGGCAGCACGCGAAAAGCACGGATCGACTCGGCCCGGGACACCGACGCGTTCGCCCGTGCCACCGCCCGCCGCACCTCCGCCTGGAGCTGCTCCTCCGGCGTCGGCGCCTCGCTGTCGCCGCCCGGCTCCTCGCGCAGGTGGTGCCAGTGCTCCAGGGCCTCCGGGTCCAGCGTGATCAGCGCGGTCACATACGGGCGGTTGTCGCCGACCACCACACACTGCGAGATCAGCGGATGGGCGCAGAGCCGCTGCTCCAGCCCCTGCGGGGCCACGCTCTTGCCGTTGCTGGTGATGATGATGTCCTTCTTGCGGCCGGTGATGACGAGATAGCCGTCCTCGTCCAGATGCCCCAGGTCGCCGGTCGCCAGCCAGCCGTCGTACAGCCCGCTCTCCGCTGCGCCGTCCTCGTCGAGATAGCCGGCGAAGACCACCGCGCCGCGCACCCACACCTCGCCGTCCAGCGCCAGATGCACCGCGCTGCCCGGCAGCGGCATGCCCACCGTCCCGAAACGCACCCGGCCGGGCGGCTGTACGGTGATCGCGCCGCTGGTCTCCGTCAGGCCGTAGCCGTCGTAGACGGTGATCCCGGCGCCGGCGAAGAGCAGTCCCAGCTCCCGCAACAGCGGTGAGCCGCCGGAGACCGCGGTGCGCACCCGGCCGCCCAGCAGCTCCCGGATGCGGGAGTACACCAGCCGGTCGTAGAGCGCGTGCCGGGCCCGCAGGAAGGGGTCGGGGCCGCGCCCGGTGCCCTGCGCCTCCGCCGCGAGGGCCTCCGCGTAGCGCACCGCCACCGTCATCGCCGCGTCGAACGTCCGCCGCCGGCCCGCCTGTTCCGCGGCCTGCCGGGCGCGGGCGCAGATCTTCTCGAAGACGTACGGCACCGCGAACAGGAACGTCGGACGGAACGAGGCGAGCGCCGGCAGCAGTTCGTCCGAGGTGACATCGGGCTGATGGGCGAGCTTCACCCCGCCGCGCAGACACGCCACCTGCACCATCAGCCCGTAGATGTGCGCGAACGGCAGGAAGGCCAGCAGCGACGGGCGTTCACCGGGCGCGGCCAGCAGCCCGCCCCAGCCCGCGTAGAGGGTGTCGCACCCCGCGGCGAGATTGGCGTGGGTGATCACGCAGCCGCGCGGGCGGCCGGTGGTCCCCGAGGTGTACACGATCGCCGCGATGTCGCCCGGGCTGACCGCGTGCCGCAGCCGGTGCACATCGGCCTCGGTCAGCCGGGTGCCCTCCTCCGTCAGCCGCCGGACGCAGTCCAGGTCCAGCTGCCAGAGCCGGCGCAGCGTGGCCCGGGCGTCGCAGGCCTCCGCCACGGTCATCGCCTGTGCCTCGTTCTCCACGACGATCGCGGTGACCTTCGCCCCGGCGAGGATGCAGCGCAGCTGCTCGGCCGAGGCGGTCGGATAGACCGGGACGAGCTGCCCGCCGATCGCCCACAGCGCATAGCTGAACAAGGTCCACTCGTAGCGCGTACGGGACATCAGCGCGACCCGGGTGCCGGGCCGTATCCCGTCCGCCAGCAGCCCCCTGGCCAGGGCCATGACCTCGTCACGGAATTCCGCCGCCGACACCTCCTGCCAGTCGCCGGGTGTGTGGTCGTCGCGGCGGGCGAGCTGAGCGAAATCCGGCTGGTGGGCGGCGGTGTCGAAGACGGAATCGGCAAGACCGCCGCTCCGTAGTGGAGCCGCCAGGGCCGGGACGCTGATGTCGCGCACAGCACCTCCTAGGTGATCCCCCTTGATTTCCCCCTGCTCCCCGCCGCCCCCGACGGCGGAGAGGGCGCAAGCTACCGGCCGGTCTCCCGGCTGCCCAGAGGTGTGGCTACTCTTGAGCGGAAGACGACAAGTCTTGACGACCGGACAACCCGAGGAGGGCGCTGGATGTACCGCATCGTCGATGCCTGGCGCCTGCACACCTCAGCGCTCCTCTTCGTCCTGGCCGGCTTCCTGCTCACCCAGACCGGCCTGACCACGGCCCTGACCGCCGCCGCGACCACCACCGCGCTGCTGCTCCTGTGCCGCGCCTTCCTGATCGCGGCCTGCGCGCGGCCGGTACCACCGGGCCGGATCCGTACGGCCATCCGCGACCGCGAGCGGCGTACGGCATTCCTGCCCCAGCGTGATCCCGACGCGGCCGGCCGCCCGCGTCCGCGGGCACCGGGCCGTCCCCTCCCGACGGCCGCGTAGGCGCACCGGTCCGGTCCCCGTACCGCTCTTTCCGCGTCCGCGCGGCTCGTCACGCCGAATCCACATCCCGGCACGACGAGACCCGTGGAGGGCTCACCCATGTCCATGTTCGGCTTCCTCGGCGATGCGCTGGCGCACGGCGCCCAGGCGATCGCCCCGCTCTTCGGCACCGCGGCCATGGCCGCCGCCATCGTTCTGTTCACCCTGGGGGTCCGGGCCGCGCTGCACCCCCTCGCCCGCGCCGCGGCCCGCGGCGAGAAGGCCCGTACGGCGCTCGCCCCGCAGCTCGCCGAACTACAGCGCAAGCACAAGGGCAACCCCGAGCGGCTCCAGAAGGCGATGGCCGACCTCTACGCCGAGACCGGCTCCTCGCCCCTCGCCGGCTGCCTGCCGACCCTGCTGCAACTGCCCGTCTTCTTCGTGATGTACCACCTGTTCTCGACCGGCGGCGGCGACCTCCTCGATCACACGCTGCTGGGCGCGCCGCTCGGCGGCCACTGGACCGGGGCGCTCGCCGACGGTGGTGTGTTCGGGCCGCAGGGGCTGGTCTACCTCGGACTCTTCGTGCTGGTCGCCGCGGTCGCCACCTGGAACTTCCGGCGGGCCCGCGCCACGATGGCCAAGACCCCGCAGCCGGCCGCGGGCAACGCCGCGATGCCCGGTATGGCCTCCATGGCCAAGGTGATGCCGCTGCTGTCCTTCGCCACGCTGATCACGGTGGCGGTGGTGCCGCTGGCCGCCGGGCTCTACATGGTCACGACGACGACCTGGACGGCGTGCGAGCGGGCGCTGCTGCACCGGGGGCGCGGTCCGGCGGAGGCGGCCGCGGCGGCCGCCCCGGGGAAGGGGAAGGCGGCTGCCGTGAAGGGGAAGGCGGCCCCCGCCGTGGGGCAGCCGTCCGCGGCAGCGGCACCGGGGCCCGCCGTGGCTGATGGGGCGTCGGGCGAGGGTGCCCCGCGGCAGCGCGTGGGGCAGCAGCGGGCCGACCGGCGCACGCCGAAGAGCCGCGCGGCCCGGCAGCGGGCGGCCCGCGCCAGGGCCAACTCGCAGGCGAGGAGCGCCGGGACCGGGTCCCGCCCGGCCGGCGAGGCGGCTCGGCGGTCCGGCGGCACGGCACCCGAGCACATCGCCACTACCTCTCAGTAATGGTCCAGTCCGTGAACGGGGTCTTGCGGACCGGACCCCGTTCTTGGACGATCAGCCAAATCGCTCGATGGCCGTCCCCCATCGGCCGGCCCGGGAGATCCCTTCCGGGCCGACCTACGACCACGGGAGTTGAACCGATGAAGCTGCTGCGTGTCGGAACGGTGGGGACGGAACGCCCGGCGCTGCTCGACGAGTCCGGGACTCTGCGGGACCTGTCGGGCCTGGTACCGGACATCGACGGAGCGCTCCTCGCCGACGAAGGAGAACTGGCGCGGATCCGCACCGCCGCCGCCTCCGGGGAGTTGCCGCGACTCGATGCGGCCGGGCTGCGCACCGGCCCGCCGGTGGCCCGGATCGGCAAGATCGTGTGCATCGGGCTCAACTACCACGACCACGCCCGGGAGACGGGCGCCGAGACCCCCGCTGAGCCGATCCTCTTCATGAAGGCACCGGACACCGTCGTCGGCCCCGACGACACCGTGCTGGTCCCGCGGGACAGCCGGAAGACCGACTGGGAGGTGGAGCTGGCGGTCGTCATCGGCCGCACCGCCCGCTACCTGGAGACCGACGCCCAGGCGCTGGCCGCGGTGGCCGGCTACGCGGTGGCGCACGACGTCTCCGAACGCGCCTTCCAGATCGAGCGCGGCGGCCAGTGGGACAAGGGCAAGAACTGCGAGACGTTCAACCCGCTGGGCCCCTGGCTGGTGACCGCCGACGAGGTGCCCGACCCGCAGAACCTCGGCCTGCGGCTCTGGGTCAACGGCGAGCTGAAACAGGACGGCACCACCGCCGAGCAGATCTTCCCGGTGGCCGAAGTGGTCCGCTACGTCAGCCGGTTCATGACCCTCTACCCGGGCGATGTCATCAACACCGGCACCCCGGCCGGCGTCGCCATGGGCCACCCGGAGCCCAAACCGTATCTGCGGGCCGGCGATGTCGTGGAACTGGAGATCGACGGGTTGGGGCGGCAGCGGCAAACCCTACGCAGCGCGTAGGGATTTTTTCCCACGTTTTCGGCTGTCCCGCCGTGGTGGTTTCTCGCCGTTGCGCCTGCGGCGGGCCGGGTGATTGTTGGGTGCGGTGACGGGCCTCCGGGGCCTGGTGTGTGGACTGCTTCGCTTTACGTCCACACACCAGGCCCCTCCGGCCCGTCCCCTCCCGTTGGGGGAGTGAGTGCAGGTGGGTGGGGGCGGACCGCCCATGCCCGTGACCGTGACCGTGCCCCGCGCCCGTTGAATGTGCCCCTTGCGTGTGATCGACAAGGCGCACCGGACCACCTACGGGTCCACCCACCAAGGTTTCCCCACCCTCCAACGGGAGGGGACGGGCCGGAGCGGGTGGGGGTGTCCGGACGTAAAGCGAAGCAGTCCGGACACCCCCACCCGCGCAGGCCCGTCACCGCACCCGACAGCCCCGCGCAGCGGCACCGCCCGCCGCAGGCGCAACGGCGGGGGCACCGCGCAAGCGGGCAACAAACGGCGAGCAACACCCACGGCGGGACAGTCGAAAACGTGGGCCGAAGGCCAAAGCGCAGCGCACGTCAGCCCGCGAGCCGTACCGTCCGGCCCTCCGCCGCGGAGCGTTTCGCGGCCTCCAGGACGCGCAGGGCGGCCGCGGCCTCGGTGGCGGTGACCGGGGGCCGGCCGCCCTCGCGGAGGGCCCGGGCGATCGCGGCGTAGTACGCGGGGTAGTCGCCCGGCAGGGTCGGTACGGGCTCGCCGCCGCCGGTCTGCGGGGACGAACCGGCGCCGAGCCGGCCCCGGCAGGACTCCGGTTCGACGCCCCACTCGACGCCCTCGGTGCCCGGCCGCAGACCCTCGCGCAGGGCGGCCTCCTGCGGGTCCAGACCGTGCTTCACGTAGCCCGCCCGGCTGCCCAGCACCCGGAAGCGCGGGCCGAGCATGGCGGTCGTGGCGCTCACCCACAGATGGGAGCGGACACCGTTCGCGTGGGTGAGGGCGAGGAAGGTGTCGTCGTCGGCCTCCGCGCCCGGGCGCCGGACGTCGGACTCGGCGTAGACCGAGACGACCGGGCCGAAGAGGGTCAGCGCCTGGTCGACGAGGTGGCTGCCGAGGTCGTAGAGCAGCCCGCCGAGCTCCGCCGGGTCGCCGGACTCGCGCCAGCCGCCCTTGGGCTGCGGACGCCAGCGCTCGAAGCGGGACTCGAAGCGCTGGATGTCGCCGAGCGCGCCGTCCTCGATCAGCTTGCGGACGGTGCGGAAGTCGTTGTCCCAGCGGCGGTTCTGGAAGACGGAGAGCAGCAGGCCGCGGTCGTCGGCGAGCGCGGCGAGCTTCTCGGCCTCGGCGGCGGTCGCGGCCAGCGGCTTGTCGACGACCACCGGCAGTCCGGCCTCCAACGCGGCGGTGGCGAGCGGCACATGGGTCTTGTTGGGCGACGCCAGCACGATCAGATCGAGGTCCGCGGCGCGGTCCAGCACCGCCTGGGGGGTGTCGACCGTACGGACCTGCGGGTGCTCGGCACGGGCCTGCGCCTGCCGCGCCGGATCCGAGGTCGAGACGGTGTCGAGCCGCAGGCCGTCGGTGGCCGCGATCAGGGGGGCGTGGAAGACCGAGCCGGCCAGGCCGTAGCCGATGAGGCCGACGCGGAGCGGGCCATGGGGGGCGGCGGTGCCGGTGGGGTCGCTCGTCTCGCTGCTCATGAGTTCCACTTAAGCAACGCTGTTGCCAAAGTGCAAGCGATGCGGACAATGGGTGGGTGAGCAGCGATGACATCTCCCCGGCGGGGCGCGCCGGAAGTCCGGCCGGCGGCGGGGTTCCGGCCGCCACCGGAACCCCGGCCGCCCCCGGACATCCCGGCGCCAACCTCCCCGCGCTGCGCGGCCACAACGCCGCGCTGGTGCTCGGGCTGCTCCGGGCGGCCGGTGAGCCGGGGCTCAGCCGGCTGGAGCTCGCCGCGCAGACCGGGCTGACCCCCCAGGCCGTCAGCAAGATCACCGCCCGGCTGCGGGCCGAGGGGCTGGCCGTCGAGGCGGGGCGCCGCGCCTCCACGGGCGGGAAGCCCGCCACCGTCCTGCGGCTGGTGCCCGGCGCCCGGCACGCGGTCGGGCTGCACCTGGACCGCGATGAGCTCATCGCCGTACTCGCCGATCTCACCGGCGCCGCCGTTGCCGTACGCCGTGCCCCGCTCGCCTTCGAGGCGGGCGCCGGGCCGGTGCTCGACACCGCCGCACGGGAGGTCGCGGCGCTGCGCGCGGAGGCCGGCGGGCCGCCGGTGCTGGGCGCCGGGGTGGCCTGCCCGGGGCCGCTGGACCACACCGCCGGGGTCCTGCACCGGGTCACCGGCGCACCGCAATGGGACGGTTTCCCGCTGCGGGAGGCGCTCGCCGAACGCCTCGGCCTGCCCGTCGTCCTCGACAAGGACACCAACGCGGCCGCGCTCGGCCTGGCCGAGGGGATGCCGGCCGGTGCCGGCTCGTTCGGCTATCTGCATCTGGGCACCGGCCTGGGCGCCGGGCTCGTCCTGGGCGGCAGCCTCTACCGCGGCCCGCGTACCGGCGCCGGGGAGTTCGGGCACCAGACCGTGCAGTGGGACGGGCCGCGCTGCGGCTGCGGACGGCGCGGCTGCATCGAGGCGCTGTGCCTGGCGGCGGTGGCCCGCGGCGATCTGCCGGGCGCGGCCGCGGTGTTGGGGGCGGGCGCCGCCAACCTCGTCGAGCTGCTGGACATCGACCGGGTGCTGCTCGGCGGGCGCACCGTACTGGCGAACCCCGACGGGTTCCGGTCCGGCGTGGCCGACGTCCTCGACGCCCAGGCCCGCGCCCGCGGCAGGACCGCGGTCCCGGTGGCGCTCGCCCGGGGCGGTGCCCAGGTGGTCGCGGACGGGGCGGCGGAGCTGGTGCTGGCGCCGCTGTTCGGGGGGCGGGGGGCCTCGCTCGGGGCAGCCGGCACTCCTTCCGCCGGGGCGTGAGGGGAGGCTGGAGAGCACCTATGTCGCGGTCGGGCGGGTCCCGGACCTGGACACCGACTTCACGCCGGACTCGTCCTTCTACGCCTGTCTCCACGAGCGGCTCGGTATCGGCTTCGGTGACGCGGACGAGCGGCTGGAGACCGTGCTGGCCACGCCGCGCGAGGCGCTGCTGATCGGTACGCCGGCCGCGCTGCCGATGCTGCTGATCCACCGGCTGTCGCGGGACACCGGGGGCCGTCCCCTGGGGCGCCCTCTTCGCCGGCGCCGCCCTGGCGGTGACGCTGATGGCCGCCACCCTGCTCGTCCTCCTCGTCGTCTCCCGTATCCGCATCAAGGCCACCTATCGCTGAACCCCGCAACCGCCGTGTCTTCCTTAGGAGTTACCTCGCCATGTCCCGCCTCCGCCCCGTCCGCAAGCCGCTCGCCGTCTGCTGCGGCGCCCTCTCACCCTCGGCCTCCCGCTCACCGCCTGCGGCGGCGCCTCCACCGCCGACCCGCACGCCAAGGAGGTCACCGTCTACAGCGCCGACGGCCTCAAGAGCGAGCAGGGCGACGGGTTCTCCGACACGGTCTTCAAGGACTTCGAGAAGAAGACCGGCATCAAGGTCAACTACGTCGAGAGCGGCTCCGGCGCGGCCGTCCAGCGGCTGGCCCGCGAACGGGCCAACACCAAGGCGGATGTGCTCGTCACCCTCCCGCCGTTCATCCAGCAGGCCGAGGGCAAGGGCCTCCTGGACACCTACCGCCCCAAGGGCGCCGACCAGGTCGCCGCCGCGGACAAGGCCCCCTCCGGCAAGTGGACCTCGATCGTCAACAACTACTTCTGCTTCATCTACAACAAGAAGGAACTCAAGCGGGCCCCCGCCACCTGGCAGGACCTGCTGGACGCGTCCAGCGCCAGGTCTCCGCATTGGGCGGCGGCTTCACCGCCCGCAAAGACATCAAGGCCACCGACACCCACGCCGCCGCACTCGCCAAGATCATGAAGAACGTCGACATCTTCCACCCGGACTGGAACGACCTCGACAAGAACCTGGACTCCTACGTGGAGGCCTGGCGGGAGGCTACGGGGGGTTGAGCCGACCGCGCCCGTGCCCCTCGCCTGCGCGGGTATCCCGGCTCGGCCGGCCGCACCGGCGTCCCGGCCGGCCGAAGACCGGGGCGATCACCAGGGTCAGGGGCACGGGGGCTGACTTAGGGTGGGTGCGTCGGCCGTACGTACGACGCGTGGGTTGCCCCGTGTGGTCCACGGCGCGTGCGGGAGGCGGTCGGCGCCCCTGGTCATCACGCACGGCAGGAGTCCGGCAGTGGCAGAGCGCAAGCCGATCGAGTCATGGCTCACCGACATGGACGGCGTCCTGATGCACGAGGGCATTCCGGTTCCCGGCGCGGACGCCTTCATCAAGCGACTGCGGGAATCAGGCAAACCCTTTCTTGTGCTGACCAACAACTCCATCTACACCCCGCGTGATCTGCACGCCCGGCTGAACCGCATCGGCCTGGACGTCCCATGGGAGTCGATCTGGACCTCCGCGCTGGCCACCGCCCAGTTCCTGGACGACCAGCGGCCCTGCGGCACCGCCTACGTCATCGGCGAGGCGGGCCTGACCACCGCCCTGCACGACATCGGCTACGTCCTGACCGACCACTCCCCGGATTACGTGGTCCTCGGCGAGACCCGCACCTACAGCTTCGAGGCCCTGACGAAGGCGATCCGGCTGATCAACGACGGCGCCCGGTTCATCGCCACCAACCCCGACGAGACCGGCCCCTCCCCGCAGGGCGCGCTGCCCGCTACCGGGTCGGTGGCCGCGCTGATCACCAAGGCGACGGGCGTCGACCCGTACTTCGTCGGCAAGCCCAATCCGCTGATGATGCGGCACGGGCTGAACGTCATCGGCGCCCATTCCGAGACCTCCGCGATGATCGGGGACCGTATGGACACCGATGTGCTGGCCGGCCTGGAGGCGGGCATGGAGACCTTCCTCGTCCTGACCGGCCTCACCCGCCCCGAGGAGATCGAACGGCACCCGTTCCGGCCCTCCCGCGTGGTGGACTCGATCGCGGACCTCATCGACCTGGTGTGAGCGGGGCGGTGGGGCGGCCTGGTCCGAGCGGGGCGGAGGCGCGGCCTGGTGTGACCGGGCCGGTGCTGGCCTGAGCCGTGGCCCCGGCCGCTGCCCGGTCCGCGGCCTCATCCGCGGCCTGATCCGGCCGTGGGCCGCCGGTGGCCCAGGAGCCCCACCCGAACGGCGCAGCCTCGGACCGCACCGGATGCGGCCGGGCGCGCGTGGGCGGACCTTCGGAGTTATCGGAGGTTCACCATGCGCTCACGGCAACTTGCTCTCTGTGCCGCGGTCGCGGCGTGCGCGGTGACAACGGCGCCGGCACCCGCGTACGCCGCGGACCATCGCGCCACCGGAACCGCAACGGTCCAGGCCACCCCCGCCTCCCGCGGCACGGACACCTCGCGGGGCCCGGGTGGCACCGCCGGGCGGGCCCTCGTCCGCTCCGTGCCCGTCTACGAGGCATCGCGGTTCGCCCGGGGCGCCGGGAGCCTGACCGCCCGGGCGGGCGCGGGCGAGAACGCAGGCCGCGTCCGCTCCGGCTCGGCACCCGGCGCACATCCGCTTCCGCTCGCTCCGGCCGCCGAAACGGGCAGAGCGGGAGCCGCTGCCCACACCGCCAAAGAAGCCAAAGCCGCATCGAGCCGTGAGCTCAGCAGTACCTCGGCCGTGGGCCTGGTGCTGGCCGGTGGCGCCATCCTGGTCATCGCGGGGCAGCTGCTCCGGCTCCGGCTGAGACTGCGCCGCGAGCGGCGGGGCGACGTCGATGAGCGCTGACGAGGAGGGGCGGGCGAGTGCGGTCGGGGTGACCGCACGACCCGGCGTATCCGACCCGAACGGCAGCGTGGACGGCACGAGGACCGTGGCAGCCGCGCCCAGACGGCTGGGTGGCTCCCGCGCAGCCGGCACCCTTGGCACCCGTAAGACGCTCAACGCCGTTGGCCTACCGGGCACCCATGCCTTCCCCGGCCCCGGCCCCGTTACGGGCACGGGCCTCGGCCGCGGCCCCGAGAGGGACATCGGCCCGGCCCTTACCCCCAACACCGGTACGCGGCCCCTCCGCGACACCGCCCCCGACCCCACCCCCGGAACCGTCCACCGCCCCGGCCGGCTGCTCGCCGGTGTGGCATGGGCGGTGTTGCTGTTGGGGCTGTGGTTGTGGGGCCGTGATCTGGCGGACGAGGTGGCCGCGCAGCTTGCCACGACCGGTGATGTGGCCGCCGCCGGACGCCCGTTGGGCCGGCAGGCGCCTCCGCACGCGCACGCGCCCGTACACGCCGCGACCACCGCACGGCCCGTCCGGATCACCATCGACGCGCTCGGTGTACGGGAGGTTGGCATCACCGAACGCGGCCTCGACGGGGACGGCGTCCTCACCGCTCCCCCGTACACCTCCCCGCAGCCCGTTGGCTGGTACGCCGAGGGGACGCAACCGGGCGAGGCGGGCGCGGCGCTGCTCGTGGCCAGGGCGGACGCCGGAGGCCCGGAAGGCGACCGCCAGGACATGCACGGCCCTGACGTCCAACGGGTCGGTTTCCACCGCCTGTCCCGTCTCAAGCCAGGGGAGCGGGTCGACATCCGGCGCGCCGACGGCAGCACCGTTCGCTTCACCATCGAGGACGTCCAGCTCTACGACCGCCACCGCTTCGACCCGCGCAGGGCCTACGCCGCCCATGACCACGGCCGCTCCGAACTCCGCCTGATCGCCGACGACCACAGCCGCGCCGGTGCCTCCGGCCGGCCGCGCGGCGGCGAAACGACCCACGTGGTCGTGGTGGTCTCCGCCTACCTGACGTCCTACCAGGAGCCCCCGCACGCACCCGGCGGCAACTGAGCCACCTCGCCGCAGCCCGATGCGGTGCGGTGAGGTGCGGTGGGGTCGGGCCCGAAGGGGGCGCGGGGAACTGCGCGCCCCGCCACGACGCAGTCGCAGCCGCAGTCGTAGACGTAGCCGTAGCCGCATGACGGCAACGCGCGGCACCCCTCGGCACCTCCCGCGGAGCGCTCGGTGCGCGGCTCGTCCACAGGCCGACCCGGGCACGTCGGGGTGTGCCACGATGGATGCGGCCGGTGGTCCCCTGCCGACCGTGTTCCGTGTTCGTGCTCCGAGGGGGGAGTGGATGTACGGCAATCTGCGACGGATGGCCGGGGCCGGTGCGCCGGGCGGGTCCCGCGACGGCCGGCGGCGCTCCGCGCATGCCGGTGCGGCACCGTCGAGGGCGATGGTGGGGGCGCTGGCTCTGCTGCTGCTCGCCGGCTGCTCCGACGGCGCCAGTGACGGCAGCGTGCCGGACAGACCCGGCCAACGCCCCAAGTCCGTCGCCCCGTTCTGGGTCAACCCGGACAGCAAGGCGGCCCGTCAGGTGTCCGCGTACGGCAAGGACGGCAAGTCCGGCGACGCCCGCCTGATCAACAAGATCGCGACGCAGCCGGTCGCCGAATGGATAGGCGTCGACGACCCGCAAGGCGAGGCCCGTGGCTTCACCGAGGCGGCCGCCAAGGCCGACCGTGAGGCGCTGCTGGTGCTCTACAACATCCCGCACCGCGACTGCGGCAGCTACTCCAAGGGCGGCGCCGCCGACGGCAACGCGTACCGCGCCTGGCTGGACGGCGTGCTCAAGGGCATCGGCAACCGCGCCACCACCGTGATCCTGGAGCCCGACGCCCTGCCGCACATCGCGGACAAGTGCACCCCGCAGCAGTTCCACGAGGAGCGCTACGCCCTGCTGACGGAGGCGGTCGGCAAGCTCAAGGCGCTGCCGCGCACCAAGGTCTATCTGGACGCCGGCAACCCCCACTGGATCAAGGACCCGGGCCGGATGGTCGAGCCGCTCAAGCGGGCCGGCATCGACCGTGCCGACGGCTTCGCGCTGAACATCTCCAACTACCAGACCACTGCGGAGAACACGAAGTACGGCAAGAAGCTGTCCGCCATGGTCGACGGCAAGCGCTTCGTCATCGACACCAGCCGCAACGGCAACGGCCCGGCCCCCGGCGGCGACGACCCGGAAAACTGGTGCAACCCACCCGGCCGAGCCCTGGGCGCGGCACCCACCACCAAGACCGACGACCCCCAGATAGCCGCCTACCTGTGGATCAAACGCCCCGGCGAGTCGGACGGCACCTGCAAGGGCGGCCCCAAGGCAGGCACCTGGTGGCCCAAGTACGCCCTCGGCCTGGCCCACGGCGCGAAGTAACCACCGCGCCCGGCCGGCGCCCTGCTGTGACGGCGACCCCGGTCGCCGTCACAGCAACCGTCCGCGCCCGCAGCGGGCCGGCCACGAGGCCGGCGGCGCGACGGCGACTGGATTCCCGCCACCACGGCGCACCCACCCCACGGCGAGGGCCCGGTGGATCAGAATCCACCGGGCCCCAACACGGGAGGGCCCGTACGGCCCCTACGGCCCCTGCGCCCCTACTGCCGCTCAGCCGCGACCTTCACCCACACCGCCTTCGACGGAGTCCCCTCCCCGTCCACCGCGTTGAGCATGTACCACCCGGGCGGCACCAGCGAGGGATCCTTCGGCAGGGTGACCGTGACTCCCTTCCCGTCCTTCGTCACCGTGAAGTCCAGCGCGATGGAGCGCTGTTCGATATTGGTGACATGGGTGAACGAGCCGGGCCGCATCAGCCGCATCTTCTTGATGCCGGCGGCGTGCGGGGCGCCGTAGGTCGCGCGCTGCCCCAGCGAGAGCGTCTTCGTCGTGCCGGCCGTCAGCTTCGGGCGTGACGTCCCGTAGAGGTACGGCGGGGTGTAGAGGTCGATCTGCTGCTGGAAGACGCCCGGCTTGGTGTTGTCCTTGTCGGCGAAGAGGGAGTCCGAGCCGAAGGTCATCACCCGGCCGTCGGGCAGCAGCAGCGCACCGGAGTGGTAGTTGCGGCCCACCAGCGGATCGGCCACCTTCCGGGCGGTGTTGGCCGCCGGGTCGTACAGCTCCGCCTTCAGCACGTTGGAGTCACTGCGCCCGCGGTAGTCACCGGAGCCGTTCGTGGTCAGCACGGTGTCGTCCGGCAGGATCACGCTGCTGGGGTAGCGGGCCTTCGCGTACAGCGGCGGGCCGTCCTTGAAGCGCGGCGAGGGGGCGTGCAGATCCACGATCCGGGTTTTGTCCGTGGCCCTCGGGTCCTCGCCGACCCCGCCCCCGCCCAGCACCATGTACCGCTGTTCCTGGGCCGGCGGCAGCAGCACCGACATCGAGGTCTCCAGGATGTTCGGGTCGCTCATCCCGGGCACGAACTGGAACTTGTTGGTCTTCAGGTCCCAGATGCCGGGCTTGCGGCCGATGTTGTCGGGGCCGTAGCCGGCGTTGGAGCCGGTGTAGAAGATCCGGTTCTGGTCGGTGAGGAAGAGCGCCGGGTAGGTCGGGAAGAAGCGTTTCTTGGGCAGATAGCGCCACTTCTTCGTCTTCGGGTCGTAGATCTCCTGCTTGCCGGGGACCACCTGCCCGATCTCGTCCAGCCCGGAGACGGACAGCACCTTGCCGTCCTGAAGCGTGGTGAGCGTCGGGTACCAGCGGGCCTCGTTCATCGGGTCGACGGGCACATAGCGCTCGGCCACCGGGTCGAACTCGAAGCTGTCCTTGATCCCTTGGAAGTCCTTCTTGTCGAAGGACAGCTTCTGCGCGATGCCGTAGAAGTTACGGGCGTCCGCGCCGGTCAGACCGTGGATGCGGTAGTTGTCCTGGGTACCCGTGGAGTGCGACGGGCCGTCCTTGAGGGCCTCGACATAGACCCGGGCCTCGCTGTGCACGACGGTGACCTTGCCGGTCGCCGGGTCGGTCTTCTTCTTCGCCCGGGGCACCACGACCGGGTCCTTCGCGGCGAAGGTCTTGCCGTTCTTCTTGCCGGTGAAGAGCGTGCCTGCCGGGAAGGTCTTCGGGCCGTCCGGGTCCTCGTTGTAGATGATCATGAGGCCGCCGGCCTTCTTCACATCGCCGTTCAGCTTCTCGTAGCGCTGGGTGCCGCCGGCCACCAGCAGCTTGCCGTCCGGGAGCTGGGTGTGCCCGGAGCAGAAGAGGTCCTTGGGGGTGGGGATGTTCTTGAAGGTGTTCTTCTCCGGATCCCACAGGACCGTACGGAACGACTTGGCCTTGAAATTCGCCGCGTTGTTGCCGGAGCCCGCGACCAGCAGCACCTTTCCGGTGTGCAGCAGGGCCGCGTGGATGGTGTTGATGCGGTACTTCTGCGGGACGTCGAGGACATCCCAGTGACCGTTCGACGCCTTGTACTCCGGCTTGTTGATCACGTACTGGTGGTACTGCTCCGAGGCGAAGCCGTAGAGAGCCGGCCCGTTCATCCCGGCCAGCGCGAGCACCACCGCCGTTGCTATCGCCACTCTGCGGGTGCGACGGCTCGGACGGTACTTCATGTGTGACGTCCCCCAAGGGCGATCTGCATGGTCTGTTCAGTGGTGGCGGCCGGGCCGGCGGCCGGGCCGTCGGCCGGAGCGGCGGCTTGGTCAGCGGCCGTGGCGGGAGATCCCTCGCCATCAGCCGTCGCGGAAGAGCCCTCGCCGTCGGCCGTCGCGGAAGAGCCCTCGCCGTCGGCCGTGGTGGGAGAGCCACCGGCCGCGTCCGCGGACCCCCCGCCGCCGTCCGTGGCATCGGAGCCGGTGCCGGCCGCGTTCCGCTTCCGCTTCTCGTCGCGTACGGTCCGCCGCCAGGCGTAGATCGGTGCGGCGGTGATCAGCATCGCGAGGATGGCCCAGATGACCATCGCCGGATGGCTGTGCCCCAGCACGAACGAGGCGATCAGCGAGCCCCCGAAGACGACCAGGAAGAACAGATGCACCCGGAACGTCCCGAAGAGGGTGTCCGGGCTGGACGAGTCGCCCTTCGGCGTGACCACGAACTTGCTCTTGCGGCGCAGCGCCGCATCGAACAGCGACCGGGCGTAGATCGGCGCGGACAGCGCGGACATCACCATGCCGGCGACACCGCCGGAGCCCTCCGGCTCGTGGGGGGAGACATTGTGCCGCCGGTTCCAGATGTACAGGCCGATCTGGAGTGCCGAGGCGTTGCCGTACAGCATCATCCACACCGTCGGATCGATCTCCACACCCGAGGCGCCGAGACCCAGGAACAGCGCACAACTCAGCGCCGCCAGAATCCAGTTCAGCGCCGACATCGGGTAGAAGATCACCATCATGGTGTAGTTGACCAGCCGGCCGAACGGCAGGGTGAACGGCGCCTTCCAGAACTGCTTGAGAATCGTCTCGTACGTCCCGCGGGACCAGCGCAGTTGCTGGGTGAAGAAGTCCGTCCAGGCCGTGGGCCCCTCGCCGACCGCGAGCACGTCCGGGGTGTAGACCGAGCGCCACTTCTTCCCGGTCTGCGGATTGCGGTGCCGGTGGATCTCGAACCCGGTCGCCATGTCCTCGGTGATCGAGTCGTACAGCCCGCCGATCTGCTTGAGCGCGCTGATGCGTACGGCGTTGGAGGTGCCGACGAACATCGGCGCGCCGTAGCGGTTGCCGGCCCGCTGGATCAGCGCGTGGAAGAGGAACTGCTGGGACTCGGCGGCCTTGGTGACGAAGGTGTCGTAATTGCCGTACACCTGGGGGCCGATGACGAAGCCCACGTCCGGGTCGCGGAAGAAGCCCAGCATCCGCTCCAGGTAGTTGGGCAGCGGGACATGGTCGGTGTCGACGGAGGCGAAGTAGTCGTAGTCGTCGCCGTGCGCCGCCAGCCAGGCGTTGTAGTTGCCGTGCTTGGTCTTGGCGCGGTGCGGCCCCTTGGGCTGGTTCCACTCCGGGATGCCCTTACGGGAGAAGTGGTGCACGCCCAGACGCCGGCAGACCTCTTTGACCTCGGGGTCGTCGCCCTCGTCCAGCAGCCATATGTGCAGCAGCCCGCGGTGACGTATCTTGACCGCCGCCTCCAGCGTCTTCGTGACCATGGCCAGGGGTTCCTTGCCCGGCACGAAGGAGGTGAGGAAGGCGACGCGGGTGCCGCTCTCGGGTATGACGGGTATGGGGTCGCGGGCGACGAGGGTGGCATGCGCGTTGGACAGCACATTCATGCACCGGAAGAACTCGATCAGCCCGATCGCGACCAGCATGACGACGTCCAGCACCGGCAGGAACTCGTAGGCGGGGTAGTCGCGTTCGGTCCAGTGGTTCGGCTGCATCAGCCAGATCAGCAGCCCGAACGAGAGCAGCGGCGCGGCACCGAGCAGCAGCGCGGCCCGGATACGGTGCGGCTCGTCGGCGAGCAGCGAGCGATAGCGCACCTTGTACGGCTTGTCCGGGTCGGGCTGGGTGAGCGGCCCGGCGAGTCTGCTGTAGTGCTCGTAGTCGTAGCGCGGCAGCGGCTTGCGCGGGGTGCGCCGCTGCCGGTGCTGACGTGGCACCCGCAGGCGCGCGGTGGCGGACGAATCGTACGAGTGCTGCGGCCGGGCACCCTCAGGTGGCGACGTCATGGGTCCATCCCCCCGCACGCAACTGGCTGCGTGCCGTGTGCTGATAGCCCGATTTCCCGGTCCCCTCGACCGACTCGGGCTCACTGGTCTCGGCCGTCCGCACCTGCGACGGTGACGGCCATGTTCCGGTGGTGTGAGGAACGCCCCGTAATCCTGCCAAGCAGCGGGTTCCCCGCGTTCACATCACGCCAACCGGCGTATCCCTTTCTTCCCACTCCTGGGAACCCCGCCGCATTTCGACCGAGTTCCCAGGTCAGAGTGCCGAACGGTCCAGCCGATTGCAAGATGCAACACAAGGTACGCAGGCCAAAAGAGGCAATATCCGGACGCCATATGGCGCCTGGCGCAGTGCTTTGACCTGGAACGGCAGCTGATTTCCGGCTTGTTGACAGTTCGTGTCTCAATAACTGGAATAGCATGCTCCGTAAGCGTAGAGTTACCCTTCCGGTAAAGGCAACGCCGCTCGTTCGTAAAAGTCCGTCGACAACTGGCAATGCAATAAGGAGAGTCGGCGGATTCGGACACGCAGGGCAGCATGATTTGCGCTTCGAGGCGGCACGGCCGTACGGACCGGCAGGCACCTTTGTGGCCGTGCGTGCGATTTGGAACAGTATCTGAAGGAATTCACCTGCAAAACAGGGGATGGGCAGATCCGCGACGGAATCGACATGAACCGCCGAGTCCCTGTAAGTGACCTGCCAGTACGGGGAATTGGCTGAAGGTCGGGCCCAGTGCCCCGGCGTCTGCGCCACCCCCTCGACAGCGCGGCGGGTTCGGTGACACCGTGTCCGGCTTCCCGTGGGGGGCGGGCGTGGTGGTGTCGGCCGGTGGTGCCGATGGGTGGCCCCTGGGGGTGGCCCCGGTCTCCAGGGGGGCAGCTCGTCGCGGCATGCGGCATGCGGCGGGCCGACAGCATGAGGTGCGCGGTGCGTGGCGTACAGCGCCGCCACGCCTCGTACATATGTTCCACCCCGGCGGCGATCTTGCGCCCTCGCCCCCCATGTGGCCGGACGTACGACTGAGGCCCCTCGCGTGGCGAGGGGCCTCAGTGTGTCGTGCGCCGCCAGGGACTCGAACCCCGGACCCGCTGATTAAGAGTCAGCTGCTCTAACCAACTGAGCTAGCGGCGCGTGCTGACCTGAAGAACTTTACACGAACTCGGGGGGTGCTCCGTACCCGCGACCGCCCCGCTCACGCGCTCGGCCGATGTGATCCCTGCCACTCGCGGCGCCTCTCTGGTCGCTCCTCTTGTTCCGGGAGGACCTCCGGGCATACGGAACAAAAGCCACTTGATCTTGAGGTCTCCCCTCAATGACCGCCCGAACCATTCGCCAAAGTGCCGCTTCATCCCTTTCCGTCCCCATATCCCACCAGTTGCCCCGTCAGCATGCGGTATCTCCTGCCGGTTGAGAGGCTGAGGCGAGCGCTGGGACGCAAGAACTGAACATTGTCCAGAGGGCGCCGGCCATGGCGTCCGTCACTCCTCTTGCGCCTGCCGCAACCCCACCCTCCACAGCAACGTCTGCCAGGACGCGCAGCCCCGGACCGGGTCCCCGGGACTCGCCCCTCCGTCGGAAAGGTTGATCGTCGTGGTGTCGACAGCCAAGCGCACCCTTGAGATGCGGCTCCTCCTCGGGCCGGACGAAGCAGTTCCGGTGGCCGGCCGGTTCAGCTACCGCAGTGACCGCCCGTACGAGGTCGAGGTCGCCTTCATCAGCCGCGGCCAGACGGTCGCCACCTGGCTGTTCGCCCGCGAGCTCCTGCTGGCCGGGCTGCATGACGAGGCAGGGGAGGGGGACGTGCGGGTGTGGTCCTTCCGCCGGCCGGGCGAATCGCGCCGCGTACATATCGAGCTGTCCACCGACGACAGCGTCTGCGAGCTCTCGGTGCGCGCGACGGAGCTGACCGCCTGGCTGGAGCAGACCGCCGCGATCGTGCCGCCCGGCCATGAGGGCGGCTACCTCGACATGGACGCCCACCTGGCCCGGCTGTTCGCTGGGAAGTGCTGATGGGGGACACGGCAATCACGAAGACGACCACGGCCCAGCCGGTGACGGCGGCCGAGCCGGTGACGACGGCCGGACCGGTGAAAGCGACTGGACCGGCGACGGTGACGACGGCCGGGCCCGGCGCGCCCGGCCCCTCCCGCCCGGCCCACGCAGCGGCCCTCCCCGTGACGAGCCCCGGTGCCTCGCCCGCCACCACGGAGCCCGCCCCCGGTATACCGCCCGGCGTCGGCATGCCACCCGGCCCCGGCATACCGTCCGCCGCCGGCACCCCGCCCCCCGCCTCTGCGCCCGCCGCCACCCCCACCTCCCCGCTACCGGCCCCACGCCGCGCCACGGGCTCGGCCCGAGCGGAGGAGACCGCCCCGCTGGCCGGCCGGGAGGGCAAGGGGCAGTCGGCCGCCGCCCGGCCGGGGCGTGCCGGCGGGGAGCCCGACGGGCCCGCCGACGCCGCCACGACCGCCCCGCACGACCCCTGTGCGCATGGCTTTCTGCCCGAGCGGCCGCCCGTACGCTCCCTGATCGGCACCTGGACCCGGCTGGATGCCATGGCCCGCGCGGCCGCGGTCGCGCCCGACCGGGAGGCCGCCGTCGCGCTCGTCGAACGGGCGCGTCACGCCGATGAGTTGGCCGCGCTCCGGCAGCGCGTCTCCCGGCTCTCGCTGCGCAACGCGGAGGCCGCCGCCATGCGGATCGCGGTCATCGCGGTGTCCTGCGGCTGGTGCGGGATCGACCCCCAGGCGCCGGCCGCACGAGAGGTCGCCGACGAGGCGTTCCTCGACCTCTGGGCGGCGATCGCGCACCGTATCGGCCACGACCAGTTCGTCGCGCTGCCCACCCTCGCGCTCCACAACTGGGCCCCGGAACGCAAACCCCGCCGCCATATCCCCATCGACCAACTGGCCCGCACCGAAACGCTCGTACCGATAGTCCGCTGGGCCCCGGAAGGGCAACCGCTGAGCCGGCTGGACCGGTTGATGCTGGCCGCGACCCGCCTGGAGGCGCACGGGATCTGGCTCTTCCGGCTCGCCGAGACCCTGGCCGGCCGGTCGCCCGACGACTCCTCCACCCCGACGGCGCTGCGCCGGCTGGTCAGGGTCCAGCACGCGCTGCGCGCCCAGCTCGTCGCCGAGGCGGCGGAACTGGCGGCCGCGCCGGCCACCCCGCAGCAGCGCGCGGTACTCGGCGCGCTCGCCGGACAGGGTGCCCTGGAACCACCGGTGCTCCAGGCGGCCGACGCCGTACTCGGCATCGGCGCCCGGCGTCTGCGGGAGGGCCGGCGACAGCTGCTGCGCCGCCATCTCCCGGCGCAGCACCGTGCCTGGCTCAGCGCGATGGACCGCCACTGCGCCCCGGTGCGTACCCTCGCCCACCGCGGCGGCCCCGACGCCGCCGTCTACCGCGAGGCCCAGGAGTCCCTGATCGCGCTACGCCGGACCTATACGGCCCTGGTGCAGGCCGCGGCCCGCCCCACGGAGGTTCCCCTCACGCGGGCGGCCTGACCCGAAGCCCTCCTCCGCCCGCGCCCCCGCCCCCTGTCGTGCCTCAAAACGGTCGCCGTCGGTGCGGCCCTCACCCTGCCCTCACCCGGGCACCAAGCTCCCCCCCCCCGGGGGCAGGGCAACGCGCTCTACGCCGGCTCGGACGTCGACCTCTCCTGACGCCACCGCCGGGCGGTGCCGGAAGGGGCCGGCCCCCCGCGCCGGTGATCCTGTCCGTATCTCCGGACACAACGAAGTGGGCGTTTCCGGAGAACCGGAAACGCCCACTCGATACGTGCGCCGCCAGGGACTCGAACCCCGGACCCGCTGATTAAGAGTCAGCTGCTCTAACCAACTGAGCTAGCGGCGCGCGCTGACGAAAGAAATACTACCTGGTCGAGAGGGGTGCTCAGAACCATGGCCGCGGAGCGGTGCCCTCCGTAACCGCCGGCCGTGCGACGCGGCCCGTGCCCGGCTCAGATCGCCAGGGACAGCAGGACCGGGGCGGCCTGACGGTTGAGGGTGTCGGCCGCCTGGCGCAGCCGGTGGGCGTGCTCCAGCGGCATCGACAGCGCGAGGCAGCCGACCGTCGCACCGGCGGTGATCGGGACCGCCGCGCAGACCGTGCCCACGGCGTACTCCTGGAGATCGAGAACGGGGACCGTGGGCGGCTGGCTGTCGAGCTTGTGGAACAGGACCTTCTCGTTGGTGATCGTCCGCGAGGTGAGCCGGGCGGTCTTGTGGCGGGAGAGATGATCCTTGCGGCCGTCGTGGTCGAGCTGCGCGAGCAGGCACTTGCCGACCGCGCTGGCGTGCGCCGTGCGGTGGAATTCCGCCCACTCGTTGACCTTGGGGGCCAGCGGTCCGTCGGCGTAGTGGAGGATCTTCACCTCGCCGTCGATGTACCGGCTGATGTAGACCGCCGCGCCGACCGAGTCGCGCAGCTGGTCGAGGGTGAGCTGGAGCTTGTCACGCAGCGCCTGGTCGCGGTCGCCGCCCGAGCCGAGGAGCAGGAGCGATTCGCCGATGACATACGCGCCGTCGGTGACCTGCTCGACATAGCCCTCGCGCCGGAGCATCGCCAGCATGTGGCCGAGCTGGCCCGGGGACAGGCCCGTCTCGCGGGCGATCTGCGCATCGGTCACGCCCTCGGCGTGCCTGGAGACCGTTTCGAGCACGCGAAGGGCGTACTGCACCGAATGGAACGGCGCGGTCGGCTCGGGCTTCAGCGCCACGGTGTCCCCCTAGCAGGTTGTTACCGCTTGCGTCGTGACCGCCGTCGATGGTCACGGCCGGGGCTGGCGCGGCCGCTCCCGGGCAACGGGGCTTCCCTCACGATAGCGGCCAACCGCCCTCGGGGGAGAGGGTCTTGACCGAAAAGAAGCGGGCCCCGGTCAGCTGTACTGGGGCGCGCGACCTTGGCATATGCCAAGGTCACAGTGCCGGGCCCGCAGGGGCGGTACGCCGTACGGTCGCCGGCCCCCGGAAGGGAAAGGGTGGCGGGCCCCCGGCGAGGACCCACCACCCGAACTCACCGCCTGCTGTGTGCTGTTCAGAGCACGGCGCTCAGGAATTCCCGGGTGCGCTCGTGTTCCGGCTCCGTGAAGATCTTCTCCGGGGAACCGGATTCGATGACCCGGCCGGCGTCGAACATCAGGACGTCGTCGGAGATGTCCCGGGCGAAGTTCATCTCATGGGTGACGCAGAGCATGGTGATGTCCGTGGTGTGCGCGATGTCCCGCAGGACGTCGAGCACCCCGGCCACCAGCTCGGGGTCGAGCGCCGAGGTCACCTCGTCCAGCAGCAGCACCTGGGGGCGCATCGCCAGCGCGCGGGCGATGGCGACCCGCTGCTGCTGGCCGCCGGAGAGCTGGGTCGGGTACTTGTCGAGGTGCTCGGTCAGGCCCACCAGGTCGAGGAGTTCGCGGGCCCGCTCCTCGGCGGCGTCCTTCTCCATCCCCAGGACGTGGACCGGCGCCTCGGTGATGTTCCGCAGCACCTTCATGTTGGGGAAGAGGTTGAACTGTTGGAACACCATGCCGATGTTCTTGCGCACCTCGCGGATGTGCTTCTCCCCGGCCGGTACGAGCTTGCCGCCCTTCTCCTCGTGCGTGAGATAGGAGCCGCCGACCTTGATGGTGCCCTCGTCGGGCTTCAGCAGCGTCATCAGCAGCCGCAGAATCGTGGTCTTGCCGGAGCCGGACGGGCCGATGAGGGTGACGTGCTTGCCCGAGGAGACGGTGAAGTCCAGGGAGTCCAGGACGGTGTTGGTCCCGAACCGCTTGGTGACGTGGTCAAAGCGGATCAGCTCGGTGCCCCCGGACTCCGTCCGGGAGGTGCCGCCATCCGCCGAGGGGGTCGTTTCGTTCGAGGGGGTGTTGTCAGCGGACAAGACGACGCTCCAGGGCTCGCAGGAGGAGAGAAGTGGGGTAGGAGATGACTACGAAGAGGATGCCGACGACGGTGATCGGCTCCAGGTAGTCGAAGGTGGTGGCGCTGATGCTGTTCGCCTGGAACAGCATGTCGGCGACGGTGATACCGGCCAGCAGCGGCGTGTCCTTGAACATCGCGATGACGTAGTTGCCGAGCGCGGGTACCACCCGGCGGAACGCCTGCGGCAGGATCACCGCGATCCAGGTGCGCCGGCGCGGCAGGTTCAGCGCCGTGGCGGCCTCCCACTGTCCGGGCGGCACCCCGTCGATACCGGCGCGGTAGACCTCGGAGGTGTACGTCGAGTAGTGCAGCCCCAGGCCGATGACGCCGGTGGTCAGCGGCGCGAAGGTGAGCCCCCAGCCGGGCAGCACGAAGAACAGGAAGAACAGCTGCACCAGCAGCGGGGTGTTGCGGACGAACTCGACGAAGACGCTGACCGGCCAGGTCACCCAGCGGCTCCGCGAGCGCAGGGCCATCGCCCAGACCAGCCCGAGCGCGAAGGACACCAGCGAGCCGTAGAACGTCGCCTGGATGGTGATCCACAGCCCCTTGAGGATCTCGGGCATGATCTCCCCGATGTAGCTCCATGACCAGTTGTTCACGGCTTTCCTCCGGTGGCCAGTGCCTCGGGGCCCTGCTTCTCGACGGGCAGTTTGCGGGAGAACCAGCCCTCACCCTTGGGTACCGACCGGCCGACCGAAGCCTTGGCGCGGCGTTCGAGTACCCGCATGATCCGGGTCAGCACGAACGCGACCGCGAAGTACAGGACGAGGATGATTCCGTAGATCTCGGCGCTCTGGCCGGTCGACAGCCGGGCCAGCTTGGCCTGGAAGGTGAGTTCACCGATCGACAGCAGCGACGCCAGCGCGGTGCCCTTGAGCAGCTCGATCAGCAGGTTGTTGAACGGCGGCATCATCTCGGGGACGGCCTGCGGCAGGATCACCTTCCGCAGCCGCTGCCAGGGCGTGAAGCTCAGCGCGATGGCCGCCTCCCGCTGGGCAGGGGCCACCGCCTGGAGCGCGCCGCGGACGACCTCGGAGCCGTACGCGCCGTACGACAGCCCCAGCGCCAGGGTGCCCGCCCAGATGCCGACCAGCTGCCAGCCCAGCAGCGGCAGCGCGAAGAACAGCCAGAACATCAGGACCAGTGCCGACGTGCCGCGGAAGAACTCCACATAGACACCCGACAGGAAGCGCACGATCCAGAACCGCGAGGTGCGTGACAGGCCGATGCCGAAGGCGACGACAGCGGCCAGAGCGGCGCTGTAGACCATCAGCTGGATGGTGATCCACAGCCCTTCGAAGAACAGTTCCCACAGCGCGCCGGTCACTTCTTGCAGAGCTCCTTCGCCGTGAGGTCGGTCATGAACTCCTCGGTGAAGCCGTACGGCTTGGCGATACGCAGGAGTTCGCCGCTCTTCTTCATCTTCTGCAGCTCGTTGTTGAAGGCGTCGCGGAGCTTGGTCTCGCCGAGCCGGAAGCCGTAGCCGCCGCCGTCCCGCTGGGGCTTCCCGTCGACCTCCGGTGTGAAGGGCCGGGTCATCTCCACCTTGGGGTGCCCACCGGTCTTCAGCGCCTCGATCATGGTCAGCGCGGTGCCGGCGAAGACGTCGATACGGCCCGCTTCCAGGGCCTCCATCCCGGCGATCTGGTCACCGTAGGTCTGGATGTCGCCCTTCTTGACGCCATTGCCGACCGCGTAGTCGATCTCCGCATAGCCGATACCGGAACCCATCCGGTATTTCCCCTTGGCGATGTCCGCATAGGAATGGATGTTGTCCGGGTTTCCCTTTCGTACGAGGAAGGCGTCCTTGCTCTCGTAGTCCGGGTCGGAGAAGAGGACGGCCGCACAGCGGGCCTTGTTGATGAACATGCCCGCGACGATCACGTCGTACTGGAAGGAATGCAGACCGGGCACCAGTGCACCGAATTCGACCGGTACCGGCTCGAAATTCTTGATCCCCAGCCGCCGGAAGATCGTCTTGGCGACGGCCGGGGCCTCGCCGGTCAGCTCGCCCTTGCTGTTGATCGAGGCGTAGGGCGGTTCGCTGGCGATTCCCATGCGAATGGTGCCCTTTTTCCGCAGATCCTCAAGGAGATGTCCGCCGCCGGTCGCGCCCGAGACATCGACCTGTGAGCAGCCCGTGACCGCTCCCACCGCACCCGCTGCGCCGAGCGCCGCTACCCCCGCGAGCAGCGAGCGGCGGCGGATGCCGCTTGCCAATTTTCTCTTGATCATTTTGGTGTTCTCCTGTGGTGGAGCCATGGGCGCGCGGCTACCCGAACGCCTCACACATATGCCGATCGTTTCCAGCCCTTGATAGAAGCGCCTCGGACTTGTTCCGTACGCCGGTATTGCCCACCTACGATCGGGGCATGACCGATCGCTTCATCGAAGTCTCCCTGGACAAGCGCGGCGTGAGCTGCACGGCCAAGTTGCTCGACGACCGCGCGCCGATCACCTGCAATGCCGTATGGGACGCCCTCCCACTCGGCGGCGACGTCTATCACGCCAAGTACGCCCGCAATGAGATCTACGCGCTGATGGAGCCGTTCGCTCCGGAGGAGCCGCCGCTGGAGAATCCGACGATCACCCCGATCCCCGGCGATCTGTGCTACTTCACCTTCACCGACACCCAACTCGGCACCAAGTCCTACGGTTACGAGAGCCAGGCCGCACACCAGGGCCGCGCCACCGTCGTCGATCTCGCGCTCTTCTACGAGCGCAACAATCTACTGATCAACGGTGACGCGGGCTGGGTTCCGGGCATCGTGTGGGGCAGTGTCGTCGACGGCCTGGACCGGATGGCCGATGCCTGTCAGGACCTGTGGCGGGCCGGCGCCCTGGGCGAGACCCTCAACTTCCGGCGGATCTAGGGCGCGCCCCAGGCGGCAGGCGGCGCGGGGATCGCCGCGGTCCCCGCCTCGTAGAGGGCATGCGCGGCGCGCAGCACCAGCGCGTCCGCGTGCCGTGCGCCGACCAGCTGGACGCCGATCGGCAGCCCGTCCGCGTCCACCCCGCAGGGCAGCGACGCGGCCGGCTGCTGGGTGAGGTTGAAGGGGTAGGTGAACGGCGTCCAGCCCGTCCAGCGGGTGTGACCGGAGCCGGCCGGGACCTCGGCGCCCGCTTCGAAGGCGGTGATCGGCACGGTCGGCGTCACCAGCAGGTCGTAGGCGCTGTGGAAGCGGCCCATGGCCTGACCGAGCGCCATCCGGGTATCGACCGCGGCGAGATAGTCCAGCGCGCTGTAGCGGGCGCCCTGCTCGCAGATCTCCCGCAGCCCCGGGTCGAGCAGCGCCCGGTCCGCGTCGTCCAGATGCTGCACCACCCGGGCCGCGCCGCTGAACCACAGCGTGTGGAAGGCCTCCACCGGGTCGGTGATACCGGGGTCGATCTCCTCGACGACCGCGCCGAGCCCGGCGAGCGTGTCGACGGCCGACCGGACCGCTTCGGCGACCTCCGGCGCCACCGGCACGTCCCAGCCGAGCGACGGGCTGAACGCCACCCGCAGTCCGGAGACCGTCCCGGCCAGCGCCTCCCGGAACGAGCCGGCGGCCGGCCCGAGCTGGGACCAGTCCCGCCAGTCCGCCCCGCAGATCACCTCCATCATCAGCGCCGCGTCCGCCGCGTCCCGGGTCATCGGCCCGACATGCGCCAGGGTCCCGAAGGGGCTCGCCGGATAGAGCGGTACCCGCCCGTAGGTCGCCTTGAGCGCGAAGATCCCGCAGAACGACGCCGGGATCCGCACCGAGCCACCGCCGTCCGTGCCCAGGCTCAGCGGGCCCGCGCCCAGCGCCACCGCCGCCGCGCTGCCGCCGCTGGAGCCGCCCGCGGTGCGCGCCGGGTCGTACGGATTGCCCGTCACCCCGTGCCGCGGACTGTCGGTGACGCCCTTCCAGCCGAACTCCGGGGTGGTGGTCTTGCCGACGAACACCGCACCGGCCTCCCGCAGCCGGGCGACCGACGGCGCGTCCTCCTCCCACGGCCCCTCGGCCCGGACCGTGCGCGAACCCCGCAGCGTCGGGGTGCCCCGGGTCAGGATCAGGTCCTTGACGGTGACCGGCACCCCGTCCACCGGCCCGGCCGGCTCCTTGGCCCGCCAGCGCTCCGCCGACTCCTTGGCGCCGGACAGCGCCTCGTCCGCGTCGATCCGGGTGAAGCAGTTCGTCGCGGCCTGCGCGGCCTCGGCGCGTTCCAGCACCGCCCGGACCGCCTCGACGGGGGAGAACTCGCCGGCCGCGTACCCGGCCGTGAGCCGGGTGGCGCTGAGGTCGGCGAGGTGGGTCGGTTCGGTGGTCATGCGTCCTCCGAGCGTTGGCCGCCCCGGACGGGACGGCGGCGGGGGAGCGCGGCTGCCGCGCCGGGGGCCGGCAGCCGGCCCGTCACTGCACCGGCACGTACCCGAGCCGCTTGTCGACGAGGTTGTCCAGCGGCTCGCCCGCCGACCACCGCTCGAAGTTGTCCTGGAACTGCTCGGCGAGGGCGTCCCGCCAGCCCAGGGTGTCGCCGCTCATGTGGGGCGAGACGATCAGATGCGGGACGTCCCACAGGGGGCTGTCCGGGGTGAGCGGCTCCTCCTCGAAGACGTCCAGTGCCGCCGCCGCGATCCGCCACTCGCGCAGCGCCGCGATCAGCGCGTCCTCGACCACCAGCGGCCCGCGTCCGACGTTGATGAACCGGGCCCGCGGCGGCATCCTGGCGAACGCCGCCTTGTCGAAGAGGCCGCGGGTGGCCTCGGTCAGGGGCGCCGCGCAGATCACCCAATCCGCCTGGGACAGCAGGTCGTTCAGCGCCTCACTCGCGTGGACGAGGCCGAACCGCGGATCGTCCGGACGCTCCCGGCGGCCGACCAGATCGACCTTGACACCGAGTGCCAGGAGGGTGCTGCCGATGGCCCGGCCGATCGGCCCGGAGCCCACCACGACGGCCCGGCTGCCGGCCAGCCGCAGGGTCTCGCGATGCTGCCAGCGCCGCTGCCGCTGGAGCTCCCAACTTCCGTAGAAGTCCTTGGCCATGGCGATCACGAGACCGGCCACGTACTCTGCGATCGGCTGCTCGAAGACCCCCCGGGCGTTGGTCACCAGGGTGTCGTCGGCGACCAGTGCCGGGCACAGGAGCTGATCCACACCGGCGCTCGCGGTGTGCACCCAGCCGGGCCTGGGGCCCTTCTCGGGCCAGGCTCTGCGGATCGCATCGGAAGTGAAGTCCCAGGCCAACAGCACGTCGGCGGTGGGCAGTCGGTCGGCGAGCGAGTCCTCATCGGTGAAGATCACCCGGGCCCGGCCGGCGAGCCGGTCCAGCTTCGGCGGCGGGTCGGATCCGAGGACGAGGACGGTGCGTTCGGACATAGGCCAGAAACCGTTCTGAAACGTGAGCCCCTTTCACTGAAAAGGGGCGCCGACAGATGCCTGAGATGCGAGGATTGACCACGCTAGGAAGTCGTATCTACGGTGTCAACAACGGCTCTGTACCGACGTCCCGGCTTGATCCGGTTGCACCTCATCCTCCGGCCACTGGCCTGGCCGATCCAGCCCTTCGTTTCTTCTAGGGGCCTTCATGGACGTCTCTTTTCTGGGTGGCCCACAGCCGCAGCTCGGCGTGGGTGTCGTCGCTCCCTTCGACTTCGCGCTCGACCGAGAGCTCTGGCGCTGGGTGCCCGACGACGTGTCCCTCCACCTCACCCGCACCCCTTTTGTGCCCGTCGAGGTCAGCCTCGACCTGGCCCGAATGGTGAGCGAGCACGAAACGCTGGACGCTGCCGTCCAGGCTCTGTGTGCGGTATCTCCGCAGGTCATCTCCTATGCCTGCACCTCCGGCAGCTTTGTCGGGGGTGTGGCGGGGGAGCGGGCCATGTGTGCCGCCATGGTCCAGGCGGGGGAGGTTCCCTCCCTCACCACCTCGGGCGCACTGATCGAAGCGCTGCGCGAGATCGGCGCGCGGCGCATCGCCGTGGTCACGCCCTATACGAAATCGGTCACCGACTCCCTGGAGGACTATCTCGGTGAGGCCGGCATCACGGTCACCGGCCGGGCCTACCTCGGGCTGACCCGGCACATCTGGAAGGTGCCGTACCGCGATGTCGTCGACATGGCCCGCGCGGCCGTCGTCGGCGCCACCGATGCCCTCTTCATCAGCTGTACGAACCTGCCGACGTACGACGTCATCCCGCAGCTGGAGGCCGAGCTGCGGATGCCGGTGCTGTCCGCCAACCAGGTCACGATGTGGGCCGCGCTGCGCGCCATCGGGGTCCAGGCGGTGGGCCCGTACCAGGCGCTGCTCGACCCGGTGGCACGGCGCGGTCCGGCCGCGATGACCGGAGCGGCGGACGGACCCGTGGAAGGAGTGCCGGGACCGACCCCCGAGGCAGCCTTCGCCGGGCCGCCCGCCCCACCGGAGGGGGAGCCCCTCGACGGCCTGGATCCGCCGCCGTATCCGCCCGATGACACGGGTGGTCTGCCCCCGGTTTGAGGCCGGTCCGAACCCGGCCACCACCCCGGATGCTGCCGGCGTCGTCCCTCGCGCCGGCAGCGCTCCTTCCCCGCGTCACCGCTCCACCCGCGAGCGCACCCGCACCCGCGAACACCCCCGCAGCCGTACACGCAAGGGAGAACTGCATGGCATCGGTCGGCTTCCTCTACCCCGGCCACTCCGCGGAGGACGACTACCCCCGGCTCGAAACGCTCCTGGGCGGCACGGTCCGCCTGCCGCTCGTCCATACCGACATCGGTGAGGACGCCCACCGCGTCGACGCGCTGCTGGAGATGGGCTCCGCCGGGCGGCTGGCGGCCGGCGTCGACGAGCTCAAGGAGCGCGGCGCCGAGGCCGTCGTCTGGGCCTGTACGAGCGCCAGCTTCGTCTTCGGCTGGGAGGGCGCCCACGAACAGGTCAGGGAGCTGTCCGCCACCGCCGGCCTGCCCGCCTCCAGTACGTCGTTCGCCTTCGCCCATGCCGTCCAGGCGCTCGGCGCCCGGCGGGTCGCGATCGCCGCGACCTACCCCGACGACGTGGCCGAGCGCTTCCACGCCTTCCTGAAGTCCGCCGGGGCGGAGGTCGTCTCGACCCGCGGCAGCGGCATCATCACCGCCGCCGAGGTCGGCACCTGGGGCGTCGAGGAGGTGCTGGCGCTCGCCCGCGCCGGTGACCACCCGGACGCCGAGGTGGTGCTGCTGCCCGACACCGCGCTGCACACCGCCGAACATCTGCCGGCCCTCGAAGCGGAGCTGCGCAAGCCGGTGCTCACCGCCAATCAGGTGACGGCCTGGGAGGGGCTCCGGCTGCTCGACCGGACGATCAACTGTCCGGCGCTCGGCACCCTCTTCTCGCGGACCGCGCACTCCTAGGGGGTGTCCGCACGAGGAGGCGCTCGACCGAGGGGCCCTGGGCGAGGGAGGTCCGGCGGCCCCCGCCGACCGCGGTGCGGTGCCGGGCATCTGACCCGGGAATAAGTGGAGAACGTCTCCGGTTGTCCTCCTCGCAGACCACCGACGCGAGGAGGACCCGCACCGTGAGCGGCGAAGACGAGGAGATCCGGGCCGGCGGCGAGACGGCCGGCGACGGGATACGGGGCACCGCCCGGGGCACCGCACCCGTCCCGCTGTCGGTGCTCGACCTGGTGACGGTCGGGGCCGGCAGCACCGCCTCCCGCGCGGTGCGCACGGCCGTCGACATCGCCCGTACGGCCGAACGCCGCGGCTTCCACCGCTACTGGGTCGCCGAGCACCACTCCATGCCCGGCGTCGCCTCGTCCTCGCCCGCGGTGCTGCTCGCCCACCTCGCCGCCCACACCGAGCGCATCCGCCTCGGGTCCGGCGGCGTCATGCTGCCCAACCACGCCCCGCTGGTGATCGCCGAGCAGTTCGGCACCCTGGAGGCGATGGCCCCCGGCCGGATCGACCTGGGTCTGGGGCGCGCGCCCGGCACCGACGGGGCCACCGCCGCCGCGCTGCGGCGCACCGAGCGGCTGCACGAGGGGGCGGAGGAATTCCCGCAGCAGCTGGCCGAGTTGACCCGCTTCCTGGACGACTCCTTCCCGGACGGCCATCCGTACGCCAAGATCCACGCCGTCCCCGGCCCGGTCCAGGCCACCTCACCGGGCGGGGTCCAGGACCCGCACCGGCCGCCCCTGTGGCTGCTGGGCTCCTCCGGCTTCAGCGCCCGGCTGGCCGGCTCCCTCGGCCTGCCGTTCGCCTTCGCGCACCACTTCTCCGCGGCCAACACCCTCCCCGCGCTGGACCTCTACCGCGCGTCCTTCCGCCCCTCCGAGGCGCTGGCCGAGCCGTACGCCCTGATCGGGGTCGCGGCGCTGGCCGCCGAGACGGAGCAGGAGGCCCGCCGCCAGGTCATGACCGGCGCGCTGTCCATGGTCCGGCTGCGCACCGGCCGCCCCGGCCTGGTCCCCGGCCCGGAGGAGGCCGAGGCGTACCGCTTCAACGAGTTGGAGCGGGGCTTCGTCGACAGCTGGCTCGGCAATGTCATCCACGGCACCCCGGACGCCGTCCGCCAGGGCCTGGACGATCTCGCCAAGCGCACCGGCGCCGACGAGCTCATGATCACCGCCAACGCGCATGGCGGCGCGGCCCGGCTGCGTTCGTACGAGCTGATCGCCGACGCGTATGGCCTGCCGGGGTAGGGCGTTCGTACGTGGTGGTCGCGGCCGGTGGCGATTCCGCCGGGTCCTCGCCGCGGGGCCGGCGCACTGCGTACCCGCGGCCGCTCAGGCCCCCGTGTGCCGGCCCGCGTCGAGGAGGGCCGCGACGCGGTCGGGGGCGACGGGGCGGGAGTAGAGCCAGCCCTGGCCGGTGTCGCAGCCGATCCGGCGGAGCCGTTCGGCCTGCTCGGCGCTCTCCACGCACTCGGCGGTGACCGTGAGGCCGAGCCGGTGTGCCAGCGCCACCAGCGCCTCCACGATCATTTCGTCCGCCGGGTTGGGATGCTCCTGTGAGCGGAAGCCGCGGACGAAGGACCCGTCCAGCTTCAGTACGGAGACCGGGAGACGGCTGAGGTAGGCGAGGTTGGAGTAGCCGGTGCCGAAGTCGTCGATGGCGATCCGTACGCCCATGTCGCTCAGCGCCTGGAGGGCCTGGAGCGGGCGGCCGGCCGAGCCCATCACCGCCGACTCGGTCAGCTCCAGCTGGAGCAGTTCCGGCGGCAGCCCGGTCTCGGCGAGAATCCCGGCGACATCGGCGACCAGGTCGGAGTCCCAGACCTGACGTACGGCCACATTGACGCTGACGAACAGCGGCTCGCCGGGGTGGGCCAGCTGCCAGGCGCGCGCCTGATAGCAGGCCCGCTCCAGCACCCAGCGGCCCAGCTCGACGATCGCGCCGTTCTCCTCCGCCAGGGCGATGAACCGATTCGGCGACAGCGTCCCGAACTGCGGATGCCGCCAGCGCACCAGCGCCTCCACCCCCTGCGCGCGGCCGTCGCCCAGCCCGACCAGCGGCTGGTACTCCAGGGTGAATTCGCCGCGGTCCACGGCCGGGCGCAGGGTGCTGGAGAGCGCCTGCCGGGTCATCCGGTGGGCGTTGCGCTCCGGGTCGAAGAGCGTCCAGCGGGCCTTGCCGTCCTCCTTGGCCCAGTACAGCGTGGTGTCCGCGGCCTGCATCAGCCCGGTCGCGGTGGTGCCGGTGGCGGTCCGCTCCACGACGCCGATGCTCGCCGAGACCGACAGCCGCTGCCCGGCCAGGTCGAACGGGCGCTGCAGCGCGTCCAGCACGCACTGGGCCAGCTCGGCCAGCTGGTCGGTGCCGGTGGAGTCCTCCACCAAAAGAGCGAATTCGTCACCGCCGAGCCGTGCGACCAGGTGCTCGCCACGGCCCGGCCCGCGGTCCGCGGCCGCCTCCGCGCAGCGCGTCAGCCGCTGCGCCACCGCGCTCAGCAGCCGGTCGCCGACGCGGTGCCCGAGGGTGTCGTTGACGGCCTTGAAGCCGTCCAGGTCGAGGTAACAGAGCCCGATGCGGCCGGTGCCGGACGGCGCGGTGGAGGCGGTCTCCAGGGCGGCGGCGAGCCGCTCGAAGAACAGTGCCCGGTTGGGCAGCCGGGTCACCGGATCGTGCATCTGGAGATGCCGGAGCCGGGCCAGCAGATCGTGCCGGTCACTGATGTCCGCCACCGACAGCAGCATCCGGTCCTCGCCGCTGAGCGGCTCCGGGGTGAGCGGCTCGACGGTCACCTCCACCCAGACGGAGTGCCCTTCGGGGTGTTTGAGGCGGCGGGTGCAGCGCATCCGGTCGCTGCGGCCGCACAGCACCTCGCGGTAGGCGGTCCACACCCGCGGGTCGGCGCCGAGGTCGGTGAGGTCGGCCGCGGTGGCGGCGACCAGCTCGGCCGGGTCGGTGCCGACCAGCTCGCCGAAGGCCGGATTGGCGGCGAGGACCAGGCCGTCGCGGTTAAGGACGGCCATCGCCACCCGCGCCGCGTAGAACGTGGCGCGGTAGTCGCCGAGCGAGGCGGCGGTGCCGTCGCCGTGGCCGCTCGGAGCCGGCCGGGCCTCGGTCGATTCTTTGGTCGTGTCCTCACGCTCCGTCACTGAGGGGAGCGTCGCTCCGGGCGTGCGGCCCGGGCTGTCGGGGTGTCCGCTCACTGCTCGCTCCCGCGTGGCGCTGTCTCGTGATGGAGGGGGGTCTCGCGCTGGAAAGTGTGGCGATCATAGAGGCTGGCACGACGGCCGATCCAGCGACGCAGCCGTGATCGCCCGCCCGCGTGACGGAACTTCGGCCATTTCTGCCCGGCTCTGTTCGTACGGATTGCCCCCTTGGTCGTTTGTGACTTTCCGTTACGGGAGGGCCAAGACGCGCCGGTCACTCGTCCGGGCCTCCAAAACGGGACGAATAGCATTAAATCGCCACAGGGTAGATGAGGTCTCCGAATCCGTCCCTGGAGGTATGTGTGCCGCGCGCCCAGACGCTCGACGGGGTGGAGCGCCGCAGCCTGCGGCGCGTCGCGGCCGTCGCCACCTCTCTGAGCGCGCTCATCGCGACCTCCATCGTCGCCGGACCCGCCACCGCCTCCGAGGCCGCGCTCCCGTGCGCCCTGGGGCGCACCGACGCGCACCACTCCGAGGGCGTCGACAGCTGGAACGGGTCCTATCCGCGCCCGGACCGCCCGCTCAACGCCGTCATGATCTATCTGTCCTTCCCGGACGCCCGGCCCCTCTCGCCGCCGCAGGAGCTGTCCCGCGCCTACTTCCCGGCCACCTCCGGCTTCTTCGACCGCGCCTCCTACGGGAAGTTCCGGCTGCGCCCGCACATCCACCGCCACTGGGTGCGGATGCCGCGCCCGTCCGCCGACTACGGGATACGGCGCGACTGGGACGCCGGCCGGCGCTCCTCCTACCTGCACGACGCGGTCACCGCCGCCGACCCGTCCATCGACTTCAGCCGCTACGACGTGGTCTATTTCGTCGCCGACCCGGACGCCCCCGGCGTCGACTCGGACGCCACCAAGGTCGTCAACCTCGACCGGCCGATGCACGCCGACGACCACGATCTGCGCCGCTTCGTCACCGTCTTCGAGCAGCGCCTGCCCGACCGCAACGTCCTCGCCCATGAGACCGGGCACGTCTTCGACCTGCCGGACCTCTACCACCGGCCAAAGGACGGCAAGGGCGACTGGGACACCTACGTCGGCGACTGGGACCTCATGGGCAGCCAGTTCGGACTGGCACCCGATCCGTTCGCCTGGCACAAATGGAAGCTCGGCTGGATCGCCGACAACCAGGTTGACTGTGTCGATCTGGCCGGTCCGGCCATGCACTCCCTGCGGCCGCTGTCCGCCCCCAAGGAGCCCCGCGCCCAGCGCCGCCCGCGGCTGCTGGTGGTCCGTACGGGCCCCGACAGCGCACTCGCCATCGAGGCACGCGGTGCCATGGGCAATGACCGCTCCCTGTGTGCCGAGGGCGTCCTCGTCTACCGCGTGCACAGCCGGACGGCCTCCGGGTCGGGCCCCGTGCAGGTGCTCGACGGGCATCCGGCCACCTCGGCCTGCTGGGGCACCTCGGTCTATCCGCCGCTCGCGGACGCGCCGCTGGGGGTGGGGGAGAGCCTGGACGACGCCGAGGACGGCGTCCGCATCCAGGTCGAGGGCCGGACGGCCGACGGGGACTGGGCGGTGAAGGTGAACCGCGGCTGACCGGGCGCTGTGCCGAGACGACGAAGACCCCCACCGGAGTGGGGGCCTTCGACTGTCTGTGCGCCGCCAGGGACTCGAACCCCGGACCCGCTGATTAAGAGTCAGCTGCTCTAACCAACTGAGCTAGCGGCGCCTGCTGACGGGGAAAACATTAGCATCATGGTCGGGGAGGACAAAAATCGGTTTGTCTCAGCCCGCGGTCAGCAGCGAAACAGGGTGCTGAGCTGCGGTTTCAGCCGCCGGGCCGGCCAGCGAGCGGGCCGCGCGGACACAGGCCCAGAGCAGTACGTCGGGACCGGGCAGCCAGGGGTTGCGGACATCCGGTGCCACCAGCCAGCGGGAGGCGGACGGGCCGGCCGGGTCCTCGCCGGCCGGGGCGCCGGCGCCCGCGGTCCGGTCCACGGCCGGGCTCCGGCGGGGGTGCAGCGGCGGGATGGTGACCGCGTCACCGCTGCCGTGGCACAGCAGCGGCGGGACGGCGGTGGCCCACTCCTCCCAGACGAGCAGCGCCGGCAGCCGCTGGGCCGTGCCCGGGGCGGCGAACAGCAGGATGCGGCCGCGGTGCGCCGCCACCGGACCCGAGCCGGGGCCGTCGGACCATAAGCGGTCCACCATGCGGCGCCCGAAGAGCGCCGGGGCGTTGATCACGTCGAAGGCGGTACCGCAGGGCAGTGCGCTGGGAGCGGCCGGCCGGGTGGCCCACAGGGCGTGCATCTCGTCCGGATGGGGGCTGGCTGAGGCGAGCCAGTCGGCGCCCGCGAGGGTGACATAAGCCGCGGTCGGGAAGGCCAGGGTGCGGGGGGTCTCAGGCAGCCAGTCGCTCATGGGGACAGGTCTACCCAGCCGGCATGCGGTACTTGGCCGATTGGCGGAAAACGGGACGGGACGGTGGGGGAGCCGGTATCTTTCCCCCCTTGCATATGCCAGCGGCCCATGATCATGGACCATGGGCCGCTGGTGAGGCAGGTCGGACGGGTGGGATTCCCGGGGCCGTCGGGGCCGGTGCGGTCAGTCCATGTCGCCCGGCAGGGTGCTGCCGCTGCGCATCAGGCTGCGGCCGAACTCGATCATTTTCTGTGCGTAGTCCTCGGTCCACTCCGCCTGCTCGGCGAGCACGGCCAGCGGCAGCCGGTCGAACCGGCTGGGGTCGGACAGCTGGGCCGCGGCCAGCGCCTGGAACTCCGTGGCGCGGTCGGCCGCGGCGCGAAAGGCCAGGGTCAGCTCCGTGGCGCGGCCGAGCAGCTCGCGCGGGTCCTCCATCGACTCCAGGCCGAAGAAGTGCTCGGGGTCGGCGACGGCCTCGGGCGGCTCGAAGAGCAGCTGCGCGGGCTTCATCCGCCGTGGTCCGGGCGCCGTACCACGCGGGTCGGGAGCCGGTCGCGGCTCGGACATGTACCTACCTCCAGATCGTGTGCCGCATTCCATTGTCCCGCTGCGCGCAAGTGGGCCCCGGGGAGTGGCCGTACCCGCTGCCGGACGCCGTCCGGGTGACCTCGTCAAGGGCGCCAGGTCACCCGGTGTTCCGCGAGATGGGCGAGGACGGCGTGGTTGGCTTCCCAGCCGTCCGGGAACTTGACCGTGACGCCGAGGCTGACCGGCTCGGTCGAGGGGTGTTCGTCCAGCAGGTCGGCGACGCCCGCCCGGCACACCACGATGCAGGCGTGCCGGTGGCGGGAGGCGAGCACACACAGCCGTCCGGTCTCCAGATGGAAGGCGGTGGCGTCGGGCCGGCCGGACAGCGGATGCAGGACGACCGTGACATCGAACTCGCGGCCCTGGAGACGGTTGGCGGTGTCCACCGCGACACCGGTCACCCCCAGCCCGGCGAGCGCGGCGCGGACGGCCGCCGCCTGGTCACGATGGGCGGTGCCGACCGCGATCCGGCCGGCGGTCAGCGGTGCCGGGGCGGGCGCGGCCCCCTCCGCGGCCCCGTGCGCCTCGCTGGTCGTGGCGCCGCCGCGGTCGAGGAGCCGGCGCACGACGTGGGCCACCGCGCGGACCGCCTCCGGGTCCGTACGCGGCGTATGGCGGGCGGGAAGCTCCAGCAGGCCCCAGCCGGACTCGGCGGCCTCGTCCAGCACCCGGTCCACGCCGGAGCCGTCGCCCGCCACCCCGAACGCCAGCCGGCGGTCGCCGTGGCCGGTGCCGCTGCGGAACGGGGTGTACGGATAGAACGCGGCGGAGACCAGCGGCGCCGCCGAGGCGGGCAGCCGCCAGGAGACCGGCAGCCGGTGCTGCGGCAGATCGGGGTTGTGCGCCAGAAGGGTGGAGACCGCGCTGGACGACGGGTCGTAGGCCAGCCCCGCCCACTGCTCCGCGCCGACCACGCTGAAGGGGTCCAGCTGGCCCGGATCGCCGACGAACAGCGCCCGCTCGAAGAGCCCGGCGACGCTCAGCAGCGCGTCGGAGCGCATCTGATAGGCCTCGTCCACGATGGCGTGCCGCCATGGCTCGTCGACCTTGGTGTACGCCCATTTCGCGGCCGTCGAGACCACGATGTCCAGCCCGGCCAGATCGGCGATCTTCGCGGACGTACGGACCGCGGGCAGCTCGGCCAGCGCCGGGTCGAACGCGCCGGGCTCGCTGCTGTGCAGCCGGCCGACCGGCAGCTGCGGATCCTTCTCGGCGAGCCGCAGCACCAGGTCGTCGACCTGGGCGTTGGTCTGCGCGACCACCATCAACGGGCGCCCGGCGGCGGCCAGTTCACGGGCCGCCCGCACCACGAGGGTGGACTTGCCGGCGCCGGGCGGGGAGTCCACGACCACGCCGCGCCGGGTGCCGTGCAGGGTGTCCCGCAGGATCGCGTCGGTCGCCGCGGCGGCCGCGCCGGCGGGGTCGAAGGGGCCGTCCGTGGTGGCTTCCCCACTGCCTGAAGGGCGCGGGAGAGGCCCCGATGGGTCCTGAGTGGCCGTCATACGGGAGTCTTCTCCAGGGCGGTCGAGGGCCGGGCGCGGGTCACAGGAAGTCCTCCGCGGTCACGGGGTCGGGGGCGGTGTGCGGCAGGTCCGCGGCGCCGGGTGGCGGGCCGCCATGGGTCCACGGGGTGTCCTCGGGATCCGGGAGCTCCGGGCCGCCGCGCGGGGCGTGCTCGAACAGCGTCCAGCACACCGCGTCGTCCGGCTCCGGCACCGAACCGGGCTCCGGCGTTTTCCCGCGCCCCATCCCGCCGGTCAGCCGGACCACCAGCGTCCCCGGCTCCCCGGGCTCGTGCGCGACGCATTCGGCGGTCTGGGTCCTGCCGTCCGCCAAGGGGCGGTAGAGCTTGCCGCCCTCGGACAGCTGCGGCCGGTCGGTCGTCCGGAGCGTGACCAGCGGACGGGGCATCGGCCGCTTGCCTTCGGAGAAGGCCATCTCGACGGCGGTGACCGTGCCCTGGAACGCCTCGCCGGCCAGTCGGCGCCCGGCCATCACCAGCGGGTCGTCCAGGGCTTCCTGGGCGTCCAGTTGGGCCTGGGCGGTCTCCCGTGCGGACAGCTTCTGGGCGGCGGTGACGGCGTCGTCCTGCTTGGGCTGCGGGGGCTCCCCGGCGCGGATCCGGTCCCGGTGCGCGGTGTACGACCAGCGGTCGCGCTTCCAGCGGTCGGCGACCCGGGCGCCCGCGGGGAGCGTCCGCAGCAGGTCGATGCCGTGCCAGACGGCGTCCCAGGTCGGCCGCAACTGCCCCTCGACGAGGGTGCGGAGCGCCTCCTCGGCGCCCGGCAGCCCGGCGTCGTAGCGGGCCATCGCGGGGGCGAGCAGCCGGTTGTCGAACGCCGGGTCGGTGGCCGGGCCGGCCGGCGGGCACCGCAGCTGCCCGTCCGCGTCCCGCGCCGACTCCGCGTGCTCGGCCGCCTCCCGGCCCGACGTCCCCGGCGGCGGGTCGATCCAGGAGAGCAGCGCGCCCAGGTGCTGGTCCTCCAGCACGCTCTGGCCCGTCGCCCAATGGCGGGTCAGCAGGCCCGTCATGGACAGCAGCAGGCTCGCGCCCGGCACCCGCGCCCGCTCGCCGAAATGGGTCAGCCAGCGGCCCAGCAGCGGGACATGCGGCGGCGCGGGATACGGCGCCTCGGGCTCCTGCTCGGCCGTCCGCCGGAACCGCATCGAGCGGCCCAGCAGCCGGACGAACTCGATACCGGCGGCGCTCGGCACGATCAACTGCGGGGCGTCCGCGCACAGTTCGACCTGCACCGGAACCTTCTTGCCGGTCTCCGGGTCGGTCTCCTTGCGCTCCTCCCACTCGATGGCGTCCGCGAAGCCGTCCACGTACGGCAGCACCAGCTCGGCCAGCTCGGCGAGGAACGCGAACCGCAGGTCGCGGTCGCGCGGCTGCGGAACGGCCAGCAGTGCCGGCTTCTCGCGGTCCGTGCCGACCAGCGCCCCCAGCGGGGCACCGGCCTCGCCCGCGGTCGTCAACGGGACGAACACCAAAGGGCGTTCGGCCAGATGACGGTGCCGGACCGTGCACCGCGGCTGGGCGCGCCCCGCCGCCACCGCCTCCATCCGGGCCAGCGTCTCGATCAGTGACATTCCGGCTCCTCCGCTCGCGGTCCCGGCACGGTGGGGCGGGCCAGCGCCCCGTCCCGCAGCGCGGCGGCCCGCCGCAGCGCGACGACGGCCGGGTCGTCCGGCCCGTCGGCGGCGGGGGGCTCCGGATCCTGGGGGCGGGCCTCGGGACGGGCCGCCGCCAGCACCTCCTCGATGGTGTGCAGCCCGCCCAACTCGCCCCGGACGCCGCGCCCCAGCGCCTCCACCGCGCCGTCGTCACGGGACCGCGTGCGGCAGTGGAAGGCCAGCTCGCACGCGGCCAGGCACTCGGGGGCGTAAGCCGCGCCGACCACCTCGACGGCCTCGGCCAGCTCCTCGGGCCGGCGGGTCGCGGTCTTCCCGTCGTCCGCCAGCCGCAGGTCGAAGGTGGTCCCCGGGGGCAGGGCGGCGGCGATCTCCTCGACCCGGGTGAGCCGGGACAGCTGCCGGCGGGTCGTGGCCAGCTGCTTGCGGACGTCGACGGCGGCGGCCGTGGGGAGGTTGGAGAAGTCCTTCGGGCACACCAGCAGCACCCGGTCGCGGACCCGGACCGCGCGGCCGGTGTGCGCGGCGACATGACCGGCGACCGGCTCCAGGGCCAGCGCATACACGGCCGCCTGCCGCGCGGCGGCGCCCACCTTGGCGGCGTCCGCCGAACCGTCGATCATCGGGAAGGACTTGATCTCGACGACCGTCCAGCTGCCGTCCGGATGCACCACCACCGCATCCGGCTCCACATAGGCCGGCGAACCGGCCACCTCGACGACCAGCATCGGATGGTCGAGCAGCGCCCAGCCGCCGGCCGCGGTCGCCTCGCGCAGCGCCAGCGCCGTACGCGCCGCCCGGCCCTCCGGCCCGGCCGCGGACAGCTCGGGGGTGGCGATCTCCTCCGGCCCGGGCGGCGGGGAGCCGGGCGCCAGCCGCTCGCACAGCAGCCGCAGCAGCTCCGTGCCGCCGTCGGCCTTCACCCGGGCCTCGAAGGCATTGCCGCGGACGATCGCGAACTGGGACTGGCCGTACGCCGCGGGCGAGCCCAGCGCCTGGGCCAGCGCGCCCTTGTCGATGCCCGCGCCGTCCAGCAGCGCACGGCGCCGGCAGCCGGGGTTGGCGGCCAGCGCGGCCAGCGCGCGGGCGTCGAGCGAGCGGGGACGGACTCCGGGGCCGCGCAGCTCGGCGAGCCTCTGCCGCAGGCTCGGCGTTGCCGTCGGCTGCTCCGCCGCAGGGGCGGCCGACGCGGATCGACTGTCGCGCGAAACGTTCACCCGCGGAAGTCTCGCATCCGGCACCGACATGCGGGGCGCTCGCCCGCCGTCCGGCCGCCGCCGGATGCCGCTCCCCGCCCCCGCGCCGTATCCGAGAGCGCCCGGGGAGCCCGCCCCCGGGCGGGACGGCCTCCCCGGTCAGGGACAAATCGACCTGATGCGCGATGATGGAAAGCCCGCGGTCACCGCCGCCCGCACCGAGCAACGAGCAGCCGAGCGATCGGCGAGAGGTACGACCATGGCAGCGCGCATATTCCTGGCCAGACACGGACAGACCGAGTGGTCCCTGTCCGGCAGGCACACCGGCCGTACGGACGTCCCGCTGCTGGACGAGGGCCGGCGCGGCGCCAAGCTGCTGGGCGAGCGGCTGCACCGCGCCCCCTGGGACGGCCTGCCGGGCGTCGAGGTCCGCACCAGTCCCCTGGTACGCGCCAAGGAGACCTGTGAGCTGGCCGGATTCGGTGACCGGGCACAGCCGTGGGACGCGCTGATGGAGGTCGACTACGGCGCGTACGAGGGCCTGACCCCGGCCGAGATCAAGTCCGGCCGGCCGGACTGGCTGATCTGGCGCGACGGGGTGCCGGAGGGGGAGACGCTCGCCGAGGTCGCGGCGCGGGCGGACGAGGTCGTCAGCTGGGCACGGTCCGCCGACCGCGATGTGCTGGTCTTCGCCCACGGCCACATCCTGCGCACGCTCGGCGCCCGCTGGCTGGGCCTGGACATCTCCTTCGGCGCCCGGATCCGGCTGGAGCCCACGTCCCTGTCGGTGCTCGGCTGGGCATACGGGGAACCGGCGATCGAGCGCTGGAACGACACCGGGCACCTGGGCTGACGACGGCCGCCCGGCCGGGGCGGCGCCGCGGCCGCCTGACGGGGCGTCGGGCGGCCGGCCGCCGGGCCGTCAGCGGGCGGAGTCCCCGGCCGGCGCCCCGCCACCGGACCCGGCCGAGGCCGCGTGCCGCTCCAGGAAGCCGGCGACCACACCGCCGTCGTGGTAGGACCGCAGTGTCCGGGCCGTCCCGTCGAGCATCGTCCGGATCCGGGCCGAACGGACCTCCTCCAGCAGGGACAGCACCCGGACCCCGGCCGTGGCGGCCTCCTCGGGCTCACCGCTGTTCGCGAGATCATCCGCGAGCTCCGCGGTGAACAGCGCGATATTGCGGGTGAAATGGGAATCCTGGAGCGCCACCGCCCGGCGCGCATGCGCCACCGCGCGCCCCGCGTCACCCAGGGCCGACCAGCACTGCGCCTCCAGGCCCGCCAGTTCGGCCTCCCCGTAGAACGTCATCCACTCCGGGTCGCCGTCCCGCGGCCCGTCCGCGAACAGCCGCTCGGCCCGCGCCAGCGCCTGCTCACAGCCGGCCCGGTCGGCCAGCCCCGCCCAGCCGCCCGCCTCCCGCAGCGCCAGCAGCGACAGCAGCCGCGGCGAGGACAGCTGCTTGGCGGCCTGCTGCGCCGCCTGCGCGGCCCGCACCGCCTCCCGCGGCCGGCCGGCGTCGCGGGCGAGGAAGGCCGTATTGCAGAACGCGTGCGCCTCCAGGGCGGCATCACCGCAGACCCGGGCGGTGGCCAGGGCCTCCGCGTAGTGCGAGCGGGCATCGCCGAAGCGGCCCGAGTCATGCGCCAGCCAGCCCACGGTGATGGCGAGTTCACCCGCCCCCGCGTGCAGCCGGTCGGAGACCGATCTGCGCTGTACGCCCGCGTCCAGCAACTCGTAGGCGGCGCGCAGCGGCTGGGTGGCGCGGCGGTAGATCCCCTCCGCGCCGTGCCGGTCGTCCAGCAGCCGGATGTGGCGGACGGCCTCCTCGACCGCGGCGGCCTCGGCGGCTCCGGGCCGCCCGGCGGCGGGCGCGCGAGGGCCCGGTACATGGGCGGACGCGGCGGCGGCAGCGGCCTCGATGGGATGCAGGGCGGCGAAGCCCAGGGCTGCTGCCGGGCCGCCGGTGATGAACGCGCGACGCAGCACGTCGCTCTCCTCGCAGATCTGGATACGGGTATCGCGGTGGTCGGGGTCGGTTGCCAGGGGCGCGGCGCCGACCGCCGCCGTACGCGCCCCCCGTCCGCGTACCGCCTCGCGCGGCGCGAAGCCCATGTCGGGCAGCGTCAGCCCGGGGAACATGTGCCGGAACACCCGCTCGTAGGCGTAGTTCGGACACCGGATCTCCCCGGACTCGACGCGGCCCACATAGCGGGCGTCGCACGAGACCTGTTCGCCGATCTCACGGGCGGACCGTCGGACCGCCGCCGCGAACTCGCCCGGTGACAGCCGGCCGCGCAGCTGTCGGAAAGCGAGGTTCGGGCGGGCGGGTACGGTGCGGGACGACGCTGAACTAGCTGCTGGCGACGCCATGGCGGACCCTCTCCGTGCCCTCTCCGTGCCATCAGGTGGCGTTGCCGCCTCCTGGCGGTGCGGCGGGTTGACCGTACCGGCTGTGATGGCTCCGATACGCACAGTTTGGCTACAAATCGGATATCTCGCGCGCGATCTGCCATGAACTGCCATCCTTTGCAGCGTTACGCCGCCGTAGCTGTTGACACGTCCGGCCGTTGAAGTCGGTGTAAAGGGTCGGGTACGTGCAGGAGGAGGGGTTCTCCGTGTGGGAGACCGGCGTGAGCAGGGGCGGCAACGGGTCCGCGGGCCGGGCCGGCGGCGGGCGGGGGCCGGCCGTCGCGGCCGGGACACCGGCCGTACCGGCCCAGGCGTGTGACCTCGTCACGGTGCCCGCCCGGCAGGGTCTGGAAGCCGTCGACATCCTCCGGCTGCGGGACGGGGTCGGCCCCGTCCTGCACGACGGCGCCTGCGACACCCTCGGCTTTCTCGTGCCGGCGGGCACGGCGGACGGCTGGGACGTGCCGGGCAGTGCCTGCACCCAGACCTCCGGGCGGGGGATCGCCCTGGGCGCACTGTGCGACGAAGGCGCCCCGGAGGAGCCGCCGGTGACCGGCACCGGCTGGCTGGTGCCGCCGGAGGGCGCGGGGGCCGCCGCCACCGATCCGGCCGTGCTGCGCGAGGCACTCGGCGAGGCGGCCCGCACGATCGAGGCCGTCGACCGCTGCCAGTAACCCCAGCGGGACCGCACGCGAGAGGGGCCGCCCGGCCACTGCCGGGCGGCCCCTTCGGGCGGGCGGTCGCCGGAAGGCCGGCCGGCGGACGGCGGTCTCCGGGCGGTGGACTTCGCGGACCCGCCCTAGTGCGCGGCCGGGGTGCTGTCCCGTGCCGGGCGGGGGATGGTGGTGGCGCGGCGGCGGTCGCCGAGCCGGCGCTGTACGCCGCGCAGCAGCCGCGCCGCGGTGAAGGACGCGCCGTACACGAAGCGCATCGACGGGCCGAACGACGGCGCGGACAGCAGCCCCGCGAAGAACAGTCCGGGCCAGGACGATTCGAAACCGGCGCTCAGTTCGGGCGCCCGGCTGCCGCCCACGGTCCGCAGGGTGGTGCGCACCCGGGGGTGCAGCAGCCGCAGCCGCCCGAGGTCCGGGGTGAAGCCGGTGGCCGCCACCACGTGATCCGTGTCGACGGTCTCAAAACCGCCGTCCGTATGGGTGAGTTGGAGCCGCACGCCGTCCTCGTGGGGAGTCGCCGCCCGGATCCGGTGGCCCAACAGGACCGGCACCGCCGGCTCGAAGCGCTCCCGCAGCCACCACGCGCCCGCCGGGCACGGTACGTGCTCGGCGAGATGCACCCGGGTCGCCGGGGGCAGCCGGCGCACCGCCCCGGGCAGCTCCGACCACAGCCAGCTCGGCCAGCCGGTGCCGAGCCCGGAGCGCGGGTCGCGCAGCGCCCGCAGCCGGCCGCGCTCCGGTGGCGGTGGCGGGGCGTGCCAGCGCAGCTGGTCGGCGCGGGCCACGAGGCGGGGCCGGGCGCCCTGTTCGGCCAGCAGGGTCGCGGTCTCCAGCGCGGACTGCCCGGAGCCGAGCACGGTGACGTCCTGGCCGCCGAAGCGGCGCAGGTCGCGGTGGTCGCTGCTGTGCGAGGCGAGTTCCGGGGGCAGTTCGAGCAGCGGCCAGGGGCGGTTGACGAACGGCAGCACACCGACGGCGAGCACCACGGTCCGGGCCGCGATCTGCTCACCGGTGTCCGTCTCGACGTGGAAGCCGTCGCCGTCCGGGCGTACGGCGGTGACGGTGACCTCCTCGACCTGGGGCACCGCCCGTTCGCCGAACCAGCTGCCGTACGCGGCGAAGGTGCCGAGGGGCAGCGGCACGCCGTGCTCGGCGGTCAGTTCGTGGGCCGCGCAGTAGTCGGCCAGGGTGTGGCCGCCGGCCGGGTCGGAGAGGTCGGTCGACCGGGGCTCGGACGTGAGGAGCATGCCGTCGGGCATGTGATCGCGCCACGAAGCCATCGGCCGGCCCAGGACCCGCAGCCGCAGTCCGGCCGCCGCCGCGTGCGCGGCGATGGAGAGTCCGTAGGGGCCGGCGCCCACCACGACGAGGTCGTACATGGAAGTTCCCTGCGCTTTCTCTTTGTGTGGTGCGGCTTCCCGTGGCCGCGTTGCGTGGTGCGGCTCCCCCCCACCCCCGAACCCACCCCCGCCCCCTCCCCCGAAGGGGGAGGAGGGGGAGGGGGCGGGGGAGCAACGGGAGGCGCGGTCGCCGGGCCCGTCCCCGGGGCCGTGGCCTCCGCCCCGGCTCGTGGGGGCCGTTGCCCGGGCCGAGGGCCTCCACCCCAGGGCAACGCCCCCGCCCCAGCGCAACGCCCGTCCCAGCGCAAACGCCCCCACCTACCGATTCGAGAGCGGCGACGGATCCGGCGACCGGGCCGGGTCCGGTAGCGACACGCTCGCCGGCGGGAGCGCGGCCGCCCGCCCCTGGCGTGGCGGTACCGCCGCCGGGGTTCCGCGCCGGGCCGGGGTGCCGGCCAGGGCCTGCTCGTACACGGACATCAGGGCCTCGGCGCTGCGGGTGATGTCGTAGCGCCGCACCACGGGCGGGACCGGCAGCCGGCCCGGGCCCTGGCGTCGGAGTTCCCGTAGGGCGGTGGCCAGTTCATGGACGTTGAGGCCGAAGTGGCGGGCGCCGGGGGCCTGGTCGGCGGGGAGTTCGTCGACGGCCGGGCAGCTGCCGTAGAGGACATGCAGGCCGGAGGCGAGCGCCTCCAGGGCGGCCAAGCCGAACGCCTCGTCGGGGGAGGGGGAGACGAAAACATCGATGGCCGAGAGCAGGCCGGGGATGTCCGGCCCGAAGCCTCCGGGGCCGTCGGCGGCGGTCGTGTCGACCGCGCCGTCGCGCTCGCCCAGCAGATGGATCCGGTCGCCCGAGCCGAACTGCTCCGCCATCCGCCGCAGCATGTCCCGCTCCGGCCCGGCACCCGCCAACAGCAGGTGCACCCCCGGCAGTTGGGTGACCGCCCGGACCAGTACGTCGAACCGTTTGCCGGGCACCAGCCGCCCGGCGCCACCGACCACGAAGGCGTCCAGCGGCAGCCCCAGCCGGGTCCGCACCAGAGCCCGCGCCGCCGGATCGAAGCCAAAACGGTGTGCCTCGATGCCGTTGGGCACCACATGGATCCGCTGCTCCGGTACGCCCCAGCGGCGCAGCCGGGCGGCGACGGTGTCCGAGACGGCGACGGTGGCCGTCCCCAGCCGTTCGGTGGCCCGGTAGAGCGTGCGGACGCCACGGGTCAGCCGGCGGCCCTCGATGACCGCGTCGCCCAGGGAGTGTTCGGTGGCCACCACGGCCCGTACGCCGGCCAGCCGGGCGGCGACCCGGCCGTAGACGCAGGCCCGGTAGAGGTGAGTGTGCACCAGGTCGTAGCCGCCGTCGCGGATCAGCCGGGTGAGGCGGGGGAGCGCGGTCAGGTCCCGGTTGCCGGTCATACCGAGGTGGGTGACGGGGGTCCCGTCGGCCTCGATGCCCTCGGCGACCGGGCCCGGACGGGTCAGGGTGAGGACTTCGCAGGGCACGGGGAGCCGGCGCAGCAGCAGCCGCAGCTGCTGTTCGGCGCCGCCCACGTCGAGGTCTGTGATCACATGCAGAACCTTCACCGGGTGCCTCCAGAGGTAGCGGCCGGGGTGGTGGTCCGGTCGGGGGGCAGAGCACGGCGCCGCAGCGGATGCCGGGCGCGGTCACGGGTGCCCGGCCGGTTCCGGGCGTGGTCGCCCCGGGGGCTGCCGGGCAGGGCGGGCACCGTGGCGGTGCGGCCGGGGCGGGGCGGCGGCGCGCCCGCGCTCATCTGCCCTCCAGCCGCACCACCGAGGCCACGGTGCGCAGCAGGATCAGCAGGTCCAGCCGCAGCGACCAGCTGTCGATGTAGAGATTGTCGAAGCGGGTCCGGTCCTCGATGGAGGTGTCGCCGCGCAGCCCGTGCACCTGCGCCAGGCCGGTCATGCCCACCGGCATCCGGTGCCGGGCGCCGTACTCGGGGCAGGCCCGGAGAAACTGCTCGACGAAGAAGGGGCGTTCCGGCCGCGGCCCGACCAGGCTCATCTCGCCGCGCAGCACGTTCCACAGCTGCGGCAGCTCGTCCAGGGAGGTGCGCCGCAGCAGCCGGCCGGTCCGGCTCATCCGGCGCTCGTCCGCCAGGCTCCAGCGCGTCGCCGCCTCCTGCGCGTCGCGCGGCTGCCAGGTGCGGAACTTCAGCAGGGTGAAGGTGCGGCCCCCGCGGCCGATACGTTCCTGCCGGAAGAGCACACCGGGCCCGTCGGCGAGCCGTACCGCGAGGGCGCAGCCCAGCAGCAAGGGCGCCGTGAGCACCAGCGCCGACGCGGCCAGCGTGAGGTCCAGCAGCCGCTTGCTCCCACCGCCGTGCCGGGGCGGGGCGGTCTCCAGGCGCCGGCAGGCGAAGCCCCACAGATGGTCGGTGCCGGCCTGCGGGGTCCGGCCCTCGCGGGCGGCCGCGGCGCCTGCCAGCCAGACGGCCGAGCCCTGGTCGATGAAGCGGCGCAGCAGCGCGGCGGTGTGCGGATCGCCGTACGGCGGCAGGGTGAACACCACGTCCCGCACGGTGTGCTGGATGACGGCCCGGGTGATGTCGGGCGCGGAGCCGAGCCGCGGCAGCGGTGGACCGGTGGGGCACGGGAGCGCGTCCACGGGACCGCCGGGCGGCAGCGACGGCGGGGTGATCACCCCCACCGGGCGCATCCCGGACTCGGGGCGGGCGTGCAGTACGGCGGCGAGCTGCCGGGCCGCCGGGTCGGTACCGACGATCAGCGTGGCGCGCGGCCGGCGGCGGGCGGCCCGGCGGCGGGCCCGGTAAACCGCGGCCCGGCCGCCGCAGACCAGCGCGGAGTGCCCGGCCACCGCACCCGCCAGAAGGGCCGGCGACAGCGCCTGCCCGGGGCGTACGGCGGCGAGTACCGCGGCCGCCGCGCACCAGCAGACGGCGGACCGGCCCAGCAGCGTCGGCAGTTCGGTCAGTGCCCGCGGGGCCGGGCCGGGGCGGTAGAGACCGGCGTGGGAATGGAGCAGCAGCAGTCCCGCCGGCAGGAGAGCGAGGGCGGCCGGTGCCGTCACGGTGCCGAGGACGACCAGCGCGGTGGCGGCGGTGGCCAGCGCGTCGGCGGCCAGCAGCGGGGCGACGGTCCGCCGGCGGACCCCGCGGCCGGGCCGGGGCGGGGGCAGGGTTTTCCGCCCCGGCCCGCGGGGCGGACCGACGGCGGCCCCCGGGCGGGGGGCCGCCGGCGGGGGCGGGACCCGGGCGGCGCGGTGCGCGTCCGCGCTCTCCGTCGTCATCGGCTGATCCGCTCTCTGCTCTCCGGGCACGGCGGGAATTTCCGGGGCTTCATGGGCTGTCCCGTCATGCCTGGCGGGCGCGCGACGACAGCTACGGCACCTCGCCGCGTTGTCGGAGCACCCGGATACATCCGGTACGCGGGCGCCCCTCCGCCGTGCGGTGCACCGCATCTGACGCCGCGCGCTGATCCACCAGGCATGACGGGACAGCCCTTGGCTCAGCGCCGGGTATCGGTCTGGACGAAGAGCGCGCCGAGCAGATTTCCGGGATCGCGGGCGGTGAAGCGGAAGGTGAGCCGATCGCCGCCGGACCGCAGGGCGGGGGTGATGTCGAATACGTCGGAATCAAATCCGAGGGTGTTCCGGTAAGCGGGCCACCGCACCGTCGGCCGGCCGAAATCGGTGACCGTCGAATTCATCACGTCGGTCGCCGGATTGGCGGCGTCGCGCACCGTCTGCGCGGTGTGCCGGCCGGCCCGGACGGAGAGCGTGTCATTTCTGCGGCCGCGGTCGCCGTCGTATGCGACCACGCCGGCCCGGCCGTGTGAATTCGCCGGGATACGCGGTCCGGGCAGCCGCAGCGAAAGCTCCCGGCGGTCCGCGCCCAGCGCCTGGAAACCGTCCCACAGCGCGATGCTGCGCAGCGGCTGCCTTTTGTTCTCGTAAGCGGCCACCAAAGTCCAGCCGCCCCAGACACCGGTGGCGGAATGGCCCGTCACCATATTGATCTGCGCGACGGTATAGGCGCCGGCGCCGCTGCTCCGCACCAGTCGGGTGACATCCGCGGACGCCTGGAATCCCTCGGCAGCGGAATGCGGGCGGTGCCGGGTCAGGGTGTCGGCGACCACCTGCCGGTACCGGCCGCCGGGCTCGGCGATCAGCACCCGGCCGTTGTTCCCGGCGGTCTGCTGTGTGCCGCCCCGCAGGCTGCCGCCCCAATACAGCCGGGCGTAGCTCACCCGGGAGCCGGCCGGGAGGTGCAGGGTGGCGCTGCTGGAGTTGGCGGTGCGGGCGTCGGAGTCGACGTCGATGGCGGCCATCCGGTAGAGGCCGTTCCGGCCGGCGCCGCCCTGCTGGGCCACCGCACACGGGGTCGCGGTGCGGCCGGCCGCCGTTTTGCAGGTGACCGAGGAGTTGGCGGCGATGGCGATACCGCCGTGCTGAGTGACGTGATAGCGCTCGGTGAAAGGAATTCGCGCGGATTCCCCGGGGGCCGGTGCGGCCACTGCCGAAGACAGGGCGGCCGACAATGCCAAGGACGCCGGCGCGCATACGACGCCGCGCCCGGTGCGGTCCATCGACTTCCGCATGTCTTCCTCTCCGACTTCAATCAGTCAAACAGGAGAGCACTCTGACAGAAATCATGTTGGAAACCGCGGCAGGCACGCCGGACCCCGGCCGGGGGCGGCCATTCAGGGGAATGCGGGAGTTCGCGCGGTCCGGCTGTACTGCCAGAAGGGCTAACGATTTCCCGGAAGAGGGAATGCCCGCATCCCTGCCGTATTTCGCTCGTTGTGACCGGTTGCCCCATTCGCGAACTGAAAGGAGAATGGGATGAAGCGGTTTGTTACGACCGCCGCGATGACTGCGGCCAGCTGTGCCATGGTTCTGGGTGGCGCAGGCATCGCATCCGCAAGCGGGGACCACGGCCGTGGTCACCACGACCATCACGACAGCTACCGTCACGACCACCGCGGGCTGTACAACCACCGCAGTGGTGCCAACGCGGCGGGCTTTGCGGCGGGTTCCCCGGGCATCCTCAGCGGCAACAATGTCCAGGTCCCGATCAACATCCCGATCAACATCTGCGGCAACAGCCTCAACCTTGTCGCGGCGCTCAACCCGGCGTTCGGGAACGTCTGCATCAATAGGTGACCCGCCCGCCGGTCCGGATGGACATCGGGCCGGCACGGGTCATGATGTGCAGTTGGCGGATCGCCCCTGACCTCGGTCGTGGGTGGTCCGCCACTCTGCCCGGCACGCCCCCCACCCCTGGCCCTCCGAGCACCGCTATCGCGCTGACCAGCGGATACGGCATCCCGGGCACCGGCCATACTGGAGGGCATGGCGAAGAGCAGACGCGGGCGCGGCGGCCCGGAACCCGTCACCGGAACGGTGGACGGCGGGCTTGCCGAGCTACGGCCCGACCGGGACCGGCCACGCGGGTGGACGCTGCTGATCGACGGTGCTCCGCAGTCCCATGTGGACCTTGACGACCCGGCATTCCTGGACTTCCCCTATCAGCGGCGGCTCGGGCACATCGCCGATCTGGCCGGACCGGCCGGCAAACCGCTGCGCGTCGTCCATCTCGGCGGCGGCGCCCTGACCCTGGCCCGCTATGTCGCGGCGACCCGCCCGCGGTCCACCCAGCAGGTCGTGGAGATCGACGCGGCGCTGGTCCAGCTCATACGCCGGCAGCTGCCGCTGGACAGCGGCTGGCGGATACGGGTGCGCGGCGGCGACGCCCGTGCCGGTCTCGCGAAGGTCCCGGACGGCTGGGCGGACCTGATCATCGCCGATGTCTTCGCCGGCGCCCGCACGCCCGCGCATCTGACCAGCACCGAATTCGTGACGGAGGTCCACCGGGCGCTGCGGCCCGGCGGGTTCTACGCGGCGAATCTCGCCGACGGGCCGCCGCTGCGGTTTCTGCGCGGCCAAATCGCCACCGTCCGTACGGTCTTCCCCGAGCTGTGTCTGACCGCCGACCCGGCCGTCCTGCGCGGCAAGCGCTTCGGCAACGCCGTGCTGCTGGCCGCCGACGGGGAACTGCCGGTCGCCGAACTGACCCGGCGGGCGGCGACCGATCCCCAGTCCGGCCGGGTCGAACACGGCCGCGCACTGCTGGACTTCACCGCCGGCGCGGCCCCGGTCACCGACGCCACCGCCACCGCCTCGCCCGCCCCGCCGGCCGACGTCTTCGACTGACGACGGACGGCGGACGGGCGCGCGATCGCGACTAGGTCGCCTGATTGCTGGTCTGCACGGTCGGCGGATGGCCGTTCCAGGTGCAGATCACGGACGTATGGCTGCCGCCGCCGGTGAAGTCGACCCGCAGCCACCCGACTTGCTTCCACACCTGCATCTCCCAGCCCGGGTTCGGGGTCGCCGACACCAGCTGGGCGGACCGGTCGTCCATGTCGAGGACCACCCGGCCGCCCGCCGTGGCGTAGCTCTTGACCTGGCCGTCGGAGGCGGGGGCGGCGCCGCCGGGCGGACCGCTGTCCGGGTGCCGCGGCCGGGCGGAGCCGGTGTGCGACGGCGTGGCCGGGCGGGACGGTGCGGGGTCGTCGGGTGCCGTGCTGCGGGTGGGGGAGGGGGGCGGCTTGGGGCGGTGGGTGGAGGAGACCCGCGGGGTGGCGCCGTCCAACTGCTCTCCCGAGGACCCCACTTGGCTGGTCAGGGGCAGGGCGCGCGGGGCGTCGTACATCGTGCCGGACAGCACGGTGTGCACGCCGAACCACGACAGGGCGACCGCGGCCCCGGTCGCCAGCGTCCAGGCCGCCACATGAACCAGTCCTCGTTGCATCGGGCTCATACTGCACCACCGGCCCACCCGGTGGCAGCCCCGGGCAGGCGCCGCGGACCGCACCGCCCCGCTGTCAACTCCGGTCCGGAGGTGTCGCCCGCATGGCGTACGGTGCCGCCCATGGCACGTGTGCTCGTGGTCGAGGACGACCAGTTCGTACGCTCGGCCCTCATCCGGCATCTGACCGAGGCCTCCCATACGGTACGCAGTGTCGGTACCGCCCTGGAGGCGCTGCGCGAGGTGGCGCACGTCGGCTTCGACGTCGTCATTCTCGACCTCGGTCTGCCCGATCTGGACGGGGGCGAGGCGCTCAAGATGCTGCGGGGAATCACCGATGTCCCAGTGATCATCGCCACAGCCCGGGACAACGAAGCCGACATCGTACGGCTGTTGAACGACGGCGCCGACGACTACCTGACCAAGCCGTTCTCCGTCGAGCATCTCTCGGCCCGGATGGCGGCCGTACTGCGTCGCTCCGGGACCACGGCCGGTGCGGAACCGCCCTCACGGGTGATCCGGGTCGGCGGCCTGTCCATCGACCCGCTGCGCCGGCAGGCCGAACTGGACGGTGTCGCACTCGACTTGACCCGCCGGGAGTTCGATCTGCTGGCCTTCCTCGCCGGCCGGCCGGGCGTCGTCGTCGCCCGCAGAGAACTCCTCGCCGAGGTCTGGCAGCAGTCCTACGGCGACGACCAGACCATCGACGTCCATCTGTCCTGGCTGCGCCGCAAACTGGGCGAAACCGCGGCGAAGCCACGTTACTTGCACACCCTGAGGGGTGTCGGAGTGAAGCTGGAGCCGCCTCAGTGAGCTGGGGGTACCTCCCAGCGGTAGCTGGGGGAGCACGAGAGGCGGCCGGGCCGCGGACGGCGCAGAGACCCGCACCTCTGCGCCTCGTGGGCACAGATGGGGGTGCCCCGGGACGGAGTCCGGGGGAGAAGGGTGAGATCCAGTGAGATGGGCCCTGGTCAAGGTGGCGCTGGCGGTCACCGCGATGGTCGTGGTCGCCTTCGCCGTCCCCCTCGGGCTGGTCGTCAAGGAACTGGCCCGCGACCGCGCCTACTCCAATGCCGAGCGGCAGGCCGCCACCATCGGCCCGGTCCTCGCCATCACCACCGACCGCGGCCAGCTCGAACGCGCCGTGGCCAGCGCCGAGACCGGCTCCGGCCGCCGGATCGGCGTCCATGTCCCGGCCGGCGGCAAGAACGACAGCCCCGTCGAGATCGGCACCCGGCGCGCCCCGCAGGCCGATGTGGCGGCCGCCGCCAAGCTGGGCCGGGCGTCCATCTCACCGGTCCCCGGCGGCTCCTCGCTCCTCCAGCCGACCGCGGTCGCCTCCGGTATCGCCGTCGTCGAGGTGTTCGTCCCCGATGCGGCGCTCACCAACGGCGTCACCACCTCCTGGCTGGTGCTGGCCGGCGTCGGCCTGGCGCTGGTCATCGGCTCGGTCGCGGTCGCCGACCGGCTCGGCACCCGCATGGTGCGACCCGCCCAACGGCTGGCCGGTGCCGCCCACGACCTCGGCAAGGGCAAGCTCGGCGTCCGCGTCCTGGAGGACGGCCCCAAGGAACTGCGGTCCGCGGCCAGTGCGTTCAACGCCATGGCCGACCAGGTCGTCCAACTACTGGCCAACGAACGGGAGCTGGCCGCCGACCTCTCGCACCGGCTGCGCACCCCGCTGACCGTGCTCCGCCTCAACGCCGCCTCGCTCGGCGATTCCCCTGCCGCCGACCAGACCCGGTCCGCCGTCGAGCAATTGGAGCGCGAGGTCGACCAGATCATCCGCACCGCCCGCGAGCAGAAGGCCCAGAACCAGCAGGCGGCCGCCGTGGCCGGCTGTGACGCCGCCGAGGTGATCCGCGAGCGGATGGCGTTCTGGTCGGCGCTCGCCGAGGACGAGGGCCGCACCGTACGCATCGCCGGCGCGGACCGCCCGGTACGCCTCCCCGTCGCCCGCCCCGACCTCGCCGCAGCCCTGGACGCGATGCTCGGCAATGTCTTCCGGCACACCCCAGAGGGCACCGCGTTCGCGGTCGATGTGCACAACGCGGAAGAGGCGGTGATCGTGCTGGTCTCGGACGCCGGGCCGGGCATCGACGACCCGGATGCGGCGCTGCGCCGCGGCCACGGCGGGGGCGGCGACGGCTCCACCGGCCTCGGGCTGGACATCGTGCGCCGGCTGGCCGAGTCCACCGGCGGCGATGTGCGCATCGGCCGCTCGGTGTACGGCGGGACCGAGGTGCGCGTCTGGCTGGCGCTGGACGGCGGGGGCGCCCCGCACGGCGGGCGGCGCGGCCGCCGACTGCGCCGCACGCTCCGCGCCCGGGGGCGGAGCGCCCTGCGCAACCGCACCTGAACGGGGCACATGCCAGCGGCTCTTAACCGCCCCCTTTCACCACCTTAAGGCCGCCATAATTCCGCCAACTGCCGGTCCATTCCCGACATTTGTCCGTTTCACTGTCGCTAGCCTGCGGGACGCACCACGGTGCACTCCACCCCCCAAGTGACGACAGGCAGGCACGAGATGAGTCCCTCGGTACACCGCCGACGCAAGAGCCGCACCACCAAGCTGATCGTGACCGGTGCGGCCGCCGCGGTCGCGGCCGGCGGCGCCTTCGCCGTCGCGGGGTCCGCCCTGGCCGCCAAGGCACCGCGGACCGCGGGCCCCACCGCGAAGGCGGCGGCCGGCTTCGCCCCGTACGTCGACACCTCGCTCAGCCCCGCCTACGACCTGGTCGGCACCGCCAAGAAGACCGGGGTGAAGACCTTCCATCTGGCCTTCGTCACCTCCGGCGGCGGCTGTGTGCCCAAGTGGGGCGGCTCCGGCGAGCTGGGCAATGACGCGGTGGCCAAGCAGATACCGGCGCTGCGCGCGGCCGGCGGCGACGTCCGGGTCTCCTTCGGCGGCGCCAACGGCTCCGAGCTCGGGGTGGCCTGCGGCTCCGCGGGCGAACTGGCCGCCGCCTACGGCAAGGTCATCGACCAGTTCAAGCTCACCAAGGCCGACTTCGACATCGAAGGCGGCGCCCTGCCGAACACCGCCGCCAACACCCGCCGCGCCCAGGCCATCAACCGGCTCCAGAAGAAGCACCCCGGCCTCGATGTCTCCTTCACCCTCCCGGTCATGCCCGAGGGCCTGACCCAGGACGGGGTGAACCTGCTCGCCGACGCCAAGAAGAACGGCGTCAAGATCTCCGCCGTCAACATCATGGCGATGGACTACGGCCCTGCCTACAGCGGCGACATGGGCACCTACGCCACCCAGGCCGCCACCGCCACCCAGGGCCAGCTCAAGAAGGCCCTCGGCCTGAGCGACGCGGCCGCCTGGAAGACCGTGGCCGTGACCCCGATGATCGGCGTCAACGACGTCCAGAACGAGGTCTTCCGCCGCGACGACGCCACCGAGCTGGTGAAGTTCGCCCGGACCAAGCACCTGGCCTGGCTGTCGATGTGGTCCTCGACCCGGGACCGGGCCTGCCCCGGCGGCACCGGCAACTCCGCGCAGCCGACCTGTAGTTCCATCGAGCAGAAGCCGCTGGACTTCACCAGGGCCTTCGGCGCGTACAAGGGCTGACCCCCACCGGCGGTCCGCCCCCACGGACCGTCCGTCCCCCAGGCCGGGGCGCAGCGGGCTCCCCCCACCCGCTGCGCCCCGCCGTCCTTTCCCACCGCCCGCCCTCAGCCCGCACCGCCCCTACGGCCGGTCGGAAGGAGACCGGGGTACGGCGAAGGGATCTCCGGCGGCGGTCCGCCCGTCACGGAGGACGCCACCTCGGGATCTCCGGTACGGGCTCCCCGTCCACGACGTCAGCGCCTCAGCCGACGGAAAACGGAAGTCCCGACCGGGTGTCGCGGCCCACCCCGGGACCTGTCATGTCTGCGATCGCCCGCTGTGAGGTCAACGGCACCCTCGGCAATCCCGTGAAGATCACCGCGACCCCTCGGCACAGCACCCGACTGTGATCATCGGCCCCGGCTCCGGGCCCCGGCCTCTGTCCCCTTATATGGGCGGCCGGCCGGACGCCGGCAAACGCCAAGGCCCCCGACCTGAGGTCGGGGGCCTTGAAGTGGGGTGAGTAACGGGACTTGAACCCGCGACATCCTGGACCACAACCAGGTGCTCTACCAGCTGAGCTATACCCACCATGACCGGTGCTGTGTGGTTCTTTTTCCCCACCGGCTGAGAAAAAGTGTACAGGGTCCGGAGGGGTGCTCGCGCCCAGGTTTCGCGTCCCGGGCCCGAGGGCGTGTCGTGCGGGTCACGGTGGCCCCGTGAGCACCCGCACGACACGCGCCCTGTGGCTTGCTACGGCGTGGACTGCGGCTCAGCAGGAAGGACGTGCTTGGCGGCGATGGCCTTCGCGGTGTCCGAGTCGGGACCGGGCTGCGGCACGAAGACCGCCTCCCGGTAGTAGCGCAGTTCCGCGATGGATTCACGGATGTCCGCCAGCGCCCGGTGGTTGCCGTTTTTGTCCGGACTGTTGAAGTAGGCCCGCGGGAACCAGCGCCGGGCCAGTTCCTTCACGGACGAGACATCGACGATCCGGTAGTGGAGGTAGCTCTCCAGCGTCGGCATGTCGCGCAGCAGGAAGCCACGGTCGGTGCCGACGGAATTGCCGCACAGCGGCGCCTTCCCCGGCTCCGGCACATGCTGCTTGATGTACGCAAGCACCTGCGCCTCCGCCGCCTCCAGCGTCGTACCGCCGTCGAGCTCCTCCAGCAGCCCGGAGGCGGTGTGCATCTGGCGCACCACCTCCGGCATGGTGCCGAGCGCCTCGGCCGGAGGGCGGATCACCACATCCACCCCGTCGCCCAGCACATTCAGCTCCGAGTCGGTGACCAGGGCGGCCACCTCGATGAGCGCGTCATTCGCCAGCGAGAGTCCGGTCATCTCGCAGTCGATCCACACCATGCGATCGTTCATACATCTCACCCTACGGGGCGCTCCCGCTGTCCGGGCAGCACGGGGCGGCCCGGACCCCGGCCGACCGGGGATTCCGGCAGCCGGGAGGCGTAGGCGTCCGACTGCGGTTTGCCCGCTTCGGCCGCTTCCGCGGTCGCCAGCCCGTGGCCGGCCAGCGCGGCGGCGGCGTACCGCTCCCCGCTGCCCGCGCCGAGCATCGCCCGCTCGCGCTCCGGCCGCTCCGCACGCTCCGGTCTGAGCGCTGGCTCGGGCCCCCCGTTCTGCGGCCGGCGCGCGCGGTAGGCCGCACGGTAGGCCGCGGGCGAGGCGCCCAGCTGTCGCCGGAAGTGGCCGCGCAGGGCGACCGGCGAGCGGAAGCCGCAGCGTCCGGCGACCTCGTCCACCGAATAGTCGGAGGTCTCCAGCAGCCGCTGGGCCTGGAGCACCCGCTGGGTGATCAGCCACTGGAGCGGAGCGCTGCCGGTCAGCGAGCGGAAGCGCCGGTCGAAGGTGCGCCGGCTCATGTACGCACGCGCGGCCAGCGTCTCCACGTCGAACTGCTCGTGGAGATGCTCCAGCGCCCAGGCGACGACCTCGGCGAGCGGGTCGGCGCCGATCTCTTCAGGTAATGACCTGTCCAGGTAGCGCTGGTGCCCCATGTCGGACGCGGTCCGGCGGGGCGGCACGACGAGCCGGCGGGCCAGCGCGTTCGCGGCGTCCGCGCCGTGGTCGGTGCGCACGATGTGCAGACACAGGTCGATACCGGCCGCCGTTCCCGCGGACGTGAGCACATCGCCGTCGTCGACGAAGAGCTCGCGGGGGTCCACATGGACGGACGGGTAACGCTTGGCGAGCGTCGGTGCGTACATCCAGTGGGTGGTGGCCGGGCGGCCGTCGAGCAGTCCGGCCGCGGCGAGGACGAACGCCCCCGTGCACAGCCCGACGATTCTGGCCCCTTCTTCATGCGCGCGGCGCAGCGCGTCGAGCGCGGCGGGCGGCGGGGCCTGGGTGATGGATCGCCAGGCCGGTACGACGACCGTCCCGGCACGGGAGATCGCCTCCAGCCCGTAGGGGGCGGAAAGTTCGAGCCCCCCGGTCGTGCGCAAAGGCGCATCTTCGCCCGCGCACACAAGCAGCCGGTACCGCGGAACGCCTGCGTCCTGTCGGTCGATGCCGAAGACCGAGAGCGGAATGGAGCTCTCGAAAATGGGGCCGCCGCTGAAGAGGAGCACCGCGACTATTTCGCGGCGTCGTCGGGCGGCGAGCTTGCGTGCGGCATCTGGTACGGCAGCGGAGTCCTGGCTCATGGCACTTAAGCCCCCCTCGGTCGTCTCGCCCTCTCGGTCCTGCACAGTTCCCCCGCCATTGCTACCAAGATCGAATCTACTGTGTTCCGTGAGGATGGAGTGCCAAGTTCACCACCCGCTGGTATGTCGATATGGCAACTTGGCGCGAAGCATTCGATCACGAAGCGTTCCACTCGTCGGGCCTACATGGGAAGTACGCGTCTCGGCTCTGCCCGTTCGCAGTAGGGCACAACCATGCCCAGCGGTCCTTTCCTCCCTGCTCACACCAGGGTTGAGGGGGGTCACGGGCAAGGTGTGGACCTCGGCCGGAAGTTGGCTGAAAACGGTCGCGCGCAGACTTGCAGACGCCTCAATCGACCGGCGTACGCCCTTCGGAGTGCCGGCCGCCCCCGTGCGCCGTCGTCCCTGAACGTCCGCTTCTGTCCCGGTGTCGTCCGACCTCGCGCACACGGACCCGGGCCGCGGTCCGTTCGGAATGCCGCAACAGTGCGCGACAGGCGCAGGTCACCGCGGCCAGACCGGCGGCGGCACCGGCCGCGCCGGCCCAGGAGGCGCCGCTGAAGATCAGGACGAGGGGCACCAGGGCACAGCTGAACGCGCCCCAGCGCACCACATCGCTCACTGGGTCGGGTGATCTGTCGGACGGCAACGGCACCGCGCACTCCCCTCGGACGGGCTGCTACTACAACGCGGCCGACGATCATGGGTCACCGCGAGGGGTACGTACGGGGGCAGGCCGGGGCATTGCCATCCGCGCCACGCTCCGGCATGCTCCGGGGAACGTTCGAGGCCCCACCCACCTCGCGCGGGCGCCCCGCGTCCGTGGCGGGCTCTGGGCAGCGGGGGAGTGGCGCCGTACTCTTGGGGTATCGGGTTGGGAAGATGATTCCCAGTCGTATCGTTCCTCTTTGAACTATGGCTCCCGCACTTCGGGCGAGTCAGCTCAGTCAACTGCCGGATCAAGTCAATCGCCGTTCCCCGTTCGCCCCTCCGCAAGAGGACGTCCTCGCCGAGACACCAATGGCCGGTCACGAAATCCCCGAACCCGCGGACCGCAAGCAGGTCGCCGATCCCATGGCGGACCTCGAAGCGGCGGAAAAGACGCGCCACTCCTGCGACCCCGCGTTCCGGCACGGCGTCGTGGTCGGCTTCGACGGCTCCATGTCGAGCGAACGAGCATTGGCGTATGCAATCGGTATGGCCCGGCGCCTCGGCTCCGGCTTGATCATCGTCCATGTGGCCAACCGGCTGCCGACGACCGTCTGGGCGGGCTGTGAGCCCCCCGTCTTCGTGGACGTACCGGATCACCGCACCGAAGTGCTCGGCCTGGAGCTGGCCTGTGCGGATCACCTCACCGAGGTGCCCTGGATCCTCGTCGAGCGCGGCGGGGACATCTGCCATGAGCTGGAGGAGGTCGGCCGGGAGTACGAGGCCGACGCCATCGTGGTCGGCTCCACGCACGGCATCGTCGGCCGGATCTTCGGCTCGGTGGCCGGCCGGCTGGCCCGCCGGGCACAGCGCCCGGTGATCGTGATTCCCTGACGCACCCTCGGGACGGCCCGCCCCTCGGAGGGCGCTCAACTCGCCGTGCCGCACCGCCTCTTCAGGCGATCTTCCTCCCCGTCATGCACACAGGTGCGGGGGCGTCATGAGGATTGTGCGCAGCCGCACTTCCGCTGACGCGGCCAGGTGCACCGGGCGTCCGCGAGGGGTAGAAAACCGTCACGTGGGCGCGCCGCGTCACGGGCCCGGCGGCCGCGCGCACGGCAACTTCGTGCTGCCGGCCGGGAGGTGACGGCTCCCGGGGCGGCGGCATCCCGCCGGCGTATGGGCGACGCCGGCAAAGGGGAGGCGGCGGCTCCGCGCGCTGGTGGCACGCGCGGAGCCCCGGCCTTTGCGCCTAAGCCGGCGCCGCTTTCGCGGAGGTGGTTGAGCGCCGTGGGGGTGCCTCAATTCTCGCTTCGGTGGTCCTGGGGTGGACCACCTTCACGGTCACCGGCTCGGTGAGGCGGTCGGGGTGGGTTACTCCACCGTGACGGACTTGGCCAGGTTGCGCGGCTTGTCGATGTCGCGGCCGAGGGCCAATGCCGTGTGGTAGGCGAGCAGTTGCAGCGGGATGCCCATGAGGATCGGGTCCAGCTCGGGCTCGTTCTTCGGGACGACGATGGTGTGGTCGGCCTTCTCCTGCTCCTGGTGGGCGACGGCCAGGATGCGGCCGCTGCGGGCCTTGATCTCCTCCAGCGCGGCGCGGTTCTTCTCCAGCAGGTCGTCGTCGGGGACGATCGCGACGGTCGGCATCGCGGGCTCGATGAGGGCCAGCGGGCCGTGCTTCAGCTCCGACGCCGGGTAGGCCTCGGCGTGGATGTAGGAGACCTCCTTGAGCTTCAGAGAGGCCTCACGGGCCACGGGGTAGCCGCGCACCCGGCCGATGAACATCATCGACTTGGCGTCCGCGTAGGCGGCCGACAGCTTCTTGATGTCTTCCTCGCCCTTGAGGATCTCGTCGATCTGCGCGGGCAGCTTGCGCAGGCCCTCGATGATCCGCTTGCCGTCCGCGACCGACAGGTCACGGATCCGGCCCAGGTGCAGGGCGAGCAGCGCGAAGGACACCACCATGTTGGTGAAGCACTTGGTGGAGACCACGCAGACCTCGGGGCCGGCGTGCACGTAGATGCCGCCGTCGGTCTCCCGGGCGATCGCCGAGCCGACCACGTTCACCAGGCCCAGGACCCGGGCGCCCTTGCGCTTGAGTTCCTGGACGGCCGCCAGCACGTCGTAGGTCTCACCGGACTGGGAGACCGCCACGTACAGCGTGTCGGGGTCCACGACCGGGTTGCGGTAGCGGAACTCGGAGGCCGGCTCGGCGTCCGAGGGGATACGGGCCAGCTCCTCGATCATCTGCGCGCCGATCTGGCCCGCGTGGTACGAGGTGCCGCAGCCCAGGATCTTCACCCGGCGCACCCCGCGCGCCTCGCGGGCGTCGAGGTTCAGGCCGCCCAGGTGCACGGTGGAGAAGCGGTCGTCGATCCGGCCGCGCAGCGCGCGGTCCACCGCGTCCGCCTGCTCGGAGATCTCCTTGTGCATGTAGGTGTCGTGGCCGCCCAGGTCGTACGACTCGGCCGCGTACTCGACGGTCTCCGGAGCGGACGTGGTCCGCGAGCCCTCGGTGGTGTACGTGCGGTAGTCGTCGGCCTTGAGCGTGGCCATCTCGCCGTCGTCGAGGGTGACGACCTGGCGGGTGTGCGAGACCAGCGCGGCGACGTCGGAGGAGACGAACATCTCGTGCTCGCCGATGCCGAGGACGACCGGGGAGCCGTTGCGGGCCACCACGATGCGGTCGGGGAAGTCGGCGTGCAGGACGGCGATGCCGTAGGTGCCCTCGATGTGCCGCAGCGCCTCGCGGACCCGCTCCTCCAGCTTCTCGGCCGTGGACCGGCCGATGAGGTGGGCCAGGACCTCGGTGTCGGTCTCGGAGGCGAAGACGACGCCCTCGGCGGTCAGCCGGGCGCGCAGGTCGGCGGCGTTGTCGATGATGCCGTTGTGGACGACCGCGACCTTGCCCTCGGTGTCCCGGTGCGGGTGGGCGTTCTCGTCGGTCGGCGCGCCGTGGGTGGCCCAGCGGGTGTGCGCGATGCCGGTGGAGCCCGCGAAGCGCTTGGGCAGCCGGGACTCCAGCTCGCGGACCCGGCCCTTGGCCTTGGCGGTCTTCAGGCCGCCCGCGGCCTTGCCGGTGCCCTTGGCGTGGATGGCGATACCCGCGGAGTCGTAGCCTCGGTACTCCAGGCGCTGAAGGCCTTCGAGGAGCAGCGGGGCGACATCACGTTTGCCGATGTATCCAACGATCCCGCACATACAGTGACCCTCCCAGAAAAGCGTTGTGGCGATGGTGCGTGCTGCCCGGCGTCCCGGGCGTGGTCGTCAGCCGTAGACGATGCGGCGCAGCTGGCGGGACGAGAGATCGGGCGGGGCCACGGCGCGGTGCGGCATCTCGTGGCGGATCCGTTCGAAGATCGCCTCGTTGCGCAGTCCCTGGGACTGGAGCTCCCGATGGCGACGGCGGACGAATTCCTCCGTGGTCTCGTCGAAGTACGCCAGCACGTCCAGCACCACCCGGGCGGCCTCCCCGCGCTGAAGCGGTGAGCTGCGCACCAGGTGGTCCACCAGGTCTTCGTGCGGCGCTTCAGCGCTGCGGTGACGGCGTTCGAGCACCCGTAGATACTGCGGGGCGGCGCGAGGAATCGCAAGAAATCTGCCCGCTATCGGGCACGTCCCCGATTTGGGGGCCGGAAAGTGGTCTGAACCTTGACCGGAATCGAGGCTCACGGTACGCATGGTCACCGTTCGGTCGCTCCATGCCATGCACCATGCCATGCACGAGGTTCGCCGAAGGGACCGTCGATGAGACGACGCAGACTGCTGTTCTCGCTGCTGCTGGTCGCGGCGGCGGGGCTGGGGACCGCCGCCGTACCGCCGCAGGGCGCCGCCGAGGCCGCTCCCCGGGCCGCGATCCCACTGGACCGGGTGATCCCCGCGCCCGCGTCCGTACGCGACGGCGGGGACGCGTACACCCTCGGTGACCGCACCCGGATCCGGGTGCCCGGCGGCTCCGGCGAGGCCAAGCGGATCGCCGGCTATCTGGCGGGGCTGCTGCGGCCCGCCACCGGCCTCGCCCTCCCCGTCACGACCAAGGACGGCCGGGACGGCATCGTCCTGCGGCTCGGCGGCAGCGGCACCGGCGGGCTGGGCGCCGAGGGCTACCGGCTGACCTCCGACGGCCGTGCGGTCACCGTCAGGGCCGCCCGTCCGGCCGGCCTCTTCCATGGCGTGCAGACCCTGCGCCAGCTGCTGCCCGCCGAGGCTGAGGGGCAGCGCGCCGCGCGCGGGCCCTGGCGGATCGCCGGGGGCACCATCGCCGACTCCCCGCGCTACGGCTACCGGGGCGCGATGCTCGATGTCTCCCGGCACTTCTTCACCGTGGCGCAGGTCAAGCGGTACATCGACCAGCTCGCCATGTACAAGATCAACCGGCTGCATCTGCACCTCTCCGACGACCAGGGCTGGCGGATCGCCATCAAGTCCTGGCCACGGCTGGCGACCTACGGCGGCTCCACCCAGGTCGGCGGCGGCCGCGGCGGCTACTACACCAAGGACGACTACCGCGAGATCGTCCGCTACGCCGCGGCCCGCTATCTGACCGTCGTCCCCGAGATCGACATGCCGGGCCACACCAACGCCGCGCTGGCCTCCTACGCCCCGCTCAACTGCAACGGCCAGGCACCGCCGCTCTACACCGGCACCGAGGTCGGCTTCAGCTCCCTGTGCGTGCCCAAGCAGGAGACCTACGACTTCGTGGACGACGTCATCCGCGAACTCGCGGCCCTGACACCCGGCCGCTACCTCCACATCGGCGGCGACGAGGCGCACTCCACCAGCCATGCGGACTATGTGGCCTTCATGGACAAGGTGCAGCCGGTGGTGGCCAAGTACGGCAAGACGGTGATCGGCTGGCACCAGCTGACCGGGGCGCACCCGGCCGAGGGCGCCGTCGCGCAGTACTGGGGCTACGACAAGACGGGCGCGGCGGAGCGGCAGCAGGTCGCCGACGCCGCCCGGAACGGCACCCGGCTGATCCTCTCGCCCGCGGACCGCGCCTACCTCGACATGAAGTACGACAAGAGCACGCCGCTGGGCCTGTCCTGGGCCGGCTATGTCGAGGCCCGGCGCTCCTACGACTGGGACCCGGGCCGCTACCTCCAGGGCGCGCCCGCGGACTCCGTCCTCGGAGTGGAGGCGCCCCTGTGGTCCGAGACGCTCTCCACCTCCGCGCACATCGAGTACATGGCCTTCCCGCGGCTGCCCGGCATCGCGGAGCTGGGCTGGTCCCCGGCGAGCACCCATGACTGGGACGACTACAAGGTCCGGCTGGCCGCCCAGGGGCCGCGCTGGGACGCGCTGGGTATCAACTACTACCGCTCGCCGGAAGTGCCCTGGCCGGCGCGGTGAGACGGCCGTGCCGGGCGTCGTCGGACGCCCGGCACGGACCGCGGAGCCGTCAGACCCGGTCGGCGACGATCATCAGGTACTGGAAGCTGCCGTTGCGGTACGCGGTCAGGAAGGTCTCCTCGATCCCCGTGACCAGGTGGTCGGCCTCCCGGCGCAGCTCCCAGTACGGGAGCGCGGCCTGTGTCAGGTCCTCGACGTGCACGGGGACGAGGCGGTTACGGGACATGGCGTGGAAGTACGCCGAGCGCGGGTGGATGTCGCAGATGTAGTGGGCGTTGATGAGGGACACCTCACGGGAGGCGCGCCCGTAGGCGTCGTTGTAGCAGCCGGTGATCACCACATAGCGGCCACCGCGCCGCAGCAGCCGTGCGTGCTCGGCGAACAGCAGGTCCAGCTCGACGTACATGCTCGACTCGTTGTTCCAGGACGCCGCGTACGCGCCGGAGGTGAAGCCGGTGTCGAGCATGTTGCGGTGGTGGTAGCGCACCTTGTCGTCGATACCGCGCTTGCGGGCCTGCGCGTTGGCGAATTCGGCCTGCTTGGCGGAGATCGTGGCGCCGTCGGTGTGGCAGCCGTAGCGCAGATTCGCGACCACGCTGCCGCCGCCGCGGCCGCACCCGGCGTCGAAGACGCGGTCGGTGGGGGAGACATCGCCCAGGTGGGAGGCGAGGAGCTCGGCCTGGGCGTGTTCCAGGCGGTGCAGTTCACCGGTGACCAGTTCCCGGCGCCGGCCGGGGTCCGGCTCGTTCAGCACCGACCGGTCGGCGTCCCCGATGCCGTAGTGATGGTGGTACAGGTCGTCGATCTTGCCGAGTTCGAGGTTGACCGGGTTTTCCTCGGCGTTCCAGTAGTCCGCGACCCGGGACTGGTACGTGGACTGGGTCGGCACCGGTGTGCGGGCGGTGTCGGCGTGAGTGATGGTCAACGGTGGCTCCTTGCTGTGGTGCGCGGATCGGTCTACCAGTAGTGGGGCAGCTGGTAGCGGTCGGTGTTGGTGGCGTGCCACTCGTGGTTGCCGGACACCCAGTCGGCCAGGCTCCGGACATAGCGTTCGAGGAGGGGTGAGGTGGCCGACAGCGGGGCCGACTCCCTCTCGAACGCCGCCATGACCTGGTTATGGATCTCGACGCTCTTCAAGTAGGCGTCCTTCAGGCCGCGTTGGTCGTTGGCGGCCACCACTTGGGGCAGGTTCAGATGGTGCGGGTCACTCGCCAGTTCCCTGGTGAAGGAGTACAGGTCGTTGACGATGGTCGTGGCGTTGCACGCCAGCGCGGTGACCCGCTGGACCTCGGGGCGGGCGTAGAGCGCCTCGGGCAGTTCGTAGCCGTCCACGGCGTCGACGATGGACAGACAGGGACGGAAGTTGTTGAACTGCCGCATGACCAGGTACTCCCAGACCCGCGGCGTATGCCGGGTCTCCGCCCAGGCGGCCTCGGCGAGATAGCCGAGGTGCAGCCGGGCGATGTCATGGACGAACCGGTCGGTCTGGCTGGGGGTGGCGAGCGCCGCGTAGTCCTTCAGCGCCCAGTGGTACGAGCGCAGCGGTCCGTCGGCCTGCACGCCGTGGCGCCACTCCTCCTCCAGCTCGGGGGTGCCGTGCAGCGGGTCGAGGGCCGACTGGGCCATGATCAGCCGGCCGCCCAGGCCACGGTGCGCGCCGCCCTTGCCCTCGTCCTCCTCGCAGTAGCAGTTGTCGACGATGTTCTCGGCCAGCAGCAGCTTGCCCGCGACGGTGAGGCGTTCGAGGTCGGCCGCGCCGGGGTGCTGGAGGACGACCGCCCGGCCGAACTGGAACTCGGTGAAGTCCCCGGTCCACTGCGCGGGGAACAGGTCCAGCGCTCTGGCCCAGGCCTCCAGTCTGCGGTCGATCTCCGCGGCCTTCTCCGGGTCGGCGGGGGCGACGGGCCGGTACCTCAGCCCGGGGACGGCGCCGTCCGGGCGGCGGGTCCGCAGGGTGTGGGCGAGGTTCGGCGGGCCGGGCAGCGACCACGTGGGGGCGGTGTTCGGGGGGGTGCTCATGGTGAGGGACTCCACCTGGTCAGTCGGCGTTCCGGCCGATCTGGACGTTCTCCAGGACTCCGACGGCGTCGGGCACGAGGATGGCCAGCGAGTAGTAGGCGGTGACGAGGTAGCTGATGACGGCGGACGGGTCGATGCCCATGAACCGGACGTTCAGGCCGGGCTGGTACTCCTCGGGGATGCCGGTCTGGTGCAGGCCGACGACTCCCTGGTCCGCCTCGCCGGTACGCAGCGCGAGGATGCTGCTGGTGTGGGTGTCGCTGATCGGGATCTTGCCGCACGGGTAGATCGGGACCCCGCGCCAGGCGGGTACCTCGTGCCCGTCGACGTTCGCCGTGCCCGGCACCAGTCCGCGTTTGTTGCACTGCCGGAAGAAGGCGGCGATCGCCTTCGGGTGGGCCAGGAACAGCCGTGTCTTGCGGCGCATGGACAGCAGCTCGTCCATGTCGTCGGGGGTGGGCGGGCCGGTGTAGGTGCTGATCCGCTGGCCGTAGTCGGCGTTGTGCAGCAGGCCGAACTCCCGGTTGTTGACCATCTCCCACTCCTGGCGCTCGCGGATCTCCTCCACGGTGAGCCGGAGTTGCTGCTGCGTCTGGTCCATGGGGTCGTTGTAGAGATCGGCGACCCGGCTGTGGACCCGCAGCACGGTCTGGGTCAGGGAGAGCTCGTACTCGCGCGGGGAGAGGTCGTAGTCGACGAAGCCGGATGACAGCGTCGGCTCGCCGACGTGCCCCGCCTGCACCGGCACCTCCGCCTCGCCCTTGCGGTTCATGGGGCGCTGCTGCCGCTCCGCGTACGCCGTCAGATGGGCGGCCAGGGACGGCACCCGGTCGGTGAACTCCCGGATCACGTCCCAGGGCAGCACCAGCAGCACGCCCGCCGTCTCGGCCCGGACCGAGCTCAGCCACCGCGGGTCGGGCCGGCCGATCGCCTCGTCCCCCATCTGGTCGCCGTCCGTGACGACGTCGATGACCTCCTCCTCGCCGTATTTGCCGACCGTGTAGCGGGCGAAACGGCCGTGGACGACGAGGTACGCCTCGGTGGCGGGCTGCCCGGCCTCGAAGAGGACCTGGCCGGGCCGGACCTCCCGGACCCGGAAGCGGCCGGCGAGCTCCTTGAGTACCTCGGTGTCGGGGTAGCCGCGCAGGACCGGCAGTTCGGTGAGCGTCTGGGGGATCACTCTGATGTCGTCCGCGCCGTTCTGCTCGAACTGGACCCGGCCCCGGCCGACGCGGAGCGTCAGGCGCCGGTTGACCCGGTAGGCGCCGCCCTTGACGTCCACCCAGGGCAGCGTCTTCAGCAGCCATCGCGAGGTGATGGCCTGCATCTGGGGCTCGGACTTGGTGGTGGTCGCCAGTTGGCGCGCGGCCTGGGTGCTGAGGCTGGTGAGCGCACTGTCTGCGGGTGGTGCGAGAGCGGGCTCTTCGGTGGTGGAACCGGTGACGCCGTCCGGTACGGACACTTTCCCTCCCGGGACATGAACAGACGTGAGCAAAACGGCCGGTGGTCAGCAAAGCGGCCGCGTGCAGGAGCAAGCCAAACAGGAGGGACAGCTGTGCCGGTACGGCGTGAAAGGGGGCGACCTCGCATCCACGAGGCATAAACCTCCGGGTGTTGCAGACGGATCATGGTGGTGCGCCCGCACGCCCTTCCGCCGCCGCATGCTCCGGACGCACCGGGGTACAGGCGCGGCCGCGCACCGCGGCGGACGGGCGCCGGGCGGACGAGCGGGCGGACGGGAGCAGCGCCGGCGGGCGCGGGGGCGGACGGGGGCGGGCGGACGGGCCGGGGCGGACCGGCGCCACAAGCGCAAAAAAGGCGGCGGCCCGGTCGCCTGATGCGACCGGACCGCCCACCACTCACTTCACCCGGGCCATGCCCCGGGCGACGCCCTAGACGACGCCCAACTCCCGGGCGATCAGCATCCGCTGGACCTCGCTGGTGCCCTCGCCGATCTCCAGGATCTTGGCGTCCCGCCACATCCGGGCGACCGGGTACTCGTTCATGAAGCCGTAGCCGCCGTGGATCTGGGTGGCCTCGCGGGCGTTGTCCACCGCGATCTCGGACGAGTAGAGCTTGGCGAGTGCGGCCTCCTTCTTGAAGGGCTCGCCGTGCACCAGCCGGGACGCGGCATCGCGCCAGGCCAGCCGGGAGGTGTGGGCGCGCATCTCCATGTCGGCGAGCTTGAACTGGATCGCCTGGTTGCTGCCGATGGCGCGGCCGAAGGCGTGCCGCTCCTTGGCGTAGCGCACCGACTCGTCCACACAGCCCTGCGCCAGGCCGGTGGCCAGCGCCGCGATGGCGATCCGGCCCTCGTCGAGGATCCGCAGGAACTGGGCGTAGCCGCGGCCCTCCTCGCCCAGCAGGTTGGCGGCCGGGACCCGCACATCGGAGAACGACAGCTCGCGGGTGTCCGAGGCGCTCCAGCCGACCTTGGAGTACGGGGCGCCGACCGTGAAGCCCGGGGTGCCGGAGGGCACGATGATCGAGGAGATCAGCGGGCTGCCGTCGTCCTTGCGGCCGGTGACGGCGGTGACCGTGACCAGACCGGTGATGTCCGTACCGGAGTTGGTGATGAAGCACTTGCTGCCGTTGATCACCCAGTCCCCGCCGTCGCGCACCGCGGTCGTCCGCGTCGCGCCGGCGTCCGAGCCGCCGTCCGGCTCGGTGAGGCCGAAGGCGCCGAGCATCTCACCGCTGCACAGCTTGGGCAGCCACTCCCGCTTCTGCTCCTCCGTGCCGAAGTGGTAGACCGGCATGGCGCCCAGGGAGACGCCCGCCTCCAGGGTGATGGCCACCGAGGAGTCGACCCGGGCCAGCTCCTCCAGGGCGATGCCGAGCGCGAGGTAGTCGCCGCCCATCCCGCCGTACTCCTCGGGGAAGGGCAGCCCGAACAGGCCCATCCGGCCCATTTCCTGCACGATCTCGTACGGGAACGCATGCTGCTCGTAGTACTCGCCGATCTTCGGGGCGACGACGTCGTGTGCGAACGCCTCGACCGTGCGCCGGAGTTCTTCCAGCTCGTCGGGCAGGCGGTGGTCCAGGGACATGAGGGTCACTCCTTGTGGGAGAGGGCACGGAGGGTACGCGAGGGGCTCGGCCGGCCCAGGGCCTCGGCCATCCACACGCTGGTGGCGGTCAGACGGTCCAGGTCGACCCCGGTCTCGATACCGAGGCCGTGCAGCATCCACACGAGGTCTTCGGTGGCGAGGTTTCCGGTGGCGCTCTTGGCATACGGGCAGCCGCCGAGGCCGCCCGCCGAGGCGTCGATGGTGGTGATGCCGTGCTGGAGCGCGGCGAAGGTGTTGGCGAGGGCCTGCCCGTAGGTGTCGTGGAAGTGCACGCCGATACGGGAGGTGGGCACCCCGGCCTCGTTGAGGGCGGCCAGCAGGGTCTGCACATGACCGGGGGTGGCCACCCCGATGGTGTCGCCCAGGCTCAGTTCGTCGCAGCCCAGGTCGAGCAGTGCCCGGCAGACCCGGACGGTCTGCGCGACGGGCACCGGGCCCTCCCAGGGGTCGCCGAAGCACATCGAGAGATAGCCGCGCACCTCCACCCCGGCGTCCTTGGCCCGCGTGATCACCGGCGCGAACATCGCCAGCGCCTCGTCGACCGTCCGGTTGAGGTTGGCCTTGGCGAACGACTCGGTGGCGCTGCCGAACACCGCGATCCGGCGGGCCCCCAGCGCCAGCGCCCGGTCCAGCCCGCGCTCGTTGGGGACCAGCACCGGCAGCCGCTGCGGATCGAGATCGCCCAGCAGCGGGAACAGCTGCTCGGCGTCGGCGAGTTGGGGCACCCACTTGGGGTGGACGAAGCTGGTGGCCTCGACGGTCGGCAGGCCCGCGGCGGCGAGCCGGTGGATGAACTCCGCCTTGACCTCCGTGGGCACCACCGTCCGCTCGTTCTGCAGCCCGTCGCGCGCGCCGACCTCATGGATCCGTACGCGGGTGGGCAGTCCCTCCGAGCGGATCTCCATCGGCAGTCCGGCTGCGGTCATCAGGCGCTCTCCTGCCCGCCCCCGGGGGCGCTCGCGGCGGCCTCGTCGGGGCTCTCGTGCGGGGCGACCACGGCCAGGATCTGGTCCATGGCGACGGTCGAGCCCGCGGTGACGTCGAGTTCGGTGACGGTGCCGGCGTGCGGTGCGGAGATGACGTGCTCCATCTTCATCGCCTCCACCACCAGCAGGCCCTGGCCCGCGGCCACTTCGTCGCCGACGGCGACCTTGACGACGGTGACGGTGCCGGGCATCGGGGCGGCCAGGGTGTCCGCGCCGTGTGCCCCGGCGGCACCGCGCAGCGCCGCGGCCACCGGGTCGTGGGTGGTCACCTGCCAGGAGTCGCCGTCCCGGCCGAGCCAGTCGCCGCTGTGGTGGAAGGTGTGCAGCACCCCGTCGACGGTGACCCGTACCCGGCCCGGCTCCAGCTGTCCGGCCGGGGCCGTGGGCCGTACGTCGTGCGGCACCGGGTCGTGTCCCGGGACCCGCAGCCAGTGGCGGACCGGCGCGGGCTCGCCGCCGAGCCGGAAGCCGTTCGGGGCCGAGAACGGGTCGCGCCAGCCGCCGTCGGCCACTGCCGGTTCCAGGGCGGCCTGCCGTACCGCCGCGGCCGCCGCGTACACCTCGTCCGGCACCGCGCCGTCGACCAGACCGGCCGCCTCCCGCTCCACCAGGCCGGTGTCCAGCTCGCCGGAGACCACGTCAGGGTGGGCCAGCAGCCGCCGCAGGAAACCGGCGTTGGTGGTGACGCCGAGGGTGACGGTCTCGGCCAGCGCGGCCCGGAGCCGGCGCAGTGCGCTCGCCCGGTCCGGACCGTGGGCGATCACCTTGGACAGCATCGGGTCGTAGCGGCTGCCGACCTCCCCGCCCTCCGAGAGCCCGGAGTCGGTGCGCACTCCGCCGCCCTGCGGCTCGTGGAGCGCGAGGACCGTGCCGCCGGTCGGCAGGAAGTCGCGGGCCGGGTCCTCGGCGCAGATCCGGGCCTCGATGGCGTGCCCGGTGAGGGTGATGTCCTCCTGGGCGTACGGGAGCGGTTCGCCGGCCGCGACCCGCAGCTGCCACTCCACCAGGTCGATACCGGTGACCATCTCGGTGACCGGGTGCTCGACCTGGAGGCGGGTGTTCATCTCCATGAAGTAGTAGGAGGCCGGGTCCTTGCCCGGGACGATGAACTCCACGGTGCCGGCGCCCCGGTAGCCGCAGGAGCGGGCCGCCTGCACGGCCGCCTCGCCCATCGCGGCGCGGGTGGCCTCGTCCAGCAGGACCGAGGGGGCCTCCTCGATGACCTTCTGGTGGCGGCGCTGGAGGGAGCACTCGCGCTCGCCGAGATGGATGACATTGCCGTGGCCGTCCGCCAGCACCTGGATCTCGATGTGCCGGGGCCGGTCGATCCAGCGCTCGACGAGCAGGGTGTCATCGCCGAAGGAGGAGCGGGCCTCCCGGCGGGCGGAAGCGATCTCGTCGGCCAGCAGCGCTTCCTCGCGGACCAGCCGCATGCCCTTGCCGCCGCCGCCCGCGGACGGCTTGAGCAGCACCGGCATGCCGATCTCGCGTGCCGCGGCGGCCAGTTGACCGTCGTCCAGCCCGCTGCCCGAGGAGCCGGGCACGACCGGGACCCCGGCCTCCCGCACCGTCTCCTTGGCGCGGATCTTGTCGCCCATCAGCTCGATGGCCTCGGCGGACGGGCCGATGAAGACCAGCCCGGCCGCCGCCACGGCACGGGCGAAGCCGGCGTTCTCGGCGAGGAAGCCATAGCCCGGGTGGATCGCCTGGGCGCCGGTCCGGGCGGCCGCGTCCAGCAGCCGTTCCACGGACAGATAGCTCTCGGCGGCCGGGGCCGGACCGATCCGTACGGCGGTGTCGGCCTCGCGGACATGGCGGGCACCGGCGTCCGCGTCGCTGTAAACGGCGACCGAGCGGATGCCGAGGGCGCGCAGCGTACGGATGACACGGACCGCGATCTCGCCGCGGTTGGCGATGAGCACGGTGTCGAAGTTGGTGACCATTGCTGGGGACATCCCTCTCACATCCGGAAGACGCCGTAGCCGGGCGCGGTGCTGTCCTTCTGGGGGAGCGGCGCGTTGGCACAGGCCGTCAGCGCCAGCCCCAGCACCTGCCGGGTCTCCAGCGGGTCGATCACACCGTCGTCCCACAGCCGCGCGGTCGCGTAGTAGGCGTTGCCCTGGGTCTCGTACTGCTCGCGGACCGGCGCCTTGAAGGCGGCCTCGTCCTCGGCGCTCCACTCCTCGCCGTGCGCCTCCAGCTGGTCCCGCTTGACGGTCGCGAGGACGGAGGCGGCCTGTTCGCCGCCCATCACCGAGATCTTGGCGTTCGGCCACATCCACAGGAAGCGCGGCGAATAGGCGCGTCCGCACATGGAGTAGTTGCCCGCCCCGTAGGAGCCGCCGATGACGACCGTCAGCTTGGGCACGCGGGTGCAGGCCACCGCCGTCACCATCTTCGCGCCGTGCTTGGCGATCCCGCCGGCCTCGTACGAACGCCCCACCATGAAGCCGGAGATGTTCTGGAGGAACAGCAGCGGGATACCGCGCTGGTCGCACAGCTCGATGAAGTGGGCGCCCTTCTGGGCGGATTCGGAGAACAGGATGCCGTTGTTGGCGACGATGCCGACCGGGTGGCCGTGGATATGGGCGAAGCCGGTGACCAGCGTCGTCCCGTACTCCGCCTTGAACTCCGCGAAGCGCGAGCCGTCCACCAGCCGGGCGATCACCTCCCGGACGTCATAGGGCGTACGGGAGTCCGCGGGCACCGCCCCGTACAGACCGGCCGGGTCGGCCTTGGGCTCCTCGACGGTCCGCACGGTCCACGGGAGCGGCGCGCGCTCGCCGAGGGTTCCGACGATGGTGCGCACCAGGCGCAGCGCATGGGCGTCGTCCTCGGCGAGATGGTCGGTGACGCCCGAGGTCTTGGCGTGCACCTCGCCGCCGCCCAGCTCCTCGGCGGTGACCACCTCGCCCGTGGCGGCCTTCACCAGCGGCGGCCCGCCCAGGAAGATCGTGCCCTGGTTGCGGACGATCACGGCCTCGTCGCTCATGGCGGGGACGTAGGCGCCACCGGCCGTGCAGGATCCGAGGACGGCGGCGATCTGCGGGATTCCGGCGCCCGACATCCGCGCCTGGTTGTAGAAGATCCGCCCGAAGTGCTCCCGGTCGGGGAAGACCTCGTCCTGCATCGGCAGGAAGGCCCCGCCGGAGTCCACCAGGTAAAGACAGGGGAGACGGTTCTCCAGGGCGATCTCCTGCGCCCGCAGATGCTTCTTGACCGTCATCGGGTAGTACGTGCCGCCCTTGACCGTGGCGTCATTGGCGACGATCACCGTCTCGCGGCCGGAGACCCGGCCGATGCCGGCGATCACGCCCGCGGCCGGTGCGGCCCCGCCGTACATCCCGTCCGCGGCCAGCGGCGCCAGCTCCAGGAACGGCGAGCCCGGGTCCAGCAGGGCGTCCACCCGGTCGCGGGGCAGCAGTTTGCCGCGGGCGGTGTGCCGCGCCCTGGCCTTCTCGCCGCCGCCCAGCCGGGCCGCCGCGAGCTTCTCGCGCAGCTGTGCGGCCAGCTCGCGGTGCGCGGCCTCATTGGCCCGCCAGGAGTCGGACGCCGGATCGGCGGTACTCCCCAGCACCGGTGCCTGCTCCATCAGTACGAGCCCCCTTGCTCGATCACCTGCCCCGGTGCCGCGGTCCGCGGCGTCCGGGCCATCCGGGTTAATGGGCGTTAACCTCATTGCCTTCAGGTTAACGAGCACTAACCCGGCTGTCTACAATCGACGGCATGAGTAATGCGCAGTCCGCCGCCCCGACCAGCCGCCGCGAGCAGATCCTCAAGGAGGCCGCCCGGCTCTTCGCGGAGCGTGGCTTCCACGGTGTCGGCGTGGACGAGATAGGGGCGGCCGTGGGCATCTCCGGTCCGGGCCTCTACCGGCACTTCGCCGGCAAGGACGCGATGCTCGCCGAGCTGCTGGTCGGGATCAGCGAGCGGCTGCTCGCGGGCGGCCGGATGCGGGTCGCGGAGGGCGGCGGCAGCCCCGAGGCGGTGCTGGACGCGCTGATCGACGGCCATATCGACTTCGCGCTGGACGACCGGCCGCTGATCACCCTGCACGACCGGGAGCTGGACCGACTGCGGGAGGCCGACCGCAAGCGGGTCCGCCAGCTCCAGCGGCAGTATGTGGAGCTCTGGGTGGAGGTCGTCCGCCGGGTCCACCCGGGCCCCTCCGAGTCCCGGGCCCGCGCCGCGGTGCACGCCGTCTTCGGTCTGCTCAACTCCACCCCGCACCTCGGCCGGCCGGGCGCGCTCCCGGGCCGTACGGAGATGGCGGAGCTGCTGCACCGGCTGGCGCTGGGTGCCTTCGGCGCGGTGGCGGGGGAGCCGGAGGCCGGGGAGCCGGTGGCGGCGTCGGTGCCGGGCGCCTAGGGGCGGGCCCACCGGCTCGCACGGATTTTCGTTGACCTCTGGACAGCCTAGGTAACTGGCCGGTAGCTTTCGCTGAGCAAGCGCTTAGCCATGCGCTTGGACCGGCGACCTGGAGGAGGCGACGTAGCAATGCGCCGTACGGTGTTCAACGAGGATCACGAGGCGTTCCGCGAGACCATACGCGCCTTCATCGAGGCCGAGGTCGTGCCCGTGCACGACGAGTGGCTCGCCGCCGGCCAGGCCCCGCGCGACTTCTACTACAAGCTCGGTGAGCTGGGCGTCTTCGGCATCCGCGTCCCCGAGGAGTTCGGCGGCGCCGGCATCGACTCGCACAAGTTCGAGGCCGTGATGTACGAGGAGACCTCCCGCGCGGGCGTCTCCTTCGGCGGCTCCGGCGTGCACGTCCTGCTCGGCCTCCCGTACATCCAGATGCTCGCCACCGACGAGCAGAAGAAGCGCTTCCTGCCGAAGTTCGTCAGCGGCGAGGAGATGTGGGCGCTGGCGATGACCGAGCCGGGCACCGGCTCCGACCTCGCCGGCATGAAGTCCACCGCGAAGCTGTCGGAGGACGGCACGCACTACGTCCTCAACGGCGCCAAGACCTTCATCACCGGCGGGGTGCACGCCGACCGCGTCATCGTCTGCGCCCGCACCGCGGCCCCCCGCGAGGACGACCGCCGCTTCGGTATCTCGCTCTTCGCCGTGGACGCCAAGTCCGCGGGCTACTCCGTCGGCCGCAAGCTGGACAAGCTCGGCCTGAAGATCTCCGACACCGCCGAGCTGGCCTTCGTCGACGTCAAGGTCCCGGTCGAGGACCTGCTCGGCGAGGAGAACAAGGGCTTCGCCTACCTGGGCCTGAACCTCGCCTCCGAGCGCTGGGGCATCGCCTTCGGCGCGTACGCCCAGGCCAAGGCCGCCGTCCGGTTCGCCAAGGAGTACGTGCAGGAGCGCACGATCTTCGGCAAGACGGTCGCCTCCTTCCAGAACACCAAGTTCGAACTGGCCGCCTGCCAGGCCGAGGTGGACGCCGCCGAGGCCGTCGCCGACCGCGCGCTCGAAGCGCTGGACGCCGGCGAGCTGACCCCGGCCGAGGCCGCCTCCGCCAAGCTGTTCTGCACCGAGGTCGCCCACCGCGTCATCGACCGCTGCCTCCAGCTGCACGGCGGCTACGGCTTCATGAACGAGTACCCGATCGCCCGCCTCTACGCCGACAACCGCGTCAACCGCATCTACGGCGGCACCAGCGAGGTCATGAAGTCCATCATCGCCAAGTCCATGGGCCTCTAGGCCGTAAGGGCACCGCGCACGTGAACGACGCACTCCGGTCCCTGCTCGATCTGCTCGCACTGGAGCGGATCGAGCAGGACATCTTCCGGGGCGAGAGCCGTGCCTCGGTCGTACCCCGGGTCTTCGGCGGCCAGGTCGCCGCCCAGGCCCTGGTCGCGGCCGGGCGCACGGTCCCCGCCGACCGGCCGCCGCACTCCCTGCACGCGTACTTCCTGCGCCCGGGAGACCCCGGCGCGCCCATCGTCTACACCGTCGACCGCATCCGCGACGGCCGGTCCTTCACCACCCGCCGGGTCGTCGCCGTCCAGCACGGCCAGCCGATCTTCCACCTCTCCGCCTCCTTCCAGACGGCCGAGGAAGGGCTGGAGCACCAGGAGCCGATGCCGCCGGCACCGGACCCGCTGGAGCTGCCCACCGCCGCCGAGATGCTGCCCCGGCACGCCGAACGCTTCCTCGCCCCCGAGGTCGCCGACCGCCTGCTGGAGGCCCGCGCCGCGATCGACCTGCGCTACGTCGACGAGCCGCCCTACGTCACCGTCGGCGAGCCCCGCGAACCCCGCTCCCAGGTCTGGTTCCGCACCCACGGCAAGCTCGACGACGACGGCGTCATCCCCCGCCCCCTGCTGGACATCTGCCTGGTCACCTACGTCTCCGACATGACCCTGCTGGACTCGATCCTGCTCGCCCACGGCCGTGGCGGCTGGGCGGTCGGCGACGTCGTCGGCGCCAGCCTGGACCACGCGATGTGGTTCCACCGCCCCCTGCGCGCCGACGAATGGCTCCTGTACGACCAGGAGTCCCCGACCGCGCAAAGCGGCCGCGGCCTCGGCAAGGGCCGCATCTTCACGGCGGAGGGGCAGCTGGCGGTGTCGGTGATTCAGGAGGGCGTGATCCGGGTGCCGCGCGATTAGACCGCGCACCCCCAGGTCGGCCGGTGGGCCGGGCTCCCCGAATTCCGTGGCTCGGGGATACCGGGCCACCGGCTTTTGCCGCGCTTCGTGGGGCGGTTGCCGGGAGGGGGGCGGGGTGTGCTCCGACCGGCTACGGGCCTCCGATCGCGGAGACGTGCTGGAGGGAGAAGGCCGCTGTGTAGCCCGCGCCGCTTTCCACGCTCGCCCACGCGACCGAGGCCAGGGCGCTGTACGGGGCGATATGACGGTACGGCAGGCCGGCGACGCCGGCCATGTGCGGGGCAAGGGTCCGCATCACGGGCACGAAGCGAAAGAGCAGAAGGGTTTGGCCGGCGCGCTTGTTCATGAGGGTTTCGGCTCGCTGCCACGCCGAGGCGGGAATGCGGCGGCCGAGCTTCCCGGTACGCAGGCGCCTGCCCAGCAGGTGACCGGTTCGATGGCCAAGAGCGTCCCCGATCATGACGGCGCCGGCGGCGCATGCGATGACCCAGAACAGGTTCATACTGCCGGCACGGGCCAAGGCTCCCGCGGTGAGCATGAGAGCGAGAGTGGGGACGACGGCGCCCACCAGCAAAACGGATTCCGCGATGATTGCCGTGGCCAGCACCGTGTAGCCGACGGCAGGGGGAATCTGGCCGAGCAGACCGGTGAGGGTGTTCATCGCGACAGGTGTGGCTGGACAGCCGACCCGCCGGAGACGTTGACCGCATCGATCGGTCTGCGCAGTTGCCACACCTGCGCGGGTGGCAGATTTCCCCACACGGTCCAGCAGCCGATCGCGTACTGCTGGTGATATCGGTTCAGTAGGCCTTTGACTTCGCGTTGACGGCGGGCCTCCGGGCGGGACGTCAGAAAGGCGCGGACCCAGCGACTGCCGCAATAGGAAAAGTAGGTGAGAGTGCCCCCGGGGCGGAGCAGGTCCAGGTAGCGATCCATGATCTCCTCGACCTGCCGTGGGGAGAGGTTGGAGAACGGCAGGCCGGAGACGATCACGTCATAGCGGCGATCGGTGCTGAGCTGTTCGACAAACATGTTGTGGACGCGCACTCGTTCCTGCTTTTCCAGCAGGTTCGGGTGGCTGCGCACCAGTCGACGCAGATGTGCGGCAAATTGGTCGTTGGCTTCTACGATGTCCAGTCGGCTTCCCCGGGGTATCCGGGAAAGCAGGACTCGGGTGACCGAGCCGGTACCCGCGCCCACTTCCAGGACGTTCGCACTCCGCGGCGCTCGTTCCAGCAACGGGTCGGTCAGCAGCTTGGCGAGCGACGTGCCGCTGGGGGCGATGGAACCGACCGTGCGATGGTTCCGTATCGATTCAACCAGGAAGGTCCATCCCTCGGTTGAACGCTGAGTCCGGGCGCGAATGTGGGTAGTGCTCTCATTCATCAGCGGCTGCCGTGCAGGACATGGGGACTCCGGAAAAGGGGGGCGGAGGATTCGATGCCCCATCCTCGAATGCACGGCTCAGCCCCGTCCTCCCCCACAGGGCCCCAAAGACGGACTGTCCTGAAGTGCCACCACCGCCCCCGGCGTCATCCTCTGGACGGACCGCCGCCCTCCCTGGGACCTAGGTGATTCCCCCTCAGACCAGCCCCGCCGCATCCAACAGATACGCGGTCAGCGGGTCGTAATGCCGCGGGCTGAGGACATGGTCGTCCAGGGGGATCGTGACCTGGAGGGTGCCCTCGGACTCGGCGAGGAAGAGGGCCGGGTCGTTGCAGTCGGCGAAGCCCACGGCGTCGATGCCGCGCTGGCCCGCGCAGCCGGCCCAGCCGTGGTCGGCCATCACCAGGTCCGGCAGCGGGCGTCCCGCCTGCTCCAGGCCATTCAGGATCGCGGCCATCGGCTCGGGGGAATGGGTGTGCCAGAGCGTCGCACCGCGCTCCAGCATCGCCACGTCGCCGAACTGGAAGACCATGCCGTCGTCCGCCCGCAGGCCGTCGGGGATGACGACGATCTCGCAGCCCGCCGCGCGCAGTGCCTCGGCGGTCGCCCGGTGCACATCGAGCAGCCCGCCCGGGTGGCCGGTCGCGAACAGCACCCGGTGCTGCCCGGCGGCCGCCTTGCGCAGCACCGCGGCGGTGCGGTCCAGCGCGTCGACCGTCAGCTCCGGGTCGATGGTGTCCTGCCCCTGCCGGTGGTGCGGGTCGTCGACGACGCCGCAGCGCTCCGCCATCACGGCCAGTACGTCCTGCTCGTCCGTCCACCGGTCGCCGAACTCCAGGCCGAACCAGTAGTGGCGGTCGCCGTTGGCGAGCCTGCGGTAGTGGGAGAGGTTGTTCTCGCGGGGGGTGGCGACCTCACCGGCGATCCGGGTCCGGACGAGATGATCGACGAGTTCGGCGCGCGAGGGGGCAGTGGCTGCGGAGGCTATCGGCATAGCGCCCATTGTGCCCGTACACCTGTTCCGGGGCGGGGGAGTTCCGCAGCCCGGACACCGGGGTGCGGATGCCGGAGTGGCGGCACCGCCCTGCGGACAGGGGGGTGGCGTCCTGCACACAGGGTGGCGGCGTTCTGCGGAAACCCGGAATGCCTGGTCACCGCCCCAGCGGCCCTGGACAAAATGTCGAACCGTCCCGGGCCCGGTTACGCACATGTCCATGGGCCCGGCGGCCGGCGCTCCCTAACCTCACGGTCATGACCACCGCAGCCAGCGCATCCAACGGCCCCGTGGGCCCCGTCGACTCCTCCCGCGTCCCGCGCTATGCCGGGCCCGCGACCTTCGCCCGCCTGCCCCGCCTCGACGAGGTCGGCGGCCGGGCCGATGTGGCCGTGGTCGGTGTCCCCTTCGACACCGGCGTCTCCTACCGCCCCGGGGCCCGCTTCGGCGGCAACGCCATCCGTGAGGCGTCCCGGCTGCTGCGTCCGTACAACCCGGCCCAGGACGCGTCGCCGTTCGCGCTCGCGCAGGTCGCCGACGCCGGTGACATCGCCGCCAACCCCTTCAACATCAACGAGGCCGTGGAGACGGTCGAGGCCGCGGCCGACGACCTGCTCGCCGGCGGCGCCCGGATGATGACGCTCGGCGGCGACCACACCATCGCGCTGCCCCTCCTCCGCTCCGTCGCCAAGAAGCACGGCCCGGTCGCGCTGCTGCACTTCGACGCGCACCTGGACACCTGGGACACGTACTTCGGCGCCGAATACACCCACGGCACCCCGTTCCGCCGCGCCGTCGAGGAAGGCATCCTCGACACCTCCGCGCTCTCCCACGTCGGCACCCGCGGCCCGCTCTACGGCAAGAAGGACCTCGACGACGACGAGAAGATGGGCTTCGGCATCGTCACCTCGGCGGATGTCATGCGCCGCGGCGTCGACGAGGTCGCCGACCAGCTGCGTCAGCGCATCGGTGACCGTCCGCTGTACATCTCCATCGACATCGACGTGCTGGACCCGGCCCACGCCCCGGGCACCGGCACGCCGGAGGCGGGCGGCATGACCTCCCGCGAGCTCCTGGAGATCCTGCGCGGGCTCGCGTCCTGCAACCTGGTCTCGGCGGACGTCGTCGAGGTCGCGCCCGCGTACGACCACGCGGAGATCACCGCCGTCGCCGCCTCGCACACCGCGTACGAGCTGACGACGATCATGTCGCGGCAGATCGCGGCCTCCCGACAGGGCGAGTAGAGGAGGCGGGCGCGGCAGGGGCGGCGGCGTCCCGCGCGGGTGGAGCCCGGCGGGACAGCTCCCGTACTTCCGTACGGAGCTGCCCCGCTCCCGCCCTGGGGCCGGTGTCCTGCACGGCCCCCGTTCCGGCTCAGGCCCGCATGCCGCCGTCGACCCGGAGGACCGTGCCGGTGACGTACGAGGAGCGATCGCTGAGGAGCCAGGCGGCGGCCTGCGCGATCTCGTCCGGATCGGCGGCGCGGCCCAGCGGGGTCCGGGCGTTGAGCTGCTCGATCGTGCCGGGGGACGCCGCATCCCAGTCGTACAGCATCTCGGTGAGCGTGGTGCCGGGCGCGATGGCGTTGACGCGGATCCCCTCCGGGCCGTACGTGGCGGCCGCCGACGCGGTGAGGCTGTTGACCGCCCGCTTCGCCGCGCCGTACGCGGGCAGCGCGGGATTGGCCATCAGGCTGCCGACGCTGGAGGTGTTGACGAGGGCTCCACGCCGCGCGGTGGCACGGATGGCGGCGATCTCGGCGGTCATGGCCAGCCACGGGCCCTTGAGGTTGACCGCGCAGACATGGTCGAAGTCGGTCTCCGACAGCTCATCCATCGGGCCGGGCGGCTGGCCCGTCGCGCCGTTGTTGAAGGCCACGTCCAGCCGGCCGTACAGCTCCACGGACCGGTTGACGGCGGCCCGGACGCCGGCCGGGTCGGTCAGGTCGCACACCACGTAGTCCGCGGTACCGCCGGCCGCCCGGATTTCCTCGGTCACCGCCTTGAGCTGCGACTCCGTGCGGGCCGTGAGGAGTACCCGGGCGCCCTCCCGGGCGAAGAGCCGCGCTGCTGCCGCGCCGATGCCGCGACCGGCACCGGTGATGAAGGCGACCTTGCCGGCGAGCAGGCCGGAGGCCGTGGTGGACATGATCGGTGTCTGGTTCATGACGACGAGCCTGCTTCCGGCGGCCCGGCGCATCCAGGCACCGGCAGTACCTGGCCGGCCACCTCGGCGCCGCACACACTGGGGAGATGGATCGACGAGAGCTGGCCGGCTTCCTGCGCAGCAGACGCGAACGCATCACCCCTGCCGACGTGGGGCTGCCCGCCGGGCCGCGCCGCCGTACCCCGGGACTGCGTCGCGAGGAGGTGGCGCAGCTCGCGTTCATCTCGACCGAGTACTACTCCCGCCTGGAGCAGGCCCGCGCCCCGCACCCCTCCCGTGAGGTGCTGGCCCAACTCGCCCGCGCACTCCGCCTGTCGGACGCCGAGCGCGACCATCTCCACCATCTCGCCGGCACCCCGCCCGGACCGCCGCCCGGGCCCTCGCGGGAGATACGGCAGAGCATCGTCGACCTGCTGCGCCGGCTGCCGGAGACCGCGGCGCTCGTGCTGTCGGCGACGTATGAGGTCATCGCCTGGAACGACCTGGCCGCTGCCCTGATGGAGGATTTCTCCGTGCTGTCGCGCCGGGACCGGAACCTCATCCGACGTGCCTTCCTCGGCCCGCACCGGAACGGCCGCCGGCTGTACGGCGTCTCGGACGCGGACGAGTTCGCCCGGACCTCGACCCGGCACCTGCGCGCCACCGCGGCCCGCTACCCCAACGACCCGGAGGTGACCGGACTGGTCGCGGAACTCCTGGACGGCAGTGCGGAGTTCGCCCGGCTCTGGGCCGCCCACGACGTGACCGACCGGCCCACCCTCTGCAAGACCTTCGAGCACCCCTTGGTCGGTCCCGTGTCCGTCAACTGCGACGTACTGGACATCGCCGACCGGGACCAGCGGGTCTTCCTCTACACCGCCGCCCCCGGCTCACCGTCGGAAGAGGCACTGCGGCTGCTGTCCGTCGTCGGCACCCAGCGCATGGGCGTGCCCGGCTGAGGCGTCGAGTGCGGCTCCTGTTGTCCTGACGAGGCCGGCCCGCCACGGAGGAACGTGGCGGGCCGGCGCGCGGGGCGCAGTAGCCGCACCGGCACGTCCGCGGGGCGTCAGGGCCGCGAGGCGTCCCGGTCGAGGGAGCGGAGGGCGAACCACAGCTCCATGCGGACATCGGGGTCGTCCAGGTCGGTGTCGAGGAGGCCGGTGATACGGGTGATGCGCTGGCGGACGGTGTTGCGGTGGATGCCGAGGGCGGTGGCGGTGCGGTCCCAACTGCCGTGCAGGGACAGCCAGTTGTGGAGTGTGGCGAGGAGGGGTGGGGAGTCGGCCAGCGGGGCGAGCAGGGCCTGGGCGTGCTGCCGGGCGTCCGCGGGGGTGACGAGGGAGGTGATGCTGTGGGGGCCGGGGGTGCGATGGCGTACGAGGGAGGTCCGGCCGGCCAGAGCGCGGCGCAGGGCGGCGGCGGCATGCCGGTCGGCGGTCGCGAGTTCGGCGACCGGGGCGGGTTCGCTGACGCCGAGTGTCCAGCCGGGGTACGCGGTGACCTCCTGGTCGGCGGGGACCAGGGCGCGCAGGGCGGGGGTGACGCCGGGGGCGGCGGGGGCTTCGGCGGCGGTACCCGGGGCGACGAGGGAGGTGCCCAGGGCGGCGGCCAGTGAGGCCGCCGACTCCGTCGTGTCCCGGCGGCGCTCGGCGTGCACGACGGTCCAGAGGGGCGCGCCGAGGAGCGGGGCGACGTCGGCGGGGCGGGCACCGAGGAGCAGTTGGACCAGGGCCGCGGAGTGCTCGGCGGCGGCCGGGCCGTGGGCGGTGGCGGGGCCGGTGATCAGGGCGAGGAGGACGGCGGCGACGCCCGCGATGGTGTGCGCGGGCGGGTCGTGCGGGTCCGCGGCGACCACCAGGGCGAGCGCCTGGCGGCCGTGGCCGCGGCCCGTCAGGGCGTAGGCGGACAGCGAGGTACCAGGGAGCGTGTCGGTGGCGGAGGACGGTCCGCCCGCGCCGAGGACCCGGGCCAGACGCCCGGCCGCGGCCCGCACGGGACCGTCGGGGCGGGGGCCGGCGGAGCCGTGTTCCGCACCGTCCGGGGCGAGCAGCGCGGTCCAGCCGTGCACATGGCGGGCGAGGGCGCGCAGTACGGCGGAGGCCGGGTCGGGGCGGGCGGCGGCCGCGGCCAGGGCGCGCTGTGCCTCGCTGAGCCGGGTCAGCTCGCGGTGCCGGGCCTCCGTCACGGCCTGCCATACGGCGCTCTCCACGGCGGTGAACGGGGTGCCCGCCGGGACCTCCACGAGCGGCAGCCCGTGCCGGTCGCAGGCCGTCACCAGGGCGGGGGGCACGGTGTCGTGCACCGGCGCGATCCCGAAGCCGAGGGCGGCGGCACCGGCCGCGACGGTACGGGCGGCATAGCCGTCGAGATAGGCGTCGAGGGCGGTGTCCGGGGAGGTGGCCGCGGTCGCCCTCACCTCCGCCAGATGCACCCCGGCCGTCAGCAGCATCTCGCCGCCCAGGAGGTACGGGACGGGGTCGGCCATCTCGGAGGTGTGCACCCAGTGGATGGCGACGCCCTCGCGTGGGCCGGCGAGTTGGCGCAGGCCCAGGTCCGTACGGGCGAGGAGATCCGCCAGTGGCACCGGCGGGGTGGACGGCGGGGGCATCGGGTGCGGCATGTGCGGACCATCCACATCGGGGGGTGACGAGTGGAGGAAACGTACACTTCAGCGTCGTCCGGCCGCCTCCTAGGGTCAACCCCCAGGACGCGGCGCTCGGACGGGACCCCCGCTCGCCGAGCGCCCGTCGTCCCCTCGTGCCCCACCCCCACACCCCCCGCGCTCCTCCCCCTCCCCCTCTCCCCTCGGCGCAGCTGGAAGGGATGGCCCATGGCTGTCGACTACGCGGTGATCGTGCTCTACCTGGCCGGAATGCTCGCCATGGGCTGGTGGGGGATGCGACGCGCCAAATCGAAGAGCGACTTCCTGGTCGCGGGCCGCCGCCTCGGCCCCGCGATGTACTCCGGAACGATGGCGGCGATCGTGCTCGGCGGCGCCTCGACCATCGGCGGGGTGGGACTCGGCTACCGGTACGGCCTCTCCGGCGCCTGGATGGTCTTCACCATCGGCCTCGGGCTGCTCGCGCTGAGCGTCTTCTTCTCGGCCCGGATCGCCCGGCTGAAGGTCTACACGGTCTCCGAGATGCTGGACCTGCGCTACGGCGGCTCCGCCGGGATCATCTCCGGCGTCGTCATGTGGGCGTACACGCTGATGCTGGCGGTGACCTCGACGATCGCCTACGCGACCATCTTCGATGTGCTCTTCGGCCTGGACCGGTCACTCTCGATCGTCCTCGGCGGGGCCATCGTCGTCGCGTACTCGACGCTCGGCGGAATGTGGTCGATCACCCTCACCGACATGGTCCAGTTCGTCGTCAAGACGATCGGGGTGCTGCTGCTCCTGCTGCCCATCGCGGTCATCAAGGCGGGCGGTTTCGCCGAGATGAAGGCGCAGCTGCCGGACGACTACTTCGCGCCCCTGGGCATCGGCGGGCAGACGGTCTTCACCTACGTACTGATCTACTCGTTCGGCATGCTGATCGGGCAGGACATCTGGCAGCGGGTGTTCACCGCGCGCAGCGACAAGGTGGCGCGCCTGGGCGGCACCGCGGCCGGTACGTACTGTCTGGCCTACGCGCTGGCCGGTGCGGTCATCGGCACCGCCGCCAAGGTGCTCTACCCGCACCTGGGCAGCCCGGACGACGCCTTCGCCACGATCGTCAAGGACGCGCTGCCGGTGGGCGTCCGCGGGCTGGTGCTGGCGGCGGCGCTGTCCGCGGTGATGTCCACGTCTTCGGGCGCGCTGATCGCCTGCGCCACGGTCGCCCACAACGACATCTGGGCGCGGGTGAAGGGCATCGCCGCGATGCGCCGGAAGCCGGACCCGGGCGACTCCGGCGCGGCCCCGACGGCGGACGGGGCCGGGGAACGCGCCGAGGCGCCGGACGAGGTGCGCGGCAACCGCGCCTTCATCCTCCTCATGGGCCTCGCGGTCATCGTCATCGCGCTCGCGCTCAACAATGTCGTCGAGGCGCTCACCCTGGCCTACAACGTCCTCGTCGGCGGGCTGCTGGTGCCCATCCTCGGCGGGCTGCTGTGGAAGCGCGGCACCGCCGCCGGCGCACTGGCCTCGGTCGCGGTCGGCGGGCTGACCGTCATCGGCCTGATGGTCTCGCTCGGCGTCCTCGCCAACGAGCCGATCTATTACGGGCTGCTCGCCTCGCTCGTGGCCTATGTGGGCGTCAGCCTGGCCACCCCGCCCACGGACGCGGCGGTGCTGGCCGCCTGGCGGGCGCGGCTGGCCGGCCACTCGGACGGTGTTCCGGAGGGCGAGCCGGAAAGCGATACGGCCGGGTCGGTGGCGTCGGCGCTGCGGCCTCCCTCCGCCGCCGGACGCGCCTGACTCCGCCGCACACCGTCCCCGAGCCGTCCCCGGGCCCCGGGGTCCCATCCCCCCCGGGCGCCGGCGCCCGGCCACTCCACCCCATCCGCCTGTCCGTCCATCCGCCCGCCCCCCCGCAAGAGAGGCACCCCGCATCCATGAGCACCCCCCACCCCACCGCCACGCGGCACCGGCGCAACGGCGGTGACCTGGTCGTCGAGTCGCTGGCCGCGCTCGGCGCGGGTACCGTCTTCGGGCTGCCGGGACAGCATGCGCTCGGGGTGTTCGACGCGCTGCGCCGCTCCGCCCTGCGCTACGTGGGCCTGCGGGTGGAGAACAACGCGGGCTTCGCCGCCGATGCGTACGCCAGGGCCACGCACGGGGTCGCGCCGCTGCTGGTCTCCACCGGGCCCGGTGCGCTGATGACGCTGGCCGCGCTCCAGGAGGCGGCGGCCGGATCGGCCGCCGTACTGGCCATCGGCAGCCAGGTCCCGCTGGCCGGGATCGGCGGCGGGCGCCATGGCTATCTGCATGAACTCACCGACCAGAGCGCCTCGTTCCGCGGTGTGGTCAAGTCCGTCCACACGGCGCGTACCGCCTCACAGATCCCCTCGGCGGTGGCCGCCGCCTGGGAGTCGGCGCTGAGCGCCCCGCACGGGCCGGTGTGGCTGGAGATTCCGCAGGATGTGCTGCTGGCGGAGGTCGACATCCCGCCGGTGATGCAACTGGACGCCAATCCACGGGAGTTGTTGCCGCGTCCCGAGCTGATCGCGGCGGCGGCCGACCGGCTGACCCGGGCCCGGCGGCCGGTGATCCTGGCCGGCGGCGGGGTGGTCCGGGCCGGGGCCGAGGCGGAGCTGCTGGCGCTCGCCGAGCGGCTCCGGGCTCCGGTGGCCACCACCTTCGGTGGCAAGGGCGCCTTCCCGTGGGAGCATCCGCTCTCCCTCCGGTCCTGGCTGGAGGACCGCTACACCACCAGCTTCCTGGAGGACGCGGACACCCTGCTGGTCGTCGGCTCGGGGCTGGGTGAACTCTCCTCGAATTACCACACGTTCCGGCCGCACGGGCAGGTCGTGCAGATCGAGGCGGACCTCGGCAAGCTGGAGTCGAACCATGCCGCGCTGGGCATCCACGCGGACGCGCGGGCGGCACTGGCCGCGCTGGCCAAGGAGGTAGCGGAGCGCGGGCCCCGGGACACCGGCGCCGACGAAGAGGCCGAAGAGGATGGCGGGGCCGGAGCTCCCGCCCCCGAGGCCGCCGTCTCCGCCCTCCTGGCCCGCGTCCACGACCGGATCGCCGGGCAGCAACTCGACCTGGAGCAGCGGATCCTGGCCTCGGTGCGGGACGCGCTGCCCGACGGCGCGGTCAGCTGCTGGGACATGACGATCCTCGCCTACTGGGCCTGGTCCGCCTTCGACCCGCGGCGCACCAACGCGCTGCATTCGGCGCAGGGCGCCGGCGGGCTGGGCTACGGCTTCCCGGCGGCGCTGGGCGTGGCCGTCGCCGATCCCACGCGGCCGGTGCTGGCGGTCTCCGGGGACGGTGGCGCGATGTACTCGATCGCCGAACTGGCCACCGCCCGGCAGTACGACCTGCCGGTGACCTGGCTGATCGTGGACGACGGCGGCTACGGCATCCTGCGCGAGTACATGACCGACGCGTTCGGCGAGGCCACCGGCACCGAACTCACCCGGCCGGACTTCGTGGCCCTGGCCGGGTCGTTCGGTGTTCCCGCGGTCCGGACGAGCCCGGAGCGGCTGCGTACGGACCTGGCGGCGGCGCTGGCGGCCCCCGGCCCGTCGGTCGTCGTCCTCCCGGCCCGGCTGCGGATGTTCGCGCCCACCCATCTGGAGTCCTGAGGCTCCTGGTGGGCGGGCCGCGGAACTACGGTCCCTCGGACCGGTGCGGGCCCGCCCCCACCCGCCCCTGGAGCAGCCGGGACAGCGCCGCGTGCACGTCCTCGACCGAGCGGTCCGGCTGGAAGGACTGCCAGTCCAGGGCGGCCACCAGGACCATGCCGAGGAGCGCGGAGGCGGTGAGGGGGATGTCGAGCTCGTCGGAGAGCTCCCCGTTCCGTACGGCGTCCCGGAGGACGTCCTCGACGACGGCCTGGGCCCGGCCGCGTACGGACGTGAGGGTGGCGCGCCAGGTGCGGTTGGTGCGCCAGAGTTCGGCGACGTAGAGCTGGATGAGGGCGGGGGAGCAGGCGATGAAGTCCAGGCCGGCCCGGATCATCGCGTCCAGGGCGTCGACCCGGGTGCCGCCGCGGGCCGCCGTGGCGTCGGCGGCCCGGAGCAGGGAGTCGGCGAGCAGATCGATGCCGTCCCGCAGCAGCTCCTCGTAGAGGACGTTCTTGCTCGCGAAGTTGTAGTAGACGGTGCCCTTGGCGACGCCGGCACGGTCGGCGATCTCGTCGACGGTGGTGGCGGAGAAGCCCTGTTCCGCGATGAGGGTGACGGCGGCGTCGAAGAGCCGGCGGCGCGTCGAGGTGCGGCGGGTGACGGGGGAGACCCCCGGGGCGGTGCCGTCGACGGCACCGCCCCGGGGCCCCGGGAGCACGCTCACAGGCTGAGCTCCGGATGCAGGTCCTTCATCCGGACGACCTGCCGGCTGCGCGCCGCGAGGGCGGTGAGCGCCAGCGCGCCGAGGGTGAAGACCGCCAGGACCACGCAGCCCTGCTGCACGATGGCGAGGTCACCGCCGGTGATCAGCCGGCGCAGGCCGTCGACCACGTAACTCATCGGCAGGAAGGGGTGGATGGCGGCGAAGAAACCGGGGCTGGTCTGCACCGGGTAGGTGCCGCCCGCCGAGGTCAGCTGGAGCATCAGGACGACCAGGGTCAGCACCCGGCCGGCCGGGCCGAAGAACGCGCCCAGCAGCTGGATGATGGCGGTGAAGCAGGCCGTGGCCAGCAGCAGGAAGCCGACGGTGCCGGCCGTGCGGGCCATCTCCAGGCCGAGGCCCCAGTGGAGCACGGCCATCAGGGCGAGCACCTGGACGACGCCGATCGCGTAGGCCGGCAGCCAGGAGCCGAGGGCGATCCGCCAGCCCGGGGCGCCCGCGGCCAGTGCGCGCTTGCCCAGCGGCTGGAGCAGCATGAAGGCGACCATCGCGCCGACCCAGAGGGAGAGCGGGATGAAGTACGGCGCCAGGCCGGTGCCGTAGTTGGGCGCCTTGTGCAGCGACTTGGCGGCCAGCTCGACCGGGTCGGCCATCACCTCGGTGCGGGTGTCGCGGTCCTTCTTGTTGTAGTCGGGGATCTTGGAGACACCGCTGTGCAGCCCGTCGGACAGCTGGTTGCTGCCGTCCTTGAGCTTGAACAGGCCGCCGGTGAGCTTGTCGGCACCGTCCTTGGCGACGCCCAGGCCGTTGTGGAGCTTGCCGGCGCCGTCGGCGAGCGTGCCGATGCCGTCGGCGAACAGCCCGGCGCCCTGGGAGACCTTGTGGGCGCCCGCGTTGAGCTGGTTGATCTGGCCGATCGCCTTGTCCGCCCGGTTGGCGATGCCCGGTGCCTCGTCGGCGACCATCGCGGCACCGTGGTGCAGCTCCCGCACCTTGGTGCGCAGCTGCCCGAAGTCGGTGTGGGCGACGGTGTCGTTGACCTTCTCCGCCGTGTCGGCGGCGAGGGCGCTGCCGTCCGCGATCGCCTTCAGCTTGGGGCAGTCGGGGTCGGTGTCGACGAGGCCGTTGCAGCGGTCCTGGTAGAGCTGCGCGGCGTTGTCGGCGTTCTCCCGTGCCTGGCGGGCGGCCTTGGCGGAGTCCCCCGGCAGCCGGCCGAGGTCCTCGTCGAGCTTCTGGCTGAGGTCGGCGACGACCTGGGCCCACTGCCCGATCTCCCGGCCGTGCTCCCTGAGGTAGGGGAGGTCCTTCCGGGCGATGCCGTGGACCTTGTCGGCGAGCTGCTGGGTGCCGTCCGAGACCTTGCGCGCGCCCAGGCTCAGCTGCCGGGCCTTGTTGGCGGCCTCCGCCGCGCCCTTGCTGATCCGGCCCGCGCCCTTGTTCAACTCGCCGAGACCGTCGGCGAGTTCGCCGGTCTTGTCCTTGGCGGTGCCGAGACCGTCATCGAGCTTCCCGGCCCCGTCCGCCGCCTCGGCCGTCTTGTCGTGCAGATCGGAGAACGAGATGAAGATCTTGTCGAGCATGGCCCGCGACGAGGTGGCCGAGGTCTTGGCACGGACCTCGGAGAACACCGTCTTGGAGATCGAGCCGACGACGTAGTTGTTGGCGTCGTTCGTCCGGACCTGGAGCGCGCCGGTCTGCGGGGTCTTCCCGGAGCTGGAGGCGATCCGCTCGCTGAAGTCCTTGGGGACGGTCAGTGAGAGGTAGTAGGTGCCGTTCTCGACGCCCTTGGCGGCGTCGGCGGAGCTGACGTCCTCCCAGTGGAACTTCTTGCTGTCCTTGAGGTTCTCGGACAGGTCGTCGCCCGCGTGGATCTCCTTGCCGCCGGTGGTGGCCCCCCGGTCCTCGTTGACGAGAGCCACCGGGATCTTGTCCAGGCGGCTGTACGGGTCCCAGAACGAGCAGAGGTACAGGGCTCCGTAGAGCAGGGGGATCAGCGTCAGGGCCACCAGGCCCAGCCGGGGCAGCTTGCCCCTGCTGAACCGCCTGAGCTCAAGCGCGGCCAGCTTCGGCGAACGCATCCGCTGCCTCCTCCTCGGTGGTGTGGGCGTCGTCCTGGACGGGGGTGGGGGTGGGTTCGGCGGCTTCGGCGGCCTGGGCGGGTCCGGCGGCTCGGGCGGCTTCGGTTTCCGTGCGCGCGGTGCGGACGATCAGTGCGTCCTGCGGTGCGCCGTCGCCGGCGGCCACGACGGTGAGGCCCTCGCGCGCGAGGTCCCGCAGCAGCTGCCAGGCCTCGGTGCGCTCGGCGTCGGCGAGCTTGAGGTCCACATCGTCGACGGCCAGCAGCTGCGGGCCGTGCATCAGCCCGAGCGCGACGGAGAGCCGCAGCGCCTCGATCCGCTCCAGATCGCGCACGGTCGTGCGCAGACCCTTCGGGAGGGTGCCGGGGTCGAGCCGGGCGGCCGCGAGGGCGGCGTCGACCCGGGCCCGGGTGGCCTCCTTGTGGCGCTTGCCCCAGGGGAGCGAAGCGAGCGGCGAGCCCTGGATGCGGGGGCCCAGCAGGGCCTGTTCCTTGAGGTGTTCGCCGACCGTGAGGGCGGGTTCGAGGTCGGCGACGCCCGGCACATGGGCGAGGGCGGTACGGCTGCGCACCGACCCCATCCGCTTGGGCAGCGCGAGCCCGGCGACCGTCGCCTCCCCCTCCGTGATCCGCATCCGGCCGGTGAGGGCCAGCAGCAGACAGGTGCGGCCGGAGCCGGAGGGGCCCTGGACCGCGATCAGCGTGCCCGGCTCCGCGGTGATGTCGACCGCTCGGAAGGCCCATCCCCGTGGGCCCTCCACTCCGATTCCGCGGGCGTTGACCGCCGCCCCCTGGCGGGTGGTGTTCACCGGCACCCCTCCCCTTTTGATCTGACTGGTCAGTCTAAAAGTGTGCCCTATGGAGGGTCCTGTTGACCAATCGGAGTGCCCGGGCTGAAGCCGACCCCGTCGATCCCGTGACCCGAACGGCGGAGCCGTCCTAGGGTGCAGGGCAGGCGGGGGCCTGATGATGTCCATGGTGAGTCCGTATCGCGGAAGCGGTGCGGACCGCGCACAGACGACGGAGAAGCATGCATCCTTCGGCACAGCACCCCGTGGACCGGCCGCCGCAGCAAGCGGCCGGTCCGTCCGCGCCGCGCTCCCGCAAGCTGGTCGCCCCCCTGCTCGCCACCGCCCTGATAGCGGTCCTCGCCCCCGTATCGGCCTCCGCCGCGGCGCCCACTCCGGCGCCGGAAGCGGCCGGCTCCGCCCAGGGACCCTGTCTGAAGGGCGACGGCTGGACCGCCACCGCCACCAGGATCGACCCGAAGGACAGTCACCACGCCTTCGTGGGCAACGGTTACCTCGGACAGCGGGTGCCGCCCAACGGCACCGGCTACGCGGCGCCCGGCGGAACGACCGGCTGGCCGCTCAAGACCCCCGAATACGACGGCTCGTTCGTCTCCGGGCTGTACGCCAAGGGACCCAAGGACCTCAAGGGCCGGCAGGCCATCGCCGCGATCCCCACCTGGACCACCCTCGACGTCGCCACCGGCGGCGCACACCCCGACACCTTCTCCTCCGCCACCGCGCCCGGCCGGATCTCGCACTACCGTCAGACGCTCTCCCTGCGCTGCGGATTCGTCCGTACGTCGCTGACCTGGACCGCCGCCGACGGCCGCGTCACCGATCTTGTCTACGACGTGCTCGCCGACCGCACCGACGCCCACACCGGCGCCGTACGCCTGCGGATGACGCCCCATTGGAGCGGCTCGGCCACGGTCACCGACGGTCTCGACGGCCGCGGAGCCCGCCGGATGACCCCGTCCGCGGACGGGGCCACCACCGGGGGCAAGGAAGCCGGCGGCAAGGAGGCCGGCGGCGCGGGCACCGGCCGCACCATGGACGTCGGGTTCCGCACGGACGGGACGAAGACCGAGGGCGCGGTGGCCTCCACCCTGCGCACCGGGCCCGGCGTCCGCGCCAACCCGCCCCGCCCGGCGGCGCAGGACAAGCTGAGCAACCGGCAGCAGGTGTCCTTCCCGGTCCGCAGCGGCCGCTCGTACGAGCTGACCAAGTACGTCGGCGTGGACACCGCACTCACCTCCCGCACCCCGCGCGCCGCCGCCGACGCCGCCTCGCGCCGGGCCGCCGACCGCGGCTGGGACGCCCTGTTCGCCCGGCACAGCGCCGCCTGGCAGCGGCTGTGGCGCAGCGACATCGAGGTCAAGGGCCGCCGGGACCTCCAGTCCTGGGTCCGCTCGGCGCAGTACGGGCTGCTGGCCAACACCCGCGCCGGCAACCGCAACAGCATCGGCCCCACCGGCCTGACCAGCGACAACTACGCCGGCGAGATCTTCTGGGACGCCGAGACCTGGATGTACCCGGGTCTGCTCGCCGCCCACCCCGCGCTCGCCAGGTCGATCGTGGACTACCGCTACAAGACCCGGGCCGGGGCCGCCGCCAACGCCCGCAAGCTCGGCTACGACGGGCTCTTCTACTCCTGGACCAGCGGCAGCAAGGGCGATCTGTGGAACGAGTGCCACAGCTGGGACCCGCCGCACTGCAAGACCCAGAACCACCTCATGGGCGATATCTCCCTGGCCACCTGGCAGTACTACCTCGCCACCAAGGACACCGCCTGGCTGCGGTCCCGCGGCTGGCCCGTCCTCAAGGGCATCGCCGAATTCTGGGCGTCCCGGGCCACCCGTAACGCCGACGGCAGTTACTCCGTCAAGAACGTCGCCGGTCCCGACGAGTACAGCAACGGCGTCGACGACGCGGTGTTCACCAACGCCGGGGCCGCCACCGCGCTGCGGCACGCCGGCCGGGTCGCCGCGATCCTCGGCGAGAAGGCACCGGCCTCCTGGAAGACCATCGCCGACAAGCTGCGCATCCCCTACGACAGCAAGAAGAAGATCTTCGAGCAGTACGCCGGGTACAAGGGCACGACCATCAAGCAGGCCGACACCGTGCTGCTGATGTACCCCCTGGAATGGCCGATGTCGCAGACCCAGGCGGCCCGCACGCTGGACTTCTACGCCGGGCACACCGACCCGGACGGCCCGGCCATGACCGACTCGGTGCACGCCATCGACGCGGCCGGCATCGGCGAGGCCGGCTGCTCCACGTACACCTACCTGGAGCGGTCCATCAAGCCGTTCGTCCGCGGGCCGTTCGACCAGTTCTCCGAGGCGCGCGGCGAGAAGGCCGGGGCCGAGGACCCGCACGCCGGCAAGCCCGCACAGGACTTCCTGACCGGCAAGGGCGGCTTCCTTCAGACCTTCACCCACGGGCTGACGGGGCTGCGGCTGCGCGAGGACCGGGTGCGGCTCGACCCGATGCTGCCGCCGCAGCTCTCCGACGGCGTCACCCTGCGCGGGCTGCACTGGCAGGGGCGGACCTACGACATCGAGATCGGCGCGCACCAGACCACCGTGCGGCTGACCGCCGGTGCGCCGATGCGGATCGAGTCGCCGGAGGGCGAGAAGATCGTCAGCCGGGGTGTGCCCGCCGTCCTCAAGACCCGCCGCCCGGATCTGGCGGCGACCTCCAACGCGGCCCGGTGCACCACGGCCACCGCGACCTCGGAGGAGCCCGGTCTCTACGCGGGCGCCGCGGTGGACGGCAACGCCACCACGGCCTGGGTGCCCGACGCCGCCACCGGCACCCTCACCGTCGACCTCGGCCGGACCGTCGACGTCGGCCAGATCACCCCGCACTGGAACAAGACCCGGCCCACGTCCTACAACGTCCAGGTCTCCCGGGACGGCAAGCACTGGACGGGCACCGGATACGCGGGCCGCAGCCCGGCCCGGTACGTACGGGTCACGGTGCACGGTGACCCGGGCCCGGCGGCCGACGGGAAGCCCAAGCCGCATCCGGGCATCTCGGAGCTGACCGTGGAGCGGGTGAAGGACGACCCGGCGGCGGAGCGGGGGAAGTAGCCCGCCGCGCCACCTGAGTAACGGCCCCGCTGAGCGACGGCCCTGTTCCGGACCATCCGGAACGGGGCCGTCCGCCGTGCCGGGGGGCGTGCGCGCACAGAAGTTTGTGACAGCGGGATGAAATCCGCGCCACGCGGTGTTGGTGCCCTCGAACAGTTCGAAAAGTGTCGATGGGCGGGAGGCACCGGGTGGCGGGGACGGATACGGAACGAGCGGGCTGGGCGCGGCGGCTGACCCGCGACTGCTGGCAGTACCGGAAAGACGTGCTGCTGGCCCTCGGCTCCTCGCTCGCCGGGATGGCCGTGCTGGCCCTGGTCCCGCTCGTACCGAAGCTGATCATCGACGATGTCATCGTCCGGCACGCCCGCCCCCTCGGCCCCTGGGCCGCCCTGATGGTCGTGGCCGCGATCGTCGTCTACGTCCTCACCTACATCCGCCGCTTCTACGGCGGCCGGCTCGCCCTGGACCTCCAGCACGATCTGCGGACCCGGATGTTCGGCGCCATCGCCCGGCTCGACGGCCGGCGGCAGGACGAGCTGAGCACCGGCCAGGTGGTCGGCCGCGCCACCAGCGACCTCCAGCTGATCCAGAGCCTGCTGTTCATGCTCCCGATGATGATCGGGAACGTCCTGCTGTTCGCGGTCTCCCTGGCCGTGATGGCGGTGCTGTCGCCGCTGCTCACCGTCGTCGCGCTGGCCGTCGCCCCCGCCCTGTGGTTCATCGCCAAGCGCAGCCGCGCCCGTCTCTTCCCCGCCACCTGGTACGCCCAGGGACAGGCGGCCGCGGTGGCCGGTGTCGTGGACGGCGCGGTCGCCGGGGTGCGGGTCGTCAAGGGCTTCGGGCAGGAGGAACAGGAGACCGGGAAGCTGCGCGAGGTCAGCCGCCGGCTGTTCGCCGGACGGCTGCGCACGGTCCGCCTCAACGCCCGCTACACCCCCGCCCTCCAGGCCGTCCCCGCGCTCGGCCAGGTCGCGATGCTGGCCCTCGGCGGCTGGATGGCCACCCAGGGGCAGATCACCCTCGGCACCTTCGTCGCCTTCTCCACCTATCTGGCGCAGCTGGTCGGACCGGTCCGGATGCTGGCGATGATGCTGACCGTCGGCCAGCAGGCCCGGGCCGGTGTGGAGCGGGTCTACGAGCTGATCGACACCGAGCCCACGATCGCCGAGCGGCCGGACGCCCATGAGCTGCCCGCCGACGCCCCGGCCACCGTCGTCTTCGACCGGGTGACGTTCGGGTACGCGGCGCCGCACGGGCGCGCGGAGGGGAACGGGGGCGAGGGCACCGGCCCCGCTCCGGACGCCCCGGACGCCGCCCGTCCCGTCCGCCCGGTCCTCGATGACTTCTCGCTGCGCATCGAGGCCGGGGAGACCGTCGCCGTGGTCGGCACGTCCGGCAGCGGCAAGTCCACGGTCTCGCTGCTGCTGCCGCGCTTCTACGACGTCTCCGCGGGCCGGGTCCTGGTCGGCGGCCACGATGTACGCGAACTGACCCTGGAGTCGCTGCGGGCCGCCATCGGCCTGGTCCCCGAGAGCAGCTTCCTGTTCTCCGACTCCGTGCGCGACAACATCGCCTACGGCCATCCGGACGCCACCGACGCGCAGGTGCGCGCCGCGGCCCGCGCCGCCCAGGCCGACGGCTTCATATCCGAGCTCCCCGAGGGCTATGACACCAAGGTCGGCGAGCAGGGGCTGACCCTGTCCGGCGGCCAGCGCCAGCGCATCGCCCTGGCCCGCGCCATCCTCACCGACCCCCGGCTGCTGGTCCTGGACGATGCGACCTCGGCGGTCGACGCCCGGGTCGAGCACGAGATCCATGAGGCGCTGCGCGGCGTCATGGCGGGCCGTACGACCCTGCTCATCGCGCACCGCGCCTCCACCCTGGCGCTCGCCGACCGGGTCGCCGTCCTCGACGGCGGGCGGCTGGTCGACCTCGGCACCCAGGAGGAGCTGGCGGAGCGCTGTCCCCTCTACCGCAGGCTGCTGACCGACCCGGAGGAGCTGGGCGGCGTCGAGCGGGACCCGGCCGGTGAGCTGGCCGGGGCTTTCGACGGCGAGTTCGCCGCCGACGGACCACGGGACCCGGCAGCGGACGCCGACGGGCGCGACGGCGTACGGGACGGCGCGGCGGGCCGGTCCGGGGCGGACGGCACCATCACCCCCGAACTGTGGGTCCGCCGGGAGCAAGAGGCCGAGGCGGGCGGAGCCGGGATGGCGGCCCGCGCGGCCGTCGCGGCCGGGCCCGGCATCGGTGCCGCGATGGCCGGACTGCCTGCCACGCCCGAACTCCTCGCCCAGGTCGCCGCGCTGCCGCCCGCCACGGACACCCCGGACGTCGACGAGGACCGGGCCGTCCGCCCCGAGCGCTCCTACGGCCTGCGCCGGCTGCTGCACGGCTTCGGCAGGCCACTCGCCTTCGCGCTGACCCTGGTCACCGTGGACGCGCTCGCCGGGCTGCTGCTCCCGGTGCTGATCCGCCAGGGCATCGACGAGGGCGTCCGCCGCGGCGCGCTGATCGGTGTCTGGACGGCCGCCGCCATCGCCCTGGTCGTGGTCCTGGCCCAGTGGGCCGCGCAGATCGGCGGCAACCGCATGACCGGACGCATCGGTGAGCGGATCCTCTACGCCCTCCGCCTCAAGATCTTCGCGCAGCTCCAGCGCCTCGGGCTCGACTACTACGAGCGGGAGCTGACCGGCAAGATCATGACCAGGATGACCACGGACGTGGACGCCCTGTCCACATTCCTCCAGACCGGGCTGGTCACCGCCCTGGTCTCGATGCTGACCTTCTTCGGCATCTTCATCGCGCTGCTGGCCATCGACCTCCAGCTGGCCCTGCTCGTCTTCGCCACCCTCCCGCCGCTGATCATCGGCACGTACTTCTTCCGCAAGCAGAGCGTGAAGGCCTACGAGCTCGCCCGTGAGCGGATCAGCGTCGTCAACGGCGACCTCCAGGAAAGCGTGGCCGGACTGCGGATCGTGCAGGCGTTCCGGCGCGAGGGGCAGGGCGCGGAGCGGTTCGCCGCCCGCAGCGACGCCTACCGGCAGGCCCGGGTCCGCGGCCAGTTCCTGATATCCGTCTACTTCCCCTTCGTCCAGCTGCTGTCGTCCGTGGCGGCGGCGCTGGTGCTGATCGTCGGCGCCGGCCGGGTCGGCTCCGAGACCCTCACCGCCGGTGCGCTGGTCGCCTACCTGCTCTACATCGATCTGTTCTTCGCCCCGGTCCAGCAGCTCTCCCAGGTCTTCGACGGCTACCAGCAGGCGTCCGTCTCGCTCGGCCGGATCCAGGAGCTGCTGCGCGAGCCGACCACCACCCCGGCCGTCGAGCGCCCCCGCGCGGTGCCCGCACTACGGGGCGCCATCACCTTCGACGATGTGCACTTCCACTACGGCGGCGACGGCGAGGAGCCGGCGCTGGCCGGTATCGCGCTGACCATCCCGGCCGGCCAGACCGTCGCCTTCGTCGGCGAGACCGGCGCCGGTAAGTCCACGCTGGTCAAGCTGGTCGCGCGGTACTACGACCCGTCCTCGGGCGCCGTCCGGGTCGACGGCACCGATCTGCGCGAGCTGGACCTGACCGGCTACCGCCGCCGCCTCGGCGTGGTCCCCCAGGAGTCCTATCTCTTCGCCGGCACGGTCCGCGACGCCATCGCCTACGGCCGCCCGGACGCCACCGACGCCGAGGTGGAGGCCGCCGCGCGGGCCGTCGGCGCCCACGCGATGATCGCCACCCTCGACGGCGGCTACCTCCACGAGGTCGCCGAGCGCGGCCGCAACCTCTCGGCCGGCCAGCGGCAGCTGCTGGCCCTGGCCCGCGCCGAACTCGTCGACCCCGACGTGCTGTTGCTCGACGAGGCCACCGCCTCCCTGGACCTGGCCACCGAAGCCGTCGTCAACCAGGCCACCGACCGGCTCGTGGGGCGCCGTACGACCCTCGTCGTCGCCCACCGGCTCACGACCGCGGCCCGCGCGGACCGGGTGGTGGTGCTCGACCAGGGCCGGATAGTCGAGGACGGCAGCCACGGCCAGCTCCTCGCCCGCGAAGGCCGCTATGCGGAGCTGTGGCGCACCTTCACCGGCGAGGAGGAGGAACTGGCGGCCTGAGGGCCGTTCGGGGGCCGCCCCGGGGCGGCCCCGGTCCCCGTCGGCGGCCGTTCCACCACAGCGCCGCGGCGGCCGTGCCGCGAACGGCCGATCCGCCGAACGGCGCCAAGGGCTGGTGGCACCCCCGTCGCGCCGATAGGTTCAGCCCGACCTTTGCTATCCCAAGGGGAGGGTGCATGCGCAAGGCCACCAGATGGCTGCTGTCGCTCGCGGTGCTCATAGGCACGGCGGGAGCCGGCAGCACGCCGGCCGGGGCGGCTACCGCCGCCGGGCCGCAGACCGAGGACATCAAGGACCGGATCCTGGCGATCCCGGGGATGAGCCTCATCGAGGAAAAGCCGGTCGACGGCTACCGCTACTTCGTTTTGAATTACACTCAGCCGGTTGACCACCGGCACCCCTCGAAGGGGACCTTCCAGCAGCGGCTGACCCTGCTGCACAAGTCGGTGGACCGGCCGACGGTGTTCTTCACCTCCGGGTACAACGTGAACACCACGCCGTCCCGCAGCGAACCCACCAAGATCATCGACGGCAATCAAGTCTCGATGGAATACCGGTACTTCACCCCGTCGCGGCCCACGCCCACCGACTGGAAGAAGCTGGACATCCGGCAGGCCGCCAACGACCAGCACCGCATCTTCCGGGCGCTGCACCGTATCTACGGCAAGAACTGGATCGACACCGGCGGCAGCAAGGGCGGTATGACCGCCACGTACTACCGCCGCTTCTTCCCGCACGACATGGACGGCACCGTCGCCTATGTCGCGCCCAATGACGTACGCAACGACGAGGACTCGGCGTACGACCGGTTCTTCCGCACCGTCGGGACCGCGCAGTGCCGCACCGCCCTCACCGCCATCGAGCGCGAGGCCCTGCTGCGCCGCGGCGAGATGGTCAGGCGCTTCCAGGACTGGGCCGACAAGGAGAAGCAGACCTTCACCAAGGTCGGCAACGCGGACCGGGCCTATGAAGTCATGGTCACGGACCTGGTGTTCGGGTTCTGGCAGTACCAGCCGGCCGAGACCGCCTGCGCCGAGGTGCCCAAGCCGACCGTCTCCACCGACGAGCTGTGGAAGTGGATGGACAAGGTCGGCGGCTTTGACAGCTACACCGACCAGGGCATGGAGCCGTACACGCCGTACTACTACCAGGCGGGCACCCAGCTCGGAGAGCCCGGCTACGGCTACCCGCAGCTGTCCGGTCTGCTGAAGTACCCCGGCATCAACAACTCCCGGTCGTTCGTGCCGAAGGACATCCCGATGCGCTTCGACCGGCGCGCCATGCCCGACATCGACCGCTGGGTGCGCCACCACGCACAGCGGATGATGTTCGTCAACGGTGAGTACGACCCGTGGAGTTCGGAGCACTTCAAGGTCGGCAAGGGCGCCCGGGACTCCTATGTCTTCACCGTGCCCGGCGGCAACCACGGCTCGAACATCGCGAAGCTGAAGGAGGCCGACCGCACCAAGGCCACCGCCGAGCTTCTCGACTGGGCCGGTGTCCAGGCCCCGGCCGGCAAGCCCGCCCCGCTGGCTCCGGACAACAAGAAGCTGGACAAGCAGGAGATCCGGCGGATGCCGCTGCTGCGGCCCTGAGTCCGCCGCCCGCCGCGGGGCCGCCGTGCCCCGCGGCCGTGGTGCGGTGACAGACCGAACGGCGCGCTCCCCGAGGGACCGGGGGAGCGCGCCGTGTCCGGGGCGGCTCAGTACGTCAGCCCGTGGCCGATCTGGTAGAGCGCCCGGGTCGGGGCGTCGGCGCGCATTATCGGGACGGGCAGCCGGCCCGCCGGACTCCGCAGGCCGGCGATCACCCGGGCCGCCGCCCGCAGCTCCACATCGGTCCAGGAATAGCTCGCCAGGGCCGCCGTGACCCCGGTCAACTGGGCGATGTCATACGGGTTGCGGACCGCCAGCTGCACCACCGGCTTCCCCGTGGCGAGGAGCGCCTCGACCAGCTTCCGCTGTCCCGAGGCCGCGGTCACGTTGTAGGTGGCCACCACCGCCGCGTCCCGCTCGCGGAGCGCCGCCACCGCCTCGTCGATCCGCTGCTGGGTCGGCGTCTGGCCCGTGGACAGGGCGGTGGCCGTGAAGCCCAGCTCGGTGAGGGCCCGCGCCAGCACCGTGGTGGGCGGGCCGCCGGTCCCGGACGGCGCGGCCGCGTCGACACCGGCCACCAGCACCCGGCCCTCCCGGCGCCGGGACAGCGGCAGGACGCCGGTGTCGTTGCGCAGCAGCGTGGTGGTGCGGTCCGCGATCCGGTCGGCGGTGGCGAGGTGGGCGCGGGTGCCGACCACCCGGTCCACGGCCCGGTGGGTGGTGTAGGGGTCCTTGAAGAGTCCGCGCCGCTCCTTGAGCAGCAGAATGCGCAGCAGCTTCGCGTCGAGGTCCCGCTCGGTCAGCTCGCCCTCCTTGAGCGCGGTGAGGACGGCACCGTGTGCGACGGCCAGGTCCGGCGGGTTCAGCAACTGGTCGACCCCGGCCTTGAGGGCCAGCACCGGCACCCGGGCGTCGCCGTACTTCACCCGTACGCCCTCCATCCCGAGGGAGTCGGTCACCACCACACCGTCGTAGCCGAGGCGTTCGCGCAGGATGCCGGTGAGGATGGGGCGGGAGAGGGTGGCCGGGTCCTCGCTCGGGTCGAAGGCGGGCACGACGATATGCGCCGTCATGATCGAATCGATACCGGCGGCGATCGCGGCCTTGAAGGGCGGCGCGTCCAGCCGCTCCCACTCCTCGGCACTGTGGTGGATGTACGGCAGCCCGACATGGCTGTCGGTGTCGGTGTCGCCGTGGCCGGGGAAGTGCTTGGCGCACGAGGCGATCCCGGCGCCCTGGTATCCCTTCACCTCGGCGGCGACCATACGGGCCACCGCCTGCGGGTCCGCGCCGAAGGAGCGCACACCGATGACCGGGTTGGCGGGGTTGACATTGACATCGGCGTCCGGCGCGTAGTCCTGCCGGATGCCCATGGCGAACAGCTCCTCGCCGGCGATCCGGGCCGCCGTACGGGCATCGTCGCGGGAGCCGCCCGCGCCGAGCGCCATCGCCCCGGGGAAGAGCGTCGCGGGCGCACCGACGCGGGCCACTATGCCGTGTTCCTGGTCGGTGGAGATCAGCACCGGCACGGGGACGCGCTGGGCGGCGGCGGCCTTCTGGATGCCGTTGGAGAGCTCGGCGATCTGGTGCGGCTCACGGGTGTTGTGGGCCCAGCCGAAGTAGATGATGCCGCCGACGTGGTACTTGGCGATCAGCTCGGCGGCGTTGGCGACGCCGATCTCCTTCTGGTTCGCGGCGGCATCGGCCGGGTCGGGGTCGGTGGCGGAGTGCCCGTAGACCCGCATGACGAAGAGCTGGCCGACCTTTTCCTCCGGAGTCATACGGGAGATGAGGCGGCGCAGCCGGGTCCGGGTGGCGGCGGACGGGGCGGGGTCGGCGGGCTGGTGTCCGACGGCGGGCGCCGTGCCGTGCGCGGGGCCGGCACCCGCGCCCGCGGCAGCGGCGGCCGCGGCGGCCGCGGTGGTCAGGACGGTACGTCTGGAGTGCATCTGCGCTCCTTCCGGAGGGCTTCCTCGGCTCATTGAAGGAAACTTCCAAGGAGACACGGATAGCCGGAAAACTATTGTCGGTCAATGACGCGATCCGTGGTGGCGCCCAGCTATTGCGCGGCGCCGGGGGATGTGTGATGGGGCGTCGGGCCGCGGAGCCGGGGTGGGCCGACGACCGGGGGAGGTGGGTTGCGGCCTGCGGGGAGGCGGCGAAGACGTGGGGGTGGCGGGTTGCGGCGTGCGGGTGGGGCGGCGAAGACGTGGGGCGGGTGGGTTGCGGCGTGCGGGGTGGGGCGGCGACGGGTTCCCGGGCGGGCGGTCGGCGGTATCCGGGTCCGGGCGGGCGGAGGCGTGGGGCCGGTGGGTAGCGCCCTGCGGGGTGGGCGGACGACCGTGTGCGGTGCGGGCCGGCGGCGGTTGCCGGGGCGTATCCGGGCCCGCCGCCCGTCACATCCCGCCTCAGGAAGCCGCGGGCCCGTCTCCCAGGAGCTGTTGGAGGTGGGCGCGGCCCGGGGCCAGCAGGCCGGGGAGGTCGGCCGCCCCGGGATACCAGCGCTTCTCGTACTCCCAGCACAGCCAGCCGCCCGCGCCCTGGTCATAGGTGCCCTCGGGGGCCGGCACCGGGCCGTGGGCGTCGGCGGGCTGCCGGCCCAGGGTGCCCAGGGCGGCGGCCAGCGGCACGGCGCCGGCACCGAGCGGGAGGGGTGTGCGGTCCTCGGCCGAGGCGACGTCCTTGACCTGGACATAGCCCAGATGCGGGGCGAGCGCGGCATGGGTGTCGGCCGGCTCCTCGCCACCGAGCCAGCTGTGCAGCACATCCCAGAGCGCCCCGATCTGACGGTGGCCCACGGGGCCCAGCACCCGGGCGGCGGCCGCGCCCGTACGGTGCGAGTCATGGGTCTCCAGCAGCACCCGCACGCCCCGTTCGGCCGCGAGCGGCGCCACCGCGGCGAGCCGGCGGGCAGCGTCCGCGTCCGCCTCGTCCGCCGGGCGCTCCCCGGCGCCGGGGAAGACCCGGACGTACGGCGCCCCCAGATCGGCGGCGAGCCACACCAGCTCGCTCAGCTCCTGCGCCAGCTCCTCCTCGCCCGCCGCGTCCCGGGCCGCGGCCACCTGGGCGTATCCGGCGACGGCCAGGATCTCGACCCCGGCGTCCGCGAACTGCTTGCGCACCGCGGCCCGTTCCCGCACCCCGATCAGCGGATGCACCGGTTCCTCCGGATGGGCCCGCAGCTCCACGCCCTGATATCCGGTGTCGGTGGCCAGCCGCAGGACGTCGGCCACCGGCATGCCGGGCACACCGAGAGTGGAGAAAGCGAAGCGCATCGCGGGGGCGGTGCCGTGTGCGTTGCCGGTGCTGACCATGCCTGGCTCCTCCTCGTGGTTCACACCATCGTCATCCGTCCCTTCCACCCTGCCCGCAATGCCCGCGGCATCACAGGACCATCCGCCAGTCCTGGCCGACCAGGTCCTGCCCGAAGCTGTGGTGCGCCGACTCACTGACCAGCTCGAACCCGGCCCGCTGATAGATACGGCGGGCCGCGCCGAGGACGGAGTTGGTCCACAGGACCATCTCGCCGTACCCGGCCTCCCGGGCGAACTCCACGCAGGCATCAACGAGTTGACGGCCCACGCCGTGCCCGCGGGCGTCCGGCTCCACCAGCAGCAGCCGCAGCCGGGCCACCCCGGGCCTCTCGTCCCGTACACACATCACCGCGCCCGCCCGGCGCCCGTCCAGCTCCGCTATCCAGGTGCGGTCCCACCGCGGGTCGAAGCTCTCGGCGTACTCCGCGACGATCCGGGCGACCAGCGCCTCGTAGCTCAGATCGAAGCCGTACTCCGCGGCGTAGAGCGCGGCGTTGCGCTCCACCATCCAGCCCAGGTCCCCGGGACGGGACGTGCGCAGCGTCACCTCCGCCGTCCGGTTCCCGGGCGGGTGTCCGGCGCCCTCGCCGAGCAGGGCGCGGATGGTCCGCATCGAGTCCACCAGCCGGGCCCGGTCCTCGTCCGGGAGCCGCTCCAGCAGTGACCCGGCGGCGTCCTGCGAGCGCTCCTCCAGCAGGCCGGCCGCCTCCCGGCCGCCGTCGGTGAGCGTGATGCGCTGGCGGCGGGGGTCCTGCTCGGACTTGCCGCGGGTGATCAGCTCGCGGTCCTCGAACTTGCCGAGCAGCCTGCTCAGATAGCCGGCGTCCAGCGACAGCGAGGCCCGCAGATCCGCGGCGTCCACCCGCTCGTGGTGCGCGACCTCGTAGAGCACCCGGGCCTCGGTGAGGGTGAACGGGGTGTAGAGATGCCGCCCGTAGTCGAGGGCGCCGATCAGGTTCGTATAGAAGCGGTTGAATCTGCGCAGCTCGCGGACGTCGGGCGCGGCGTCGCGCGCCGCGCCGGATGTCATGTCGGATGCCGTCCCGGTTGTCATCGTCGACCCCTCACCCTTGACTGAGTCAAGGATAAGCGACGGAGGCCGCACCGCGCACGGCAATTTCGCACCCTGTTGATGACCTCGCGTGCGGGCTAGCGTCCTCGCGGGAGAGTGCGCACCGCAGGACGCTCCCCACCCGCCGCGAGCGAGGGAGGCCGGGGCCGTGACACACACGACCGTACGCATCGCCATGAACGGCGTGACCGGACGCATGGGACACCGCCAGCATCTGGTCCGCTCCGTCTTGGCCCTGCGCGACCAGGGCGGCCTGGAGCTCGCCGACGGGACCCGGATCCGGCCCGAGCCCGTCCTCGTCGGCCGCTCCGCGCACAAACTGCGGGCGCTGGCCGACCGCCACGGCGTGGAGCACTGGAGCTGCGACCTCGACGCCGTACTGGGCGACGACACCATCGACGTCTACTTCGACGCCCAGATCACCGCCGCCCGCGAGGAAGCGGTGGGCAAGGCGATCGCCGCCGGAAAGCATCTGTACGTCGAGAAGCCCACCGCGAGCGGCCTCACCGGCGCCCTGAAGCTGGCCCGGCTGGCCCAGGAGGCGGGCGTCAAAAACGGTGTCGTCCAGGACAAGCTCTTCCTGCCCGGCCTCCGCAAACTCCGCCGCCTCGTCGAGAGCGGTTTCTTCGGCCGCATCCTGTCCGTACGGGGCGAGTTCGGCTACTGGGTCTTCGAAGGGGACACCCAGTCGGCGCAGCGCCCCTCCTGGAACTACCGCGCCGAGGACGGCGGCGGCATCGCGGCCGATATGTTCCCGCACTGGGAGTACCTTCTGCACGAACTGTTCGGGCCGGTCAGAAGTGTCCAGGCGCACCTCACCACCCACATCCCGCGCCGCTGGGACGAGTCGGGCACCCCCTATGACGCCACCGCCGACGACGCCGCCTACGGCATCTTCGAACTGGCCGGCGGCATCGTCGCGCAGATCAACTCCTCCTGGGCGGTCCGGGTGCACCGCGACGAACTCGTGGAGTTCCAGGTGGACGGCACCGAGGGCTCGGCCGTCGCCGGGCTGCGCCACTGCCGCATCCAGCACCGCGCCGGCACCCCCAAGCCCGTCTGGGACCCCGATGTCCCGGCGTCCGAGCCGTTCCGCGAGCAGTGGCAGGAGGTCCCCGACAACGTCCACTTCGACAACGGGTTCAAGGTCCAGTGGGAGCTGTTCCTCCGGCATGTCGTACGCGACGAGCCCTGGCACTGGGACCTGGCGGCGGGCGCCCGCGGCGTCCGGCTCGCCGAACTGGCGCGCCGGTCCTCAGCGGAGGGCCGCCGCCTGGACGTGCCGGAGCCGACCCTGTGAACGCCCCGGCGCACCCCTCCCGTTCCGCGCCGGACCCCGTTTCCCCGCCGCCCCCCTTGCGCTCCCGTACGGTCTACGCCGCCGCCCATGTGGTCGCCGATCCGCACGCCGACACCACCCCGGACGGCCCGGCCGCCGTCGACTGGGACACCACCCTCGCCTTCCGGCACCACCTGTGGGCGCACGGCCTGGGCGTGGCCGAGGCGATGGACACCGCGCAGCGCGGTGCCGGCCTGGACTGGGGCGCCGCCGCCGAGCTGATCCGGCGCTCCGCCGCCGAGGCACACTCGGTCGGCGGACTGCTCGCCTGCGGTGCCGGCACCGACCAACTCCCCGCCCACGGCGCCTCCTTGGCCGAGGTCCGGGACGCGTACGAGGAACAGCTCGCCACCGTCGAGGCGGCCGGCGCCCGGCCCGTCCTGATGGCGTCCCGTCAGCTCGCCGCGGCCGCCACCGGCCCGGACGACTACCGGGAGGTCTACGGCCACCTGCTGCGCCAGACCACCCGGCCCGCGATCCTGCACTGGCTCGGCCCCCTGTTCGATCCGGCGCTGGCGGGCTACTGGGGCAGCGCGGATCCCGACGCCGCCACCGAGACGCTCCTCGCGCTCGTCGCCGACCACCCCGGCAAGGTGGACGGCGTCAAGATCTCCCTGCTGGACCCCGGCCGGGAGGTACGGCTGCGCCGCCGGCTGCCCCCGGAAGTGCGCTGCTACACCGGCGACGACTTCCACTACCCGGAGCTGATCGCGGGCGATGCACACGGCTTCAGCGATGCCCTGCTGGGCGTCTTCGACCCGCTCGCCCCCCTGGCCGCGGCGGCCGTCCGCCGCCTCGACGCCGGGGACACCGCGGGATTCCGGGCCACCCTGGACCCCACCGTCACACTCGCCCGGCACCTCTTCGCGGCACCCACCCGCCACTACAAGGCCGGTGTGGTCCTGCTGGCCTGGCTGGCGGGCCACCAGCCGCACTTCACCATGGTCGGCGGCCTTCAGTCGGCCCGTTCGCTGCCGCATCTGCGGCGCGCCCACCAACTGGCCGACGCGCTCGGCCTGTTCCCGGACCCCGAGCGAGCCGCCCACCGGATGCGCACCCTGCTCGCGGTATACGGGGGAGGCGGCGCATGAGCCACGGCACCCCCTCACTCCTCGACCGTCTCAGCCTCAACCAGGAGACCGTCCGCCAGTGGTCACTGCCCGAACTGGCCGACGGCTGCGCACGGGCCGGCGTACGGGGCGTGGGCCTGTGGCGCGCACCCGTGCGGCAGTACGGGGTGGCCGCGGCCGCCCGGCTGATACGGGACGCCGGGCTGCGGGTCAGCAGCCTGTGCCGGGGCGGGTTCTTCACCGCCCTGGAACCGGGCGAGCGGGCCGCCGCCCTGGACGACAACCGGGCGGCCCTCGACGAGGCGGCCGCCCTGGGGACCGACACCCTGGTCCTGGTCTCCGGCGGACTGCCGCCCGGCAGCCGGGACCTGGCCGGCGCCCGGGAGCGCATCGCCGACGTGCTGGGCGAGTTGGCACCGTACGCCGCCGAGCGGGGTGTCCGTCTGGCGCTCGAACCGCTGCACCCGATGTACGCCGCGGACCGCTGCGTGGTCTCCACGCTCACGCAGGCCCTGGACCTCGCCGAGCGGTTCCCCGCCGACCGGGTGGGGGTGGTCGTGGACACCTACCACCTGTGGTGGGACGACACGGTCGGTGCGCAGATCGGGCGCGCGGGCGGCCCCGGCGGCGCGGCCGGTTCCCGGATCGCCGCCTTCCAGCTCGCCGACTGGGTCACCCCGCTGCCCGAAGGCGTCCTGCTGGGGCGCGGGCAGCTCGGGGACGGCTCGGTGGATCTGCGGTGGTTCCGGGAGCGGGTCGAGGCAGCCGGTTACCGGGGGCCGGTCGAGGTGGAGATCTTCAACCCGGCGCTGTGGGCACGGGACGGCGCCGAGGTCCTCGCCGAGGTCGTGCAACGCTTCCTGACCCACGTCGGATGACCGGGGAACCACCCCCGACCCGGCCGGGAAATAACTCCGCGGAAGAGTGCAACCGTTGGCCGCCCACAAAGGTCATAGCTGACGTTGGTCCCGAAATGGGGAGGGGTCCGGGGGGATCCGGGGCCGGCATGGAGGGGGAATCGAGGGGCCCGACCATCGGACGGGCCCCTCGATGGGAACCCGGCGTTCCGGCCCGGCGCGCCGGCGGACCCCGCACGGTGTCAGACCCCGGCGGTACGGTCGGTGCATGGTCAACGCAGCCGTGATCGAAGGGGTCCTGGAGCGGATCACCTACGCCAATGAGGAGAACGGCTACACGGTCGCGCGGGTCGACACCGGCCGAGGCTCGGGCGATCTCCTGACCGTCGTCGGCGCCCTGCTCGGCGCGCAGCCGGGCGAGTCGCTGCGGATGGAGGGCCGCTGGGGCTCCCACCCGCAATACGGCAAGCAGTTCACGGTCGAGAACTACACCACCGTCCTGCCCGCCACGATCCAGGGCATCCGCCGCTATCTGGGCTCCGGCCTCATCAAGGGCATCGGCCCGCGGATCGCGGACCGTATCGTCGAGCACTTCGGCACGGACACCCTCGACATCATCGAGCGCGAGCCCGGCCGCCTCGTCGAGGTACCGGGCCTGGGCCCCAAGCGGACGAAGCTGATCGGCGCGGCCTGGGAGGAGCAGAAGGCCATCAAGGAGGTCATGGTCTTCCTCCAGGGCGTCGGGGTGTCCACCTCCATCGCGGTGCGGATCTACAAGAAGTACGGCGACGCCGCCATCTCCGTCACCCGCAACGAGCCCTACCGCCTGGCCGCCGACGTCTGGGGCATCGGCTTCCTGACCGCCGACCGCATCGCGCAGTCCGTGGGCATCCCGCACGACAGCCCGGACCGGGTCAAGGCCGGCCTCCAGTACGCCCTGTCACAGTCCACCGACCAGGGCCACTGCTTCCTCCCCGAGGAGCAACTGATCGCCGACGCGGTGAAGTTGCTCCAGGTGGACACCGGCCTGGTCATCGACTGCCTGGGCGAGCTGGCCGCCGACCCGGAGGGCGTGGTCCGCGAGCAGGTACCGGGCGGTGCGGACGGTGCGCCGCCGGTCACCGCCGTCTATCTGGTGCCGTTCCACCGCGCCGAGATCTCCCTGGCCGGCCGGCTGACCCGGCTGCTGCGCACGGACGAGGACCGGATGCCGGCCTTCCGGGACGTCGACTGGGACAAGGCGCTGGCGTGGCTGGCGCGGCGTACGGGCGCCGAGCTGGCCCCCGAGCAGCAGCAGGCGGTGCGGCTGGCGCTGACCCAGAAGGTCGCGGTGCTCACCGGCGGTCCCGGCTGCGGCAAGTCCTTCACGGTCCGCTCCGTCGTGGAGCTGGCCCGCGCCAAGAAGGCCACGGTGGTGCTGGCGGCGCCCACGGGCCGGGCGGCCAAGCGGCTCTCGGAGCTGACCGGGGCGGAGGCCTCGACGGTCCACCGCCTCCTGGAGCTCAAGCCGGGCGGGGACGCCGCCTATGACGCGGACCGGCCGCTGGACGCCGATCTGGTGGTCGTCGACGAGGCCTCGATGCTGGATCTGCTGCTCGCCAACAAGCTGGTCAAGGCGGTGCCGCCGGGCGCCCATCTGCTGCTGGTCGGGGATGTCGACCAGCTGCCGTCGGTGGGCGCGGGCGAGGTGCTGCGCGATCTGCTTGACGGGTCCGGCCCCGTGCCCGCGGTCCGGCTGACCCGGATCTTCCGTCAGGCCCAGCAGTCCGGCGTGGTCACCAACGCCCACCGCATCAACTCCGGCACCCCGCCCCTGACGTCCGGAATGACGGACTTCTTCCTGTTCGCTGAGGAGGACGCCGAAGAGGCCGGGCGGCTGACGGTGGATGTCGCGGCCCGCCGCATCCCGGCGAAGTTCGGCCTCGACCCGCGCCGGGACGTCCAGGTGCTCACCCCGATGCACCGCGGCCCGGCCGGCGCCGGCGCCCTGAACGGCCTGCTCCAGCAGGCCGTCACCCCCGCCCGCCCCGACCTGCCCGAGCGCCGCTTCGGCGGCCGGGTCTTCCGTGTCGGCGACAAGGTGACCCAGATCAGGAACAATTATGAAAAGGGCCGCAATGGCGTCTTCAACGGCACGGTCGGCGTGGTCACCGCCCTGGACCCCGACGAGCAGCGGCTGACCGTGCGCACCGACGAGGACGAGGAGGTTCCCTACGACTTCGATGAACTCGACGAACTCGCCCACGCCTATGCCGTGACGATCCATCGTTCGCAGGGTAGTGAGTATCCAGCGGTGGTGATTCCGGTCACCACCAGTGCCTGGATGATGCTTCAGCGCAATCTGCTGTATACCGCCGTGACCCGGGCAAAGCGTTTGGTGGTGCTGGTCGGCTCCCGGAAAGCCCTGGGACAGGCCGTCCGCACGGTATCCGCCGGTCGGCGGTGTACGGCGCTCGATCACCGGCTCGCCGGTGCGATGTGATGTCACCCCTCTTTCCCATTCGGGGCGAAGAGGGGCAGGATGGGGCGCTCAGGCGGCACTGAGTGCCGCAGACAGGCCCTATGGCCGACCCCGAGTGCACATCCAAGGCCCAAATGGGGGAAGGTATAGGCAGTCAGGGCACCTCGAAGAAGAGGCACAACGTCGGTGAGGGATGACGTGAGCGACAACTCTGTAGTACTGCGTTACGGGGACGGCGAATACAGCTACCCGGTCGTCGACAGCACTGTTGGCGACAAGGGCTTCGATATCTCGAAGCTGCGCGCCCAGACCGGTCTGGTGACCCTGGATTCCGGTTACGGCAACACCGCGGCGTATAAATCCGCGATCACCTATCTCGACGGTGAGAACGGCATTCTCCGTTACCGCGGGTACCCGATCGAGCAGCTTGCAGAGCGCAGCACGTTCGTCGAGACCGCGTACCTCCTCATCAACGGCGAGCTGCCCACCGTCGATGAGCTGGCGAACTTCAAGCAGGACATCACCTACCACACCCTGCTGCACGAGGACGTCAAGCGCTTCTACGACGGCTTCCCTCGGGACGCCCACCCGATGGCGATGCTGTCGTCGGTCGTCAGCGCGCTGTCGACCTTCTACCAGGACAGCCACAACCCGTTCGACGAGCAGCAGCGCCACATCTCCACGATCCGGCTGCTGGCCAAGCTCCCGACGATCGCGGCCTACGCGTTCAAGAAGTCGGTCGGCCACCCGGTCGTCTACCCGAGCAACGACCTCGGGTACGTCGAGAACTTCCTCCGTATGACCTTCTCGGTGCCCGCCGCCGACTACGAGCTCGACCCGGTCGTGGTCAGCGCCCTCGACAAGCTGCTGATCCTGCACGCGGACCACGAGCAGAACTGCTCCACCTCCACGGTCCGCCTGGTGGGCTCCTCGCAGGCGAACCTCTTCGCCTCGATCTCGGCCGGTATCAACGCCCTGTGGGGTCCCCTGCACGGCGGCGCCAACCAGTCCGTGCTGGAGATGCTGGAAGGCATCCAGCGCGACGGCGGCGACGTCGACTCCTTCATCCGCAAGGTGAAGAACAAGGAAGACGGCGTGAAGCTCATGGGCTTCGGGCACCGCGTCTACAAGAACTTCGACCCCCGGGCGAAGATCATCAAGGCGGCGGCGCACGATGTCCTCTCCGCGCTCGGCAAGTCCGACGAGCTGCTGGACATCGCCCTGAAGTTGGAGGAGCACGCGCTCTCCGACGACTACTTCGTCGAGCGCAAGCTCTACCCGAACGTGGACTTCTACACCGGCCTGATCTACCGGGCCATGGGCTTCCCGACCGAGATGTTCACCGTGCTCTTCGCGCTCGGCCGGCTGCCCGGCTGGATCGCCCAGTGGCACGAGATGATCAAGGAGCCCGGCTCCCGTATCGGCCGTCCGCGGCAGATCTACACCGGTGTCGTCGAGCGCGACTTCGTGCCGGTCGAGGAGCGCTGACGGCCGCCTTTCGAGGCAGCCCGCAGACATAAAGAAGCGCCCCGCCTCCGGATCCCCCCACGGGTCCAGAGTGCGGGGCGCTTCCCGTGTCCCGGTTGGATTCCCCCCACGGGATCCGTCCGGGCGTTCCGGGTTGCACCGCGATCTGCCGGGACGCGCACGTTCGGGAGGGCCGCTCAAAGCTCCCCGGGCACGTCGCCCCGGCCACGCGTAGCCGGGCACGATCCCCCAAGATCAGCACGGCTGTTGCTGTGCAAGCCCCGCCGGGGTGCCTGCACTGCCCGGTTAGACTCACGACCCCCCTCAATGGTTACGTTCCAATCTATGTGATCTGGGTCTCTTGCCATATGGGGGCGAATACGGTCAAGGGCCCCGATATGGAGATCGGGGCCTTGCGGTATGGGTGTTGTGTCAGTTGTAAGGGCTATGTGAAATTTCGTAGCCGCAGACTGTTCGCGACCACGAAGACCGACGAGAAGGCCATCGCCGCCCCCGCGATCATCGGGTTCAGTAGTCCGGCCGCGGCCAGCGGCAGCGCCGCGACGTTGTAGCCGAACGCCCAGCACAGATTCCCCTTGATCGTGCCGAGGGTGGCTCGCGCCAGCCGGATGGCGTCCGCCGCCACCCGCAGATCGCCCCGTACGAGGGTGAGATCACCGGCCTCGATCGCGGCATCCGTGCCGGTCCCCATCGCCAGCCCCAGGTCCGCGGTGGCCAGCGCGGCCGCGTCATTGACCCCGTCGCCGACCATCGCGACCGTACGGCCCCGCGCCCGCAGCCGCTCCACCACCGCCACCTTGCCCTCGGGCAGCACCCCGGCGATCACCTCGTCGATCCCGACCTCGGCGGCCACCGCCGCCGCGACCGCCTCGTGATCACCGGTCAGCAGCACCGGGGTCATCCCCAGCCGGCGCAGCTCCCGCACCGCCGCCGCGCTGCCCGGCTTCACCGCATCGGCGACCGCCAGCACCCCGCGCGCCCGGCCGTCCCAGGCCACCACCACGGCCGTACGGCCCGCGGCCGCGGCGCCGGCCAGCGCCTCCCGGAGCTCCGGCGGCAGCACGACCCCGGCCTCCTCGGCCAGCCGCTCCCGCCCCACCAGCACCCGGTGGCCGCCGACCGTCCCGCGTACCCCCAGCCCCGGCACGTTCTCGAAATCCGCCACCGCCGGCAGCGCGCCCACCCGACGGGCCGCACCCTCGGCGAGGGCGCGGGCCACCGGATGCTCCGAGGCGTCCTCCAGCGCCCCCGCCAGCCGCAGCAGCTCGTCCTCCGCGACACCCGGGGCCGCCACGACCTCCTGGAGCCGCATCCGGCCGCTGGTGACCGTGCCGGTCTTGTCCAGCAGCACGGTGTCCACCCGGCGGGTCGACTCCAGGACCTCCGGGCCCTTGATGAGGATGCCGAGCTGGGCGCCGCGTCCGGTGCCGACCATCAGCGCGGTCGGCGTGGCCAGCCCCAGCGCGCACGGACACGCGATGATCAGGACCGCCACCGCGGCGGTGAACGACGCGGCCGCCTCCCCGGTCGCCAGCAGCCGGCCGGCCAGGGTGCCGGCCGCGAGCAGCAGCACCACCGGAACGAAGACCGCGGAGACCCGGTCGGCCAGCCGCTGCACCGCGGCCTTCCCGTTCTGGGCCTCCTCCACCAGCCGCGCCATACGGGCGAGCCGGGTGTCCGCGCCGACCACGGTGGCCTCGACCTCCAGCCGCCCCGACGCGTTCACCGTCCCGCCCGTGACACCGTCCCCGGGCGCGACCTCCACCGGGACGGACTCCCCGGTCAGCATCGACGTATCCACGGCGGACGCGCCCGCCACCACCCGCCCGTCCGTGGCGATCTTCTCCCCGGGCCGGACCACGAAACGGTCACCGACCGCCAGCTCCGCCACCGGAATCCGCACCTCGCGCCCGTCCCGGAGGACGGCCACGTCCTTGGCCCCCCACTCCAGCAGCGCCCGCAGTGCCGCGCCCGCCCGCCGCTTCGAGCGGGCCTCCAGATACCGGCCGAGCAGCAGAAACGCGGTCACACCGGCCGCCGCCTCCAGATAGATCTGGGTGCCGGCGTCCGTACGGGACACGGTGAGATCGAAGCCGTGCCGCATACCCGGCATCCCCGCGTCGCCGAGGAACAGCGCCCACACCGACCAGCCGAAGGCGGCCAGCGTGCCGAGGGAGACCAGGGTGTCCATGGTGGCGGCGCCGTGCCGCAGATTCGTCCAGGCGGCCCGGTGGAACGGCAGTCCGCCCCAGACGACCACCGGCGCGGCGAGGACCAGCGAAAGCCACTGCCAGAAGGGGAACTGAAGCGCGGGCACCATTGCCGGCACGATCACGGGCACGGCCAATACGGCGGAGACCGTCAGCCGGTGCCGCAGGGGGCGCAGATCCGCCCGCGGATCCGTGTAGAGGTCCGCGCCGCCGGCCTGCGCCGCACCGGCCGGCCCGGCGGGCTCCGGCGGCGGCGCCGGGGGCCGCGCCGTGTAGCCGGTCCGCTCGACGGTGGCGATCAGATCCCCGACCGAAACCCCGCCCCCGTATGAGACCTGCGCCTTCTCGGTCGCGTAGTTGACCGTGGCTGCCACGCCGTCCATGCGGTTGAGCTTCTTCTCGACACGCGCGGCGCACGAGGCGCAGGTCATCCCGCCGATGGCGAGCTCGACCCGCGCCTGTGCGGTGGAACCGGACATGGGATCAGGCCGCCTGCCCCACGAGCTCGTAGCCGGCCTCGTCGACGGCCGCGCGGACGGCCGCCTCGTCCAGCGGGGCCTTCGACGTGACGGTCACCAGGCCGGTGGCCGCGACCGCCTGCACCGAGCTGACCCCGGCGATCTCGCCGATCTCGGCCGACACCGCACTCTCGCAGTGGCCGCAGGTCATGCCGGTGACCCGGTAGGTCGTGGTCACCGCCCCGACCTCGACATCGGTGCCGCCGGAGTGGCAGGAGCCTTCCGGGGTGCAGCAGGAGCTGTTCTCGGCCATGGGGACTCTCCTTGTGGTGCTGATGCGTTCCGTGTGGTGCAAGTGTCGGAGTGCCGAAGCGTGCCATGCGAGGCCCCGGCAACTGCCTTTCCCCCGACCTTAAGCAGGGTATACCCCTAGGGGGTATCAATCCAAGCCGTCGGCGCTCCCCACGCCTGAACCGCGCGGGGACCCGCGTTGCCGTGCGCCCCACCACGCGTCAGCCTTGGGATACGGGCTCGGGGCGGATCCGAGGAGGCGGCCGGATGGACGTACTCGCCCTCTACGGCCTGCTGGTGCTCACCACACTGCCGCCGCTGGTCCCCAACTCCGCCCTGCTGGTCTCCGCCGGAGTGCTCGCCTCCCACGGCGAACTGTTCCTCCCGCTGATCCTGCTGATCGTCGCCGGCAGCGCCCTGCTCGGAGACCTGCTGATGTACCTGGCCGCACGGCGGTTCGGCGGACCCGTACGGGCCTGGATGCGGCGCAAACCCCGCCGCCGGGCACTACTGGACTGGACCTCCGGCCGGATCCAGCACTACGGTCTGCCGTTCGTGATCGCCGTACGGTTCCTGCCCAGTGGGCGGATCGCCGGCGCACTGGCCTCCGGCGTGCTGCGCTACCCGCTCCGCAAATACGCCCTCGGCGCCGGCATCGCCGAAGCCACCTGGGCCACTTACTCCGTCGGCCTCGGCTACCTCGGCACCGCCACCACCGGCCGCCCGCTGTACGCCGCCGCCATCGGCTTCGGCGTCTCCTGCGCGGTCGCCGCGGTCGGCGCCGCCATCCAGTGGGCCGCCCGCCGCCGCGCCCTGCGCGACCCCACGGAGGGAGGCGGCGAAGGCGAGGGCGGCGGCCCCCACAACGGTGGCGAGGAGCCCGGCGGCCGCGCCTCCTCCGTGGCCGCCACATGACGGGGCGAGGGGCGCCGGGCGCGGCGCCCCTGCGCGCCTACGGAAGAGCCCGAGGAGACCGAGGCCGGAGAACGCCACGGCCAAACGGAGCGCCACCGACAGGGCCGCCCCCGGGCGCCCTCACACCCCCGGACCGGCGCCGACGGCCGGGGCCCGGACGTCCGCGACGGCCACCGGCTCACCGGTACGCCGTGAGCGCTCGCACGCCTCGGCGACATAGAGCGCCTCCAGCGCCTCCGCCGGCGTACACGGGCTCGGCGTCCGGCCCGCCGCGACCTCGGCGAAGACGCCCAGCTCGGTGACGTAGGCGTCGTGGAAGCGCTCCATGAACGTGGCGTACGGATCGGCCGCCCGCCGCCACGACAGCGCCGCCTCGGCGGACGGCAGCGGCGCCCGGTCGTCGAGCCCGACGAAGCGCGCACCCTCGGAGCCGCACACCTCCAGCCGGACGTCATGGCCCGCGCCGTTGTAGCGGGTCGCCGTAACGGTGGCCAGGGTGTCGTCGTCGAACCGCAGCAGCGCCGCACAGGTGTCGACATCGTCGCCGTCCGCGAAGAAGGACGCCCCGCGGTTGGCCCCCTGCGCATAGACCGAGACCACCTCGCGGCCGGTGAGCCAGCGCAGGATGTCGAAGTCATGGATGCTGCAATCCCGGAACAGCCCGCCGGAGGTGGGGATGTAGCCGGCGGGTGGCGGCGTCCGGTCGCCGGTGCAGGCGCGCAGGGTGTGCAGCCAGCCCAGCTCGCCGGAGCGCAGCGCCTCGCGAGCGGCGCGATAGCCCGCGTCGAAACGCCGCTGGAAACCGATCTGTACGGGCACCGTGCCGGCCTGCGCCCGCTCCACCACCCCCACCGTGCCGGGCACATCCAGGGCGACCGGCTTCTCACAGAACACCGGCACCCCCGCGTCCAGGGCCTGGTGGATCAGCGGGGCGTGCGCGCTGGTCGCGGCGGTGATCACCACACCGTCCAGGCCGTCCGCATACATCTCCTCGATCCCCGCGGCGGCGCGCACGCCAAGGGTATCCGCCAGCGCGGCGGCCCGTGCGGCATCCAGGTCCGCGACCACGACGTCGGTGACGCCCGGGACGCTCCGGAGGGTGGTGGCGTGGAACGCGCCGATGCGCCCGGTGCCGATCAGACCGATCTTCATGCCTGGGGTCCTTTCCGGAGGGGGAGGGGAGCCGCCGACGGGGAGGGAGGGGCGGAGTCGCGGGGTGGCGGGATTGCGGACCGGGCCCGGTGGCGCTGTTTGTGTTGTGTGTTGGAACGGTCCAACGGCCCGCGATACCCGCACCCTGCATGTCCTGATGTCCGCATGTCAACCACCTTGCAGGGCAGCGAGGTTGCACATTGACGCCGACCTGCGCCGATGGAAGGATTTCGGGCATGGAACGGTCCAACGGACGCCCCGACGAGCAAGCCGACGCGCGGACGGGAGCGGCCGCGGGCCGCCCGCCCACCATCCGCGGAGTCGCCGAGCGGGCGGGCGTCTCGAAATCGCTGGTCTCGCTGGTGCTCCAGGGCTCACCACGGGTCAGCGACACCAAGCGGCAGGCCGTTCTGCACGCCATCGAGGAGCTCGGCTACCGGCCGAACGCCGCCGCCCGCAGCCTGGTGGCCCGCCGTACGCACACCGTCGGCGTGCTGCTGAACGATATGCGCAACCCCTGGTTCGTTGAGGTGCTCGACGGACTGAACTCGCTGCTTCAGGCGCACGGGCTGCGGATGCTGATGGCCGACGGGCGGCTGGACCGACGGGCCGGCCAGGACTTCGCCCGCACCTTTCAGGAGCTGCGGGTCGACGGCCTCGTCGTCGTCGGCACCCTCCCGGACACCGACGGCCTCGCCGAGGTCGCCGCGCGGCTGCCCACCGTCATCGCGGGCAACCACGAACCCCGGCTGCCGCACGCCGACCTCGTCGCCAACGACGACGAGCGCGGCGCCCGGCTCGCCACCGAGCACCTCATCGGCCTCGGCCACCGCCGGATCGCCCACATCGCCGGACAGGGCCTGGTCGGCGAGCTGAGACGGCGCGGCTTCGAGGCGGCGATGCACGCCCACGGCCTGGCCGAGAGCGCCGTCGTGACCAGCGGCGACGGGACCGAGGAGGGTGGCTACCGCGCCGCCGTCCGGCTCCTCACCCCACCGTCCGCCCCCGCACGCACCGGTGCCCGGCCGCCGGCCGCCCAACGCCCCACCGCTGTCTTCGCGTTCAACGACATCTCCGGTGTCGGAGCGCTGTCCGCGGCCCAGGAACTGGGCCTGCGCATACCCGCCGACCTCTCCCTCGTCGGCTACGACAACACCTATCTCGCCCGCATCCGCCACCTCTGGCTGAACTCGGTGAACAACGCCAGCCACGAGGTCGGCCGCCGCGCGGCGCGCTGCCTCCTGGACCGAATGGAACGCCCCGATACCCCGGCCGGTCAGCAACTCGTCGCCCCGGAACTGGAGATCAGAGGCTCGACGGCGGCACCCCGGCCCGACTGCCCCTAGCGGCCGGGTGCGTCCGGCCGCGCTGCCGCCCGGGGCGCCGGAGCCGGGGCCGGTCCGGTGGCTCAGCGCCGGCCGCGTTGGCCCGGCCGCTGCGCCACCCACCTTCTGACCGTGTCGGCGAACCAGTACGGTTTCCCGCCCTCCACCAGATCCGGTTCGGGCAGCAACCCGTGCTTGCGGTAGGAGCGAACGGTGTCCGGCTGCACCTGGATGTGCGCGGCGATCTCCTTGTACGACCAGAGCTTGCGGTCGGTCATCTCTGCCACCTCCTGAGTGCCGTACGCAGGGTCGGCCCGGAGAGCCGGCAGGGGGCTGGGTACGGCCTGGTGATCACTCACCCTGTGCCTGGACAACGACACCGAGTAACCATCGGGGAGGGGCTGTTGAACGGCTGTGACGTAAGGCGCGCGTAACGGTGACAGCGGTGACGCGGGGCGGACGGCTGTGACGGGGGCGGGACGATCAGGGGCCGGGGCGAGACGCTCCGGTACGGGGCGGGGGAGGGATGACGAGGGACGGGGCGGGGTGACGAGGACGGGCGGGCCGTGGGTGCGGCGCGGCGCCGTGGGCAGACAGCCGTGTGGCGGGCCAGTACCCCGGCTGGGGAACCGGCCCGCCACAAGGGTGTTGTCGACGGTCGGAAGCGGATCAGGCGTGGTACAGCGCGTACCAGGTCTTCTTGCCGACCTTGCCGTCAGCGGTCAGATGGTGCCGGGACTGGAACTTCTTCACCGCGGCCCGGGTCTTGGGGCCGAAGTACCCGGTCACGTCTCCCCAGGGGAGATAGCGGCGGTTCGCCAGCAGGCACTGCGCCTGCGAGACGCGGTCGCCGCGCTGACCGTAGACGGTGAGGGCGTTGCCGTTGTAATAGGCGCAGGCGGCCAGGGTGTCGGCCTGTCCGCCGGCCGGAGCGTCCGCGGACGCCGGGCCGGTGAGCAGCCCCGCGGTCAGCAGGCCCGCGGTCGCGGTGAGGACGGCCGTGCGCTTGACGGTTCGGCTGAGTGCGTTGGTCTTCACGAATTCCACCGTTTCCCCCGTTGGATGTGATTCCACCCACTGTGACGCCGGGAACGCGGTCCGTGGTTCCCGCTGATTCAGCTCGCGGCCGATGCGGCGCCCGCCGCCTTCCGCAGCTCGTCCTCCAGATCCTCCAGCGCCAGCCCCTTCGTCTCCGGTGCGTACCGCTTGCAGAACAGCAGGGACAGCACACACATCACACCGAAGAACCAGAAGGTGGTGCCGGCGCCGACCGCGTCGAGCAGCAGCGGAAAGGCCAGCGCCACCGCGAAGTTGACCAGCCACATCATGAACACCGCGGCCCCCATGGCCAGTCCACGCACCCTGAGCGGGAACATCTCGGCCAGCAGCAGCCAGACCCCGGTGTTGAGCGTGCCCTGCATGAACGCCATGTAGAGGACCATCAGGCCCAGGACCAGGATGCTGACGGCGGGGGAGTGCGGGAGGCGGAAGGCGGCGCCGAGCAGGGCGAGCGAGACGGTCATCCCGGCCAGGCCGGTGAGCAGCAGGGGCCGCCGGCCGACCCGGTCGATCAGGGACATCCCGAGCGCGGTGGCGAGCACCGAGATCACACCGATCGCGATGGTCGCGGTGATCGAGGCACCGGTGCCCAGGCCCGTCGACGCCAGGATCTTCGGCGCGAAATACACCACGGCGTTGACGCCGGTGATCTGCTGCACGGCCGCCAGCCCGATACCGACCAGCAACAGCCGCCGTACCCATGGGGTGCGCAGCTGCTGCCGGCCGCCGCGCCGGGCGTCGGCCTCCAGACTGCGGGCGTGATCGATCCGGGCCAGCTCGGCGGGCACGTCCTCGGCGGGCAGCGTACGGCGCAGCACCCGGGCCGCCTCGCCCTGCCGCCCCTTGCTGATGTACCAGCGCGGGGTGTCGGGCAGGAAGAACAGCCCGACGAACAGCGCCACGGCGGGCAGCGCCGCCAGGCCCAGCATCCAGCGCCAGGCCCCCCACTGCGCCAGGAAGGCATTGATGAGATAGGCGAGCAACTGGCCGCTGACGATCATCAGCGAGTTGAACGAGACCAGCCGGCCCCGGATGTGCGGAGGCGCGATCTCGGAGAGATAGAGCGGGGTGATGACCGACGCGCTGCCGACGGCGAGGCCGAGAACGAAGCGCGCCACGGTCATGAACGGCACATCGGGGGCGAGCGCCACGGCCAGCGCCCCGCCGATGAACACGGCGCCCGCCCACAGCAGCGAGTTGCGCCGCCCCAGCGCATCGGACATCCGCCCACCGATCAGCGAGCCGAAGGCCGCGCCGATCAACAGCGCGCTGGTGATGACGCCCTCGCCCAGGGACGTGAGGCCGAAGTGGCCCTCCATGAACGGGAGCGCGCCGGATATCACCCCGGTGTCGTAGCCGAACAGGGCGCCACCGAGGGCGGCGACGGCGGCGATGCCCACGATGAAACGCCTGGCGCGGCGGGCCCGCACCCCCTCACACGGGCCGGCGGACGCCAACTGGCCGGTCGGAGCCGCCATCATCAGCCCCGGCCCGCCGGGCGGGCGGCCACCCCAGGCGCTGCCGCACCGGCGGCGGCGTCAGGAGCGGGGAAGGGGCGTGGGAGGAGGGGGAGGGGTGGGGTGGCGTGCATGGGTGGGACCTTTCGGTGGAGCGGGGATGGCGCGGTGGGGCCGCGGGCCGGGGACGCGGGACGGGGACGGGCGGCGTGGCGCGGGGCCGACCGCCTCACCGGTACAGCGCGGGCCGCTCGATGAGTTCGACCGTGACCCGCTCGCCCGTCGTCTGGGCGCGTACGCCCGCTTCGCACACCGCGGCCGCGGCATAGCCGTCCCAGCAGCTGGGGCCCTCGACCTCGCCGCGCCGAGTGGCGTTCACCCAGCGCTGCACCTGCCGGTCGTAGGCCTCCTCGAAGCGCTCCACGAAACCGGGGGTGATCGCACCGCCCCAGTGGCCCGCGGTGTTGCTGAACACCCCGTGGTCGTCACCGATCCTGGCCGTGCCGCCCTCGCAGACCGCCTCACAGCTGACCTGGTAGCCGAAGCCGCAGTTGACGAAGAGCTCGGTGTCCACGACCTGGCCGCCCGCGGTCTCGAAGAGGACCAGCTGGGGGTCGCTGAGGCCCTCCGGGGCGTTGCCGGTGGGGGCCGGGCGCAGCACCCGCACCGCGGTGATCTCCTCCTCCAGCAGCCAGCGGGTCACATCGATCTCATGCACCAGCGAGTCGTTGACCATCATGGCGTTGGTGAAGCCGGGCGGGGAGTTGGGGTTGCGGTGCTTGTTGTGCAGCATCAGCGGACGGCCGTAAGTGCCCTGGTTCAGAAGGGACTTGAGGGTGCGGTAGTCGGCGTCGTAGCGGCGCATGAAACCGACCTGGACCCGGCGGTGCCCCAGCGCCTGCTCGGCCTCCAGCACCCGCAGCGCGGAGGCGGCGTCCGGCGTCAGCGGCTTCTCGCACAGCACGGGCAGATCCCGCGCGAAGGCGTCCAGCAGCGCCGCCTCGTGCGCGGGCCCCGGCGAGGCGATCAGTACGGCGTCCACCCCGGTGTCGTCCATGGCGGCGGCCGGGTCGGTGTAGGCGGTGCAGCCTTCGATGCCGTCGGCGAGGTGCTTGACCCGCGCCGCGTCGATATCGACCACTGCCGCCACCCGGGCGCCGCTGATCACCTCGTTGATCCGGCGTACGTGGTCGGCGCCCATCCGGCCGGTACCGATGACCGCCACACCCAGCGTGTCGTGCGAAGTCATGTCGTCCACAAGTCCTTACGTGCTTCGGAGTGCGAGAGATACCCTGAGAACGGAACTGATTACTCTCTGTAATCGTTGCCGGGGTAAGAGGAGGAGGCGTCGCGAGGCGGGCGGATGAGGTGTCGGTGGCTCACGCGCCGCACGAGCGCAGGAAGCGGCGGGTGCGTTCGGCGATGGGGAAGGGCTGGTCGGGCGGGCAGGGGTACATGTCCTGTTCGACGATGGCGAAGAGGTCGACGTTCAGCTCCTGGGCGGCCTCCAGGACGGGCGGCAGCGCCGGTACGCCGAGCGGCGGTTCGCACATCACGCCCTGCTTGACCGCGGGGCCGAACGGGGTGCCCTTGGCGACGACATCGCTGAGGATGTCGGGGTCGACCTGCTTGAGGTGGAGGTAGCCGATCCGCTCGCCGTAGGTGCGGATCAGCTTGACGCTGTCGCCGCCGCAGTAGGCGTAATGGCCGGTGTCCAGGCAGAGGTTGACCAGGCCGGAGTCGGTCGCGTGCAGGAACCGTTCGACATGTTCCTCGGTGTCGATATGGGTGTCGGCGTGCGGGTGCACGACGATGTCCAGCCCGAACTCGTCGCGTACCTGCTTGCCCAGCCGCTCCATGCCGGTGGTCAGCTGCTTCCACTGCTCCGTGGTCAGCTCGCGCGGTTCGATCTCCTCGGCGGTCTTGTCGTCGCGCCAGAAGGAGGGGATGACGACGAGGTGCCGCGCGCCCATCGCCTGGGTGAGGGTGGCGACCTCGGAGACGTGTGCCCAGGTCTTGTCCCATACGGACGGGCCGTGGTGCAGCGAGGTGAAGATCGTGCCGGCCGAGACCCGCAGGCTGCGGCGGGCGATCTCGTCGCGCAGGACGGCGGGGTCGGTGGGCAGGTAGCCGTACGGGCCGAGTTCGATCCACTCGTAGCCCGCCTCGGTGACCTCGTCCAGGAAGCGCTGCCAGGGGACCTGCTGGTCGTCGTCGGGGAACCAGACTCCCCACGAGTCGGGTGCGGAACCGACGCGGATGCGGTCCAGGACGGGCTGGGCGGCATGGGGAACGGACATGCTGCGGCTCTCCTCTCGCCGGTCGACGGTGACCGGGAGGCGCTGGGGCGGGGTTGTGGGGCACAGCCTCTCTGTCGCCCCGGGGAGTGTCAAGACTTCGTCCTGACATAAGGACTTAAGGACTTTGTCACCTCGGGTGCGGGGAGGGTGCGGGGTGGGTGAGGGGGGAGGGGCACGGGGTGCATGTGGGGTGTGGGGCTGGTGGCGGCGCCTCTGGGGCGTGGGGGCCTGTCGCTGGTGGTGGCACCGCTGGGGCGTGAGGGCCTGCCGCGGGCGGTGGCACCTCTGGGGCGCGGGGGCCCGCCGCTGGCGGGCGGCGCCGCTGTGCGGGCCCGCCACTGGCGGCTGCCCCTCCGTGGCCCGTTCATTGTTCTCCCTGACGTCAGTATGTAAGGACAAATTGTTGACAGGGTCTGGCTCTCCCCGTTAGACCTTTCCTCGGAGCCGAACCCGCCGAACCCGCCGCGCCGGGCGACCCGAAGGGGCGCACATGACCCAGCCGTACGACCTGATCACCATGGGCCGCATCGGAGTCGACATCTACCCGCTTCAGACCGGTGTGCCGCTGGCCCGGGTCGAGACCTTCGGGAAGTTCCTCGGCGGGTCCGCCACCAATGTCGCGGTGGCCGCCGCGCGGCTCGGGCGCCGCAGTGCGGTCATCAGCCGCACCGGCCGCGACCCGTTCGGCGACTACGTCCACCAGGCGCTGCGCGACTTCGGGGTGGACGACCGCTGGGTGACCGCCGTCGAGGCCTATCCGACGCCGGTCACCTTCTGCGAGATCTTTCCGCCGGACGACTTCCCGCTCTACTTCTACCGCCGGCCGAAGGCCCCTGACCTGGTCATCCGGCCCGAGGAGCTCGACCAGGACGCCATCGCGGCGGCCCGGATCTTCTGGATCACCGGCACCGGGCTCTGCGAGGAGCCCAGCCGCAGCGCCACCCTTGCCGCGCTGGAGGCCCGCGGCAAGGTGGGCACCACCGTCTTCGACCTCGACTGGCGGCCGATGTTCTGGGGCGGTGAGGGAGGCGCCTCCGGGGACGGCGGGGCGACCGGGGCCGCGGCGATGGCCACCGCCCGCCCGTATTACGAAGCGGCGCTGCGGCACGCGACCGTGGCGGTCGGCAATGTCGATGAGGCCGAGGTCGCCACCGGGCTGCGCGAGCCCAAGGCCAGTGCTCAGGCGCTGCTGGACATGGGCGTCGAACTCGCCGTCATCAAACAGGGCCCCAAGGGTGTGCTCGCCGTCCACCGCGACGGCCGCACCGCCGAGGTTCCGCCCACCCCCGTCGAGGTCGTCAACGGTCTGGGCGCCGGCGACTCCTTCGGCGGGGCGCTGTGCCACGGGCTGCTCGCCGGCTGGGAGCTGGCACCGATGATGCGCTACGCCAACGCCGCGGGCGCCATCGTCGCCTCCCGCCTCGCCTGCTCCTCCGCGATGCCGACGGCCGACGAGGTCGACGCGTTCCTGGCCGGCCGGTGAGTCCGGTGACCCGGATCCGCCGGGTGATCCCCGCGGCCGGGCCCCGCGCCCACGCTCACCTCCCCCACGCCCGCCCCGCCCGCCGGCCGCACCCCCTCCACCTGTGTACTCAAGAAGGTGAGTTGAGCCTTGACTCCTCGGATCAGTGACCTCGCGACGCTGCGGGCCCGGCATCCCGAAGCTGTCGCGGAGGCCGCCGCCCGTCGTGCCCGTCGGCCGCTCCTCGGCGACAGCGGCCGGCTGATGATCGTCGCCGCTGATCACCCGGCCCGTGGCGCGCTGGCCGTCGGTGACCGCCAGCTCGCCATGGCCAACCGCTTCGACCTGCTGGAACGTCTGGTGCTGGCGCTGTCGCGGCCCGGTGTGGACGGGGTGCTGGCCACCGCCGACATACTGGAGGACCTGCTGCTGATCGGCGCCCTCGACGGCAAGGTCGTGATGGGCTCGATGAACCGCGGTGGGCTGGCCGGTGCCTCCTTCGAGATGGACGACCGGTTCACCGGCCACCGCCCCGAGGACCTCGCCCGGCTCCGCTTCGACGCCGGCAAACTGCTGCTGCGCATCGACTACCGTGACCCCGGCTCGCTGACCACCCTGGAGGCCACCGCCCGCGCCATCGACGCGATGGCTGAGCGGCAGCTGCCCGTCTTCGTCGAGCCGTTCCTCTCCGCCCGTGCGGACGGCGCGGTCCGCAACGATCTGAGCCCCGAAGCCGTCACCCGCTCCGTGGCCATCGCCTCCGGACTCGGCGGCACCTCCGCCTACACCTGGCTCAAACTGCCGGTCACCGACGACCCCGACGCCATGGCCCGGGTCTGCGAGACCACCACCCTGCCGACCGTGCTGCTCGGCGGCGACGTCGGCAGCACCGTTCAGGAACAGGAAGCCGCCTACGAGAAGTGGCGCAAGGCGCTGCGGCTGCCGACGGTGCAGGGCCTGGTCGTCGGCCGCTCCCTGCTCTACCCCGCCGACGGGGATGTCGCGGCCGCCGTGGACACCGCCGTGGGCCTGCTGTGAACGCCGCGTATTCCGCAGGAGACTCGATATATGAGCACTGAATTCCATCTGGGGGCCGGAGCCGCGGCAGCGGGCCCGTACGCCCTGGACATCGACCCTGAGCGGGCCGGCTGGGGCTACTCCTCGCTGCGTGTCCTGGACCTGCCGCCTGGTGCCCACCACTCCTTCGCCACCGGCGACAGCGAATGGATCGTGCTGCCGCTGTCCGGCGGCTGCACGGTGCTGACCGACGACGGCGAGACCTTCGAACTGACCGGCCGGGAGAGCGTGTTCAGCGGGGTCACGGACTTCGCCTACGTACCGCGGGACGCGCACGTCCGGATCGACACCGGGGCCGGCGGCCGCTTCGCGCTCACCGGCGCCCGCTGCGAGAACCGCCTGCCGGCCCGTTACGGCCCGGCGTCCGGCGTCCCCGTGGAGCTGCGCGGCACCGGCAACTGCTCCCGCCAGGTCAACAACTTCGGCGCGGCGGGCACCTTCGCGTGCGACCGGCTGATCGCGGTGGAGGTGCTCACCCCCGGCGGCAACTGGTCCTCGTATCCGCCGCACAAGCACGACGAGTGCCGCCCCGGCGAGGAGTCCGAGCTGGAGGAGATCTACTACTTCGAGATCGAGTCCGCACACGGCACGGACGGTGTCGGCTACCAGCGGGTGAGCCCCTCGGGGCGGGGCCGCGGCACCGATGTCCTGGCCGAGGTCCGCAGCGGTGACGCCGTCCTGATCCCCGACGGCTGGCACGGCCCGTCCATCGCCGCGCCCGGCCACGCCATGTACTACCTGAACGTGATGGCCGGTCCCGGCGCCACCCGCGAGTGGCTGATCTGCGACCACCCCGACCACGGCTGGATCCGCGCCACCTGGCCCGAGCAGCCCGTCGACCCCCGTCTCCCTCTCTACGAAGCGCCCGCAGGAGCCGCCCGATGAACGCCCCGACGACGCGCCGGCTCACGGTCGCGCAGGCCCTGGTCGAGTTCCTCGCCCACCAGTACACCGAGCGGGACGGCCGCCGGCACCGCCTGATCAACGCCTGCTGGGGCATCTTCGGCCACGGCAATGTCGCAGGTCTCGGCCAGGCCCTGCTGGAGTCCGGTGCCGCGTCCCGCCGGGGGGAGACCCCCGGGGCCCCGGTGCTCCCGTACCTCCAGGGCCGCAACGAGCAGGCCATGGTGCATGCCGCGGTCGGCTACGCCCGGCAGTGCGACCGGCTCTCCGCCCACGCCGTCACCACCTCCATCGGCCCCGGCGCCACCAACCTCGTCACCGGCGCCGCGCTCGCCACCGTCAACCGCCTCCCGGTCCTGCTGCTGCCCGGCGACACCTTCGCCACCCGGCCCGCGGACCCGGTCCTCCAGCAGCTGGAGGTCCCGCAGGCGGGCGACGTGTCGGTCAATGACGCGCTGCGCCCGGTCTCCCGCTACTTCGACCGGGTCACCCGGCCCGAGGCGCTGATCCCCGCCGCCCTCCAGGCGATGCGGGTGCTCGCCGACCCCGTCGACACCGGTGCCGTGACCCTCGCGCTGCCGCAGGACGTGCAGGCCGAGGCGTATGACTGGCCGGAGGAGTTCTTCGCCGACCGGGTCTGGCGCGTCACCCGGCCCCTCCCCGACGCCGATGCCCTCGCCGACGCGGTCCGGGCGATCCGCGGTGCCCGCCGGCCGCTGCTGATCGCGGGCGGCGGGGTGCACCACTCCGAGGCCGAGGACGCGCTGTGCGCCTTCGCCGACGCCACCGGCATCCCGGTCGCGTCCACCCAGGCCGGCAAGGGCTCGCTGCGGTACGACCACCCCGCCGACATCGGCGGTATCGGCCACACCGGCACCGCCACCGCCGACGCGCTGGCCCGCGAGGCGGACTTGGTCATCGGCGTCGGCACCCGCTACACCGACTTCACCACCGCCTCCGCGACCCTGTTCGCCGCGCCCGGGGTGCGCTTCGTCAACCTCAACGTCGCCCCCTTCGACTCCCACAAACTCGGCGCCGCCTCGCTCGTCGCCGACGCCCGCGCCGGACTCGAAGCGCTCACCAAGGAGCTGTCCGGGCACCGCGTCGACGCGGCGTACGAGGCCGGATACGGAGCGGCGAAGGCGGACTGGGAGCGCCGGGTGGACGCCGCGTTCGGCGCCGCGGACGACTCCGTACGGCCGTCCCAGACGCAGGTCCTGGGGGCGCTGGACGCCCTCGTCGACGACACCGACATCATCCTCAACGCGGCCGGATCCCTCCCCGGTGACCTGCACAAACTCTGGCGCGCCCGGTCCCGCAGGCAGTACCACCTGGAGTACGGCTACTCCTGCATGGGCTACGAGATCCCCGGCGCGATCGGCGTGCGGATGGCCGCCCCCGACCGGCCGGTGTGGGCGCTGGTCGGCGACGGTACGTATCTGATGAACCCCACCGAAATCGTCACCGCGGTCCAGGAGGGCGTCCCCATCAACCTCGTCCTCATCCAGAACCACGGCTACGCCTCGATCGGCGGGCTCTCACAGGCGACCGGCGGCGAACGCTTCGGCACCGACTACCGCTTCCGCGCCGCGGACGGCACGTACACCGGCGCGCCGCTGCCCGTCGATCTCGCGGCGAACGCCGCCTCGCTCGGTATGCACGTCCTGCGGGCGGGCACGGTCGGTGAGCTGCGTGCCGCGCTCGCCGAGGCGCGTGGCGCGAACCGGCCCACATGTGTCTATGTCGAGACCGAAACGGCTGACACTGTGCCGGGCGCGCCGGAGGCACAGGCCTGGTGGGATGTACCCGTTGCCGAGACCGCGACACGTCCGGCGGCGGTGGCCGCCCGCGAGGCGTACGACCGGCACGCCGCCGGGCGCCGCCGCCACCTCTGACCCCAGCCCGAAGTCGTCAGCCCAGAAAGGCCCCCGCATGAAGACCATCAGCCACTGGATCGGCGGCAAGCCCGTCGAGGGCGTCTCCGGCAACTTCGGCCCGGTCTACAACCCGGCCACCGGCGCCCAGGAGAAGCAGGTCGCCTTCGCCTCGGCCGACGAGGTCGACGCGGCCGTCCGCGCGGCCAAGGAAGCCTTCAAGACCTGGGGCACCAGCTCCCTGGCCAAGCGCACCTCGGTGCTGTTCAAGTACCGCGAGCTGCTCGACGCGCACCGCGAGGAGATCGCGCAGCTGATCACCGCCGAGCACGGCAAGGTGCACTCCGACGCGCTCGGCGAGGTCGCCCGCGGTCTGGAGATCGTGGAGCTGGCCTGCGGTATCCCGGAGAAGCTCAAGGGGGAGCTGTCCACCCAGGTCTCCACCCGCGTCGATGTGGCGGCGATCCGCCAGTCGCTCGGTGTGGTCGCCGGCATCACGCCGTTCAACTTCCCGGCGATGGTGCCGATGTGGATGTTCCCGCTCGCCATCGCCTGCGGTAACACCTTCGTCCTCAAGCCGAGCGAGAAGGTGCCCAGCGCCGCCTTCAAGCTCGCCGAACTGGCCGCCGAGGCGGGGCTGCCCGACGGTGTGCTCAATGTCGTCAACGGCGACAAGGTGGCCGTCGACGCCATCCTGGAGCACCCGGACATCGCCGCGGTCTCCTTCGTCGGCTCCACCCCCATCGCCCGCTACATCCACACCACCGGCACCGCCAACGGCAAGCGGGTGCAGGCGCTGGGCGGCGCCAAGAACCACATGCTGGTCCTGCCGGACGCCGACCTCGACCTGGCCGCGGACTCGGCGATCAACGCCGCGTACGGCTCGGCCGGTGAGCGCTGCATGGCGATCTCCGTCGTCGTGGCCGTCGGCGAGACCGCCGACCCGCTGATCGGCAAGATCAAGGAGCGCGCCGACAAGCTGCGGATCGGCCCCGGCGACGACCCGGCCTCCGAGATGGGCCCGCTGATCACCAAGGTGCACCGCGACAAGGTCGCCTCGTACGTCACGGGCGCCGCGGCCCAGGGTGCCGATGTCGTCATCGACGGCAGCGGCTACACCGTCGAGGGCTACGAGGACGGGCACTGGATGGGTGTCTCCCTCCTGGACCACGTCACGCCCGAGATGGACGCCTACCGCGACGAGATCTTCGGGCCGGTGCTGTCCGTGGTCCGGGTCGAGACCTACGACGAGGCCATCGCGCTGATGAACAACTCGCCGTGGGGCAACGGCACCGCGATCTTCACCCGGGACGGCGGCGCGGCCCGCCGCTTCCAGATGGAGGTCGAGGCAGGCATGGTCGGCGTGAACGTGCCGATCCCGGTGCCGGTCGGCTACCACTCGTTCGGTGGCTGGAAGGACTCGCTCTTCGGCGACCACCACATCTACGGCAACGACGGGGTGCACTTCTACACCCGCGGCAAGGTCGTCACCACCCGCTGGCCGGACCCGTCCGACGGTGGCATCAACCTGGGCTTCCCCAGCCACCACTGAGGACGTCCTGACGGACCCCCGGCCGGACCCCCGCCGGCCGGGGGTCCGGCATGTCCGGCCGCCGCGGTCTCCCCGGCCGTCGTCGGCCCGCGAAAACCCCAGGTCCAGGGGGAGACCCCGGCCCGGTGCATTGCTACCGTGCTCCCTCGCGTAGCACGGACACAACGGGGGATGACATGCCTCAATCCATGGCGCTCGCCAAGGGCGCCCGTATCACCGGCGGGATTTTCTGCCTGCTGTTCTTCCTTTTCATCGCCACCTGGATGGTGGTCGACGTCAGTGAGTTCGGCCTCGACGGGGTCTGGGAGTCCTGGACGTTCCAGAGCTCCGGCGGCGTCAACCAGGTCACGAACCCGTTCCATTTCGGGCTGGCCCTGGTCCAGTTGGCGGCGGCGTTCACGGCGTTCGCGGGGCAGCGGGTGGCCGGTGGGCTGCTGGCCGTCGCCACCACCCTCACCTTCGGCACCGTGCTCCAGGCCCTCGTCAGCGTCGGCGACCACACCAGCGACGACCGTTGGTTCCGGCACGCCGAAACGGCCACCGATACCTTCGACGGCGTCTTCCTCAGCAGCCTGGGGCTGTTCCCGCTGACCCTCGTCGCGGGCATCGTGCTGCTCGCCGGGATGCGTTCCTGGCCGCGCCAGAAGCCCAGCGACCCGCCGATGCGCCCGGCCAGGACGGCCGGTGTGGCGGCCGGTCTGGTGCTCGGCGCGATGGTGCTGCTCAACCTGGTCTGGCAGGTCTACATGCTGGTGCAGGGCGGCAGCGAAAACTTCGACCTGTTCTACCTCGGCAAGGGTGCTCTCGGGGAGCTGCTGGGCCTGTCTTCCGGCTGGTACGCCCTGCTCTTCCTGGCGCTGACCGCGCCGGCCGCGCTCAACAGCCTGCTGCGCGGCGCCGCGGCCCGCGGGCTGGCCATCGGGCTGGCGGTGGTGTCGCTGCCCGGCGCCCTGCTGTCGGTGATCGGGATGGCCGGCAACGGCACCCTGTTCGAACTGTCCGGTGCCGTGCCGGGCATGAGCATCATCAACCACCTCCAGCTGGCGCTGGACCTGTTCGGTTCGGTGGCCCTGCTGTTCCTGATGGGCCGTGGCGAGCCGGTCGCCCCCGCCTGGTACCCGCCGTCCCAGGCCCCGCAGTTCGCCGCCCCCGGCTTCGTCCCGCCGCCCGGCCCGCAGGCCCCGCCGGCCTGGCAGCCGCCCGCCGGACCGGTGCCCCCGGTCAGCGGTCCGCCGATGCCGCCGGCCGGTGCCCCGCCGATGCCGCCCGGCACCCCGCAGCCCCCGCAGGGCGGGTTCGGGCCGCCGCAGTACTGACCGGGGGCCGGGGCGCGGAGGCGGTGCCCGCTCCGCGTGTTCGGCCCCGGCGGGACCGCCCGGGGAAAACAACTGGGTGCGGCCGCCCGCCGGTTGATACGGTGCGGCGGCGCGCGCCCGCGCGCGATCACCGCCGGACGAGGGAGGTTGATGAATATGGCCCGCCAGACGCCTCATCAGCATGCCCTTGTCCGGGCCGCCGCCTGAGCGGGACGCCTGAGCGCCTGATGTCCTGAGCGCGGTCCGGTCGTCGACGAACGACCAGGAGTGACGCGTGTCTTCCTTTCTTTCCGCCGATTCCCCGCTTTCCTCTGATTCCCCGGCATCCCCAGCATCCCCGGCGTCCCCGGCATCCCCGGATTCCGCCTTCTCGCTGAACGGTGCCGAACTGCTCACCGCTCGGCTGCTGCTGCGGCCCTGGACCGACGGTGAGCTCGCCGCCGTCCTCGACGGGACATCGCAGCCGCACTGGGCCGCGGACTTCCCCGCCGACGGCGACCGGATCATCGCCGGTTTCACCGCGGAGAACCCCGACGCCCGCGGTGTGTACGGCCAGCGGCAGATCCTCGAACGGGACGGCGGCCGGGTGGTCGGCGCCATCGGGCTGTTCTGGCCGCCGCGCGACGGGTCGCTGGAGTTCGGCTACGGCATCGTGCCGTCCCGGCGGGGCCGCGGCTACGCAACCGAGGCCGCCCGCGCCATGGTGGCGTTCGCGTGCACGGCACCCGGGGTGCACACGGTGTGCGCGGACGTGGAGCTGTCGAACCCGGCGTCCGGCCGGGTCCTGGAGAAGGCCGGGCTGGTGCGCTGGAGCAGCGATGACCGGCTCGCGCGATACCGGCTGACGGCGCCGGAGCCGACCGCCGGCTAGCCCTCGTACGGCACGCTGCCGGGGCGCGTCTCACCGGCCCCGGCAGCGTGCCCGGTGCGGAAAGGGCAGGTGGGGGCGGGGCTGTGGGGCCGGGAGGTGAACCGTTGTTTACTGCCGGTTTATACCCCCTTTGTGCAGGATGGCACATGCCTGGCAACTGTCCTGTGCCTTACGGCATCTGAGGAAGGATCAGTCGTGCGTTTACCTCTTGCCCCGATACCGCTCGCGATGCCCGCTTCATCGGCGTCCCGGGGCTGAGTACCTTGCCACCTGCTTCCCAGGCGCCCGCACCGCCGGCCCTGCCGCCGGCGCCCCCCGTGGGTCCCGGGCCGCGCCGCCGCCCGCCGCCGTGGCTGCGCCCCACCATCCGGATACGGCTGACGCTGCTGTACGGCGGCATGTTCCTGGTGGCCGGCGTCGTACTGCTCACGCTCATCTACGTCCTGGCGGCCCAGACCCTCAGGAAGGGCACCCCGGAGTTCCGGATTTTCGGCACCGACGTCCGGGTGGGCAATGCCAGCTGTCCCGGTCTGCCGTCGCTCGGCACGATCGGCGAGATCAACGCGGCGATCAGCGACTGCCTCCACGACCAGCGTGAGGGGGCGCTGCACCGCTTCCTGAACCATTCGCTGGCCGCTTTGGTGGGCCTGACGGTGGTGGCGTTCGCTTTTGGTTATGCGATGGCGGGGCGGGTGTTGTCGCCGTTGGGGCGGATCACGCGGACGGCGCAGCGGGTGGCGGGTTCGGATCTGCATCGTCGGATCGAGTTGGGTGGTCCGGATGATGAGTTGAAGGAGCTGGCGGACACGTTCGATCAGATGCTGGACCGGTTGGACCGGGCGTTTGAGTCGCAGCGGCGGTTTGTGGCGAATGCGTCGCATGAGTTGCGGACGCCGTTGGCGATCAATCGGACGTTGTTGGAGGTGCAGCTGGCGGATCCGGCGGCGTCGCCGGAGCTGGCGCAGTTGGGTAAGACGTTGTTGGCGACGAATGAGCGCAGTGAGCAGTTGGTGGAGGGGTTGTTGCTGCTGGCGCGTAGTGAGAACCGGGTGGTGGACAAGAAGCCGGTGGATTTGTCGGAGGTGGCGGCGCAGGCGGTGGATCAGACGCGGGAGGAGGCGCATGCCAAGGGGGTGGCGTTGCGTGGGGCGCGTGAGCGGGTGTTTGTGCAGGGGAATGGGGTGTTGTTGGAGCGGATTGCGTTGAATTTGGTGCAGAACGCGGTGCGCTACAACGTGCCGGAGGGGGGTTGGGTGGAGGTGGTCACCGAGCCGCAGCCGGGGTGTGCGGTGTTGGTGGTGGCCAATACGGGGCCGGTGGTGCCGGCGTATGAGGTGGAGAATCTTTTCGAGCCGTTCCGGCGGCTGCGGACGGAGCGGACGGGCAGTGACAAGGGTGTGGGTCTGGGGTTGTCGATCGTGCGGTCGGTGGTGCGGGCCCATGACGGGAGCATCACGGCGCAGCCCCGTGAGGGCGGCGGTCTGATCATGCGGGTCGTCCTGCCGCGGTAGGCGCGGCGCCCGTCCCGTGCCGTCGCGCACCACCCGGACCGACCGGTCCCGGCCCCAGGCCCCGGTTCCCCGCCCCGGTACCGCGTCCGTGGTACGGGAGGCCGCACCCTACTCCCCAGGGAGGCCGCCGGGTTCCGCCCGGGGTACCGGCCGCCCGGTCCGGGCCCTCCCTAGGATTCACGGTATGGATCTCCGAGGTATCCGACCGCGCGGCCGGCGCTGGTACGCCGCCGCGGGTGCGCTGGCCGTCCTCATAGGAGGCGGCACCTGGGCGGCCGCCTCCTCGGACGCCGCGCCCGCCGTGCACCGTACGGACCGGCTGATGACGATGCCGGAGAAGCCCGGCAGCACGAAGAAGGTGCGGATCGACACCTCCTACTTCACCGCGGGCGACTCCGGCGGACGACGGCCCGCGGTGCTGCTCGCCCACGGCTTCGGCGCCACCAAGGCCAACCTCCGTCCCCAGGCCGAGCAGCTGGCCCGGGACGGCTACGCCGTCCTGACCTGGTCGGCGCGCGGCTTCGGGAAGTCCACCGGCAAGATCGGGCTGAACGCCCCGGACGGTGAGGTCGCCGACGTCCGCCGGCTGATCGACTGGCTGGCCGAGCGCCCCGAGGTGCGGCTCGACAAGGACGGTGACCCCCGGGTGGGGGTGGCCGGCGGCTCCTACGGCGGGGCGATCTCGCTGCTGGCGGCCGGCCACGACCGGCGGGTCGACGCCATCGCCCCGCAGATCACCTACTGGAACCTCGCCGACGCCCTCTTCCCGCACGGGGTGTTCAAGAAGCTGTGGGCCGGGATCTTCTTCACCACCGGTTCGGCCGGCACCGCCACCGGTGCGGCGGGGGCCGCGCCCACCACGTCCGGGGGCTGCGGCCGCTTCGAGCCCGTGCTGTGCCGGATGTACCAGCGGGTCGCCGTCCACGGCCGGCCGGACGACGCCGCCCGGGACCTCCTGGCGGGCCGCAGCCCGTCCGCCGTCGGCGACCGCATCAAGGTGCCGACCCTGATCATGCAGGGCCAGACCGACTCGCTGTTCCCGCTCGACCAGTCCGACGCCCTCTACCAGAAGCTCCGCAAGAACGGGGCGCCGGTCGGCGTCGACTGGATCTCCGGCGGGCACGACGGCGGGGACCGGGAGGCCGCCCGCCTGGAGGGGCGGACGAAGGCGTGGTTCGACCGCTATCTCAAGGGCGACAAGCACGCCGGCACCGGGCCCGCGTTCCGCATCAGCCGCAGCGGGGGAGTGGACTCCACCAACGGCGCGGTGCGGCTGCGCGGCGCGCACGCGGACCGCTACGCCGGACTGGACCACGACCCGCGCCGGATCCGGCTGGCCGGCCGCACCCAGACCTTCAGCAACCCGCCCGGCGCCGGACCGCCGGCGATCTCCGCGGTGCCCGGCGTCGGCGCGCTCGGCAACCTCTCCTCGCTCGGCGCCGGCGGGCTGTCGCTGGACTTCTCCGGCCAGTACGCCCGCTTCGAATCGGCGCCGCTGCGCACCCCCGTCCATCTCACCGGCAGCCCCACCGCCACCGTCCACATCCGCTCCGACTCCCCGGACGCCGTGTTCTTCGCCAAGGTCTACGACGTCGGGCCGGACGGCCGCCGCCAGGTGCTGCCGTCCCAGCTCGTCACGCCGTACCGGATCAAGGACGCCGACGAGGGCCGGACCGTGCGGCTCCGGATGCCCGCCGTCGACCATGACTTCGCGGCCGGCCACCGGCTGCGGCTGGTGCTCTCCGCCACCGACCTCGGCTATGCCACCCCGGCCGAACCCGCCACCTACACCGTCTCCTTGAAGGACGGCGCCCTCGACGTGCCCACCGCGCCCGAGGTGCGCAGCCCCGCCGCCCCGCTGCCCGCCTGGACCTGGGCGCTGCCGGCCGCGGCCGCGGTGGTGGCCGCGCTGCTGCTGCTCACCGCCCGCCGCCGGACCGCGGCGCCCGCGCCCGACGAGGCGCTCGCCGAGGTCCCGCTGGAGATCGGCGGGCTGAGCAAGCGGTACGCCGGGTCCACCGACCGGTATGCCGTACGGGAGTTGTCCTTCCGCGTCGAGAAGGGCCAGGTGCTGGGGCTGCTCGGGCCCAACGGCGCCGGCAAGACCACCACCCTGCGGATGCTGATGGGGCTGATCACGCCCGACGAGGGCGAGATCAGGATCTTCGGGCACGCCGTCCGGCCGGGCGCCCCGGTGCTGTCGCGGGTCGGCGCGTTCGTGGAGGGCCCCGGATTCCTGCCGCATCTGTCCGGCCGCGCCAACCTCGACCTGTACTGGCAGGCCACCGGCCGGCCCGCCGCCGACGCACACCTCGACGAGGCGCTGGAGATCGCCGGTCTCGGCGATGCCCTCCAGCGTGCCGTGCGCACCTACTCCCAGGGCATGCGGCAGCGTCTCGCCCTGGCCCAGGCCATGCTCGGCCTGCCGGATCTGCTGATCCTCGACGAGCCGACGAACGGGCTCGACCCGCCGCAGATCCGGGAGATGCGGGACGTGATGATCCGCTACGCCGCCGCCGGACGCACCGTCATCGTCTCCAGCCATCTGCTGTCCGAGGTCGAACAGAGCTGTACCCATCTGGTCGTGATGGACCGCGGCCGGCTGGTGCAGGCCGGCCCGGTCGCCGAGATCGTCGGCTCCGGCGACACCCTGCTGGTCGGTGTCGCGGAAGACATCGACGACGCGGTGGTGGAGAAGGTGGCCGCGCTGCCGGGCGTCGCCTCGGCCGTACGGGCCGAGGGCGGCCTGCTGGTACGGCTGGACGGCACCGACACGCCCCAACTGCTCGCCGAACTCCTCCGGCTGGAGGTGCCGGTGGACCGCGTCGGCCCGCACCGACGCCTGGAGGACGCCTTCCTCACCCTGATCGGAGGGGACCGATGACCGCGACCCCCATGGCGCGGGCGGCGGGCTACCGCCCGCGCCGCACCCTCCCGCTGCGCGTCGAGGCCCGCCGCCAGCTGCGCCGCCGCCGCACGCTGGTGATCGCCGCCATCCTGACGGCGCTGCCGTTCGTGCTGGTGGCGGCGTTCGCGATCGGCGGCGACCCGGCCGGCCGGGGCAACGGCCGGATCACCCTGATGGACACCGCCACCGCGTCCGGCGGCAACTTCGCCGCCACCGCGCTGTTCGTCTCCGCGGGCTTTCTGCTGGTGGTGCCGGTGGCCCTGTTCTGCGGGGACACGGTCGCATCGGAGGCGAGCTGGGCCTCGCTGCGCTATCTGCTGGCCGCACCGGTCCCCCGGGCCCGGCTGCTGCTGAGCAAGCTCACCGTGGGGCTGTTGTTCAGCGCCGCCGCGATGCTGCTGCTGCCGCTGGTGGCGCTGGGTGTGGGCAGCGCCGCGTACGGCTGGGGGCCGCTGCAACTGCCCACCGGCGGCGCGCTGTCGGCGGGTGAGGCGGTGCCGCGGCTGGCGGTCGTGGTCGGCTACATCTTCGTCAGTCAGCTGGTCACCGCGGCCCTGGCGTTCTGGCTGTCGACGGTGACCGACGCGCCGCTGGGCGCGGTCGGCGGTGCCGTCGGGCTGACCATCGTCGGCAATGTCCTCGACCAGGTCACCGCCCTGGGCACCTGGCGGAATGTGCTGCCCGCGCACTGGCAGTACTCCTGGGCGGACGCCCTCCAGCCCCGGATGGAGTGGTCCGGGATGATCCAGGGCTCGGCGGTCTCGGTGGCGTACGCCCTGGTGCTGTGCGCGCTGGCGTTCCGGGGGTTCGCCCGCAAGGACGTGGTGTCGTGACGCCGAGGACGGGGTGGTGGGACGGCGAGGACGAGGTGGCGTGACGGCGGGGGCGTGGCGGTGTGACGGTGGGGTGGCCGGCGGGCCGTGCACCGCGGCGCCCGTCCCCCGGGGCCGGCTCCGTCAGGCGGTCGGCCCCTGCATGTGCGCGCTGACCCAGCGCATCGTGCCCTCGCCCAGGCCCTGTACGTAGGTCGCCGCGCTGTGCGTGCCGCCCGGCACTATCTGGAGCCGGGTGTGCACCGGACCGTGCCCGTACCGGGCGAGGAACTTCCGCACCTTCGGCAGCACCGTGTGCTCCCGGGAGCCGTCCTGGAAGGCGAGGTAGACGTCCGGTCCGCCGCGCGCCATCAGCCGGCGGGCCAGCACCTCCGGGTTGTTCTCCCGCTCCTCCCGCTCATGGCCCTTCCACAGCGGTGAGTCGGGCACGATGTCCGGCCCGTTGGGTATCGCCACCTTGAACGTGTCCGGGTGCTGGAGCACGTTCTTCAGCGCCGCGAAACCGCCCGACGAAGAGCCCATGATCGCCCAGGCGTCACGGGTCTTGAGGGTGCGGAAGTTCTGCCGTACGAGGTCGGGCACGTCCTGGCTGAGCCAGGTGCCGATCTTCGGTTGGCCCGGTATGTCGCTGCCGTCGTAGTACTGCTTGGCGTCGGGGTTGAGCACCGGCATGACGACGATGAACGGCAGGCTGCTGCCGTTCTTCGACCACTGGGCGAGGTTCTCCTGGAGCTTGAGGTCGGCGCCTATCCAGTAGTTGACGGGGTAGCCGTACGCGCCGGGCAGCGCCTCCATCACCGGGAAGCCCTTGTGCGCGTTCCGCTTCTCGTAGTACTCCGGCGGCGCCCAGACCCAGACCTTCCCGGTGAAGCCCGACTTCGGGCCGTGCAGGGTGGTCACGCCGATCGGGGTGTTCCCGCCCGCTCCGCCGACCCGGCTCTCCTCCTCGAAGCTGATCGGCCGCGTGGGCCACTGCACCAGCGACTGCTTCCCGGGCGGGCCGGCGTGGAGTGCGGCATCGGCCTGGGTCGCGCCGAACCGGACGGGGGAGGTCTGGGAGGCGCCGGTGCCGCAGCCGGCCGTGGCGGCGAGGACGGTCAGGGTGATCAGCGCGATCACCGGGCGGAACAGGGCTCTGTGCACGGGTCTTTCTCCTTGCCGGACACCCGGGACTTGTCCCGGCTGGGGAGCAAGAGGGCAGCGGCCCGGCCCCCGGTTTCCCTACCGGGGTGTCGGCTTCCTCGCACCGCCCGTCCGGAATGCCGGCATCCCCTTGGTGACCTGGGATGTTGCCCGTGAAGTGGGAAAGTGGTTTTACCAGGATTTTCCCGGCGTGCGGGCGGCGCGCGGGGACGCGGAGCCCGCCCGGGACATTCCGGAACGCCCGCCTCCGTCCCCGTATCCTCTCGCTATGACCTGGTCGCGTGCGCTCAAGGAAGCCGCCCGCTCGGGGCTGACCATCGAGCGGACCAAGCTCACCCCACTGATCGCCGTCCGCGGCTCGGTCGGTGTCGCCATCGTCATCGGGCTGTGCCTGTGGCTGGGCGACCCGGTGCTGGCGGTCTCCTCCGCCTTCGGCGCGTTCTCCTCCGGCATCGTCACCTTCCAGCGCAGCATGCGGCCGCGCCCGGTGCTCGCGCTCGCCGTCGCCGGTGCGCTGGCGGTCTCCACCTTCCTCGGCTATCTGGCCGCCGCCCATGTCGTCGCGTTCGTCCTGCTGCTGGCCGGCTGGACCTTCCTGGCGGGCATGGCCTGGGCGATCGGCCCGGTCTCCGGGCTGGCCGGCACCCAGACCGTGGCGATCATGCTGGTCACCGTCACCCTGCCGACGTCCGTCCTCGGCGCGGCCGAACACGCCGCGCTGATCTTCTTCGGCGGGCTCGTCCAGGCGACCCTCATCGTGGTCTTCCCGGTCCGCCCGTGGGGCGTCCAGCGCGATGCGCTCGCCGACGCCCTGGCCGCCGAGGCCGACTACGCCCGGCGGCTGCGGCACGACCCGGTCGCCCCGTTCGACCCGGCGCCCCTGATGGACGCCCGGCTCGCCTCCGCCGTGACCCCGCGTCAGGCGCGCCGCCGCCCCGTGCAGCTGCACGGCCCCCGCGGCCTCGCCGAACGCGTCCGGCCGGTCCTCGCCGCCCTCGCCGACCCGGTCGTCGGCGCCCCGACGGAAGGCCCCGAACGTGACCGGGTCCGCGATCTGCTGGGCGCCGCGGCCACCGTCCTGGACGCCGTCGCCCATGCCGTACGGCACGCGAAGCCGGTCCGGCTGCCGCCCGAGGCGATGGCCACCCTCGAAGTCCCCGCGACCGGCCCGATGCTCCACGGGGCCGCCCGCCGCTCCGCCTACCGCCTGATCTCCCTGCTCGCCGACGCCGTCGAACTCACCGATGAGCCGGTCGAGGCCACCCGCCCCACCACCGAGGCCGAACGCGGCCATCTGCTGCGCCCCAGCGTCCCCCGGCTGGTACCGGGCGCCCTGCGCGCCCTGCACCGCGAGGCCCGCTGGACCTCGCACATCTTCCGGCACGCCCTCCGGGTCGCCGCGGTCGCCGCGGCCGGCTATCTGCTGGGCACCGCGCTCCCGTTCGGCCACGGCTACTGGGCGCCGCTCGCCTCCGTCATGGTGATGCGCCCCGACTTCGCCCAGACCTACTCCCGCGGCGTCGCCCGCTTCTGCGGCACCCTCGTCGGCGTCGGCATCGCCGGGGCGCTGATGGCGCTGGCGCATCCGGGGATGTACGTCAGCGCCGGGCTGGCCGTGGTCTGCGTCGCGCTGATGTACCTGCTGATGCGCACCGGCTTCTCGGTGACCTCGGCGTGTGTGGCCGCCTATGTCGTCTTCCTGCTCGGCATCGCCGGCGCGGGCTGGGAACAGACCGTCCAGGAACGCGTCGTGCTCACCCTCCTCGGCGGGCTGCTCGCGATGCTGTCGTACGCGCTGTTCCCCGCCTGGGAGACACCCAAGCTCCGCGACGGCCTGGCCGCCTGGCTGGCCGCCAACGGGGAGTACGCCCTGGCCGTGTACGACCTGTATGCCACGCCCGCCGAACGCCGCCCCCGGCAGATCCGCGACGCCCTGCTGGACTCCCGGGCCGCCCGCGCCGCCTGGGAGGAGAGCGAGGCACGCGCCGAGAAGGAACCCGTACGCCACCGCGGTCTCTCGCCCGCCTCGGCGAAGGCGGCCGGTGCCGCGCTCGCCACCATGGGCCGGGTCACGATGATCCTGGAGGTCCACCTCCCGGAACGGGATGCCGCGTCCTCGCCGGGTGCCACCGCGTTCGCCTTCGAGCTGCGGGCCTCCCTGGAGGAGGCCACCCGGGCGGTCCGGGAACGGGGCGAACTGAACTGGACCGAGCTGCGGGCCGTATGGGAGAGATGGGACGCGGAGGACGAGAACCGTGGTGTCGCCCTGCGCGTCGCGGACCTGCTTCTCGACGCCCTCGACGACCTGGCCGAGGCGCTGTCCAGGGAGCCGGACACCGACCGCGGGGAGACCCGCGGCGCCGAGGAGAACAGCAGCCGGTGAGCGGAGAGGAGGCGGCAGGGCGGGGAACCAATCGGCATCCCCGGTAGTCTTAACAGTTGCCCGCAATGAACGCTATTGGTAGCCCATGGGGTTGTCTGAAGCGCAATGCCCCGGGAACCCACCCCGTCGCGAGAGAGCACACGAACCCCCCATGGCCTCCAGCACTTCGTCCGGTACGTATGACATAGGCATCGACCTCGGCACCGCCAACACCCTGGTGTACGCCCGCGGCAAGGGCGTGGTGCTGAACGAGCCGTCCGTCGTCGCGGTCAACGCCGCCGGTGCGGTGATCGCCGTGGGCCTGGAGGCCAAGCGGACCATCGGCCGCACCCCGTCCGGCATCACCGCGATGCGCCCGCTGCGCGAAGGCGTCATCGCCGACTTCGACGCCGCCGAGCAGATGCTCCGCGCCCTGATGAAGAAGGCCCTGCCCAGCCGCCGCTTCTCCCGGCCGCGGGTCGTCATCTGCGTCCCCTCCGGCATCACCGGTGTCGAACGGCGCGCGGTCATCGATTCCGCCCGGGGCGCCGGCGCCCGCGAGGTGCACCTCATCGAGGAGCCGATGGCCGCCGCGATCGGCGCCGGCCTCCCGGTGGACGAGCCGGTCGGCTGCATGGTGGTGGACATCGGCGGCGGCACCACCGAGGTCGCCGTCGTCTCCATGGGCGGCCTGGTCACCGCCCAGTCCGTACGGGTCGCCGGTGACGCCCTGGACGCCGCCGTCAGCGCCTACATCAAGAAGAAGCACGCCCTGGACATCGGTGAGCGCACCGCCGAGGACATCAAGATCGCGATCGGCTCGGCGGTCTGGACCCCGGTCGACGTCGACGAGGACGGTGAACCGGACCGTCCGTCCTCCTACACCGTCCGCGGCCGCGACCACGTCAACGGCCTGCCCCGCATCCAGGAGATCACCGAGGAGGAGATCCGCGAGGCACTGGCCGAGCCCGTCGACGCGATCGTCCGCGCCGTCCACCGCACCCTCGACGACTGCCCGCCCGAGCTCTCCGGCGACATCGTCGAGCACGGCATCGCCCTCACCGGCGGCGGCGCCCTGCTCCGCGGCCTGGACCGGCGGCTGCGCCAGGAGATGGGCGTCCCGGTCCGGGTCGCCGACGCGCCGCTGGACTGTGTGGTCAACGGCACCGCCAAGTGCGTCGACGAATTCGCCTCCCTGCACGGCCTGTTGACGGGCGCGAAGCAGCAGCCGAGGAAGACGGTGCGGTTGTAGGGCGTGCGACCCGGCGTCCGCGGCGGGCGTTTGCCGTTCCGGCAAGAACCCTCGCGCCCGCCGGGCCTGCCGCGCCATGATCGTGGCGGAGCGGGCCGGGCCACGGCGGGGCATGACGACCCGTCGGCCCCGCGCCCGTCCACCGCCCACCGCCATGAGCGCGGCCGTACTCGCCCCAGGAGGAAACATGCCGCAGTCCGCCGAGACGACGCCCCCGCCGGCGACGCCCCCGGGAGCGGCACCGGACCGGCCCGCCGCCGTCCCGCCGGCCACCCACCGCACCGTCGAGGTCCCCGGCGGCCGCATCCACCTGGTGGAGCAGGGCACCGGACCGCTCGTCCTGCTCGTCCACGGATTCCCCGAGTCGTGGTACTCATGGCGCCACCAGCTCCCCGCCCTCGCCGCGGCGGGCTACCGGGCGGTCGCCCTCGACGTACGCGGCTACGGACGCTCGTCGAAGCCCCGCGACGTGGCGGCCTACCGGATGCTGGCCCATGTCGCCGACAACGCCGCCGTGGTGCGCGCCCTGGGCGAGGAGACCGCCGTCATCGCGGGCCATGACTGGGGCTCACCCATCGCCGCCAACTCGGCGCTGCTGCGGCCCGACGTCTTCACCGCCGTGGCACTGCTGAGCGTGCCGTACACACCGCGCGGCGCGACCCGCCCCACCGAAGCCTTCGCCCAACTCGACGGCGCCGAGGAGTTCTACATCAACTACTTCCAGGAGCCGGGCCGGGCGGAGGCGGAGATCGAACCCGATGTCCGTACTTGGCTCGCCGGCTTCTACGCCGGACTCTCGGGCGACGCCGAGCCCACCTCCGGCCCCGGCATCTTCTCCGTCCCCCCGGGCGGCAAGCTGTCCGACCGCTTCCCCGCCGGACCGCCCCGGCCCCTCTCCTGGCTCACCGAGGCCGATCTCGACTTCTACGCCGCCGAGTTCGAGCGCACCGGCCTGACCGGCGGACTCAACCGCTACCGCAACGTCGACCGTGACTGGGAGGACCTCGCCGCCTGGGCCGGGGCCCCGCTCACCCAGCCCGCCCTCTTCATCGGCGGCGAACGCGACGCCACCACCCAGTGGCTGGCCGACGCCATCAAGGCCTTCCCCCGCACCCTCCCCGGCCTCTCCGCCGCCCACATCCTCGACGGCTGCGGCCACTGGGTCCAGCAGGAACGCCCCGAGGAGGTCAACCGGCTGATGGCCGACTGGCTGCGGTCCCTGCCGGCGGCTGTGGTGCGGAGGGCGTCCTAGGGCTGCGGCCGGCGGGGCGGGGCCGGGGGCCGGGTCGGCGGGAGGGGGCACGGCGAGCCCGGTCCGGGGGCACGGTCAGGGCCCCGGACCGGGCCTAGGCGCCGCCCCGCGCCCGGCTCATGTAGGCCGCCAGGCCGTCCAGGATCCGCTCCAGGCCGAACTCCCCGGCCCGGTCGCGGGAGGCGCGGTCGGCCTCGGTGGCCGCGACGGCCGCGGCGACCGCGGGGAAGCGGTCGGCGCGGCCCGCGAGAAGTTCGTTCAGCGCCGCACTCATGACCTGCTCGGGCTCCTTGGCCCGAGCGCTGCTCAGCCCCATCGCGGTCGCGACCTGGGCGATGGCCCGGATGTGACCGCTGACCACGACCACCGCGTCGAGCTGTTCGGCGCCGGTCAGCCCGGTGTCCGCGAGCGCGGCGAGCGCCCGCTCGGTCCAGCCGAGTTCATGCGGCCCCATGACCCGGGGGCCGACGGCCGCGCCCAGCAGCCAGGGATGCCGGTGGTAGACCGCCGCCAGCGCGTGCGCCCAGGCCCGCAGCTCCCCCCGCCACGGCTCCTCGCCGTCCCGGCCGGCGGTGTCCGGTGACGGCGCGCTCGGCGGTTCGCCCATCGCCCGGTCGATCATCAGCGCGACCAGCTCACTCTTCCCCGGCACATAGCGGTACAGGGACATTTTGGTGAAGTCCAGCTCGGCCGCGACCCGTTGCATGGAGACCGCCCCGAGCCCGCCGGTGTCGGCGAGGGCGATGGCCGTCCGCGTGATCCGCTCCAGGCTCAGCGCCGGCTTGGGCCCCCGGCTGGGCCGCTCGCGCCCGCCCCACAGCAACTCGACGCTGCCCGCCTGGTCCCCGAACACGCTGTGCTTCTCGTCGTCTCCAGCCATCCCCGCATCCTAAAACTGTGTCCGGGGTACACAAAACAGTGTCCGTCGGATACAGTTTCTTTCGTCAGTACGACCGATCGACGTGGGGAGCGTGCGATGACGTACGAAACGACAGCGGGGCACCCGGCCACGGACCGGTCCGACCGGGCGCGGGGGGAGCGAACGGCACCACGGCAGCGGACAGTTCTGATCTCCGGCGCCAGCGTGGCCGGCCCGGCCGTGGCCTACTGGCTCGGCCGCTACGGCTACCGGACGACCGTGATCGAGGTGGCCCCCGCCCTGCGCGGCGGCGGCTTCGCGGTCGACTTCCGCGGCGCGGCACATCTGGCGGTCCTGGAGCGCATGGGCGTCCTGGACACCATCAGACGGCACCGCACCGGCCCCGGCGCGCCCATGACCTTCATCGACGGGCAGGGCCGCGACCTCGCCACCCTCCCGCCCGCCTTCGCCGCCGGCGAGGTCGAGATACTCCGCTCCGACCTGTCCCGCCTCCTTCGGGAGCACAGCCTGACCGCGCCCGGCAGCGGCCCCGTCCCCGGCGCCACCCCCGAGTACCTCTTCGGCGACTCCCTCACCTCCCTCACCGAGACCGCCGACGGCGTCCACGCCACCTTCGAACGGGGCGCGCCACGCACCTTCGATCTCGTGATCGGCGCCGACGGTCTGCACTCCACCGTGCGCCGGCTCGCCTTCGCCCCCGAGGAGCGTTGCGTCAGTCACCTCGGCTACTACTTCGCCGCATGGGACCTGCCCGCCGGCGCCGCAGACCTCGGCGCCCGCCCGGTCGGCTACGGCGAACCCGGCCGGCTGGCCACGGTCGGCCGCCTGCCCCGCCGCGCCGGGGAACCCGGCTACACCGGCGAGACCTTCTGCGTCTTCGCCTCCGAGGACGAACTCCCCTACGACCGGCGGGACATCCGGTCCCAGAAGCGGGTGATAGCCCGCGCCTACGAAGGAGCCGGCTGGCGGATACCCGAACTGCTCGACACCCTGTGGCAGGTCGACGACCTCTACTTCGACGCCATCAGCCGCGTCGATGTGCCGCACTGGTCCACGGGCCGCACAGCCCTCCTCGGAGACGCCGCGTACGGCGCCACGCTCGGCGGCATGGGCACCGGCTCGGCGATCGTCGGCGCCTATGTCCTCGCCGGCGAACTGGCCCTCGCCGGAGACGACCACCGCACGGCCTTCGCCCGCTACGAACAGAAGCTGCGCCCCTACGTCACCCGCTGCCAGGAAGGCGGCCGCGGCGCCGGCGAGTTCTTCGCCCCCACCACCCAGGAGGCAATCGACGCCCGCAACACCGCCCTGAACACCCCGTCCACCGTCACCGCCATGCTGGAAGAGGGCCACGACATCTCGGCGGCGATCACGTTGGAGGACTACCCGTCGCTGGTCGCGGGGGCGGCCTCGGCTGTGGGGTGACGGGGGGCTGGGGAGTGGCAACTGGCGCTGCATGAGAGCTACTTGAGGGGGACGGCGGGCGGGCGGGCGCGGCTCGGGGTGGAGTGGGGTGGGGTGGGAGGGGGGAGGGGGAGCCCCCGAAGACCCCCGTGGCGAACCGCCCATGGCGTACGGCCCGTGGCGAACGGCCCATGGCGAACGCCCCGCCCCTCGCCCCCCGGCCCCGTAGTGAAGACCCCATTTTCGCGCTCCGCCGATCGGGTGCTCAGGGGGCAACGCGATTGCCTGGTGGCAACTCTTCTGGGTTACTGGTGGGGCCTGTCGGTGGGCCGTCCATCCCCCTCGGGTTTCGGTAGCCGGCCCGCCCACCAGTCCTCTTCGCTGAGGGGCTGTGAAGGGCGGCCAGGAGCGCGATGGCCCCCCGCACCGCCCAGGTGTGCGCCGGCCACGTCCGCCCGTCTGCGTCGTCCTCCTGTGCGGCCGGCTGCTGCCAGTGCTCGGGTTCCGGCTTGTGTGCCCTGTCTGCCACGAGCGGCCGAGCAACGAGCTCACACAGCAGGAGGACCTTCATGACTACACCCACACTCCAGCCGGGCCTGCCGGCCTTGCCGCTCGCGATCGGGCCGGTGCTGCTCGGCGTGGTGCCGGCCACCGGGCCGACCACGGGCGGCAACACGGTGCAGCTGGTCGGTCTCGGCCTCGGCGGCGCCACCAGCGTCCTCTTCGGGGGAACGTCGGCGACCATCGTCGGGCAGGACCCGCTGGGGCTGACCGTCACCGTCCTGGCCCCGGCGCACGCCGCGGGTTCGGTACAGGTCACCGTCACCAACGCGGCCGGTACCAGCAACCCGGCGTCGTACACCTACGTCACGGCGGGCGCTCCGGTGGCCGCGGCCATCAGCCCCAACTCGGGGCCGACCGCGGGCGGCACGCCGTTCGCCCTCATCGGTTCGAACCTTCAGGGCGCCACCGTCACCATCGGCGGCAACGCGGCGACCGTGCTGGGCACGGACCCCAGCGGCTCCGTCCTGTTCGGTGTCACGCCCGCCGGGCCGCCCTCCGGGGGCAATGTCCCGGTCGTGGTGACCACCGCGAGCGGCACCGCGTCCGTCCCGGGCGGTTACACCTACCTGCCGCTGCCTCCGACGGTCACCGGAACGGTGACGCCGGCCACCGGGTCCGCGGGAGGCACCTTCACCATCGTCGGAACCAACCTCTTCGGGGCGAGCGTGCTCTTCGGGGCCACACCCGCCACGGGGGTGACGGTGAATGTGAGCGGTACGACCGTGACCGGCACCATCCCGCCGGGCACCAGCGGGACGACGGTGCAGGTGACCGTCCAGACCGCGGCCGGCAGCGTCAACGCCGGGTCGTTCACCTACCTGTGACGGCCCGCCCCTGGGGAGGACGGTCCGGGTCCCGGCGTCCGAGGTCCACCGCTCGCGCGGTCCCCGGCCGGGCCCAGCCGGGCAGCCCGGCACCGTCACTCCGTAGGGGGGCGCAGGAAAACGGTTCGGCCCCCGCCCGTACGCCGGGCGGGGGCCGAACTCGCCGGTGGCTCCCCGGGGCTCTGCGCGGGGAGACGAGGCCCGTCAGGGGGCAGATAGCGCCGGGTGTCCTGCGGGGGCCGCCCGGCGGCGCCGCACAGCAGCGGCAGCGGGAGCCCGGCGTCCGCCATCCATGTCAGACCCGTGTGGCGCAGATCCTGGCGCCGGAGGTATTCATGGCCGAGCTCGTCCACCACGTCGTCCCAGTGCGTCGCGTCCCGCAGCGCCGCGGCGGTGAACCGGCTCCGGTGCGGGCCGGTGAACAGCCGGGCCTGCGGCCGGTGCCGCGCCGTCTCCAGCCGTCCGGCCGCCAGTTCGCGGGCGGCGGGGCGAAGCGGCACCACCCGGTGGTGTCTGCCTCTGCACGGGCGGTCGTGCATGCCTTCCGGCTCGGACACGGTGAAGTGCTGGACCTGCCAGGTCCAGGTGCTCAGATCGATGTCCTGGGCCCGGAGGGCGGACACCTCGCTGAAGCGGGTGCCGGTCCAGGCGGCGAACCGGACGATGTCACCCCACCCCTCGTAGCCGTCGGAGGCCCGCCGGACGAGGGCGGTCGCCAGCCGCTCCAGGGCGTCCGCGTCGGGCAGCGCCAGCGACCGTGGTGCGGTGCGCTCGCCCTGCGCACGCTGGTACTCCTGCTGCCAGCCGGCCACCCGCGCCGGATTGGCATCCAGCACCCCGTCCCGGACGGCCTGTTCCAGGACGCGGACGAGGACGGCGAGGCTGTTCTTCACGGTGGACAGGCCGCATTCGTCGGCGATCCAGCAGTGCAGGGCGCGGTTGACGACACGGCGGGTGACCTTGCGCACGAGGACATGCCCGATGCTGGGGACGACGCGCAGCCGCCACCCGGCCTGGTAGGGGGACATGGTCAGGGCTTCCAGGCCGTGCATCGCTGCCTCCCACCTCCGTTCGCCGTAGGCGGCGAGTGACATCGTGTGTGTGTCGGTCCCGGGCGGAATCCGGCACCCGGCGTTATCGTTCATATTCGAATCACCCTTGTCTGCTGGGAAGTTATTCGTCCGGCAGGGCTCTTGGTGCGAGGCGCTCTTGAGCGTGAAACCGAAGCCGGGAAATCGTGACCACATCGTGCCTGTGGGCGGTGCAAAAGGCCGGGCTGCACCGCACAGACGGGGTCCGCGCCGACGGCCCTCCCGTGGATCACTCACCGGTGCGGGCGTATTGTGACGCACCTCCAACTCGCTTATGGACAACGGAAGATGCGAGGCGGCGTAGGTTTTTTCCTATGCCGAAGTGACTTCCATTGTCACCATCAGCGGCGGCCGGCGGTGGTCGGGCTATTGACGGCGCGTCGGTTCCCGCTGTGTTTCACCACACACAAGAATGACAAGCGTGGAGCCTGCTGCTGCACACGGTTCTTCATCGCGATCAAGTCGGCACAGTGCGCAATCCAACGCTGCATCAGTCATGAGTGGAATAAAGGCATCTTCTAAGGCCATTGCGCAAGTTGGTACGAGTTTCCGCTTTTCGCGCTGCTCCGAACGGGTGGCCTTATCGGTTGACTGTTGTAGCCCGCCGAGCCGCATGGATAACTAGTCGCATCCAACCGGTGGGCCGCCCATCCTCTCCGGGGAGCGGCACCTGGCCTACCCGTTGGCCCGGCCCAGCGCCTGGTTGCGGTCAGACCGAGATGCCGTATGGGCGTCCCCGGTAGAGGGTTTTGGATCCGTCAGCCGGTGCCGGCACCTCGGCACCGGCTGATCGGCCCCCACATTCGGATCAGGGGGCGTCATGCGAACCATTTCCACCATTCGCTGGGTCAACGGCGTAGGTGCCTTGATCCCGGCCCGCACCGCGACCGCACCGGAACCCGACCGGTCCGGCGGTGACCTGAGTCTCCCGATCCCGATGCCCGGCGAGGAATCCGCGCGTTCTTCCGCGGCCGGCCCGGCCCCCGCGTCCGGCACCGCCATCCCGGCGCCGCACCGCATCCACGCTCCGCACGGCAACGGAAGCGCGCAGGCCATGCGCCGGCGCACCACCACTGCAAATTCCCCGGCGGGACGGTGCCCCCTCCCCGTCCGCGGGGAATCCGCCCGGTGTTTCCGCACCCTCGTACCGGCCGGGGCCGTCCCGGTCCCCGGCGCCGGCGGACGCCCCGTGGCGGCCGGCCCCGGCGTTCGCGGCGGCCGGCCCGCATTCCCTTGCACCGACGGCGATATCGCCGGGAGCGGGAGTACGGAATCCCCCATCTCCGCCTCGTCGGACGGGAATTGCCTGTCGCGCGGCGCGAGCCGCTCCCTCGGCAACGGAAGCGTGACGATGAACGCCGCCCGCGTCACCGGCACCCGTCCCGCCGCATTTCTCGCGACGGAATGCAGTAACAAGGCCTGAGCGGGCCGGAATCCCGCAGCCTGCCCCGGGCGCCGCCGGGACCGTGAACGGTCACCGATTCCGCCGCGCCCGCACCGTCGACGACGCCCCCCGACGTCGCCGTCGCCGCTCCATCCGCCTTGGCCGGTCCGACAGTTGTCATCCCGCCGTAACCGGTCCCGCAGTGATCTGCCACCAGGTCCCCCCACCTCAACCACTGAAGCCTGCCCCACACAACCCACTGCGACAGAACATCGGGAGAACAGTATGGCGAAAAGAAGAATGGTGATCCTCGTCGACGGGCCGGAGGGAAATGCCCTGCCGCAGCACATGCGTGACGATGCGGGCGACCCGATAAGGCTCCTGCGAGGCAACGGGTACGAGCGTTTCGAATTCTACGGCGAATACGCGGACTTGGGCGGACAACAGGTCCCGGTCTACCGCTGGTGTTACCGCACACGAATCGCCGAGTAGGCGTGGTGCGGCCCGCAGAAGAAAGCGATGTGCAGAGGAGAACGAACATGTTGAACCTCGTGAGGGACGGAGTTCTGTCATGAACCAACGGTCCGGGAACTCCGGAGAACGAAACAAGAACCGCGATGCGGTGGTGACCGGCGTCGGATTCTGTCTGCCCGGCCAGACGGAGCCGGTCTTCACCGCCGACGACATGTGGGCGGTGATCTCCAACGGCCGGTCCTGCCTCAAGCGGGACGAGGTCTACTACGGCTCGGTGGAGCTCACCCAGGAGATGTTCGACGAACGGCTCCCGGATGTGCCGCCGTTCTTCTCCCGCCACTACACCTCGGCGCACCGCTTCGGCCTGGTGTCGATGGCGGAGGCCACCACCGATGCCGGGCTGACCACCTACGGCGGCGCCCTGAGCGAGGCCGCCATCCTGGTCGGCCGCGGTGGTGTCGATGCGAACGTCGAAAGCTATCTCTCGGTGCTCAGCGCCGACCCCGGCAAGACCAGCGCGCCGGACGCCATGGAGCTGTTCGTCGCCGCCGAACAGGCCGTGACACCCTCCGACGTCGCCCTGGTCCAGGCGGCGCTGACCCAGTCCAACGGCCCCTGCTACACCGTCTCGTGCGGCTGCGCCTCGTCCGCCGTACAGATCGGCAACGCCCGGCGGATGATCGCCCAGGGCGAGGTCGACGTGGCCGTCGTGACCGGCGTCGACGTCTTCAACGTCCACCTCATCCAGAACATCCAGCGGCTGCTGAGCGGCGCGCAGCAGACCTATGACGCCCTCCGCACCAACGACATGCCGGAGCTGCTGCCGTCCTTCACCTCCCTGATGCGGCCCTACGACCGCCGGGCGGACTGCATCAACCACGGTGAGGGCGCCGCCACGGTGATCCTGGAGAGCCGTGAGCACGCGGCCCGGCGCGGTGCGCACATGTACGGCCAGGTGCTGGCCACCGCCATGACCCGGGACGGCCTGGCCAACCCCCTCGCGTCCGACGAGACCGGCGCGGAGCTGGTCGCCGCCGTCCGCCGCTGCCTCGGCGACCGGTGGCGGATCGACGACGTGCCGTACGTCCACGGCGGCAGCGACGGCAACATCGTCGTCACCGCCTTCGAGGCCGCCGCCATCCGGGAGCTGTACGGGCCCGAGAGCGATGTGCTGGTGACGTCCCAGGAGGGCTGCTTCGGCCACAACGGGGCGCCGGCCGGCTGCCTGGGCGTGGCCATGACGCTGATGATGATGGAGCGCGGGCAGGTCTGCCCCACCGCCAACTGCGAGCAGCCGGCCGACGGGCTGCCCTTCGACCCCGTCCCCGGCGTGCGGCCCCGCCCGCTCGACTTCGACTACGCGCTGAGCTTCAACTACCAGGTCGGCGGCGTGAAGAACGCCATCCTCCTCGGCAGTCCGGAAGCCGTGTGACCACGGGCAGATCACCTCCCACATACGGAGACCCCGATGAGCAACGACATGCACGGCTCGCCAGCCGAGTCACGACCCCTCCATGAGACAGAGCCCATCGCCGTGATCGGCATGGGCTGCCGGCTCCCCGGCGACACCGATTCCCCCGCGGCCCTGTGGCGGCTGCTGGTCGACGGGCGCGACGCCGTCGGCGAGCTGCCCGCGGAGCGCCGGCGCCTGGTTCCCGAGGCCTCCCCGGGTCCGGGGAGCCGGGCACCGACGCCCCGTCAGGGCGGCTATCTACGCGAGGTGACCGGCTTTGACGCCGCCTTCTTCGGCGTCGCGGGCGGTGAGGCCGACGTTCTGGACCCCCAGCACCGCCTGCTGCTGGAAGTCACCTGGGAGGCCCTGGAACACGCCGGTCTCCCGCCGGACCGGATGAACGGCACCCGTACGGGCGTCTTCGCCGGCCTCAGCTACAGCGACTACATGGACCAACTAGCCGGACAGCCACAGGAGTTGGAGGGCTCGATCCTGACCAACGGACACTGCGTGGCGGCCGGCCGGATCTCCTACCTGCTCGGTCTGCACGGGCCCTGTGTGGCGCTGGACACCGCCTGCTCCTCCTCCCTGGTGGCCGTGCACATGGCCCGCAGGGCCCTGGCCGCCGGTGAGTGCGAGGTCGCGCTCGCCGGCGGCGTCACGCTGAGCTTCCAGCCGCGCATCACCCGGTCCTTCGCCCGTATGGGCATGCTGTCGGCCGGCGGCCGCTGCCGGACCTTCGACGCCGACGCCGACGGGTTCGTACGCGGTGAGGGCTGCGGCGTCGTGGTGCTCAAGCGCCTGTCCGACGCGGTGCGGGACGGCGACCGGGTGCTGGCGCTGCTGCGCGGCTCGGCCACGAACCAGGACGGCTCGTCCGAGGGGCTGGCGGCACCGTCGGTGACCGCCCAGCGGGCCCTGTATCTGGACGCCCTCGCCCAGGCCGGGGTCGACCCGCGGGACGTGGGCATGGTGGAAACCCACGGCACCGGCACCCCCGTGGGGGACCCGATCGAGTTCGCCAGCCTCGCCGAGGTCTACGGCTACGGGCCGGGCCGGTGCGCCCTGACGTCGGTGAAGACCAACGTGGGCCACCTGGAACCGGCCGCCGGGGTCACCGGGCTGATCAAGAGCGTGCTGTGTCTCCAGAGCGGCACCATCCCGGCGAATCTGCACTTCCGGCGCTGGAACCCGGCCATCACCCCCGGGGGCACCCGCTTCTTCGTCCCCACCGAACTGACCTCCTGGCCGCTGCGCACCGCCACCCGGCTGGCCGCCGTGTCCTCGTTCGGCTTCTCCGGGACCAACGCCCATGTCGTACTCGAACAGGCCCCGGAACGGCGGCCCGCCCCGAGCCAGGACCTCGGCCGGCCGACCCGGACGACGTCCGAGGTCTTCCTGGTGTCGGCCGGCTCCCCGGACGTGCTGCCGACCGCCGCCACCCGGCTCGCGGACTGGATGGAGGGCGACGGCGCCAATGTGCCGCTCCGCGATATCGCGCACACCCTGGCCCTGCGGCGCTGCGCGGGCCGCGGCCGGATGGGCGTGGTGACCTCCGCGCGCCGCGAACTCATCGGATCCCTGCGGGCCTTCGCGTCCGGGGAGCGGCACCCGGCGGTGGTGACCGGCTCGGTCGGTGCCGCGGTCGAGCGGCAACCGGTGTGGGTGTTCTCCGGCCAGGGCTCCCAGTGGCCCGGCATGGGGCGGGGCCTGCTGAAGACCGAACCGGCCTTCCTCGACGCCCTGACCGAGCTCGACGAGCTCATCAGGGCGCAGAGCGAGGTGTCGGTGCTCGACGTGGTGCGGCAGGGCAGACCCGTGCAGGGCTGCGGCACGGTGCAGCCGGTGCTGTTCGCCCTCCAGGTGGCCCTCGCCGCCACCTGGCGCTCGTACGGCGTCGAACCCGCCGCGGTGATCGGCCACTCCATGGGCGAGGTCGCCGCGGCGGTGGTGGCCGGGGCGCTGACCCTGGCCGACGGGGTGCGGGTGATCTGCCGGCGCTCCGGACTGCTCAGCGATATCGCCGGCAGCGGCAGCATGCTCAGCGTCGGTCTGGACGCCGACACGGTGCGCGCCGAACTCGCCGACAGCGCGGCCGACACGGTGTCGGTCGCCGTCCTCTCGGCGCCCGACTCCACCGTCGTGGCCGGGCGGACCACCGAGGTGAGCCGGCTGGCCGCCGCCTGGGAGGCCCGGAAGATCCCGGTGTTCCCGATCGCGGTGGACGTCGCCTCGCACTGTCCGCTGGTGGACCCGGTGCTGCCGGCGCTGCGCTCGGCACTGTCCGCACTCGCGCCGCGGCAGCCCAAGGTGCCGTTCTACTCGACGGTCGTCGACCCCGGGGAGACACCGGCCTTCGACGCCGACTACTGGTGCGACAACCTGCGCCGCCCGGTGCGGTTCGCCGAGGCGGTCGCCGCCGCGGCGGCCGACCGGCACGTGGTCTACGTCGAGGTCTCCCCGCACCCCGTGGTCACCCACTCCGTCGACAGCAGTCTGGCCGGTCTCGTCGGGGACCCGGTCGTGCTGCCCACGCTGCGCCGCGACGAGGACGACCAGTCCACGCTGCGGACCCAGCTCGCCGCGCTGCACTGCGCCGGGGTCCCGGTGAACTGGCGGCACCTCTACGCCGAGGGCGAGCTGGTGGACGTGCCCACCGTCACCTTCGACCGCCGCCACCACTGGGCCGACCCCCCGCAGCCCCCGGCCGTCGCCGAGGCCCCCCGGGCCCAGCTGCCCGGCCACCACACCGAATTCCCCGGCGAGCCCGTGCGGCACTGCTGGCGGGCCGACGCCGGTACCGGCGCGCTGCCCTGGCTCGCCGACCACCGGGTGCACGGCAACGCCGTCTTCCCCGGGGCGGCGCACTGCGGACTGGCCCTCTCGGTGGCCTGCGAGGCCTTCGGCGCGGCACCGCACGAAGTGGAGGTCACCGAGATCCACTTCAAGCAGCTGCTGCGACTGGAGGCGGACACCGAGGTCTCCACCGTCGTCACGATGACGGCACCGGACCGGGCGGAGTGCCAGATCCTCGCCCGGAACGAGAACGGCGACTGGGAGGCGCAGGCCGACGCGGTGCTGCACCGGCTCAGCGTCCGGCCCGAACTGCGGCCCCGGTCCGTCGAGGACATGAGCCGGCGCCACCCGCTGTCCGTCGATCCGGCCGACCTCTACGCCGGGCTGCGCCGGCGCGGCCTGGAACACGGCCCGGCCTTCACCGGCGTGCGCCGGCTGAACGCCGGCCGCCACAACGACAGTTTCTGGGCCGAGGTCGCGGTACCGCGCGAGGCCAGCAGCCCGCCCCCCGGGCTGCCGGTGCACCCCGTCCTCCTCGATGTCTGCGCCCAGCTCGCCGTGGCGCCCCTGATCAACGAGGAGGACCAGGCGCTGGTGCTGCCGGTGGGCATGCAGGCGCTGCGGCTGATCGGTGATCCCGCGACCGCCGTGTACTGCCACGCGCACGTCAGCGAGATCACGCCGGAAGCCATCGTGGCGAATGTGCGCCTGCTGGACGACAGCGGCGCCGTGGTGCTCGTCGTCAACGGACTGCGCTTCGCACGGCGCGCGGCCGCCCGCGGCACCCCGGCGGTCGACGACTGGCTGCTGGAGATCGGCTGGCGCGCCACCCCCCGGGCGGCCCCCGACGGCGGTCACGCGCCGGGCAGTTGGGTCATCGTGGGCGAGGCGGACGGCTCGGCCCAGGCGCTGGCCGCCGCACTGCGCACCCGCTGCGCCCGTACGGTCGTCTGGGACCGGCCGCTGGACGACACCTCCCTCGACACCTTCCGGGACGCCCTCACCGGGCGGCTGGCCGCCACCCTCGAAACCCCGCGCGGCGTGGTGCTGGTGTGCGGCCCCGCGGACGGCGGGGAGCCCACCGAGCAGTCCCTGCGGCGCACCCGCCGGCTGCTCGGCGCCCTCCAGGCACTCACCGCCACCACGGACACGCCACGGCTGTACGTCGTCACGCGCGGGGCCCGCGGCGTGGTGCCGGGCGACGAGGTCGACCTCGGCCAGAGCGCCCTGCGCGGACTGCTGCGGGTCGGCGCCCTGGAACACCCCGAGCTCCGGCCGGTGCTGGTGGATGCCGATCCGCACGACGCCGATCCCGAGGATGTGTCCCTGGAACTGCTGGCGGACGCGGACGACGACGAGGTCGCGCTGCGCGCCGACGGCCGGTACGTGGCCCGCCTGGAGCACGCCGGGACGGGTGGCGGGCAGGAGGAGGCGGCCACCGCGTGCACCGTGCGCTACGGGGTGGACGGATTCCGGCTGCGGGCCGGCCGGCTGGGCGATCTGTCGAGCCTGGAGTACGCCGTCACCGAACGGCGCGCGCCCCGGCCCGGCGAGGTCGAGGTGCGGGTCACCGCCGCCGGCCTGAACTTCCGCGATGTGCTCACGGCCATGGGCCTGCTCCCCGGCGAGACGGACGTCCGCTACCGCATCGGCTTCGAATGCGCGGGGGTGGTGACCGCGGTCGGCGACGGGGTGGACCGACAGGTCGGCGACGAGGTGATCGCGGTCGATCTGAGCGGCGGCGCCTTCGGGTCGTTCCTGACCGTGCCCGCCGACGCGGTGGCCCCGGTCCCGTTCGGCATCGAACCGGCCGTCGCGGCGGGGCTGCCGATCGCCTTCCTGACCGCCTGGTACGCGCTGCGATCGGTCGCCCGGCTCTCCGCGGGGGAGCGGGTGCTGATCCACTCCGCCACCGGCGGCACCGGTATGGCGGCGATCGCGGTGGCCCGGATGCTGGGCGCCGAGGTGCTGGCCACGGCCGGCAGCGAGGACAAGCGCCGCTACCTGCGGGGCATGGGCATCCGCCATGTCATGGACTCCCGCACGCTGGAGTTCGGCGAACGCACCCGTGAGGCGACCCACGGCGAGGGGGTGGACGTGGTCCTCAACTCGCTGTCCGGCGCGGCCATCCGGACGGGCCTGGAGACACTGCGCCCGTTCGGCCGCTTCGTGGAGCTGGGGGTCCGCGACATCCTGGCGGACGCGCCGCTGGGCATGCTGCCGCTGCGGCACAACATCAGCCTGAGCACCGTCGACCTGATCGAGCTGCGGCGCAACCGCCCGGACACCTTCGCCACGGTGTGGCAGGAGGTCCTCGGCGCGTTCGAGGAGGGCCGGCTCAAGCCCCTGCACTGCACGGAGTATCCGCTGTCGGAGGCCACCACGGCGTTCCGCACGATGGCCGCCGCCGACCATGTCGGCAAGCTGGTGCTGACCGTGCCCGACAGCGGGGAGGCCCCCGCGGTGCTGCCCGATATGGACATGCCCGTACAGGAGGGCGGCGCCTATATCGTCACCGGCGGGCTGCGCGGGCTGGGGCTGGCCACGGCGAAATGGCTCGCGGGCCACGGCGCCGGCCACCTCGTGCTCAACGGCCGCTCCGCGCCGTCCCCCGAGGTCGCGCAGACCCTCGCCACGGTGGTCGGCAAGACCACCAAGGTGTCGGTGGTCCTCGGTGACATCGCCGAGCCGGATGTCGCCGCGCGGCTGGTGTCCACGGCGGTGGCCGACGGATTCCGGCTGCACGGCGTGGTGCACTGCGCCATGGTGCTGGACGACGCGGTGATCGCCAACGTCGCCGAGGACCAACTGGAGCGGGTCTGGATGCCGAAGGTGGACGGCGCCTGGCAGCTCCACCGGGCCACGGACGGGCATCCGCTGGACTGGTTCGCGGTGTTCTCCTCGATGGCTTCGCTGCTGGGCAACCCCGGCCAGGGCTCCTACGCCGCGGCGAACTCCTGGCTCGACGGGTTCGCGGCCTGGCGCTCGGCGCAGGGCCTGCCGACGCTGGCCGTCAACTGGGGTCCGTGGGGCGAGATCGGCGTCGCCACCGACTTCAGCAGCCGCGGCTACCGCACCATCCCCACCGACCAGGGCCTGGCGGCGCTCCAGACGCTGCTGGCGCACCGGCGGGTGCAGACCGGGGTGCTCCCCGGCCCGCCGGACACCTGGCTGCCGCCCGCCGGCCGCCATCTCCCCTTCTTCAGCGGGATGTCCGACGACGCCCCGGCGGAGCAGGCCGCCGCGGCGCCCGACGGCGCCGAGGACATCCGGGCCCGGCTCACCGCGCTGCCCCCCGGCCTGGCCCGGCGGGCGGCGCTGGAGGAGCATCTGGCGGGCCATGTCCGTGACGTCCTGCGGCTGGGCAAGAGCTCGCTGGACCCGCAGACCCCGCTGAAATCCCTGGGATTCGACTCGCTGCTGGCCATGGAGCTACGGGCCCGTATCGACCGCTCCTTCGACCTGAACCTCCCGCGGAACTTCGTGTGGGAGCATCCGACGCTGGCCGCCCTCGCCGCCGGTATCGCCGAGCAGCTGGGCCTGGAACTGACGGCACCGTAATTCCCCGGTCATCGGGGGCACAGTACGCCCGGCGGGCAGCCGAAGCCCGCCGGGCGTCCTTCTGTTCACGGGACCGCGGAAGCGGTAGCATTTCTTCCGCATTCTTGCCGCATTCATTTCCGGCGCCCTCTCGATGTCTTTTCATCAATGGCATTGCCGAATAATGCGCAACCGTTTTCTTATGGTGATAGTATTTCGCGTCGGCGATATCCCCGGCCGCTACCGATGCCGCACTGTACGCCTTCCCGGGCAGCCTCTCGCGCTGCTTGAATAAATACGGGAAAGAGGGCGGAAGCGGTCCGGTGCACACACCGGAGGCGCGCCGAACTCCCAAGGCCGCCAGGACGGACCCAGCGATGGCGCCGGCGTGCTTCATGAGGCGAAAGCGGCATCGGAGTCCATGAGGCAGGTGCGAAAGGGGTAGTCATGTTACCCACCACAATGAATTCGGCCGAAGTCATGGTGACCGCCCGGCATATCGCCGGCTGGCCCGAGGAAAGAAACTCCCTGGTCCCCGCCGACTGCTGGGGTTCCGCGCAGCGCGTGGTGCTGCGTATGCCGGCACTGAAACGGGCCGTACCGGTCTGCCGGAGCCTGGTGCGCTCCTGGCTCGACGGACAGCGGATAGACGACGAGGACACCCGCTATCTGGTGCTGCTGGTCCTGTCGGAACTGTTCACCAACGCCATCCAGTACTCCGCCGGTCCGCACATCACCTGCCGGATATGGAAGTCGGAGGACCAACTGCACATCGAGGTCCACGACCGCGGGGGAACACCCTCGGTGCCCCGTATGCGCCGCCCGGGACCGAGCCAGGAACACGGCCGCGGTCTGGAACTGGTCGCCAAGTCCTCCTCGCGATGGGGCCGCAGGGCCGAGGCGGACCACGGCTGCACCGTGTGGGCCGCGGTGCCGCTGGCCATCGGCGTACCGCACGGCGTGGCGCCGTAACACCCCCGGGCGGCGGGCCGGATCGCCACCGGCGACCGGTGCACCTCCGCCACTGCACCCCTCGCGGGTGGTTCCCTACCGCCGACGGTCAGGCAGGCTCCGGCTCCGCACCCCCCTCCCCGCGGGACGGTTCGGGCCCGCCGGCCGTCGGTGTCCCCCTGAGCGGACCGGCGCCGGGCGGGCGTCACTTGGGCACCCGCACACCGCTCTCCTGTACCAGGGCGTCGAATTCGCGCACCGGCGTCGTGTCGCCGAAGGGCCGCAGTTCGTCCATGAAGTGCTGCAAGTACCGTTCCCCCAGCGCCGACTTCAGCCGGCCGAGCAGTGCCACCGCCTGCACGGCGATCTGGCACGCCTCCTCGACATCACCGGCCTGCACTAAGACGGTGGCCAGCAACAGCAGATCGATGGCCCGGCGCCGTACCCGGGTCCGCGGATGCCGGGCGAGGGCCTCCTCGGCCCGCCGGGCGGCCGGCCGCGGCTGCTTCAGATCCCGGTAGCAGTGGGCCAACTCGTCGGCCAGATAGGCACGGTCGAAGTGCCCGATCCACTCGGGACCGTCCCCCGGAACGACCTGCGCCATCGCTTCGGTCGCCTTGTCCGCCAGTATTTTGCACATCCGCGCGTCCCCGAGCATGGCGTAGCCGCGGGCCTCGGTCGCGTAGAACATGGCCTGCGCGGCCGGCGGGGCCTGCCCCCGGGTGCCTTCCTGCGCGGCACGGGCGAGCTGCACCGCCTCCCGGGAGCAGCCGGCGCCGACGGCGAGATGGCTCAGCCCGGCCGCCAGCACATAGCCGCCGTAGCACCGGTCGTCCGCGGCCTGCGCGAGCCGCAGCGCCTGGATGTAGTACCGCTGCGCCAGACCCGGCTGCCCGACGTCCTGCGCCGTGTACCCGGCGAGCTCCGTCAGCCGGGCCGCCGCGGCGAACAGTTGGCGCCCGGTCGTCTCGCCGTAACTCCCGTCCATCAGACCGGACAGCACACTGCTGAGGCAGCTGACGATGACCGGTCGCACATATCCGCTGCCGACCCGGTGATCGAGTTCGGCCAGCGCCTGGGTGGTCGACCGGACCAGCTCCACATCGGTCGTCCCCACCCGCGGCCCCAGCCGCCAGTTGCGGGCCACCTGGGGGTCCGGGGAGCTGATCAGCCAGTCCCTGCTGGGTTCGACCAGCGCCGAGGCGGTCATGGCGGAACGCGACAAAAGCCCCCTGGACTCGGCGTCCATATGCCATAGTTCACGGACCTGTTCCAGCGCGTCCTCCACCGTGGCCGCGAAGTGGAGGCCGACCCCGCAGGTCACGCTGTTGCCGTTGGCCATGCCGATTTCTTCCGTCGAGACCGTGCGGCCGAGTTTGCCGCTCAGCGCCTCGGCAATGATGGCGGGCACCCGGCCACGTGGCCGCTGACCGCTCAGCCACCGGCTCACGGAGGTCTTGTCGTACCGCAGATCCAGGCCCTGCGCCTCTCCCAGGACGTTCACCTGCCGGGCCAGGGCGGAGTTGGACAGTGAGGCTTCCTGGATGAGCGACCGCAGCCGCTGGTTGGTTTGACGCGCGACGAGTGGTCGGGCGGCCATGGTGCGCCTCCAAGCACATGCCGCCAACGATTCACGTTGGCATATCCAGAGAGAACGGGACAGGACAGTCAATACCCAACAAGCGGGGCTGAATCGCCATGACCAAAGTCAAGTCGTCGCCTGGGCGTTGCGCCCAGTAGCAAAGGTGCATACGGGGGCTCCAGAAGCCCGCCCCTCGCCCGCGCCTGCCCTGCGCGCCCCTGCCGTCCCCTCCGGCGCCCAGCGCACCCCACCGCGCACAACCGCCACCACCCTGAGCGCGGCCCACGCGCCCGGGTGAGCCGTACGGACCGGAGCCCGCACCCCGCGGCGTCACGCCACCATCGGCCGGTCCGTCGGGGCGATGGGGGCCGGCAGCGCGGTGGCGCCGGTGAGATAGCGGTCCGTGGCCGCCGCGGCGGCCCGGCCCTCCGCGATGGCCCACACCACCAGGGACTGTCCCCGCCCCGCGTCGCCCGCGACGAAGACCCCGTCCGTCCCGGCCCCCACCGGCCGCTCGCCCCGCGTGGCCGCGAAGCCGGCGTCCCGGGCGAAATTCCCCCGGGCGTCCAGCACGAGCCCCAGCTGCGTCATCAGCCCGGTGCCCCGTTCCGGACCGGAGAAACCGAGGGCGATCAGCACCAGCTCCGCCGGGATCACCCGCTCGGTGTCCGGCCGCGGCGCCCTGGCGACCGGTTCCACCTCCGTCAGATGCAGCGCGCGCACCCGGCCGGCCGCGTCCCCCTCGAACCGGAGGGTGGCGGAGGAGAAGAACCGCGGATCCGTGCCCGCCCGGCCGCGGGCCTCTTCATGGGCGTGGGAGATCCGGTAGACCTTCGGGTAGACGGGCCAGGGCTCGGTGTCCGTCCGGGCGTCGCCCGGCTCCGGGTTGATGTCCAGCTGCACCACGGAGGCCGCGCCCTGCCGCAGCGCGGTGCCCAGACAGTCCGAGCCGGTGTCGCCGCCGCCGACGATCACCACATGCCTGCCCTCGGCGGTGACCGGCGTCGTGGCGAGGTCGCCCTCCCCGACCCGGTTGGCGAGGGTCAGATACTCCATGGCCTGGTGGATGCCGCACAGTTCCCGCCCGGGCACCGGAAGCTCCCGCCGCTCCATGGCCCCGACGGCGACCACGAGCGCGTCGTGCCGCCTGCTCAGCTCGATCGCGTCGACCGCACCGCCGATGTCCATCCCCGTACGGAACTTGGTGCCCTCGGCCCGCATCTGCGCGATCCGGCGGTCCAGATACCGCTTCTCCAGCTTGAACGCGGGGATGCCGTAGCGCAGCAGTCCGCCGATGCGGTCGGCGCGCTCGTAGACGGCGACGGTGTGCCCGATACGGGTCAGCTGCTGCGCCGCCGCCAGGCCCGCGGGCCCGGAGCCGATGACCCCGACGCTCTTCCCGCTGAGCCGCTCCGGCGGATGCGGGGTCGTGAACCCCTGCTCCCAGCTCCGGTCGGCGATGGTCTGCTCGACGTTCTTGATCGTCACCGGGTCGGCGTTGATGGCCAGTACGCAGGCGTCCTCGCACGGCGCCGGGCACAGCCGCCCGGTGAACTCGGGGAAGTTGTTGGTGGCGTGCAGCCGCTCGGCCGCGGCCCGCCAGTTGCCCCGCGTCGCGTAGGCGTTCCACTCGGGGATGAGGTTCCCGAGCGGACAGCCGCTGTGGCAGAACGGTATGCCGCAGTCCATGCAGCGCCCCGCCTGCTCGGCCACCAGGGGCAGCAGCGCCTGCCCCGCGTAGACCTCGTTCCAGTCGTTCAGCCGCTCCTCGACGGGGCGCGCGGGAACGGGCCGGCGGGAGGTCTTGAGGAAGCCGTGCGGGTCGGTCATGCGCCGCCTCCATCGCTCACTCACGGTGCAATAAGGCGTTCTGCCAGCCTACGCCTGGTTTGTATGGGTTTCCTGGGTCGATGAGGGCGATCGCGGGGCCGATCATGAACCAGATCTCGCCACCAGGTAGACGCCCTGCGTGCCCGATCGATGGCCGTGGGTGGCGCTCGACGGTCGCGAGGGCCGGCCTTCTTCGCGGCGATATGGGGCAAAGTGTGTGTACTCACGGCGACGAGGTGGCGGCGGTGCGTGGGTATCGCCCTGGCGGGTTGCCTGTGCCGCATATCGATTAGGTCACAGCGGCCAGTAATTTGCCCAGTTCAGAGGATTTTGGTCGTTTCGATCCGTGATCTGGATCACGCTGGCTGAAATTCGCCCGTGGTACATCTTCACGACCACCTGACGGACGTCACCCATGTCCGCGTAGGGGGCGCTTGAGCCGGCCACCGCCGGCATGCAACTCCATCAGCATCCGGGGGGATCGAGACCCGATCCGTCGCCAAGCTAGGCGCGGGTCGGCATGGAGCGGAAAGGCGCACCACACATGACCTCAAAGCAGGTCGGCACCAACCTCGGCGACGGCAGCGGAGCCTCGGGCACCACGCCGGAAGAGGGCTACGAGCGAGGTCTCGGCAGCCGTCAGGTCCAGATGATCGCCATCGGCGGCGCCATCGGCGTCGGCCTTTTCCTGGGCGCGGGCGCGAACATCGCGAAGGCCGGGCCCAGTCTCATCCTCATGTACGCCCTCGCCGGCGTGATCGTCTTCTTCATCATGCGGGCGCTCGGTGAGCTGCTCTTGTACCGCCCCGTGTCGGGGTCCTTCTCGGAGTACGCCCGTGAGTTCCTCGGTCCGTTCTTCGGGTTCGTGACGGGCTGGACGTACTGGCTCATGTGGGTCGTCACCGGCATGGCCGAGCTGACGGCCGCCGCGATCTACGTCCATTTCTGGTTCCCGGACATTCCGCAATGGGTGACCGCACTGGTCTTCCTGGTCGTGCTGTTCGTGGCCAACCTGATCTCGGTGAAGATCTTCGGTGAGATCGAGTTCTGGTTCTCGATGGTCAAGGTCACCGCGCTCGTCGGCATGATCGTGATCGGTCTCGGCGTCGTCACCTTCGGCTTCAGCCAGGCCGGAGACGCCGCCGCGGTCTCCAACATCTGGGCCCACGACGGGATCTTCCCCAACGGCATCGGCTCCAGCCTCATGACCCTCCAGGGCGTCATGTTCGCCTACCTCGCCGTCGAGCTGGTCGGTGTCACCGCGGGTGAGTCCGAGAACCCGGAGAAGACCCTGCCCAAGGCCATCAACACGCTGCCGTGGCGCATCATCGTCTTCTACGTCGGTGCGCTGAGCGTGATCCTGATGGTCGTGAAGTGGACGGAGTTCCAGCCGGGCGTCAGCCCGTTCGTGGCCGCCTTCGCGAAGATCGGCATCCCGGCCGGTGCGGCGATCATCAACTTCGTCGTGCTGACCGCCGCGCTGTCGTCCTGCAACTCGGGTATGTACTCCACCGGGCGCATGCTGCGCGACCTCGCCGCCAACTCCGAGGCCCCGAAGGTCCTCGGCAAGCTGAGCTCCACCAAGACCCCGGCCCTCGGCATCACCCTCTCCGCCGCCCTCATGGGCATCGGCGTGATCCTCAACTACGTCGTCCCGGAGAAGGCCTTCGGCTACGTCACGTCGGTGGCCACCGCGGCCGGTATCTGGACCTGGCTGATGATCCTCGTCAGCCATATCCTCTACCGCCGCGCGGTCGTCGCCGGCCGCCTGCCCGCCTCGTCCTTCCCGGCGCCCGGCGGCACGGTGTGCAGCTGGATCGCGGTGGCCTTCCTGCTGCTGGTGACCTGCCTGATCGCCATCGACCCGGAAAGCCGCATCTCGCTGTACGTGGGCGCCGGCTGGGCCGTCTGCCTGGCCATCGGCTGGGCCGTCCTCAAGTCGCGCAACCCGCACATCGCGGCGAAGTCGACGCACCAGGACAAGCAGCTGGAGTCCGCCGGGCAGCCCCGCGGCTGACCGGAGCGGCCGCGAAGGCCCCGGACAGACGGCCGTGACGCCGTCGAAACCCTGACAGGGCGCCCAGGCAGACAGCCTGGGCGCCCTGTCGGCGTGGCCGGACCCGGACCGGTCAGCCGCGGTACCGGGCCCGGCCCACGGCGGCGGCCACCGTCAGGGGAACGGTGAGGACCGCCGCGGTCAGGAACATCCCCCGGTAGGCGTGGTGTTCCGCCGGGCCCGCGGCGATCGCGCTGGCCAGCGCGCTGCCGACGTAGAGGGCCACGCCGAACATCGCGACGCCGGTGGCGCGGGCCGCCGGGGACAGCGCGGTGGCCCAGGACTGGATCGTGGAGTGCATGAACGACCAGCCGCCACCGAGCAGCAGCGCGCACCCCACCAGCGCGGGCACCGACTGGCTCGCCGTGGCGAGGCCGAACGCCACCGCCATCTGCACCCCGCCGACCACGATCAGCCGCACCGGCGTCCAGCGCCCCACCAGCCGCTTGACCTGCTGCGCAGCGGCCATCGAGCCCACGCCGTACAGCGCGGAGACCGCACCGGCCAGCGTCGCCGAGGCGCCCTGGGCCTCCAGCGCCGGTGCGAGGTACGTCAGGAACCCCAGCAGGACAGCCCCTTCGAGCATCGCGACGGCCATGACGTACCACTGCCAGCGGGACCGCAGCACGACCTTGAACGGGGCGAGCAGCGCGCCCGGCGCCGCCCGCGGCGGTTCCGGCAGCCGACGCAGGGCGACGACCAGGAAGGCGGCGATCACGCCGGGGAGGGCGAAGACCAGCCGCCAGCTGACGTAGTGCGCCAGCGCCCCGGCGACGACGGTGGCCACGGCGGTGCCCAGCGCGAACGCGGTCATCAGCTCGCTGAGCGGGCGCTGGCGGACCGCGGCGGGCACGGTGTCGCCGACGTAGGTGATGGACGCGGCGATGGACGCGGCGAAGAACGCACCGGCCGCCACCCGCGCCACGATCAGGACCGTCGCGCCGGGTGCGAGCACCGAGCAGAGGGCGGCGACGGCGGCCCCGGCCAGCGAGAGCCGCATCACCCGCACCCGGCCCAGCCGGTCGCTCAGCAGCCCCCAGACCGGCTGCATCAGGCCGTAGGAGAGGAAGTAGCCGCTGGCGGCGAGCATCACCGTGGTCAGCGGGACGCCGAGCTGGGTGCCGATGAGCAGCAGCATCGGGGTGATGCAGAAGCGGTCGAAGTTGCTGACGAATCCGGCGGTGCGCAGCAGACGCAGTGAGGCGGCGGGCATCGGCGGGGCGGCCGGGCCGGTGGCGGCGGCCGGAGCGGGCGGGGGAGTGGTGCGGGGTGAGTCGGCGGTGTCCATGGGGCTCCTTGTGGCGTGCACTGCCGGTGTGGTCGGACCGGCGGCTCCAGCCCATCACCGCGGCCGGCCGGCGGGACCCCGCAGCCGATTACCCTTGCTCACACCCTGGGGCACGGCCGAGGCCCCAGCGGCAGGCCGGCGGTGCGGGAGGGGAGTGGGGCGTGAACGACGGCGGATCCGGTGGCCCGCGCCGCGAACTGGGCGCGTTCCTGCGCTCCCGTCGTGAGCGGCTGGCGCCCGCCGACGTGGGGCTGCCCGGCTCACCGCGGCGCCGTACCCCGGGCCTCCGGCGCGAGGAGGTCGCCGGACTGGCCGGGGTCAGCAGCTCCTGGTACGCGTGGCTGGAGCAGGGGCGGGTCCGTACGTCGGAGCAGGTGCTGCGGTCCGTGGCGCGGGCGCTGCGGCTGAACGCGGACGAAACCGCGCATGTGCTCTCGTTCGTGGAGCACGCCGCACCGGCCGAGCGGTCGCCGGGGTGGGTGTCGCGCAATCTGCTGTCGCTGGTGGAGAAGCTGGCACCGAACCCGGCCGTGGTGCTCGACCCGCACTGGGACCTGCTGGCCTGGAACGCGGGCTACACGGCGCTGCTCACCGACCTGGCGCGGCTGGCGCCCAAGCAGCGCAATCTGCTGTGGCTGGTGTTCCGCTGGCCGCCGGCCCGGTCGCTGCTGGCCAGTTGGGAGCCGGAGGCGCGGAGTCTGCTGGGCCAGTTCCGGGCGAAGGCGGCCCGGCATCCGGAGGACGGCCGCTATGCGGAGATCACCGAGGAGCTGCTGGCCGACCCGGACGCGGTCCGCTGGTACGGCCGCCGGGAGACCTCGGCGTTCCACCCCGCCGTCCGCCATTTCCGGCACCCGGTGGCCGGGGATCTGCGGCTGCGGTACGTCAAGCTCGCCGCCGTGGACCAGCCGGGCCACCATCTGCTGGCCTACCTTCCCGACGACCGGGCGACGGAGGAGGCGCTGACGGCGCTCACCGGGTGAGCCGGCGCCGCTCCGTGCGGCGGCGGGCGCGCGGGCAAACGGTGCCGGCCCGGCCGCGCGCCGGAGGGCTGCGGCCGGGCCGTCGCCCGCGCCGACTGCGCACCGCGGGGGTCGGTGCGGCAGGGGGCGGGCGTCAGGGGTGCGGTGTCAGGACGTGAGCACCGCCTTCATCACCGACCCGTCGGCCACCGCGGTGAGGGCGTCGGCGTGCCGCTCCAGCGGGAACGGCGTCACCAGGCTCGCCAGGTCGAAGCGGGCGGTGAGGGCCGGCAACAGCCGGACGTACTCGACGAGATGGGCGCCGGTGAAGGCCCAGGAGCCGACCACGTCGAGCTGCCGGTGGACGATCTGGTGCGGGTTGATCAGGGTGTCCCCGGCGTCCGTGTACTGGCCGATGATCAGGTAGCTGCCGCCCCGGCGGGCCAGGGTGAGGCCCTGTCCGACGGCGGCCGGCACCCCGGCGCACTCGATCACCAGGTCGGCGCCGTCGCCTCCGGTGGCGGCCCGTACCTCGCGCAGGATCTTCTCGGGGTCGGCGGCGTCGGCGATGTTCAGATGGACATCACCGATGCCGGCCGCCGCGGCCCGCTCCAGCCGCCCGGCCGGGCCGCCGACGACCACGACCTTGGCGGCCCCGGCCAGCTGCGCGAACGCGGCGGCCGCCAGCCCGACCGGGCCGCTGCCCTGCACCACGACGGTCTCCCCGAGCCGCACCGGCCGCCGCTCGTACAGCGCATGGGCCACGGTGGGACCGGCGCAGGCCAGCGACATGGCGGCGAGCGGATCGGTGCCGTCGGGGACCTTGATCACGGTGGTGCCGGGTTGCAGCACGATGTGGTCGGCCCAGGCCCCGGAGAGTTCCGGCCCATCGGCCAGGGCGCGGTTGACGCCGTAGGTGCGGCGCCGCTCGCACAGGGTCGGTTCGCGGTGCAGCCGGCAGGGCGGGCAGACCCCGCAGGCGAGGGAGGAGGCCCACATCACCGTGTCGCCGGCCGCGAGCGGGGCCCCGGTGGCGTCCTGGTGGTGGCCGTCCCCCAACTCCCGTATGACACCGAGCCCTTCGTGCCCGAGGACCAGCGGGACGGGGATGTCCAGGTGGCCCTGCTGAAGATGCAGATCGGTGCCGCAGATGCCGCCGTAGCCGCAGGCCACGACCATCCCGCCGGCGGGGGCCGGGGGCAGCGGGAACTCCCGCAGCCGCAGCGGCCGGCCGAACTCCTCCAGGACGACGGCGCGTCCGGTGCGCTCCGTCATGCCGTCACCGCGCTCAGGCTCTGCGAGAACGGGGCCGCCAGCGGGCGCAGCGGCTCGGTGTCGCGGCACACCACATGCTCCGGACGGGGTTCGCCCTGGGGCCGCGGCAGGTTGGCGGTGTCGTTGTAGGTCGCGATCAGCAGCCGGCGGGCGAACGGCGACATATTGGGGGACGAACCGTGCACGATCTCCGGGGAGAACAGCACGACGGAGCCGGCCGGGCCCTTGGGGCTGGTCATCCCGTGCCGGTCGACGTGCTCGGCGAGCTGCTGCGGCGACAGCGAGATGTCGTCGGGGTCGAGGTGCTGCTCGGACCGGGCGGCGGCCGAGCGGCCCTCGTGGACGAGTCCGCCGCGGTGCGAGCCGGGCAGGAAGATCACCGGGCCGTTGAACTCGGTGACATCGTCGAGGAAGACGCCGATGTTGACCTGGCGCGGAGCGGGCAGGTTGTCGGCGAGCCGCCAGGCCAGGAAGTCCTGGTGCCAGGCCCACTTGTCGCCGCCGAACGCCGGCTTGGCGTTGATCTTGAACTGGTAGATGTAGACATCGTCGGTGAGCAGCTGCCGGACGGGCTCCAGGATGCGCGGGTCGCGGATCAGTCCGGCGTACTCGGGCTGTCGCTGGTGCGAGGAGTAGACCGCGCGCACCTCCGTGCCGCCGTCCTCGGTCACCACCTGCGGGCCGGGCACCTTCGCATCGCGCTCGAAGGCGGTACGGAGGGTGGCCACCTCCTGCGGGTCGAGGAGGGATTCGAGCAGCAGGAACCCCTGCTCGTGGTACTGGTCGGCCTGTTGCTGGGTCAGTCGCATGCGGTTCTTCTCCTGAGAGGTGAGGGAATCCGTCGGGGCGGACCGGTGGGGTGAGCGGACCGGTGGGTGGGGGGTCAGCCCATGAAGTGCCCGCCGTCGACGACGAGTTGCTGTCCGGTGACGTAGCCGCTGCGCGCGGTCACCAGGAATTCGAGGGCGTCGGCCATGTCCTCGGCCGTGCCGAGCCGGCCGCCGGGGATGGTGCCCAGGACGGCGGCCAGCCGCTCCGGGTCATCGAGGCGGTAGCGCTCGGTGACCTCTTCGGTGTCGGTGAAGCCGGGCAGCAGGGCGTTCACCCGGATGTGCGGGGCGAGTTCGAGGGCCAGGCACTTGGTGAGCTGGAGCAGGCCCGCCTTGCTCGCGCAGTAGTTGGCGCCGTTCGCCCGGGGCCGGATCGCCGTGGTGGAGGCGACGTTGACGATGCTGCCGCCGCCGGCCTCCACCATCGCCGGCGCCAGGGCCCGGGTGAGGTGGAAGGGGCCGGAGAGGTTGGTGGCCAGCACCGTGTCCCAGTCCTCGTCGGCCATCGACAGGAACGGCCGGTCGCGGTTGACGCCGGCGTTGTTGACGAGGACGGCGGGTGCGCCGTACCCGTCGGTGATCCGGGCGCCGACCGCCCGGATCTCCGCGGGCCGGGCGAGGTCGCAGCGCAGCGTCTCGATCCGGCCGTCGCCGGCCCGCACGGTCTGCTGTGCGGCGTCGTCGTCACCGCGGTAGAGGGCGATCACCCGGTGGCCGAGGGCCGCGAGCCTGAGGCTCAGTGTCCGTCCGATGCCGCGGGTGCCCCCGCTGACCACGGAGAGCGTCATGACATCTCCCTGAAGTGGCGTGTGAGAACGGTCAGTTGGCGACGAGGTCGCCGCGCTGGAGGCCCGAGCCCTCGGGCACCTCGGCCGGGTCGCCACCCACGCCGCTGATGCCGTTGTGGGCGTCGACGAAGACGACGTTCGGGACGAAGGAGGCCGCTTCGTCGTCCGTCATGGCGGCGTAGGCGATGAGGATGACGAGGTCGCCGGGGCTGATGAGCCGGGCCGCGGCGCCGTTGATGCCGATGACGCCGGAACCGGCCGGGCCCTCGATGACGTAGGTGGACAGCCGGGCGCCGTTGTCGATGTCGACGATGTCGACCTTCTCGCCGGCCATCAGGTTCGCGGCCTTCATCAGGTCGGCGTCGACGGTCACCGAGCCGACGTAGTGCAGATCGGCCTGGGTGACGGTGGCGCGGTGGATCTTCGACTTCATCAGGGTGCGGTACATGCGTATTCCTCACGTGTGGTGGGAGGGGTGGGATGGCACGGCACGGCCGCGGGTGGGGCCGGCCGGTGGGGCAACGGCCGGGTCAGGCCGGCCAGGTCGCGTAGCGGCGCATGCCGTACAGCAGCGGCGCCTCTTCGGCGGCCGGGGTGTGCGTCCGGATGCCCAGCACCTCGCCGATCACGATGGTGTGATCGCCGGCCGGGGTGAGCCGGGCGACCCGGCACTCGGCGGTGGCATGGGCGTCCTGGATCAGCGCCGGCAGCCCGGTGACGGGCGCCGGCTGCCAGGGGACGGTGCGGAAGCGTTCGGCGGCCGGCCCGGCGAACGCCTCGGCGGCCCGCCGCCCCGCGCCGTGCAGGAGGTTGACGGTGAAGGCCCCGCGCGCGGCGAGGACCGGCAGGGTGCTGCCGTTGTTGCCCGCGCACACCAGCAGCTGCGGCGGATCGAGGGAGACCGAGCACAGGGCGGTGCAGGTGAAGCCGTACGGTGTGCCTTCGGCGTCGGCGGTGGTGATGACGGCGACACCGCTGGGGTGCGAGCTCATCAGGGCCCGGAACGCGTCCCGGGTCACCGCGAGTTCGTCCTGGACCGGGGTCACCATGCGAACGCCCGAGCGTCGTAGAGATTGATCCCGACGGCGGCCTTGCCCAGGTACTCCAGGCACTCCTGCGGCTTGGCCGGCATCACATGGGCGAACTGCGCCTCGCGGATCAGCCGCTCCAGCGGATGGCTGCGGCTGATCGCGGCCGAGCCGCACAGCCGCAGCGCGTCCTGGGCGAGCTGCGGCCCGACCTCGCCGACCACGTACTTGGCGGCGTGCACCATGGCGTTGGCCTCCAGGCTGCCGCGCCGGTCGGTGACGAGATCACCGGCCTCGTGCACCAGGGCGCGGGCGGCCCGCAGCCGGGCGGACATCCGGCCCAGCTCCTGCTGCACCACGGGCGAGTCCGCGCGGGCGGGGGAGGCGGTGACATGGTCGACGGTGTACTGGAAGAGGGCCTCGGCGATGCCGAGATAGGCGCCGGTGTAGCCGGCGATCATCCAGTGCGGTTCGCGTACGACCTTGAACAGGGACATGCCCTCGACGCCGAGGTAGAGCCGGGAGCGCGGCACCGGGACCTCGTCCAGCGTCATCGGGGCGGTGCTGGTGCCGTACATCGCGGACAGCTGCGGCACGGTGCCGAAGCTGACCCCGGGGTCGTCGGCGGCGACGACGAAGTGCGAGGCCTCGCCGGTGTCCTCGCCGCCGCTGTCGGGGGCGGCCGCGACGACGTAGTAGTCGGCGGCGCCGGCCAGCGACACGAACGACTTCCTGCCGCTGAGAATGTAGTGGGTGCCGTCGTCGGAGAGGCGGTAACGGGTCTGCATACCGCGGAGCTTGGCGCCGCGGCCGGCCTCGGAGGTGGCGGAGGCGAACAGCTTGCGGCCGTTCACGACCTCGTCCAGCATCCAGGCGCGGAAGGCCTCGGCGGCCGGGGGCAGCCGGGTGCCGGCGGCATCGGCGAGCGCGCCGATGACGACATGGTGCATGTTGAAGCCGAGGGCGGCCGCGCCGTGGTGCGCGCCGAGTTCGGCCAGCACCCGCCAGTAGTCGCCGAAGCCGAGGCCGGCGCCGCCCGCCTCCTGGGGGACGAGCAGGGCGAGCAGACCGGACTCGCGCAGGATGCGGTAGCTCTCGTGGCCGTTGTCGCGTCCGGCGTCGGTGTCCGCGGCGAGCGGGGCGAGCCGTTCGCCCGTCTCCGCGGCGAGTTTGAGGAGATCGTCGAGGGGGGTCGGCAGCGTCATCGAAGTCCTTCGGGTCGGTGGTCGGCCGGTCGGGTTCCGACCGGTCAGTTCTCGACGGGCAGGCCGAGTTGCCGCGCCACACCCACGCGCAGCAGGTCGTTCGGACCGGCGTAGGTGAGGGCCGCCATGGGGGCGGCCAGGTCGGCGGCGAGGTCGAAGCCGGGGAGGAAGGCCCGGACACCGGACAGCGCGGTGGCGTGCTCGGTCATCCGTACGTAGTCCTCGGAGACGGAGATCTTGGTGAGGGCCGCCCCGGCGGCGAGCTGCCGGGCGGGTGTACCGGCGTCGAGCCGGGCGGCCATCGCGTAGAGCTGGACGCGGGAGCGGTGCAGCGCCAGGGCCATCTCGCTGATCCGCCCCGCGACCTGGTGGCTGGCGCCCATGCGGCGGCCGAAGTGGTCGCGCTCCGCGGCCCAGTCGACCGTACGGGCCAGGAGGCGCCGCATCGGGCCGAGGGCGTAACCGAGGACGAGGGAGCGCTCCCAGGCGGTGGTGGAGGCCATCACCGCCAGCCCGGAGCCCTCCTGGCCGAGCAGCGCGCTCGCCGGCAGCCTGGCGCCCTCGAAGAGCAGCTCCCCCATCGGCACGGTGGGCAGCGCCGTCTTGGTGAAGGTCTCACCGCGGCGGATCCCCGGCAGATCGAGCGGGAAGAGGAACGCGGACAGCGCGAACGGTGAGCGTCCCTCGGCGGTACGGGCGAAGACGATCGCCCGGTCGGCCACCGGGGCGGCGGTGATGAACGTCTTGGCGCCGTCGAGCACGAAGCCGTCCCCGTCCCGCCGGGCGCGGGTCTCCATGGAGAACGGGTCGCTGCCGCCGCCGCGTTCGGTCAGCGCGTGGCACAGCAGCTCCCGGCCCTCCTGGACATCGGCGACCGCGCGCCAGGCGTCGGCGCCGAGGGCGTCCCGCAGCGGGAACTGCATCCCGAAGATCTGCGAGGCCAGCGCGTAGCACAGGCCCGGGTCGGCGCCGGCCAGACCGATTCCCTCGATCATGGCGAGCGAGCGGGTGACCGGGCCGGGTGCCGTGGCCTCCGGCGCGGCGAGCTTGAGCACCCCGAGGTCGGCCATGGCCTGCCACTGTGCGCGGAAGTCCTGGCCGGCGAGCTGGTTCAGCACCGGCGCGGCCAGCGCCTGGTAGGTGTCGACGAAGCCCTCGGTCTCCGGTGCGCCGGTGCGCAGCGCCGCGGTGGCCGCCGCCGTACTCATTTGCCGCCCTCGGCGGAGAGCTTCTCGATGGCGGCCCAAAGGGCCTTGGGGCTACGGAAGTTGGCGGCGACGATCTCGGTGTCGGGCAGGCTGACACCGGCCTCCTTGTCGAGCGCCGCGACGATCTCCATGATCGCCAGTGAGTCGACCAGGCCCCGCTCCAGCAGCGGGGTGTCGGCGTCCAGGGAACCGGCGTCCTCGCCGGGTCCCCAGGTGATCCGGCTGCCGATGAGGGTGCAGAGTTCTTCGACGCTGTTCATACGGTGATCTCCTCGGGGAGTGCGGGGGCCGCGGGGTGGCCGTCGGTGTCGCGCAGCGCGCGGCGGTCGACCTTCCCGCTGGTGGTGGTGGGCAGGGTGGCGAGCGGAACGATCCGGTCCGGCAGCATCCGCCGGGGCAGCACCTCGCGCAGCGCGGCCAGGACCTCCCGTTCGGTGGCGTCGGTCTGTGCGTAGGCCCAGATCTGGCCGGCGTGCGGGCCGTCCTTGGCGACGACCGCGGCGGTGGCGATCCGCGGCAGCTCCAGGACGGCGTTCTCCACGTCCATCAGATCGATACGGTGCCCGCGCCGCTTGACCTGGTTGTCGCGCCGCCCGCGCAGGAAGACCAGGCCGTCGGGGGTGATCCGGCCGAGGTCGCCGCTGGCGTAGGCGCGGCGGGCGACGCCGTCGCGGCAGGTGACGGTGGTGGTGGGGTCGTCGGGGGCGCCGCCGCGCAGATAGCCCTGGAAGACGACGGGCCCGGCGATATGGATCTCGCCCTCGCCGTCGGTGGGCGCGCCGTCCTCGTCGAGCACCTCGATGTGGACGCCGCCGATCCCGCGGCCGATGGGCAGTTCCCGGTCGGCGGTCCAGTCGGCCGGCACCCGGTAATAGGTGCAGGCGTTGGTCTCGGTCGGCCCGTACAGGTTGTAGAACGGCACCCCGTCCAGCAACCGCAGGTAGCGCTCCAGCAGTTCGGGGGCGAACGCCTCCCCGCCGAAGGCCGCGATGCGCAGGGCGGGCGGCGGGGCGTCGGCGATACCGCCCTGCTGGAGCATGTTGTGGTAGAGCGACGGCACGGCCATGAAGGCGGTGATGCGCTGTTCGGTCAGCCAGCCGACCACATCGCGCGGGAAGGCCCGCAGCAGATCCGGCATCAGGACCGTACAGGCCCCCGCGGCGGCGGCGCTGAACAGGTCGAAGGTGGTCAGGTCGAAGGTGAGCGCGGCCTGTGAGCCGATCCGGTCGTCCGGGGTGAGGCCGAACTCACCGGCGGCCCACAGCGCGTAGTGGGCGACGTTCTCGTGCGAGAGCAGCACGCCCTTGGGCCAGCCGGTGCTGCCGGAGGTGAAGAGGATGTAGCCGCCGGAGTCGGCGGGCGCGGGCAGCGGTGCGGGCCGCTCCTCGGGGGCGAGGATCCGCAGCCGGTGCAGACCGTGGTCGAGGGCGCCCTCGTCGGCCGGGGCGCCGTCGCGGGCGCGGGTGGCGGCGCGGCGGGCGCCGGTCAGCGCCCGGTCGACGGTCACCAGCAGGGACAGCCCCGCGTTGCGGATCATCCGGGCGGTGCGCTCGGGCGGGTCGGCGGTGTCCAGGGGCGCGGTCACCGCACCGGCCCGCAGTGCCGCGTACAGGGCGATGACGGTGGCCGGGGTCTTGGGGGCGTAGACGCCGACCCGGTCGCCCGGTGCCACGCCCTCGGCGGTCAGCCGGGCCGCCAACGCGTCCACGGCACGGTCGAGTTGGGCGTACGTCCAGCTCTCCCCGGCCCCCTCCAGGGCGGTCCGGTCGGGGTGGACCTGTGCCGAGCGGGCCAGCAGGGCGTCGAGGCGTACGGAAGCGGGCGCGGTCATCGGGCGGCCCCCACGGACTGCGGGTGCCCGGCGAGGAAGTCGCACACGGTGTCGGTGACCAGGTCGGGGCAGACCAGATGCGGGTAATGGTCGCAGCCCTCGGGGACCAGGCGCCGGAACGGGCCGCTGACCGCGCGCTCCACGGCGTCGACCTGGGCCAGCGAGCCGTACTCGTCCGCGTCTCCCTGGATCATCAGCACCGGCGCGGTGATGTCGAGGTCGTTCTCCAGGGACCAGCTGCGGAAGGCGGGCGAGAGCCAGACCCCGCTCCAGCGGTCGAAGACGCCCCGGGGGTCGTCGTGCACCATGGCCATCTTCTTGGCGAGCGGGCCCGCGTCGTAGGAGGCGCGGGCGTTCTCTATGCCGACGCGGTTCTCCTCTTCGAAGTACATGTGCGGGCCCATCCCGATGACGGCCTCGACGGGGTGCGCCGAGGCGTACAGCAGGGCGATGGACGCGCCGTCGCTGTGGCCGACCAGGACGGGGCGGTGCAGGCCCAGCGCGCCGAGCAGTTCGGGCAGTACGTCCTGGGCGTGCTCATGCATATAGCGGGGGGTGCGCGGCAGCGGGTCGGGACCGCTGCCGCCGTTGCCGTGGCGGGAGTAGACCAGGGCGCGGCGTCCGGTGGCGGCGGCCAGCCGGGCGGGGAAGCGTCCCCAGGCCGCGAGGCAGCCGAGTCCGCCGTGCAGGAAGACCAGGGGCGTCAGGTCCGGGTCACCGTCGATCAGGACATGTTCAAGGGGACCGTTGCGCGTATCGATTACGGGCACAGCAAATCCTTCTCAGTGATTTACGGCAGCAGAAGGGGCAAATCGGAAAACGCAGCCGATGGCACGCCGCGGCGGCGTGCCGGAGCGCGGGAGGAAGGTGAATGAGCAGCCGGAAAGGCGGCAGCAAAGGTTAAGGAAAAAGAATCAAAAGAGGACAGCGGTCATCAAGGCAGCGACGGTGAAAGGCCGGCGCATCGCATTAGGTCGAATCAATCAAGCCGAACCTCGCGCCGCCGATGGGCGGTGCGGTCCGGTAACAGAACTAGGAAGCGTTCGCAGCGGCGGCGAAGAAAGCAACTCCGACCGCGGACACCTGCGGAACGGCCCGACGGGCCAGGGACTCTTTTACTCTTACTTTGGTCGATTTTTGCGCCGTCCCACTTGACGGCGCACACCAACGTCCTTGCACATAACCCCCGTTGAACGCATGACTCACACCGGCGGCGTCGGCAACCGGCCGGGTGCTTCCCGGGGTGCTGTCCGCTCGGCGGCACCAAGAACACTAGACACTGGGCAGGGGGTGGAGAAATGAAATTGCTGAACCGCCTATACGCTCAGCGAATGAACATCGATCTACGTCATCTGCGCTGCTTTCTTGCCGTAGCCGAGGAAGGCGGCTTCACGGCCGCCGGCCGCCGCCTGCATCTCGCCCAGCCCACCCTGACCCGCAACATCAGGTCTCTTGAGGAGTCCCTGGGCGTCCGGCTCTTCGAACGCAGCACCCGCAGAACGGAGCTGACCGACAAAGGACAAACCCTGCGTGACACCGTGGCCCCGCTGCTGCGCCAACTCGATTCGGCACTGCGGGATTTACAGAAAGGGGAGAAACTGCGCATCGGGTTCAGTTGGGGACTTCCCCAGGGTTTGTCGCGCCTCGCCTCCCGTTTCGGTGCGGAGGCCGGGGTCGGCGTCGAATTCATCCGCTGTGACACCCCCCAGGCCGGACTCGACACCGGCCAGGCGCATCTGGGCCTGCTGCGCGGCGAACCCCTGCCGAAGGGCCTGCGCACCGTCCTCCTCTACGAGGAGCCCCGCATCGCGGCGGTCCCCGCGAGCTGGCAGCTGGCCGAACGCACCGCACTCGACTGGACGGAACTCGCCGACCTGCCACTGATCATCAACACCGTCAGCGGCACCACCTTCCCCGACATGTGGCCCGACGGCCGCCGCCCGGCGGTCGGCGCCGAATGCCGCAACATGGACGAATGGCTGGAACAGGTGGCCGTCGGCCTCGGCGTCGGCACCGCCCCGGTCTCCGCCGCCCGCCGCTACACCCACCCCTCCGTCCGCCTCGTCCCCCTCACCGGCGCCCCCACCGTCCGCGCCTACCTCGCCTACCCCTCCCACGGCGCCCACCCCCAGGCGGCCCGCTTCGCCGATCTGGCCTGGCGGGCGGCCGAGGAACTCCAGGAGTAGCCGCACGACGAGGCCCCGACCAAGCTCCGGTCGGGGCCTCGTCGCATACCTGCCGGCTGCCCGGGCTCCACGGGCCCGCCGCTGACCAGCAGAAAGCCCCGCATGGTGATCTCCTGCTTTGTAGTCAGAAAGCAGGAGATCGGGAAGATCACGGGCGAATCAGTGCGAAGTCCGGTGTGTATGAATCCTGGGCTCGGCGCGCCGGCCCGGTTCCGCTCATGCCCTGGGGTGCAAATGACTGCGCCGAAAGCTCAATCGGAGCGTCGGGCCAGCACGGACTCCGGGATACCGGACAAGATGGCGGGCTCGTGGGAGCCGCGATAGGCGAAATGCAGATCTTCGCGAGCGCGAGTGCACAGCACGAAGAAGCGCAGACGCGCGTCGACGCTCGTCGGATCCTCCGTGTATGTGTCCAGGTCCGGGACAAAGACGCTGTCGAACTCGAGGCCCTTCATGCTGGCCGTGCTCAAAATCCGGATGGATCTCCCTGAGAAGTCCATACGCTTTCGATGCTCGTCGTCGTGCACATACGCCTGCGTGTACTTGGCGAGACCGTGATGCGTGAGTCTGCTCTGGATTTCCCGGATCATCAGGGTCGACCTACAGATGATCCCGATGCGCTGCTCCGGCTGCGCGTTGAAGTATTGAGCGATGCTGGTCAGGAGGTGCCCCAAGGAGGGGACTCTCAGGACACAGGGCAGCTGTCCGGCGGTTGCCGGAAGCTCCTTCTCTCCACAGGAGTTCTTATGGAACTCGGACGCCAGCATGACAATTTCGCGGCTGTTTCGATGGTTGTTGCGTAGTACGAGTGGACCGGAATGTGCAGCGAGCGCTTCGCATATTTCAAGCAGGGTGCTCTGGTCTTCACCGATCCGCTGCTCCTCGTCGGCGAAGACAGTGACACCGATGTTGAGGATTCGGCACAAATCGTAGAAGGCGACCGGAAGATTCTGACCTTCGTCGATCACCAGATGCGCTTTGGATGTGACGTGTTGCAGGATGCAGTGCCTCTGCATCTCGAACCAGTCGTAGCTCCAACCACCCTCGTCCGTCTGCGGGGGAGCAGTCTGGAAACGCGCCTTCCAGAATTCCCTGACCCATCGATGGAATGTGGTGACGGTCAGGGCCTCCGTGAGGCGAGGGGCTGCCTGGGCCAGGTACTGCCGCAGCAGGTTGGAGCGTGCGAAGAGGGTGACTTCGCGACCTGCCGTCGCCAGCATCCAGGCTCGATAGACGGCCATCACGGTCTTACCGGCACCAGGTGCTCCGGTGACCACGTGGCATCCGTGGAAGGGGAGATCGACGATCGTCTGTTGCTCGGGCTCGAGGTCGAGAAGGGAAGGAAATCTCACGGCAGATCAATGACCTCTGCCGACTCGTCCAGTGCCGCTTGGACAACTTCCCGAAAGAATCCGGGGACCGCGCCGTCACCGATCAGCAGGGTCCTGTCCAAAAGGGAGTTGTCGATCTCACAACACGTCTCGGGGAGGAGCGTGCACGCATGACAAGCGGCTCGATTGAGGTTGGCCAGGGACCTCCCCGTCGAATCGGCGCAGAGCGGGTCCTGGGAGCACCATTGCGCCGACTCGAGCAAACGGATCAGGGTCTCGATCAGATTCGGTGCTTGACCTTGACGGACGAGGCCTCCCAGTGTGCCCTCCGAGTCCCCTGCGGCCGTATAGATGAAAACCCCTGCCTGTGGTGGCAGTTCACTGCCCGGCGCGTGGCTTCGGGCATAGACGCGTTCACGCAGTGCGGACGAGTTGTAGCCACTGTCGTAGGACAGCTGGCGGATGAACTGATGGGCCAAGGTGTGCAGCATCACGAATCGCGGTAGAAGCTTCGGGCCGGACTTATCCCTCAGGCGGTCGGCTTTGAACGAGGCGTCCAGGTTCTGCTCGATCCGTCGGGTCCAGTCGCGAACCGAGGGAAGCTCCTCCCAAGTGCGCAGACGATGCTCCTCGACGGAGATGAAGATTCCTTCACCGTAAGTCTCGATGGCGGGCAACCACAGGGGCCGTCCTTGAGTGTTGACCGACACCACGCGGCCGCCGTCGCCCTCCTCGCCGTCGCCGGTGCTGGGTTCGTATCGCGAGAAACCCTCGAGCGCGCGGACTTCGCGCACCCGATCGGCCACGACGACCCCGGAGATCCGCGCGTCCAGCTCACGCATGGATTCGGGGTGGTCGTGGTCCACTCCGAGGTGGGTGCGACGGACGGAGAACGTCTGGGAGCCGGCACCGGGCTTCGGTGCGGAGAAGGCCGCCCATTCAGCGATGCTGAGATCGTCGTCAGGGTCATCCGCTGACGGCATCGAGGCGGCTTCGTCCGCGTACCGGCGACGCAGAGTCTCGACGAATTCCTCCGGGACCCCGCAGTCCCGTGCGATGTACTCTCTGAAGACATCGGAGGCCGGACTGCCTTCGGAGCTCTTGAAGTCGGGCCACATGCGGTGGTTGACGACCATCTGCGCCATCTCGTCGTCCTCGGAAAGCCCTTCGGGTGCAGGGATGTCCAGGGCCGAGTGCGTGATCGGGAAGTACACGTTGGATGCGCCGCGCTGCACAGCTTGCGGTGTTTCCTCGCAGGGATCCGCCTCCTCATCCGTGGATTGCCACGGATGGCTTCCCGTGCATTCCAGGCCGACCTGCTTGAGAACGTTCTTCTGGCTGATCCCTGCCAGATTCCTTCCGGCATGACAGGCGAAGCAGGTGACTCGCAGAGCTTCCAACCCGGAGGATTCGGGAGTTGCCACGAATCGAAGTTTGTAAACTCGGCACTGGCGTTGGTCGTGTCCTTCACTCCTGGAGTGAGCCCATCGCCGCCAGTCGATATCAGCCATGTGGCCTTCCCGACACACCTGGATGAAACGCATCGGGGCCAGTTGCGGCTTTCCCGGGCAGATGCCACAGACCGCCTGCTTCTCCCATTGCTCCAGATTCTGCCGCCAGAGCACCATCTTCCTGCACTGAGGGCAGAACAACCACTTGGGAAATCGTACATACGTGGGCCCGATGCGGGTCGCGTACGCGGCCTTGCCGGAGGGAATGACTGGTGCCGAGCGAAAGCCTTGCACGCCCAATTTGGCCGCCAGTCGGGGGGATTCGACCCGTTCTCCGTTGGCCGCCCAACTGCGAATGTCGGCGGCGACGAAAGATTCGCCTCGAATGTCGATGATCCCACCGACACCGAAGGGCACGATGGTCTGAGCCCTGCGAACTTTTCGACGAATGTCCTTCACTGCTTCATGCTCCTCTCACAGCAATCAGGCACTCGCGGTCGACATTGCGCATCGACTGCGGTGTTTCCCAGATGCCGCCCTGCTTGCCGAAGTCGGTGAGGAGCGATGTGTGCAAGCGCCCCTGGGGTTGGTAATAGAGGCGGCTGCCATCGCCTCTAGCGATTTCGGCCTCCTGCTGCCAGGTCTCGATCAGGCTGTCGAGCTTCTCGGCTGCATCATTGGCCTCCATCGGGTCGGCCCGCCGTACGTGATCAACGATGAGTTCGCGGACCCGTGCGACACCGTCCGGATGATCGAGGATTTCGCCCGCCCGATTCTCGGCGCTCAGGCCGAGTCCATGACGCACGAGGATGGTGAGGACTGCATGTAGGGCGCGCTTGCGGGAGGGCATGGACCACGGTGTGACGCTGGTGGGTTCGACGTGACGATAGAGCGAGCGATGGTAGATACCGAAGGATTCGTAGTGCGATCGATCGCGTGGCTTGCTGGAGCGGAACAGCGTGACGATCAATCCGGGCACGTGACGTCGGCCGACGCGACTGGTGGCCTGGATGTATTCCGATGTCGTCTTGGGCTGCCCGTTCATGAGCATGAGGCCGAGGCGGGGAACGTCGACACCGACCGAGAGCATATTGGTCGTGGCGAGGAAAGAGATGCTGTCGCGTTCCTTGAAATGCTTGCCCAGACGCTCGAGGAGCCGTGGTTGGACCGCGCGCGGGATGTTGCTGGTGAGTTCGAGCACCGAGTCCTCGTTCAGCGTCCGGCGTCGTGTGGCGTCGTTCGTCAGGTGCTCGAGGCGGGCGGGGATGTCGTCCCGAGCGATCGTGACGGTTCGGCCCAGCTCTCGCAGACTGTTGTGATAGGCGACCACGGTCCAGTACGTGTCCCGAAGGGCGTCATCGTCGCAGATCTCCTTAGGGGCCTGCAGTGCGGCCGCCCCCACATGGACGGTCGAGGTCGACGCCGTGTGCCCCTGAGCCATGACTCCGACGTACAGGCGGCCGGGCTTCTCCTTGTCCGGTGAGGCGAAGTACGAGTGGCCGGCCTTCATACCGGCCGGGGGGAAGAGTTGGGCAGGGCGACCGTAAAGGCTGCGGACCTGTTCCTGCGAACGCCGAATGGTTGCGGTGGAAGCGATGACCTTCGGGACGGTACCGCCCCACGCACACAGCTCGAGGATCGCCGATTCGTACAGGCCGACGGTTGTTCCCAGAGGACCGGCCAGGAGATGCAGCTCGTCCTGGATCACCAGCGAGGGTTTACGTGTGCCGTTCCGGCCGAAGAGGTTTCCCGCCTTCGGTTCCCACGCCAGGCGGGCGAACTTGTCCACGGTGCCGAGCACGAAGGTCGGCGGTTCTTCGTAGATCTGCTCGTCCACCACGGAAACCGGAAGTCGATCGTGGAAGATGCAGGTGCCGCGAGGGCAGAAGAACGAGGTGGTGACCCCGTCCGCCTTGATGCCGAAGTCCTTGTCCTGTCCCTGTCGGGCCGGGACGATCTCGGTGCCGCACCAAGGGCAGCGCTCCAGCAGGAACCGATCATCGGGCTGGTTCATCTGCTTGAGGACGCTGAGCTCGTCCCGAGCGGCGGCGATCTTGTTCGGTGTGGTGTCCTTGCCCACCCAGAGCCCGATGGAGATGGGCTCCTCGCCCAGGTCGTGGGAGAGGGGACCGTCGTGTCCCGCACGGATGTACTCGAGGGCGCAGATGGCCGTTGCCGTGCGTTGGAACTGCTGAGTGGTGAGCAGGCTCAGCGTGTATCGGCTCAGGACGGCTGTGCCTCCGCCCGCTGCGCCGAATCGCAGCCGGCGCCAGAGGATCTCGAAGCAGGCCGTGAGGAGGTATGCCTCCGTCTTGCCACCGCCCGTGGGGAACCAGATGAGATCGACCGTCTTGCGGTCCTCGTGCTCGGGGTTCATCAGCCCCTCGACGACGAGAAGGAAATAGGCGAGTTGGAACGGGTGCCATGCGTAGTGGGCGGGGGGCTCGGTCAGCTCGAGTACCTCGCCGTCCCTCTTGCGGCGGCGGCCCGCCAACTCGGGGCAACTGTGGAGCATTTGGAGTGCCATGGCGCGGTTGGCGAGCCTGAACGCCTCGCGCGCCTGGGCCCCCGCCGGGGTCGATGCGGTGAGAGCCCGCACGCCCGATTCCATGCGGTGGAGCGCGGTATCGATGCGTTTGAGAATACGGGCGGCGGGCGCTGAGGCCCACGAGTCCAGGGTCGCGGCGTCCGACCGTTGGGTATCACACCATTCGCGATATCCGAGGACGAAGGAGTGCAGCCCGGTCCGCAGATCGTCCACTGTGAGTTCCGGTCGGGAGAGATACGCGAGGTTGAGCACCGACAGGTTCTTCGGCCCGTCGGGTTTGATGTGCTCGACCACCTGCGAGGGCATGATCTGCGCCCTGACGGTGGTGACCTCTTCGGAGTCCTCGTCCCACTCGACGGCGCACCCGTGCCCCACGGCTCGCGTCAGGATGTGCTGGTACTGGACCCGCAGCTCCTGCTCTTCTTCGTCTCGGCTGTTGAGACGGGTGCTCGGGTACTCGCGGATCGTGCCGCCGATTGTCGTGGCCCGCAACTCGGCTTGGAAGAGCATCAGGTCCCGGTCCTTGTGGGAGCTCTCCTCCTCGTCATGCGCATTGGCGAGCACGCATGTGACGAGATACCCACGACCGAAGGGGCGCCAACGGACATGGAGGCGCCCGTGTCCGTCCAGAACCGGGACGGGAGTCGTCTGCTCCACGGAGATGGTCTCCGTGGCCGACAGTCGAGGCTGCCGTTGCCAACTGCGCCGCCCGCCGTCGCGGGATGTCACGTAACGGGACGCCTCACACGTCACCTCGATATGACGGGCATTGGTGAAGAAGGAGAATCCGAGAGAGGAAGGGAGCCAAGCATTCGCCTCGGCCACGGGGTCGTCGGCAAATCCGTCTTCTTCCCCGATGCCGGCCGCGATCTCGTTGAAGTCTTGTTCGCCGTCGTTCTGCGAGTGCTTCGTCAGGGAAGCACCACGCGGATACAAGGTGCCCATGAGATAGCGCCGGTCAGGGGGGTCGACGAGCGTCTCGTCCTCGGCAATAGCCGGCCCGACCAATTGGTCGCGGAGGTACTTGACGAAGTCTTCGCGGTGCTCGGAGAGCCGGGGGTCGATGTCGTTCATCCGAGACGTCCCTCCCGCTTCAGCACCGCAACACCGAGATCTTTGAGCACTTGGCGGGTGCCGGGACGGCAAGCCACCCAGAGCTGAGCGCGGGCTCTCGTCCAGGCGACATAGATGGCGTCCAGCCTGCCTTCCAGGTGTTCGGGTTCGAGGTCGATGAGGCAGACAACATTGTTCTCGTGGCCCTTGAAGTCGGCGACCGAGGACCAGGTGAGCCGGTGCTTGGTGCGATCGGTTCCGACCACGTCCGCGAACCGTTCGATTCTGGAGGCGCGCTGTGAGAGGCGGGCTGAACTCGTCTGCCAGTCCCCGGCCACTGACAGCAGGGTGACGTCCTTGGGGGAGACGTCTTGCCGTACGAGCTCGTTCACATAGGCATCGAGAGCGGTTGCCTCCTCCTGGGCACTGCGTACCTCGGTGAACCGAACCGGTTCCCCCTCGCCCGCGGAGGCCACGCCCAGGTTCGCGCCCGTGTGGAAGTGCACCTGCTTGACGATCTGCACGGTGTTGCGACAGTTGCGCTTCAACGGTCCGTAGGGGAATCCGAGCGGATGCAGGTACTCCCAGGCACCCGGGTCGTAGGCTTCCGGAGCCAAGACCTGGTTGTTCTGGTCGAGCATGAAGAGCCATCGGCCCTCGGCGAGACCGCCATCGACCAGCTTCTCCAGGGTGTCCAGGCTCGCGAAGTTCATCAGATCCTGTGCTTCGTCCACGATCAGGTGGTCGAAGGTGCGTCCTCGAACTTCGTCGAGACGGTCGAAGGGCAGGACGGTGATCGCCTCATCGGTGAGGATGCGGCCCATGTGAGTCGCGAGCGTGACACTGGCGCAGGTGAACAGGACTGTGCCGATGGCCGACTTGCGCCGGGCAGCCTCGGCGGCGAGAAACGTCTTGCCCGTGCCGGCTCCGCCCGTCCAGATGAGGCGTGGGGTCGACTCCAACTCATCCAGTCTGTCGAGCTGTTCGCCCGTCAGCCGCTCGAAGGCGACTTCGAGATGCGTCAACCGCGACTGCAGATTCGGAACGAGGTCGAAGTCCGGTCGCACGGCCTCGAGCATCTTCTTGCGCAGGGGGGCGGGGATGGGAGTGCGGGCCCAACTGTTCCGTGGAAGCCAGAATCGGATAGCCCGTTCTATACCTTGTGCCAAGCCGCGCCCGCCGGCGTAGGCATCCCGACCCAGGTACTGCTGGGGCTCGAACTGGGTCATACGTTGGATGTTGACGTCCGGGGTGATCACCAGGTAACCGCTGGGTACGCCGTGGTGCCTCAAGTTACCGACCAGTGCGCCCAATTCGCGTTCGAACTCATGCATACCCCCGTTGGCCTGTTCCCAGGGGCTCTCCTTGGGTCCGACTTCGCGGCCGACGGGACCGTAGAACCACCTTCCGTCCTTGTGGTGCACGCGGCCGCCCTTCACCTCGATGAAGAGCAGGAGGTCGGGCGTGATGACGATGAAGTCGATCTCGCCGAGTCGCTTCTTGTGGTGCTTGGGAAGGTGGACAGTGTGCAGCGCGACGCTCTCGTCGTCCGGGATGGCCTTGAGTGCGGCGAACACGCTGCGCTCGGCCTGGCTCCTGGTACTGCTCGAGATCTCGCTCGGAATGATCCGCATCAACTCTCCCCATGGTCACGCCAACGCCTCCAAGGTAGCGAGTGATTGATCGTCACGTTGCAGGACCTGTTGAGGAAGTGCCGGCAGTGCGGCTCGATGAATGATGGACTGGGAGGAGCGAAAGCGGAGCTCGGGGGTGTGATGACGAGGGAACGGGACGGTGCATCCAACGAGTCGGTGGGGGCCGGCAGTTGGAATGCGCTTGTCCGGCTCATGCGGCGATTCATGGCGGAGGGCATCGAACTTCGCGTCGCCCTGGAGCAGGTGATGAGGGCTGCGCGACTCGACGCGTCGCAGGCGCGGTCCTTGCACGCGGCGGTGGCAGCGAAGGAAGCGGAGAGCAAAGGAACCAAATTCGAACGGGAGTGCGGCGAGGGGGAGGGTGTCGAGATCGATGAGCTCGCCGACGGTTTCGATTCCCCTGAGGGAGATCCCGAGGAAGGGGTGGAGGAGGTCCCGGACCTCGAGTCGTTTCGAGGCACGGTGCGTGTCGAAGACCACCATGCGGCAAGACGCGCTGCGCGAGCCCTCCTCGCGGCCGACGCCAAGGGGGTGGACCTGGAACAGCGACTGCTGAGCGCCGAGGAGGAGGTGGGGCTCTGTCTCCTGTTCCGGGCGGTCCGGACGCCATCGGAGTCGCTGACCTCCGGTTACGCGGCACGACTGCCGAGAGACAGCGAACCCTACCGGGCCTTCACTGCGATGATCGTCCACAATCAGCGACTTGTTCACAAGATGCTGAACACCCTGGGATACCGGGAGGGAGGCTCCGAGTACGAAGACCTTGCTCAGCACGGTATGACCGGTTTGATACGGGCAGTGGAGAAGTTCGATGTTTCGCTGGGCTGCAAGTTTTCGACCTACGCAACCTGGTGGATTCGCCAGCACATAAGTCGAGCGGTGATCAATGAAGGATCGTCCATTCGGCTTCCGGTTCACATATGGGACCAGATTGCGAAGGTTCGCAAGCGAGAGCGGATGTTCCTGAACCAAGGCGTGAAGCCCAATGTGGAGGATCTGGCCCTGGCGTGTGGAATCAGTCCGGCCAAGGTTGTGGAGTGCCTGCGGCTCAGCCGTCGTCCGGTGGTCTCACTCGAACTTCCTGTCGGTGAGAACACCACGCTCGCAGAACTGATCGTCGACGAAGGGCAATCGGTGCCCGGCCCCGAGCAGACTCTTCACTCGAGTTTTGAGCGCGAGGAACTCTTTCAGCTCTTCCAGGCATGCGCATTTACGGATCGGATGAGGGAGGTTCTCCTTCTGCGGTTCGGGTTCGTCGACGGCAGGTCCTGGACGCTGGAAGAGATTGGCGGGAGATTTGGCGTCTCTCGGGAGCGCATCAGGCAGATCGAGAAACGCGCCATGAAGGAGATGAGGACCTATATGGGCCTGGATCCCGATGATCCCGCCGAGGAGCGACGTCGCAAAAGAGCCGCTCGGGACAGTGCGAAGGAGGCCGCTGAAAGGGCGGGACGCCTGGAAAGCGCGGAGGGACAAGAGGGCCCAGATGTCGGAGAGCCATTCAGTGGCAAGAACGCCACTTTCGAGGCGGAGAAGGGTTCCGAAGGGGGAGACGGAGCGTTGAGCTCACAAGAGAAAGACTTCGGCCGCTGGTTGGCCGAGCGGATGCACAGCAGTGGGATGGACGAAGTCGAGCTGGCGCGCAGGTTGGGAGCGACGCGAGCGCTTGTCTCTGATTGGCTGGCGGACCGTTCCGTGCCGGGCCCGGACCGCCTGGCCGGGGTGCGGGAGGTGTTCACGGTCGACGACGAGAGCCGACATGGCCCCGCGGCCGGTCCGGAACGTCAGGGTCAACCGCCCGAGGAGCCGGCCGTGTGGTACCACCGCCCTGGACATGACGACGGGGGACGGGAGTTCGGCAACGCAGCGGCCTTTGCCTTCGAGGCTGACCTGGAGGTGCTGGCACGGGAGGCGACTCAGAACAGTCTGGACGAGCGCTGCAAGGGGAACGAGCGGCCGGTCAGGGTTCGCTACACCTTGCATGAACTGACTGGAGACACCCTGGCTCGTTTCCGTACGGCGATCCGCTGGGACGACCTTCTGCCGCACTATGAGGCGGCCGCCCTCCAGGATCAGAAGGTCGGACGTGTCATCAGTGTCGGCCTGAGGGAGATGCGGGAGCGGGACCGACTGGTACTCCTCCGAGTCGACGACTACAACGCCAACGGGCTGACCGGAGACGATTACGAGGACGGTCGGTTCTCCGCCGTTGTGCGGCGTCAACTCGACAGCCATAAATCCGATGTCGCGGCAGGGGGCTCGTACGGCCTGGGCAAAGCCACTCTCTGGGCAACCAGCCGATTGGGACTGGTCCTCATGAACTCCACGCTCTCCGAACCTCATGAGGGGCGCCTGGCACGCCGGCTGATCGGACGACTCGATCTGCCGTGGCGGGAGGTGCAAGGCAAGCGATACTCCGGCCCGGCCTGGCTCGGCCGTCCCGACACCGAGGCGGACAATGCGGACGTGGTGCGCTCCTGGTGGGGCGACGAAAGCACGGTCGAGGACCTTCACCTCACCCGCGAGGGCGATGACCCGGGTACCTCATTTCTGATCGTCGGAGCGCACGACGTTGCCAGCCTCGCGGAGGTCGGCCGGGACCACGAAGGAGACGACGACGAGGACAGCCTCGAGGGCATGCACCAGCGTCTGGTCCGGGCACTCGGCCGGAACTTCTGGGCTGCGATGACGGCAGGAGGCGCTCGACGGCCCTTGCTGGAGGCGTCGGTGCGGACGCTGCGCAACGGTGTCGAGCTCATCGAGGAGGAACGTATCGATCCGCTGGTTCATCAGCCCGCGCGCTCGCGCGCCCTTCAGGCGTTCTTCAGCGGCACCACGGTGGACCGCCTCACCTCGTCCGGCCAAGTGGCCATAACCACCGTCCCGTTGAAGGTGCCGGCGCGGGACGGAGTCCCCGGAGCGGTAGGCGAACACCGGGCGGTTCTCCTCGTCACCGAGGCATCGGACGCCGACGGCAGGATCAACCAGGTGACGGCCATGCGCGGCAATCGCATGACGGTCAAGACGAGCCGGGTGCCGGACCTCCCCATCGGAACCAATCCGTTTCAGGCTGTTCTGCTCGCGGGCCGGGCCGCGGGTGAGGACGCCCCGTTCGCCGCGGAGGCGGAGGATTTTCTGCGGACCTCCGAGCCACCGGAGCACAACAAGTGGGGTCAGACGGAGGAGTTGAGGATGCGCTACACGCCCTCGGCCCATCGCAGGATCGCAGCGTTGACCACGGAGACCAACAGGGCCGTGCGTGAGCTCGTGGCCATCCCACAGGAGAAGAAGCCCAGCGGCACGGGAAAGGTGCGTAAGCGGCTCAAGATCACAGGTAATGCGTCGGCGAAGGTCAAGGGCTCGACCGAACCTCCGCAGCTCGACGACCTCGATGCCGTGGTCGACACGTCCGGAGCGTGGCAGGTCACGGCCGAGGTCAAGGTGCCGACCGGTGGAGAGGCCTGGCGCATGAGTCCTGTGGCCAAGTTGGAGGTGCGCTCGGGCCCGCGCCCGGTGGTCAAGTGGGCCAAGCTCGAAGCCGTGAGCAATTGTGAATTCGATGGTGACACGATCCAGTTCACGCCGGGTACGCGTCGTGCCGTCTTCAGGGGCGTCACGGACGTGTCGACCCATCCGGTCCGCGCGGCGCTCACCGGACTCGTCGTCGAACTCCAGGCAGGCAAGGGAGACTTCGCATGAGGGCCTATCCGTATCCACGTCTTTCCGGAGCGGTGACGTCCCGGGTCACGGCTGTGCGACTCAGGGGCCCCGGCGACGTGCGGGAGGATCTGGACACCAAGGGATTCTCAGTGGTGGAGCACGTCGTGGCTCTGGGGCGGGCCGAGCGGGACGATTGGCACACGGCCCGGCTCTCTCTGTCGGCGACGATCCCCGCCCGCGAGATCGCGGAAAAGGGGCGATGGTCCGAAGTGGCCGTGGTGGCTGTTCTGACGGAGAAGGCCACCAACGCACGGTTCGTCACGCGACTCGGTTGTGCCGCCGGTGACGGCAAGGAGTGGGCGGGAGAGATAGAGGTTCACCGGCCCGGATTCGTTGACCGTGCCTCACTTGCCGTGCACGTGGTGGCGACCGTCGATGGGGTGGCAGGACGGATCATCGGCTCCACCGAGCGGGAATGGATGATCGACGTGACGGCGGACGTACCGCTCAGGGACCGTGAACTGGACGTCACCACCAGCAGTTTCGCGCGCGGTGCCGCTTGGCTGCGCCCCTATCGGGACGCGCCCTGGATCGTGGACCCCTCGGGGCGGATGCCCACCGTCCGGCTGAACTCCGACTTCGAGGGGCTCCTCGCGCTTGTGGAAGGCGAGGCATCGAAGGTCGAGAGCGTCGTCGGGGAGATGCTGATGGCCCAGATGTGCACCGACGTGTGGACGGCGGTGTTCCACACCGCCATCGGTGACCTGGAGATCGAGGACGACGGAACCCCGCTCCTCCCACCGGACTGGCGCGGGGAGGTGCTCCGCGAGATGCTCCCGGACGTCGTGCCCGGACACTCGGTGGAGGATGCCCTGCGCGAGGTCCACACGCGCCGTCGCGGTGACGGGAGCTGGGCCGAACTTCAGCCGCGTATCCATATCGCGGCCACGCGCCGTGCCGGAGTGCCCAAGACCCTGACCGACACCGTCCGTAAGATCGAGCGACTTGAGCAGGAGAACCACGCATGACCGCCAGGCCTGAGCATCTGCCGGAGAGGCTTGCTCGGATCTCCGATATGCAGGCTGCCGAGTTCATCTCCGCGGGATTGCTCGCCGGACGCGAGGACGTGGCGTCGATCGCGTTGAACAAGGTCGCCGAGCCACTCGAGGGGGACGACGAGCGGGGCCGTCTCCACCCCGTGCGGGATCTGATCGAGCAGGCACTTCAGGAGTTTCAGGAGACCCGCCCCACGGCGGCCGACGCCTGGCTGGCGCCGCGCCTGCACGCGACGCTCCGTCTGAGCCGACGTGAAGCGGCCGATGCCGGACTCTGGTCCTACCTGGCACTTGGTGTCGCACCGGACTACGTCGTGTGGCGGCACCAGCCCGAGCCGAAGGCGGACGAGGCGCCGCGAGGTGTCGCCCGGAAGCGATTTCTCGGTCCGCACCACACCCAGGCATTCGCCCGCCTCTGGTGGGCTGCCGAGCTCTTCCGCGACGGGGCCGACTACGGGCCGGCGGCCAGGGCATGTGGCAACCAGGACATGCTGAACACCACGCTGCGCCTGGATGTCATAGACCATCGCCCCACCGCTCAGGCGCTCGTACGTCTCATGGACCACAAGATCGTGCAGACCGGACGAGAGGTCAACGCTCTGGTGGCCGCTGTGAACGCGTCGGCTGCCACGCTGATGTATGACCTCATTGCTCCCGACGTGGAGTACGACCCGGATCCTCTGCGGGGCTGGATCGCGGCCGCCGAGACCTCACGCGCGGTCTCCCGACACGTTCTGCCGGAGGGGCCGGAGGAGGAGCCTGCGCCGGACGAGTCCGTGGAGCGTCTGGCCGCTCTTTTCGAAGGGCTCTTCGCGGATGTATCGGTAAGGGGGCGAGTCTCCGAGGAGAGAGGGTGATCTTGTGACTTCAGTGGCGCCGATCCCGGGCGCCACACCCGATTTCGTGCACTTCACGTGGTGGCGGTCGCCATCTCCTTCTCTGTGGACGCCTTTCCGCGTAGCGCCGTGCTGAGCATATGCATGCTGAACCGGGGCGGTACGGTGCTGCTTACCTGCCGGGCCTGATTGCGCCCCGGCTGAGGGAATTCGGGAGAATCGCCCTTCTCGAGTGCCACGGCCATCGGCATTCAGCGTGGCTTTGCAGAGCCTCGCGTGGTCCTTCCGTGCGCTGCTGCTCGTCGCTGCGTAGCCGGGCAGTGCGCATGCGGTTGCTCCATCCCGGCCAGGTCGTCGGTCTTCCGGCCTGGATCGGTGACCGGCCCCGCACGGGCTACCGCCTCCGCGCGTGGTGCCGTCAAGGCAGGGTCCGCCGCAGGGCGAACGCCCTGCGGGAAGGCGGGCGTGGGACCGCACCGCCGTTGCCGATGCGGCCCCCCGCCGGTGGGTACTCAGGCGCTGTGCTGCTTGAGGAAGTCGGTGATCAGCTGCCGCCATTCCTCGGGGCGTTCGACCATGGGCAGGTGGCCGGTGGCGATTTCCACGAGCTGGGCGTGCGGGATGGTGTCGGCGAGCTGCCGGTGCAGGCGGGTGGAGGTGAACCGGTCCTGCGTGGTGGAGATGACCAGGGTGGGTGCCTGGATGCCCGGCAGGTCGTCGCGGACGTCGACCCGGGGGGCCAGCTCGGCGTGCTCGGGGGTGCCCTCGGCGACGCTTGCGGCGGTGAAGCCTATGGCCTGCTGGAGCTGCTCGTCCGGCATCGCCTCCAGTGCGTCGGCGCCCAGGGCCATCATCGTCAGGTACTCGGCCAGCAGTGCGCGGTTGCCCGACTCGGCCAGCTTGCGCCAGACCGGCAGGGCGAGCGCGAGCCGGTTGTCCCGGTGGGGGAAGGTCGCGGTCAGGACGAGGGCGGTGACGCGCTCGGGGTGGCGGGCCGCCGCGCGGATGGCGACCGGGCCGCCGAGGGAGTAGCCGGACACCGCGAAGGTCTCCAGGCCCTCGGCGACAGCGGCGGCGACGAGCTGATCGGCCAGGTCGTCCAGCGACAGCGGCGTGGCGGAGCGGGGAGTGTCGCCGCTGCCGGGGTAGTCGACACCGACCACGGTGTGGTGCGCGGCCAGACCGTCCAGGATCGGGCCATAGGTGCCGGCCACGCTGCTGCCGGCGCCGTGGGCGAGGGCGAGGCCGGGGCCGGAGCCCAGGACGGTGCGGGCGAAGGTCGCTTCGGGCAGGGTGCGTGCGGACATGGGGGTTGCCTTCCTTGAGGAGTGACGGGGCGGGTGGGGGCGGTGCTGCGACCAGGAGCGGAGCTGTTCCAGGGCGGGCAGCAGGGCCCGGCCGTCGGCGGTGAGCGTGTAGGTGGCGGGCCCGGGCGGGAGTTGGGCGTGGGTGACGAGCCCGGCCCCGACGAGTTCGCGCAGCCGGTCGGCGAGCACCTTGGTGCTGATGTGCTCGATGGCGGCGCTCAGTTCGCCGTAGCGGGCGGGGCGGGTGGCCAGGGTGTGGAGGATGACGCCGGTCCACTTCTGGCCGAGGACCTCGAACGCGGCGATGAGGTCCGCGTCGGCCGTCAGCGGCAGGGGGTGGGGCCGGGCTGCCATGGGTCTCGCGGTCTCGCGTCCTTGGTGAGGGGCGTTCGGTGGGCGGGGGCCGCAGCCGGCCGGGGGTCTCGACTGCGGCCCGGCCGCCCCGTCCGCTCCGGCGCGCGGGGCGGCGGCCAGGGGGCAGGGGGTCAGGGAAGGAGAACGACCTTGCCCCGGTTGCGGCGGGCCTCGAGGTCACCGTGTGCGGTGGCGGCCTCGTCGAGCGGATAGGCCCGCCATACGGGGAGAGCGAGCTCGCCGGCGGCGGCCAGTCGCACCAGCTGCGGCAGCGAGTCGTCGGCCGGGTCGGCACTGCCGGCGCTGAAGCGGACGCCGTGCTGTGCGGCGGACATGTCGGCGATGGTGATGACACGGTCGCTGTCACCGGTCAGGGCGACGGAGTCGGCGAGTACGCCGGCGCCGGAGGCGTCGAGGACGGCGTCGACTCCCTGGGGAGCCGCGGCCCGCACCCGCTCCACCCAGCCGTCGCCGTAGCGGACCGCGGTGGCTCCGAGCGCGGTGACGCGCTCGATGTCGTGCTCGCCGACGGTCCCGACGACATCGAGGCCGCGGGCGGCGGCCAGCTGCACCGCGACGGTGCCCACACTGCCCCCGGCGCCGTGGACGAGCAGGGTCTGCCCCGCCCGCACCTCCAGCTGCCACAGCACCCGGAACGCGGTCCGACCGACCGTGACCAGCGAGGCGGCGACCTCCCACGGCAGCGCCCGCGGTTTGGCCACCGGCCGGTCGAGCAGGGCGTATTCGCCGTAGCTGCCGCCGACCGCGGCACCGAGAACCTCGTCGCCCACGGCCGCGTCGGCCCCCTCGCCGACGGCATCGACGACACCGGCCGCATCCAGACCGGGGACCACGGGGAAGCGGGCCGGGGCGGCCTTGGCCATCAGACCGGACCGGATCTTGATGTCAAGAGGGTTCACGGAGGCGGCCCGCACACGGATCCGGACCTGGCCCGGGCCCGGCTCCGGCGTGGTGACCTCCGACAGTCGCAGCACCTCGGGTGCGCCGTACTCGGAGAAGGTGATCGCTTTGGACATCGCAAACTCCCAGGTAGGGGCGGGTGGAGAAGGAACCGCACGGGCTGTCACGCACGGTGCGGCCGCCTCGGCGGGGTCGTCGCTCAGGCGGGGAGGGTGGGGTAGTCGGTGTAGCCGCGGTGGTCGCCGCCGTAGAAGGTGGCCTTGTCGGCGGAGTTGAACGGGCCGCCGGAGGCGAGGCGCCGCGGCAGGTCGGGGTTGGCCAGGAACAGCGCGCCGTAGGCCACCATGTCCGCGCTGCCGTCCTCGATCAGCCTCAGTGCGTCCGGACCCGTGGAGTCCGGGTAGGTGAACGGGTTGAGGACGAACGTGCCGGGCCAGACCTTGCGCAGCCGCGGGGTCAGGTCGCGGTTCGGCCCCTCCATCAGGTGCAGATAGGCCAGGTCCAGGCCGGCGAGCCGGTCCAGCAGCGCGAGGTAGACCTCGTCCGGGTCGTCCTCGGCGATGTCGTTGTACTGGTTCCCGGGCGAGATCCGCAGGCCGACCCGGTCGCTCCCGATCGCCTCGGCCACGGCGGTAACGACCTCGACGGCGAAGCGGATCCGGCCTTCGGTGTCGCCGCCCCAGGCGTCGGTGCGGAGGTTGGTGTTGGGCGCGAGGAACTGGTGGATCAGGTAGCCGTTGGCACCGTGCAGCTCCACGCCGTCGAACCCGGCCGCGACCGCGTTACGGGCCGCCTCGGCGAAGTCGGCGACGGTCTGCCGGATCTCCGCCTCGGTCAGCTCCTTCGGCGTGACGAACTCCTTCGGCCCCTCATGGGTGAAGACCTGGCCCTTGGCGGTCACCGCCGACGGCCCCACCGGGACCAGTCCGTCGGGCAGCAGGCTGGGGTGGCCGATCCGGCCGGTGTGCATCAGCTGCGCGTAGATCGCACCGCCCTCACGGTGCACGGCGTCGGTCACCGTCCGCCACGCCCGCACCTGTCCGGCCGTGTGCAGACCGGGGGTGTCGGGGTATCCCTGGCCGAGCAGTGAGGGCTGGATGCCCTCCGTGACGATCAGCCCGGCGCCGGCCCGCTGCGCGTAGTACGTCGCCATCAGCTCGGTCGGCTCGGCGCCCGGCCCGTAGGCGCGGCTGCGGGTCATCGGCGCCATCACCAGGCGGTTCGCCAGGTGCTTACCGCCCAGGACGATCGGATCAAAAGCAGTGGTCATGGTCTCTCCCTCGGGAGTCGTGTCGTGCCGCGGCACGGGCGCTCGGGGTGCCCGCTCACGCGGATACCTGTCCGAACAAGTAAATCACCTGTCCGAACAAGTAACGACCTCGAATCCCTTCCCGCCTTCCGATGTGAAGTACGTAACGCACCGCTGCCTGCCCTTGTGGGCCCGGGAGGAGTCGTGGGCGCCGCGGAGCCCCGGGCCCGGGAGGTAGGATTAACTTGCCCAAACAGGAAAGTGAGATTCAGATGACGCAGTCCACGCCGGAAGCCGGGAAGGGCCCCGCAGGGATCGGGCAGGAAGCCACCGTCCCGGTACCGGCCGCGGCCAGTGGCGGGCCGGTCAGTCACGCGATCTTCCGCCTGGCCCGTCTGCACCGCATGTTCGCCGGCCAGCTCCTGCGCCGGATCGGCCTGCACCCGGGTCAGGAGCTGGTCATGATGCACCTGTGGGAACTCGGCCCCCAGCGGCAGACCGACCTGGTGCGCCTGATGGACTCCGACGCCGCCACCATGACCCGCACCGTCCGCCGCCTGGAACAGGCCGGCTTCGTCCGCCGCCGCCCCTCGCCCACGGACAAGCGCGCCTCCCTCATCGAGCCGACAGCGGCCAGCCACGCCCTGCGCCGCCAGGTCGAACAGGTCTGGAGCCACCTCGAGGACCTCTCAACGGCAGGCCTCTCCGACGAGGAACGGACGGCGGCCCTGCACACCCTCGAACGCCTGGAACAGAACCTGGTTCGGGCGGCGGCTGAGGGGGGCGACGCCGGCGCTGCGGCCGGCGCGGCAGGAGCAGCGGGTACGGGCGGGGCCGCATAGCGCCTCGATGGTGGGCGAAGGGGCCGCTCGAAGGAACGGCCCGTTGGAGCGCAGGGGCGACAGGTGCCGCCAGGGGGCCGGGGCGGGACAGTAGTCGCACGGCCGGCCCAAGTGCGCTTCAAGCTGGAAGTGTTCAGAGGTGGGGCCTAGGTTGCGCCCTCTTGGGGGCGCGGTACCGGAGATTGTTGGGTCACCGGGGGAGTGTCCGGCGCTTTTCTGCGTGTGGCCACACGTGCTCTGAACAGCAAAAAGACCCTCCCCAAGGGAGGGTCTGTCATGGCGCCCCCGGCAGGACTCGAACCTGCGGCCAAGTGCTTAGAAGGCACCTGCTCTATCCACTGAGCTACGGGGGCCGGGTGTGGACGTGGATCACGGACCGCGGACAAGGATAGAGGTCCGGGTGCCTCGTCCCGGTTGCTTCACCTCCGTGGCACGTTGTGGAGGTTCGGTGAAGCGGTCCCGATAATCGCAGGCAGGTACGAATCCTGCACCGCTTTTGGCGCCTCGTGCGGCGGGTGTTGTGCACTCGTTATGCCTGCGCCTCACTTGTCGCGGACGTCTCGCGCGCCACTTATCCCGTTCTGTAGGGGTTCTTGCGGCGCGCACGAGGGGTTATACGCTTCAAAAACCTAACGAAATTGGGCATTCTGCACATGTGGCGACCTTGGACGTACGACCCCGGCTGATCGACGCACTGTCCGTTCTGCGCGACCGCGTCGACGCCGCACGCTTTCCACTGCCACTCCGGGGCGCTGCCCGCGCCCGGCGCAACCGGGCCGAGCTGCTCGCCCAGCTCGACGACTATGTGATTCCCCGTCTGCGCTCTCCTCAGGCCCCGCTGCTCGCGGTGATCGGCGGATCGACCGGTGCGGGCAAGTCCACGCTGGTCAATTCGCTGGTCGGGCGGCGGGTCTCGGAGGCCGGGGTGCTGCGCCCGACGACGCGTACGCCGGTGCTGGTCTGCCATCCCGACGATCTCCACTGGTTCGCCGGACCACGCGTCCTGCCGCAGCTCGCCCGGGTGTGGGTCCCTGAGCAGGATGACGGCGGCGAGAACGCGTATGCGGCGGGTGGTGGGCGTGGGGCGGCCGGCGGGGCGGGCGCCCGTATGGCGCATGAGTCCTGTGCGGGGCATGCGCCTCACGGGGGACATCGTGAGCCCCATGGGGGCGGGGGGAGTGGCGTAGGGCTCGGGAGGGACGGGGGCGGGGCCGACGCGGGGATGCTGACGGTGCGGATCGAGACGGATGCGGCGTTGCCCAGTGGGCTGGCGCTGCTGGACGCACCGGACATCGATTCGCTGGTCGCGCGGAACCGGGAGCTCGCCGCCGAGCTGATCTGCGCGGCGGACGTCTGGGTGCTGGTCACCACGGCCGCCCGGTACGCGGATGCGGTGCCCTGGCACCTGCTGCGTACGGCCAAGGAGTACGACGTCACGCTGGTGACCGTGCTGGACCGGGTGCCGCACCAGATCGCCACCGACATCGCCGGGCGGTACGCCGAACTTCTCCAGCGGGCCGGGCTCGGCCATGTCCCGCGGTTCACCATTCCCGAGCTGCCCGAATCGGCCGGCGGAGGCAGCGGGCTGCTGCCCGCCACGGCCGTCGCGGCGCTGCGGGGCTGGCTGGAGCGGCACGCCCAGGACCCCGTCGCCCGCTCCGCCGCTGCGGAACGTACGGCGGCCGGGGTGATCGCCTCGCTGCGTAGCCGGCTGCCCGCACTGGCCGGGGCCGCCGCCGCCCAGCACGCCGCGGCGCTGCGGCTGGCAGGCCGGGTCGAGGAGGCGTACGAGCGGGCCGCGGAGCGGGTACGGCAGGAGGTCGCGGCCGGTGAGGTGCTGTCCGGGGACGCCCGCGCCCACTGGCGTGACCATGGGCTCGACGGCCGGTCGGACGAGCTGCTCGACGCCCTGACCGACGGGCTCACCTCGCTGCTGACCTGTGCCGTGGACGAGGCCGACGAGCGGGCCGCGGAGGCCTGGCGGCGGGACCCCGCGGCGGCCGAGGTGTCGCTGACGGCCGCCGCGGGCGCTTCGGGTGCGGGCGGCCGGCTCGGGGTGATCGTCCGGCGCTGGCGGCGCTGCTTGGAGGAACTGGCCGAGGAGGAGACCCGTGAGGCGCGCGCCGGACAGGCCGGGGAGCGTGCGGGGTCGGTGGAGCCGGAGGAGTCGGCGGCGCTGTTGGCCACCGCCCTGCTCGGCGGCCGTCGCGCCCGTACGGCGGGCGAGAACCTCGCCGATCTCTTGGGGGTGCAGACCGCGCTCCGGCTCTGCGAGCGGGGCGGCCGGCTCCTGGCCACGTATCTGGAGCGCGCGCTGGACGGTGAGCGCGAGCGGCGGCTGGCCCCCCTGGACCAGCTGACCGTGCCACTGGACCAACAGGCGGAGCTGATTGCCGCGCTGTCCGTATTGCAGAGAGAGAAGCAGCGGGAGACGGAGAACGAACCGCGGCAGGAGCAGCGGCAGGCGGACGAGCGGGCGAGGGCGATGGAGAAGGAAGAGGTGTCGGGGTGAGCGATTCCGAGGCGGCTGGTTCCGGGGAGGGCGCGGAGAACAACGGGCGGCGGGGGACGGGGGAGGGGGAGACCGGCGGTGCGGCAGGGGAGGGCGTGATGCCGGGTGGGGGTGTGGTGTTGGGGAGGGAGGCGGCGTCGGTGGCCGGTAATGCGTTGGTGGTGGGTGAGTCGCCGGTGGTGGGTGGGGCGGCTGAGGGAGAGCGGGAGCCGGGGGAGTTGGCGGCGGGGGCGGCGGGGACTGCGGGGGCGTCTCCAGTGGAGGGGGAGCTTGGGGTGGGTGCGGGGGCTGTGGCGCCTGAGGTTTGTATGGCTTCTGAGGCGTCGGTGGGGGCTGTGGAGCCTCAGGGGGCCGGGGTGCCGGAGGCGGAGCAGCAGGAGTCCGGAGTGGCTTCGGGAATGGCTGCGCAAGAGGCAGCGGTGGGTGGGGCGTGGGATGACGGGTTGATTGCGCGGCGGGCGCGGGGTGCGGGTGTGCCCAGGCCGGGGACGAGGGGGGAGCTGTCTACGGGGGCAGGTGTGGCGGCGGGTGAGGGCACCTCGGCGGGTATCTCGGTCGGCACGTCGGCCGGTGCGCCCGGCGGCACGTCGGCCGGTGTGTCGGTCGGGGGTGCCGAGCCGAGTGTGCGGGTGGGGGGTATGGCTCCCGCTGAGGGGCCCGGTGCCGGGGCCACCCGTACTGCGGAAGCCCGTGTCGCGGCGGCCCGTACGGCGGCAGCGCATGGCGCGGGATCCCGTATGGAGAGGGCGCGTGGCGAGGGAGCACGTGGCGCGTTCCGTGCCGACCCGCGTATGGAGGCCATGGTTCAGCCGCGCTTGCCCGCCGAGATGGAGAGCGGTGTCGGAGGCGCGTACCGGTGGGTCGCGGATGGGGGGCGGCGGGCCGCGGGGGGCGGGCTGCGCGGGCGGCTGGATGCGTTGCGGGAGTTGATCGCGCTGTCCCGGACCCGGTTGGACGGGCGGACGCTGGAGGGGGCGGGCCGGGTGCTGGAGACGGCGGACGAGCGGTACCGGCTGTCCGGTGAGCACACCGTCGTCGCCATCGCGGGGGCGACCGGCAGCGGTAAGTCCTCGCTGTTCAACGCGCTGGCGGGGGCGAACCGTTCACAGGTCGGGCCGCGGCGGCCGACGACCGCGGATCCGGTGGCCTGCGTCTGGCCGGGCAGCCGGCCGGGCGCGGACGGGCTGCTGCACCGGCTCGGCGTGCCCGCCCACCGCCGGCACGTCCCGGCGGACGGCAGCTCCGAGCTGCGCGGACTCATCCTGATCGATCTGCCCGACCACGACTCCTCGGCCACTGAGCACCGCGCCCAGGTGGACCGGATGCTGGAGCTGGTGGACGCGGTGATCTGGGTGGTGGACCCGGAGAAGTACGCGGACGCGGTGCTGCACGAGCGGTATCTGCGGCCGTTGGCGGGCTACGCCGAGGTCATGTTCGTCGTTCTCAACCAGGTGGACCGGCTGCCCGGGGACGCCGCCGACCAGGTGGTGGACGATCTGCGCCGGCTGCTGGACGAGGACGGGCTGGCGCTCGGCGAGCACGGGGAGCCCGGGGCGGCGGTGCTCGCGCTGTCCGCCGCGACCGGCCGGGGCGTGGGGGAACTGCGGGAGGCACTGGGCCAGTTCGTCGCGGAACGGGGCGCGGCGGACCGGCGGCTGGCGGCGGATGTGGACGCGGCGACCGAGCGGTTGCGGTCGGCGTACGTGGCGCAGCACGGGGTCGGGCTGACCGAACGGGCCCGCGCGGAGTTCGACGACCGTTTGGCGGAAGCGGTGGGGGCGGTGGCCACCGGGCGGGCGGCGGAGCGCGATTGGCTGCGGTACGCGGAGCGGGCCTGCGGGTCTCCGTGGTCGCGGATGCGGCGGTGGCGGTGGCGGGGGAGTCGGAGGGGGGCCGGTGGCTTCGGGGCGGGGGCGAATGAGGGGTGGATGACGGGAGCGGGGGCGGCGGGACCGGGAACGACGGGAGCGGGGGTTCGCCGGGGTGCAGGGCGTGCAGGTGCCGGGCAGACGGGCGCCGGGCAGACGGGCGCCGGACGGACCGACGAGGGGCGGATCGGTGCGGCGCGGGGCCGTAGAGGGCGGGCGGGAGCGAGGTGGAGCCGGGGCGGGCGGGCCTCCATGGGGCAGGTCTGCGCGGGGCACGGCGAAGCGGGGCGGACGGGCACGGGCCGGGCCCGTACCGGGCGGAACGGTGAGGGCCCCGAGGGTCTGACGGCTTCCGGGCGGCGCGGCAGGCGGCAGGGCCTGGTGGAGCGGCCGTGGGCGGCCGGGCATCCGGGGGACGGCGGGGCCGGGGCCGGTGAGGTGGGTGCGTCGGCGGTGGACGGCCGGGCGGCTGCCCGGCCGGTGGTGGAACACGCCGTCCGCACGGTGGCCGGCGAGGCGGCGCACGGGTTGCCGGCGCCCTGGGCCCATGCGGTGCGGGAGGCGGCGGACCGCGGTGCCTACGGGCTGCCGGAGGCGCTGGACAAGGTGGCGGCGGATGCCGAAGAGGCCCTACGGGGCGGGCCGGCCGTGAAGCCGCGGTGGTGGACGGTTGCCGCCTCGTTGCAGGGGATGTTGTCCGTCCTCCAAGTCGTCGGCGTGCTGTGGCTGCTGGGTGCGATGACGGGCGTGGGCGATGCGACGGCCTGGATCTCCGGGCTGCTGCCCGCGGTTCTCGGGTCGGTGGGCGGGCCGGCGCTGGCGTGGATGTGCCGGGTGGTGGCGCGCGGACCGGCCCGGCGTTACGGGCAGGACGCCGAGCGGCGGCTGCGGAGTACGGCGGCGGCGTGCGGGCGGGCGCGGGTGCTGGAGCCGGTGGCTGCCGAGCTGCTGCGCTATCGCGAGGTGCGGGAGCAGTACGCGGTGGCCTCGGGTGTGTGACGGCGGGAGGGGCTGAGCAGCAGGGCGCGGCGTAACGGTCGGGCGGGGGAGGGAGTTGGCGGCCGACGGGGTGGATGGGACCGCCGAGGCGGCCGGGCGGCAGTGACTGGGGCCGGCAGCGACCGGACCGAGGGCGATCGGGGCGGATAACGACCGGGGACCGATGGCGGCTGGGGGCCGATGGCGGCTGGGGAGCACGGAGAGGGCTGATGACTGCTGGCAGACCCGGGGGGGAGGGCAGATGGTGACCCCGGGCTGTGAACACCCCGCCGTCGGCCCCCTTCTCGCCCCCTTCCGGGTGGCCGAGTTGTCCACAGTCGGCCACCCGTCCACACGCCGCCGCGGCGCTTGCCGAATCCGTGCAGCATGAGGTCAACGCAGCGCGAGCGGTACGCGACAAGAGCGACCGCCGGACACGGGGGAGGCGTAGCGGGTGAACGACACGATGGTGACGCTGGTGGGGAATGCCGCGACGGCGGTGGAGCATCGCCAGACGGCGGCGGGTGTGACGGTGGCGAGGTTCCGGCTGGCGGCGACATCCCGCCGGTGGGACAAGGCACAGGAACGCTGGACCGACGGCGAGACGAGTTTCTATACGGTCCGGTCGTGGCGTGGGCTCGCCGACAATGTGGCGGCGTCGGTGGCGGTGGGTGAACCACTCATCGTCCAGGGACGGTTACGGCTGCGGGAGGGGGAGCAGCCGCCCGAGAAGGGCGGGCAGCGCTGGTTCTCGGCGGAGGTCGACGCCGTGGCGATCGGCCACGATCTCGCGCGGGGCACCGCCGCATTCCGAAGGGTCCTCCGGGCGGTACGTACGGCAGCGGACGGCCCCTCGGCCCCGACTCAGCAACCCTCCCCGGCACCGGGCCCCTCCCCGGCACTGGGCCCCTCCCCGGCACTGGGTCCCTCCCCGGCACCGGGACCTTCCACAGCACCGGAACCCTCCCAGCCAGGGCAGTTGGCCCCGGCACCGCATTCGCCCCCGGCACCGGACTCGCCCTCGCCACCGAAACCGCATCCATCGCAATCGCCCCCACCGGAGTCCGTGTCACTGTCCCCCTCCCCCTCTCCCTCCCCGCAACGTTCGCGATCGCAGCACCCCGCCTCGCCGGCACAACAAGATTTATGGGAAGGCCCCTTGCCGGAAGCCGAAGCCGGTACCCGGACAACCCCCAAAGCACCGACAGCAGCTGGCTCTCCCACGACAACCGACACTCCAACGGCGGCCAACTCTCCAACAGCAACCAGCTCTCCAACCAACTCTCCAACGGACGCCCACCCGCCAACGGACGCCACGGTGCGGGCAGTCGGTGAAGCACGGCCGGGTTCCAGACCTCGGACAGGCGCCGGAGGTCGGCGAGTTCTCAAGGAGCAGAGGGCCGCCAAGGGCTCCACGACCGCCAAAACGCCTACGACCAGCGGGATTGCGGCCGGCGCCGGGGAATCGGGGGACTCCGCCGCAGCGCCTTCCTCCGTGACCCATTCGCCTGGGAAGGTGACTGTGCCCTGAAAAGTTCTGGTGATTTGTCGATAATGCCAGGTCAAGGTGCTCGTGATCGGTAACGATTGCGATTCGGATCGCTTATGGGATGCCATTACTGGGGACCCTGATGCACCTGCTCCATAAGATCCGACAAGTACTCACGGGGGCTGACGTGTTCGGCTGTTGAGTTCTTTGGGATCTTTCCGGCGAGGCAACCTCTCCCACTCGACCGCCTCGCCCAGAGGGGAATTTCATGCTTTCGATAAAGAGGCGGGGCGCAGCCCGCCTTGCCGCCGCGGTCGTGGCCTCCGGCCTGGTCGCGGCGGGTGCGATAGCCACCGCGGGGCCTGCCGCGGCGGACGAGACGACCCCCGCCCACGGGGGTGCCACCGCCACGCTCGGCGGTCTGAAGACCTTCGACCAGGCGGTCGTGCACAACGACGGAGGGGACCAGCGCGTCGGCGCCGGCCTCTTCGAGATGGCGGTCGACAACGGCGGCACGCTCCAGACGTACTGCATCGACATCCACAACCCGACGCAGCAGCAGGCGAAGTACCAGGAAGTGCCCTGGAGCGCCTCGTCGCTGCACAACAACGGGGACGCGGGCAAGATCCGCTGGATCCTTCAGAACTCCTACCCGCAGGTGAACGACCTGGCCGCGCTCGCCGCCAAGGCCGGCGCCGGGAACCTCACCGAGAAGACCGCCGCGGCCGGCACCCAGGTCGCGATCTGGCGCTTCTCCGACCACGCCAAGGTGGACGCGGTCGACCCGGCGGCCGAGAAGCTCGCCGACTACCTCGAGAAGAGCGCGCAGAACGTCGGCGAGCCCAAGGCCTCGCTGACGCTCGACCCGCCGGCCGTCTCCGGCAAGTCCGGCAGCAAGCTCGGTCCGGTCACCGTGCACACCAACGCCGACAGCGTCACGATCTCCCCGGCCGCCGGTGTGCCTGCCGGTGCCAAGGTCGTCGGCAAGGACGGCAAGCCGGTCACCAGCGCGACCGACGGCACCCAGCTGTTCTTCGACGTGCCCGCGGGCGCCGCGGACGGCAGCAGCTCGCTGACCGCGCAGGCCGCCACCAAGGTCCCGGTCGGCCGTGCCTTCACCGGCATCGGCGAGCACGCCAAGAGCCAGACCCAGATCCTGGCCGGCTCCAGCGAGTCCACGGTCTCCGCGGCCGCCACGTTCTCGTGGAAGAAGCAGGGCGCCATCCCGGCGATCACCGCGGAGAAGAACTGCGCCAAGGGTGGCGTGGACGTCACGGCGAGCAACAAGGGCGATGAGGCGTTCCGCTTCCAGCTCTCCGGCAAGGACTACGAGATCGCGCCGGGCAAGTCGCAGACCGTGACCGTGCCGGTGGCCGAGGACCAGCCGTACAACATCACGATCAAGGGTGAGGGCGGCTTCAAGAAGTCGTTCTCCGGGGTCCTGGACTGCAAGACCGCCGGCAGCGGCGGCGGCAAGCCCTCCAGCCAGCCCAGCCCGGCCTCGGTCGGTGGCAGCACCGGTGGGGACAAGGGCGGCGACCTCGCCGAGACCGGTTCCAGCAACGCGACCCCGATGATCGCGGGCATCGCGGTCGTCCTCGTGGTGGTCGGCGGCGCGGCGGTGTTCTTCCTCCGTAAGAAGAAGACCGGCACCCCCGCCCAGTAACACCCGGCGGCCGTGACCCCCGGCGTCCGGCCGCGCCGGTAACCACTCGGTGACCCGAGGGTGAGCCCCCGACGGCCCCGGAGCGCAGCAGCGCTCCGGGGCCGTCGGCGTTCGCGCGGTGCCGCCGGCGTCCACCCCGCCCCGGCCCCCGCTGTCCAGCAGCCGACATACAGCGGGCAGGGCAGGGCAGGGCAGGGCCGACGTGCGACGGTCCAGGTAGACGCATCGCGGACAGCCCGCCAGTCGGCCGGCCGGGCTACGCACACCGGGCAGGGCGCGTCGGCACGCAAACGCGCACGGCCGAAGTCCGCCCCCGGGTGATCAACGCTGACAGACGGCGATCAAGTGGACACAGAGGCGTGGCAGGTCGGGGCTGAGCAGGGGCGCTCTGACCTACTCGTTTCCGCCTGAGCGCAGGCGTACGGCAAGATGGGGTGTATCTGCCCTCCCACGGTTGCCGTGCACGATGGCCCCGGGGCGGTGCCGCACAGACCCTTATCGATCCAATCTGCCGGACGGTTTCTCTTGGCTGAGTACATCTACACGATGCGCAAGGCGCGCAAGGCGCACGGCGACAAGGTCATCCTCGATGACGTGACGCTGAGCTTCCTGCCGGGCGCAAAGATCGGTGTCGTGGGTCCCAACGGCGCCGGTAAGTCCACGGTGCTGAAGATCATGGCCGGTCTTGAGCAGCCGTCGAACGGTGACGCGTTCCTCTCCCCGGGCTACACCGTCGGCATGCTCCTTCAGGAGCCGCCGCTGGACGAGGCCAAGACGGTGCTCCAGAACGTCCAGGACGGCGCCGCCGAGGTCATGGGCAAGCTCCACCGCTTCAACGAGGTCGCCGAGCTGATGGCCACCGACTACTCCGACGAGCTCATGGAGGAGATGGGCAAGCTCCAGGAGGACCTCGACCACGCCAACGCGTGGGACCTGGACACCCAGCTCGAACAGGCCATGGACGCCCTCGGCTGCCCGCCCGGCGACTGGCCGGTCACCAACCTCTCCGGTGGTGAGCGCCGCCGCGTCGCGCTGTGCAAGCTGCTGCTGGAGGCCCCTGACCTGCTGCTCCTCGACGAGCCCACCAACCACCTGGACGCCGAGTCCGTGCAGTGGCTGGAGCAGCACCTCGCGAAGTACCCCGGCACCGTCGTCGCCGTCACCCACGACCGGTACTTCCTCGACCACGTCGCCCAGTGGATCTGTGAGGTCGACCGCGGCCGCCTGCACGGCTACGAGGGCAACTACTCCAAGTACCTGGAGACCAAGCAGACCCGCCTCAAGGTCGAGGGCCAGAAGGACGCCAAGCGCGCCAAGCGCCTCAAGGAAGAGCTGGAGTGGGTCCGCTCCAACGCCAAGGGGCGGCAGGCCAAGTCCAAGTCGCGACTTGCCCGTTACGAGGAAATGGCCGCCGAGGCGGACAAGATGCGGAAGCTGGACTTCGAGGAGATCCAGATCCCGCCGGGCCCGCGACTGGGCAATGTCGTCGTCGAGGTCGACAAGCTCAACAAGGCCTTCGGTGAGAAGGTCCTGATCGAGGACCTGAGCTTCACCCTGCCGCGCAACGGCATCGTCGGCATCATCGGCCCGAACGGCGCCGGCAAGACCACGCTGTTCAAGATGCTCCAGGGTCTGGAGACCCCGGACTCCGGCGACATCAAGGTCGGCGAGACCGTCAAGATCTCCTACGTCGACCAGAGCCGCGAGAACATCGACCCCAAGAAGACCCTGTGGGCCGTGGTCTCCGACGAGCTGGACTACATCAACGTCGGCCAGGTCGAGATGCCCTCGCGGGCGTATGTCTCCGCGTTCGGCTTCAAGGGCCCGGACCAGCAGAAGCCGGCCGGGGTGCTCTCCGGTGGTGAGCGCAACCGCCTCAACCTGGCGCTCACCCTCAAGCAGGGCGGCAACCTCCTGCTCCTCGACGAGCCGACCAACGACCTCGACGTCGAGACCCTGTCGTCGCTGGAGAACGCGCTCCTGGAGTTCCCGGGCTGCGCCGTGGTCGTCTCCCACGACCGCTGGTTCCTCGACCGCGTCGCCACGCACATCCTGGCGTACGAGGGCGACTCCCGGTGGTTCTGGTTCGAGGGCAACTTCGAGTCGTACGAGAAGAACAAGGTCGAGCGCCTCGGTGCGGACGCGGCCCGCCCGCACCGCGCCACGTACAAGAAGCTGACCCGGGGCTGACCGGCGTGCGACACCTCTACTCCTGCCCCCTGCGCTGGTCGGACATGGACGCGTTCGGCCATGTCAACAACGCGGTGTTCGTCCGCTACCTCGAAGAGGCGCGGATCGACTTCATGCGCCGGCTGGCGCCGGGGGACGGCAGCCCGTCGTTCACGGGCGGCTCGGTCGTCGCCCGGCACGAGATCGACTATGTGCGGCCGCTGGTCCACCGGCACGCCCCGGTGACCGTCGAGTTGTGGGTGACGAAGATCAGCGCCGCGTCGATGACGGTCGGCTACGAGGTCAAGGACGAGGACACCCTCTACCTGCGGGCCTCGACCGTCGTCGTCCCGTTCGACTTCACCGAGGAGCGTCCCCGCCGCCTCAGCGCGGAGGAGAAGGCGATCCTCAAGGAGTATCTGGACGACGCCGCGCATCAAGGGGGATCCGCCGCGGTATGACGGCGCTGCACCTGGCCGATGCGGGGGAGGCGGCGGATCTCGCCGCCTTCCTCGCCCGCCTGATCCACTACGACCGCGCCGCCGCGGTACGGCTCCAGGCCGGCGGCGGGGTGCTCGCCGTCTTCGGCCGCCCGCCGTCCTTCGAGGTGCTGGCCATCCGCACCGCCCGGCTCGCCGACGACACCACCCTGGACCGGACGGTCTCGGCCGGTGAACTCCTCGAAGGCGTGGACGGGTCGGCGGGTGTGCTGACCGTGCCCGCCGCCGTCACCGGTCCGCCGTGGACCGGGCTGCTGCCGCCACGCGGCGGCTGGCAGCGGGTACCGGGGCTGCCCGCGCCCGAGGCGCTGATGCGTGCGGTGGCCGCCGCGGTCGCCGAATTCCGCGCCCGTGACGAGGCGTTGCCGCCGCAGCACCGCACCCGCACCGAGCGGGACCGCATCGGCCGGGAGATCTGGTCGCGCACTCTCGGCGACACCCATCTCCCGCTGCGCGCCGCCCATGCCGCACAGTCGCTGGGCTTTCTGCGGCCGGTACGGGCCGGGGCGCTGGCGGGCAGCGGCACCGCATCCGCGCAGCCCGCGCAGCGGCCGCTGAGCCTGCTGTCCACGGGCGGCTGGCTGCGGCTGAGCACCCCGTACGGGTCGATCGCCGTACGCACCGGCGGCCCGGCGGGGCTGACCGGGCTGTCGGGCCTCACGGTCACGCCGCTCTGACGGGCGGGCGGCTGCGGGGGAGGCAGTCGGTCGGGAGGTAGCCGGTCGGTTGGGCGGCGGTTCCGGGGCCCACGCCCCTTCGCCGGCGCGCTAGCCCCCGCTCTCGTCCCCGTCCCCGCCCTCACCCCGCCCCCGGGCCGCCCCATCCGCCGTGTGGTCCGGCCACACCCCGATGTGATCGCTCTCCAGCTCCAGCAGGACGCGGTGGGCCATGCCCAGGCTGGTGGTGTACTCGGTGGGCAGCTGGAGTCGGCCCGCTCGGTCGAGCATGGCGTATTCGCGGGACACCAGGGACTCCTGGCCGGTGGTGGCGTCCCGTTCGGTGCGGCGCAGGACCTCCGAGGATGTGCGGCCGTCGCGGATCGCGACCGTGCGCCGTACCTCGCTCGCCACCGTCTGGTCATGGGTGACGATCACGATGGTGGTGCCCAGCTCCTCGTTGGCGGTGCGGAAGGCCGTGAAGACCTGTTCGGCGGTGTGTGAGTCCAGTTCGCCGGTCGGCTCGTCGGCCAGCAGGACGGACGGGGTGTTGGCCAGGGCCACCGCGATGGCGGTGCGCTGCTGTTCGCCGCCGGAGAGCTGGTGTGGACGGCGGTCCCGGCAGTGGTGGAGCGAGAGCATCGACAGCAGTTCCTCGGCCGCCTTCGTCCGGGCCGCCCGTCGCCGGCCTCCCCGCAACTGCATCGGCAGCATCACGTTCTGGAGGGCCGTCAGATACGGCAGCAGATTGCGGGCGGTCTGCTGCCAGACAAAACCGACCACCTCGCGGCGGTACCCGAGCCGGGCCCTGGCGTCCATCGTCAGCAGATCGCGGCCGGCGACGGTGGCGGCGCCCGCGGTGGGCACGTCCAAGCCGGCCAGGATGTTCATCAGGGTGGACTTGCCGCTGCCGGAGGCGCCGACCAGCGCCATCAACTCGCCCTCCGCGACCAGCAGATCGAGCCCCTGGAGGGCCTGCACCTCCACCCCGTCGGTGGTGAAGACCCGCACCAGCCGGTCGCAGGCGATCAGCGCATCGTGCCCGTAGGCGGGCTGCCCGCGGCGGGAGGCCGCGCGCCGCTCCAGCTCGGCCAGGCTGGTGGGCGCGGCGGACCGGGGCGGGGACGCCGGGTCCGCCGCGGGTGCGGGCGCGTCCGGTGAGGTGTCGTCGGGCCGTGTGGTCATCGGGTGTCCCCCGCTCTCAACTCGGTGCTCTCGCGCCGCCGTCCGCTCAGCCAGGCCTGGACCAGGGCCACCGCCAGGGCCAGGGCCACCACGCCCGCCGACGGCAGCAGCAGGGACGCGGGATCGGTGTGCAGTCGTATGGTGTCCGCCGTGCCGCCGCCCGAGGTGCCGGGGAGGGCGAGCGCGGTGAGGTCCGTACCGGGGCCCAGCAGCCGGATCGTGGCGGCGCCGGCCAGTGCGCCCCCGACGGCAGCGAGCAGCGCCGGCGGTAGCGCCTCCAGGACCAGCAGCCGCCGCCCCTGGGCCCGGGTCAGCCCCATCGTGCGCAGCCTGGCGAGGAGTTGGCTGCGTTGTGGGGCGGTTTGGAGGAGGGACAGCAGCAGGGCGAGCAGGGCGAAGCCGGTGCCGGCCGCGACCGCGGCGGTGTAGAGGCGTACCGCGCCCTGCTGGAGGGGGGAGTCGGCGAACTCGGCGCGTACGGCGGAGCGCAGCGCCAGCCGGACCGACAGCGATCCCGGGGTGTGGGCCCGCACGGCGGTGCGCAGCGCACCGGTGTGCAGGGAGCGGCCGGACAGCAGGAGGACGGAGGGGCCGGTGGCGGGGTCGCGGTAGGTGTCCGGGTGGCGGCGGGCGACGCTCGCGGCGTCGACGACGACGAAGTCGCCGCCGGGCTGCGCGGGGGTGTCGGCGCGTACGGTCTTCGGACGGATGACGAGCTGGCCCAACTCCGGCTGGAGGGCCATGGGAGCGCGCCCGAAGCGGGTCAGGAAACGGGGGGAGACGACTGCGGGCAGCGGGCGGTCGCCGCCGGGGTCGGCCAGGTCCTGCGCGGCGAACGCGCCGAGGCCGGTGGCCCGTGCGAGCCGGGCGTACGCCTTGGCGTCGGCGATGACCAGGTAGAGAGGCGGCCCGTTGTCGTCGGCGGCCTGGACGTCGATACGCAGCGGAACCGCGTCCTCGACGCCCGGGACCTGGCCGGCCGCCCGCCGCAGTGCTTCGGGGAGCGGCTTGTCGGCCGAGATCCGGGCCTCGGCGCCGACCGCGGTCAGCGCCGCGTGGTCCCGGGCCGTGGCGACCCCGGCCAGCACCGAGCCACCGAACGACGCCGTGGTCAGCGCCACCACCAGGGCCAGCAGCGGCAGCCCGGCGGTGGCCGGGGCGCGGCCCGCGCGGGCCAGCGACAGAAAGCCGGTCAGCCCGGCGGTGCGGGCTGCGGGACGGGCCGCCAGCCGCGGCGGTATCGGACTGAGGCGCATCAGGACCAGCGCGGCGATCACCCCGATCAGCACCGGCGCGGTGCTGACCAGCGCGTCCACCCCACCCGTCGCCGTACTGCGGCCCCGCAGTGCGAGCACCGCGCCCACCGCCAGTACCAGCACGGTCAGTTCGGCGACCGTACGGAGCCGGGAGGGGCGGGCGCCCGCCCCGTCGGCGCGCTCCACGGTGCGCGGACGGCGGTGCGCGACCGCCGCCCGCAACGGCAGCGCGAGCGTCCCCAGCAGCCCGGTGCCGGCCGCCGCCAGCAGCGAGGGCAGCACCCGCTCCCCGGGCACCAGCAGCAGCGCCAGACCACCCCCGGCCGCGGCCGCCGGCAGCGCCACCGCCGCGGTCTCCGCCGTCAGCCGCCCGGCCAGCCCGGCCAGGGACGCGCCCCGGGCCCGCAGCAGGGCCAGTTCGGCGCGCCGGCGGGCCGCGGTCAGCCCGGCGGTCATCAGCAGCACCACCCCCGCGACGGTGCCGATGCCGTACGCGGCCACCGCGATGACCGGTGCGACCGCCGCCCGCATCCGCGCGAAGGCGTCCAGCAGACCGTCCACCGCACTGTCGGCCAGCGCACCGCTGCCCGCCACGCTGCGCAACCCGGCGAGCGCCGCGCCGTGTTCGAGGGAGAGCAGCCGGTCCCGCAGCAGCGGGGCGTCCCGGGCGGTCAGCGCGCGGGTGTCGACCGGGTAGCGCCAGAACTTCTCCGGCTCACCTTCGGTGCGCAGCAGCGCCGGGCCGTCCTGCGGCGACAGCAGCAGACCGGCGCGCCAGAATCTCTGCGGTGGCAGGCCCGGTGCCACGTCCTGGCGGGCGGCCGCCATCAGCGGGTCCACGGCCCAGTACGCGCGGTCCGGGGCGCTCGGGGTGAGCAGCCCGGAGATCCGTACCGCCAGGCCCGGCAGATGCAGGGTGCTGCCGACGTGCAGGCCGAGGGCCCGTGCGGTGGCGACGGTGACCGCGGCCTCCAGGGTGCGCTTTCCGGGGGCCGCGCCCTGTGGCAGCCGGCCCTCGGCGAGCGTGGCATGGACACCGAGCCCGGCGGCCGCGTACAGGGAGAAGGAGGGAGCGACGCCGTCGGGCCGGGGCAGCCAGGTGTCCTGGGCGTTCAGCGGCTTGGTGGTGCGGATGCCGTGCAGGGATTCGGCCGCGTCGATCCGCAGCGGGGCGTGGAACCGGCCCCGGATCGCCCGGTCCTGGCGGGCGAGCTCGTCCCCGGAGTAGGCGGCCGCGGGGTCGCCGGTCACGTCGGTACGCGAGACGGTGATCTCCACCGTCCGCTGACCGGCCGGCACCGAGCCGAGCGCCTGGCGCACGCCCCGCGTCTCGTACGCCGCCACGCCTCGCGGGAACGCGGCCGCGAGGAACGCCGTGACCAGCACCAGCGCGCCCAGGGCCAGTGCCGTCGCGCGCGCCGGAAGCGGCCGGGCCCGCCACGTCGGTGCCTTCACCGGCGCTCACCCCGCCGACCGGGGCCCGGCGGCTGTCCGACGGGCCGTGATTTCGTGCCCGCCTCCGGCACCGGCCCTGCGACATATCTCGTCATCTCACCGCACCCCTTGGCCGCGCAGGGCCCGCACCGGGTCGCCGCGGCGCAGCCCGATGGCCGCGACGACCAGCAGCGGCACCGCCGCGACCGCCCCGAGCAGCACGGCGACCGGACCCGGCGGCAGCTCCACCACAACCGGCGGCACCGGGCGGCCCGCCTCCTCGGTCAGCACGATCAGCGGGACGACCGCGCGGGTCAGCGCCGTCCCCAGCGCCGCACCGACGCCCAGTGCCAGGGCGATCAGCACACCCTGCTCGGCGACGATCATCCGGGCCAGCTGCGGACGCGGCGCCCCCAGGGCCCGCAACACGGCGAATTCCCGGGCCCGTTCGCGGACCGACCCGGCGGCACCGACCGCGAAGCCGACCGCCGCCAGGGCCACCGCGACCGCGGCGGCCGCGGTCAGCGCGGTCTGCGGGCCGAGCCCCAGCGGATCGTCGTGCAGCTGTCCGGCGATCTCGTCGCGGACCAGCACCTGGCCCGGGTCGGTGTCGGGGCGGTCCCGCAGCGCCGCGACGACCCCGGCCGCCGCGCCGGGCCGCGGGCGCAGCCACCACTCGGTGGCGGTCAGCGGCAGCGCACCGTGGTCGGACAGCGCCTCGTTGACGGCCCCGAGGTCGACCAGCAGCCCGCCGGTGGCCGGGGCGTCCGCCGGACCCGGCAGCGCCCGCACGGCCCGGACGATCCGTACCTTCAGCGGCCGGCCGTTGACCGGCACCTCGACGAGGGAGCCGGTCCGCGATCCGCTGTCGCGCAGGAACTTCTCGGTGGCGACGGCGGCGAGCGGCGGGCGGGCGGCATGCGCGGCGGTGATCCGCACCGTGGTGACCGCGGCTCCCCAGTCGTCCAGCCTGGCGCCGGTGTCGTACGTCTGGGACAGCAGCCCGCCGTCGGGGACCCCCGCCCGGTCCGCCCGGGGCCCGGAGGGCTCGCCCACCGAGGTGCTCTCGTCGGTGATCCGCGTCTTCCAGGCGAGCGCGGTCGGCGGGGTGAGGGGCCGGGACGGACCGTGACCGGTGGCGGCCGATACGGCGGTGACGGTGAGCCGCTGGCGGTGCGAGACCGGCGACTGGTCCATGGCGACGAGCAGGCCGGTCAGCCGCAGCGGACCGGCCGGGCGGCCCGCCGGGGCGCCGGCCGCGGCACCGAGGTCCGCGTGCAGAGTGTGTGGCGCACCGTCGGCCGGGAGCGGGCCGAGCGGCAGGGTGTACGGGATGCCGTGGCGGTCGGTGACGAGGGCGGAGAGGGCCGCCGGGACCGGCCCGGTGTCGTGCCCGGTGGCCTGCCGGCCGGGCGCGGGCGGCAGCGCCCGCAGCGAGCGCAGTGCGGCGGTCAGCCGTAACCGGTCGCTGCCGGACGGCAGTTGCACCCCCGCCGCGGGGCCTCCGTCCGGCGCCACCGCGCGCAGCACCCCGTCCGCCGCCCGGCCCCGTGGGCCGTCCGCGCCACCGCCCACCAGATCACCGCGCAGCAGCAGCGCCCCAGCCGACCTCCGGGCGTCCAGCGCGAGCAGCGAGGAGGACCGGCCGTCCGACAGCTCCAGACCGGCCAGCCCGGCGGGCAGCGCCGCGGCCACCCCGGGCGCCGTCGCGTAGGCGCCGCCCTGGCCCAACGGCGGTGTCCGGCTCGCCAGTACGCGTACCGCCGCGCCCGCCCGGAAGTCGGCCTGGTCGTCCTGTGAACGGTCCCAGGAAGTGCCCTGGCCGATCGCCAGCATGCCCAGGGCGGTCGCCAGCACCAGCAGCAGCACCGGGCCGGCACCCCGCAGAGGGCGGCGGCTGATCTGCCAGCCGGCCAGCGCCGCCGCCAGTCCCCGGCCACCGGCCGCGCCCCGCTCGGCGATCCGGGCGGCGAGCGGCAGCAGCCGCAGCGTCAGGACCGTACCGGCGAGCAGCGCCAGCGCCGGGGCGGCCACCAGCACCGGATCGATGCCCAACTGCCCGGCGGCGTCCGCGGTCAGCACCCCGCTGCCGGTGCCGTCGCCGCCCGCCGTCTGCCGCTGGAGCTGCCAGTAGGCGACCCCGGCGATCACCAGCAGCCCGAGGTCCGCCCCGGTCCTTCCCCAGGCGCGCAGCCCCGCGCGGGCCGGGGCGGACCCCGGGGCACCGGGCAGTACCCGCCGTCGCCGCGGACCGTCGGTACCGGTCCGCAGCAGTGCGGGCGCTGCCACCGCGAGGGCGCAGCCCAGTGCCACGCCGCCGCCGGTCAGCCAGACCGGCACGGTAAGCCGGGTGTCCAGCGGCAGCCCGATACGGGCCAACGCGCCCCGCCCGGACAGCAGTTGCATCAACGGTCCGGCCAGCAGCGGCGCGCCCACCGCGGCCGGCGCGGCCAGCAGCAGCGACTCGGCCAGGGCCAGTCCCGCGATCCGCCGCCGGGAGCCGCCGCGGGCCCGCAGCAGCGTCGTCTCGCCCGCCCGCTCGGTGCGCAGCATCCGGGCGACCAGCAGCAGTGCGTAGCCCGCGAGCAGGATCAGTTGCAGCGCGACGATCAGGATCGTCGAGCGGTTCACCAGCAGCGCCCGCCGCAACTGCCCCAGCGCGTCGGGCAGATCGGTGGTGGCGGTGGCCCGGCCCGCGAACGCCGGATCGGCCATCAGCGCCTTGGGCGCCGGACCCGCAGCGGCGGCCAGCGGGGCCAGCCGGTCCGCGGTCAGCGAGCGGAAGTCGGCGGTGGCGAGCCAGCCCACCGTGTCCTGGGCGAGGGACCCGCCGCGGAACGCCGCCGGATCGGTGAGCAGCGGCCCGTACGTGGTGAAACCGGCGGTGCGCGCCCCGCGCCCGCCGAGTTCGTCGAGCTTCCAGTACGGGTCGGCGCGGTCCTTGGGGCGGTAGACGCCGGTGACCTCGACGGCCAGACGGGCGGGACCGGACAGCCGGTTGTCGAGGGTGAACCGCCGGCCGGGCGCGATCCCCAGCCGGGCCGCCGCGGCCTCCGGCAGGGCGACGGGCACCCGGCCGGACGAGGCCGGGCCGGGCCAGTGGCCGGCGGTGAGGGCCAGACGGGAGCGGTCCAGGGCCGCGAGGTGGGTGAGATCCGGCTCACCCGTGCGCGCGTCCGGCGACCGCAGCGCGCGGGGGAGGGCGTATGGCCCGGAGCGGACCAGGGTGCGCACCGTGAACGGCAGCCTGTCGAAGGCCCGCCGGGCACCCCGGGCGACCGCTCGGTCCGCCGGTTCCCTGGCCCCGGTGGGCAGTTGGGCCTTCACCTGGAGCGCGGCGGCCGGCGCGGAGCGGGTCCGCAGCGCCTGCCGCAGCCCCGCGTCCCCGATCGCTCCGGAGAAGGCCGCGAGCGTCGTCAGTACGGTCGTGGTGAGCAGCACCGAGAGCAGGGCCGCGGCCAGCAGCAGACGGTGCGCCCGCACCCGCAGAAAGACAAAGCCGGACACGGACCCCCCTTACCGCGCTCAGCACCACACAGATGAACGAATGGTGTCAGAGGAGCGGCTCGGGCGGAGGGGGCTGTGGACAACCCTGGCCGGATCATGACGGCGAAGGCCGGGCGCGGTGCGGTGCGGTGTGAGGTGCTTCTCAGTCCGCGGCGTTGATCATCGAGGCGGCGGCGTAGGTGAGGTAGTTCCACAGCTGGGTCTCGTGCTTCTCGGACAGGCCGAGGGAGTCCACCGCGTCCCGCATGTGCCGCAGCCAGGCGTCATGGGCGGCCCGGTCGACGGTGAACGGGGCGTGCCGCATCCGCAGCCGGGGGTGCCCGCGGCCGTCGCTGTACGTACGGGGGCCGCCCCAGTACTGCATGAGGAAGAGCGCGAGCCGCTCCTCGGCCGGACCCAGGTCCTCCTCCGGGTACATCGGCCGCAGCAGCGGGTCCTCGGCGACTCCCTGGTAGAAGCGGTGCACCAGGCGCCGGAAGGTCTCCTCGCCTCCGACCTGTTCGTAGAAGGTCTGCTCCTCGAGCGTGCCGCGTGGAATCTTGTTCACCCGTCCATGGTGGCAGACGTCCCGGCGGAGGAGTCCGGTCCTAGGCCGCGGCCGGAAATGCCGCCGGGGCGTGATCGGTTGATCACGCCCCGGGGTCGCGCACGACCGGTGGTGGCTCAGCCGCGGCGGACGGTCAGCGTCGTCCAGGCACCGACATGCACCCGGTCGCCCTCATGGAGCGGCACCGGCACATAGGGCTGGATCGGGTCCTCGGCGAGGTTGATCGTCGTGCCGTTGGTGGAGTTCTGGTCCACCACTGCCCAGCTGCCGTCCTGCTGCTGTACCAGCAGCGCGTGCTGGTGCGAGACGCCCGGGTCCTCCGGCGCGCTGCCCAGGTCGATGTCCGGGGACTCGCCGGTGCTGTTGCGGCGGCGGCCGACCGCGATCTGGCCGTTGGCGAGCGGCAGCACCTGCTCGGGGGAGTACGAGGGCAGGTTGAGCCCCGCCGCCTCCGGGCCGCTGCGGCCCATCATCGCCATGAAGTACTCACGGTCCGGGGCGACCGCCACCACCCAGCCGGCGCCGACGACCGGCGCCGGACCCTGCGGCGGTGCCGCGGGGCCCTGGCCGGGGCCGCCGTTCCACTGCTGGTCCGGTCCGGGCTGCTGCTGCGGCGGCATCTGCTGCTGCTCGTACGGGCCGGGCTGCTGCTCGTACGGCGGCTGCTGCTGTTGCTGCTCATAGGGGCCGGGCTGCTGCTCGAACGGGGGCTGCTGCTCGTACGGTCCCGGCTGCTGCTGCGGCGGGAACGGCGCGGGCGGCTGCTGCTCGTACGGGGCCTGCGGGCCCGGGCCGGGCGGCGCGGGCGCCATCGGCGGGGGAGCGGCCTGGGCGCTCGGCGGGTTCAGCGTCCAGTCGTCGCCGCCCTGCTGCGGCGGCGGGCCGCCCTGCGGGCCGGGGCCGGGCATGCCGGGGGGCGGACCGGGCGGGAAACCGCCGGGGCCGGGGCCGCCGGGCATGCCCTGCTGCTGCGGGGGCTGGGGCTGCTGGGGCTGGGGCGGCGGGAAGCCGTAACCGCCCTGGCCGCCCTGCGGGCCGGGGCCGCCCTGGGGGCCGGGCTGCGGCGGCGGGAACCCATAGCCGCCCTGGCCACCTTGGCCGCCCTGCGTGCCGGGACCGCCGGGGCCGCCGAAGTCGGGACCGGGACCACCGGGCGGCGGACCCGGCTGCTGGCCGGGCGGGGCATAGGACGTCGGGGAGTTGGTGAGGAAGTTGTAGCGGCAGCCCTCACAGAACGGCGCCATCGCCTCACGCGGCGTACCGCACTGCGGGCAGGTCTCCGGCTGACCGGACGGGCCGGGGCCGCCGGGCATGCCCTGCTGCTGCGGGGGCTGGGGCTGCTGGGGCTGCGGCGGCGGGAAGCCGTAACCGCCCTGGCCGCCCTGCGTGCCGGGGCCGGGCGCACCGGGGCCGCCGAAGTCGGGAGCGGGTGCACCGGGGCCGCCCTGGGGGCCGGGCTGCGGCGGCGGGAAGCCATAGCCGCCCTGGCCGCCCTGGGAGCCGGGGCCGGGGCCGCCGCCGAAGTCGGGAGCGGGGCCGCCGGGCGGCGGACCGGGCTGTCCCGGCGGCGGACCGGGCTGTCCCGGGGGCGGTCCGGGCTGGCCGGTGGGCTGGCCGGGCGGCGGTGTGTTCAGGAAACCGGCAGGCAGGGAGGGCGGCGGGGGGACAGCGCCCGCCATCCGCTGGCCGCACACCTCGCACCAGTCTTCGGCCACCGACTGGTGGCCGCTCGGGCAGGTCGGCATGTCGGTTCTTCCCCCTCCGTACCGATTTCTTTCGGTGGTGCCGCTCGGTACTGTTCGTGGCTATTTCTTCATGCGAACGGTTTTCGTCGAGCGCGTTTCGAGAGTCATCTCGTCCGCCTCGGCGACCTTCGCCTTCAGTCGCACAGTACCGGTCGCCGTATCGACGACGTCCACCACCTTCGCAAGGAGTTTCGCAGTCCCCTCGTTCCCCGAGGCACCGGCCAGTTGTACCGCGCGGCCCAGTTTCGCCGTGGCACCGTCGGTATCGCCCGACTTGCGGGCATCGAGCCCCTGTTGAATGGCTTGGGCCAGTTCCGCCTGGCCCGTGTAGTGCGCCACCTGCGGATGGATCGCCGTGGCAGCGGCCACATCGTCCGTCCACACGGCCCGTACGAGGCCCTGTGACAGGGGCTGCGGCGGGCGCCGCGCGGGGTCGCCGTCCGGTGCGGAAGTGATCAACGAGACCCGGCCGGCCAGCATTTCCCGGCCGATCCCGGCGGCCGGTACCCGGAGGCAGAGGTGGTAGTCGCGGGACTCGTCGCCCCAGGAACCGGTCGGGTAGTCCGCCGACCGCGGACCGGACTCCCGGCACCGGCCGGTCAAATCCGCCACGGTGGGTGCCACTTGCCGGACGAAGACGGTCTCGGCGCCCAGTGGCGTCCACAGCCGCAGCCCGACGTCGGCGATCTCCTTGCCCATCGCCGCCTCCATCATCCGCGTGAAGTCGGCGGCCAGCCCGGCAGGATCGGCGACGATGTCGGCGGTGCCCAGCAGCGCCGAGGCGATGCCGGTGACCTCCTTGACCTCCCAGTCCGTGCCCACACCGCGGGCGTCGCAGGTGAACGCCCCGGAGCAGGCGTCCAGGGCGGCCCGCAGCTCCCGCGGTGACTCGTGCTCGTTGCGGCCGTCGGTGAGCAGGAGGGCGTGCCGGATGCCGAGCTCGGCGGACGCCAGCAGCCGCCCGGTCAGCCGCAGCCAGCTGCCGATGGCCGTGCCGCCGCCCGCGGTCAGGGCGCGCAGCGCCGCCTTCGCCTGCGCACGGGTGGCCGCCGCGGCCACGGCCAGCCGGCCGCCGCCGGGGTAGACCTCGACGGCCCGGTGGTTACCGGCCACCACCGCGAAGCGGACTCCGTCGCGCACGGTGTCCAGGGCGGCGGCCGTCGCCTCCCGGGCGCCGCGCAGCTTCGCCGGTGGATGGTCCATCGACCCGGAACGGTCCACCATGATCACCACTCCGGCGGCCGGGCCGCCGGTACCCGCCGCCGGCACCGGCCGGCCCCCGGTCGTGCCGCCGCCGGTCGCGGTGACCGAAATGATGGCGTGAACCTCCCGCCCGCCCTCGGGGAGATAGGGGTTCTGGTACACCTCGGCGGAGAAACGCGGTACCCGGGACTTGGCGAAGTTGGCCATCCGTTCCGCTCCTTGAGACGCCGTAACCGGTCGGTCGGTACACGTGGTGCGTCGTACACGGCGCAGCACGCGCGGCGGCATACGGGCGGGGGGCGCCGTGCCGCGCACCCCCGCCCCGCTCGCCGGCGGTGCGCCGGTCAGGCCGGGGCCGGCTCCCCCGCCGGTGCGGGGAACGGCACCAGGGCAACGGTGACGTTGTCGTGCCCGCCGCCGTCGAGGGCGTGGGTGACCAGGGTGCGGGCACCGTTCAGCGGCCTGGCGGGGGCGTCGTACGGCAGCACCGCGGCCATCTGCTCCGCGCTCTCGGCGTAGTTCCACAGCCCGTCGGTGCACACCACCACGACACCGGGCCCGTCCGGCTTGAACGTCGCGGTGTGCGGCTCGACCTCGTACGCGTCCGCGCCGAGCCAGCCGGTGATGGCGTGCGCCCGCTCATCGGCGTTCGCCTCGGCCTCGGACATCAGGTTGTTGGCGACCATCTGGGCGGCCCAGGAGTCGTCCTCGGTGAGCCGGGCGGGCGGCGCCGTACGGTCGTTGGGGATCCAGTAGGCGCGGCTGTCGCCGACCCAGCCGACGGTCAGCAGGCCGCCGCCGACCACCGCTCCGACGAAGGTGCAGGCCGGGGCGTTCTGCTGACGGTGCTCGTCATGCGCCAGGGACGGGTCGGTGGCGAGCGCGTCGACCGCCGAGGAGGCCGCCAGGATGGCGTCGTGCATGGCCTGCGCGGGGTGCGTACCGCGCGGCAGGGACTCCCGCAGCGCCTCCCCGGCGGCCTCGGACGCCGCCGTGGACGCCTCGTCGGGGCGGGTCGCCGAGGAGACCCCGTCGCAGACCACGGCGACCACGGCGGGGGTGCCGTCCGGCAGCGCGGCGGCCCGGAGCGCGAAGAAGTCCTCGTTGCGGTGGTGCCGGTGGCCCCGGTCGCTGACCGCCGCGATGCCTCCCACCTCGTATTCCATGTGGTCGCGGGCGCGCGGCCGGGCGTGCCCGCAGTGCGTGCAGTAGCCCTCGGCGTCCACGGCGCCGGACCGGCAGGCGGTGCAGACGGCGGTGCCCGGGGCGGGCGCCCCGGCGGCAACGGCGGTGCCGGGCGGGCCTTCTGACGCGGCGGGCGCCACCGGCTCGGGGGCGGGCACACCGGGTGCCGCGGCGGGCGTCCCGGGTTCCGCGGCCGGTGCCACGGGCTCCGCGGCGGGCACCCCGGAGGGCGTGCCGGGCCCGGCAGCGGTCGCATGCCCGGCCCCGGCGGCGGCCGCGTCGGCGACCGCCTCGTATCCGGCGACCCGCGGGTCGGCGGGCGGCGGGGTGTCGGCCACCGGCGGGTGGCCCGGCATCGGCGGCACGCCGGTGTCCCCGAACGGCAGCCGGGCCTGCGGGTCCGGAGGCGGCGGCCCGGCCGGACCGGTACGCGCCGCCGGGGCGGGCGCCGGCGGCCCGGGAGGCATCGGCGGCGGGGGCGGTACGGCGGCCGCGCCGGGCGCGGGCGGAGCGCCGTACGCCGGTTGTGCGGCGGGCGCCAGAAGTTCGGCGCCGCACCGCCCGCAGAAATTGTCCCCCGCCTCGAGCGGTTCGTCACAGCCCGGACACCGGGACGGCCCAGTCACACCCATGTCACACCCACGTCCTGGGGCGGAAGCGGTTGGCCCGTTCCACCAGTTCGATCCTTTTCTCACCACGCTGTGCCAGCCGTGCCAGCAGCCGGTACGACCGCTCCAGGCCGAAGCGCAGAGCGCGCTCCTCCAGCGGGCTGCCGAGCAGCGCCGGCCGCTCGGCGGCGGTCGCCGCGAGGTCCGGCCCGGCACCGTGGCTACCGGAGATTACCCAGTCCAGGGCGCTGCCCAGTACCTCGGTGGTGAGTTGTTCCCGCCGCTCGGTGTCCAGACCGAAGTCCCCGAGCGCCTCGACCTGTTCGGCGGCCGCCCGCAGATCCACCAGCAGCGGATCGCGGGGCGGCCGCTGCCGCAGCCGGGCGCGGATGGCCGCGACCCGCGCCGCGATGTAGTGGATGGACGACTCCGGCACGGACTCCAGTGCCGCGACCGCGCCGCCGCGGTCGCCCGTCGCCAGCCGCACCCGGGCCAGTCCGAACGCGGCGCTGACATAGCTGCGGTCGGTCGCCCACACCAGGCGGTAGTACTCCAGCGCGTTGTCCAACTGGTCCAGCAGCTCGGCGCAGATGCCCAGCGCCAGCTTCGGCGCCGGTTCCCCGGGAAAGGCGTCGTAGACCGCGTCGAAGGCCAGCGCGGCGTTCTCGCGGTCGTCGGTCGTCAGCGCCACCAGGCCGCGGTGCCACACCACCCGCCAGTCCGCGCCCCACGTGGCCGGTTCGGCCCCACCCCGCCCCGCGGCGGGCCACGGCCCGGCGGGCTCGGCCGCGAGGGTCTCCAGCACCTCTTGTGCCGCCGCGCCGTCCCCCGCCTCCAGACGGGCGCGCAGCTCCCGCAGCCGGAGCTCTGGGGAGTCGTCGGGCGCGGCGCGCAGCGCGGCCAGCAGTTCGGCGGGCCCGGCGGCCGGCAGCCCGGCCAGCAGCCCGGCGTTGGCGTCGCCCGGATCGACCCGCGGCACCGGCAGCGCGAGGGCCGCGCCGGCCACGTCCAGGGGGCGCAGCAGCGGCCCGCCGGCGGGCACCTCCACCGCGCGCGCCGGCGCCGCGCCCCGCGCGCCCAGCAGTGAACTGTCACCGTCCGCCGTGGGCATCAACTCCGTGTCTATCACCCGGAGTTCGGCCCCGAACAGGGTCGACGGCGCGGGACGCGGCTCGCCCGACTGGAGCGCCACCACCTCCCGCAGGACCCCCGTCAGCTGCTCGGCCATCTCCTCCGCTGAGGCGAACCGGCGCGCCCGGTCCGGGTCCGTGGCGCGCACCAGCAGCCGGTAGAAGGACTCGTAGGTGCGGAACACCTCGATGTGGTCCGGATCGGGCAGGGAGTCCGCGAAGATGTTCGTGTATCCCTGGAAGTCGAAGGTGAGGACGGCGAGGGTGCGCGCGACGGTGTAGAGATCGGAGGAGACCGACGGGCCCAGCGCGGCGATCTCCGGCGCCTGATAGCCGATCGTGCCGTAGATCGGGCTCACGTGGTCGTCCATCCTGCGCACCGCGCCCATGTCGATCAGCTTGAGCTGGTCGTGCTGCTGGATGGCGTTGTCGACCTTGAAGTCGCAGTAGAGGTAACCCCGGCTGTGCAGATGACCGAGCGCCTCCAGCGCCTCGATGCCGTACGCGCAGGCCTGCTCGACGGGCAGCGGATCGCGCCTGCCCAGCGGGGTGCGCCGCTCGTTGGCGAGGTCCTTGAGCGACTTGCCGCCGACGTACTCCATGACGATGTAGCCGTCGCGGCTGCCCGTCGCCCGGTCGAGATGCTCCACGAAGTTGTAGATGCGCACGATGTTGGCGTGCTCGATCTCGGCGAGGAAGCGCCGCTCGGACACCGCCACCGCCAGCGCCTCCGCATCACCGGTGTCCAGCAGCCCCTTGAGCACCACCCACCGGTCGGCGACCGCATGGTCCGTCGCCAGATAGATCCAGCCGAGCCCGCCGTGCGCCAGACAGCCCACGACCTCGTACTGGTCGTGCACCATGTCACCGGGCCGCAGCTTGGGCACGAAGCTGTACGGATGGCCGCACTTGGCGCAGAACCCTTCCGTACGGCCCTCCTCCGCACCGCGCGTCCGGCCCACCGGCGCCCCGCAGTCCGCGCGGCTGCAGAACCGCTTGCGCTCCGGGACCTCCGGACGCTCCAGCACCGCCGTCCGCGGATCGGGCCGCGGCACCTCCGGCACCGCCACCAGCCCGGCGCCCAGCCGCCCGCGCGACGGCCCGGAGGACGCACCGCTGCCCGGGCCGGGCCCCGAGCCGCGCCCCGACACCGCCGAGACCCCGCGCACCCGCCCCCCGGAGCCCGCACGCGAGAGCCGTCCGGACACCGACCGCCGGGACGCCGACGGGCGGGCCGACGGCGCACTGCCCCCGGAACCCCGTCCGGACGGCGCGCTGCCGTCCGGCGCGGGGGAGGGGACCGTCAGCAACGCCCCGGCCGCCTCCCGCGCGGCCGTCCCGCCCGTCGACACCCGGCCCGTCAGGCCCGTGGGCGACGACGACAGCAGACCGCCCGGCGAGACCACCGGCGCCAGACCGCACAGATCGCAGTAGCGCTCCCCGCCGCCGACATCCTCGTAACTGCCCGCGCAGTCCCGCCGCTGGCAGCGCTCGCCGGCCCGCTCCGTCACGACTCCCCCCGCCCCTCCGGCTGCTGTGGCACCAACGCCTCCGCCGCCGCCTGCTGATAGCGCCACACCGCCTGCTCCGCCGCCCGCAGATCACACGGCGCGCTCCACAGCATCCGGCGCGCGAGGTCGTACCGCTCCGTCAGCAGCGGATCCTCCGCCATGCCGTGGCGCGCGACCTTCGCCCGGTACGCGTCCAGCCGGCCCCGCAGCTCGGCCCGCACCGCCAGCGGCGCGGTCACCGCCGTCAACGATTCGCGGGCCCGGTGGAGTTCGTCCTCCGCCCGCTCCTCCAGACTGTCCAGCAACGGTGAGAGCCGGTGCCACTGCGCCCGCCTGCGGTAGTCGGCCGCCGCCGCCAACTGCTCGTGCAGCGCCGTCGACGGGCCGCTGACCGCGGGCACCTCCGACGCGGCGATCTTCGCCAGCACCTCGCCCCGGGCCTGCCGCGCCTCGGTCAGCGTGCGGTCCGCCCGCGACAGCACGTCCCGCAGCTGCATCAGCCGCCGCTCCGCGTCCTGCCGCACGTCCAGCACCGCCGCCACCTCCCGCCGGATGTCCTCCAGCGCACGGGCCGCACGGTCATAACGCCCGGTGTCCGGCCGCCCTCCGCCCGGCGCCGAACTCCCCGTCGACGACGACACCCAGAACGCCAGCGGATCCGCGATCACCCGCTCCCGCAGCCGCAACAGCTCCTCCGTGATCCGCTCCAGATCGTCCCCCGCCGGATGCTCCCCGGGCCGCACCCCCACCGAATGCGCCAGCGAACGCGTCCGCTGCAACTCGGCCGACAGCAGGTCTATACGGGCCGGCAGCGCCGACCAGACCGCGTCGGCGGCCACGATGACGTCCAGCGACCGTGCGTACAGCCCGTTCATCCGCTCGACGAGCCCCTCCAGGCTGAACCGCTCGTCGGCCGGGCCGTCCTCCGGAGCACCGTCCGCCGCGGCCGCACCCGGCACCGTCACGCCCTCGCCGTGCAGCAGCTCCATCAGCTCCGCCAGATCCTCCGCGGACGGCCAGCGGCGCCGCTCGCGCAGTTCACGCGCCGACTCCAGGGCGGCGGTGTACGCGTCGAACAGCGACCACAGGACCGTGATCGACCGTTCCGCGGCGGCCCAGCGTTCCTTGGTGGTACCGGACAGCTCGGCGCCCTCCAGCAGGCGGCGCCCCGCGTGATCCTGCAACGCGAGCAGCGAGGTCTCGATCGCCTCGTACTCGGCACCGAGCCGCTCCAGAGCGCGATCCACCTCCTCCCGGTCCGGCACCGGGGCATCGGGCCTCCCCGGAGAGCCGGGGAAGGGTCCAGGGACCCCCATCGATCACCTCTCCAATACGCGTACGATGCACGGCGGTTGCGGCGACCCCGTAGCCGCTTTGCGGTCTGCTCCTCCCGTATGCACCTCCATAGTGACCTCATCCGGCCGCTCCATGGGGCGATCGGTCGCGCACACCGCTCCTTGGGGCGATCAGTCGCTGTACTCCGGCGACGGCGGCCCCGATATGCCCGGCAGATCGGCCTGAAGCCACTTGCGGTACGCCCGCATCCAGGGGCTGTCCGCGCCCCCGTCGCCCCGGTAGTCGTCCAGGACCTTGTTGACCCGCCGCACCAGATCCGTGTCGCCCTGGTTCATCGCCACGCCGTACGGCTCGTCCGTGAACGGCCGGCCCTTCAGCTCCACCGCCGGATCCTGCGCCGCCTGCGCCGCGGCCAGCGCATTGTCCGTGACCACCGCATCCGCCTCACCCAGCTGAAGCCGCACCAGACAGTCCAGTTGATTGGGCACCGTCAGCACCTTCGCACCGTGCCGCTGCGCCGCCAGCTCGCTCTCGCCCGTCGAACCCGCCGCCGTGCACACCCGCTTGCCCCGCAGCGAATCGTCGAACGCCGCGATCTCCGACGCCTTCGGGGCCAGCACCTGCTGTCCCCCCTGGAAATACGCCGTGGAGAAGGCCACCTGTTCCTTGCGCGCACAGTTGATCGTCATCGTCCGCACCACCAGGTCGACCGTGCGCTTCTGGAGCGCCGGAATCCGCTGGCTGGTCGGCACCGCCTTGAAGACCACCTTGGGGTGCGGGCCCAGGATGTCCTCGGCGACCGCCCGGGCCAGATCGATGTCGAAGCCCGCCAGCTCACCGGTCACCGGATCGCGGTACCCCCACCGGTAGGTGTTCTGGTCGACGCCGACGACCAACTGGCCCTTCTCCTTGATCCGCGACACCGCCGGACCGTCCTCCGGCGACGGCCGCAGACTCTCCGCGGCGTTCTGCGCCGTGCACTCCGCGACCGCCGGCCCGGCCCCCGGCCCGTACGCCCGGTGCGTCACCGCCGGCGCCGCCGCACCACCACGGCCGCGCCCGGCCTCCCCGGCGTCCCCGCCCAGCGCCGGCACCAGCACCGCCGCGGCCGTCGCCATCACACACATCCCCGCTGCGACCGGCGCCAGGACGGCACGCAGATTCAGCAGCCCTCGCGCGCGCATCCCCATGTCCCCCTCACCCGGCTCCCTCACCGGTACTCCGCCAGCCTGCGCCCGATCCCCAGCACCGCGCCCAGCGCCCCGAGCCCCGCCAGCACCCCGGCCCCCACCGGCAGCCCGCGCAGCGCCGCACGCCCCCCGTCCGCCGCCGACCGGAACTCCGCCTGCTCATGGACCAGCGCCCGCTCCAGCCCGGCGGCCGCCCGGTCGAAGGACTCCCCGGTGGACCCCTCCGCGCCGATCACCTTGGCCAGCGCCCGGTCGTAGTCACCGCCCTCGTCCGCCGCCCGCGCCTGCGCGTGACGCGCCTGCCACTGCCGGACCTGCGTCAGCGCCACCCGCACCGGACGCCGCCCCGCCTCGTCGTCCGCCAGCGCCAGCGCCGCCCCCAGCCTGCTCCGCGCCGCCGCCGCACCGTGGTCCCCCGCACCCACCAGCTCCGTCATCCCCGCGCGGAAACCGGCGTCGTAGAAATCCTGCCGGCCGTCCGTCAGCACCGCACCCCGCGCCACCAGCGTCAGATTCTCGTCCCCCCGCGCCCGCAGTGCCGCGATCCGCGCCTCGTTGAGCACCCGCAACGAGCGCGCACCGTGCTCATACGACCCCGTCAGCTCCCCACGCGCCACCGTATGCCCCGCCACCAGCCACCCCAACACCACCAAGGACGCGGCCGTCGCGGCCAACAGGCCCCGGTTGAACACCCGGTTGGTCCGCCGGTAATGCCGCCGCTGCGCCCACCCCAGCGCACCGAGCGCCACCACCCCGGCCGCCAGGGCCCACCACGGCCACGCCTTGGCCGTGGCGTAGTCCCCGGCCAGCCGGTCCGTCTCCGCGTCGTACAACGCCCGCGCCGCCGGGAGAAGTTCCGTCCGCATCTGCTCATGGGCATAGCGCAGATACGCACCGCCCAGCGGCAGCCCCTGCCTGTTGTTGGCCCGTGCCGTCTCCACCAGCCCCGTATAGCGCGGCAGCCCGCCGTTGAGCTTCGCGATCTGCGCGCCCGCCCCGCCCGAACCCGCGCTGTTCGCCGACGCCTTGACCAGCAGCGCGGACGCCGTCCTGATATCGGCGGCATACCGGTCACGCGTCGCCCGGCTCTCCTCGCCACCGGCCAGGAAGCCCGCCGCGGCCGTCGTGTCGGCATCCGCCAGCGAACGGTAGAGACTCGCCGCGTCCGCGGTCAGCGGCTGACTGTGCTCCACCACATCCTCCGCGGCCGCCGCCCGGTCCGCCGCCTGCCAGGCCGTGACCGCACCGAACAGCACCACCAGCAGGGCCAGTACGGCCCCGATCACCCGCAGCCGGCCCGGCTCGGTCGTCGCCGCGGCACGCAGCTCGTCCAGCCCCTCTGCCCAGGCCGTCCGGCGCCCCGCGGCGGGCGGTGACACGCTGCTGGTCGACACGGAACCTGAACCTCCCCCTGGGGCGCTGACGGCGGGACCGGCCCCCGCGCACAGCGCCCGGGAGCGCTCACGAAAAGGACTGGTGCACGGGCAGCAGTATGTCCGTAGCCGCTGACACCCACACCGCTAATGCCCCGATCTTGTTCGGATCGCGATCCGTGAACGGGCCCGCCGCACCACCGCGCGCCCCGCATTACAGTGGGCGGGAGAGTCATCAGACATCAGGTGTTACCGGACCCCGGGTGTCGCGCCGAAGGGGGAGTGATCTCGTGCAGTCGGTCCGCAAGGGCAGGGTGTCGCTCGTGGAGACCGCGACCGACGAGATCCGCGGCCAGATCGTGAACGGCACCTGGCCGGTGGGCAGCCGCATCCCGCCCGAAAGCGCGCTCTCCGAAACCCTTGGCGTCAGCCGCGCCTCGGTCCGCGAGGCCGTCCGCTCGCTGGTGCACGCCGGCCTCCTGGAGCCCCGGCAGGGCGACGGTACGTTCGTGATCTCCGACGACGACAGCGCGGTCGCCCTCCGCCGCCGCCTCGAACGCGCCGAACTCAGCCATGTCACCCAGGTCCGCCAGGGCCTCGACGTGGTCGCCGCCCGCCAGGCCGCCAAACACCGTACGGACGCCCAACTCGCCGGCATCGAAGCCGCACTGGCCCGCCGCAAGGCCGCCCTCGCCGCGCACGACAGCGAGGCGTTCACCGCCGCCGACGCCGAGTTCCACGTCCTGGTCGCCGAGGCGAGCGACAACCCCGTCCTCGCCGACATCTACCGCTCCCTCAGCGCCGCCCTGCGCGAGGAACTCCGCCGCGCCGCCTGCCTGGACACCGCCACCGCGGCCCCCGCCGACCCGCACTCCCGCCTGGCCGAGGCCATCCGCGCCCAGGACCCACAGGCCGCCGTGGACGCCGCCGTCCTCCTCCTCGCCGGCCACGTACGGGACCTCGCCCTCCCACTGGACGACTGACCCCGGCCACTGACTGCGCGTCCCCGACAGCGGCGTGCGCACCACCTCGTCGCGCCCCCCGGTTCACTCCCACGCGCCGCTGCGCCGCTCACCCACCTCTGGCTACGCTGAGTGACGAAGGTTGATCCTCGCTCAGCGACCGGCACGGGTTCACCCGTGCCCGACACATCCGGAGGTAGCGCCATGCGACGCGTGAAAAGGCTCCTCGGCGGCCGCGCCGCCACCACCACCGGCGGTGGCGCCACCTCGGACAACTCTCCTTTGGCCAGGGGCTTTCTGACCATCGGAGGCACCACATACGTCGACCCTCAGGGCAGCTATCCCCTCACTCACCGCCTGGATGGCTCTGCCACGCTCATCGTCAACGACACGGATCAGTACGTCACCGTGGTTACGGAGCGCGGTCGGGATGAGGGGTGCGGTCGGGATGAGGGGCGCGGTCGCGGTCGTGATCACGGTCGTGATCACCATGATCCGCCTCTGATCGTGAACCAGGACGCGCCTGCGTCGGGTGCGGCCGCTGCGGCGGGGCAGGCCCCGGCATCGAGCCGGGCTCCTGGGCTGGGACGGGCCCCCGCATCGGGCCAGGCATCTGCGCTGGGCCAGGCCCCTGCGCTGGGCCACGGCGGTCCTGCGTCGGGGCGCGGCCTGGGTCGGGACCTCGTGCTTGCCCCCGGGGAGCGCGCGGAGACTTGGCGGGGGGACAGCGTGCGGGTGGGGTGAGGTGGAGGCGGGGGCTGGGGAGGGGTGGGGGAGGGGGAGGCCCCCAAGGGGAGCGGTCTCAACGCCCGAGCCTCAACGCCCGCCCCCCTCCCCAACCCGCACTCCCTACCCCAAGGTCCACCAACCCCGCACTCCCTACCCCCAAGCCCCCCTGACCCGCTCATAGGCCCCCGGCCCCGCTCCTGCTCGGTCCAAGGTGTCGAGGGCGGCGCCCAGTACGGGTGGGGCGGTCACCACGTGGGGGAGGGCCTGGGGGGCGTGCTGTGTGAGGAGTTGGGTGAGGTGGTTGTGGAGGAGGGGGTGGCGGGCGGTCAGGACGCCGCCGCCGAGGATGACGGGGGTGGGTTCGTCGAGGAGGCCGAGGCGGTCCAGGGCGACGCGGGCCAGTAGGGCGATCTCCTCCGCCTGGCGGGTCACGAGGGTGCGGGCGAGGCGGTCGCCGGCGGTGGCGACGGCGAAGAGGACCGGGGGGAGTTCGTGGCGGCGGTGGCCGGGGATCTCGTGCAGGTGGAGTGCCTCGATCAGTTCCCGCATGGTGGTCAGGCCGAAGTGGGCAGGCAGTGCGCGGGCCAGCTCGGTCGGTGCGCCACGGCCGTCCTCAGCGCGGGCCGCGCACCACAGTGCCTCGTCGGCGAGGTGCGCACCGCCGCCCCAGTCACCGGAGATCTTTCCGATGGAGGGGAAGCGCGCGGTGGCTCCGTCGCGTCCGACGCCGACGCAGTTGATGCCGGCCCCGCAGACGACGGCGACGCCCACCCGTTCCCCGTCGTCCGGCAGTCCGGCCCGCAGCAGGGCGAAGGTGTCATTGCGGACGGTCACCGTTCCCGCCCACCCCCGGCGCGCGATCTCGGCGGTCAGCCGGGCCTCTTCGATGGGGAGGTCGGCGTTGGCGAGAAAGGCCGAGAGACGGTCGACGGGCCCAACCACTCCAGCGGCTTCGGCGGGCCCCACCGTCCCGACCGCTCCAGCCGTTCCGACGGGCACCGCCCCTCCGGCGGTTCCGACGGGCCCCGCCCCTCCGGCCACTGCAACGAGCCCGGCCCCTCCAGCCGCTGCAAGCGACTCGGCCCGTTCAGCCGCTCCGACGGGCCCCGCCACCCCCACCACCCCGGCCTCTGCCAGTACAGAAGCCACCAGCGGCGCCAGCACGTCGACCGCCCGTTCGACGCCCACCGCTGGCGGCCGGAAGCCGCCGCCGCGGGCCGTTGCGAGGATGCTGCCGTCCGTGGCGACCAGCGCCACATCGGTCTTGCTGTTGCCGGCGTCGATGGCGAGCGCCGTGCCGGTCAGGCCCATGGCAGGTGCTCCCGGTTGTGCGCGATCAGTTCGTCGGTGAGCTGGTCCGCGTGGTCGAGCTGGCCGATGAGGGGGTGGGCGAGGAGGGCGGAGTAGACGGCTCGGCGTCCCTCGGCGCGGCCGGTGTTGCGGCCGGTGCCGCTCAACAGGGCTGCTTCCAGGGCGAGCTGCTCGTAGGCGGTGACGTGGGCGATCAGTCCGGCGTACTGCGGTTCCAGGGGGCGCACGGGGAGGGGCGCGGCGCCCGTCGCGTGCACGGTCGCGGGGGCCTCGATCACCGCGTCGTCGGGGAGGAAGGGGAGGGTGCCGTCGTTGCGGGTGTTGACGATCTGGGTGTCGCCGGTGTCGCGCAGCAGCGACGAGGTCAGTGCCACCGCGGCTTCCGAGTAGTAGGCGCCGCCGCGCCGGGACAGCAGTTCCGGTTTCTCGTCGAGCGCCGGATCGCCGTACAGGGTGAGCAGCTCCCGTTCGATGGCGGCGACCTCCGCGGCGCGGGACGGTTTGCCGCGCAACTCTCTTACCACCGCGTCGTGTTGGTAGTAGTAGCGCAGATAGTAGGAGGGGATGGCGCCGAGGTGTTCCAGGAGGACGCGGGGCATCCGTAGTTTGGCGGCCAGGGCATCGCCGTGTGCGGACAGCAGCTCGGGGAGGACATCTTCGCCCGCGACGCGTACGGACCGTTCCCAGGTGAGGTGGTTGAGGCCGATGTGCTCCAGCTCGACCTGGTCGGGGGCGACCCCCAGCAAGGTGGCGAAGGTGCGCTGGAAGCCGATGGCGACGTTGCACAGGCCGACGGCCCGGTGGCCGTGGGTGAGCAGGGCCCGGGTGACGATGCCGACGGGGTTGGTGAAGTCGACGATCCAGGCCGCGGGGTTGCGGCGGCGGACCCGTTCGGCGATGTCGAGGACGACGGGGACGGTGCGCAGCGCCTTGGCGAGGCCGCCGGCGCCGGTGGTCTCCTGGCCGACGCAGCCGCACTCCAGCGGCCAGGTCTCGTCCTGGTTGCGGGCGGCCTGGCCGCCGATGCGCAGTTGCAGCAGGACGGCGTGGGCCCCGTCGGTACCGGCGTCGAGGTCACCGGTCCAGGAGATCCGGCCCGGGTGCCCCTGTTTGGCGAAAATGCGCCGGGCCAGTCCGCCCACCAGCTCCAGCCGCTCCGTATCCGGGTCGATGAGGACGAGTTCCTCCAGCGGCAGCAGATCACGCAACCGCGCGAAACCGTCGATGAGTTCGGGGGTGTAGGTGGAGCCGCCGCCGACCACGGCGAGCTTGATACGGGGGTGCGGGGTGCGTTCCTGGGGAGACGGCATACAGATCAGCCCTTCACTCCGGTGAGTGTGGCGCCTTCGACGAAGGCATGCGGAACGAGCGGTGCGGTGCCGGTCGATGCCTCGGAAAGCCGGATGAGTCTCCGGACGAGCGGCATGGCGGACTTCCTTCACGGCGGCGGGAGTCGGGGAGGCGTCGCGGGCTCTCCTCACGCGGTCGGCGGTCGGCCGGTGGTCGGGTCGGCGGCGGGCGATCGGCGGTCGGCCGTGGGCGGCGAGTACTCGGCGTTCGGGGGCCGGTGAGCACTCGCCGTCCAGGCCGGCGGTCGTCGAGGCGCGAGGCCGGCCCAGCCAACGGACGCGGACCCGGCCAGGCCGTCAGCCCGTGTCGAACACCGCGTCGCGCGCCGCGGCGAGTGCGGTCCGCAGGGCGCCGAGGAGGATCGGATTGTCGTCCAGGTGGCTGAGGCGCAGGGCGGGGCAGGGCAGTGCGAGCCCGGTGAATTCCTCCTCGACCAGGGCGCACAGGGCCTCGCCACCGGCCCGGGCCACCTCGCCGGAGAGCACGATGAGTTGGGGGTCGACGACCGCCACCACGGCGGCCAGGCCGGTCGCCAGCCGCCGCGCGACCTCGGCACGCACCGTGTCGAGCGCCAGTGCTTCGGTGACCGTACGGACGTCGCAGGACCCGTACTCCTGGCCCAGTTCGATGACGCTCGGTGCGCCGATCAGCCGCTGGAAGCCGCCGCCCGCGTCCGGCCGGGCGGCGTCGCGGGTGCCGCCCCGGGCCGGCGGGGCGCCGGGCAGCGGCATATAGCCGATCTCGCCCGCGCCGCCGGTGGCGCCGCGCAGCAGTCGCCCGCCCAGCACGAGGGCGGCGCCCACTCCCTTGTCGGCCCACACCAGTACGAAGTCGTCGAAGCCCTGGGCGGCCCCGTCGTGCCGTTCGGCGACCGCCGCAAGATTCACATCATTTTCGAGCGTGACCGGCATACCCAGCGCCTCGGCCAACTCCTCCTTCAGGGCCCGCGCGTGCCAGTCCGGCAGGTGGGGTGCGTAGCGCAGCCGGCCGGTCCGCGGGTCCAGTGCGCCGGGCGTGCCGATGACCGCCCCGTGCAGCCGCCGGCGCTCCAGCCCGGCCCTGGCCAGCGCCCCGTCGACGGCCCGCGCGACCAGCTGCGCGGTCCGGTCCGGCGCGTCGCCTGTGATCGCGTCGCTGCCGGCCTGTGCCTCGCCGAGGCCGGCCCGTGCCTCGCCGAGCACCTGCCCGGTGATGTCGGCGACCGCGGCGGTGACTCCCAGCTGATCGACGGCCAGTGCGGCTACGTGCGCCGCCGCCGGGTTGATCGCGTACAGCTGCGCACCGGGGCCCGGCCGCCCGGTCTCGTTGCCGGTGGTCCGCACCAGCCCCGCGGCCTCCAGCCGGGCCAGCAGCTGCGAGGCGGTGGGCTTCGACAGCCCGGTCAGCTCCCCGATCCGGGTACGGGTCAACGGGCCCTGCGACACCAGCAGATCGAGCGCGGCCCGGTCGTTCATGGCCCGCAGCACCCGCGGCGTCCCGGGGATCCGCGGCCCCGACTGCCCACCGGACATGACCTCACCCCGTTCACCGGCGGCCGGGAAGAGCGACCGCAGCCTCTGTTAAGAAACCTTCCTATCGGTCCGACAGGAAGGTAGGCCGCGGCCCGTCGAAGCGTCAATGGGCCGAGCGGGGCAGCAACTCAAGGGCCGGGGCGGCCTGCGCCGACACATACGGCGGGCCGACCCCGTCAGCCCGCCCACCCGCACCGCGGACAGCCCGGCGCCCACCAGAACCGCCCGCGGCCCAGCCCCTCCGGACAACAAGGGGCCCGCTCGCTCCGGAAAACAAACGGCCCCTCCCCCCCCGGATCCCCCGGACAACAAAATGCCGTATCCCCCGGACAACAAACGGCGGAGGGGCGTACCAACGAACTCGTCGGTACGCCCCTCCGCCTCTCGCAGGAGCCCTCAGGCGGTCGCCACTCCGCGACCGGCTACTTCCCCAGCTTGGACGGCGACGCGATCGGGTTCGTCGCCAGGGACTGGGGGGACAGCGGGTTGTTGAGGGCCGAGGGGGCGGCCATGCCGGCGGCGGGGTCGGTGGCCTCCGCTTCCTCGTCCTCGGGGAGCGGGCGCGGGGCGAGGTCGACGCCCGCCGCGTCCAGGGCGTGCTTGATGCGCCAGCGCAGTTCGCGCTCCACGCCGAGGGCCTTGCCGGGCATGGTCTTGGCCGCGACGCTGATGGTGACCGTGTCCAGGTGCACCTCGCTCAGGCCGAGCACCTGCACCGGCTCCCACAGCTGCTCGTTCCAGGGCTCGGACTTCGACATCTCCTCACCGGCGGTGGTGATGGTGTCGCGGGCGCGCTGGAGATCCTGGTCGGCGGCGATCACCACGTCGACGGCGGCCGTGGACCAGCCCTGGCTGAGGTTGCCGATCCGCTTGACCTCGCCGTTGCGGATGTACCAGATCGCGCCGTTGGGGCCGCGCAGCTTGGTGACGCGCAGGCCGACCTCGATGACCGTGCCGGTGGCGACCCCGGCGTCGATCTCGTCGCCGACGCCGTACTGGTCCTCCAGGATCATGAAGACGCCGGAGAGGAAGTCGGTGACGAGGTTGCGGGCGCCGAAACCGATGGCGACACCGGCGACACCGGCGCTCGCCAGCAGCGGCGCCAGGTTGATCTTCAGGACGGAGAGCACCGTCAGGGCGGCCGTGCCCATGATCACAAAGGAGGCGACGCTGCGCAGTACCGAGCCGATGGCCTCGGAGCGCTGCCGGCGTCTCTCGGCGTTGACGAGCAGTCCGCCCAGCGCGGTGCCCTGGGCGGCGGCCGCGGTGCGGTTCATCCGCTCGATGAACTTGGTGATGGTGCGGCGAATCACATGCCGCAGCACCACCGCGATCACCAGAATCAGCACGATTTGCAGGCCGGACGTGAGCCACGTCCCCCAGTTCTCCTGCACCCAGCCGGCGGCGTTGGTGGCCTTCTCCGTGGCGTCGTCGAGCGAAGTCGGGCCGGAGGAGCCGGGTGTGGCGGCGCTCAGGTGCGCGGCAGCGGCCGGCGAAGCGGACCAGAACACAGTCGAACCTTCCGTGTGGGACAGCAGACCCGGGCCTCGGTGGGACCCCAGGGACCGGGCAGACCAACCACACTAACGGGGCAATGAGAACGCTCCGCGCTCTTGTTCGAACGGGCAGGTTTTGCGCGGGCCGGAAAGAGCGGGATCCGGACAGCGGCGCGAGGGTGTGGTGGAAAACACCTCCGGGCCGTTACTCGGTCATGGTGGCGCTCCGACCAGGCAGCGGGGGACACTGTGGGGAGATCGTCCCGGCGCGAGCCACGCGCCGCCGGCGTACAAGGAGGCACCCGTGCCGCATGTCCTGGTCCTCAACGCGTCGTACGAGCCGCTCGGCGTCGTACCGCTCCGCCGCGCGCTCATCCTCGTCCTCAATGAGAAGGCTGTCAGCCTCGAGGAGTCCGGCGCCCTGATGCACAGTGCGACCCGCGTCGTCCCTGCTCCGAGCGTGGTCCGCTTGAAGCGGTTCGTGCGGGTGCCCTTTCGGGGCCCCGTGCCCCTGACCCGCCGGGCGCTGTTCGCCCGTGACGGCGGGCGCTGTATGTACTGCGGTGGCGTCGCAACCAGCGTCGACCACGTCATCCCGCGCAGCCGCGGAGGTCAGCACACCTGGGAGAACGTCGTCGCCGCCTGCCGGCGCTGCAATCACGTCAAGGCCGACCGCCATGTCGCCGAGATCGGCTGGCGGCTCCGGCACCAGCCCGCCCCGCCGTCAGGACTGGCATGGCGGATCATCGGTACGGGCCATCGTGACCCGCGCTGGCTGCCGTATTTGCAGCCGTACGGCGCGGATGACGCCCTGGCCCGGATCGACGCCGTATCGGCTTGAGGTCCGGGATTTTCCGTCCGGGGGCCGTGGGGGCAGCGCCGTGTGCGCGGCTCCCCACGGCCCCCGGACGCGTTCAGTGCGCGTCCTTGCCTCGCGCGTCCTTGCCGTGCGGCTCCTGCACCGCGTACGCCTCCACCGACCACAGCGAGTAGCCGAAGCGGGTGGCCCGCTTGTCGCCCTGGATGCGGACGAACCGGGCGTCCTTGGCATCCATCCGGACGGACTCCCGGCCGCCCTTGCCGTCCCGGACCGTGGCCGCCGTGCGCCAGGTGCGGCCGTCGGGGGAGACCTGGACGCGGTAGCCGGCGGCGTAGGCGTCCTGCCAGTGCAGGACGAGCCGGCCGAGGCGGGTCGGGTGGGCCAGCGCGAACTGGAGCCAGGCACCGTCCTCGGCGGTGGACGACCAGCGGGTCCCCGGATCGCCGTCGGTGGCCGCGGACGCCGGGAAGTCGGGCGTCTCGTCCCCGGAGGAGGTGGCGACGGTGCCGCGCGCCAGGTCCTTGCCGCCGGTGCGCGGATAGGTCCGCACCGTCAGCGTCTGCTGCGCGCCGCCGAAGTCCACCGGGATCTCGTACGTCCCGGAGGGGGCGTCCTCGGGGACGTCGACCGTGATGCGGACCGTGGCGGTGCCGCCGCGTGGTGCGGTGACCTCGTCGGGGGCGTGCACGGTGAAGCCCTTGGGCGCTTTGACCGTCAGCTTCTCGTGAACGTCGGCGGGGCGGCGGGAGTAGATCCGGGCGTCCACCGTGGTGCTGTCGCCGGGCTGGGCGTCCGCCTCCTTGCGGGACAGTTCGAGCCCGGCCCGCTCGGTGTCGGCGAACCAGGGGGTGAGCGCCTTGACGGACGGCGCTTCCGTGCCGTTCGCCCAGGTCAGCCGTACCGCGTCGGCACGCAGCCGCGGGGTGTGCGACTCCGTCCAGCCGGTGGCGGAGAGCCGGCCCAGACGGCGCCAGCCCTCGCCGGGGACGTGCGCCTCCAGGGACACGGCGCGCGCGGCGGCGCCCGGCTCGGTCAGGGCGGTGACCGCGGCCAGCCGGCGGGCCCGCTCGAAGGGGACGGTCAGGGACCTCGGGCCGGTGTCCTCGTCGGGCTCGGGGGTCTCGTGGCGGGCGCCGGTCCAGGCGTCGGCCTCGGTCATCGCCCGCTCCAGGAACGGTGCGAGCACCCCCTTGCCGACCGTCGCCGGGCTGCGCGCGATCTCCTTGCGCAGCTGCTGCGCCGTGCGCTGGGCGGACCAGGCGGTGCCGCCGTCGTCATGGGCCTGCGCCATCAGCGTGTCCACGGCGTGCGCGCCGGCGGTGCCGTAGCGGGCCAGTTGCTGGGCCCAGGGGCCGATCTCGGCGGCCAGATCCGGGTTCAGGTGGTCGGGTGCGCTGCTCATGGTCCGGAACGCGCTCCGCAGCTTGCGGGCCGCCTTGGCGAGGTCCGCGTCCTGGCCGGGCCGGCCGTGGTTGGTCGCCGCCTCGCGGGCCGCCCAGAAGCGGTCGATCAGCACCCGCAGATACCGCGACTCGGTCCGGTCCAGCACCGAGGAGGAGTCGTTGCCGGCCAGCGCCCGCAGCGCGGCCCGGGCCCGCGGATCACCGCCCGCCAGATCGTCGACGGCCGCCTCCCAGGACTCCGCCGGGCGGTAGTCGCGGGGGTTCCAGGCATAGTCGGCGGCCGTGAACAGCGGGATACGGGAGGCGAGCGGCTGCTCCATGGCGTTGGCGAGCAGCGCCGAGGAGCCGGTGGCGACGGCCGGCTCACGGCCCCGGTAGGGGCCGAGGAAGATCCGGTCCTGGGCGTAGTCGTTGACCGGGTAGTTGTCCATGGTCACCAGCGGGTGGCCGAACGCCTGGCGGGCGGTGGACAGCTCCCCGCCGGTGATGGTGCGCGGGACCACCCCGATACCGGTCCAGGCCACCTCCACCCCGTCGCCGAGCGCGTCGGAGAGCGCGCTGCGGTACGTCGTCGAACCGTCCTGGTAGTACTCGGTCGGCATCAGCGACAGCGGCCCGGCCTCCGGGTGCCGCTCCGCCAGGTGCGCGGCGAGCGCGTTGGCGATCTTGGCCTGCGCGGTGGCCGCGGCCCGCGGGCCGGAGCCGAAGGTGTCCTCGTCGGCGTCGCAGTGCCATTCGCTGTAACTGACGTCCTGGAACTGGAGCTGGAAGGAGCGCACGCCCAGCGCCCACATCGCGTCCACCTTGCGCCGCAGCGCCCGCAGGTCCTCCTCGGACGAGTAGCACAGCGCCTGGCCGGGCGCGAGGGCCCAGCCCAGCGTGACGTGGTTGGCGCGGGCCCGCTCGGCCAGCGCCCGGAAGTCGTCGCGCTGCGCGGCCGGGTAGGGCTCGCGCCACCGGGCCTGGCGGTACGGGTCGTCGCCGGGCGCGTACAGATAGTGGTTCTGCTTGGTGCGCCCCATGAAGTCCAGCTGGGCCAGCCGCTGCGGCCGGCTCCACGGCTGCCCGAAGAACCCCTCGGTGGTGCCGCGCACGGCCGTACCGGGCCAGTCCCGTACGGCGACCGAGGCCAGCTGCCGCCGCCCGTCCGTACCCTCCGTGACCAGCTGCCGCAGCGTCTGTGCGGCGTGGAAGAGGCCGTCCGGGCCGACGCCGTCCAGGGCGACCGTGTCCCGGCCCGCGACCTGGCCCACGGCCAGCCGGTAGCCGCCGGAGGGCAGGTCCCCGCGGGCCGGCGCCCGCAGCGCCCGCAGCGCGTCCGCGGCCTGCTCGCCGCCGGCCCGGATCACCGGCCCGGCCGCGGGCAGCCGGTCGCCGGGCGCCAGGGTCCGCACGGTGCGCACCCCGGCGTCGCGCAGCAGCCCGCGCAGCACGTCCAGGGCGTAGGGGTCGGTGTCCGGCGCCGCCACCAGCGCCGCTTCGCCGGTGAGGGGCACCGGGGCGCCGAGATCCCGCATCGACTGGGGGCGCGGCCAGACCGCGGGTGTGCGCCCCGCGCCGGCCGGGCGGTCCGGCTGGTCGGGCGTGCCGATGGCGGGGTCCGCGGGCGCGGCCTGGGCGCCGGGCGCCCCGCCGAGCAGCCCCCCGATGACGGCAGCGGCCAGGGCGGTGGTCCCCGCCACCCGCGCGCGGGCGCCCGCGCCGCTCCCCTTGCCGCCCCTACCGATCTTTCCGCCGCTCCATACGCCCCGGCCTCGCACGGCTGCTCCTCGTCCCCGTCCATCACTCGCCGGTCCGCACCGGCGCCCCATTTCCCCGCCGATGCCCGTTCGGACAGACCTTCGGCCGTGAGCCCACCATTGTGGCGGTGAGGGTGTCAATAAGGCCATGGCGGCGTCCCCTACGAGGGCATACGTACGGCTTTCGCCGGGTGCCGCCGACGGGGGATCGCGGGGCTGGACGGTCCGCAGAACTTTCGTCGCAGGGCCCGCTTTCTCCGCGTTCTCTGCGCCCGCCGGTGTCCGGCGCAGTGAAATCGCCTGCGTGGGGGATAATGAGACGTGGGTCACGTTTCGTGAGCAGATACGTCTGCGATCGTGTCGAGTGGGTAGGGCCCACGTGTCCCACTACCGATGAACGGGAGGCCCTCGTGGCCGCATCCGCTCAACTGCTCCTCGACGCTCTGTCCTCCAAACCGGGAGGTGCGACGATGGAGCCCGATCTCTTCGACGGGGTGTCCGACCCCGATTCCGGCCTCGACGGCTCCGGCTCCTACAGCTTCGTCGAGCCGCCGCTGACCAGCGAGCCCCCGCTCGCCGACGCCGCACCACTGACCAGCGAGGTTCCGATCGCCGCCGAGCTGCCGCTGACCAGCGAGCCGACGGCCGCGGGCATGGGCACGGAGTCCATGGAGGTCTGAGGACCCATGGGCCGCGCGCGGCTCGCCCGGCTGCACGGCGTCGCCACGTCGTACGCACCCTCGCCGGGCACGAGCGTCCAGATCGCCGACGACACCGTTGTCGCCGTGCTCGCCGCATTAGGAGTCGACGCCTCGACCCCGCACGCCGTACGCACCGCCCTGGCCGCGTACGAGGACGACGCGCGCCGTGCCCTGCTGCCCCGCACCGTCGTCGCCCGGCCGGACCGGCCACCCGACCTCGCGCGTCTCCCCGAAGGCACCGTCCTCCGGGTCGAGACCGGGGACGGGGAGACGGCGGACCTGGGGGCGCCCGATCCGGCGGCGCTCGCCCGGCTGCCCCTGGGTGTCCATGTACTGGAGGCCCGGGCCCCCGGCGGCCGCACCGCCCGCGCCCCGCTGATCGTGGCGCCCGACCGGGTGCCCGCACCCCCCGGCCGCAGCCACGGCTTTCTGGTGCAGCTCTACTCGCTGCTGTCCCGGCGGTCCTGGGGCATGGGCGACCTCGGGGACCTCGCCGATCTCGCCGCCTGGTCCGGGCGCGCCCTGGGCACCGGCTTCCTCCAGCTCAACCCCCTGCACGCGGCCGTCCCCGGCCCGCCCACCGACCCGTCGCCGTACCGGCCCTCCTCGCGCCGCTTTCCCGACCCGGTCCATCTGCGGATCGCACACATCCCGGAGTACGCCCACCTCACCGGCACCGCCCGCTTACGGGCCGACGAACTGGCCGCCCGCGCCGATGCGCTCCGTTCCGAGGTGCTGGAACGGGGCGCGCTGATCGACCGGGACGCGGTCTGGGCGCTCAAGCGGGAGGCGCTGGAGCTGCTGTGGGCGGTGCCGCTCAGCCCGGGCCGGCGGGCCGCGTACTGCGACTTCCTCGCCGAGCAGGGCCAGGCGCTGGAGGACCACGCCACCTGGTGCGCGATCGCCGAGCGGCACGGCCCGGACTGGCGCGGCTGGCCCGCCGGCCTGCGCGATCCACGGTCCCCGGGCACCGCCCGGCTGCGGCACCGGCTGCTGGACCGGATCGACTTCCACTGCCGGCTGGCCTGGCTCACCGATCAGCAGCTGGCCGCGGCGCAACGGGCCGCGCGGGACGCCGGGATGGCCGTCGGGCTGGTGCACGATCTCGCCGTCGGTGTCCACCCCTCCGGCGCCGACACCTGGGCGCAGCAGGACGCCTACGCCGCCGGTATGTCCATCGGGGCCCCGCCGGACGCCTTCAACGCCCGCGGCCAGGACTGGGGCCTGCCGCCCTGGCGCCCCGACGCGTTGGCCGCCGCGGGCTACGCCCCCTACCGAGAGCTGCTGCGCGGCCTGCTGCGGCACGCCGGGGCGCTGCGGATCGACCATGTGATGGGGCTGTTCCGGCTGTGGTGGGTCCCGGAGGGCCGGCCCCCGACGGAGGGCGCCTATGTCCGCTACGACGGTGAGGCGATGCTCTCCGTGCTGGCCCTGGAGGCGCGGCGGGCCGGGGCCGCGGTGATCGGCGAGGATCTGGGCACCGTTGAACCGGGCGTCCGCGAGGCGCTCGCCGCCCGCGGTGTGCTGGGGACCTCGGTGCTGTGGTTCGAGCGGGACTACGGGAACGGGGAGCGGGACACGGAGGACACGGAGGACGCGGCGGCGCGGGCGGCCGCGGTGGACGGCCCCGGAGCGGCCCCGGCGCCGGAGGCGGTGGCCGAGGGCGCCGGCGCGGGCCCGGCGGGGGAGGGCGAGACGGTCCGGGACGCCGCCCCCGCATCCGGCGCCGCGGCCCGCATCCTGGCACCCGAGGAGTGGCGCAGCGGCTGTCTCGCCACCGTCACCACCCACGATCTGCCGACCACCGCGGCCCGGCTGACCGGCGAGGACGTGGCCCTGCGCGAACGGCTCGGCCTGCTCGCCGGGCCGCCGGAGCGGGAGCGCTCCCGCGCCACCCAGGAACGCACCGAATGGCTGCGGGAGTTGGTGCGGCGCGGGCTGCTGCCCGAGGGGCCGGGCGACGAGGAGGCCGCGGTCAAGGCCGTCCACCGCTTTCTGCTGCGCACCCCGGCACGGATGGTCGGCGTCTGGCTGCCCGACGCGGTGGGGGACCGGCGCCCGCAGAACCTCCCCGGGACATGGGATGAATACCCGAACTGGCGCCTGCCGATCGCCGGCCCCGACGGCCGTCCGCACACCCTCGAAGAGCTGGCCGCCTCGCCCCGACTGCACGCCTTGATGCGGGAGTTGGGGGAGGGGAGCTTCTAGGCGAGCGCGGCGCCCGCGGTGAGCGCGCAGCGGCGGCACCCGGCGGACGCGCGCGCGGCACCACCATCGGGCACCGGCGGATCCTCGCGCTGCCGCTGCCGCTGCCGCTGCCGCTGCCGCTGCCGGTGACCGCGGACGCCGTGCGGGTCACCGTCCGGCAGTCCCGCGGGACGGGCCGGGTGGCGCCGGTGACGCCGCACCGCAGTCGGGACGCGGGCGGCTGAGGCCGCGGGAGGGCGGGGCCGCCGGTTGTGCCACCCCGGGCGCGCGGGGCGCCGGGGCGTCCGATACGTTGACTTCGTGAGCAACAAGGTCAATAAGAATGTCCTGCGCGCCGGAACCATCACCGCCGGCACCGCGCTGATGCTGCTGATGTCGTCCCCCGCGTTTGCGCTCACCCGCGACGATGGTGACGACCCGGGTCCGGGTCTGAGCGTGATCGAGACGCTCGGCCTCTACGTCGCTTTGCCCATCGTTCTCTTCCTGGTCATCGCCGGGCTGGTCATGGTGGGCGACAAGTCCCACAAGCAGGCCGGGTCCAAGGGCTGACACCGGGCACCAGTGACGCCGCAAGGGCGCCCATCGGTTACAAGAACCGATGGGCGCCCTTTGTCGTACCCGGATATTTCCGCAGGTGAAAAAGGGGTTGCGAGGCGGCTATCGCGCGTTTTTCGGCCGGTTTGCGCGGGGGCTGTATTTAACCGGCCCTAACCTACGATGACGTAACCTACGCAGCCGTAGGTCAAACCTACGGTCCCGTAGGTCATCGTCCCCAGGAGTTCCCCCCGTGACCATCGCCCCCGCCCGCCATAACGGAGAGCTCGGCCAGGCCGCCTGGAGCGACGCCCAGTTGCTCTACGCGCTCGAAGAGGTCGTCGAGAAGGAACTCAACCGCCATCTGAAGGTCGCCAAGGACTGGATGCCCCACGAGTACGTGCCGTGGAGCGACGGGCGTAACTTCCCCGGGCCGCTGGACGGCGACGCCTGGGACCCCGAGCAGTCCAAGGTCAGCGACATCGGCCGGATCGCCCTGGTGGTCAACCTCCTCACCGAGGACAACCTCCCCAGCTACCACCACGAGATCGCCACCCTCTTCGGCCGCGACGGCGCCTGGGGCACCTGGGTGCACCGCTGGACCGCCGAGGAGGGCCGGCACGGCATCGTGATGCGTGACTACCTGCTCACCAGCCGGGCCGTCGACCCGGACGAGCTGGAGCGGTTCCGCATGGCCCACATGTCGGAGGGCTTCGAGTCCGACAACTCGCACAGCATGCTGCACTCGGTGGCGTACGTCGCCTTCCAGGAGCTGGCCACCCGCATCTCGCACCGCAACACCGGCCACCACTCCGGTGACCCGGTCTGCGACCGGATGCTGGCCCGGATCGCCACCGACGAGAACCTCCACATGGTCTTCTACCGCAACCTCCTCGGTGCGGCCTTCGAGATGGCGCCCGACCAGACGATGTGCGCGGTACGCGATGTCGTCACCGGCTTCCGGATGCCCGGCCACGGGATGCCCGGCTTCGAGCGGTCCGCCGCCCGGATGGCCCTCGGCGGGATCTACAACCTGCGCATCCACCACGACGATGTGCTCCAGCCGGTGCTGCGCTTCCTGAAGGTGCTGGAGATCGGCGGGCTGGGCCCGGCCGGGCTGGCGGCGCAGGAGGAGCTGGGGCTGTTCATGGACGGCCTCGACGGCCAGGCACGGAAGTTCGACGAGCGCCAGGCGGCCATCCTCGCCCGCCGCAAGGCCAACCGCGGCTGAGGCGGCACGGCCGTTCCGCGTCACCGTCCACGGCGGCGGTGACCGGGGCGGCGGATGCGTACGCTGCCCGCATGGCCGACTGGGACCTCAAAAAGCTGCGCATCCTGCGCACCCTCCACGAGCTGGGCACGGTCACCGCGACCGCCGAGGCGCTGCACATGACTCCCTCGGCGGTCTCGCAGCAGCTGACCGGGCTGGCCAAGGCGCTCGGGGTGACGCTGCTGGAGGCGCACGGCCGGCGGGTGCGGCTGACCGACGCCGCCCAGCTGGTGCTGCGGCACGCGGAGGAGGTCTTCGCGCAGCTGGAGCGCGCCGACGCGGAGCTGCTCGGCTACCTCCAGGGGGAGGCCGGCCAGGTCCGGGTCGGGGCCTTCTCCACCGCCATCCCCGCGCTGGTGGTCCCCGCCGTACAGGAGCTGCGCCGTACGCACCCGGGGCTGTCGGTCGTCGTCCGGGAGGCGGAGGCGGAGGCGGCGTACGAGCTGCTGGCGGAGGGCAGCGTCGATCTGGCGCTGTCGCTGGCCGCGCACGCCCCCACCCCGCGCGACCCCAAGTTCAGCCGGGTGGCGCTGCTGGCCGACCCGCTGGACGTGGCGCTGCCGGCCGGCCACCGGCTGGCCGCCGAACCGGGGCTGCGGCTGGCCGATCTGGCGGGCGAGCCCTGGATCTTCGGCAGCAGCGGGCCCTGGTCGCAGATCACCACGGCCGCCTGCGAGAACGCCGGGTTCGTGCCCGAGCAGGCGCATGCCGCCGCCGACTGGAGCGCGATCTGGGCGATGGTCGCGGCGGGGATGGGGGTGGCGCTGGTGCCCCGGATGGCGATGGCGGGCGGCATCGGCGCCTTCGGGCGCGGGGGAGCGGCGCCGGCCGGACGCGGCGGCCGCGAGGGGGTCGCGCTGCGGGTGCTGTCCGGTGAGCAGCCGCGCCGTCATGTGATCGCCGCCGCCCGGCGCGGCTCGGAAGGAGCGCCGGGCCTGGCCCGGGTACTGGCGGCACTCCGGCAGGCGGCCGCCGCGCAGCCCCCGGGAGAGTAACCAGCCCCTTCAGACCTTTCAGTTCTGCTGAACATATTCGTCGAAAACTTTCGATGGACCTGTGAGGTGCTGCGCTGCGACCGTGAAGTGGTCCGCACTTCCACCCATCGAAGGGCAGCGATGACCGCCAACCCGGCCGCCGACACCACCGATCCGCACGCCAACGACGCCCATCCGTACGGTGGCGGAGACCCCTACGCCGACTACCGCGGCGGGGACTTCCCCTTCACCTCGCTCGTCGACCTCGCCGACCGCCGCCTCGGCGCCGGGGTGATCGCCGCGAACGACGAGTTCTTCGCCGAGCGCGAGAACCTGCTGAAGCCGGCTCCGGCGGTCTTCGACCCCGAGCACTTCGGCCACAAGGGCAAGATCATGGACGGCTGGGAGACCCGGCGCCGCCGCGGCACCGACGGCGACCACCCCTTCCCCACCGACGACGACCACGACTGGGCGCTGATCCGGCTCGCCGCCCCTGGCGTGATCCGCGGCATCATCGTCGACACCGCCCACTTCCGCGGCAACTACCCCCAGCAGGTCTCCGTCGAGGCCACCTCGCTGCCCGGCAGCCCCGGCCCCGAGGAACTGCTCGCCGGCGACGTGAAGTGGGAGGAGCTGGTCCCGCGCACGCCGGTGCGGGGCCATGCCGCCAACGGCTTCGAGGTCACCGTCGAGCGCCGCTTCACGCATCTGCGCCTCAAGCAGCACCCCGACGGCGGCATAGCCCGCCTCCGGGTCCACGGCGAGGTCGTGCCGGACCCGGCGTGGCTCGATGTGCTCGGCACCCTCGACCTGGCCTCCGTCCTGCACGGCGGCACCGTCGAGGACGCCTCGGACCGCTTCTACTCCTCGCCCACCCAGATCATCCGGCCCGATCTCTCCCGCAAGATGGACGACGGCTGGGAGAACCGCCGCCGCCGGGTCAAGGGCACGAACGACTGGGTGCGCTTCCGCCTCGCCGCGCAGGGCGAGATCCGGGCGGTGGAGATCGACACCGCCTACCTCAAGGGCAACTCCGCGGGCTGGGCCGCCCTGTCCGGATGCGACGGCGACCCGGCCGACGAGGGCTCCTGGTTCGAGATCCTGCCGAAGACGAAGCTCCAGCCCGACACCCCGCACCGCTTCGCCCTGCCGGCCGCCGTCACCGCCACGCACATCCGGCTGGACGTCTTCCCCGACGGCGGCCTCGCGCGGATGCGGCTGCACGGATCCCTCACCGAGGCCGGCCGGGCCGCACTGCGCCGCCGCTTCGACGCCCTCAACGGCTGAGCCGCACCCCCGTTTCCGCCGGGCCCCGCGGGAGGGGGGCGGGGCCCGGCGGACCCCCCGGCCGCCCGGCGGACGGAGCGCACCGGGCGCCCGCCCGCCGGGCGTCACCACCGGCCGTGGCGGCCGGTGCGCGCCGGTCAGGCCGCCGCGTCGGCCTGCTGTGCCTTCAGCGCCCGCTCGATCCCGGCCCGCGACTCGGTCATCAGCCGGCGCAGCGCCGGGGTCGGCTCGGCCGAGGCCAGCCAGGCGTCCGTGGCGTCCAGGGTCTCCTGCGAGACCTGGAGCGCCGGGTAGTGGCCCACCACGATCTGCTGCGCCATCTCATGGCTGCGGGAGTTCCAGATGTCCTTCACCGCGGCGAAGTACTTCGCGGTGTACGGCGCCAGCAGCTCCCGCTGGTCCGGCTGGACGAAGCCGCCGATGACGGCCTCCTGAAGGGAGTTGGGGAGCTTGTCCGACTCCACGACCGAGGCCCAGGCTTCGGCCTTCGCCTCCGCCGTGGGACGCGCCGCGCGCGCCGTCGCGGCATGCCGCTCGCCCGCGGAGGTCTTGTCCCGGTCGAGCTCCGCCGCGATGGCCTTCTCGTCGGCCCGGCCGGTGGCCGCCAGCCGCTGGAGCAGCCCCCAGCGCAGCTCGGTGTCCACGGCGAGCCCGGAGATCTCCTCCGTACCGTCCAACAGGCCCTGGAGCAGATCCAGTTGAGCGTCGGTACGGGCCGAGGCGGCGAACGCGCGGGCCCACGCCAGCTGGTGGTCGCTGCCCGGCTCGGCCGCCCGCAGCTGCTCCAGCGCCGCCGCGGTCCAGGTCGCCAGACCCGTCTCGCGCCAGTCCGGCGCCGCGTACAGGTCCAGTGCCAGCTTCACCTGGCGGTGCAGCGACTGGACGACACCGATGTCCGACTCCTTGCCGATGCCCGACAGCACCAGCGAGAGATAGTCCCGGGCGGGCAGTTCGGCGTCCCGCGTCATGTCCCAGGCCGACGCCCAGGACAGCGCGCGCGGCAGCGACTCGGCGAAGTCGCCGAGGTGCTCGGTGACGGTCTTCAGCGACTCCTCGTCCAGCCGGACCTTGGCGTACGACAGATCGTCGTCGTTGAGCAGGACGACGGCCGGCCGCTGCTTGCCCACCAGCTGCGGTACGGGGGTCAGCGCACCGTCCACGTCCAGTTCGATCCGCTCGGTCCGCACCAGCTTGCCGTCCTGGAGCTCGTAGGCGCCGATGGCGATCCGGTGCGGCCGCAGCACGGGCTCGCCCTTGGCGCCGGCCGGCAGCGCCGGAGCCTCCTGCTTCACCGCGAAGGAGGTGATGACGCCCGCGCCGTCCACCTCGATCTCCGGCCGCAGGATGTTGATCCCGGCGGTCTCCAGCCACTTCTTCGACCAGGTCTTCAGATCCCGCCCGCTGGTCTCCTCCAGCGCGCCCAGCAGATCCGACAGCCGGGTGTTGCCGTAGGCGTGCGCCTTGAAGTAGGCCTGCACGCCCTGGAAGAACTCGTCCAACCCGACATAGGCGACCAGCTGCTTGAGGACGCTGGCGCCCTTGGCGTAGGTGATGCCGTCGAAGTTGACCAGGACGTCGTCGAGGTCATTGATCTCGGCCATGATCGGGTGGGTGGACGGCAGCTGGTCCTGCCGGTACGCCCAGGTCTTCATGGAGTTGGCGAACGTCGTCCAGGAGTGCGGCCACTTCGAGCCCGGGGCGTAGGCCTGGCAGGCGATCGAGGTGTAGGTGGCGAACGACTCGTTCAGCCACAGGTCGTTCCACCACTCCATGGTGACCAGGTCGCCGAACCACATGTGCGCCAGCTCGTGCAGGATCGTCTCCGCCCGCATCTCGTACGCCGCGTCCGTCACCTTGGACCGGAAGACGTACTGGTCGCGGAGGGTCACCGCGCCCGCGTTCTCCATCGCGCCGGCGTTGAACTCCGGCACGAAGAGCTGGTCGTACTTCGCGAACGGGTAGGCGTAGTCGAACTTCTCCTGGAACCAGTCGAAGCCCTGCCGGGTGACCGCGAAGATCTCGTCGGCGTCCAGGTGCTCGGCCAGCGACGGCCGGCAGTAGATGCCCAGCGGCACCGTCTGACCGTCCTTCTCGTACGTGCTGTGCACGCTGTGGTACGGGCCGACGATCAGCGCGGTGATGTAGGTCGAGATCCGCGGGGTCGGCTCGAAGCGCCAGATGTTGTCGCTCGGCTCCGGCGTCGGCGAGTTGGAGATCACCGTCCAGCCCTCCGGGGCCTTCACGGTGAACTGGAACGTCGCCTTCAGATCCGGCTGCTCGAAGGACGCGAACACCCGCCGGGCATCCGGCACCTCGAACTGGGTGTACAGATAAGCCTGCTGGTCCACCGGGTCGACAAAACGGTGCAGTCCCTCACCGGTGTTGGTGTAGGCGCAGTCCGCGACGACGGTCAGCTCGTTACGGCCGGCCCGCAGCCCCGCCAGCGCGATCCGCGAGTCCTTGAACACCGCGCCCGGGTCCAGCGCCTCGCCGTTGAGCACCACTTCGTGCACGGCCGGCGCGACCAGATCGATGAAGGAGTCCGCGCCCGCCTCGGCGACGTCGAACCGCACGGTTGTCACAGACCGGTACGTGCCCCCTGTGCTCCCGTCTTCACCCGACCCGGAGGCGCCGCCCTCCTGCGCACCGGAGAGGTCGAGGTCGATCTCATACGCGTCCACGGTCAGCAGGCGCGCCCGCTCCTGCGCCTCGTCGCGGGTCAGATTTGTGCCAGGCACCCGGCCATCTCCTTCGCATGGGTCATCACATCGGACTCTTCGGCCATCCTTCCATGTGGTCCGGCCCCCGCGGGGTGGTGATCGAAGGAGTGCGGCAGCGCCCGTGCCGCGCCGGCTCCCGGCGCTCCGGGCACGCGCCGATCACCGCGTCCGATTCCCGCCAGCGCACGCGGCCCGCGCGGACGACGCTGGGCCCATGACGACCTACACCGCACGTCCCCTCCCGCACACCGCCCACAAGGAGCTCTGCACGACCGACGACGCCGGCCGGCCCGCCGAGCCGTTCACCGCCCGTGCGGACGGGGTGCCGCTGGACGCCGTCGGCAGTCTGCTGCGCTGCTGTCTGCGCGATGCCCGCGTCGGCGAGCGGGTCGCCCTGGTCTCGTACGCCCCGCTGCGCCGCTGGGCGGACGCGACCGGGGCACGGCCCGGGGCCTACGACGAGCAGGGCCCGGTGTTCCTCCACGCCGAGCCGTGCGGCGGGCCGGACGGCGCGGCCGGCCGGTATCCGGCCACGAGGGCCGGTGCGCTGCGCGTGCTGCGCCGTTACAACGCCCAGGGAGAGATCGTCGGCGGCCGGCTCCTGGAGGTCCCGGAGGACGCCCCGGCGGCGTTCGACGAGGCCCTCGGGGCGGCGTTCGCGGACCCGGAGGTGGCACTGGTGCACGTACGCGCCCTGGAGTACGGCTGCTTCCACTTCGAGGTCCGGCGGCCCTGACACCGAAAACGGCGGGTGCCCGTACGGAGTCTCCGTACGGGCACCCGCCGTCGTGCGGTGCCGCGGTCAGCCGCGCAGCTCCGCGGCGACCAGCTCCGCGATCTGGACGGCGTTCAGCGCCGCGCCCTTGCGGAGGTTGTCGTTGGAGACGAACAGCGCCAGACCGTTCTCGGCGGTCTCGTCCTCGCGGATCCGGCCCACGAAGGACGCGTCCTGGCCGGCGGCCTGGAGCGGGGTGGGTACGTCGGCGAGGGTGACGCCGGGGGCGCCGGCCAGCAGCTCCTGGGCCCGCGCGGGGCTGAGCGGACGCGCGAAGCGGGCGTTGACCTGGAGCGAGTGGCCGGTGAAGACCGGGACGCGGACGCAGGTGCCGGACACCTTCAGGTCCGGGATCTCCAGGATCTTGCGGCTCTCGTTGCGGAGCTTCTGCTCCTCGTCGGTCTCGTTCAGCCCGTCGTCGACGATCGAGCCGGCCATCGGCAGCACGTTGAAGGCGATCGGGGCGACGTACTTGTCCGGCTCCGGGAACTCCACGGCCGCGCCGTCGTGCGTCAGCTTGGTGGCGTCCTGCTCGATGACCTTGCGGACCTGGCCGTCCAGCTCCTCCACACCGGCCAGACCGCTGCCGGAGACCGCCTGGTAGGTGGCGACGACCAGCGAGACCAGCCCGGCCTCGTCGTGCAGCGGACGCAGCACCGGCATCGCGGCCATGGTCGTGCAGTTCGGGTTGGCGATGATGCCCTTGGGCCGGTCCGTGATGGCCTGCGGGTTGACCTCGGAGACGACCAGCGGGACCTCGGGGTCACGGCGCCAGGCCGAGGAGTTGTCGATCACGACCGGGCCGGCGTCGGCGACCTTCTCCGCCAGCGCCTTGGACGTGGCGCCGCCGGCCGAGAAGAGGACGATGTCCAGCCCGGAGAAGTCGGCGGTGGCCGCGTCCTCGATGGTGATCTCGGTGTCCTGCCAGGGCAGGGTGCGTCCGGCGGACCGGGCCGAAGCGAACAGCCGCAGCTGCTCGACCGGGAAGTTCCGCTCGGCGAGAATGCCTCGCATCACGCCGCCGACCTGTCCGGTGGCTCCGACGATTCCGATCCTCATGGGACTCCTTCTTTCTGGCCTGGCTCGGGTGTCTGCTCGGAACACCTGCTCAGTACTGCCTCCATCATGTGTGTGATACCCGTCGCCTTGTCCAATCCGTTCCATTCCGTGGCGGGTCGACGGCGGGATGAATACGGAGCGTAGCGTTCCGCTTACAGCGGGTCCCTGCCCGGCAAACTGGATGGTCCGGCTACCCCGCGGGGTGAACTTCCGGTGACCTCCGGCCGCACCCCCGGGCAGGGCTCCGTGACCGGCCGGTGGCCGGCAGATCCCTGTCCGGTGATGGGCTCTCCGCGTTGCGGTGGCGTTCACGCGCAGGTCACCCCCGGTGCCAACGATCCAAGGTGACAGGGCAGTTGTGCTGCCCGGCCGCCTTCGCGTTCGCACCCGGGGAGCCCGCGTATGTCCCGTATACGGTCCGCCGCCGCCACTCTCGACCGCCGTACGTTCCTCGCCGCCACCGGAGCCGTCGGTGCCGCCACCGGGCTGGGGCTCGCCTTCGGTCCGGACCGGGCGGCACAGGCCGCCACCGTCAGCCCCGGCCCGGCCCCGGCCGCGCCCGTGCCGGTCGAGGCGCCCGCCGTCCCCCGCGTCCCCTACACCCGGGGCACCACCCTCGGCAGCGTGTCCGCCCCGCGCGGCAGCGGAGGCTACCGCCGGCTCGGCGACGGCCCCGCCTGGGACCGGGTGGTCCGCACGGAGCTGGGCACCGCGCACGGCGGGCGGGACGGCCGGCGGACCGCGCTGGCCTCGTTCGTGCAGTTCACCGATCTGCACCTGGTCGATGTGCAGAGCCCGCTGCGCTACGAGTACCTGCGCGCCGAGACCGCCAGCGCCTGGCGGCCGCAGGAGGCGCTGTCCGTGGCCGGGGTCGTCTCGCTGATCGAGCGGGTCAACGCGCTGCCCGGGGGGCCCGCCACCGGCGCCCCGCTGTCCTTCGTGATGACCACCGGCGACAACACCGACAACAACTCCAAGCTGGAGCTGGAGTGGTACCTGACCGCGATGAGCGGCGGAAAGATCACCCCCAACTCCGGCGACCGGCGCCGCTACGAAGGCGTCCAGGACAGCGGGCTGAAGCTGTACTGGCAGCCCGACAGCGCGATGCGCGACGCCGACAAGGAGCTGGGCTTCCCGCGGCTGGACGGGTTCCTGGAGGCGGCGATCCGCACCGTGCACAGCCCCGGTCTGCGGCTGCCCTGGTACTCCACGGTCGGCAACCACGACTCGCTGCCCGGCGGCTGCTACGCGCCCGGTGACCCCTTCTGGGCCGAGATCGCCACCGGGGAACGCAAGCTGGAGTCGCTGCCCGCCGCCGAGGCCGCGAAGGTGTGGAAAGCGGTCAAGGACGGCCTCGACCCCAAGGGGGAGGACTTCAAGCGGCTGCTGACGTCACACGCCAAGCAGGCCCGGCGGGTCACCCCCGACGAGCGGCGCGCCCCCTTCACCCGGACCGAATACCTGCGCGCCCACCTGGACCCGGCGCACACCGGCCACGGCCCGCACGGCCACGGCTACACCGCCGCACACCTGGACGGGAACCGCCTCTACTACAGCTTCCGGATCTCCGACGACGTCCTGGGCATCAGCCTGGACACCACCGACCCCGGCGGCCACTACACCGGCTCGGTGGGCGACGCCCAGCTGCGCTGGCTGGAGCGGACCCTCAAGGAGAACGAGAAGGGCGAGAAGGCCCATGTGCTGGTCTTCAGCCACCACACCAGCAAGTCGATGAACAACACCCGCCCCGACCCGGCCCGGCCGCAGGAGAAGCGGCACACCGGAGCGGAGCTGGTCGAGGTGCTGGCCGCCCACCCCGGCGTCGTCGGCTGGATCAACGGCCACAGCCACAAGAACGAGATCATCGCGCACGACGGCTTCTGGGAGATCTCCACCGCCTCGCACATCGACTTCCCGCAACTGGCCCGGGTCATCGAGCTGGTGGACAACCACGACGGCACGCTGTCGCTGTTCACCACCCTGGTCGAGTCGGCCGCCCCGCACCGCACGGACTTCACCGACCTCTCGCAGACCGGCCTGGCCGCGCTCTACCGCGAGCTGTCCTTCAACGCGCCCCAGTCCCGTACGGACCTCGCGGGCACGGCCCGGGACCGCAACGTCGAGCTGCTGCTCAAGCGCTGACGGGCCCGCGGCCGTCAGCGCGGCAGCACCACCACATACGCACCCGGCTCCCGGTCCCCGGCGGCCATCAGAGCCGTCCGGACCACCGCGGCCTGCTGCTCCGGGGACTGCCGCAGGGTGCGGGGCAGACAGCGGACGACGGTGATGCCCAGCCGCTCCAGATGCTCGCGCTTCTGGAAGAACGGGGAGTGCAGCGGGTCCTCCTCGGCGCGCGGCGCCCGGGTGTCGATCTCCAGGGCCACCGAGTGCTCCGGCCAGAAGGCGTCCACACCGCCCAGCTGCGGCCCGCCCGGCAGCCGCAGATCGACGTTCCACAGCGGGTCGGGCAGCCCGTGCGCCCGCACCATGGCGTACAGCTGCTGCTCGGCCAGTGCCCGGCCCTCGGCCAGCAGGGTGTCCACCGCGTCGACCACATGCGGCCGGGTCAGCAGCCGGGCCCGGCTCAGCTCCCGCACCACCGCGCTCGCCTCGCAGTGGCCGCCGCGTACCGCCTCGGTCAGCAGCCGGCGCACCGTCGCGGCGTCGGTGAGCGCGCCGACCGCGTCGGCCAGCGCCCGCGGCACCGGCGCGGCCGGCACCCCGGTGAGGTCCTGGGGGACGGGCAGCTCCACCGCCCGCAGGATCCGCGCGAAGCCGGTGGAGCGCAGCCGCCGGGTGCGGGAGACCAGCACCTCGATGCGGTTCAGGGCGAGCAGCGGGGGCGCCTCGGTGAAGCCGTGCAGGGCCAGCGCCGCCAGACCCGTGATCATCGCCTCCGGGGCGTCTCCCGACGGACCGGTTTGCCGGGGGACACCCGGCCCCCGGTGACTGGCGTACAGCAGGACCGCGTGCAGCCGCTCCTCGCTGGTGGGCGGGCCCGGGTGCAGCAGATAGATGCCCGGGAGCACCTGCTGCCAGCCGCCGCCGGGGCGGCAGCGTTCGGTGGTCTCCGCGGCGGCGATGCCGTGCTCGCGCAGCTGACGGGTGGTCATCACCCGGCACCGGGAGGCGGTCAGGTGCTGGAGGGGGAGGGGGGAGAGCGGGGTGTCGTGGTTCATGACGGGTCGATTCCCGCCCCCGCTCCGCCCCCTAACCGCTGTTACACGCCCGTATCACAAACCGGACAACCCTGTACTAAAGTACGGGCGTTCGACTGCCGAAAGAGGCTGGTCGACACGGGGGTTACGGCCGCGCCCCGGCCGCCTCGTCACAAGCCTGTGCCCGCAGCGCCCGGGCCAGATCGTCCCGCTCCTCCAGCACCAGCCGGCGCAGGGCAGGCGCCGCCTGCCCGTGCTCCGCCAGCCAGCGGTCCGCCGCCTCCAGCGTGGACCGCTCCACCAGCGAGGCCGGGAACAGCCCGCGCACCACATCCATCGCGATCTCGATGGAACGCTCCCGCCACACCCGCTCGATCTCCGCGAAGTAGCGCGGGGCGTACGGGGCCAGCAGCTCCCGCTGCCCCGGCTGCGCGAACCCGGCGATCGACGCCTCCACCAGGGCGTTGGAGAGCGCGTCGGAGTCCACCACGTCCGCCCACGCCTGCGCCTTGACCCCGGCCGAGGGGCGGGCGGCCAGACAGCGCACCTGGTGGCGCTTGCCGGACGCGGTGTCGTCCCGGGCCAGCTCGGCGGCGAGCTGTGCCTCGTCCGCGACGCCGTGGGCGGCCAGCGGCTCCAGCAGGGTCCAGCGCAGCTCCTGGTCCACGTCCAGGCCGTCGATCTTCGCCGTACCGTCCAGCAGGCCCTGGAGCAGCTGGAGATCGGCGGGGGTGGCCGCGAGGGCGGCGAAGTGCCGGGCCCAGGTGAGCTGATGGCCGCTGCCGGGCTCGGCCAGCCGCAGCTCGTGCAGCGCGCCCTCGGCCAGCTCCCGCGCGGCGGGCTCCCGGCGGTCCGGCGCGGAGTAGTACTCCAGCGCCGTCCGGGACTGCCCGTGCAGCGACTGGAGCACCCCGATGTCGGTCTCCTGGCCCGCGAACCGCCGCACCAGGTCGAGGTAGTCGCGGGCCGGCATCAGCCCGTCCCGGGTCAGCCCCCACAGCGCGGCCCAGCACAGCGCCCGCGCCATCGGGTCGGCCAGGTCGCCGAGCCGGGCCCGCAGGGTGGCCAGCGACCCCTCGTCGAAACGGACCTTGCCGTACGTCAGATCGTCGTCGTTGACCAGGATCAGCTCGGGCCGCTCGGCCCCGGACAGCTCCGGCACGGCCGTCCGCGGCCCGGAGACATCCACCTCGGCACGGGCGTAGCGCACCAGCGCCGGGTCCGTGCCCTGGCGTCGGTAGAGCCCCACCGCGACCCGGTGCGGCCGCAGCTCCGGCCGCTCCTCGGCGGCCTCCTGGAGGATGCTCAGCTCGGTGATCCGGTCCTGCGCGTCGTAAGTGACCTGCGGGGTGAGGGAGTTGACGCCCGCGGTCTCCAGCCAGGCACGTGACCAGCTCGCCAGGTCCCGCCCGGACGTCTCCTCCAGCACCGTCAGCAGATCCGTCAGCCGGGTGTTGCCGTAGGCGTGCCGCTTGAAGTAGCGCCGGGCGCCCTCCAGGAACGCCTCCTGCCCCACGTAGGCCACCAGCTGCTTGAGGACCGCGGCGCCCTTGGCGTAGGTGATGCCGTCGAAGTTGAGCTTGGCGTCCTCCAGGTCACGGATGTCGGCGGTGACCGGATGGGTGGAGGGCAGCTGGTCGGCGCGGTAGGCCCAGGACTTGCGGCGGTTGGCGAAGGTGATCCAGCCGCCCCGGAAGCGCGTCGCCTCCACCAGCGCGAAGGCGCCCATGAAGTCCGCGTAGGACTCCTTCAGCCACAGGTCGTCCCACCACTGCATGGTGACCAGATCGCCGAACCACATGTGCGCCATCTCGTGCAGGATGACGTTGGCCCGGCGCTCGTAGGACGCCTCGGTGACCTTGCCGCGGAAGATGAACTCCTCGCGGAAGGTGACACAGCCCGGATTCTCCATCGCCCCGAGGTTGTACTCCGGGACGAAGGCGGTGTCGTACTTCCCGAACGGGTACGGGAAGTCGAAGTGGTCGTGGAAGAAGTCCAGGCCCTGCTTGGTGACGGTGAAGACGTCGTCCGCGTCGAAGTGCTTCGCCAGCCCCTTGCGGCACAGCGCGCCCAGCGGAATCTCCAGCTCGGTGCCGTCCTCGAAGGTGCGGCGGTAGGTGTCGGAGACGAAGTGGTACGGGCCGGCGACCACGGCCGTGATGTACGTCGAGATCGGCTTCGTCGTCGCGAAACGGTGCCGGCCGTCCTCGGCCCCGCCCTCCTGCGCGCCGTTGCTGACCACCAGCCAGCCCTCGGGCGCGGTCACCTCGAAGGTGAACGGGGCCTTCAGATCGGGCTGTTCGAAGTTGGCGAAGACCCGGCGGGAGTCGGCCGGTTCGTACTGCGTGTAGAGGTAGACCTCGCCGTCCTCGGGGTCCACGAAGCGGTGCAGGCCCTCACCGGTCCGGCTGTAGGCGCACTGGGCGTCGACGACGAGGGTGTTCTCGGCGGCCAGCCCGTCCAGCGTGATCCGGGTGCCGTCGAACACCGTCGCAGGGTCCAGCTCCCGGCCGTTGAGGGTGACCGAGGTGACCGAGGGAGCCAGCAGGTCCGCGAAGGTCGAGGCGCCGGGCTCGGCGCAGCGGAAGCGGAGCGTCGTGCGGGAGCGGAAGGTCTCGGCCGAGGCGTCACCGGCGACCGCTGAGCGGACATCCAGCGCCACGTCGTAGGCGTCGACGCTCAGCAGCCGGCCCCGCTCACGTGCTTCGTCCCGGGACAGATTCTCACCTGGCACGACGTGACTCCTTCGTCCTCGTCTCGAATATCGAACACGGGGAATCATGGCACGCCCGCCCTTGGTTGAACCTTCCAGGAACAACACCGTCGACCGACGTGCACAGCCATGAAGAGGAGACCCCGTGTCCGAGACCGCGAAGACCCCCGCAGACTTCTGGTTCGACCCGCTGTGCCCGTGGGCGTGGATGACCTCCCGCTGGATGCTGGAGGTGGAGAAGGTGCGCCCGGTGGAGGTGCGCTGGCATGTGATGAGCCTGGCGGTGCTGAACGAGGACCGGCTCGACGAGCTGCCCGAGGAGTACCGCGAGCTGCTGAAGACCGCCTGGGGCCCGGTGCGGGTGTGCATCGCCGCCGAGCAGCAGCACGGCAGCGAGGTGCTCGGCCCCCTTTACACCGCGCTCGGCACCCGCTTCCACAACCGCGGCCTGGAGCGGACCCGCGAGACGATCGTGGACGCCCTCGCGGAGGCCGGCCTGCCCGCCGAGCTGGCCGACGCGGCGGACTCCGACGCCTACGACAAGGAGCTGCGCGCCTCCCACAAGGAAGGCATCGACCTGGTCGGCCAGGAGGTCGGCACGCCCGTCATCGCCGTGCCCGGTCACGACGGCGAGCAGATCGCCTTCTTCGGCCCGGTCGTCACCCCGGCCCCCAAGGGCGAGGAGGCCGCCAAGCTGTGGGACGGGACGCTGATGGTCGCGTCCATCCCGGGCTTCTACGAGATCAAGCGGACGCGGACGCAGGGCCCGATTTTCGACTGAGACACCTGCGGCTGAGACACATGGGAGCGCCCCCGCACGTATCGGACGTGCGGGGGCGCTCCGTCAATCCGCCCGCCAGGCGAAAGGTGAGAAGACGATCACGAGGCGGGACGTCTGTAACGCCGTTACGGGGCCAGCAGCAGGTTGTTCGCGCGCTGCTTGGCGGACGTGTACCGCTTGGCGACGTCCTGCCAGTTCACGACCTGCCACATGGCCTCGATGAAGTCCACCTTCTGGTTCTTGTACTGGAGGTAGAAGGCGTGCTCCCAGGCGTCGAAGACCAGGATCGGGACCGAGCCCTGGCCGACGTTGCCCTGGTGGTCGTAGATCTGCTCGACGATCAGCCGGCCGGTGACCGGCTCGTAGGCGAGGACGCCCCAGCCGGAACCCTGGGTGGTGGCGGAGGCCTTCGTCAGCTGGGCCTTGAACTTCGCGAACGAGCCGAAGGACTCGGCGATCGCGTCGGCCAGCTCGCCCACACCGTCCTTCTCCAGCGGCTCGCCGCCGCCGTCACCGGTCATGTTGTGCCAGTAGATGCTGTGCAGGATGTGGCCGGAGAGGTGGAACGCGAGGTTCTTCTCCAGGCCGTTGATGCTGCCCCACTGGTCCTTGTCGCGCGCCTCGGCGAGCTGCTCCAGGGTGTCGTTCGCCCCCTTCACATAGGCCGCGTGGTGCTTGTCGTGGTGCAGCTCGATGATCTCGGGGCTGATGACCGGGGCCAGTGCCGCGTAGTCGTAGGGGAGTTCCGGAAGTGTGTAGGTCGCCATGCCGATCCCGCCTCCAAGCTGCTTACAAGCAGTAGTTGCAATCAATGTGCAAGAGCACGCTATCAGCAGGAGTGATCACCGGCCGGTTGCGGGGACCGACCTGGTCCCAAAGACGGAGGCGGGGCGGGACCTCGGAATGAGGTCCCGCCCCGCCGTGTGGGGAGTGGGGGAGCGCTACTCCTTGGACAGGCCCGCGTCCCGGCCCAGCGCCCGCTGCCGGATCAGGCCGATCACCGTCAGCACCCCGCCGAATCCGCCGGTGAACAGCAGCTGGATGCGCTGGTTCTCATCGCGCAGCATCAGCAGCAGCACGGCGACGATGCCCGCCAGGGCCACCCAGGTCAGGACCGGGAAGGCCCACATCTTCACCACGAGCTTCTCGGGCGCCTCGCGCTCCAGCGTCCGGCGCATCCGCAGCTGGGCGACGGCGATGAAGCCCCACACCACCAGGACGGCCGCGCCGACCATGTTCAGCAGCCACTGGAAGAGCGTGTCGGGCCACAGGAAGCTCAGCACGACCGCGAAGAAGCCGAAGGTGGCGCACAGCAGGACGGCGCGGCGCGGCACGCCCCCGCTGACCTTGCCGAGGAAGGCCGGGCCCTGGCCGCGGGAGATGAGCGAGTACGCCATCCGCGAGGAGCCGTAGAGGTTGGCGTTCACCGCGGAGAGCAGGGCGACCAGGATGACGACGTTCATGACCTGGCCGGCCGCCGGGATCTTGAGGTAGTCCAGGACCGCCACGTAGGGGCCGCTCTTGGCGATGGAGGGGGCACTCCAGGGGATGACCGTGACGATGATGGCCATCGAGCCGACGTAGAAGAGGGCGATCCGCCACATCGCGGTGCGCACCGCGGCGGCCACTCCGCGGACCGGGTCCTTGGACTCGGCGGCCGCGATGGTCACCGTCTCCAGACCGCCGTAGGCGAACACCGAGGCCAGCAGACCGACCATCAGGCCGTCGACGCCCTTGGGCAGGAAACCGCCGTCACCGGTGAGGTGGGTGGTGCCGGGTGCGGAAGTGCCGGGCAGCAGGCCGAAGATGGCCAGCACGCCCAGGACCAGGAAGATGCCGATCGCCGCGACCTTCAGGGCGGCGAACCAGAACTCGAACTCACCGAAGTTGCTGACCGCGGCCAGGTTGGTCCCGGTGAAGATCACCATGAAGAGCAGGACCCACATCCAGGGCTCGGAGCCCGGGAACCACTGGACCATGACGTCCGCGGCGCCCATCGCCTCGGCGGCCACCGCCACACACAGCAGCGCGGTGAACATCCAGCCGACCGTGAACCCGGCCCAGGAGCCTATGGAGCGCTCGGCGTGCACGGAGAAGGAGCCGGAGGCCGGATTGGCCGCGGCCATCTCACCGAGCATCCGCATGATCAGCATGACCAGGGCGCCGGAGACGGCGTAGGCCAGCACGATCGAGGGGCCGGCCGCCGCGATGCCCTCGCGCGAGCCGACGAACAGGCCCGCGCCGATCACCCCGCCCAGGGCGATCATCGAGAGGTGGCGCTGCTTGAGTCCGTTGGACAGCGTGGAGCCGCCTTCGGGGCCCGCGCCCTGAACCGCGTCGGTCTGCTCGCGCGCGGGGGTGGCGGACGAGGGTGTCCGATTCATGTCGTACCTGTCCCAGTAGGTGAGAGCGGAGCAAGGCGTTACTGCGTTCTCCCGGGGACGCGACCGGTGCGACGGTGCTGCCGGGCCCCTGGACCCCCGCCGGGGCAGCAGGTCGCGAAGGGCCTGCCGACGGCACAACTCCGGGGTCCTCGGCAAAGCGGGCTCAGTTTGAGTGCCGGTGTCCGCTCAGGGCAACAGTTGTGCAGCGAATGTTCGGTATTCAGACGTGATCGTGACGGTGTGTGTCTGATTCATCGTCGGATACGACACGGTGTCACCGCCGGCACCGGGGGATTCAGCGTCGGGCGCGGCGCGCGCGGAGTTCCCGGACGCCCGCGACGAGCAGCACCGCGCCGGTCGCCCCGGCCGACCACAGCAGCTGCGGCCGGGCCGTGTCGTCGGTCAGCATCAGCACCAGCACGCCGCCCATGGCGAGCAGCGCCGCCCAGGTCAGATACGGGAACGCCCACATCCGCAGGGTCAGCTTCCCGGGCGCCTCGCGTTCGATACGCGGACGCAGCCGCAGCTGGGAGACCGCGATCAGCCCCCAGACGAACAGCAGCACCGCGCCGACCGCGTTGAGCATGTACAGGAAGACCGAATCCGGCCATTTCAGATTCAGCAGCACGGAGACGAACCCGAAGGCCACCGACGCCAGCACGGCCCGGCGCGGCACCCCTCCTCCACTCCCGGCTTCGCCCGACACCTTCAGCAGCGCCCGCGGCGCCTCACCGCGCTCGGCGAGCGAGAACACCATCCGCGACGAGCCGTAGAGATTGGCGTTCAGCGCGGAGAGCAGCGCCACGAACACCACGATGTTCATGATCTGGCCGGCGCCCGGCACCCCGATGTGCTCCAGCACCGCGACGTAGGGGCTCTTGCCCGGCTGCATCGACGACCAGGGCAGCAGCGTCACGATCACCAGCATCGAACCGACGTAGAAGAACAGGATCCGCCACACCGCGCTGCGCACCGCCCGGCCCACCGCACGCGCCGGGTCGTCCGACTCGGCCGCGGCGATGGTGACGACCTCCAGGCCGCCGAACGCGAACACCACCGCCAGGACACCGGAGATCACCCCGCCCCAGCCGTGGGGCAGCAGGCCGCCGTGCTCGGTGAGGTTCGTCAGGCCGACCGGCTCGGTGTCCGGCAGCACGCCGAAGACCGCCAGCAGGCTCAGGGCCAGGAACAGCACGATCGCGGTGACCTTCAGCGCCGCGAACCAGAACTCGAACTCGCCGAAGTTCTTCACCGCGGACAGGTTGGCGACGGTGAAGACGATCATGAAGATCAGCACCCAGCCCCACTGCGGCACCGCCGGCACCCAGCCGTGGGCGATCTGCGCCGCCCCGGTGGCCTCCACGGCGAGCACCACGACCAGCAGGAACCAGTACAGCCAGCCCACGCTGAACCCGGCCCAGCGCCCCAGTGCCCGTTCCGCATGCACCGAGAACGCACCGGAAGCCGGTATCGCCGCCGACATCTCGCCGAGCATCCGCATGACCAGCGTCGCCAGCGCGCCCGCGATCAGATACGACAGCACGATCCCCGGGCCGGCCACCGCGATCCCGGCGCCGGAGCCCACGAACAGGCCCGCGCCGATCACCCCGCCCAGGCCCAGCATCGTCAGATGGCGCTGCTTGAGCCCCGCGGACAGCGGCTCTTTCGCGCCGGTGCCCGCACCGAGGGCGGGCTCACCGGCTTGGGTCGTTGCGTCGTGCATGGATTCGTACTCTCGCAAGGGCCGAGGCGGCGGGGGCCGCCGGCGCGTTTGGGGGAACTCCACAGGTCACCGCGGGGCGGACCCAGTGTCGCCGCACCTCGCGCGCTACCACAAAACCGGCCTCACAACGCGGCCCCGGCCGTGATGAGCATCACGTGACCTGCAAAGACGCCACACGCCCCAACAGACCCGGGCAGGGTGGGAGTTGTTCGGAACTCTCCAAGCGGGCCGGTACGGCTTTGTCGCCGCTACACGATGATCGCCGGCCGTCCGCTGGACTAACGTCATCGCGTCCCGTCCCATATCCGTCCTCACACTCGCGGAGTCCCGATGAGCACTGCCGCTCTCCACCGTCCCGGCGCCGTCCTCGCCGATCTGCTGCCGGCCGCCACCGCGTCCCGCGCCCGCGTCCGCGACGCCGCGCTGGTGCTCGGCGGAGCCGCGCTCACCGGCGTCGCGGCCCAGATCGCCGTCCCGGTCCCCGGCTCCCCGGTCCCGGTCACCGGCCAGACCTTCGCCGCCCTGCTGGTCGGCGCCTCCCTCGGGGCGGGCCGCGGTCTGCTGTCGCTGGCGCTGTACGCCCTGGCGGGGATCGCGGGCATGCCGTGGTTCGCCGGCGGTGCCTCGGGCGCCGGCGGAGCCACCTTCGGCTACATCGTGGGCATGCTGCTGGCCGCCACCGCCGTGGGCGCGCTGGCCCGCCGCGGCGGCGACCGCGGAGTGCTGCGCACCGCCGCCACCATGGCCGCCGGAATGGCCCTGATCTACGCCGTCGGCGTCCCCTACCTGGCGCTGAGCACCGGGATGTCCCTCGGCCAGGCGGTCGCCGTCGGCATGGTCCCGTTCCTCATCGGTGACGCCCTCAAGGCCGCTCTGGCGATGGGCGCGCTGCCCACGGCCTGGAAGCTCGCCGGGCGCCGCGGCTGAGATCGCGCACCGCACGAGGGCGGGGCCCGCACCCAATCGGTGCGGGCCCCGCCCTCTTCTCTGCCGCCGTACGGCGCTACACGCGCTCGGCCTCGACCGCGTCCCGCTCCCGCGGGCGGCGGCGGTCCAGGATCAGTCCGACCGCCAGCACCACCACGGCCGCGACCACCGACAGCACCATCTGCTTGCGGCCGTCCGGGTCGTAGAACATGTAGCCGATGACGAAGAGGATCAGCCCGATCGTCGCGTACGTCAGCCACGGGTACAGCCACATCCGCACCGTCAGCCGCTCCGGCGTCTCCCGCTCGATGGTCCGGCGCATCCGCAGCTGCGAGAAGCAGATGACCAGCCAGACGAACAGCGCCACCGCGCCCGACGAATTCAGCAGGAACTCGAAGATGGTGTCCTTCGAGGTGTAGCTGAAGATCGTCGCGATGAAGCCGAAGGCGACCGACGCATAGATCGCGACCGCCGGGACGCCGCCCTTGTTGACGGTGGCGAACGACTTCGGCGCATCCCCGCGCTGGCCGAGCGAGAACGCCATCCGGGAGGCGGTGTAGAGCCCGGAGTTCAGACACGACAGCACCGCGGTCAGCACCACGACATCCATCACGGTGCCCGCGTACGGGATGTCCAGCGACTCCAGCACGGCCACGTACGGGCTCTTCGCCACCGCCTTGGAGTCCCACGGCAGCAGCGTCACGATCACCGCGATCGAGCCGAGGTAGAAGAGCGCGATCCGCCAGATGACGCTGTTCACGGCCTTGCGGACGGCCTGCACCGGGTTGGGCGACTCGCTCGCCGCCAGCGTGACGATCTCGCTGCCCATGAAGGAGAAGACCACCAGCAGCATGCCGGAGAGGATCGCCCCCGGACCGTTCGGCAGGAAGCCGCCGTGCCCGGTCAGATTCTCCGTGCCGACCGGGGCACCGCCCGGCGGCAGCCCGAATATCGCCAGCGCACCGACCACGATGAAGACGACGATCGCGACGACCTTGATCCCGGCGAACCAGAACTCGAACTCACCGAACGAGCCGACCGAGACCAGGTTGGTGCCGGTCAGCACGATCATCACCAGCAGCGCCCAGGCCCACTGCGGGACGGCCGGCACCCAGCCGGTGAGGATCGCGGCGGCCGCGGTCGCCTCGACGGCCAGCACGACCGACCAGAAGAACCAGTACAGCCAGCCGATCGTGAAGCCGGCCCAGCGGCCCATCGCCCGGTCCGCGTAGGCGGAGAACGACCCCGACGTGGGAGAGGCCGCGGCCATCTCGCCCAGCATCCGCATGACGAGCACGACCAGCAGGCCGGTCAGCGCGTACGAGAGCAGGATGCCCGGGCCTGCGGCCGCGATCCCGGCGCCGGAGCCGACGAACAGACCGGCGCCGATGACCCCGCCGATGGCGATCATCGACAGATGACGGTTCTTGAGTCCTGCTTGCAGCCCGTCCTGTGACGGTCCCCCGGTGGATCCGCTGCCGGGTTCACCGGTGATAGGGACCGTTTTGGTGGTAGTAGGCGGGTGCGCGCCCATGAGCACCGTCCTTCGTGGTTCGCGGATGGGATCTCTCGCATTAGATCTTCGTTGGCCGTGGATTGGAAGGTCTTCGGCCGGATTGTTGTGGGAAACCCTGGATAGTTACGCAATCCGCTTGCGGACGGAAGGCGGGGGGTGGCGTTCCGTGCACGACCCCTGGGCAGACCCAGCCGCGCCTACCCGGCGGCGGGCGTGTCACACTCATCGCATGCGCGTGTACCTCGGTTCCGACCATGCCGGTTTTGATCTCAAGAACCACCTCGTCGAGTGGCTCAAGGCCCATGGCCACGAGCCCGTCGACTGCGGTCCCCACATCTACGACGCCCAGGACGACTACCCGCCGTTCTGCCTGCGCGCCGCGGAGAAGACCGCCGCCGACCCGGACAGCCTCGGCATCGTGATCGGCGGCTCCGGCAACGGCGAGCAGATCGCCGCCAACAAGGTCAAGGGCGTCCGGGCCGCGCTGGCCTGGAGCGAGGAGACCGCCAAGCTCGGCCGCGAGCACAACAACGCCAACGTCATCTCCGTGGGCGGCCGGATGCACACCGAGGAAGAGGCGACCAAGTTCATCGAGATCTTCCTCGCCACCCCTTACTCGGGTGAGGAGCGGCACACCCGCCGTATCGAGATGCTCTCGGCCTACGAGACCACCGGCGAGCTGCCCGCCATCCCGGCCCACCACCCGCAGGGCTGACCCTCGTTCATCCCGTCGCCCGCCCGCCCCGGCCGCCGGGGCGGGCGGGCGCGCCCACTGGAGGACCTCCGTGCCCGAGGGGCATACGATCCACCGCCTCGCCCTGGACCACCGCTCCCGCTTCGAGGGCGAACGGGTCAGGGTGAGCAGTCCGCAGGGCAAGTTCGCGGACGGTGCCGCCCTCATCGACGGCCACGTCATGACCCGCGCCGAGGCGCACGGCAAGCACCTCTTCCTGGGCTTCGGCCAGGACCGCTGGGTCCATGTCCACCTCGGCCTGTTCGGCAAGCTCGGCTTCGGCGCGACCCCCGCCCCGCCGCCCACCGACACGGTGCGCCTGCGGCTGGTGAACGCCACCGCGTACGCCGACCTCCGCGGCCCCACCGCCTGCGCACTGATCACCGACGCCGAGAAGCACGCGATACACGACCGGCTCGGCCCCGACCCGCTGCGCCCCGAGGACGACGGCAGCCGCGCCTGGCAGCGGATCTCCCGCAGCCGGACGACCATCGCGGCGCTGCTGCTGGACCAGAAGGTGATCGCCGGCGTCGGCAACGTCTACCGCGCCGAGGTCCTCTTCCGGCACCGGATCGACCCCTACCGCGCCGGCCGTGACCTCACCCGCGCCGAATGGGACGCCCTCTGGGCCGACTTGGTGTTCCTGATGGCCGAGGGCGTCCGGCACAACCGGATCGACACCGTCCGCCCGGAGCATCTGCCGGAGGCCATGGGCCGCCCGCCCCGGGTCGACGACCACGGCGGCGAGGTCTACGTCTACCGCCGCGCCCACCAGGGCTGCCACATCTGCGGCAGCGAGATCCGCACCGCCGGCCTCGCCGCCCGCAACCTCTTCTGGTGCCCGGGCTGCCAGCCGGGCACCGGCGGCGGCTGACGGTCCCGTTGCCGCCCTGGTGGCCGCACGGGACGGGGGGCCTCAGAACCCGTGCGGCAACCAGGGCGCCACGTCCGACCCGAACGCCACCGAAGCCGCCGCCAGCGCACCGGGCCGCAGCTCCCGGACGGCGCTCGCCGCCGCCAGCGACCTCAGGGTGAACCCGCCCAGATACGCCGACCCCAGCTCCCGTACGGACAGCGCCAGCTCGGCCGGGTCCGTGGTCCGCGCACAGACCGCGCCCGTCGCGTCGCCGGTCAGCCGCCAGCGGCCCTCGTTCCACGGGCAGAACGGGTCGGCGACCTCCAGCACCACGTCCACCGGCGTCCGGTACGTCCGCGCCGCCAGCGCCGCGCCCACCTCCACCGGCCGGACGAACAGCGACTCCCGCAGCACGGGAACGCACCGCCGCATGTCCCCGACCAGATGCGGCAGCGCATCGTCCACCGGCCGGGTGCGCACCGTCACCGACGACGTCAGATCGATCCCGAAGAGAAAGCGCCACAGCGCCGCGTACACCACCGGATCCGGTGCTTCCACGTGCCGCACCCGCACCACGCCCGCAGGTCCGGCGTCCTCCCAGACCACCTTGACGGCATAGCGCGCATAGCCCCGCACCTCGCCGTCCACCTCGGCCAGCACACACTGGAGCTCCCCGGCCCCCGCCCGCTCGCCCGGCAGGTCCAGCACCGCGAGCCGGTCCCAGCCGGGCCGCCGCGCCAGCATCCCCGGCCGGGCGGGCACCAGCCGGGCATAGACCCGCTCGCACTCCGCCAGCGCGGCCGCCGGGTCCACCAGCCGCAGCCGCACCTCGTCCGTGCCGGGCAGCTCGGGGGCGGCCAGCCGCAGGGTGTCCACGGTCAGCTGCATGTCCAGGGCCGCCGCACCGTAGCCGAACCGTCCGTAGATCGCCGGCTCCGAGGCGGTCAGCACCGCCAGCGGCTCCCCGCGCTCCCGGACATCCGCCAACTGGTGCCGCATCATGGCCCGCAGCAGCCCGCGGCGGCGGTGCGTCGGCTGCACACTGACCATCGTCACGCCGGCCACCGGCACTTCGGCGCCGCCCGGCACGGTGAGCCCGAAGGAGAACGCCCCCGCCGTGGCGACACAGTCCGCGCCGTCCCAGACGCCGAACGAGCGGCCGGTCTCGGTGAGCTCCCGCCTGAGGGCCCGCTGCTCAGGGCTCGGGGGCGGCTCGCCGAACGCCCGGTTCAGCGTGTCCGACCAGGCGTCCCATTCGACGTCCCGCAACATCCGTAATTCCGTGGCCATACGACATCCCTAGCGCACGCTCCATAGCGGCGCGACCGCATTTCGAACGGGGTTTCCCGGGAATTTTCCGGGCCGACGTGCGGCGAATCGACGCACCGCCGAACGGGTGGATAAGGTCCCAGAGCAATGAGCAGCGGCCAGGGAACGGAAACCCTGACGGCCCGGATGCACAAAGGACTGCACCGGGCCCGCATCGGCGTGCGCAAGGCCGGTGTCGACTACTTCCGCGGCGAGGGCTCCGACCGGTTCGCGCTGGCCGCCCTGCTCATCGCCATACCCGCCATCGCCGCGGGCACACTCTGGTGGCCGGAATGGATCGCCCCGACGGCGCTGGTCCTCCCGGTCATCGCCGGCGGTCTGCTGTTGCGGCCGGCCAATCTCCTCGTCCTGTACGGCGCTTCGGCGACCGCGCTGGTCGTCGAGTCCGCGCTGTTCGGCCCGTACGAGGAGGGGCCGGAACGGATCACTCCGGGCACCGTCCTGGTCGTCGCCGCGGTCGGGCTCTTCGGGCTGCTCATCGCGCAGTTCCGCAGCCGGGTCGGGGTGCCCTGGCGGCGCGGCGGCACCATGCTCTTCGACCTGCGCGAACGCATCCGCGTCCAGAGCAAGCTGCCCAAGCTGCCGCAGGGCTGGCACCACGAGATGGCGCTGCGCCCGGCCGGCGGACAGTCCTTCTCCGGCGACTTCGTGGTGGCCTCCCGCACCCATGGCGGCACCATCCTCGAAGTGGTGCTGACCGATGTCTCCGGCAAGGGCATGGACGCGGCCTCCCGCGCCCTGCTGCTGTCCGGCGCCTTCGGCGGCCTGCTCGGCTCGCTGCCGCCGCACGGCTTCCTGCCCGCCGCCAACGGCTATCTGCTGCGCCAGGACTGGGACGAGGGGTTCGCGACCTCCATCCACCTCGTCCTCGACCTGGAGTCCGGCGACTACGAACTCCTCTCCGCGGGACATCTGCCGGCCCTCCAGCTCAGCGCCGGCACCGGCCGCTGGGAGGAGAAGGCGGGGGACGGGCCGCTGCTCGGCGTCTACGACGGCGCCCAGTTCCACCCGGTCAAGGGCACATTGCGGACCGGCGACGTGCTGATGCTGTTCACCGACGGCCTGGTCGAGGCCGCCGACCGCGATATCGCGGAGGGCATCGACCGGCTGACCGGCGAGGCCGACCGCTATGTCGCCGGGGGCTTCGCGGGCGCCGCCTGGCATCTGATCGAGGCCGTCGCCAAGGACGTCAATGACGACCGGGCGCTGCTGCTGATCTGCCGGGACACGTAACGGGGACGGTGCCGGAGGGGGCCGCGGCCCGTCGGCCGCTCTCCCCGAGGGCGTACTTCGGCCGTTTCCGCGGCCGTTCCCAGCGCGCCGCGGGGACCGGTGCGCCGCCCCCGGCATGGCGTGAACCGACCGCGTCACGCTCCGGCCGGAAAGCGCGGGCTCTCAGGCGCTGACGCGGGCCCGCGCCGTATCGGCCGGATCCTTCCGGAACGCCCAGGCCATCGTCGGCTCCATGGCGAAGCGGAACACCCGGCGGACCGGCGGGGTGCACAGGGCCGTCACGATGCCGCCGGCGATCAGCGTCACCGCGATCTCGCCGAGCGGGGTGTGCAGCCAGGCGTAGTCGTCGAACCAGCCCCAGAACCGCGAGCCCTTGGCCAGGAAGCCGTGCAGCAGATAGCCGTAGAGGGTTCCCGCGCCCAGCACCGTGAACCAGGTCTGCCGCGTCGGCACCCAGGCGAAGAAGCAGGCCACCATCACCATCGAGCAGCCGAAGAGCGCCAGCGTCATCACCGCGCCGATCCACCAGGTGGTGCCCAGCTCCTGGGCGCTGTCCCGGTGGTAGAACCACGCCGAGGACATCCGGGGCGCCGCCCAGTAGGCCATCACCAGCGCCGCGGCGAAGACGGGCAGCGAGGCGATCCGCACCGCCCGCCGCTGCACCAGCTTGAAGTGCTCGGGCCGCAGCGCCAGCCCCAGGACGAAGAACGGCAGGAACTGGAGCACCCGCTGGAGGTCCAGATCGTCACCGATGTCCGGTGACACGGAGGCGAGTACGGCGATGGCCACCGCGAGCGGAATCGGCCAGCGCACGATCTGCCACAGCGGGGTGGTCAGCCGCCAGATGAACAGGGCCACCAGGAACCACGTCAAAAACCACGGGTCGAGCAGGCTGATGGGGTGCCCGGGATCGTCGTCCGCCCAGCGCTTGAAGAAGGCATAGGCGGTCTCGAAGAGGATGTAGGGGACCGCGACCCCCGTGACCAGCCGCTGCAACCGGTCCTTGCGCATGTCGAAGCTGCGCGAGAAGTAACCGGAAATGATGATGAAGGCCGGCATGTGGAAGGTGTAGACGGTCATGTAGAACGCCTCGGCCGCCCGGCTCTTGTCGGTCAGCGGCTCCCATGCGTGCCCCATCGCCACCAGCACGATGGCCAGGTACTTCGCGTTGTCGAAGAACGGGTTACGGCCACCGGTCTTCGGGGCGGGCACCGCCGCGCCCTCCGGCACGCCGGACGGCTGAGCCGTGGGCCCGGTCCGGTCCGTACCCGCCGCCCGCTGGGCAGGGGGCAGGGCGCGTCGGGGTGTCGGGGCAGCGGGAAACATTTGAGGCACGATAGCGGCGGTCGGCGGGCGCGTAAAACCGTGTGCGGCCCCTTCGTTATTTCATTGGGTGCCGCTCCGGAGGGCGCCCGGATAAAATCCGCAATCGCCGGGGCAGAACCTCCACCACGCTGCCCGATTCGCCCCCTTTCATCCCGTCAAATCGGGTCGTATCCCCCGCAAACGACTCTGAGGGAATGTCCCATTCCTTAGTCTTATGTCCGAATGCTAATAAGCCTTCGAAGTGGCCCGTAAAGCAGTGACGGATGCCACGAATTCCCTATTCCCGCGGGCCGGGAAAATGATCAGAATGCCGCCGAGGAATGATCGGCAGAAATTACCGACGAGGTGTCAGGCGGGGAAATTCCCCGGCCTCGTACCAACTACGTCCCGGCCCCACGCGGCCCCCGCACCGTCGTCCGCTCGCCACCTGTACGCCACCCCGCGGTAACCCCTCGGCCACCAGCGGCCGGAATCGGGCAAAGCGTTGGCCGATGATTCGTCACCGGCCTGCGATGGGCATGGAGTTGGTGGCACGATGAGTGCAGGGGGGTGTGCGCGGCATGCCCCCGGGCCGGTGAGGCGTTCCGACCGAGGGTGTGATCAGTTGTGGCTCTTTCGCTGTCAGTTGTGCTGCTGTTGGGGATCATCCTGATCGTGCTGATCAGAGGGAAGTCGATCAAGGGGGGCCCGGCGCTCGTCGCCATACTGTTCGGCTTCTTCCTCGCCTCCACGGGCGTGGCGCCGTCGATCAACAAGTTCCTCAACTCCCTGGCGGACACCATCAACCACATCACCTTCTAGGTGGTCCGCCGGCCCTCCGCCAGGCGCCGCGCAAAGTCCCCGTCCTACGAGGTCTCGCCCCCGGCCCGCGCCACCGCCTCGCGTACGGCGTCCTCGCTGCGTCCGACCAGCGCCGAACCGTCGTCCGCGGTGATGATCGGCCGCTGAATCAGCCGGGGGTGTGCCGCCAGCGCCGCGATCCACCGCTCACGCGCGGCGTCGGTGCGCTCCCAGTCCCCGATCCCCAGCTCCTTGGCCTCGGCCTCCTGGGTCCGGGTGATGTCCCAGGGCTCCAGGCCCAGCCGCGTCAGCACGTCCCGCAGGTCACCGGCGCTCGGCGGGTCCTCCAGGTATTTGCGCACGGTGTAGTGGGCGCCCGCCTCGTCGAGGATCTCCACGGCGGAACGGCACTTGGAACACGCGGGATTGAGCCAGATCTCCATGCGGACCACCCTATTGACCCGCGACCGCGGAGCGAAGAGGTGTGCCGGCATCCGGCGGCGCTCTCCGGAAAGCGGAAAACCCCAGGCCGTCCGGCCTGGGGTTTCCTCATACGAGCGGGCGACGGGAATCGAACCCGCGTAGCCAGTTTGGAAGACTGGGGCTCTACCATTGAGCTACGCCCGCGCAAGCGCCACAGGTCGCTCGGACCTCGGCACGCAGTGCATCCTAGCGGGTCGCGGCGGTGCGCCGCACATCCCTTCCCGAGGACGGTGCGCGTCGCCGCGTACGCCCCCATGTCCCGCCACCGGGCGCCCCGATAACTGGCAGCTGGAGCGCCGTCGGCCATGTACCCTACGTGTCGCACCGACGGGGTGTGGCGCAGCTTGGTAGCGCGTCCGCTTTGGGAGCGGAAGGTCGTCGGTTCGAATCCGGCCACCCCGACCAGTAGACAGGTCAGCCCGACGGCACCGTCGGGCACCACCCCGGCCCACTCTCGCGCCGCCGCATGATCGGCCGCTGTTCAAGATCGCGTTGTGGGCGTCATCCTCCTTGCGGTTACTATGCAAGCTGCGTGCCCGTGTGTCTGTGTACCGGGCGTGATCGGCCGGTACCGGAACAGCCGGATACGGGAAGATCTCAAGCAGAACCCCAGAAGTCAGCCCCAAGGAGACCGAACCGTGAAGAGCGCCGTGGAGACCCTGAACCCGACTCGGGTTCGGCTCACTGTCGAGGTGCCCTTCGAGGAGCTCAAGCCCAGCCTCGACGCGGCGTACAAGAAGATCAACCAGCAGGTCACGGTGAAGGGCTTCCGCCAGGGCAAGATCCCGGCGCGCGTCATCGACCAGCGGTTCGGCCGCGGTGCCGTGCTGGAGGAGGCCGTCAACGACGCGCTCCCGAAGTTCTACACCGAGGCGGTCAACGAGGGTGAGCTCAACGTCCTCGGCCAGCCCGAGGTCGACATCACCGAGCTGAAGGACGGCGAGCTGCTGGCCTTCACCGCCGAGGTCGACATCCGTCCCGCCCTCGAGATCCCGGACTACTCCGGCATCGAGGTCGAGGTCGACGCCGTGGAGGTGTCGGACGAGGACATCGACAAGTCCGTCGAGCAGCTGCGGGAGCGTTTCGCCACGACCGCCCCGGTCGAGCGCGCCGCCCAGGACGGCGACGTCCTGACGCTGAACCTCGAGGCCAAGGTGGACGGCGAGGTCCTGGAGGACGGTGTCGCCGAGGGCGTCACCTACACCGTCGGCTCCGGTGAGCTCCTCGACGGCATCGACGAGGCCGTCACCGGCGTCGCGGCCGGCGGCGAGGCCACCTTCACCTCCGAGCTCAAGGGCGGCTCCGCCGAGGGCAAGGAGGCCGAGGTCAAGGTCGAGGTCACCGAGGTCAAGTCCCGCGAACTGCCCGAGCTGGACGACGACTTCGCGCAGCTGGCGAGCGAGTTCGACACCCTCGAGGAGCTGCGCGCGGACAGCCGCAAGCGCCTTGAGCAGATGAAGAAGTACGACCAGGCCACCCAGGCGCAGGAGAAGGTCCTGGACGAGCTGCTCAAGCTCGTCGAGGTGCCGATGCCGGAGAAGCTGCTCGCGGACGAGATCGAGACCCGCAAGCACAACCTGGTCAACCACCAGCTCGGCCAGATGGGCCTCGACCTCGCGAAGTACCTGGAGATCCAGGGCAAGAGCGAGGAAGAGTTCGACGCCGAGACCAAGGAGCAGGCCGAGAAGGGCATCAAGACCCAGTTCATCCTGGACGAGCTGGTCAACAAGGAGAAGCTGAACGTCAGCCAGGAGGAGCTCACCGAGCACCTCATGCGCCGCGCGCAGTCCTCCGGCATGTCCCCCGACCAGTTCGCCCAGGCCGTCGTCGAGGGCGGCCAGGTGCCGATGCTCGTCGGTGAGGTCGCCCGCGGCAAGGCCCTCGCGGTCGTCGTCGAGGCCGCCACGGTCAAGGACAGCAACGGCGAGGTCATCGACCTCGACGACGAGGACGAGACCGCCGAGACCGTCGTCGCCGAGGCCGAGGGCACCGAGGTCGAGGCCGCCGACGAGAAGCCCGAGGCCTGAGCCCCGGTCGCCTCGCGCGAAGACCGCTGATCACGGGCCCGAACACGCACGTCCGCGTGTTCGGGCCCGTACTCGTACCGGACCGGTGAGCCTGCGCTCACAGCGAACAGTTATCGATGCGGGATGGCGTTGTCCGACCTGCGCGTTAGGGTCCGTAGATACGAGGGCAGGGGAGTCCCTGAAACCGCGCCGGGGCGACACACGGCGCCGATCCCCGCGCCCCAGAAGACGACGCTGAGACGGCCTGGAGCCGTCCGACAACGAGCAGGTGGACACGTGACGATCCCGATGCCTTCCGCCGCCGCTGAGCCGACCTTCGGTGGCCTCGGCGACCAGGTCTACAACCGGCTGCTCGGCGAGCGGATCATCTTCCTCGGCCAGCCGGTCGACGACGACATCGCCAACAAGATCACCGCGCAGCTGCTTCTCCTCGCCGCGGACCCGGACAAGGACATCTTCCTCTACATCAACTCCCCGGGCGGCTCGATCTCGGCCGGCTTGGCGATCTACGACACCATGCAGTACATCAAGAACGACGTGGTGACGATCGCGATGGGCCTCGCCGCCTCCATGGGACAGTTCCTGCTGAGCGCCGGCACCCCGGGCAAGCGCTTCGCGCTGCCGAATGCCGAGATCCTCATCCACCAGCCCTCCGCGGGTCTGGCCGGCTCCGCGTCCGACATCAAGATCCACGCCGAGCGGCTGCTGCACACCAAGAAGCGGATGGCGGAGCTGACGGCCTTCCACACCGGTCAGACCGTCGAGCGGATCACCCAGGACTCCGACCGCGACCGCTGGTTCTCCGCCGATGAGGCCAAGGAATACGGCCTGATCGACGATGTCATGACCTCCGCCGCCGGCGTTCCGGGCGGGGGCGGCACGGGCGCCTGAGGCCCCGTACCACTCGCCCTTCAGCCCCCAGCCCACTTGATCGCCACCAGGACGGTGAACACCACGATGAACAACTTCCCCGGCAGCGGCCTCTCGCAGGGCGCCGAGTCCGAGTTTTCCGGCCCGCGCGCCGAGTCCCGCTACATCGTCCCGCGCTTCGTCGAGCGCACCTCGCAGGGTGTGCGCGAGTACGACCCGTACGCGAAGCTGTTCGAGGAGCGCGTGATCTTCCTCGGCGTGCAGATCGATGACGCGTCGGCCAACGACGTCATGGCGCAGCTGCTCTGCCTGGAGTCGATGGACCCGGACCGGGACATCTCGATCTACATCAACTCCCCGGGCGGTTCCTTCACGGCGCTCACCGCCATTTACGACACGATGCAGTTCGTGAAGCCGGACATCCAGACGGTCTGCATGGGCCAGGCGGCCTCCGCCGCGGCCGTGCTGCTCGCCGCCGGCACCCCCGGCAAGCGGATGGCGCTGCCGAACGCCCGGGTCCTGATCCACCAGCCGTACAGCGAGACCGGCCGCGGTCAGGTCTCCGACCTGGAGATCGCCGCCAACGAGATCCTGCGGATGCGTTCGCAGCTGGAGGAGCTGCTGGCCAAGCACTCCACCACCCCGATCGAGAAGATCCGGGACGATATCGAGCGTGACAAGATCCTGACTGCCGAGGAGTCCCTGGCGTACGGTCTGGTCGACCAGATCGTCTCGACGCGGAAGTCGTCGGTCTCGATCGGCTAGCGATCTTTCGCGAAATGAGCCGGAGCGTTGCCCCCTTGGACCGGTTCGGGACGGAGTGAACCGAGTCCGTCCAAGGGGGGCCCGTACGGGGGGCCCGGCAAGGTACCGTCGATAGGCAAGCACCCGGGTCCGTGGAGCAATACGGATCCCAGGCGAAGGGGAAGCACCTCGTGGCACGCATCGGTGACGGCGGCGACCTGCTCAAGTGCTCATTCTGCGGGAAGAGCCAGAAGCAGGTGAAGAAGCTCATCGCGGGACCTGGTGTGTACATCTGCGACGAGTGCATCGACCTCTGCAACGAAATCATCGAGGAGGAGCTCGCCGAGACCTCCGAGGTGCGGTGGGAGGAGCTCCCCAAACCGCGGGAGATCTACGAATTCCTGAACGGCTATGTCGTCGGCCAGGACCCCGCCAAGAAGGCGCTGTCGGTCGCCGTCTACAACCACTACAAGCGTGTGCAGGCGGGCGAGAACGGCCCCGGCCGCGGCGATGAGGGCATCGAGCTCGCCAAGTCCAACATCCTGCTGCTCGGCCCCACCGGCTCCGGCAAGACGCTGCTCGCGCAGACCCTCGCCCGGATGCTCAACGTCCCCTTCGCGTTCGCCGACGCCACGGCGCTGACGGAGGCCGGCTATGTCGGTGAGGACGTCGAGAACATCCTCCTCAAGCTGATCCAGGCCGCGGACTTCGACATCAAGAAGGCCGAGACCGGCATCATCTACATCGACGAGATCGACAAGGTCGCCCGGAAGAGCGAAAACCCGTCGATCACCCGCGATGTCTCCGGCGAGGGCGTCCAGCAGGCGCTGCTGAAGATCCTGGAGGGCACCACCGCCTCGGTCCCGCCCCAGGGCGGCCGCAAGCACCCGCACCAGGAATTCATCCAGATCGACACCACCAACGTCCTCTTCATCGTCGGCGGTGCCTTCGCCGGGCTGGAGAAGATCATCGAGGCCCGGTCCGGCGCCAAGGGCATCGGCTTCGGCGCCACGATCCGCTCCAAGCGGGAGATCGAGTCCAAGGACCAGCTCCAGGACGTGATGCCGGAGGACCTGGTGAAGTTCGGGATGATCCCGGAGTTCATCGGCCGTCTCCCCGTCCTGACCTCGGTCCACAACCTCGACCGCGAGGCCCTGCTCCAGATCCTGGTCGAGCCGCGCAACGCGCTGGTCAAGCAGTACAAGCGGCTCTTCGAACTCGACGGCGTGGAGCTGGACTTCGACCGCCCGGCCCTGGAGGCCATCGCCGACCAGGCCATCCTCCGCGGCACCGGCGCCCGCGGTCTGCGCGCCATCATGGAGGAGGTCCTCCAGGCGGTGATGTACGAGATCCCGTCCCGCAAGGACGTGGCCCGCGTCGTCATCACCGAGGATGTCGTCCACTCGAACGTCAACCCGACCCTGGTCCCGCGCAACCGCGGCGAGTCGGGGGAGCCGCAGGAGAAGAGCGCGTAAGACGCGCTCGTAGTTGATACCGAACCGCCCGGCAGCGGGAACGCTGCCGGGCGGTGGTGTGTTGATGCGGCGTGTCAGGACTGCGCGCGGTTGCAGGCTTCCTCGGCATGAGACGCCTTGACGCCGAGCCGCTCCAGAGGCCGCATGCACGGGAGCGGGGGGGGGCACGCCGCAGGACAGGCCGCCGGGCAAGCGAAAGGCGCTCGACGCGGGGTGCTGGTCGAGCGCCTCGGCTTCCGGGGCGGCTGCGGTGCCTACTTCTCCTTGCGGACCTCGTCGCGGAGCTTGGCCGTCTTCTCGGAGAGCTGCTCGGCGGTCAGCGGCTCGGAGCCGGCGGGACCATTGGTCGCCGGGGCGGGCTGGGACTGCACGATGCCGATCGCGCTGTTGTCGCCCCAGATGCAGACGGAGACCTGCTGGGACGCGCTGACGCCGCTCATCGTGACCGTCGCCTTCTGCACCTTGCACTTCATCACGGCGCCGTCGAAGCCCTCCGGTGAGTACTCGGTGACCGGCGTGACCGTCTCGATCTTGGCGCGCGAGGCGTTCGGGTCCTTCTTCTGGTTCTCCTCGAGCTTGGCGAACGTCTGGTCCACGGCGGTCTCCGGGTCGTTCACCGTGCCGTAGACACCCACCACCACGAGTTGCTGCTTGGCGGCGTTCATGTACCCGCCCTGAACGGCGGTGGCGTCCGTGATCCCCATCGCCCGCAGTTCCTTGTCGTCGGAGAAGTCCTTCTGCGGCTTCCCGCCGGCGCGGTCCGGCACCTTGCTGTACTCCGCGCTCAGCAGCTTCTCCGGCAGCGAGATGGTGTACGGCTTCACATCCCCGCCCGAGCCGAAGACGAAGTACGCGCCCACACCGATCGCCGCGACGACCGCGACCGCGCCGATGATCAGGCCGATCTTCTTGCCGTTGCCGCCGCTCTCCTCCGGGCCCTGCGGGATCACGCCGTAGGGCGTCTGCTGGCCGCCGTACGGGGCCTGCTGGCCGTAGGGCTGGCCGGCCTGCTGGGGGTAGCCGTAGCCCTGCTGAGGGGGCGCCTGGCCGGCCTGCTGGGGGTACCCGTAGCCCTGCTGCGGAGGCACCTGGCCGCCTTGCTGCGGGTAGCCGTAACCAGGCTGGGGGGCCGGTGGCTGCTGCGGCTGGCCGTACGGGCCCGGCTGCGGGGGCTGCTGGCCGTACGGGCCGGGAGGCGGCTGGTTGAAGCTCATGGAGCGGTTCCCCTCGTGACAACTGAATTCAGTTGAGTTCTGCGTGTGAAGTTCTGGGTGCTGTTGAAGCGCTGCCGACATCCTGTACGACGCCGCTGACAGCCGTTGCCCCGGGGGCGAAACCGATTCGAAGCTGCTACATCCGCGCCCGTACACTGTCCGGCGTGACCGAGAACTCTCAGCAGAGCAAGCACAGCGCCCCCGAACTGCCGACTCAGTACACGCCGGCCGATGTAGAGGGGCCGCTGTATGAGCGCTGGGTAGAGCGGGGTTACTTCGAGGCGGACGAGAAGGGCGACAAGCCGCCGTACACCATCGTCATCCCGCCGCCGAACGTCACCGGCTCCCTGCACCTGGGGCACGCCTTCGAGCACACCCTCATCGACGCGCTCACCCGCCGTAAGCGCATGCAGGGCTACGAGACCCTCTGGCAGCCGGGCATGGACCACGCCGGTATCGCCACCCAGAACGTCGTCGAGCGGGAGCTCGCCAAGGAGGGCGTCTCCCGGCACGACCTGGGCCGTGAGGCGTTCGTCGAGCGGGTCTGGCAGTGGAAGGGCGAGTCCGGCGGACAGATCTCCGGCCAGATGCGGCGCCTGGGCGACGGTGTCGCCTGGTCGCGTGAGCGGTTCACGATGGACGAGGGCCTGTCCAAGGCCGTTCAGACGATCTTCAAGCGGCTCCATGACGACGAGCTGATCTACCGCGCCGAGCGCATCATCAACTGGTGCCCGCGCTGTCTGACCGCCATCTCGGACATCGAGGTGGAGTACCAGGAAGACGACGGCGAGCTCGTCTCCATCCGGTACGGCGAGGGCGACTCGTCCATCGTCGTCGCCACCACGCGGGCCGAGACGATGCTGGGTGACACCGCGGTCGCCGTCCACCCGGAGGACCAGCGGTACGCCCATCTCGTCGGCACCGAGATCGAGTTGCCGCTGACCGGCCGCCGGATCCCGGTCGTCGCCGACGAGCACGTCGACCCGGAGTTCGGCACCGGCGCGGTCAAGGTCACCCCGGCCCACGACCCGAACGACTTCGAGATCGGCCGCCGGCACGGGCTGCCCAACCTCGCCGTGCTCGACGAGCGCGGTGTCATCACGGCGCACGGCCCCTTCCAGGGCCTGGACCGCTTCGAGGCCCGTTCCGCGATCGTCGGTGCGCTGCGCGCCGACGGCCGGATCGTCGCCGAGAAGCGCCCGTACACCCACTCCGTCGGGCACTGCTCGCGCTGCAAGACCACCATCGAGCCGCGGCTGTCGATGCAGTGGTGGGTCAAGGTCGGCCCGCTGGCGAAGGCCGCGGGTGACGCGGTCCGCGACGGCAAGGTCAAGATCCACCCCAAGGAGATGGAGTCCCGCTACTTCGGCTGGGTCGACAACCTCCACGACTGGTGCATCTCGCGGCAGTTGTGGTGGGGCCACCGGATCCCGGTCTGGTACGGGCCGGAGGGTGAGGTCGTCTGCGTCGGACCGGACGAGGAGCCGCCGAGCGGCGAGGGCTGGCACCAGGACACCGACGTCCTCGACACCTGGTTCTCCTCCGGGCTGTGGCCGTTCTCCACGCTCGGCTGGCCCGAGCAGACCCCGAGCGTCGAGAAGTTCTATCCGAACTCCGTCCTGGTCACCGGCTACGACATCCTCTTCTTCTGGGTCGCCCGGATGATGATGTTCGGGCTGTACGCGATGGACGGCACCCCGCCGTTCCACACCATCGCGCTGCACGGCATGGTCCGCGACCAGTTCGGCAAGAAGATGTCCAAGTCCTTCGGGAACGCGGTCAATCCGCTGGACTGGATGGACGAGTACGGTTCGGACGCCGTCCGGTTCACGCTCGCCCGTGGCGCCAACCCCGGTGTCGACGTCCCGATCGGCGAGGCCTGGGTCCAGGGGTCCCGCAACTTCGCCAACAAGATCTGGAACGCCACGCGGTTCGCGCTGATGAACGGTGCGACGGTGGAGGGTGAACTCCCGCCCGCCGAGCAGCTGTCGGCGACCGACCGGTGGATCCTGTCCCGGCTGAACTCGGTCGTCGCCGAGGTCGACGCGTACTACGACGACTACCAGTTCGCGAAGCTGTCGGACACCCTCTTCCACTTCGCCTGGGACGAGGTCTTCGACTGGTACGTCGAGCTGTCCAAGACCACCTTCATGGCGGGCGGCCCGGCCGCCGACGCCTCGCGCCGGGTGCTGGGTGAGGTCCTGGACGTCACCCTGCGGCTGCTGCACCCGATCGTGCCGTTCGTCACCGAGACCCTGTGGACGGCGCTGACCGGCGGTGAGTCGGTCGTGATCGCCGACTGGCCGAAGGACTCCGGCTTCCGGGACGCGGCGGCCGAGCGGGAGATCGAGACCGTTCAGCAGGTCGTGACCGAGGTCCGCCGGTTCCGCTCCGACCAGGGGCTCCAGCCGGGCCAGAAGGTCCCCGCGCGGCTGGACCTGTCCGGTACGGCGCTGGCCGCGCACGAGGCCGCGATGCGCTCGCTGCTGCGGCTTCAGCCGGCCGGTGACGATTTCAGCGCTACTGCCTCGCTGCCGGTCGGGGGCGCCACGGTCGCCCTGGACCTGTCCGGCGCCATCGACGTCGAGGCGGAGCGCAAGCGCCTGACGAAGGACCTGGGCGCGGCCGAGAAGGAGAAGGCGCAGGCCACCGCCAAGCTCGGCAACGAGGCGTTCCTGGCCAAGGCGCCGGAGAAGGTCGTGGACAAGATCCGCGGCCGGCTGGAGGCCGCGGAGGCGGACATCGTCCGGATCACCGCGCAGCTGGCGGCCCTGCCGAAGGCGTAACGGCGGCAGACCTCGCAGGCCCCTCGTCCGTACGGGCGGGGGGCCTGCGCCGTTGTTGGGCACGTCCGCGCAGGGCGGGCCCCGGTGGGCGGGGCTCGGGCGGCGGTCCGGGCGGCGGGCGGGGCGTTCTCATCGCGCTCTCATCTGGCCGAGGCACGGTGGTCCGGAATGCCGTAGTGGCGGCAGCCCCGCACGTCCCGTACCTGAGGAGCCGCGCCCGATGAACAAACCCCTGCGACGGGCCGCGGTCTTCTGTCTGGCCCTGATCGTCGCGCTGATGGGCTGGGCGACCTGGCTCCAGGGCGCGAAGGCGGGCGACTACAAGGAGGACCCGCACAATCCGCGGGTGACGATCGGCAAGTACTCGGCGCCGCTGGGCAACATCCTCGTCGACGGGGAGCCGGTCACCGGCTCCGCCGCCACCTCCGACACGCTGAAGTACAAGCGGACCTACAAGGACGGCCCGCTGTACGCGCCGGTCACCGGCTTCACCTCGCAGATCTTCGGCAGCAACCAGCTGGAGAGCCTCTACGGCGACCTCCTGGACGGCTCCGACAGCCGGCTCCAGACCCCCGCCGACGCGCTGACCCGCAAACGGGCCAAGGGCGGCGACGTGGCCACCACCATCGACGCCGCGGTGCAGAAGGCCGGCTACCGGGCGCTGGGCGACAAGAAGGGCGCCGCCGTCGCCATGGACCCGGCCACCGGGCGGATCCTGGGCATGGTGAGCACCCCGTCGTACGACCCGGGGACCTTCGCCGGTTCCGACGGCGCCGACCAGAAGGCGTGGCGGAAGATGTCCGGCGACAGCGAGGACCCCGAGGTCAACCGGGCGCTGCGGCAGCCGCTGCCACCCGGCTCCACCTTCAAGCTGGTGGTCGCGGCGGCCGCGCTGGAGGACGGCCTGTACTCCTCGGTGGACGAGCCCACCGACAGCCCCGACCCGTACACGCTCCCGCACACCCGCACCGAGCTCACCAACGAGAACCGGGCCGCGCCCTGCAAGAACGCGGACATCCGCACCGCGCTCCAGTACTCCTGCAACACCGTCTTCGCGAAGATGGCCGTCGACCTGGGCAAGGACAAGGTGAAGGCGCAGGCCGAGAAGTTCGGCTTCAACGACGGCAAGGTGGACACCCCGGTGCGGGCCGGCAAGAGCGTCTACCCCGGGAACATGGACGAGGCGCAGACCGCGCTGTCCGGGATCGGCCAGTTCGACGACCAGGCGACCCCGCTCCAGATGGCGATGGTCAGCTCGGCCATCGCGAACGGCAGCGAGCTGAAGACCCCGCAGCTGGTCGACAAGCTGACCGACGGCGGCGGCAACACCGTCCAGAGCAACGAGCCGAAGACCTACCGCGACGACAAGGCCATGTCGGCGCGCACGGCCCAGCAGCTGCGGTCGGCGATGCAGACGGTCGTGGACAAGGGCACCGGCTCCGGCGCGAAGATCGACGGACTGACCGTGGGCGGCAAGACCGGCACCGCTCAGCACGGCGTCGACAACAGCGGGACGCCCTACGCCTGGTTCGTCTCGTACGCCGAGGACGGCAAGGGACACCGGGTGGCGGTGGCCGTGATGGTCGAGGACGGGCACGCCGCCCGCAACGAGGTCTCCGGCAATGGGCTGGCGGGTCCGATCGCGCGGGCCATGATGAAGGCGGCGCTGCCGTCGTAGCCGGCCCGGCCCCCGTCCCCGCCCCGTCCCCGGCCCCCGGCGCAGGGGCGCACGCCGGGGCGCGGAGCGGGCCGGCCGCCTCCGGCCGCAGTGCGGTACCGGGGGAGGGCAACGCAGCGCACCGCTGTCACACGTGCCTCGTAGACTGGTCGGCGTGAGCGAGCGCCCCCAGAACGACGACCCCGACCCGAACGACGCCTTCGACGAACTGGTCGAGGCGGAGACCGACCGTGACCCCGATCTCGCGGTGATCGAGGCCGGCAGCCGGACCCTGCGCGCGCAGGCCGGTCCGCCGCAGGGGGACGGGATCCCCGCCCGGCCGGCCGACCCCGAGGTCGACCGCGCGCTGCGCGCCGTCGAGGAGGAGCTGGCGGGCCGCTGGGGCGAGACCAAGCTGGACCCGTCGGTGCAGCGCATCGCCGCGCTGATGGACATCCTCGGCTCTCCGCAGCGGGCCTACCCGTCCATCCACATCACCGGCACCAACGGCAAGACCAGCACCGCCCGCATGATCGAGGCCCTGCTGTCCGCCTTCGACCTGCGCACCGGCCGCTACACCAGCCCGCATGTCCAGTCGATCACCGAGCGGATCAGCCTGGACGGCGGTCCGATCTCCGCCGAGCGCTTCATCGAGACCTACCGGGACATCGCCCCGTATGTGGAGATGGTCGACAGCCGGGAGGAGTACCGCCTGTCGTTCTTCGAGGTGCTGACGGCGATGGCGTACGCGGCCTTCGCGGACAGCCCGGTGGACGTCGCGGTCGTCGAGGTCGGCATGGGCGGCACCTGGGACGCGACGAACGTCATCGACGGCGATGTCGCCGTGGTCACCCCGATCTCGCTGGACCACACCGACCGGCTGGGCGAGACCCCCGAGCAGATCGCCGGGGAGAAGTCCGGGATCATCAAGAAGGACGCCACGGTCGTGCTGGCCCAGCAGCCGGTGGACGCGGCGTCGGTGATGCTCAAGCGCGCGGTCGAGGTGGATGCCACGGTCGCCCGTGAGGGCATGGAGTTCGGGGTGCTCTCCCGCGAGGTGGCCGTCGGCGGGCAGATGCTGACGCTGCGCGGCTTGGGCGGTGAGTACCCGGAGATCTTCCTTCCGCTGTACGGCGCCCATCAGGCGCACAACGCCGCGGTGGCGCTCGCCGCGGTCGAGGCGTTCTTCGGCGTCGGCTCGGAGCACGCCCGCACGCTCGACATCGACACCCTCCGCTCCGCGTTCGCCGCCGTCACCTCGCCCGGTCGCATGGAGGTCGTGCGCCGCAGCCCGACGGTGGTGCTGGACGCGGCGCACAACCCGGCGGGGGCGCGGGCCGCGGCCGAGGCGGTCACCGAGGCGTTCGGGTTCAGCCGCCTGGTCGGCGTGGTCGGCGCCAGCGGGGACAAGGACGTACGGGGCTTCCTGGAGGCCTTCGAGCCGATCTTCGCCGAGATCGTGGTGACCCGTAATTCCAGCCATCGTGCGATGGATCCGGACGAGCTGGCGGCCGTCGCCGTCGAAGTCTTCGGCGCCGAGCGGGTCCAGGTGGAGCCGCGGCTGGACGACGCCCTGGAGGCGGCGATCACCCTCGCCGAGGAAGAGGGCGAGTTCTCCGGCGCCGGTGTGCTGGTGACCGGCTCGGTGATCACGGTCGGCGAGGCCCGGCTGCTGATGGGGAGGGCCTGATCATGCGCACGCTGTGTGCCAGCACTCTGATAGGCGAATTCTTCGTGATCGGCTTCGCCGGTCTGGTCGCGATGCAGATGACCGAGCTGTCCCCGGCCACGATCTGGCTGGTCAGCGGGATCGCGATGCTGCTGAGCCTGGTGCTGTGCGGGATGCTGACCCGTCCGGGTGGCGTCCAGCTCGGCTGGGCGCTCCAGGCAGCCCTGATCGCCAGTGGCTTCGTGGTGCCGACGATGTTCTTCCTGGGCGCGGTCTTCGCCGCCCTGTGGTGGGCGTCGGTGCACTTCGGCCGCAAGATCGATGAGGCGAAGGCCCGTTGGGCGGCGCAGTCCGAGGCTGCCGACGAACCGGCCGGCAAGCCCGCCTAGAGCCTGTTCCACGGGGCGTCCCGGAGGCCGGGGGCTGCGCCGCGTGGCGCCGTGTACCCCATGTAGCCTCAGTGCACCCGCTGACCATTGTTCATATCCAGGGAGTCCCTTCGTGAGCCAGCGCACCCTCGTCCTTCTCAAGCCTGACGCCGTCCAGCGCGGCCTGATCGGCGAGATCATCGGCCGGATCGAGAAGAAGGCCGGCTGGACGATCAGCGCGCTGGAGCTGCGCAGCCTGGACCGCGAGATCCTGGAGCAGCACTACGCCGAGCACGTCGGCAAGCCGTTCTACGAGCCCCTGGTCGCCTTCATGGCCTCCGGTCCGGTCGTCTCGATGATCGTCGAGGGCGAGCGGGTGATCGAGGGCGTACGGGCGCTGGCCGGGCCGACTGACCCGATTGCCGCGCCGAGTGGGTCCATTCGTGGGGACTTCGGAACGATCACCCGGGAGAATCTGATCCATGCGTCGGATTCCGAAGAGTCCGCCGAGCGTGAGATCAAGATTTTCTTCCCCGGCATTTCCTGACACTTCATCAGCTGTACACCCCCCGTGACCTGGGGCGACCGAAGAAATCATCGGTCGCCCCTTGGTGTATACGACACGATCGGGGGAACGCATCACCGCGACACGACGTCACCATTGAGGGGGGCGGGTGCGTGTACGGCTGACAATGGCGGAACAGCCTCCCGACGTGTTCGAGTGGGCGCACTACGAACTACGATGGAGGCTTCCGCGCCTCACAGCGCATCACCTCCTGCCGACCTCCAGTAAGCATTCGCTCCAGTTGGGAAGGCCAGACGTATCCTCATGGGGAACAACATGTCGTTCATCGGCCGTGACATGGCTGTCGACCTCGGGACCGCCAACACGCTGGTGTACGTCAGGGGCCGCGGAATCGTCCTCAACGAGCCGTCGGTCGTGGCCATCAACACCAACACCGGCGGGATCCTCGCGGTGGGTGCTGAGGCGAAGAAGATGATCGGGCGCACGCCCGGCAACATCGTCGCCGTACGGCCCCTGAAAGACGGCGTGATCGCCGATTTCGAGATCACCGAGCGGATGCTCCGCTACTTCATCCTGAAGATTCACAAGCGGCGCTATCTGGCCCGTCCGCGGGTCGTCGTGTGCGTCCCCTCCGGCATCACCGGAGTGGAGCGCCGTGCGGTGATCGAGGCCTCGACCCAGGCCGGTGCGCGCCAGGTCCACATCATCGAGGAGCCGATGGCCGCCGCGATCGGGTCCGGTCTGCCGGTCCACGAGGCCACCGGCAACATGGTCGTGGACATCGGCGGCGGTACCACCGAGGTCGCGGTCATCTCGCTCGGCGGCATCGTCACCGCGCAGTCCATCCGGGTGGCCGGCGACGAGCTCGACAACGCCATCATCCAGCACATCAAGAAGGAGTACAGCCTTCTGCTGGGCGAGCGCACCGCCGAGAGCATCAAGATCACCATCGGTTCGGCCTACGACCTGGAACAGGACGAGCACACCGAGATCCGCGGCCGGGACCTGGTCTCCGGTCTGCCGAAGACCGTGGTGATCTCGGCCGCCGAGGTCCGCAAGGCCATCGAGGAGCCGGTCAACTCCATCGTCGACGCGGTCAAGACGACCCTCGACAAGTGCCCGCCGGAGCTGTCCGGTGACGTCATGGACCGCGGCATCGTGCTCACGGGTGGCGGTGCCCTGCTCCGCGGCCTCGACGAGCGGCTGCGCCGCGAGACCGGTATGCCCATCCACATCGCCGAGGACCCGCTCGACTCCGTCGCGCTGGGCTCCGGCAAGTGCGTCGAGGAGTTCGAGGCGCTCCAGCAGGTCCTCGACTCCCAGCCGCGCAGGTAGCAAGGCCGGGGAACCGACCCGCGCCGCGGCCGCCGCTCGGCGGCCGCGGGGGCCGGGCCCCCGGCACCAGCGGCCGGTCCGTCCGCCGGACCGGCCGGCACACGGGCGCAACACCCCGACAGACACGGTGCCCTGACGCTTCACCGGCCGGCACCGTCACACAGGCACAACGCTCAACTCCCGAACGAGACCGGCGGGGCCCGCAGCCGGCCGGTCCTACGAGGAAGGACACGGCCGCCGCACGTGAGGGACACACGAGAGAGCCGGCTGCTGCTGGTGCTGCTGGTCGCGATCGCGTTCGCGCTGATCACGGTCGATATCCGCGGCGGCGAACAGTCCCCGCTCGATGGTGCCCGGCAAGCCGCCGCCTCCGCCTTCGGCCCGGTCGAGAGCGGTGTCGCCCGCGTCGTCGACCCGGTCGGCAACGCGGTCGGTGCCGTACGGGACTCCGGCCGGCGGCACAACCGGATCAGCAAGCTGGAGCACGAGAACGAGGCGCTGAAGGCCAAGCTCGGCTCCTCCGACCGGAACCGCAGCCGCGCCGCCGAGCTCGACAAGATCCTCAAGACCGCCGGCACCGGCCAGTACGCCATCAAGGGCGCCCAGGTCATCGCCATCGGCTCGGCCCAGGGCTTCTCCTGGACCGTCACCATCGACGCCGGCAGCCGGGACGGCATCCGCCGCGACATGACCGTGCTCAACGGCGACGGTCTGGTCGGCCGGATCACCACCGTCGGCGCCGACACCTCCACCGTCCTGCTGGCCGCCGACCCCGACTTCACCGTCGGCACCCGCATGGAGAAGACCAACGAGATCGGCTTCGCCAACGGGCAGGGCGTCCGCTCGCTGCGCGTTCAGCTCCTCAATGGCCGGGCCAACATCAAGAAGGGCGACCGCCTGGTCACCTTCGGCTCCAGCAAGGACAAGCCGTTCGTGCCCGGTGTGCCCGTCGGCAGGGTCGTCCGGGTCGAGCCGTTCAACGGGGATCTGACCCGCAACCTCCAGGTCCGGCCGTTCGTCGCCTTCTCCCAGCTCGACATCGTCGGCGTCGTCGTCCAGCCGCCCCGCGAGGACCCGCGCGACACCGTCCTGCCGCCGCGGCCCGCCAAGCCCAAGCCCACGCCGACGGTCACCGTCACGGCCACCCCCTCCGCGAGCGTCCCTCCCAGGAGCTGACCGATGCGCATCAACCGGATTCTGCTCTCGGCCCCGCTGGTGGTCGTCGCCCTCGTCATCCAGGTCACCATCCTCGCCAGACTCCAACTGCCCGGCGCCGTACCCGACCTGCTGCTGCTCGTGGTGGTCGGCCTGGCGCTGGTCTACGGCCACGTCGGCGGCGCGCTCGTCGGCTTCTTCGCCGGGCTGCTGGCCGACCTCGCCCCGCCGTCCGACCACGCCATCGGCCGCTATGCGCTGGTGCTCTGCGTCATCGGCTACGCGGCCGGCCTGACCAAGCCGGAGTCCGGCCGGCACCGCTCGGCGACGCTGCCGCTGATCGTCGTCATCGGCGCCGCGATCGTCTCGACGCTGATGTACGCGGGCGTCGGCGCACTGGTCGGCGACACCGCGGCCCGGCACGTCGGCATCGTCGGACTGCTGCTCAGCGCCACCCTCTACGACCTGCTGCTGGCCCCCTTCGTGGTTCCCCTGGTGATGGCGCTGGCGCGCAGAACCGAGGGTGAGCCGCTGACCGGCGACGGCTCCACCAGCCCGAGCGGCTCCGGCTCCGGATACGGCTGGCTCACCACCGGCACCGGCCTCAAGGCCAGCCGCGGCGCCATGAAGTCCGTGCGCTCGGGGGCCCGGATCGGCAGCCAGCGCGGCGGTCTGCTCGGCAAGTCGGCCCGCGACAAGGTGGGCCGCATCAAGGGGGTCAAGCGGCTGTGACGCTCCCTCGTCCTTCGACCACGACCCCTCATGGAGGCGCGGCGCGCCATGAGTAATCTCCCGGAATCCCGGACCTCCCGGGTCAGCGTCCGGCTCATCGCGATCCAGATCCTGGTCTTCTCGCTGTTGCTCACCCTCGGCGGCCGGCTCTGGTATCTGCAGATCCGCAATGGCACGGAGTACGCCACCGAGGCCAGGAACAACCACGTCCAGCAGGTCATCGAGCCCGCCACCCGCGGCTCCATCCTCGACGCGCGCGGGGTGCCGCTGGCCGACAACCAGACCCGTCTGGTGGTGTCGGCCAGCCGTACCGAGCTGCTGAAGATGAAGGACGACGGCAAGGCCGTGCTCGGCCGGCTGGCCAAGGTGCTCGGCATGTCCGAGAAGGAGATCCGCAACAAGGTCCGGCTCTGCGACTCCAAGACGCCGCAGCCGTGCTGGAACGGCTCGCCGTACCAGCCGATTCCCATCACCGACGAGGCCACCACCCAGCAGGCCCTCCAGATCCGCGAGCGCTCCGAGGACTTCCCCGGCATCAGCGCCGAGCCGACGGCCGTCCGCCGCTACGCCGCCCCGGGCGACGCCAACACCGCCCAGGTCCTCGGCTATCTCTCGCCGGTGACCGACGAGGAGATCAAGAAGGCCGAGCACAGCCGTTCACCGCTGCTGCGCTCGGACCAGATCGGCCGGTCCGGTCTGGAGCGGACGTACGACGACGCGCTGCGCGGCAAGGCCGCCGTCACCCGCTACGAGGTCGACAACCTCGGCCGGGTCATCGGCCAGGCGAAGAGCGAGAAGGGCAAGGCCGGCGCCAGCGTCGTCACCAGCATCGACGCGCGGGTGCAGGGCCTGGCCGAGAAGCAGCTGGACCAGGCCATGAAGGACGCCCGTAAGGAGCACGACAGGAACACGGGCACCAACTACAAGGCCGACTCGGGCGCCGTCGTCGTCATGGAGGCGAAGACCGGCCGGGTGGTGGCGATGGCCTCCAACCCCACCTACGACCCGAACGCCTGGGTCGGCGGGATCTCGGGCAAGGACTACGCCCACCTCACCGGCAAGGACTCCAACTACCCGCTGCTGAACCGCGCCATCCAGGGGCAGGCCGCCCCCGGCTCGATCTTCAAGGTCATCTCGACCGCGGCCGCGGTCAACGCGGGCTATGACTTCAACGGCCACTACCCCTGCACCAGCTCGTACAGCATCGGCGGCCAGACCTTCAAGAACTTCGAGTCGCAGAGCCATGGCGCGATCAGCCTCGGCCGGGCGCTGGAGGTCTCCTGCGACACCGTCTTCTACCGGCTCTCGCACGACGAGTGGCGGAAGGACGGCGGGGACAAGCCGAAGAAGGACGCCAAGAACTGGTTCTACAAGACCGCCCACCAGTTCGGCCTCGGCAAGGAGACCGGCATCGACCTCCCGAACGAGGTCACCGGCCGGGTCCCCGACCGCAAGTGGAAGAACGCCTTCTGGAAGGCCAACAAGGCGGGCTGGTGCGAACAGGCCAAGGCCTGGCCGAAGAAGAAGGACTTCGGCACCAAGCTCGCCCGGGAAGGCTGCCTGGAGGGCATGAAGCTGCACGCCTACGACTCGATCAACTACGCCATCGGGCAGGGCGACACCCTCGTCACCCCGATCCAGATGGCGACCATCTACGGTGCGATCAGCAACGGCGGCACGCTCTACAACCCGACCGTCGGCAAGGCCGTCATCAGCCCCGACGGCAAGCACATCCAGCGGGTCAAGCCCCAGTCGCACGGCCGGCTGCCGGTGACGCAGAAGACCCTCCACCAGATGGACGGTGCCCTCGCCGGTGTCGCCACCCGCGGTACCGCCGCCTGGCGGTTCGGCGGCTGGCCGCAGGACAAGATCCCGATGCACGCCAAGACCGGTACGGCCGAGGTCTACGGCAAGCAGACGACCTCGTGGTTCGCGACGTACACCAAGGACTACACGATCGTCATGACCATCTCCCAGGGTGGTACCGGCTCCGGCGCCTCCGGCCCCGCCGTGCGCAACATCTACAACGCGCTGTACGGCGTCGACGAGAAGGGCGGCATCGACCCCAAGGCGGCGCTGCTCCCGAGGCCGGAGGCGAAGCTGCCCAAGATCGAAAGTGATGGCGCCATCCAGTCCCAGCCCATCAAGCCGTATGCCCCGCCGTCGCCGTCGCCGTCCGCATCGGAGAGCCCACGATGACGACCAGCCACACCTCCCGGGCGTTCTCGATCCGGCGCTACACCCCTGAGCTCGGCACCTGGGGCAAGCTCACGGCCCGCGATTCGGTGCTGCGCAAGCTCGACTGGATACTGCTGCTGTCCTGCCTGGTGCTGTCGCTGGTGGGCTCGCTGCTGGTCTTCTCCGCCACCCGTAACCGCACCGAGCTCAACCACGGCGACGAGTACTACTACTTCCTGCACCATCTGCTGAACGTCGGTATCGGCCTGGCGCTCGCCGGCGGCACGATCTGGCTCGGCCACCGCACGCTGCGCGGCGCCGTCCCGGTCCTCTACGCCCTCTCGGTCGTGCTGGCGCTGCTGGTGCTGACCCCGCTGGGCGCCACCATCAACGGCTCGCGGTCCTGGCTGGCGATCCCCGGCGGCTTCTCCCTCCAGCCCGCCGAGTTCGCGAAGATCACCATCACGCTGGGCATGGCGATGCTGCTGGCGTCCCGGGTCGACGCGGGGGACCGGCCGCACCCCGACCACCGCACCGTCGTCCAGGCCCTCGCGCTGGCCGCCGTCCCCGTCGTCGTCATCATGCTGATGCCCGACCTCGGCTCGGTGATGGTGCTCGGCGCCGTCATCCTCGGTGTGCTGCTCGCCTCCGGCGCCTCCAACCGCTGGATCCTCGGACTGGTCGGCACCGGTGTCGTCGGCTGTGTCGCGGTCTGGCAGCTCGGACTGCTCGACGACTACCAGATCGCCCGCTTCGCCGCCTTCGCCAACCCGAGCCTGGACCCGGCCGGCGTCGGCTACAACACCAACCAGGCCCGGATCGCGATCGGCGGCGGCGGGCTGACCGGATCCGGTCTCTTCCACGGCAGCCAGACCACCGGTCAGTTCGTCCCCGAACAGCAGACGGACTTCATCTTCACCGTCGCCGGTGAGGAACTCGGCTTCCTGGGCGCGGGCCTGATCATCGTGCTGCTCGGGGTGGTCCTGTGGCGCGCCTGCCGGATCGCCCGGGAGTCCACCGAGCTCTACGGGACGGTGGTGGCCGCCGGCATCATCGCGTGGTTCGCCTTCCAGTCCTTCGAGAACATCGGCATGACCCTCGGGATCATGCCCGTCACCGGCCTGCCGCTGCCGTTCGTCTCCTACGGCGGCACCTCGATGTTCGCGGTCTGGATCGCGATCGGGCTGCTCCAGTCGATCCGGGTGCAGCGCCCGCTGTCCGCCTCCCGCTGACGTCGCGTCAGTGCTTGAGGTGCAGTTCGAACCAGAGCGAGGGGGACCGCGGCAGTCCGCCGAACGGTGTGGTGCCCCAGTCGTCGGAGAGCTCACCGACCAGCAGCAGCCCGAGATCGGCATCCCGCTCACCGGTCACCGCGGCCGGCCGGGGAATCCGGGCCGGCGCCTCGTCGTGCACGCTGATCCGCAGGCCGTGCCCGGCGGTCAGCAGCCGCAGCAGGATGTCCGCGGACCGTGGCGTGCGCACATGGGCGCTGGTCACCGCCTCCGAGGTGAGCAGTACGGCGGTGTCGGCGAGCGGGGCGAGCGGAGTGCGGCGCAGCACCGCGCGGACGAAGTCGCGAGCGGCCTTCGGGGCGCGGGGGGTGCTCGGCGTGCTCAGAAGATGCGGGCGGGCGCCTGCCGCGACGCGGATGGCCGGCCGGGTGACGGGTGCGGTCTGGGGGTGCACGGGTGTCTCCTCCCCGAAGGGGTCGAGTGTGCGCCCACTACCACTCTGCGTGGCGGGGTCGTCACACACGGTAAGCCACGCGATACGGCGAGTGCTACCCGCTCCGGCGGTTTCCGGCCCCGTGACGGCTTCCCGGTCCTGGCGGGTGGTCCCGGCCCGAGTGGGTGACTAGATTCGATGCATGGCGGACACCGTGCGGGAAATCGAGCGGAAGTACGAAGCCGACGACAACACCCAGCTGCCCGACCTGGCCGGGGTCGACCGGGTCGCCGCCGTGGTGGAGGCGGGCACCGAGGATCTCGACGCCGTTTACTACGACACCGCCGACCAGCGCCTCGCCGCCGCCGGCGTCACGCTGCGCCGGCGCACCGGCGGCCGGGACGCGGGCTGGCATCTGAAGCTGCCGGTCGCGCCCGGGGTGCGGGACGAGCTGCGGGCGCCGCTGTCCGAGACGCCGCCCCCGGAGCTGACCGCGCTCGTACGCTCCCGGGTGCTGGACGGGGAGCTGGTCGCCGTCGTACGGCTGCGGACGCGGCGCACGGTCCGGGTGCTCAAGGACGCCGCGGGCTCCCCGCTCGCCGAGGTGGCGGAGGACGCGGTGCGCGCCTGGCCGGCGGCCGGGGCCGTCGACGCCGGGACGGCCGGAGCGGGGCGCCCCGGGGCCCGCTGGCGCGAGATCGAGGTGGAGCTGGTCGGGGACGGTGGCGCCGGGCTGCTGGACGAGGTCGGCCGGGTACTGACCGCGGCGGGGGTGCGTCCCGCCTCCGCGGCGTCGAAGCTGGAACGGGCGCTGGCCGAGACGGGCCAGGGCCGTGACGGGGCCGCGCCGCACACCGTCGGGCCGGCCGAGCGGCCCGCCCATGGCTCCGGCAAGGCCGCGGCCAAGGCGAAAGTCAAGGGCAAGGCCAAGGGCAAGGGCAAGAGCAAGAAGGGCGCCGGGAAGGGCGGGAAGAAGGGGCCGACCGCCGGTGACGTCGTGCTGCGCTATGCCCGCGAGCAGGTGCGGCTGATCATCGAGTTGGACCCCGCGGTACGGCGGGACCTGCCGGACGCGGTGCACCGGATGCGGGTCGCCACCCGTCGGCTGCGCAGCGCCTTCCGCTCGTACACCAAGGTGCTCGACCGTGCCGCCACCCGCCCGATCGGCGTCGAACTCAAGTGGCTGGCAGCCGAGTTGGGGGTGGAGCGGGACCGCGAGGTGCTGACCGAGCGGCTGCGGGAGGGGCTGGCCGAGGTGCCCGGGACGCTACGGCTCGGCCCCGTGGACGCCCGGCTGCGGATCTGGTCCGAACGGCGCCGGGCCGGCGCGCGGGACCGGCTGCTCGACGTCCTGGACGGGCCGCGCTACCTGGCGCTGCTGAAGACCCTGCACGCCTTTCTGGAGGAGCCGCCGCTGCGCGGGGCCGCGGGCCGCCCGGCGCCCGAGGTCGCGGCCGGCGCCGTGCTCAAGGACTACCGGCGGCTGGCCCGCCGTACGGAGGCCGCGCTGGCCGCACCGGCCGGGCGGGAACGGGACGAGGCGCTGCACGGCGCCCGCAAGGCGGCCAAGCGCACCCGTTACGCGGCGGAAGCGGCCCGCCCGGCGCTCGGCCGGCCGGCGAAGAAGTTCGCCAAGCGGACGAAGCGGGTGCAGCAGCTGCTGGGCGACCACCAGGACAGCGTGGTGGCGCGTGGCACACTGCGCGAGCTGGCGACCCAGGCCCAGCGGGCCGGTGAGGGGGGCTTCACCTTCGGGCTGCTGTACGGGCGCGAGGAGGCCCTGGCCGCGGACCGGGAGCGGGCCCTGCCGGACGTGTGGCGGAAGGCCTCGCGACGTAAGCACCGGGCCGCGCTGCGGCCGTGACCTGCGCCGGAGCCGAGGCGTCAAGGGCTTCGCGCGGAGCACGTTAGGCTTGAGGGTCACCCCTGCCCGCTGATGAAAGATCACCACGATGCCTGTCGAGTCGGTCTTCCCACGTCTGGAGGCCCTCCTCCCGCACGTGCAGAAGCCCATTCAGTACGTCGGTGGCGAGCTCAACTCCACAGTCAAGCCGTGGGACGAGTGCGATGTCCGCTGGTCGCTCATGTACCCGGACGCGTACGAGGTCGGTCTGCCCAACCAGGGCGTCATGATCCTCTACGAGGTCCTCAACGAGCGCGAGGGCGTGCTGGCCGAGCGCACGTACAGCGTGTGGCCGGACCTCGAAGCGCTGATGCGTGAGCACGACGTCCCGCAGTTCACGGTCGACGCGCACCGCCCCGTCGGCGCCTTCGACGTCCTCGGTGTCTCCTTCTCGACCGAGCTGGGGTACACCAACCTCCTGACCGCCCTGGACCTGGCCGGTATCCCCATGGAGGCCAAGGACCGTACGGAAGACCACCCGATCGTCCTCGCCGGCGGCCACGCGGCCTTCAACCCCGAGCCGATCGCGGATTTCCTGGACTGCGCGGTCGTCGGTGACGGTGAGCAGGCGGTGCTGGAGATCACCGAGATCATCCGCGCCTGGAAGGCCGAGGACCGGCCCGGCGGCCGCGATGAGCTGCTGTTCCGCCTCGCGAAGACCGGCAGCGTCTACGTCCCCAAGTTCTACGACGTCGAGTACCTCGCCGACGGACGGATCTCCCGCGTCGTACCGAACCGCTCCGGCGTCCCGTGGCGGGTGTCCAAGCACACCGTCATGGACCTCGACGAGTGGCCCTACCCCAAGCAGCCGCTCGTCCCCCTGGCCGAGACCGTCCATGAGCGGATGTCGGTCGAGATCTTCCGTGGCTGCACCCGCGGCTGCCGTTTCTGCCAGGCCGGCATGATCACGCGCCCCGTACGGGAGCGAAGCATCACCGGCATCGGCGACATGGTGGACAAGGGGCTGAAGGCCACGGGATTCGAGGAGGTCGGCCTGTTGTCGCTGTCCTCCGCGGACCACACCGAGATCGGCGATATCGCGAAGGGGCTCGCCGACCGGTACGAGGAAGACAAGATCGGCCTGTCGCTCCCGTCGACCCGGGTCGACGCCTTCAACGTCGATCTTGCCAACGAGCTGACGCGCAACGGCCGTCGCTCGGGTCTGACCTTCGCGCCCGAGGGCGGCTCGGAGCGGATGCGCAAGGTCATCAACAAGATGGTCTCCGAAGAAGACCTGATCAGGACCGTCTCCACGGCCTACGGCAACGGCTGGCGGCAGGTGAAGCTCTACTTCATGTGCGGTCTGCCGACCGAGACCGACGAGGACGTGCTCCAGATCGGCGACATGGCCGTCAAGGTCATCGCCGAGGGCCGCAAGGTCTCCGGGCAGAACGACATCCGCTGCACGGTCTCCATCGGCGGCTTCGTCCCCAAGCCGCACACCCCCTTCCAGTGGGCGCCGCAGCTGTCGGCGGAGGAGACCGACGCCCGGCTCGAAAAGCTCCGGGACAAGATCCGCGGCGACAAGAAGTACGGCCGCTCCATCGGCTTCCGCTACCACGACGGCAAGCCCGGCATCGTCGAGGGCCTGCTCTCGCGCGGCGACCGCCGCGTCGGCTCGGTCATCCGCGCCGTCTACGAGGGCGGCGGCCGCTTCGACGGCTGGCGTGAGCACTTCTCCTACGACCGCTGGATGAAGGCCGCCGAGGAGACGCTGCCCGCGTTCGGCGTGGACGTCGCCTGGTACACCACCCGTGAGCGGGAGTACGAGGAGGTCCTGCCCTGGGACCACCTGGACTCCGGTCTCGACAAGGACTGGCTCTGGGAGGACTGGCAGGACGCCCTCGACGAGACCGAGGTCGAGGACTGCCGCTGGACCCCGTGCTTCGACTGCGGCGTCTGCCCCCAGATGGACACCGAGATCCAGATCGGCCCGACGGGGAAGAAGCTGCTGCCGTTGACGGTCGTCAAGTAGCTGCTCCCGCAAGCAGCATTCAGGGTCCCGGAAGCCGAAGTGTGTGACGGCTTCCGGGACCCTCTCGTAGCTCCTCACGGGGAACCCGCATGGCGACTTCGGGCTGAGCGGTGTGACATCTGAGAGGGCGGGCCGGGCGCGTCCGCAGTGACCGCTGGAACGTCCCTACCAACAACGCCGCGATGCTGGCCCCTGGCCCCGCTGAGCTATGCCGGCGGCCACCACGGACGCAAAAGCATTCCGAGAAGAGGGAAGGAGCAAAATGCCGCCAAGGCGACGACCGCCAGCCAATTCTTTCCCTTGATCCACCCCAGGCCGGCCAGAATCGCAGCGAGCACGCAGTGCACAGCAAATGAAAGCAGGTACGGGTTCCGCCACCCGGAGCCAAGATTGAAACACCACAGGATGGCGATCACGGACCAACTGCAGAAGCCGATGGCTAGAGCGCCCACTCGCCAGTGCCCGCGCGCTACCTGTTCAGTGCTCATTTACTCGAATTCCTTCCAGGTTAGACCACGGCATTGTCATAGCTCTTCCCGGGAACTGGAAACTTCTTGATTTTCGCCTGCATTGTTGCGCCTTCTCTGGCGCACTCGGCGTAGAGTGGCCTGGTTATCACGATGGCGAGATCGATTGCTTTGATAATTTTCTCATAGGTCGCGACTGCCTTAAGGGCCCGGTCCGCTACCAAGGCGTATGCCGCTGCGGTTCCGATGAGCCCAACTCCGGTCGCTGCTGCTTCTGTGCCTGCTGCCCATGCAATGAATGCTTCGAGTGCCAGGTCTGAGAGGAGCATCAGGCCACCCTTCACCGTTTCTGCCACTCCAAAGACGGTGTGGGCCACCATTTCATAGTTCTTCTTCAGGGAATCGAATGATTCTGCGGCCGAGTGCAGGATCTCGCCGAATTCCTCGAAATATACGCAGGCAGCATCTGCGGCATTACCTGTCCAGGTGGCCGACACGGATGAAGTGCCGTGCTCTACATTCGCAGCCACGTTGCGGCAGAAATCTGCCAAATTGCCCCAGAGTCCCGAACATTTCAAGTACCCTTCCCAGTCGCCCGAAATCTGGGCGGCGAGCTCGCCGAAGGGGTCGAAATCGAAGAAAAGCTTCAGTCCTTCGGTGACCAATGCCGACGGGCTGACCAAGTCGAGCGCCGTCCCGAATGTCTTGAATGCCGCGTTGAACTGGAATTCTTCGACATGTCCTTCCCAGTAGTTCTGCGCCTTCCCGGCTGCATCGAAGAAGCTTGGATCCGCCTCCAAGGGTTTGAGTGCTCTCCGGGCGTCGGCGGCGTCCCGGAAGTCTCCGCCATTTCCCGCAGGGACGCCCTCGGGTTCCCCGCGTTTCGATGCCGGGTATTTGGCATCGAAGCTAGCTGCTTGCTCGCGGTCCGTGGTTCGATAATACTTGGCGGATTTAGTGAGCTCCTTACCTGAGGTGTCCAGGACGTCCGAGAATTTTCGAAGCGTGTCTTTGACTTCTTCGACGCGTTCCTTGTGGTTCCCGAAGGCCAAATCCCACAGAAGGTGGCCGGCCGCGCCGTCGGTCAGCTGGAAAGCATCAGAATTCGCCCCGTTGTCAATGTATGTCACACCTGCCTGAATATCTTCGGCGGCTCGGTCGATCAGTTTGGCGAACCCGTCTATGTCTGCGGGTTCTACCTTGAAGCTCACTACTACTTCGCCCCCTGGCTTTCTTGCTGAGCGCCGACTTGAAGTTGCCCTGACTCCCCAGTCGGCCTTCACGGGATCAAACGACGGTGATGGCGCTGCGCTCGGAATGTGTCATGCGAAAACGAGCGCCTGTGCTGGTTCCATTCGGGGTGCTTGCTACAGTGACCAGCCGCTCCCGTGGTGGCGAGCCTTCGTGCTGCGTCCCGAGCCGGTGTGCGCTGCCCCGTGCGGAGCGTCGAGCTCCTGTCGTTGGTCCTCGATGTACCTTGCGCCCTCAGCTGCACGCTCCTCGCGTTCTTTTTCGGACAGCGAATCCCACTCCTGTTTGAAGGTCTGAAATTCCTCGATCAGAGGGTCGGCGTAGGCGGAAATGGTGGTTGCCTGCCGAAGGCCGAGGCGCCCGGACAGGACCTCCTCCGCCATCTCCTTCAAAGGCCCTGCTCTGCCTCCGGCGGCGATCTGCTCCAGCGCCGTACGCATCACGCGGGCGCGCGCAGGGTCCCTGGTGATTTCTAGGAACTCTGAATCGTCTACTTGCTTCTGCTGCTCGTCAGCCACGACCCCCCCTGTAGTGAATAATCTGGCACACGGAGAATGTGCCGCATAGGTACCTATGTTCAGATTCGTCGATCGGTCGACAGTGGCGCAGTAGCCTACTCAATCACGCTGGGCTTCCGGTGAGTTGGGACAGCATCGTTCGTGCATGACGGCCGGTCGGCGGATATGGATCGCTCGTCTGTCCGGAAATGCTCGATCGAGCTGAACGGTGGCCAGCTTCGCGCGGCTGCCGGGTGAGCGGGACGAAGCACGTAGCGCTGCGGTCGCGGAATGAGGTAATCCCCGTTGCCTGAGCGAACCCGGTCGGACACTCCCTCGGGGCGCACGGTCGAGCCTGGGGCATGGGTTCATGGGTTTTGCTCTCTCGGACAGAGAGCTATCGGTGGAACGGGCGGTGCCCTTGAGCCAGTCAAGCGCGTGCCGGGGTGCTCCAGGGCCGCACAGAGCGGCGCGGATGAAGGTATTGACCGGGCGGTTGGCTGAGCCTGATCTTCCGCGCGGCCGGGCGCCGGAGCCGGTGCCGTACACGATGCGCTTCCCCTTATATAGGGGACAGCCTTGCCACGCGGGTGCCGGTGTTGGCTGCCTGCTGCTGACCGCAGTCAAGTAGCGCTTCCCGTACGTGCCCTCGGCCCGGCCCCGCACCTCGTGGGGCCGCCGTCCGTTCCCGCACAATGTGGCGATGTCACCACAGCTCATCGCACCCACCGTCGCCGTCCATGCCTCCTTCCTCGCGGCGATGGACGAGTTCCGGGCCGACGGTGCCGAGACGGTCGCGCACTCCAACATGGCCCAGGAGCTGAGGAGTTGGGCCACTCGCTGGCCGACCGCTGAGGGGTTCGCCGAGTACGTCGGGCAGACCGGCGGGGTGGTGAGCGAGGAGCGCGTCGACGGCGTGGTCCCCAAGACCACCCGCTGGTGGGTGGACGGCGACACCTACCTGGGCCGGGTCACCTTCCGTCACCGGCTCACCCCCTCGCTCCTCACCTGGGGCGGCCACATCGGCTATGGGGTGCGTCCCGGCGCCCGGCGGTGTGGCCATGCCACCGCGATGCTGCGCGCCGCACTGCCGGTCGCCCACCACGAGCTGGGTATCGACCCGGTGCTGGTCACCTGCGACGACACCAACACCGGCTCACGTAAGGTCATCGAGGCCTGCGGCGGGATCTTCGAGGACCGGCGGGACGACAAGCTGCGCTACTGGTTCCACCCGGCCGCGGCCACCGCCGGGCCACAGCCGTCACGGCGCATCTGACGTACCGAAGTACAAGGGGGAGGGCCCTATGGAGCCCATGGACAAGGACCGGCGGGTGCCCGAGCGTGACGAGCCGGGCGAGGGCTGTCTGACCACCGCGGTCCGGCTTCCGATACGGATCGTGGTGCTGGTGCTCGTGGTGCCGGTGCGCCTGGTGTGGGACGCGTTCGCCGCCCTCGGCCGGGCCGTCCACCGGACCGCGCTGCGCCCCCTCGGCCGCGGGCTCGCCTGGCTGTGGCACACCCTTGTCGTGATCCCCGTGGCCTGGACCTGGCGCACGCTGGTGGTGGCCCCGCTGGGGTGGTTCCGGCGGTCCGTGCTGACGCCGGTCGGGCGCGGTATCGCCTGGCTGGTGCGTGGGCTGGGCGTGGGGTTGCTGTGGTTGGGCAAGGCGTTGTTCGTGTGGCCGTGGGTGGCGTTGTGGCGGTATGTGCTGGCGCCGGTGGGGCGGGGCGTCGCTGTGGTGGTGGCGTGGTTGGTGCGGTACCTGGTGGTGGTGCCCGCGCGGTGGCTGTACGCGTCGGTGCTGACGCCCCTCGGCCGCGGGATCACCTGGCTGGTGCGCGGCCTCGGCACCGTACTCGCCACCCTCGTCCGGTGGATCCTGGTCGTGCCGCTGGTCGCCCTGTGGCGGTATGTGCTGCGGCCGGCCGGGCGGGCGCTGGCCGCCGTGGTGACGGTGGTCGTCCGCGAGGTCGGGGCGGCGTTCGGGCACTGCTGGCGGGTCGCCGGGATCATCTCCCGGGCCATCGGCCGGTTCCTCGGCACGGTGCTGCGGTGGCTCTTCGTCGAGCCGGTGCGCTGGGTCTACCGCACCGTGCTCACCCCGCTCGGCCACGGCATCCGGAACGGCATCTGGCGCCCTGCCCGGCAGGCGCTGCGCACCGCCCGCGAGACCGTCCGGCAGACCCGCCGGGAGCTCCGGCGGGCCCTGTTCGGCGCCCCCAGGGAGCCGCAGCCCGCGGCCGCCGTTCCGCCCCGCCGGGAACCGGGAGCCCCCGGGACACGTACTCTTGGTAGCAGTACGACCGCACTCACGAAGGACTGAACGACACTGGGCAAGCGACAGCCCGAAGGCCCGCCGCCCGCACCGGCGGTGCAGCGCATCCGACTGCGCTACACCAAGCGCGGCCGCCTCCGGTTCACCAGCCACCGCGACTTCCAGCGCGCTTTCGAGCGGGCGCTGCGCCGCGCCGAGGTCCCCATGGCCTATTCGGCGGGCTTCACCCCGCACCCCAAGGTGTCGTACGCCAACGCCGCCCCGACCGGTACGGGCAGCGAGGCCGAGTATCTGGAGATCCAGCTCGCCGAGCGCCGCGATCCGGACAAGCTGCGCGAACTCCTCAACGAGTCGCTGCCGGACGGGCTCGATGTGATCGACGCCGTGGAGTCCCGCACCAGTGGCTTGGCCGACCGCCTGGAGGCCTCGGTGTGGGAGATCCGGCTCGACGGCGTCGCGCCGGAGACCGCCGGGCACGCCGTCGAGGCGTTCCTCGCCGCGGAAGAGGTGCAGGTCGAGCGCCGGACGAAAAGCGGTATGCGGACCTTTGACGCACGGGCCGCGGTGGCGCGTCTGGAAGCCGCCGGTCGCGAGGTCGATAGGCCCGACGGCAATGCCTGTGCGATACTGCGGCTGGTTGTTCGGCATCTGACACCTGCCGTTCGACCCGACGACGTCCTGTCCGGCCTCCGAGCTACGGCCGACCTGGCGCCGCCGGTCCCCGCTGCGGTGACCAGGCTGGCGCAGGGGCTGCTCGATGAGGAGACCGGCGCGGTGACTGACCCGCTAGCGCCCGACCGCGACGCTGCCACGGCCGCCCCACCCACGGCCGCCGGGCTGAGTGCCGCGAAGGCGACAAGTGGGGCCTCCCCGGCAGCCGGGGAAGGTACTGCGTAGGACCGCCGTCGTCGCGTCGCCGATCAACCAGGGAGCCACCCCGGTCCGGCAGACGCACTGACCAGGAGACTTTCGCCGGTCCCGCACTACCGGGGCCGACGAGCGAGACGACAGCTCCCGTGCGGCGCCCACGCCCCGGACAGCGGGACCGCGCTCATCACGCGGACCGCGACCGGAATCAGGCGCGGCGCCCGGGAGCGTGACGGGAGAACCGCCCGCATGCTCGAGCCCATTGAGCCCACCGGATCCACGCATTCCCAGGATCGCGGTGCTGACGACAACAACAACCACTCACCCAGTGACACGCTGCCGCCGCGCCGCCGGCGCCGTGCGGCATCCCGGCCGGCCGGTCCGCCGGCGGCCGGTGCCGCCGGCGAGGCCGCGGTGGTGAGCACCGAGGCCACCGCCGCGCCCGCGGCCGATCCGGCCCTCGCCGAGGAGACCACCGCGGCCGCGGTGACCACCGGCGACGAGGCCAAGCCGGCCCGTACCCGCCGCCGGGCGACCCGTAAGGTCACCTCCCCGGCCGGCGCCCCGCAGCCGGCCGCCGAGACCGAGACCGCCGAGGAAGAGGCCGACGAGGCCGAGACGGCCGAGGCCCCGGCCACCGCTGTCGAGGCGCCCGCCGAGGCAGCGCAGGAGGAGGCGGCGCCGCGCCGCACCCGTCGCCGGGCCACCCGTAAGGTGACCGCCCCCGCCGGTACCCCGCAGAGCGAGGCCGCCCCGGAGCCGGTGGTCGCCGAGGCGCCCGCGCCCAGCGAGACGCCCGCCCCCGCCGAGGCCGTCGTCGAGACCGCTCCGGCCGCTGAGGAGACCGAGGAGGCGGCACCGCGCCGCACCCGCCGCCGGGCCACCCGTAAGGTCACCGCTCCGGCCGGTGCCCCCCAGGCGAGCGCCGCCGAGGAGGCCGCCGCCACGGACGCGACCCCCGCCGCCCCGGCCGCCGAGGACGAGGAAGCGGTGCCCGCCCCCGCCGAGGAGGCCAAGCCCGCCCGGACGCGTCGCCGCGCCACCCGTAAGACCACCGCCGTCTCGGACGCGCCCCAGGCCGCCGAGACCGCCGAGGAGCCCGCGGCAGCGGAGCCCGCGGCCGAGGAGCCCGCGCAGGCGTCGGCCGCCGAGGACGCGACCGCCGAGGCGCCCCGCCGCCGGTCGCGCCGCCGCGGCGAGCGTGCCGCGGAGCCGGCCGCCGAGGCCCCCCGTGCCGAGGAGGAGCCCGCGACGGAGGCACCGCAGCGCGGCCGCCGCCGTGCACAGCGCCCCCCGACCGCCGTCTTCCAGGCGCCGGTCTTCACCGAGCCGATGTTCCAGACGCCGGAGACCGCGGCCGCCGCCGCTGCCGCGGCCCGTCAGGAGGAGACCCCGGCCGAGCCGGCCGTGGAGGAGCAGCCCGCCGCGGGTGCGCGCCGCCGTCGCCGTCGGGGCGCCCCGGCCGAGCCCGAGCAGGTCACCGCCGCCCCGGCCGAGGAGCCGGCGGCCGACGAAGCCGCAGCCGAGACCGAGCCGGAGGCCGAGCAGGCCGAGGGCGGCCGCGGCGAGGACGAGTCCGCCGACCGCCCCTCGCGCCGCCGCCGCCGTGGTGGCCGCCGCCGTCGTCGCGGTGAGGCCGCCGAGGGCGCCGACGAGCAGGCCGCCGATGAGCGGGAGGCCCCGGAGGCGGAGTTCGAGGAGGCCGAGGAGCAGGCCGCCGAGCCGCAGGAGGAGGCCGAGGAGCCGGCCGGCGGTTCCAGCAGCAGCCGCCGTCGCCGTCGCCGCCGTCGCCGGACCGGTGAGGCCGCCGAGGTCGAGGCCGGCGGTGCCGATGACCCGGAGCGCACGGTCGTCAAGGTCCGTGAGCCCCGCAAGAAGGACGAGAGCACCAGCGCCGACGAGGTGCAGTCGATCAAGGGGTCGACGCGTCTGGAGGCCAAGAAGCAGCGCCGCCGGGAAGGCCGCGAGCAGGGCCGCCGCCGGGTGCCGATCATCACCGAGGCGGAGTTCCTGGCCCGCCGCGAGGCCGTCGAGCGGGTGATGGTCGTCCGCCAGAGCGGCGAGCGCACCCAGATCGGCGTCCTTGAGGACAACGTGCTCGTCGAGCACTTCGTCAACAAGGAGCAGGCGACCTCGTACGTCGGCAATGTCTACCTCGGCAAGGTGCAGAACGTCCTGCCGTCGATGGAGGCCGCGTTCGTCGACATCGGCAAGGGCCGGAACGCCGTGCTGTACGCCGGTGAGGTCAACTTCGAGGCGCTGGGCATGGCCAACGGCCCGCGCCGGATCGAGACCGCGCTGAAGTCCGGCCAGTCCGTGCTGGTGCAGGTCACCAAGGACCCGATCGGCCACAAGGGCGCCCGGCTCACCAGCCAGGTCTCGCTCCCCGGCCGCTACCTGGTCTACGTGCCCGAGGGCTCGATGACCGGCATCAGCCGCAAGCTGCCCGACACCGAGCGGGCGCGGCTGAAGCAGATCCTCAAGAAGATCGTCCCCGAGGACGCGGGCGTCATCGTGCGTACCGCCGCTGAGGGCGCGAGCGAGGAGGAGCTGGCGCGCGACGTCCAGCGGCTCCAGGCCCAGTGGGAAGAGATCCAGAAGAAGGCCAAGAGCAGCAGCTCCAGCGCGCCGACCCTGCTCTACGGCGAGCCGGACATGACCGTCCGGGTCGTCCGCGACATCTTCAACGAGGACTTCTCGAAGGTGATCGTCAGCGGTGACGACGCCTGGGAGACCATCCACGGCTATGTCGCGCATGTCGCCCCCGACCTCGTCGACCGGCTCCAGAAGTGGACCTCGGACGTCGATGTCTTCGCGACGTACCGCATCGACGAGCAGCTGATGAAGGCGCTGGACCGCAAGGTCTGGCTGCCCAGCGGCGGTTCGCTGGTGATCGACCGGACCGAGGCGATGGTCGTGGTCGACGTCAACACCGGCAAGTTCACCGGCCAGGGCGGCAACCTGGAGGAGACGGTCACCAGGAACAACCTGGAGGCGGCCGAGGAGATCGTGCGCCAGCTGCGGCTGCGCGACCTCGGCGGCATCATCGTGATCGACTTCATCGACATGGTGCTGGAGTCCAACCGGGACCTGGTGCTGCGGCGCCTGCTGGAGTGCCTGGGCCGGGACCGCACCAAGCACCAGGTCGCCGAGGTCACCTCGCTCGGCCTGGTCCAGATGACCCGTAAGCGGGTCGGCCAGGGCCTGCTGGAGTCCTTCTCCGAGTCGTGTGTGCACTGCAACGGCCGTGGCGTCATCGTCCACATGGACCAGCCGACGACGGCCGGCGGCGGTGGCAAGCGCAAGAAGAAGGGCAAGGCCGAGAAGGCCGAGCCGCACGTCCACGAGGCCGAGGTCGCCGCGCCCACCCCGGACGGTGCCACGCCGGAGCTGGAGCCGGTCGCCGTGACGGAGGCCGAGCTTCAGCCCGCGGTGGCCGAGGCCGACGAGTGGTTCAGCAGCCCGGCCGAGGCCGAGGCGGCCGCCGGGCGTGGCCGTGGCCGCCGCCGGGCGAGCCGGAAGGTGTCCGCTCCGGCGGGCGCCCCGAAGGCCACCGAGGCCGCCGAGATCGTCGTGCCGGCCGAGCCGGTGGCGGCACCCGAGCCGGAGCCCGCTCCGGAGCCGGTCGCCGAGGCGCCCGCGGAGGCACCGGTCGCGGAGCCCGCGCCGGCCCGTCCGCGCCGTCGGGTGACCCGTAAGGTGGCCGCCCCGCAGGTGTCCGACGACTCCACGGCGACCGTCGTGATCGCCGCCCCCGCGGCGGAGCCGGTCACCGAGCCGGCGCCGGCCGAGCCCGCCGAGGGCGCCGAGGCGGAGGCGGAGCCCGCGGCCAAGAAGACCGCGAAGAAGGCGACGACGAAGAAGGCCGCGGCCAAGAAGACCACGGCGAAGAAGACCACGGCCAAGAAGACGGCGGCGAAGAAGACCACCACCGCCAAGAAGGCCACGGCGAAGAAGACCACCGCGAAGAAGGCGACGACGAAGAAGGCGGCGGCCAAGAAGACCGCTGCTGCCGAGCAGCCCTCGGTGACGTCGGTGTCCGCTTCCGCGGAGGACTGAGCAGGAAGGCCGTGCCCCGGGCCGTCAGCGGTCCGGGGCCGGTTTGACCCCCTGGTCAAGGCCCCGTAACCTTGACCGTCGGTGTCTGTGACACCAAACCCCTGAGCAATCACCTCTCGGTCCGCCGAGGGAGGCCGCTCGTCCACTCGGATTCCATGGGCCCTATCCCGAGCCCGTGTGAGCGGCTGGCATCAGAGGATCCGTTCTAGCGAAAGAGAGTTCCGCGTGTACGCGATCGTGCGCACCGGCGGACGCCAGCAGAAGGTTGCTGTTGGCGACGTCATCGAGGTTGACCGCATTTCCACCAGCAAGGTCGGCGACACCGTCGAGCTCTCCACGCTGCTGGTTGTCGACGGCGACTCGGTCACCAGCGACCCGTGGGTCCTGGCCGGCGTGAAGGTCCAGGGCGAGGTCGTCGACCACCACAAGGGCGACAAGATCCGGATCCAGAAGTACAAGAACAAGACCGGTTACAAGAAGCGGATCGGCCACCGCCAGCTCCACACGGCGCTGAAGATCACCGGCATCGACGCTCCGGCGAAGTAAGGGACTGAGGAGACATGGCACACAAGAAGGGCGCATCGTCCACTCGGAACGGTCGCGATTCCAATGCTCAGCGGCTCGGCGTGAAGCGCTTCGGCGGTCAGGCCGTCCTCGCCGGTGAGATCCTGGTCCGCCAGCGTGGCACCCACTTCCACCCGGGCACGGGCGTCGGCCGCGGCGGCGACGACACCCTGTTCGCCCTTGCTGCCGGTGCGGTGCAGTTCGGCACCCACCGTGGCCGCAAGGTCGTGAACATCGTTCCGGTCGCCGAGTAATCACGGCCCGGACGTAGCTCCACGCATCGCAGCATTCCGAGGGCGGACCGCCTTTTCCCGTGAGAGCGGGAAGGCCGGTCCGCCCTTGGCGCGTTAAGACGAAGACATCAGCAACACAGAGACATCCGCGCAGTACCGCGACATCCCGCAGTTATCTGGAGGCACCCCCACCATGACCACCTTCGTGGACCGCGTCGAGCTGCACGTCGCCGCGGGTAACGGAGGCCACGGCTGTGCCTCCGTTCACCGTGAGAAGTTCAAGCCGCTCGGCGGCCCGGACGGCGGCAACGGCGGCCGTGGCGGCGATGTGATCCTGGTCGTCGACCAGGACGTCACCACCCTCCTCGACTATCACCACCACCCTCACCGCAAGGCCACCAACGGCCAGCCCGGCGCCGGCGACAACCGCGAGGGCAAGAACGGCAAGGACCTGGTCCTGCCGGTGCCGGACGGCACGGTCGTGCTCGACGGCAACGGCGAGGTCCTCGCCGACATGGTCGGCCAGGGCACCACCTTCATCGCGGGCCAGGGCGGCCGCGGCGGCCTCGGCAACGCCGCCCTCGCCTCCGCCCGCCGCAAGGCCCCCGGCTTCGCGCTGCTCGGCGAGCCCGGCGAGGCCCGCGACATCGTGCTGGAGCTGAAGACCGTCGCCGATGTGGCGCTGGTCGGCTACCCGAGCGCCGGCAAGTCGTCGCTGATCTCGGTGCTCTCCGCCGCCAAGCCGAAGATCGCGGACTACCCGTTCACCACGCTGGTGCCCAACCTCGGTGTGGTGACGGCCGGTTCGACGGTCTACACCATCGCCGACGTGCCGGGCCTGATCCCCGGCGCCAGCCAGGGCAAGGGCCTGGGCCTGGAGTTCCTGCGCCATGTCGAGCGCTGCGAGGTCCTGGTGCACGTCCTGGACACCGCGACCCTGGAGTCGGACCGGGACCCGGTCTCCGACCTCGACATCATCGAGGAGGAGCTGGCCCAGTACGGCGGCCTGGAGAACCGGCCGCGGGTCGTCGTCCTCAACAAGGTCGACATCCCCGACGGCCAGGACCTCGCCGACATGATCCGTCCCGACCTGGAGGAGCGCGGCTACCGCGTCTTCGAGGTCTCGGCCGTCGCCCACCAGGGCCTGAAGGAGCTGTCCTTCGCCCTCGCCGACATCGTCGCGAAGGCCCGGGCCGCGAAGCCCGTCCAGGAGGCCACCCGGATCGTGATCCGGCCGCAGGCCGTGGACGACGCCGGCTTCACGGTCACGGAGGAGGGCGAGCACTTCTACCGCGTCCGCGGCGAGAAGCCCGAACGCTGGGTGCGCCAGACCGACTTCAACAACGACGAGGCCGTCGGCTACCTCGCCGACCGGCTCAGCCGCCTCGGTGTCGAGGACGCGCTGCTGAAGGCGGGCGCGCGCGCCATGGACGGCGTGGCGATCGGCCCCGAGGACAACGCGGTCGTCTTCGACTGGGAGCCGACCATGGCGGCCGGTGCGGAGATGCTGGGCCGGCGTGGTGAGGACCACCGTCTGGAGGCGCCCCGGCCGGCCGCGCAGCGCCGCCGGGACCGCGACGCGGAGCGGGACGAGGCCGCCGAGGAGTACGAGCGCTTCCGGCCCTTCTGACGGGCCTTCGGAGGGCCCGTGCCCCCGGGTCCGCCCGGATGCACCGCAATACGGAAACGGGGAAGGCCCCCGGGAGGAAATCCTCCCGGGGGCCTTCCCCATGTGCGTCGTCGCAGCCGGGGCCGTGGACGGCCCGCTGCGGGCTCAGACGGCGGCGGGGGTGTCCGGGGCGCCGTTGGCCTGGTTCTCGGCCGTCTCGGAGGCGTCCACGTCCTCCTGCGAGCGCTGACCGGGGATACCGGACAGCCGGTTCTCCATCCGGATGCGCCGCTCGTCGGCCTTGGTGCACAGCGCCAGCGCCGCCTGGTTGAAGCGGACCGACGACGGCGGGTCCGACGGGCCCAGCAGATGCTCCTTGAGCTCGGCGCGCTCCGCGGCCAGGGTGTCCTTCTCCGGGTTGCGGACCGCGTCGAGGAGACCGGCCACCTCCGCCGCCTCCGGCGTGAGGATCGTCGCCGCCCGTACGGTCGGGAAGTTCACCCGGAAGTCGTCCTCGCTCATGCCCGAGGTGTTGGCGACCGCGTACGGCTTCTCGCTGGTCAGGTAGTCGGAGACGACGCTGGAGACATCGCTGATCAGCACGTCGGCCGCGTTGAAGCAGCTGAAGATGCCGGGGCGGGCGGTGGTGATGATGCGGTGCTCCCACTCGGGGAAGGAGTTCCAGTACGCCTCTTCCCAGGCGGTGACGGCTGCCGCGACGGCGGCCGCGCGGCCCTCCTCCGGGGTGCCCTGGAGCCGCATCCGCTCCAGCTCGTCCGCGCTCTTGCGGAACGCGGAGGTGGTCAGCGCGTTCAGCTCCTCGGTACGACGGGCCAGTTCGGCGGCGGCCTCCGGGCCGGGCCGGGCCCCGCTGAGCCGGGCGTTCGCCTCCGTGATCATCGCCTGGATGCGGGTGTTGGCGGCACCCGCCCGCGGGTCCACGGAACCGGTCATCGGGTGCGGCTTGTACAGCAGCCGCACGTTCTCGTCGGCGAGCAGCTCGCGGACGATGTTCTCGCCCGCCAGGATCACCGAGGTGTTGCCCGGGTTGCCGTCCCAGCCCTCCCAGGTCGGGGCGTACAGCACGGTCGTCAGCCGGCCGGCCGGGGCGCCCGTGTACGGCCGGATCGGGGCCAGCTGGGGGCGGCCGACCTCGATGACGTCCTTGTCCTCGACGCCGATGTCGGCGAGCTGGTAGCGGTCACGGGCCGCCGGGCCCGCCACCCACACCTCGTCGTACGCCTTCGCGTACGGGTTGCAGGAGGACAGCTTGTCGCTCTCGCCGTGGTTGGTGAAGGCGTGCTTGATGGACGGGATGCGCAGGATCTGCGAGGTCTTGCCGGAGTTCGCCGGGTGCAGCAGCACCTTGAGCGTGGAGTGCTCCAGCCGCATCAGGTTGGCGACCTTGGGGATGCAGACGATCGGCACGTCCGTGGCCTCGATCTTCTGCACCATGAAACGTTCACGCAGCACGATGATCGGGTTGCCGTCCAGGTCGGCGAGGGTGCTCAGCCACATGTTGGCCTGGTAGGCGGACGAGGAGCCGCCGGAGAAGTACATACCGACCGTCGGCTGGTACTCCGCCAGCCAGTTGTCCAGCCACTCCAGGGCCTGCTTCTCGTTGGCCACCCGCTTCTTCGGCAGCAGCCAGGTGCCCAGGTAGAGCGTGCCGCCGGCGGACAGGGCCAGGGAGACGGCCAGGCCGATGCCGCCCCAGTACGCGTCGGTGGTGATCGCGGTGAGCATCATGCCGGTCGTGGTGGGCACCGAGAAGCGCAGCAGGCGCCGGCCCGTCTGGCGGGAGAGGATGCGCGGCGGGGCGTCCGTCAGCCGCAGCGCGCTCGCGTCGATGTTGCGGGTGACGAACGGCAGGCTGCGGGTCCGGCGGACCAGCACCGCGACCGCCTGGCACACGAAGTGGGTGCCGTAGAAGAGGAGCAGCGTGATGGTGAGCGGCGCCTGCTCCTCGAGCGGATTGATGCCGTCGATGTGCAGCAGGCCGACCAGTATCAGCATGTCGCGCAGCAACTGGCGCACCGTGACGTCGAACCGGATCCGGCCCAGCACCGCGAGCAGGCCGGGCTGCTTGTGCTGGAGGACCAGGTCGAGACCCAGGTTGACCACGGAGGCGGCGATGAACATCGGGATGACGGGCAGCAGCGCACCGAGGAGCTGCGCGGTGAACGCGACCATCATCGCGAAGAGGGCCGCGAGCTGTACGGCTCGGCGGGGGACGATTCCGGCGGAAGGCACGGGGGAGGGCTCCTGGCAGCACGAAAGGTCAGGGAGAGGCCGAGGGGGGCGGCCGGGTCCCGCGCTGCGACGCCGCCGGAGCGGCGAAACGGGACCGATGGACACCCGACCGTATGACCTTGTTGGCCCTGGTGACAATCTGCTGTGGCTCTCATCACCGCGAAAGCGGATCAATCGAACGCAACCCGCCGGCCGCGGATTCTCTCTTAAGGAAAACCTCGCCGTGTATCGGGCGAACGGGAACCGCGGCCCCTATTCTGCGCCACTTTTCCACCCGCCCGGACCGGCCGGCCCCGTCTCACAGGCCGTCCGCCAGGCAATATCACGAAGCGCCCGCGGCCCGCTCTGCCGTAGATTGCGCCCGTAGGGCCGTGGTGCGGGCCGGGCAGAGTCCCCCGTACGGCGGTGGGATCGGCGAGTACAGGGGTATGCAGGTGGCAGGCGCAAGGCAGGACGTGAAGGACGCCCGCCGGATCGTGGTGAAGGTCGGCTCGTCCTCGCTGACCACGGCCGCGGGTGGACTGGACGCGGACCGCGTCGACGCCCTGGTGGATGTGCTGGCCAAGCACCAGGACAAGGAGATCGTGCTGGTCTCCTCCGGCGCCATCGCGGCCGGTCTGGCGCCCCTCGGGCTCGCGAAGCGGCCCCGTGACCTGGCCCGGCAGCAGGCTGCCGCCAGCGTCGGCCAGGGCCTGCTGGTCGCCCGCTACACCGCCTCCTTCGCCCGCTACGGCCGCCGCGTCGGCCAGGTCCTGCTGACCTCCGACGACACCAGCCGCCGGGCCCACTACCGCAACGCCTACCGGACCCTCGACCAGCTGCTGGCGATGGGCGCCGTACCGATCGTCAACGAGAACGACACCGTCGCCACCGACGAGATCCGGTTCGGCGACAACGACCGGCTGGCGGCCCTGGTCGCCCATCTCGTCCGCGCCGACCTGCTGATCCTGCTCTCGGACGTGGACGGCCTCTACGACGGCGATCCGGCCACCCCCGGCACCTCCCGGATAGCCGAGGTCCAGGGGCCCAAGGACCTGGAAGGCATCTCCATCGGCAGCGCGGGCAAGGCCGGCGTCGGCACCGGCGGCATGGTCACCAAGGTCGAGGCGGCCCGGATCGCGGCCGCGGCCGGTATCCCGGTCATCCTGACCTCCGCCGTGCACGCCGCGGACGCCCTGGCCGGCGGCTCCACCGGCACCCACTTCCTGCGCACCGGCCGCCGCTCCGCCGACCGGCTGCTGTGGCTCGCGCACGCCTCCACCCCGCGCGGGGCGCTGATTCTGGACGACGGGGCGGTACGGGCCGTCGTCGAGCGCCGTTCCTCGCTGCTGCCGGCCGGTATCGCCTCCGTGGAGGGCGAATTCTCCGCCGGTGACCCGGTCGAGCTGCGGGATGGCGAGGGCCGCGCGGTGGCCCGCGGCATGGTCAATTTCGATGCCCGGGAAATCCCCCGTTTGATGGGGCGTTCGACCCGCGATCTCGCCCGCGAGCTGGGCCCCGCCTATGAGCGGGAGGTCGTGCACCGCGACGATCTGGTGCTGCTGCACTCCTGAGGGGCGTACGCCTTGGGCCCGTCCCGGCGCGGCGTCCCCCGGCGGCCGAAAACCGCCCCTCCGGCCTGGTGTGAAGACCGGCGTTTCCTTGGAGACCTTGGGGAAAACGCCCCCGCGACGGGCCGCGGGCTGGTCAACTTTGTTGCGGGGGCGCCCTAGGGGAGCGGCGCCCGCAGCGCGCACGCGCACCCGCCGACGTACGACGACTCCGCACCCCCAAGAGCGGAGCGATTCTCATCACAGGAGGCCGCCGGTGAGACGAGGGCGCCCAGGGGCACCGCCCCGAGGGACGGCGGAGCGCACACTGACCAGCGTCGGAACCGGCGAGGACGCGGGCCGGGACGAGCCGGGCGCGGAGCGTCCCGGGGCCGCGCAGCAGGCACCGGAGGGCGGCCGCCAGGAGGCGTCCCGGCTGTGGCACATCACGCTCAGCGTCTCCGGTGCCAAGGCCCCGCTGAACGAGGTCCGGCGGGCGCTGGAACAGCTCGCCCACGACCATCCGTTCCTGCTGACCAGCCGCTACGCCACCGACCACGCCGAGATCCGCTACTGGGAGGAGGCGCGGGACCTGCACGACGCCGCCGCGGTCGCGCTGCGGCTGTGGGGCGAGCACCGTTCGACCGCCAAGCTGCCGCCGTGGGAGATCGTCGGCCTGGAAGTCATCGACCGTGAGACGTATCACCAGCGCCTCGCGGAGGGGTACGGCCCGCCGCCGGCCTCCCCGGTCGGCGTCCACCCGTTCTGACCAGCGGCCGTCCGCGTCCCGCGCTGTGAGATAGGGCGTGGCCGCGGCCTGCCACCCGGCTAGGCTGCGGCCATGACCAGCAGCGCATCGCACTCCTCGCCCGTCCTCGAGACCGCCCGCCGCGCGCGGGAGGCAGCCGCCGTCCTGGCGCCACTGCCGCGTACGGCCCGGGACGCAGCGCTGCTCGCCATCGCCGACGCCCTGGTGGAGCGGACCGAGGCGATCGTCGCCGCCAACGCCCAGGACATCGCCAAGGCGCGGGCGGCGGGCACCGCCGAGTCGATCGTGGACCGGCTCACCCTCACCCCCGAGCGGATCGCGGCCATCGCCGCCGATGTCCGTCAGGTCGTGGCGCTGCCCGACCCGGTGGGCGAGGTGGTGCGCGGCTCGACCCTGCCCAACGGCCTCGACCTGCGGCAGGTCCGGGTCCCGCTGGGCGTGATCGGCATCATCTACGAGGCCCGGCCCAATGTGACGGTGGACGCCGCGGCCCTGTGCCTGAAGTCCGGCAATGCCGTGCTGCTGCGCGGCTCGTCCTCCGCGTACGCCTCCAACAGCGCCCTGGTGGACGTGCTGCGCGACGCCGTCCAGAGCGCCGGGCTGCCCGCCGACGCGGTGCAGCTGGTGCCCGGCGAGAGCCGTGACTCCGTACGGGAGCTGATGCGCGCCCGCGGCCTGGTCGATGTGCTGATCCCGCGCGGCGGCGCGTCCCTGATCCGCACGGTCGTCGAGGAGTCCACCGTCCCGGTCATCGAGACCGGCACCGGCAACTGCCACGTCTACGTCGACGAGGCCGCCGACCTCGACATGGCCGTCGAGATCCTCGTCAACTCCAAGGCCCAGCGGCCCAGCGTCTGCAACGCCGCGGAGACGGTGCTGGTGCACGCCGGGATCGCCGAGAAGTTCCTGCCGCGCGCCCTGGAGGCGCTGACCCAGGCCGGCGTGATCGTGCACGGCGACGCCGCCTGGCAGCAGGCCGGCCCCGGGCTGGTGGCCCCCGCCACCGACGAGGACTGGGCGACGGAGTACCTCTCGTACGACATCGCGGCCGCCGTGGTGCCCGACCTGGACGCGGCGGTGGCGCACATCCGGCGCTGGACCTCCGGTCACACCGAGGCGATCGTCACCACCTCACAGGCCGCCGCCCGCCGCTTCACCCAGTTGGTCGACTCGACCACCGTCGCGGTCAACGCCTCCACCCGCTTCACCGACGGCGGCGAGTTCGGCTTCGGTGCGGAGATCGGCATCTCGACGCAGAAGCTGCACGCCCGCGGCCCCATGGGACTGCCGGAACTGACCTCCACGAAGTACATCGTCACGGGCGACGGCCACACCCGCTGAAGGTCCCCCGGATTCCCCGTTCTCCCTGCCCAAAATGACCGGCCGGGGCTAACCTGGACGGGTGCCGGACGACGTGGGGGGCAAGCCGTTCCCGGACGGTGAAGAGCCCGACGAGCACCACCACGGGAGCCACGGAAAAGCGGACGAAGAATTCGCCTCCGTGGTCTTCGACGAGGAATTCGTCCGGTCCGCCCGTATTCATGAGCCCTCCGCGGTCGAGCGGATGCTGGCCGCCGCCGAGGCGCGCGCCGAGGCCGAGGCGGCCCGCTCCGGTCCCGGTTTCGGCCCCGAGGGCGACGACCCGGACGGCCGCGGCCGCCGCCGGGGCCGGGAAGCCGATGACTACGAGGGCTACGCCGATTACGGAGAGTACGGGGACGGGGAGTACGGCGACCATCCGCCGCATGACCCGTACGGCCCCTACGGCGGTGCGCTGCGTCCCTACCGCAGCAGCACCCGCTGGCACCGGCCGGTCGCCTGGGTGCTGGCCGTGGTGATGGGCGTCGGGCTGGTCGCGCTGGCCTTCAGCGCCGTCTACCGGGGCTCCGCCGGGCGGACCCAGAGCCCGGCCCCGGCGCCCACCTCCAGCGGGGTGGACGCGCCTGTCACGGGCCGTACGGACAGCGTCGGGACGGCGCGCCCCGGCCTGCCGTCGCCGCCGGCCGGGGAGCCCCTGAGGCCGTCGTTCTCGGCGGTCCCCAGGCCGCACTGACGGCGTGGCACACTTCCCGCAAATCGGACGCCTGAAACCGCTTCGTCCGGTGAAGTTGCCCGGCCTCCCGGCGTTTACGTTCGCCCCCGCAGACCTACTCTTGTTGTATGACCGGGCCTGGTGACCCTCCGGAAGGGACGCCCAACGGCGCCCCGGGAGGCGGTGAGGACGAATACCGATCCGTCGTCTTCGACGAATCGTTCGTTCGGGCTGCGCGGCTTCAGGAGTTCTCCGCGGACGAGCGGCTCGGGGAGCATCATTCGCCGGCCGTCAAGACGCGGCACGCCTGGCGGCGGCTGGGCGGCTCCCGGCAGGCCATCCTGCTGGTGCTGCTGATCGTGCTCGCCTTCGGCACCGCCGTCTACATGGGTGTACGCCACCCCTACAAGACTCCCGAGACGGTCCGGGCGCAGCCGCTGCGTTCCGCGGTGGTGCCGCTGGCGCCGTCCGGGAGGGTGCCCGGCGCGACACCGGCGGATCTCTTCGCGCACAGTCCCGCGGCGAATTACCGGATCGGCGCCGCGGGCGTCAATCTGCCCCCCGTCGCCCGCACCGAGCACTTCTCCGACGGCCAGATCGTCTCCGCGCTGACTATCGCGAAGGACTACATCGTCCGCTCCTCGCTGGACCCGGACACCCTCACCGGCGGATCCGTACGGCCGGTGCGGCTGCTGCTCGACACCCGCCAACTCGACCAGTTCGACCGCAGCCTGGCGCACCCCGGCGACAACGGCCATGACGCGGCGACCGGTTGGCTGGTCCGCTTCGACCCGCGGCAGACCCGGCTCGCCGACCGGAACGTACGGGTCGACGGCACGCTGTCCGCCTCGGAGTTGAGTCCGGACGCGCTCGATGTGACCGCCGACTACACCTTCGTCTACGCGGTCCGGCCCGCCCCGGGTGCGCCGGCCGCGGCATCGGGCCAGGCCATCGGCAAGCCCACGCCGGGCGCCGCCTCGCTGGTCACCGTCCGCCGTGAGGTGCACTTCCGGCTGACTCGCGACAACCTCAGCGACCACCGCCTGGAGGTGCTCCAGAGCAGCCTTCAGGCCGGGCCGCTGACCTGCTCGTCGAAGCCCGCCGACGTGCTGCGCCCGCTGTTCGCGGGACAGCACGCCGGCAACGACCGGCCCACGGGCACCGACCCCTACGCCAGGGAGCGGATCAACCCCTCCCTCTGCGGTGAGCTGGCACCCTCGGCCCAGCCGAAGCCGAGCCATCCGATGCGCTAGGGGGTGTCCGCAAGGTCCCGTCGTTCGCCCGTAGGGCGGGGCTCGCGGCGTCTGGTGCGTGCGCTCGCAAGGCGGAGGGTCGTCCTCGTAGTGGGTCTACGTGGACGATCCCGACAACGCAGCGAGCGTGCGTGCCAGGCGTCGCGAGCCAGGCGGGACTTTGCGGACACCCCCTAGGAGGGACCTGGAGGCCCCGGAGCGGGACCTAGGCGCCCGCTCCACCGCTTCCGTTGGCGCCGTCCGGGCCCTCGGGACGCCCGCCGCCCCGGAAGACCGTGTCGCGCAGCTTGCCGCCCAAGTCGCCCGCGCCGCCGGCGATATCGCGCACCAGGCCCATCAGCGGGTCCTTGCTGTTGCGCATCGAGTCGGCGTAGTGGGCGGCGGAGTCCCGGAACGAGTCGGAGACCGAGGTGTCCTTGTCCTCGTCCCGGCGCGGGTAGTGCCCGTCCATGATCCGCTGGTAGTCGCGGCTGGCCGCCCACTTCTTGAGCTCGGCCGCCCGCACGGTCGTGAACGGGTGGCTGCGCGGCAGCAGGTTGAGGATCTTCAGCACGGAGTCGCGCAGATCGCCGCCGGACTCGTACTCGTCCGCCTGCTTCAGGAAGGCGTCGACATTCATCTCGTGCAGATGATTGCCGCCGGCCAGCTTCATCAGACCGCGCATCGAGGCCTGGAGATCCTGCCCGACCAGCAGCCCGGCACGGTCCGCCGACAGCTCCGACTTGCGGAACCACTCGCGCAGCGCCGTCACGATCGCCATGATCGCGACATTGCCCAGCGGGATCCAGGCGACCTTCATCGCCAGATTCGTCAGGAACAGCAGGATCGTGCGGTAGACCGCGTGCCCGGACAGCGCGTGCCCGACCTCGTGGCCGATGACCGCCCGCATCTCTTCCTCGTCCAGCAGCTCGACCAGGCCGGTCGTCACCACGATGATCGGCTCGTCGAGACCGATGCACATGGCGTTGGGCTGCGGGTCCTGATTCACATACATCGGCGGGACCTTCTCCAGGTCCAGGATGTAGCAGGCGTCGCGCAGCATGTCGTTGAGGTGCGCGAACTGCTGGTCGCTCACCCGCACCGAGTCCGACAGGAACAGCAGCCGCAGGCTGCGCTCCGGCAACAAGCCGCTGAGCGTCTTGAAGACGGTGTCGAACCCGCTCAGCTTGCGCAACGCCACCAGCGCCGAGCGGTCCGCCGGGTGCTCGTACGACCGCGACGAGATTCCGGGGAATCGCCGCCGGTCCCGGCTCGGTACGTTCGCGCTGCCGTCTGGGCTCTCCGTCATTGGGGCCTCCCCCTGTTCGACTGCGTGTGTTCAGAGTAGAGGACGCCACCGACAGGAGAATGGATGCTCGGGCGTACGCTGGCGATCGCACCAATACCCGCACAGGTCCGTACACATGGCCGCACGGACCGCGTCAGAGGGAGCGCATCGTCATGCCGTATCCGAGCGTGCTGCTCGCCGCAGCCCAGGAGACCGCCAGGGACGGCGGACCCGGATGGATCCTGCGCGCAGTGATCATCGTCGGTGTCGTGGGTGCCGCCCTGCTCGCCTGGTTCCTGCTGCGCGGTTACGGGCAGGACTGACCCTCCGCCGCCCGCCCGGGGGCGCCTCCGGGCGGAGTCGCCGTGGGCCCCCGCCGAGCTGACGCTTACGATGTGGTGGAAGTCTCCGCCCGACCCCAGCCCGGATTGGTCCTGCTGACGATGAGCCTGCACACCACCGCACAGTCCCTGGCCACCCTCGCCGCCGAACCCGGCCACGAGGGCGGGCACGCCAGCCTCAGCCCCTTCGTGACCGGCGGCGGCGCCCTTTTTATCCTGCTCCTCCTGCTCTGGATCACCACCCGTTTCAACCGGGACCGCTGAGCCCCGCCACCCGGCACCCGGCATCGCACGTCGCCCAGTAGGGTCTGCACGCATGGGAGAGCACACAGGGCCCGTGAAGCGGCGACTCGGAGTGATGGGCGGGACGTTCGACCCGATCCATCACGGACACCTGGTCGCCGCCAGCGAGGTGGCCAGCCAGTTCCACCTCGACGAGGTCATCTTCGTGCCGACGGGACAGCCGTGGCAGAAGAGCCACAAGACGGTGTCCCCGGCCGAGGACCGGTATCTGATGACGGTCATCGCGACCGCGTCGAATCCGCAGTTCTCCGTCAGCCGTATCGATATCGACCGCGGCGGCAAGACGTACACGATAGACACGCTGCGTGATCTGCGAACGGAGCACCGTGACGCGGATCTGTTCTTCATCACCGGCGCCGACGCGCTCAGCCAGATCCTGACCTGGCACGATGCCGCGGAGCTGGTCTCACTCGCCCACTTCATCGGGGTGACCAGGCCCGGCCATGTCCTCGCGGACCCCGGGCTGCCCGCGGGGGCGGTGTCCTTGGTCGAGGTGCCGGCGCTGGCCATCTCCTCGACCGACTGCCGGGCGCGCGTCGCCCAGGGGGATCCGGTCTGGTACCTGGTGCCGGACGGTGTGGTGCGCTACATCGACAAAAAGCAGCTGTACCGCAACGACGGCTGACGGGGCTGACGGAAAGGGGCACCGGTGAGCGACCGACAGGATCCGTACGGGCCGCGGGACCCGTATGCCCACGACCCGTATGCCCAGGAGCAGCAAGGGCAGCAGGGCCAGCAGGGCTACACCTACGACGCCTACGGGCAGCCGGTGTACCACGACGCCGCACAGCCGTCGTACCAACAGCACTACGACGCGTACGGGCAGCAGGCCGCCCCGTCCGCCTATGAGGGCTATGACCCGTACGGCGGCCAACAGGGCGCCGGCCAGGCCGCCCAGGGGTACCAGGGCGGCCATCAGCCATACCAGGCGCAGCCGGAGTACGGCTACGACGCCTACGGCGGCGGCCAGGTGCAGGACCGGCCCGGCTATCCGCAGCAGTACGACCCGTACGGCAGCCCCCAGCAGGACCCGTCGCACCAGCAGGAGTGGATCCCGCAGCAGGCCCAGCAGTCCCCGTACGAGCAGGTCTCCTACGGGGAGCAGCCCCGCTACGAGGAGGCCGCCCCGCAGCGCCAGGACGGCCCGCCCCGGCCGCCCGCGCAGCGCCGCGCCCCGGCGGAGGACAACGACGGACCGGACGCCCTGGGCGGCTCCGGCGCGCCGTCCGCCGACGGCCCCGATTACGGCACCGAGCAGTTCTCCTTCAGCGAGGAGCCAGACGAGGACGCCGAAGACGTCATCGACTGGCTGAAGTTCACCGAGAGCCGCACCGAGCGGCGCGAGGAGGCCAAGCGGCGCGGCCGCAGCCGGATCGTCGCGCTGTCCGTCGTGCTGGCCCTGCTGGTCGCCGGCGGTGTCGGCTATCTGTGGTGGGCGGGCAAGCTGCCGGGAGTGGCCGGACCGGAGTCCGGCGCGGCGGCGGCTGCCGGGCAGAAGCGCGATGTCCTCGTCGTCCATCTGCGGGACACCAAGAGCGGGAACAGCTCGACGGCGCTGCTGGTGGACAACGAGACCACCCACAAGGGCACCACCGTCCTCCTGCCCAACAGCCTGCTCGTCCCCAAGGACGACGGCACCAGCACGACGCTCGGCAAGTCCGTCAAGGACGAGGGCACCGAGCCGACCCGGGACTCCCTCAACAGCCTCCTGGGCGCCGACCTCAAGGCCAGCTGGCGGCTGGACACCCCGTACCTGGAGAACCTCGTCGAGACGATCGGCGGGATCACCCTGGACACCGACGCCACCGTCCCCGGCGCCAAGAAGGGCGCCTCCCCGGTCGTCAAACAGGGCAGCGCCCAGGACCTCAGCGGCCAGGCCGCCGTCGCCTACGCCACCTATCTCAAGCCGGGCGAGCCGCAGACCAAGCAGCTCCAGCGGTTCGGCCAGGTCATGCAGGCCGCCCTGAAGAAGGTCTCCAGCGACGCCGACGGCGCCACCACCACGGTGAAGACGCTGCTCCAGGTGCTCGACCCGCCGCTCACCGAGGCCCAGCTGGGCAGCTCGCTGGCGCAGCGGGCGGAGCTGGCGAAGACCGGCGCCTACCGCACCACCCTGCTGCCCGTACAGGCGAACGGGACGCTCAGCCAGACCACCTCGGCCGGCGTGGTCAAGGACGTGCTCGGCGGCACGGTCAAGAAGACCGCCCCCGGCGCGACCGTCCGGGTCGCGGTCCGCAACGCCACCGGAAACCAGGCCGCCACCGGAAAGGCGCAGGTGGCGCTGCTCAACGGCGGCTACAGCTTCGTCGACGACGGCACCGCCGCCGCGGCCGGCACCGCGTCCCGGATCACCTACGCGGACGCCGCCCAGAAGGCCAAGGCCGCGGAGGTCGCCAAGACGCTGGGGCTGCCGGCGGGCGCGGTCCGGCAGGGCAAGGGTGCCTCGAACGCCGATATCACCGTGGTGCTGGGACGGGACTACAAGGGCTGACGGGCCGGACGCGCCCGGCCCCTCCGGTGTCCGCCGTGGGGGCCCGGCAGCCGGCCCGGCGCTGCCGGCCCGGGCGCCGGAGCCGTCCGGTGGGTTCGAAAACACAGCCGGGACTGTCGGCGGTCCGTGAGACCCTTGAGGGGTACCTGACCGCCGATCCGGTTGCCCATGGGGACTGCGGCGCGCGCCGCGGCTCCGCAGCGAGCCAGCGCCCCTGCCCGGCCGGAGAGGCTGCCCTCGAACCGGAAAGCCGCTTGTGACCGCCACGGACCGCTCCATCGAGCTCATCAACGCCGCCGCCCAGGCCGCGGCCGACAAGCTCGCGCACGACATCATCGCGTACGACGTCAGTGACGTCCTCTCGATCACCGACGCCTTCCTGCTGGCCTCGGCGCCCAGCGACCGCCAGGTCAAGTCGATCGTCGACGAGATCGAGGAACGCCTCAACAAGGACCTCGGTGCCAAGCCGGTCCGCCGCGAGGGCGACCGCGAGGCCCGCTGGGTGCTGCTCGACTACGTCGACATCGTGGTGCACATCCAGCACAGCGAGGAGCGGGTCTTCTACGCGCTCGAGCGCCTGTGGAAGGACTGCCCCGAGATCGACCTCCCGGAGGAGGCCAAGGCCACCCGCGGCAAGGCCGCGGCGCACGCCGACGCCACGGCGGGCGAACAGGACGGTGAGCTGCTCTGAACGGCACCAAGAGCGGCCAGGGGCGCCGCATCGTCCTGTGGCGCCACGGCCAGACCGCCTGGAACCTGGAGCGCCGCTTCCAGGGTTCGACGGACATCGAGCTGACCGAGGCGGGCGTCGCCCAGGCGCGGCGCGCCGCCCGGCTGCTCGCCGCCCTCGGGCCGGACGCCATCATCGCCTCCGACCTCCAGCGGGCGGCGGCGACGGCGCGTGAGCTGGCCGCGCTGACCCGGCTCGACGTGACGCATGACGCGGCCCTACGGGAGACCTACGCGGGCTCCTGGCAGGGGCTGACGCACGACGAGATCCTCGCGCGCCACGGCGAGCAGTACTCCGCCTGGAAGCGCGGCGAGCCGGTGCGCCGCGGCGGCGGCGAGCTGGAGACCGAGGTCGCCGACCGGGCCGCGCCCGTGGTCCTCAACCACGCCGACAAGCTTCCCGAGGACGGCACCCTGGTCGTGGTCAGCCACGGCGGCACGATCCGCACCACCATCGGGCGGCTGCTCGGCCTGGAGGCCCACCACTGGGAGGGCCTGGGCGGTCTGTCGAACTGCTGCTGGTCGGTGCTGGGCCGGGGCGCGCGCGGCTGGCGCCTGATGGAACACAACGCCGGCACCCTGCCGGAGCCGGTGCTCGGCGACGACGACTGAGCCCGCCGGGCGGCCCGGCCGGCCCGGATTTCACATCTGGGCAGGTCGCAGGCTAAAGTTCTTCTTGTTCGCGGCGCCGCCGGGGGAAACCCGGGGGAGCGGAACAAGACCCGGGGCTATAGCTCAGTTGGTAGAGCGCCTGCATGGCATGCAGGAGGTCAGGAGTTCAATTCTCCTTAGCTCCACAACCCGGATGATCCCGTCTCCTCTCGGAGGCGGGATCTCTGCGTTGTGCGGGGCCGCCGCGCGGCCGGGGCGCCCCGTGCGCGGGCCGTCGCCGGGCCGGTGGCCGGCGATGCCGTCGGCCACGGTGGCGCGAAGGCGGCCCTGACCCGGCCCGCGGTCCGTGGCAGAATCGGACGGCGCCGGCAGGGGAGGAGAGATCGCGATGCCCACGAGCATCCTCGAGGAGGTCAATGACCTGCTCGAAGTGGCCGAGGCGCAGGGCTATGACTGGCTGCCGGAATACGCGCTCCGTTTCACCTGCCCCGTCGACGGTCCCGCCTCCGTGCGCAACGGCGACGGCACCGCTCTTCAGTGCCCCTCGTGCGGCTCCTCCCATGTCGCACAGGTGCTGGGCGACAACGGGGGCGTTTCCTTCGTTTGTACGGCCTGCGGCCACAGTTGGAGCTGATGGATGGGCGCGCACAGCAGGAAATGTGACTGGTGCGGCAGCGGTACGCCGATCGTCCGGGACATGGAACCCGTCAACACGGACTACCAGTACTGGTGCGAGGAATGCGCCCGCGCCCTGGTCATAAAAGGCGACCCGATCGAGACCTACCGGGAGCTCGACGGGGAGCCGATCTACGGGCGGCTGCTGGACGAGCACTGCACGCTGAAGCGCTTCTACTCGTTCGCCACGGCCTGAGCTGGCCGCCGCCCCCAAGGGGCCACTGGTGCAGCACGCCCCCTCCTTGACGCCGTCTCAGGCAGCTCAGGACAGCCCCGGGCAGTTCCGGACGCTTTCGGACCCTTTCGGTCGGACGGAACTGGCGTCGGCGGCGGGGACGTTGTGGCGGACATGAGACGGTCACCGCGCAATTCCGCAGTGCGGGCGCACGGTTCAGCGTCCGCCACCGGCGCCGGCCGATGGGCCTGCGTCGCCCTGTCCCACCCGCCCCCTGAGTCGCCACAGCCGGGTCGCGGTCAATGCCAGCAGCGCGAGACCGGCGAGCGGATAGCTGCCGGAGAGCAGCATCTGCACGCCGTTCTGGTGCAGTTCCTCGTGGCGGTGCCAGCGGTGCGGTACCCACCACAGCGCGAACGAGCAGAAGAGCAGCCCCAGCGCACCGGTCACCGTCCACCAGCGGCGGGCCGCGGTGCCCCTCCGGCGCAATGCCTCGGAGCCGGCCAGGATCAGGATCGGTACGCACCACACCCAGTGGTGGGACCAGGAGATCGGGCTGACCAGGAGCGCGGTGGCCGCGCAGGCGACGGCCGCCCAGGCGCGCCGCCCGCGCAGCAGCGAGGCGACCGCCAGTGCCAGGCCGAGGGCCCCGGTCAGACCGGCGACCACGAACCAGGCGGTGCCCGGGTCGTGGGTGTGCAGCAGCCGGGCGAGGGCGCCGCGCAGCGACTGGTTCGCGGTGATCTCCACTTCACCGACCCGGTCGGTGGCGTACACGATCTCGGTCCAGAAGCGGTACGAGTCGCGTGGCAGCGCGAGCGCGGACAGGAGCGCGGTGGCCAGGAAGGTGGCGGTGGCGACGGCGGCCTGCCGCAGCCAGGGGTTCCAGGCTGCGCGGACCCGCGCGCCGGACCGCAGCAGCTGCCCGGCACGGACCAGGCCGGCCAGCGCGAGAAACACCGCGAACAGCGCCGGGGTCAGTTTGAGGCCGGCCGCGACGCCGATGCCGATACCCGCGAGCCGCCGGGTGTCCGCGCGGGTCAGGTCCCACAGCACCAGCACCGCGATCAGCAGATTGATCTGGCCGTAGCGCAGCGTCGTCCAGACCGGCTCGCACCACACCAGCAGCGCGGAGAGCGCGAACGCCGCGGCGGGCCGGGGGAGCCGCCGGGGCCGGCCGGCCAGCCGCAGCGAGAGGTGGACGACGCCGACGAGCAGCAGCAGGTTGCCGGCGGTGGCGACGGTCCGCATCGCCGGGACCCCGAGCAGGGTGAGCGGGGTGAACAGCAGGGCCGCGAAGGGCGGGTAGGTGTTGGGCAGATGCGCCGAGGTCGCCACCATGTCGTAGAGGGACTCGCCGTTGCGGACGGTGAAGCCCTCGGCGCGGTAGACCATCAGGTCGATCATCGTCACGTGCAGCAGGCGCTGCACGGTCCAGAAGACGGCGAAGGAGACCAGGCAGCCGAGGGCCGCCGCGAGGGTCGGGTGCCGGCGGATGAGGCCCTTGCCGGGCTGGGCGCCGCCGGCGTCGGTGGACTGCTCCAGCTCCAGCGCGGTCACGGCGTACGGCTCCCCAGGACGAATCGGACACAGATCGCCGACAGTACCGCGCGTGGCGCCGAAGAGCCCCGGGCAGAACGATTTGGCGAAAGCCGGGGAGGTCCGTGTAATGTAGGCGATGCCGCAGCGGGGAACCGGGCGGAAACAGAATACGGGGCTATAGCTCAGTTGGTAGAGCGCCTGCATGGCATGCAGGAGGTCAGGAGTTCAATTCTCCTTAGCTCCACAGTGAACGAAGCAGGTCATCCGATATGGATGGCCTGCTTCGTCGTGTGTCTGCGTACCGGGCGCCCCAGGGGCGCAACCGGCGGGAGTTCTCCCGGGGTTGTGCTGAGATCCGGTCAGTGACGCGTTCGCCAGGGCGAGTTGACCGTTCACGCCGTGTTCATTCCTGACCAGTCCTTGTCTTTCCTTGGGCTCATCTTGGTGATCGCATGCCCCTGACATGAACGGTTCACCGAAAGAGTGGCGCATCGCGTGAGCCTCACCTCTCACGCCTTCACCGCTCGTGCGGTGCCGCACACCGGCACACCGGCGCAGCGCGGCACCCCGCGGCGCACCACATCGCCACACAGGGGGTTCCATGAGATCAAGCCGCACCAGATCACCGCGCGCCCGCGCCGGTCTGGCCTGGGCAGCGACGCTGCCGCTGGTCGCCGGTGCGCTCGCGCTGGGCGCGCCCGCCGCCGACGCAGCGGGCCACGACGGCGGCCGGCACGCGCTGCCGGGCACCAAGCCGCTGTGGGCCACTCGGCAGGCCGACCAGGGCGCCACCTCCGCTACCGCGGCCGTCACCGCCCGCGTCTACCTGGCCGGCCGCGACGCCAAGGGGCTCGCGGACCGCGCGAGGGCCGTGTCCGACCCGCACTCCGCCGCGTACGGGAAATATCTGAGCCCCGCCCAGGTGCGCGCCCGCTACGGCGCCACGCACGACCAGATAGCCAAGGTGACCGGCTGGCTGAAGAAGTCTGGTCTGACGGTCACCGGCACCACCAACCGCTATCTGACGGTCAAGGGCGACGCGGCCGCCGCCGAGCGCGCCTTCGCCGTCGACCTGCACAATTACCGCAAGAGCGGGCACACTTACCACGCCCCGTCGTCCACCGCCTCCGCGCCCGCCGCGCTGGCCGACGCGGTGCTGACGGTCACCGGCCTGGACAACGCGCCGCGGCTGGTCAAGCACCACTCCGCCGAACTGCCGCCACCGGAAGGCGTCTTCCGTAACTCCGGCCCGTTCTCCTCGTACTACGGCTCCAGGACCGACAAGAAGCTGCCGTCCGCCTACGGGAGCAAGGCCCCGTACGCGATCAAGGGCTACACCGGGAAGCAGCTCCGCGCCGCCTACGGGGCGAAGAAGTGGACCGGCAAGAACGTCACCGTCGCGATCACCGACGCGTACGCCTCGCCGACCATCGCCAAGGACGCGGACACCTACGCCGCCCGCAACGGCGACCCCCGCTACCGCCGGGGCCAGCTCTCCCAGGTGCTGCCCGAGAACTACACGCACATCGAGGAGTGCGGCGCGGCCGGCTGGTACGGCGAGGAGACCCTCGACGTCGAGGCCGTGCACGCCGTCGCCCCCGACTCCGACATCGTCTACGTCGGCGGCGCCTCCTGTATGGACGACGATCTGCTCGACTCGCTCGGCAAGATCGTCGACGGGCACCTCGCCGACATCGTCTCCAACTCCTGGGGCGACATCGAGGCGAACGAGACCCCGGACGTGGCCGCCGCCTACGACCAGCTCTTCCAGCAGGGCGCGGTGCAGGGCATCGGCTTCTACTTCTCCTCCGGCGACAACGGTGACGAGGTCGACAACACCGGCACCAAGCAGGTCGACACCCCGGCGAACTCCGCCTGGGTGACCGCCGTCGGCGGCACCTCTCTGGCCGTCGGCAAGCACGACGCGTACCAGTGGGAGACCGGCTGGGGCACCCGGAAGGCGGTGCTCTCCCAGGACGGCCACGACTGGACCGGCTTCCCCGGCGCCTTCAACGGCGGCGCCGGCGGCGGCACCAGCAAGACCGTCGCGCAGCCCTTCTACCAGCGCGGAGTCGTCCCGGACGGGCTCGCGAAGGCGAACGGCGGCGGCGCGATGCGCACCGTTCCGGACATCGCCGCGGTCGCCGACCCCAACACCGGCTTCCTGGTCGGCCAGACCCAGACCCTGCCGGACGGCAAGCTCGGCTATGACGAGTACCGCATCGGCGGCACCTCACTGGCCGCCCCGGTGATCGCCGGCGTCCAGGCGCTCGCCCAGCAGGCCCGGCACGGCGTCGCCATCGGCTTCGCCAACCCCGGCATCTACCAGCGCTACGGCACCGCCGCCTACCACGACGTCACCGATCACCCCCTGGGTGCCGGCCGTGACCTGGCGGTCGTCCGGGTCGACTACGTCAACGGCACCGACCCGAGCAAGGGCACCACGACCTCGCTGCGCAGCCTGGGCAAGGACAGCTCCCTGCGCGCGGTCGTCGGCTACGACGACGTCACCGGCGTCGGCACGCCGGGCGCCGGCTATGTGGGCTCCTACCGCCCCTGACACCAGGGCGCGGCCTCGCCTCCCCGCACCGGCCGTGCCCCGGTGACGCGGCGGCAGGAGGACGGATAACCGGGGGCGGGGCCCGCATGGGGGCGATCCCAGCGCGGGCCCCGTACGCCCTGCGGTACCCTGACGCCATGCGTGCCGTACGCCTTCTGCTTAGCGGGCCGCGCTGATCAGTACCGACGGATGACAGAACCCGTCGGAATCGGCGCGGCTTCCCCTCCTGTGCGAGGGGTCTTTTTGTTTCCGGCGTGCCGGGGATCTGGCGCGTTTCCGCTGGCAGAGACGATCGATGGAGCTTTGAGGACGATGAGCGAGACGACCAACTCCCCCGCTGCCGAAAGCGCGGGAGGTGCCCCCACCGAGACGACGGCGCCGCACCGCTACACGGCTGCGCTGGCCGCCGACATCGAGGCACGCTGGCAGGAATTCTGGGAGGCGGAGGGGACGTACGAGGCCCCGAACCCCAAGGGCGACCTGGCCGGCGACGCCGGGTCGGTGGCCCGCCCCAAGAAGTTCATCATGGACATGTTCCCCTACCCGTCGGGCGCCGGCCTGCACGTCGGGCACCCGCTGGGCTTCATCGCCACCGACGTCTACGCCCGCCACCAGCGCATGACGGGCCACAACGTCCTGCACACCCTGGGCTTCGACGCCTTCGGCCTGCCCGCCGAGCAGTACGCGGTGCAGACCGGCACCCACCCGCGGGTCTCCACCGAGGCCAACATCGTGAACATGCGGCGCCAGCTGCGCCGCCTGGGCCTGGGCCACGACGGGCGCCGCTCGATCGAGACGATCGACCCGGCGTACTACAAGTGGACCCAGTGGATCTTCCTCCAGGTCTTCAACTCCTGGTACGACCCGGAGGCGGACGCCGCCCGCCCGATCGACACCCTGGTCGCCCAGTTCGAGGCCGGTGACCGCCCGACCCCCGACGGCCGGGCCTGGAGCGGGCTGAGCCCCCTGGAGCGGGCCAACATCCTGGGCGAGTACCGCCTGGCGTACGCCTCGGACGCACCGGTCAACTGGTGTCCCGGCCTGGGCACGGTGCTGGCCAACGAGGAGGTCACCGCCGACGGCCGCTCCGAGCGCGGTAACTACCCGGTCTTCAAGGCCAAGCTGCGCCAGTGGAACATGCGCATCACCGCCTACGCCGACCGGCTGCTGAACGGCCTGGACGCGCTGGACTGGCCGGAGGCCATCAAGCTCCAGCAGCGCAACTGGATCGGCCGCTCCGAGGGCGCCCGGGTCGACTTCCCGGTGGGCGACGACAAGATCACCGTCTTCACCACCCGCCAGGACACCCTGTTCGGCGCGACGTACATGGTGCTGGCGCCCGAGCACCCGCTGGTCGCCGGCGCCGACAACGGCAGCGGCACGGGCTCGATCGTCCCGGACGCCTGGCCCGAGGGCACCCACGACGTGTGGACCGGCGGCCACGCCACCCCCGGCGACGCCGTCGCCGCCTACCGCAAGCAGGCCGCCTCCAAGTCGGACGTCGAGCGGCAGGCCGAGGCCAAGGACAAGACCGGCGTCTTCACCGGCGCCTTCGCGACCAACCCGGTCAGCGGCGAGCAGGTCCCGGTCTTCATCGCCGACTACGTCCTGATGGGCTACGGCACCGGCGCGATCATGGCCGTCCCCGCCCACGACACCCGCGACTTCGCCTTCGCGCGCGCCTTCGAACTGCCGATGCGCTGTGTCGTCGAGCCGTCGGACGACCGCGGCACCGACCCCTCGACCTGGGACGACGCCTTCGCCTCGTACGACGCCAAGATCGTGAACTCGTCCGGCGCGGACATCTCGCTGGACGGCCTGGGCGTCACGGAAGCCAAGGCGAAGATCACCGAGTGGCTGGCCGACCAGGGCATCGGCGAGGGCACCGTCAACTTCCGGCTGCGCGACTGGCTGTTCAGCCGGCAGCGCTACTGGGGCGAGCCGTTCCCGATCGTCTACGACGAGGACGGCGTGGCCCACGCCCTGCCCGAGTCGATGCTGCCGCTGGAGCTGCCCGAGGTCGAGGACTACTCCCCGCGGACCTTCGACCCGGACGACGCCGACACCCAGCCGGAGACCCCGCTGTCCCGCAACGAGGACTGGGTCAACGTCGACCTGGACCTGGGCGACGGCATCAAGCGCTACCGCCGCGAGACCAACACCATGCCCAACTGGGCGGGTTCGTGCTGGTACGAGATGCGCTACCTGGACCCCCACAACAGCGACGCGCTGGTCGACCCGGAGATCGAGCAGTACTGGATGGGTCCGCGCGACGGGCAGCCGGCCGGCGGCGTCGACCTGTACGTGGGCGGCGCGGAGCACGCCGTACTGCACCTGCTGTACGCCCGCTTCTGGTCCCAGGTGCTGCACGACCTGGGCCATGTCTCGTCCTCCGAGCCGTTCCACAAGCTGTACAACCAGGGCATGATCCAGGCCTTCGTCTACCGGGACAGCCGCGGCATCGCCGTCCCGGCCGCCGAGGTCGAGGAGCGGGACGGCGGCTACTACTACCAGGGCGAGAAGGTCAGCCGCGTCCTGGGCAAGATGGGCAAGTCCCTGAAGAACGCCGTCACTCCCGACGAGATCTGCGCCGAGTACGGCGCGGACACCCTGCGCCTGTACGAGATGGCGATGGGCCCGCTGGACGTGTCGCGCCCGTGGGACACCCGGGCCGTCGTCGGCCAGTACCGCCTGCTCCAGCGCCTGTGGCGCAATGTCGTCGACGAGGCGACCGGCGAGGTCACCGTCGTCGACGGCGAGCCGGACGAGGCCACCCTGCGCGCCCTGCACAAGGCGATCGACGGTGTCAGCCAGGACATGGCGAACCTGCGCTTCAACACCGCCATCGCCAAGGTGACCGAGCTGAACAACCACCTGACCAAGGCGGGCACCCCCGTCCCGCGCACGGTCGCGGAGCAGCTGGTGCTGCTGATCGCCCCGCTCGCGCCGCACATCGCCGAGGAGCTGTGGCGCAAGCTGGGCCACACCGACTCCGTGGTGCACGCGGACTTCCCGGTGGCCGACCCGGCGTACGTCGTGGACGAGACCGTGACCTGCGTCGTGCAGATCAAGGGCAAGGTCAAGGCGCGGCTGGAGGTCGCCCCGTCGATCTCCGACGCCGACCTGGAGGCGACGGCCCTGGCCGAGCCGGCCGTGGTCGCGGCGCTGGACGGCGCGGGCATCCGGAAGGTCATCGTCCGGGCGCCGAAGCTGGTGAACATCGTTCCGGCGTAGCCGTCGGCGGGCGCCCGGGGCCAACCCCGGGCGCCCGGCAGCGGCTCTTCGGGACCGCCGCTGAGGCTCACCGGGCCGGTCGCGGGACCGCTTCGCTCCGCCCTGCCGGTGCTCCGTGAGCGCCATGGGTGGTTTCCCCTACGGGCAGGTTGGGGGTTCTTCCGGAACCCGCGACCTGCCCGATCCGTTTACCGTGGAGGTACAGGGCGCGGGCCGGAATCCGGCGCCGCCGACACGTCTGGGGAGAGCCCATGGAAGCCGCCGTCGCCATCGTCGGACTGCTCTTCGTGCTGTTCGTTCTGGCCGGGGTCTTCGTGACGGTCAAGGCGGTCAAGGCAGCCAAGCGCGGAGTGGACCGCACGGTCGCCCACGCCCGCAGAACCGTCGAGGACACCACCCTCCGGGCCCGCCAGCTCGCCCAGCCCGGCGTGGTCGGCGAACTGGCGCAGCTGCGGCTCTCGCTGCGCACCTCCATGCGCGCCACCCAGGAGGTGCTGTACGGGGGCTCGCCGGACGACGCCTCCCTCAGCGAGGCGATCGGGCTCTTCGAGCGTCTCAGCGCCCATGGCCATGAGCTGGACGACGAACTCAAGCGGCTGGAACGCGAGCCCGACCGGGCCACCATCGGCGTCCGCCTCCCGGACCTCCGGGAGCGCCTGGAGCGGATCACGCACTCCGCGGAGTCGCTGCGCTGGGCCGCGCGCGACCGCGCCCGCAAGTTCGCGGACGACGATCTGGCCTCGCTCAGCGACCAGATCGATGTGGAGTCCGGGGCGCTGCGGCACTGGACCCGGGTCGAGGACGCCATGGATCCGCTGCGGGACCCCGTAGCGGGCCGTCCGGAGAGCGCGGGACCGGGAGCGACGAAGAGCCCCGGGCAAGGGCAGCCGACGGACGGGCCCGCACGGACCGGTGCCACCCCCGGCCCGTCGGACGCCGCCGCCCGCTCCTGGGGCCCGACCCCCGAGGACCCGCCGGCGATCACCGCACGGGACCCCCGCACCCAGCCGTCCTACCCGTGGCAGAAGGCCCCGCGGACGGAGGACACGACCACATGAGGACGTAGCGGCAGGAGGAGGGGCGAGGGGGTGGGGGCGGGGCGGGGCCCCGGGGGGAGAGGAAGACGACGGTGAAGGGGCCGGCGGCTCCGGCCTCACCGAGCCTCACCTGGCTTCTGTTCCTGGTGGCCGTCGAGGATGCGGGGCATGCCGGGGGTGTTGACGCGGTCTTCCCCGGGAACCAGGGCCTCGGCGGGGCCTTTCGGTGGGCTCTTGGCAGAGCCTTGGGTAAACCTGGAGGATCTTGGGGAGGGGCCCGCACTGTGCGGCGTCCGGATCCCCGGATAACCTCCCTGTCATGTCCCGCCATGTCGCGATCGTCACCGATTCCACGGCCTACTTGCCGCGGGCGGCTATCGAGCGTCACCGCATCACGGCCGTGCCACTGACCGTCGTCCTGGGGGACCAGGCCCTGGAAGAGGGCACCGAAATCTCCGCGAGATCCCTCGCCCAGGCGCTTCAGAAGCGCCGGTCCGTGACGACTTCCCGGCCCGGCCCCGCGACGTTCGCGGAGACCTATCGCAAGGTCGCGGCGACCGGCGCGAGCGGCATCGTCTCGCTCCACCTCTCCTCGGAATTCTCCGGCACCTACGACGCCGCGGTGCAGGCGGCCAAGGAAGCTCCGGTGCCCGTACGTGTCGTGGACACCGGGATGGTCGCGATGGCCCTCGGGTTCTGCGCCCTCGCGGCCGCGGAGACGGCGGAGGCCGGCGGGGACGCGGACGATGCGGTCGCCGCCGCGGAGAAGCGCGCAGCGGGGACCTCCGCCTACTTCTACGTCGACACCCTCGACTATCTGCGCCGCGGCGGCCGGATCGGCGCGGCCCAGGCGCTGCTCGGCTCCGCGCTCGCCGTCAAACCGCTCCTGCAACTGGCCGACGGACGGATCGAGCTGCTGGAGAAGGTCCGTACGGCGTCCAAGGCCATCGCGCGGCTGGAGGAGATCGCCGCGGAGCGGGCGGGCGAGGGCCAGGTCGATATCGCGGTCCACCATCTTGCCGCGGCGGAGCGTGCGGAGGCCCTGGCCCAGCGGCTCCGGGAGCGGGTTACGGGGCTCAATGAGCTGCATGTGAGCGAGGTGGGCGCGGTGATCGGCGCGCATACGGGCCCCGGGCTGTTGGGGGTTGTGGTTTCGCCGCGGTGAGAGGGGCGGCGGGGTGCCCTGTGGGTGATGGAGTTATCCACAACTGGGGTGCCATCCACCGGAATTGAGGCTGCTCAGCGAGATCTGCGCGGGGTGCTTAGCGTCGGTCGGTATGAACTTGTCTCGATCTGTGTCATGGGGGCTTCCGGTCTCGTCGGGGGGCTTGGGGCTGGGGGCGGCTTCGGCTTCGGTTTCCGCTTCGGGCTCGGGGGCGGTGCCGTCGGAGGGGCCGGAGTCGGTGCCGACGACGGAGCCGGAGTCGGTGGGGGTGTCGGAGGCGTTATCGGGGGCGGCGGGGCGTTTGGCTCCTTCGGTTCCCTCGGCTCCTCTTGGCTCTTCGGCTTCTTTGCCCCCTTCGGCCTCTTCGGCCTCTTCCGTCCCATCCGTTCCCGCCGGCTCTTCGGGGGCGTCGGCTCCCTCCGCCTCCTCGCCGGCTTCACCTGCGCAGGATTTCTCGGACCCGCCGGATGGGATGGCGGCTCCATCCGGCGGGGCGGAGCGGCGGGAGTGGGAGCGCGAGAGGGTGCGGGCCCGGGTTGCGGCGATCTTCGGTGACGCAGGGAGCGCTGCCGAGGCCGGCCCGCCGCCTCCTGGGCATGATCCTCCACGCGCACGCCGGGGGGAGCGGGCGTGGTCTGCCGTACGCGAACGGCTCCCGCTTTGGGTGCAGTTGCGGTGTGGCACCGACCCGAAAGCGCTCACTGCCCTGGTCCTGGTGCTCGTGGTGGCTGTGGGGTTCGCCGTGCAGCACTTCTGGGTGGGGCACCCCGAGCCGGTACGGGCCCCGGCGGTGGAACGGGCCGGAGGGGCGCCCGGCCCCGACGCGCGAACGCCGTCGCTGCCGTCAGCGTCATCGTCCGCCACCGCGGTGGCGAACGGCCCGCCGGGCAATGCGGGGCGTCAGCTGGTCGTCGATGTCACGGGCAAGGTCCGGCATCCCGGAATTCAGCGGATGCCACCGGGGTCGCGGGTGGTGGACGCCTTACGGGCCGCGGGTGGCGTGCTGCGCGGGACGAACATCCGCGGGCTCAACCGGGCGCGGCTGCTGACCGACGGGGAACAGATCGTGGTCGGGGCAGCCGGTGGCGGGGCTGGGCCCGGGGGTGGTGCCGGTGCCGGTTCCGCTGAAGTGGGGGCCGGCGGGTCGGGGAGTGGGCCGCCGAGTGCCGGGGCCGGCCCGGGCGGTCCGGTCAGTCTCAGCACGGCGACCGAGCAGCAGCTCGACTCCCTCCCGGGCGTGGGCCCTGTCCTGGCCCGTCACATCGTCGAATTCCGCACCCAGCACGGTGGGTTCACCTCGGTGGACCAGCTTCGTCAGGTGACCGGTATCGGAGACCGCCGCTTCGCCGATCTGCGCCCCCTGGTGGTGCCATGACCAGTCCTCGCGCCACCGTGCACGCCACGGCAGCCTCGCCGCACGGTGCCTCGGACCCACGTCAGGAGGGCCCAGCCGATCTGCGGCTTGTCGCGCCTGCACTGGCGGCCTGGGCGGCCGCGGCGATCGGTCTGGGCGCCCCCGGCGGGGGAGTGGCGGTGGCCTGTGGCGTGGCCGTGGTGCTGGCGGTCTTCGCCTTACGGGTGGCTGTGGTGCGGTGCAGGGCCGAGCGTGAATCAGGGGTGGAGGAGCAGCCCGGTGTTGCTCCTCTGACCGACACCGGCCGGCGTGGAGCGGAGTCGCCCCGGCGCCGCTCACCCCGCGTCCGGTCGGTCGGCGCCTTGGTGGCCCTGGCTGCCGTGTTGCTGTGCGCCGCGGCGGGGGCTGCGTCCGCCGCGCTGCATGCCTCGGACCTGCGGCGCGGGCCGCTCCCGGCCCTCGCGGAGCAGTATGCGCGGGCCGCGGTGGAGCTGGAGGTGACGGGCGATCCACGGCTGACCCGCCCCAAGGTGCGCGGATCCCAACGCACGCCCCCGGTCTTGGTCTTCACGGCCGATGCCGTCCGCGTCACGGCGCCGAATGGCGAGGTCACCGCGGTCCGTACGCCCGCCTTGGTGGTCGTGCAGCAGCCGGGAGGAGGGAGCGGCGGTCATCGGGGCATCGCGTCGGAGTGGCGGGAGTTGTTGCCGTCGACTCGGATCCGGGTGATGGCGCGTGTTGCGCCGCCGTTGTTGTCCGGCGATCAGGTGGCCGCCGTGCTGCGGGTTACGGCCGATGAGCCGCCGGTCAAAGCGGGTGCGCCGGACGCGCTACAGCGGTTGGCGGGGAGTCTCCGTGCGGGGCTGCGTGCGGCCACCGACGGGTTGCGGGCCGATGCCCGGGCGTTATTGCCGGGGCTGGTGGTGGGGGACACCTCGCGGGTGCCGCCGGATCTGGATGACGCGTTCCGGGCCACCGACCTGACGCATCTGCTCGCCGTGTCCGGCAGCAATCTGACGATTGTGCTCGCGCTGCTGATCGGCCCGCCGCATCTTGCGACGCGCGCCGAGCGCCGTGGGCTGGCGCCGCGTCTGGGGTTGTCGCTGCGCGGTACGGCGGTCATCGGCGGCGCGCTCGCCCTCGTCTTCGTTGTGGTGTGCCGCCCGGACCCGAGCGTGCTGCGGGCCGCCGCCTGCGGTCTGATCACGTTGCTGGCGATCGGGACCGGCCGTCGTCGTACGCTGCTCCCCGCGCTCGCCGCCGCGGTCCTGCTGCTGGTGCTCTACGACCCCTGGCTCGCCCGCAGTTACGGCTTTCTGCTTTCTGTCCTGGCGACCGGCGCTCTGCTGCTGCTCGCGCCGCGTTGGAGCGCCGCACTGCAACGGCGCCGGGTGCCGCCCCGTCTTGCCGAGGTGCTCGCCGCCGCGGCCGCCGCCCAGGCGGTCTGCGCGCCCGTCGTCGCCGTGCTGGCGGCCCGGGTGGGTCTGGTCGCTGTGCCCTGCAATCTGCTGGCCGAACTGGCCGTGGGCCCCGCGACGGTTCTGGGCTTCGCGGCCCTGGCCGTCGCTCCGATAGTGCCGCCGGCCGCCCAGGCGCTGGCGTGGTGCGCGGGCTGGCCCGCCGAATGGATCGCCGGTGTCGCCCGTACGGGAGCGGCGCTGCCGGGGGCGGAGTTCGCCTGGCCGGGCGGCTGGGTCGGTGGGTTGGCGCTGGCGGCCGCCATGGTGGTCCTGGTGCCGCTCGGCCGCCGGGTGCTGCGCCGCCGATGGCTCTGCGTGCTCTGCGCGTTGGCGGTGATCCTGGCGGTGTGGCGCCCCGCACCGTTCACCCGGGTCCTCACCGGCTGGCCGCCACCGGGTTGGCGAGCCGTGGTCTGCGATGTCGGGCAGGGCGACGGCCTGGTGCTGGCAGCCGGCGACGGTACGGCGCTGGTGGTGGACACCGGTCCCGAGCCCCACCTCATCGACCGCTGCCTGACCGACCTGGGCGTCCGCCGCATCCCCCTGCTCGTTCTGACGCATTTCCACGCCGACCATGTGGACGGGCTCCCGGGCGCGCTCCGCGGGCGCTCGGTCGGCGCGATCGAGACCACAACCCTGCAAGAGCCTCCGGGACAGGCGCAGTTCGTGCGCAGTACGGCCGCCGAGGCCCGGGTGCCGATCGTCCGTGCCACACCGGGTGAGCGCCGCCGCCTGGGCCCGCTGACCTGGGAGGTCCTCTGGCCACCCGCCCCGCTCACCCTTCCTGGTCCCGCCGCCGCCCCCGCCAACCCCACCGTCTTCGACGGCCCCAACGACGCCAGCGTCACTCTGCTCGTCCGTACGGGAGGGCTGACCATTCTGCTGCTCGGCGACCTCGAACCACCCGCGCAGCAAGGGATGTTGGCGGCGCACCCCCAGCTTGGCGCTGTCGATGTCCTGAAGGTGGCACACCATGGCTCCGCCTATCAGGACCCTCCGTTGATGCAGCGGCTGGCGCCGCGCCTGGCGCTGATCTCCTGTGGTGCCGACAACCCGTACGGCCATCCGGCGCCCCGCACCATTGCGGCACTCCGCGCGCAGGGCGCCCGGGTGCTGCGTACGGACACCGACGGAGCCATCGCGATCCTCGGCACCACGGCCGGGCTGTCCGCCACGGTCACCGGCCACCGGGTCACGATGCGCCTGGCCGGCGGCCCGAGAGTCCGGGGCCGTACGCACCCGGGTGTGGGTCGGGCCGGCGTCCATCGGGCAGGCAGGCGTCGTTCAAGGGGCCGCCGCCTCCGTCCCACGACCCAACGCCACCTGATACGCAACCTCAGCCGCCCACGGAGCCGCCCCCAAGAGGCCGTCTGAGGTCGGCCCCGCGCCGCCCCCGCCGCTGCCCGCCCGGCGATCGTCACAGCGACCGCAGCGACCGCAGCGACCGCAGCGACAGCCGGAGAAATGGAGTGAGGACTCAGAACCAGGATCAGTAGACTCCAGATTATGAGGATGAGTGAAGGCGTCGAGTGGGGCCTGCACTGTTGTGTGACGCTGGCCTGGCTCGAAGGGGACGGGCCCGTGTCCACCGCTCGGCTGGCGGCTTCCTTCGAGTTGCCCGCGGCCTACCTGAACAAGCGGCTTCAGGCGCTGGTGCGGGCCGGGATTCTGAGTTCCACGCCCGGCGCGCGGGGTGGGCTCCAGTTGGCACGGTCGCCGGAGCGGATCACCCTCATGGACGTCGTTGCGGCGATCGAGGGCGCCGACGATGTCTTCCGGTGTACCGAAATCCGTCGGCGCGGGGCCGGCGCGGCGGCGTCCGGCGGGGAGCTCGGCCGGCCCTGTGGCATCGCCACCGCGATGCGCAGGGCCGAGCTGGCCTGGCGGCGTGAGCTGGCCGCACAGACCCTTGCCGACGTGATGGCCGGTACGCCCGCCTCGGCGGCGGAACGGACCCGCCGCTGGTTCGCTGCGGAGAGGACGCACACCTGATGGACACCGCTGCCACCGACGCCTACCTGGAACGGATCGGCGCCGACCGTCCCGCTTCCCCCGATGCCGACGCGCTGCGGGCACTGCACCTCAGACATCTGCGCACCGTCCCCTTCGAGAACCTCTCCATCCACCTCGGCGAGGAGATCGTGCTCGCGGAGCAGCCGGTGCTCGACAAGATCGTCGGTGCCCGGCGGGGCGGCTTCTGTTATGAGCTCAACGGTGCGTTCGCCATGCTGCTGGCCGCGCTGGGGTATGAGGTCGAGCTGTTGGCCGCGCGTGTGTTCGGCGCCGAGGGGAAGGTCGGGATCCCGTACGACCACCTTGCGCTGCGGGTCCAGACGCCCGACGGGCCGTGGCTCGCGGACGTCGGCTTCGGCCGGCACAGCCACTTTCCGCTGCGCTGGGACAGCCGTGCCGAGCAGACCGATCCCGGCGGTGTGTTCCGGATCGAGGAGACGGCGGACGGCGATCTCGATGTGGTGCGGGACGGCTCGCCGCAGTACCGCATCGAGCAACGTCCGCGCGCGTACACGGACTTCGAGGTCGGCTGCTGGTGGAACCGGACCTCGCCCGCGTCACACTTCACCCGGTCCCTGGTGTGCTCACGGCTGACGGAGACCGGTCGGATCACGCTCTCCGGCCGTACGCTCGTGACCACCGCGGTGGACGGCGCCCGCGAGGAGCGCCTGGTTGCCGCTGACGAGATCCTCGCCGCCTACCGGGAGCACTTCGGGATCGTGCTGGACCGGGAGCCCGTGGTGGGCGAGGTGCCGCCGCCTGGGACCGGAGCCCAGGGGCGCTCGTAGCGGCCCGTCGCCCGGCCGTCGGGAGGGCGCGGCCTGTCGTTACTCGGCCTCGCGCCAGCCCTCGTACTCCGCCGCGAGGTCGTGCAGCCGCGCTGGGTCGTGAGCGGCCTCCGGGTCCTCGACGACCACCAGCCACTGGGCGTCCTCGGCGTCGTCCTCACCGGCCAGGGCGTCCCGTACGAGCTGAGGCTCCTCGGCGACACCGAAACGTTCGGTCAGGGCTTCGGCGACCTCCTCGGCCGCGTCGCGGTCGGGCAGCACCAATACATGGCGCACAGGTCGTACATCGGGGTGGCGGGGGGCTGCGTCATTCACCCGGCCATTGTCCGACAGGGGGAGGGCGGCCCGGTCCGGCAGGGGGGCGGAGTGCGTCCGGGCCGGGTTGTCAGTGGCACGTGGGATGCTGGACAGCGATGGCCAGGAAGACAGCTCACGATGACCCGCTTGCCCCCGTCACGATCGGGGTGGGCCAGGAAGACCTGCTGCTGGACCGCGCGGTGCAGCAGGTGGTGGCGGCCGCCCGGGCGGCCGATGCGGACACCGATGTGCGCGACCTCACCCCCGATCAGCTACAGCCCGGCACCCTCGCCGAGCTGACCAGCCCTTCGCTCTTCGCCGAGCGCAAGGTCGTGGTGGTGCGGGCTGCCCAGGACCTTTCCGCGGACACCATCAAGGACGTCAAGGCGTATCTCGGCTCGCCCGCCGAGGAGATCACGCTGGTGCTGCTGCATGCCGGCGGCGCCAAGGGGAAGGGCCTGCTGGACGCCGCCCGTAAGGCCGGGGCGCGGGAAGTGGCCTGCCCCAAGATGACCAAGCCGGCCGACCGGCTGGCCTTCGTGCGGAGCGAGTTCCGTGCGACGGGGCGTTCGGCGACGCCGGAGGCCTGCCAGGCGCTGGTGGACGCGATCGGCAGCGATCTGCGTGAGCTGGCATCGGCCTGTTCGCAGCTGGCCGCCGACGTCGAGGGCACGATCGACGACGCCGTTGTCGCGCGCTACTACACCGGCCGCGCCGAGGCTTCGAGCTTCACCGTCGCGGACCGCGCCGTCGAGGGCCGGGCCGCCGAGGCGCTGGAGGCACTGCGCTGGGCGATCGCCACCGGCGTCGCCCCCGTCATGATCACCAGCGCGCTGGCCCAGGGCGTCCGCGCCATCGGCAAGCTCGCCTCCGCCCCTCGCGGCGCCCGCCCCGGCGACCTCGCCCGCGACCTGGGTATGCCGCCCTGGAAGATCGACCGGGTCCGGCAGCAGATGCGCGGCTGGTCGGCGGACGGTGTGGCCACGGCGCTCCGTGCGGTGGCGGCGGCCGACGCCGGAGTGAAGGGCGGCGGCGACGATCCCGAGTACGCGCTGGAGAAGGCCGTCGTGACGATCGCCCGGGCGGCCCGGTCGCGGTGAGGTGATGGCGGCCGGGTGCCGGGGGCGATGCGACGGCGGCCGGGTGCAGCGAGCTGCCCACCGAGCCCGCGATCACCTCACCGAGTCCTGCGCCCCCTACCGGGACAGCGAACCCTTACGGGACGGTGAGCTGCCCACCAGACCGCAAGCCCCCCACCGAGCCGCGCCCTCCTCACCGGACCGCGCCCCCTCACCGAGCCCCAAGCCCCTCACCGGGACCGCGAGTTCTGGAGCCGTTTGAGGGTTTCCGTGGCGCTGGTCTTCAGCATCGTTGCGACCTCGTCGGCGGTCGGCTGCTTGGTGGAGCTGCTGCTTGACGTGTAGTTCGACCATGTCGACTGGTAGGTCATCCAGCCGTCCCGGACGCCGAGGATCACATACGAGCTGGAGCTTGTGCTGCCGTCGTCCTTCCGGGTCACCAGAAAGGCCTCCTCGCCGAGGCCCGGTACGGCCTCGACCCGGTAGCCGGTGGAGGCGTCCTGCTTCTCGTACGAGCGGTAGCTGTCGGCGAATTCGGGCGCGGGGTCGGCCTTCTTGTGCAGGGTGGCTGTGTTGGAGAGCCAGATAGAGGAGTAGTCGGAGCTACCGGCGTTCTTCTTTTCCAGCGAGGTGTTGCACCACATGATGTCCAGCGAGGCCTGTTGTGCGCCGCTGTGCTGAGGGTTGGCGTCCTTCGAGGCGGTGCCGGTGCTCGCCTTGGCCTTGAGGCCGGCGTTCTCGAACGGGGTCATCAAGGTGTCCGCACACAGATCACCGGTGTAGCCGTAGCCCGCGAGATCGGGGCTGGGCTCGGAGGAGAAACCGCCGGTCGCGAACAACAGCGAGCCCCAGACCGCGGAGGTGGCGACGGCCCCGCCGATCGCCCAGAGCCAGCCGGACATACCGCGGCCCGTGTTCGGAGGACCGGGCGCCCCTAGGGGCGTGCCTGCTGCCGGATAGCCGTATCCGCCGGCCGGCCCCTGTGGTGGGGGCTGCTGTACGTAGGGATTCTGCTGTGCGGGCACCGGATTCTGCGGTGCCGGGCCCTGGCCGTAGGGATGGGGCTGCGGCCGGCCGTAAGGATTGTTCTGATCCCCCGATATGGACATGGGCGCAGCGTAGCGGACCCCGCCGAAAGCGAACCCGGCTCGGCGCCGTGAATTCCCTCGACGTCGGGCAAGCCCGATCTGCCGGGTGGAAGCGACCCTCCGCCAAGAAATCTCGACGCCCGCAACAAGGGCCCCTGGACATATTCCCCGTAACAAATACCACTCGCTCAGGAGAAGCCCGGCAGCAGATGCCCCTGCAAAAGCCCCAGCACCCACCACATCCACAACAAATCCCACAGCGAGTTTCGCAATAAAACTGGAAGGGACCGAAAGGCACTCCAAGGAAACCTCTCACGCCCGCGAACGGCCTCCCGGCAAACGATCAACAAAAGCCCGGCGGTGCAGTGCCCCCACGACAAAAGGCCCCGCCTCATCCCTGGGGAAGGGGGAGGCGGGGCCTTCGTATCAAGCTGTTGCGGCTTCGTCGGCGGTGGTGACCGCCGGGTCAGCCGGGTGCGCCGCACCCGCGTGGCGAACGCAGGCCGTGTGCGGCGCGGTGGTGCACCGGCCAGGGAGCGGAGAGAGGGGCCGCTGGGTCCCTGTCGGCAGGGTTACTGCTCTGGTATTGCGGTGGGTCGAAGATCAGGGCTGAACAGGCCGAAGATCTTCTTCCGGAGGAAGGTCAGCCCTTGAGGGACGCGACCTTCTTCGCCAGCGCCGACTTCTTGTTGGCGGCGGCGTTCTTGTGGATGACACCCTTGCTGACGGCCTTGTCGAGCTTCTTGGCAGCCTCGGCCTGGGCGGTGGTGGCCTTCTGAAGGTCACCGGCCTCCACGGCCTCGCGGGTGCGACGGATCGCGGTCTTCAGAGTGGACTTGACAGCCTTGTTGCGCTGACGAGCCTTCTCGTTCGTCTTGATCCGCTTCATCTGGGACTTGATGTTCGCCACGAAAGAGCCTTTTCAGGTTCGTTGGAGTTTCGAGTTGCGCCTCGTACGAGAGAGGGCACGAAGCGCAGTGGACCAGGCTACCAGCAGGCTCTACAGCGGCCCAAACCGGACCGCACCCACCGCCTGACCGCCGCCCCACCACCGCCCAAACCGGACCGAGCCCCTCGCTCATGGGACGATGGGGGGAGACGTCATATACCCGAGTCCCGCCTACCCGCGTTCACTGAATGGACCCTGCGTGCCCGCGACCCCTACGAACGTGCCGGAGCCGAGCCGTACCGATCCGGCCCTCCTCCGTAACTTCTGCATCATCGCGCACATCGATCACGGCAAGTCGACGCTCGCCGACCGGATGCTTCAGATCACCGGTGTCGTCGACCAGCGGCAGATGCGCGCGCAGTACCTCGACCGCATGGACATCGAGCGCGAGCGTGGCATCACGATCAAGTCCCAGGCGGTCCGGCTGCCCTGGGACCCGTCCGAGGGTGAAGAAGGACGTGGCACGACCCACATCCTGAACATGATCGACACCCCGGGCCACGTCGACTTCACCTACGAGGTCTCCCGGTCGCTCGCCGCGTGCGAGGGCTGCATCCTTCTCGTCGACGCCGCCCAGGGCATCGAGGCCCAGACCCTCGCCAACCTGTACCTGGCGATGGAGCACGAGCTCACGATCATCCCCGTCCTCAACAAGATCGACCTGCCGGCCGCGCAGCCCGAGAAGTTCGCCGCCGAGCTGGCCAACCTGGTCGGCTGCGAGCCGGAGGACGTGCTGCGGGTCTCCGCCAAGACCGGCGTCGGCGTGGCCGAGCTGCTGGACAAGGTCGTCCGCGAGGTGCCGCCTCCGGTCGGCGTCAAGGACGCCCCCGCCCGCGCGATGATCTTCGACTCGGTCTACGACGCCTACCGCGGTGTCGTGACCTATGTGAAGGTCGTCGACGGCACGCTCAGCAAGCGCGAGCGCATCCGGATGATGTCGACCGGCGCGGCGCACGAGCTGCTGGAGATCGGTACGAACTCCCCGGAGATGAAGGCCGCCGACGGGCTGTCCGTCGGTGAGGTCGGCTATCTGATCACCGGTGTGAAGGACGTCCGGCAGTCCAAGGTGGGTGACACGATCACCCAGCTCAGCAAGGGTGCCGAGGAGCCGCTGGGCGGCTACAAGGACCCCAAGCCGATGGTCTTCTCGGGGCTGTATCCGCTGGACGGCTCCGACTACCCCGAGCTGCGCGACGCGCTCGACAAGCTCCAGCTCAACGACGCCGCGCTGGTCTACGAACCGGAGACCTCCGCGGCCCTGGGCTTCGGCTTCCGCGTCGGCTTCCTGGGCCTGCTGCACCTGGAGGTCATCCGGGAGCGGCTGGAGCGCGAGTTCGGCCTCGATCTGATCGCCACCGCGCCGAACGTGGTCTACCGCGTGGACATGGAGGACGGCGCCGAGCACGAGGTCACCAACCCGAGCGAGTTCCCGACGGGCAAGATCGACAAGGTGCACGAGCCGGTCGTCCGGGCCACGATCCTGGCGCCCAGCGAGTTCATCGGCGCGATCATGGAGCTGTGCCAGAACCGCCGCGGCAACCTCCTCGGCATGGACTACCTCTCCGAGGACCGCGTCGAGATCCGCTACACGCTGCCGCTCGCCGAGGTCGTCTTCGACTTCTTCGACCAGCTCAAGTCCAAGACCCGGGGCTACGCCTCGCTGGACTACGAGCCCACCGGCGAGCAGGTCGCCGACCTGGTCAAGGTCGACATCCTGCTGCACGGGGACAAGGTCGACGCCTTCTCCGCGATCTGCCACAAGGACAAGGCGTACGCGTACGGCGTGCGGCTGGTCGCCAAGCTGCGGGAGCTGATCCCGCGGCAGAGCTTCGAGGTGCCGATCCAGGCCGCCATCGGCAGCCGGGTCATCGCCCGTGAGACGGTCCGCGCCATTCGCAAGGACGTCCTCGCCAAGTGCTACGGCGGTGACATCTCCCGTAAGCGGAAGCTGCTGGAGAAGCAGAAGGAAGGCAAGAAGCGGATGAAGATGGTCGGCAGCGTGGAGGTCCCGCAGGAGGCCTTCATCGCGGTGCTGTCCTCGGACTCCGACGGTGACGCGAAGGCGAAGAAGTAGCGCGTAGCCGGTGACGGCCGCCGCTGGGCGGCGACGGCAGGGCGTCGGTCCCCATGGCGGGCCGGCGCCCTGCCGGCTTTCCGGCCGTAGTCGGGAGGAATGCCCGGGAGGGCACCAGGGGTGGCGCGCTCCGGCCCGCCGGGTGTGATCTGGTGGTGATGACCGGCGCGGCTCACAATCGGGGCATTGTGCGTGCTACGTACAGCTATCGCACCGGTCACATCGTGAACCAGTAGGTCGCAGCCCCTTACGTGGCGGCGCATCGCGCTCTAGTCTGATCACGCTCAAAGGTTACTCGCGAGTCACCAGCAACGAAGCGGGCCCCGGAGGACGCCGTGACGGACACCCACACGCTGATCGAAAACCGGCCGCCCTCGGTGGCCCACCTCTTCCTGGAGCGGGTGGCGGCCACGCCCGACATCGAGGCCTATCGCCATCCCGTCCCCCCGGCCTCCGGCCAGGGGCCGGACGACTGGAAGGCGATCAGCTGGGCCCAGGCCGCGGAGCGGGTCTACGCCGTGGCCGCCGGACTCATCGCACTCGGCGTACATCCCGAGGAGCGGGTGGCGCTGGCCTCGAACACCCGCGTCGAATGGATCCTCGCCGACCTCGGGGTGCTCTGCTCCGGCGCCGCCACCACCACGGTCTACCCCAGCACCAACGCCGAGGAGACCGCGTACATCCTGTCCGACTCCGGCAGCCGGGTGCTGATCGCGGAGGACGCCGGACAGCTCGCCAAGGCCCGCGAGCGGCGGGCGGAGCTGCCCGAGCTGGCGCATGTCGTCGTCATCGACGAGACGGGCGCGGAGCCCGCCGAGGGCGACCCGGAGGGCTGGGTGCTCACCCTCGCCGAGCTGGAGAAGCGCGGCACCGCCTATCTGGAGGAGCACCCGGAGTGCGTCAAGGAGCGGGTGGCCGCGCTGCGGGCCGACCAGCTGGCGACGCTCATCTACACCTCCGGGACCACCGGCCGCCCCAAGGGTGTCCGGCTGCCGCACGACTGCTGGTCGTACATGGCCCGCGCGATCCAGTCGACGGGGCTGGTCCATGAGGACGATGTGCAGTACCTCTGGCTGCCGCTGGCGCATGTCTTCGGCAAGGTGCTCACCGCCGGACAGATCGCGACCGGCCAGGTGATCGCCGTGGACGGCCGGGTCGACAAGATCATCGACAATCTGCCGGTCGTCCGGCCCACGTACATGGCTGCCGTGCCGCGGATCTTCGAGAAGGTCTACAACGGGGTCGCGGCAAAGGCCCGCGCGGGCGGCGGCGCCAAGTACAAGATCTTCCAATGGGCGGCCGAGGTGGCCCGCGAGTACGCCAAGGTCTCGCAGGACAACTTCCGCCGCACCGGCAGCGCCTCGGTACCGTTCGCGCTCGGCGCCAAGCACAAGATCGCCGACGCACTCGTCTACACCAAGCTGCGGGAGGCGTTCGGCGGCCGGCTGCGCGCCGCGGTCTCCGGATCGGCCGCGCTCTCGCCGGAGATCGGCTACTTCTTCTCCGGCGCCGGTATCCACATCCTGGAGGGCTACGGCCTGACGGAGTCCAGCGCCGCCAGCTTCGTCAACCCCGGCGAGGCCTACCGCACCGGCACGGTCGGCAAGCCGCTGCCCGGCACCGAGGTGCGGATCGCCGAGGACGGCGAGATCCTGCTGCGCGGCCCCGGCATCATGCAGGGCTACCACGGCCTGCCGGACAAGACCGCCGAGGTCCTGGAGGAGGACGGCTGGTTCCACACCGGCGACATCGGCGAGCTCTCCCCGGACGGCTATCTGCGGATCACCGACCGCAAGAAGGACCTGATCAAGACCTCGGGCGGCAAGTACATCGCGCCGGCCGAGGTGGAGGGACAGTTCAAGGCGGTCTGTCCGTTCGTCTCCAATGTGCTGGTGCACGGAGCCAACCGGAACTTCTGCACCGCGCTGATCGCCCTCGACGAGCCGACCATCCTGACCTGGGCGGCGGAGCACGGCCTGGGCGGCAAGGGCTACGCCGAGGTCGTCGCCACCGACCAGGTCCGGGAGCTGATCGACGGCTATGTCGAGCGGGTCAACGAGGGGCTCCAGCGCTGGCAGCAGATCCGCAAGTTCCGGCTGCTGCCGCGTGACCTGGACATCGAGCACGGCGAGGTGACCCCGAGCCTCAAGATCAAGCGGCCCGTGGTGGAGCGGACGTTCAAGGACCTGCTCGACGACATGTACACGGGGGCGCGCGAGGCGTAGCCGTACGGCACGGCGATACGGGTCCGGCGATACGGGCACTGCGGTACGGGACGGGCCGGTCGGCCCCGCCCCGTACCGCCGTGCCGTGCCGCTGTGCCGGTAGGTCCGCCTCGTGCCGCCGTGCCCGCGACTCCGCCCCCGTCGGCCAACTCCCGCGGTACGTCAGCCGAATTGATGGCTGCGACCACCCACTTCTGTGACTCAGTGCTTATGGCTGCGCTCGTTCTGTCACTCTGTCGGTGGCGCATCCGGCGCTGTAGCGGAGCTGGTCGGGAGTTGCTCAATGAGGACGACAACTTCGTCTCCACGGGACGACGACGTCACGGCGGCGCGCGCGACGAGGACGGACGGGTTCCCCGGCGGACCCGCGGCCGGGGCCGCCGACGGTCCCGCCGCCCGTTCCCGCCGGACCAGCCTGCCCGGTGATCCGCAGGCCGCTGCCGCCGCCCGGCGCTTCGTCCGGGCCACCTTCGCCGACTGGACCGGCCGGCGGCTGACCGGCGCGGAGAACCTGACCGACCGGCTCGCCGACGAAGCGGTACTGCTGGTCAGCGAGTTGGTGACGAACGCCGTCGTGCATGCGGGCACCACCGTCGAACTGCGCTGCCGGCTGTACCCGGAGGCCGGGCGGGACGGGAACGCGGAGCCGTACCGGCGCCGCGACCGTGAGCCGTACGAGGCGCCGCACCGCGAAGCGGCGGCCGCCCCCGGAGCCGGCACCGAGGACGCCTTTGGCCCCGGCATCGTCATCGAGGTCTCCGACCACCACCCCACCCAGCCGGTCCGCGCCCGTGCGGAGAGTGCCGCGTCCGAGAACGGCGGACACGGGCTCCAGCTGATCAGCGCGGTCGCCGAATCCTGGGGTGTCACCTACCGCCGGGCCATGAAGACCGTGTGGTTCCGGCTGCCCCTGGGGGCCACGGGCCGGCCCGAGCCCGAGTTCACCCTCGACAACCAGCTGCTCCAGCGCGAGCTGCGGGCCGCCGAGCTCCTCGCCCCGGCCCCGCGCCGGGCCGCCCGGCCGGAACCCGGCAGCGGCCGGGTCGACAACGGCGCCCTCTCCTTCCTCGCCGAGGCCTCCGATCTGCTCTCCGGTCAGCTCGACGCCGATCAAGTCGCCGCGCTCGCCGCTCAGTTGATCGTTCCCCGGCTCGCCGAGTGGTGTGCGGTGTGGCTGTACGACGGCGACGGCGGCGCACCCGGCCGGGGGATCGCCCAGGCCGGTGACGAGCAGCGGCTCGCCGGCGTCTGGCACACCAGCGAGAGCCGGATCGACGCGCTGCGCACGGCGCTGGAGAAGCAGCCGCCGGAGTTTCCGGGCGGCGGCGCGTCCGGCAGCGCACCGGGCGTCGTGCCCTGGCCCTGGCCGTACGAACCGGGCGGCTACGGTCCCGGCGGCGCCGCGCTGGCCTGCCCCCTGGTCGCCGGCGGCCGGCGGCTCGGCACCCTGCTGCTCGGCCGGGGCGGGCTGCCGCACTTCCCCGACGAGGTGGTCGCGCTGATCGAGGACCTGTGCCGCCGGGTCGCCCGCGCGGTCGCCACCGCCCGCGCCTACAGCCGCCAGGAGCGCATCAGTCAGGTCCTTCAGCGCCGGCTGCTGCCCCGGGGGCGGGCGCGGGTGCCCGGGGTGGAGTCGGCGGTGGTCTACGAACCGCGCGAGGGCGCCTGGGCGGGCGGCGACTTCTGGGACCTGTTCGACGCCGGGGACGGCCGCTGGTGCTTCGCGCTCGGCGATGTCTGCGGCAGCGGCCCGGAGGCGGCCGCGGTGACCGGGCTGGCCCGGCCGGTGCTGCGGCTGCTGGCCCGGGACGGCTTCGGGGTCGCGGCGGTGCTCGACCGGCTCAACAAGACCATGGCGCGGGAGGCCGCGGACTCGGTCGCGGCGGTCGCGGCGGCGGTGGCGGCGGCCGGCGCCGGGGCGGAGGCGCCGGTCGAGATCCGCGAGGAGGGCGAACAGGCCCGCTTCCTGTCCCTGCTCTACGGCGAGATCGTCCCGTACCCCAGCGGCTCCGGCGGCGCCCGCTGCACCCTCGCCAGCGCCGGCCACCCGCTGCCGCTGGTGCTGGGCACGGACGGCGGGGTGCGGGTGGTCGCGGCGCCGCAGATGCTGCTGGGGGTGGTCGAGGACGCGGCGTACGTAAGCGAATCGTTTGACCTCTGCCCAGGGGAGACGCTGCTGTGCGTCACCGACGGGGTGACCGAGCGGCGCTCGGGGCGGCGGCTCTTCGACGACGAGGACGGCCTCGCCACCGCCCTCGCCGCGGGCGCCGGCCTGGGCGCCACCGCCCTCGCGGACCACATCCGCCGCACCGTCCACGCCTTCGGCCCCACCCCGCCCGACGACGACCTGGCCCTGCTGGTCCTCCAGGCCTCGGGACCCGGGGTGTCCTGAGGCACAACGGCGCCGGACCGGCACCGCCCCGCGATGACGGACAATGGTTCCCATGCCTTCCGCACTGCCTGATGGTGAGCCGATGCCCGAGGACGGGGCGCTGCCCGGTCATACCGCGGCCGGGGCCGCCGGGCGCCCCCTCGGCTTCTATCTGCATGTGCCGTACTGCGCGACCCGCTGCGGCTACTGCGACTTCAACACCTACACCGCGAGCGAGCTGCGCGGCTCCGGCGGCGCCCTGGCCTCCCGGGACAACTACGCCGACACCGTCGTGGACGAGATCCGGCTGGCCCGCAAGGTGCTGGGCGACGACCCCCGCCCGGTCGAGACGGTCTTCGTCGGTGGCGGCACCCCGACCCTGCTGCCCGCCGCCGATCTCGCCCGGATGCTGGCCGCGATCCGCGAGGAATTCGGCCTCGCGCCCGGCGCGGAGATCACCACCGAGGCCAACCCGGAGTCCGTCGACCCCCGCTACCTCGACGAACTGCGCGCGGGCGGCTTCAACCGCGTCTCCTTCGGCATGCAGAGCGCCCGGCAGCACGTCCTGAAGATCCTCGACCGTACGCACACCCCCGGCCGCCCCGAGGCCTGTGTCGCCGAGGCCCGCGCCGCCGGCTTCGACCACGTCAACCTCGATCTGATCTACGGCACCCCGGGCGAGACCGACGACGACTGGCGCGCCTCCCTCGACGCCGCGATCGGCGCCGGCCCCGACCATGTCTCCGCCTACGCCCTGATCGTCGAGGAGGGCACCCAGCTGGCCCGCCGGATCCGCCGCGGCGAGGTCCCGATGACCGACGACGATGTGCACGCCGACCGCTACCTGATCACCGACGAACGCCTCGCCGCGGCCGGTTTCACCTGGTACGAGGTCTCCAACTGGGCCACCACCGACGCCGCCCGCTGCCGCCACAACGAGCTCTACTGGACCGGCGCCGACTGGTGGGGCGCCGGCCCCGGCGCCCACAGCCACGTCGGCGGCGTCCGCTGGTGGAACGTCAAACACCCCGGCGCCTACGCCCAGGCCCTCAGCGAGGGCCGCTCCCCGGGCGCCGGCCGGGAACTCCTCTCCGACGAGGACCGCCGCGTCGAACGCATCCTCCTGGAACTGCGGCTGGCGGACGGCTGCCCGCTGGACATCCTGGCCCCGGCCGGGGCGCGGGCGGCGGCGCGCGCGCTGGCCGACGGCCTCCTGGAGCCCGCGCCCTACGAGGCCGGCCGGGCCGTGCTGACCCTCCGGGGGCGGCTGCTGGCGGACGCGGTGGTGCGGGATCTGGTGGACTGATCACTCAACGGAGTGATCTCTGCGCAGGACCCGGCCACACCGGACCGCTCCGTCCCTAGCGTGCTGTCACAGGATTCAGCCGGTACGGAGGGACGGGCGGTGACGGCATGCATGATCGAGCCCTTGACGAGTACTTCGCGGAGTTCGAGCCTCCGGAGGGCCTCAGGGCGGAGTTACTACGCCGCGAAATTCTGCTGACGGGAGGGACGGACATCGTCCACAACCGGATCGTCAGCGATGTCACGGACCAGATTCCGCACGACCGCTGGCACAGATTCGCGACACAGCACCTGTCGTTCCCGGGGGAGCTCAGCAAGCCGCAGCCCGACCTCGTGGTGATGGAGCGCGGACGATGCGAGGGTTCCGGATGGCTGGTACCCGCTTCGGACGTGACGCTGTTGCTCGAGGTGGTTTCCCTGCGCAGCGCCGACCGCGACCACGGCCTGAAGCGCTCCATCTACGCCGCAGGGGAAATCCCCGCGTATCTGATCGTCGACCCGTATGACGCCCGCTGTGTACTGCTGTCGGAACCGGCCGGTGCGGGAGAGGAAGCCGACTACGAGGTTCAGCGCACCGTCTCGTTCGGTGCTCCTCTCCGCGTCGACGCCCTCGGCCTCAAGCTGGACACCTCCCGGTTCGGAACGCTTCCTGCCGTCACACGTCACCGCCGGCCGTGACGAAGTCGATCAGCTCCTCCACCCTCCCCAGCAGCGCCGGCTCCAGGTCCTTGTAGGAGTGCACGCAGGAGAGGATCCGCTGCCAGGCGGCGCCCGTGTTCTCCGGCCAGCCCAGTGCCCGGCAGACGCCCGTCTTCCAGTCCTGGCCGTGCGGAACGGTCGGCCAGGCCGGGATGCCGACCGAGGACGGTTTCACGGCCTCCCAGATGTCGATGTACGGGTGGCCCACCACCAGCGCGTGGTCACCGGTCACCTCGGCCGCGATCCGGGACTCCTTCGAGCCGGGTACGAGATGGTCGACGAGGACGCCGAGGCGGGCGTCCGGGCCGGGGGAGAAGCCGCGGACGATCGCGGGCAGGTCGTCGACGCCCTCCAGGTACTCCACGACGACGCCCTCGATGCGCAGGTCGTCGCCCCACACCCGTTCCACCAGCTCGGCGTCGTGCCGGCCCTCCACATAGATGCGCCCGGCGCGGGCGACCCGGGCGCGGGCGCCGGGGACGGCCAGCGACCCGGACGCCGTACGCGCCGGAGCGGTGGCGGCCGGCCCGCCCTGGGGGCGTACGAGCGTGACCACCTTGCCCTCCAGGAGGAAGCCGCGCGGCTCCATGGGGAACACGCGGTGCTTGCCGAAGCGGTCCTCCAGGGTGACCGTCGGGCCCTGCGCCGTCTTCTCGCAGCGGATCACCGCGCCGCAGAAGCCCGAGGTGACCTCCTCGACGACCAGATCGGGATCGGCGGGCACCTCGGGCGCGGGCCGCTGCTTCTTCCAGGGCGGGGTGAGGTCGGGGCTGTAGTGCCTGTTCTGCATCGAGTGGGGCCTGTTCTCTGCGGGTGGTCGGTGTTTCGGCCGGGGGTCCGGGGGGCGCCCCCGGGGGGATGCAGTCAGGGCGGGGTGAGGTCGGGGCTGTAGCGCTTGCTCTGCATGGGGGCCTGTCCGTGGGTGAGCGGGCGGGGGTCAGGAGGGGGCGACGCCGAAGCGGGCGGCGAGGGCGGCGCGCTGGGCGCGGACGAAACCGGCGTCCACCACGGCGCCGTGGCCGGGCACATACCGCGCGTCCTCGCCGCCGAGGGCCAGCAGCCGGTCCAGTGCGCCGGGCCACCGCTGCGGCAGCGCGTCCGGGCCCGCCTGGGGTTCGCCGGACTCCTCGACCAGATCGCCGCAGAAGACGATCTCCGGGGACCCGCCCCGGCCCGGTACCAGGACCGCGAGATCGTGCGCCGTGTGGCCGGGGCCGACATTGGCGAGCAGCACCTGCCGGTCGCCGAGCTCGACGGTCAGCTGGTCGTGGACGTGGTGGTGCGGGGCGACCAGCAGATCGGCGGCTTCGGCGGCCGCGTCACGGTCGACGCCGTGCCGTACCGCGTCGTGCCGCAGCTCGTCCTTGCCGCGGCGCAGCAGCTCGCCCAGTCCGGCCGCGCCGAAGACCTCGACGCCCGCGAACGCGGCGGTGCCCAGCACATGATCGAAATGCGGGTGGGTGAGCGCGATATGCGTCACGTCCCGGCCCAGCACCCCGCGGATCGCGCGCCGCAGATCCGCGCCGTCGCGCAGGGTCGCGCCGGTGTCGACGATCATGACGCCGGTGGTGCCCGCGATCACGCCGATCGTCTCGTCCCAGCCCGGCATCCGGCGTCTGGCGACACCGTCACCGAGCTGTTCCCAACCGGCCTCTTCCCAAGACGTGTGCATACCGAGACGCTAGCGCCATCGCGATAGCGTTGCCCGACAGATCGACCGAACACGGTCACCGGGCGGGTGCTGTGTGCGGCCGCCCTTGCCGTGTCCGTGCTACTCGGCCGTACACTGGCTCAAGGTCTGGCACTCGGCCCGTGTGAGTGCCAGGAGAGTCGAGACGGCGGACGGCCGGACTGGAGGTGCGCGGGATGCTCAGTGAACGCAGGCTCGAAGTGCTGCGCGCCATCGTCCAGGACTATGTCGGGACGGAGGAGCCGGTCGGCTCCAAGGCCCTGACCGAACGCCATCAGCTCGGCGTCTCCCCGGCCACCGTCCGCAACGACATGGCCGCCCTGGAGGACGAGGGTTTCATCGCCCAGCCGCACACGAGTGCCGGGCGCATCCCGACCGACAAGGGCTACCGCCTGTTCGTCGACAAGCTGGCCGGTGTGAAGCCGCTGTCCAGCCCGGAGCGGCGGGCGATCCAGAACTTCCTGGACGGCGCCGTCGATCTCGATGACGTGGTGGGCCGCACGGTCCGGCTGCTGGCGCAGCTGACCCGGCAGGTCGCGGTCGTGCAGTACCCGTCCCTGACCCGGTCCACGGTCCGGCACGTCGAGCTGCTGGCCCTGGCCCCGGCCCGGCTGATGCTGGTGCTGATCACGGACACCGGGCGGGTCGAGCAGCGGTTGATCGACTGCCAGGCGCCGTTCGGCGAGACCTCGCTGGCGGATCTGCGGGCCCGGCTCAACAGCCGGGTCGTGGGGCGCCGGTTCGCGGATGTGCCGCAGTTGGTGCAGGATCTCCCGGAGTCCTTCGAGCAGGACGACCGAGGCACGGTCTCGACAGTGCTGTCGGTGTTGCTGGAAACTTTGGTGGAGGAGACCGAAGAGCGGCTGATGATCGGCGGCACCGCTAATCTCACGCGCTTCGGGCACGATTTCCCACTGACCATCCGGCCGGTGCTGGAGGCACTGGAGGAGCACGTGGTGCTGCTCAAGCTGCTCGGGGAGGCCAAGGACTCGGGCATGACCGTACGTATCGGGCATGAGAATGCCCATGAAGGCCTGACGTCCACATCGGTCGTCGCGGTCGGCTACGGTTCGGGCGACGAGGCAGTCGCCAAACTCGGCGTGGTCGGACCGACCCGCATGGACTACCCCGGAACGATGGGAGCGGTACGCGCAGTGGCACGTTACGTCGGACAAATCCTCGCGGAGTCGTAAGTGGCCACGGATTACTACTCGGTCCTCGGTATCGGACGCGACGCCTCGCAGGACCAGATCAAGAAGGCCTTCCGTCGGCTGGCCCGTGAGCTGCACCCGGACGTGAACCCGGATCCGAAGACCCAGGAGCGGTTCAAGGAGATCAACGCCGCTTACGAGGTGCTCTCGGACCCGCAGAAGAAGCAGGTCTACGACCTCGGCGGGGATCCCCTCTCGCAGGCGGGCGGCGGCCAGGGTGCGGGCGGCTTCGGCGCGGGCTTCGGCAACTTCTCCGACATCATGGACGCGTTCTTCGGCACCGCGTCGCAGCGCGGGCCGCGCTCGCGCACCCGCCGCGGCCAGGACGCCATGATCCGGCTCGATGTCGAGCTGACCGAAGCGGCCTTCGGCACGACCAAGGACATCCAGGTCGACACCGCCGTCGTCTGTACGACGTGCAGCGGCGAGGGCGCGGCGCCGGGTACCTCGGCGCAGACCTGTGACATGTGCCGCGGCCGTGGTGAGGTCTCGCAGGTCACCCGGTCGTTCCTGGGCCAGGTCATGACCTCGCGGCCGTGCCCGCAGTGCCAGGGCTTCGGCACGGTCGTCCCCACGCCGTGCCACGAGTGCGCGGGCGACGGGCGGATCCGCTCCCGTCGCACCCTGACCGTCAAGATCCCCGCCGGTGTCGACAACGGCACTCGCATCCAGCTCGCGGGCGAGGGCGAGGTCGGCCCCGGCGGCGGCCCCGCCGGTGATCTCTACGTGGAGATCCACGAGCTGCCGCACCCGGTCTTCCAGCGGCGCGGCGACGATCTGCACTGCACGGTCACCATCCCGATGACAGCGGCGGCGCTGGGCACGAAGTGCCCGCTGGAGACGCTGGACGGGGTCGAGGAGATCGATGTCCGGCCCGGTACCCAGTCCGGCCAGTCGATCCCGCTGCACCAGCGCGGGGTGACCCATCTGCGCGGCGGCGGCCGCGGCGACCTCATCGTCCATGTCGAGGTGCAGACGCCCACCAAGCTCGACCCCGAGCAGGAGGAGGCGCTGCGGCGGCTGGCCAAGCTGCGCGGTGAGGAGCGGCCCACGGGGCAGTTCCAGCCGGGGCAGCAGGGTCTGTTCTCGCGGCTGAAGGATGCGTTCAACGGGCGATAGCCCAGGTCGGCCCGGGGTCCGCGGAGGTTCCCCGGGCCCGCTTGGCAGCCACCGCCCCCGTTCGGGGCGGTGCGGTGGGCGTGACACGATGTGCTCATGCCCACCGCACCGACCGATCTCTGCCGCTACCCGATCGTGCAGGCCCCGATGGCGGGAGGCGGCTCCGGACCCGAGCTCGCCGCCGCCGTCTGCGAGGCCGGCGGTCTCGGCTTCCTCGCCGCCGGCTACAAAACCGCCGACGGTATGTACCAGGAGATCAAACAGCTGCGGTCGCTGACCGACCGGCCCTTCGGCGTCAACCTCTTCATGCCGCAGCCCTCACTGGCCGACGGCTCCGTCGTCGAGGTCTACCGCGAACAGCTCGCCGGCGAGGCCACCTGGTACGAGACCGAACTCGGCGACACCGACGGGCCCATCGACGACGGCTACGAGGCCAAGCTCGCGATACTGCGCGAGGACCCGGTGCCGGTGGTGTCCTTCACCTTCGGCTGCCCCTCGCGTGCCGTCCTCGACGCGTTCGCCAAGGTCGGTACGTACACCGTCGTCACGGTCACCACCGCCGCCGAGGCACAGGCCGCGCAGTGGTCGGGTGCGGACGCGGTGTGTGTGCAGGGCGTGGAGGCCGGCGGCCACCAGGGCACCCACCGGGACGATCCGCACGCGGACGGGACCGGCGCGGGGCTGGGGCTGCTCGCGGCGCTCGGCCAGGTCCGGGAGGCCGTGCAGATTCCGATGATCGCCGCGGGCGGGCTGATGCGCGGGTCGCAGATCGCGGCGGTGCTGGCCGCCGGGGCGACCATGGCGCAGCTGGGCACCGCCTTCCTCGCCACCCCCGAGTCGGGCGCCAACCCGCTGCACAAGCAGGCGCTGACCAACCCCCTGTTCACGCATACGGAGTTGACCCGGGCGTTCTCCGGGCGGCCGGCCCGCGGGCTGGTGAACCGCTTCCTGCGCGAGCACGGCCCGTACGCACCGGCCGCCTACCCGGCCGTCCACTACCTCACCTCCACCGTGCGCAAGGCCGCCGCCAAGGCGGGCGACGCCCAGGGCATGAACCTGTGGGCCGGGCAGGGCCACCGGCTGGCGCGGGAACTGCCCGCCCGGCAGCTGGTGGAGGTGCTGGCGGCCGAACTGGACGCCGCACGCGCCGCGTTGCAGCGCACCGCCAACGGAAACGCCTCATGACCGCGCCGGTCTTCCTCGTCGAATCGCTCGCGGGCGTACGGGCCGGCGGCACTCTGACGCTGGACGGGCCCGAGGGCCGGCACGCGGTCTCGGTGCGCCGGCTGCGGACCGGCGAGGAGGTCGTCCTGACGGACGGTCACGGCACCGGCGCCCACGGCACGGTCGCCGCCGTCGAGGGCAAGGACCGGCTCACCGTCGCGGTCACCGAACTCCGCACCGAGGACCCGCCCCGCCCCACGATCACCGTCGTCCAGGCGCTGCCCAAGGGCGACCGCGGGGAGCTGGCCGTCGAGACGATGACCGAGACCGGGGTGGACGCCATCGTGCCCTGGCCGGCGGCGCGTTGTGTCACCCAGTGGAAGGGCGAGCGGGCCGCCAAGGCGCTGGGCAAATGGCGCGCCACTGCCCGGGAGGCCGGTAAGCAGTCGCGCCGGCTGACCTTCCCCGAGGTCGCCGACCCGCTGACGACCAAGCAGGTGGCCGCGCTGCTCGCCGACGCCGACTTCGCGGCCGTCCTCCACGAGGAGGGCAGCACACCGCTCGCCACCGCCGAACTCCCCGCCGAGGGCCGGATCGTGCTCGTCGTCGGCCCGGAAGGCGGGGTCTCCCCGGAGGAACTCACCACCTTCGCCGAGGCCGGCGCCAAGCCCTACCGGCTGGGGAAGACCGTGCTGCGCACCTCGACGGCCGGCACGGCGGCCACGGCGCTGCTGCTGGGGCGTACGGGGCGGTGGAGCTGAGCGCTGCGCTTTGCTTTCGGCCCACGTTTTTGGCTGTCCCGCCGTGGGGGTTGCTCGCCGTGGCGCCTGCGGCGGGCCGTGCCGCTGCGCGGGGCTGTCGGGTGCGGTGACGGGCCTCCGCGGGTGGGGTGCCGGACTGCTTCGCTTTACGTCCGGACACCCACCCGCTCCGGCCCGTCCCCTCCCGTTGGGGGTGGGGAGAAGGCCGGTGGGGGGTGGTGTCGGTGGTTCGGTGCCTGGTGGTCAGGCCGATGGGTGTGTGATCGCGGCTGCTGTCGCGCACAGCTCCGGGAGGGTGCCGGCGAAGGTCGGGAGCAGTTGGAGGGCGACGGCCCAGGCTTCGGGGTCGGTGCCCAGTTGCTCGGCGGTCAGTGCGGTTGCCTGGGTGCGCAGTTCCTGCCGGTCGGCCTTTTTCTCGCGGGAGTTGAGCGCGTGGCGGAGGTGGGACAGCGCCCGGCGTGCGGGGGCGGCATGGGTCAGGAGGTCCTCCGGGGTGAGCGTGCCGTGCCGGAGGGCGAGCTGGGGCCACACGGTGCTGTAGCGGTCCAGCTCCGGGATGTCCGGCAGTAGGGCAAGCAGCAGTTCGCGCGGGCAGTCCGCGCGCTCCGCGAGGTCTTGGGCGGCGCTGGGGGTCAGCCTGCCGGAGCGGTACGCCGCGATCAGCTCGGGCCAGGGCAGCGGGATGCCCTCGCCGGTGAGCTTGTGCGGCTGGCTGCCGTCGTAGCCCGGTGCCTTGTTGAGGAACACCAGCAGCTTCTCCGGGTCCTCCTCCGCGGCCAGGCGGGCGCGCAGCCGGTCCAGGCCGTCCGGGGCGTCGAGCAGCTTCTCGGTCTGCCGGCGGAGGGTGACCGGGAGCCGGTCCATCGCCAGGATCTCGCGCACCGCGTCCGGGCCGCCGCGCTGCCACACGGCCACCAGCAGCCGCAGCCGGGCCGCGGGTATCCGCAGCTTCAGCCGCCCGACGAGCGTGCGCGCCACACCCAGGTCACCGGAGTCCAGGCCGGCGATGAGCCAGTGACGGTAGTGGCCGAGGTTGGTCTCCCGCAGGACGGCGAGCAACTCCTCGGGGACGGCGCGGACACCGCCGCCGCGCAGCCGTCCGGCGAGCATCCGCACCCGTTCCTCCTGGTCGATGCCGCAGTGGAAGAACAGGTTGGCGTCCACCTGCGGTTCGTCGAGATCGAGGAGGTACGCCAGCTTCTCGGGGGAGAGGGCGGTGGTGGCGGCCTGCGCGGCCTGCGCTGCCACCCCGTGGGCGGCGATGACCGCGTCCCGGACGGCCGGCGCCGGATCGCCGTACACCAGGAGATGCTGCACGGCCCGGGCGTCGAAGTGCGGGACGACGGCGATCTGGGCCTCTTCGGAGGCGCACTGGAACAGGTGCAGGAACGCGGCCCGGGACGCCTCGGGGGGAGTGGCCGGGAACACCGCCTCCAAGGGGCGCGGCCAGCTGGTGTTGCGCTTCTGGCGGGAGGTGGCCGAGGCGGCGTCGTCGATGAGCTCGGCGACGCTGCCCCGGGCCCGCCCCATCCGGGCGTAGCACGTCAGCCAGTTGACCGGGTCCGTGCCCAGTCGGTCGAGCAGTCCGGCGAGGGTCTTACGGGTCGGCTCGTGGTCGTAGGGCAGCGAGCCGAGCACCTCCGCGGCCGGCGTCACTTCCGCCAGTACGCGGTCCACCGGCAGCCGGCCCGTACGGAGACCACGCCCGAGGACCTCGTCGAAGGGCACCTTGCCCGCTGCCGCCTCGGGCCCCACCAGCACCTCGAACGGCAGCTCGGCGGCGACCCGCGAGGTGGTCCAGGGGTTGGCGCGGAAGCACTCCATGACGAGCTCCTCCGGGCAGCCTTCCCACCGGCTGAGCTGCAACAGGCCGTGGTCGCCGCGCGCGCCGCGGCGGCGCGACGGCTCGGTCCCGAAGGGCAGCCGGGCGTGCTCGCGGCGGACCAGCTCCCAGTCCAGGGCGGCGGGCCGGGGGCCCGGGTGGCTGCCCTCACGGACCTTCAGCAGGGCCCGCAGCACGGCGGGGTCGGTCCATTCGCCGGCCGGCCGCCGCTCCCTCAGGAACGACTCCGGGTCATCGTCGGCCGCGGCCGCCCGCATCAGATCCAGCAGCTCCGGCCGCCCGAGGTCGAAGTCCTCGATCCGCTCGACACCGTCGGCGAAGGCCGGCAGCGCCTCCGCACCCGCCAGTTGCACCATGGCTATGCAGGCGTCGACCGCGACCGGCAGCGGGAGGAGCCGGGCCAGCTGGACCAGGGTGAAGGAGATCAGCTGGGGGAACGGGCCGGTCAGGGCGGGAAGCAGCTCAATGCTGGTGGCCTCCTCCTGGAGCAGCGGGACGAGGCCGTCCTCGGCCACCCAGCGCGGGTCCGTGACGTCGGCGGCGCGCAGAATCGCCGGCAGCAGATCCGGCAGGTCCCTCGCCCGCCCGGTCCGGCCCGTTCCGATGCGGTAGCGCGCCCGCCACACCGCGCGGGCGATCACCGGATCGCCGGTCTCCGCCGCCCGTAGCAAGAACGCCTCGGGATCGGCGTCCAGCGCGGCACGCAGCGCCTGGCCACCCGGCCCGATCAGGGTCTCCACCATTTCCTCCGGCAGCCCGAACCGGTCGGCCAGCGCGGTCAGCAGCTCCGGGCGCTGCCGCTCGGCGAGCGCATCGGCGGTGTCCGGTGCGGCGAGCCGCAGGGCCAGACGGAGCGGGGTGGCGGGGTGGTGGGTCACGTGCGGGAGTCCCTTCGCGGGGCGGGCGTGCGGAGGTCCACGGAACGGCACCGGGCCCTTCCGCAGCACAAAGATCGTGGCACAGCCCACTGACAACGCGACGGTGCGCCGGACGTGCCCTCAGGGGACGTCCGGCGCACCGCCGTTCACACACGGAGGACCGGCCCGGCCGGCCGCCCCGTCAGATCAGCTCGGCCGCCAGCGTGATGTTCTTGACGCCCGCCAGCGCCTGGCTCACCGGGCAGTTGGCCTTGGCGTCCTGGGCCGCCGCCTGGAAGTCCTCCTCGGACAGTCCGGGGACGCGGGCCTTGACGGTCAGTGCGATACCGGTGATGCCCTCACCGGGCTGGAAGGTGACATCGGCCTGGGTGTCCAGGGCCTCGACGGTGTATCCCTTGCCCGCCAGGCCGTGCGAGAAGGCCATCGAGTAGCAGGAGGAGTGGGCCGCCGCGATCAGTTCCTCGGGGCTGGTGACGCCGTTGGGCTGCTCCGCGCGGGCGGGCCAGTTCACGTCGTACGTACCGACCTTGGAGGACTCCAGGGCGACGGTGCCCTTGCCCTCCAGGAGGTTGCCTTCCCAGTGGGTCTTGGCGGTGCGCGTGGTTGCCATGGTGCAGAACTCCCGGTTGTGGGCGAAAGGGATCACCGCCCAGCTTAATGATCCGGCGGCCCGGTGCCCGGCCGACCCGTGGGCGTGCCCGCCGCGGGGCCGGGCCCGGGCGGGCGCAGCCGCGCGGCGGGCGGGCCGGGTGGACGCTCCGGTGCGGCCCGCCCGGTAGCATCCGAGGCCGTGCGCACCGTGCGCCGGACGGATGACCTGGGAGGAGCCACCCGTGGCGGGAGAACCGCAGGCCGACTGCCTGTTCTGCAAGATCGTGGCGAGGGAGGTGCCGGCGACCATCGTCCGGGAGACGGAGACCACTGTCGCCTTCCGCGACATCAACCCCCAGGCGCCGACCCATGTCCTGATCATCCCCAAGGTGCACTACCAGGACGCCGCGGCCCTCGCCGCCGCCGAACCGCAGATCGTCGCCGACATACTGCGGGAGTCCCGGGAGGTCGCCGCCGAGGAGAAGGTGGAGGACCGGGGCTACCGGGTCGTCTTCAACACCGGAGCAGGCGCGGGCCAGACCGTCTTCCACGCCCACCTGCACGTGCTCGGCGGCCGTGGCCTCCAGTGGCCGCCCGGATAACTGACCGTGTCCGTACGTGAATTGGTGATCCTCGGCACCGCCAGTCAGGTCCCCACCCGGCACCGCAACCACAACGGCTATCTGCTGCGCTGGGACGGTCAGGGGCTGCTCTTCGACCCCGGCGAGGGCACTCAGCGCCAGATGCTGCGGGCCGGGGTCGCCGCGCACGACCTCAACCGGATCTGCATCACGCACTTCCACGGTGACCACTCGCTCGGCCTGGCCGGTGTGATCCAGCGGATCAACCTCGACCAGGTGCCGCACCCGGTCACCGCCCACTACCCGGCCAGCGGGGAGCGCTTCTTCGACCGGCTGCGCTATGCCACCGCCTACCGGGAGACGGTCCGGCTGGTCCAGCGGCCGGTCGCCGTCGACGGTGAGCTGGAGCGCTCGCCGGCGTACGTCCTGGAGGCGCGCAAGCTCTCCCACCCGGTCGAGTCGTACGGCTACCGCCTCGTCGAACCGGACACCCGCCGGATGCTGCCGGACCGGCTGGCGGAGCACGGTATCGCCGGGCCGGACATCGGGCGGCTCAAGCAGCTCGGCGAGCTGAACGGCGTCACCCTCGACGAGGTGAGCGAGCGGCGGCGGGGCCAGCGGTTCGCGTTCGTCATGGACACCCGGCTGTGCCCCGGGGTCCATGCGCTCGCCGAAGGGGCGGACATGCTGGTCATCGAGTCGACGTTCCTGGATGAGGACGTCCAGCTCGCCGTGGACCACGGGCATCTGACCGCCGGGCAGGCCGCGGAGGTGGCCGCACGGGCCGGTGTGCGGCATCTGGTGCTGACGCACTTCTCGCAGCGCTACGACGACCCCACGGAGTTCGAGCGGCAGGCCCGCGCGGCGGGGTACACCGGCGAACTGACCATCGCCCGGGACCTGTCGCGGGTGCCGCTGCCCAAACGGCGCTGAGGGCGGCGGGCCGGGGCGTGACACCGCCCGGCCCGCCCGGCCCGGCCCCGTGGGACCGGACCCGCACGCCTCCGCCTTACGGCAGGTAGTACATCGGGTTGGGCAGCTTGAACGTCCGGTCCGCGGCGCCGCCGCGCAGATCGCTGTACTGGTCCCCGAAGCTGGCGACGATGTTGTAGCCGAGGGACTCGATGTGCTTGCGGGTGCCCGACTTGTACTCGATGGTCGTGCAGGTGGCACCGCAGGGCAGGTAGGCCGGCGGGTGCTCCTTGTCCTTCAGGTAGACGTGCCGGCGGTCCAGGGGCATGCCGTAGCCGACGTTCTTGAGGTTGCGGACGCTCCAGGCGCGCTGCGCCTCCTTGCGGCCGGTGAGGAAGAAGACCTCGGCGCCCTTGTCGTGCGCCCAGTTGACCAGCCGGTCCATGCCGAAGACCGGGTCCATGTCGGTGTGGGCCAGGTACTTGTCCTGGCTCTCCTCGGTGAAGTGGAAGCCGACCTGGAGCTCGTAGTTGTAGGTGAGCAGGGTGGTGTCGTCGATGTCGAGCACGATGGCCGGCTTGGCCTTGCCCGTGCGGTCGTGCCGCGCGAGGGCCTTCGACAGATAGGCGCGGGCCTTGGCCTCTATGCCGCGGACCTGATGTGCGTAGTTGCTGCGCGGGGAGGCGTAGTGCTCGCCGTCCGCCGTCACCGTGTCGCCGTAGTACGCCTTGATCTTGTCCTGCACCTGCGTGAGGTTCGGGATCTCCTTGTCGGTGCGCGGTACGGAGTGTTCGGCGGTGGCCTGGCCGATGCCGAAGACGGCGGTGCCGGCGACGAGGGCGGCGACCGTGGTGGCGCCGAGGCGGGCCCTCCGGGAGAGGGTGGGGCGGAAACGGGCGGGACGGGGCATGCGCGGCTCCTCCGGGAGACATGAGCGGACCCCGTAGGTCTAACAGAGCCTCACATCCGTATCTACGCGCGCAGATTCAACCCTTGGTAAAAGCTGACCGCGGTGCGGAATTGACGGTCGCTGTGCGGGATCCCTAACCTCCAACTCCTTCTGTAGACGTCATCTACATATGAAAACAGCCCTCGGCCTCGTAGGAGCTTCCGGATGACCGATGCCCGGCACGGCCTCATCATCACCGAGGTCCGGCTCACCCCGGTCCTGGTGGCCGATCCGCCGCTGCTGAACACGCAGGGCGTACACCAGCCGTACACCCCACGGCTGATCATCGAGGTGACCACCGAGGGCGGCGTCACCGGGCTCGGCGAGACCTACGGGGACACCGGCTACCTGGCCCTGGCCCAGCCGTTGGCCGGTGCGCTGATCGGCCGGTCGGTCACGGATCTGAACGGACTGCCCGAGCTGGCCGCCGAGGTGTGCGGGGACCCGCGGGGCGCGACCGGCGCCGGTGCCGTGGACGCCGGCGGGCTGCGCGGCGCCCGGACCGCCGGAAAACTGCGGCTCTCCGTCCTCTCCGGCTTCGAGGTCGCCTGCCTGGACGCCTGGGGCCGGGCCACCGGACTGCCCGTACACGCCCTGCTGGGCGGCAAGGTCCGCGACCGGGTGGAGTTCAGCGCCTACCTCTTCTACCGCTGGGCCGAACACCCGGGCGGCCGCGGCGAACGCGACGACTGGGGCGCGGCGCTCGACCCCGCCGGTGTCGTCGCCCAGGCCCGCCGGTTCGCCGACACCTACGGCTTCACGTCCTTCAAGCTCAAGGGCGGCGTCTTCCCGCCCGACGAGGAGATCGCCGCGGTCCGGGCGCTGGCCGCCGAGTTCCCCGGTCAGCCGCTGCGCCTCGACCCCAACGGGGCCTGGAGCGTGCCGACTTCCTGCCGGGTGGCGGACGAGCTGGCGGACGTCGTGGAGTATCTGGAGGACCCCACGAGCGGTACGGCAGGGATGGCGGAGGTGGCGGCCGCCCTGCGCGGGGCGCGGCCGGGCGCCTCCGGACGGGCCCGCCTCCCGCTGGCCACCAACATGTGCGTGACGACCTTCGACGAGATCGCCGAGGCGTTCGCCCGGGACGCGGTCCAGATCGTGCTCTGTGACCACCACTACTGGGGCGGGCTGCGCAACACCCGCGAACTCGCCGCCATCTGCCGTACCTTCGGCGTCGGCCTGTCCATGCACTCCAACACCCATCTGGGCATCAGCCTCGCCGCGATGACCCAGGTCGCGGCGACCGTGCCGCATCTCGGCCACGCCTGCGACAGCCACTACCCCTGGCAGACCGAGGACGTCCTCACCGAGCGGATCGGCTTCCGCGACGGCCGGGTGGACGTCAGCGACGCCCCCGGCCTCGGCGTCACCCTCGACCGCGACCGGCTCGCCGTACTGCACCGCCGCTGGCGGGCCGACGACGGCGGACTGCGCGACCGCGATGACGCCGCCGCCATGCGGCACGCGGACCCCGGCTGGGTCACCCCCGCCACGCCGCGCTGGTGACCGCGGGGGCCGGCCCTCGCCCTGGTCAACTCCCTGGGAAACCTCGGCGGTTTCGTCTCACCGGCCGCCTTCGGCACCTCCAGGACGCCACCGGCTCGACCCGTGGCGGGCTGATCGGGCTCGCGGCGGTGGGCGTCCTGGCGGCCGCCGGCGCCGCCCCGGTCCGCGGCGGCGGGCAGCACGAGCGGGCCCGTGGCCGGCGGCCCCGGGACGGAGATCACGGACCCGGCCGTGGTCCTGTGCGCGGTGGCCCGGCACGCGTACGGTGAGGCACGGCTCAGTGGCGGTGCGCCACAGTGGTCCCGTAAGTGATCTTTGAAAGGGGCTGTCCCGATGGCACAGGAAGTGCGCGGCGTGATTGCGCCGGGGAAGAACGAACCGGTCCGGCTGGAGACCATCCTGGTGCCGGACCCGGGTCCCGGCGAGGCCGTGGTGAAGATCCAGGCGTGCGGGGTGTGCCACACCGATCTGCACTACAAGCAGGGCGGCATCAACGACGACTTCCCGTTCCTGCTCGGGCACGAGGCGTCCGGCGTGGTGGAGTCGGTCGGCTCCGGCGTCACCGATGTGGCGCCCGGCGATTTCGTCATCCTCAACTGGCGTGCGGTGTGCGGCCAGTGCCGGGCGTGCCTGCGCGGCCGTCCGCAGTACTGCTTCGACACCCACAATGCCCGGCAGAAGATGACGCTGAAGGACGGCACGGAACTGAGCCCCGCGCTGGGCATCGGCGCCTTCGCCGACAAGACGCTGGTCGCCGCCGGACAGTGCACCAAGGTCAACCCCGAGATCGCGCCCGAGGCGGCCGGTCTGCTGGGCTGCGGGGTGATGGCGGGCATGGGCGCCGCGCTCAACACCGGCGGTGTCGCACGCGGCGACGCGGTCGCGGTCATCGGCTGCGGCGGCGTCGGCGACGCGGCCGTGATGGGTGCCCGGCTGGCCGGCGCGGCCAAGATCATCGCGGTGGACATCGACGACCGCAAGCTGGAGACCGCCCGCTCCATGGGCGCCACCCATACCGTCAACTCCCGCTCCACCGACCCCGTCGAGGCGATCCGCGAGCTGACCGGCGGCTTCGGCGCGGACGTCGTCATCGAGGCGGTCGGCCGCCCGGAGACCTACCGGCAGGCGTTCTACGCCCGTGACCTGGCCGGAACCGTCGTCCTGGTGGGCGTCCCCACCCCGGACATGACCCTGGAACTCCCCCTCCTGGACGTCTTCGGCCGCGGCGGCGCCCTCAAGTCCTCCTGGTACGGCGACTGTCTGCCCTCCCGCGACTTCCCGATGCTGGTCGATCTGCATCTCCAGGGCCGGATCGACCTGGGGGCGTTCGTCACCGAGACCATCGGCATCGAGGACGTGGAACAGGCCTTCGCGCGGATGCACGCGGGCGACGTACTGCGTTCGGTGGTGACCCTCTGATGGCGGCCCGCATCGACCACCTGGTCACCTCCGGCACCTTCTCCCTCGACGGCGGCACCTGGGACGTCGACAACAACGTCTGGATCGTCGGCGACGACGACGAGGCGATCGTCATCGACGCCGCCCACGACGCCGACGCCATCGTCGAGGCCCTCGGTGGCCGGACGCTGCGCGCGATCATCTGCACCCATGGGCACAACGACCACATCGACGCGGCCCCGGCGCTCGCCTCCCGCACGGGCGCCCGGATCCATCTGCACCCCGCCGACCTGCCGTTGTGGAAGATGACCCATCCGGGCACCCCACCGGACGCGGAGCTGGCGGACGGTCAGGTGCTGACCATCGCCGGTACGGACCTGACCGTGCTGCACACCCCGGGCCATGCCCCCGGCGCGGTCTGCCTCCACGCACCCGACCTGCGCACCGTCTTCACCGGCGACACCCTCTTCCAGGGCGGCCCCGGCGCCACCGGCCGGTCCTTCTCGGACTTCCCGACGATCGTCGCCTCGATCCGCGACCGGCTGCTGACCCTGCCCCCGGAGACGGAGGTCCGCACCGGACACGGCGATCCGACGACGATCGGGACGGAGGCCCCGCACCTGGAGGAGTGGATCAAGCGGGGGCACTAGAACGGCGGGCCCCAGGGCGTGTCCGCATGGATCGCGAAAAAGGCCGCTGCCCCGGTGAGACACACCGGGGCAGCGGCCTTCTTGACGCGACGTCGGCGGGACGAGTCCTCGCCGGGTGGAGAGCCGTCAGCGGTTGTAGATGGCCATGATGGGGTCGCTGTCGTCGCACCACACCTCGTGGTACCCGTTCGCCTGGGCCATCGGGAGTTCCTTCGCTTCGCACTCCGCCTTCGAGGGGTACTTCTCGGCACCTACGGGGACCCAGCCGTCGCCGGGGGGAGGGGCGGCGAAGGCGGTGGTGGCGGTCAGCGGGATGGCGACCGCTGCGGCACCGACCGCGAGACCGACACCGATTCGAGTACGCCACGACTTCATGGTCATCTCCTTGCTTGTCTTGTGCGTTCTGAGCTGGTCGGGCTCAGAGAGGTTCTCGGCTGATGTCCAGGGCAGCGCCGAGGTGGTCAGCCGATGGGGTTGACGAAGGTGGCCGGGTGGGTGGCGCTGCGCTGGTCGACGAGCGTGCCCCAGGGCCACTTGATGGTGAGCGACTTGGTCTCGTTGGGCGGGGTGATGTCCGCGAAGGCGGGCTGGTAGAAGCCCTTGTCTTCCTTGGTCAGGGCGACGTTGATGGTGAAGTCGGTGCTCTCGCCGGGCCCCAGGGTGATCGAGCCGTGCTTGGCCGACGAGCGGGCCAGCGACCAGCGCTCGCCGCCGTTCTCGGACTTGAGGTCCACCCCCGGGAAGCCACCGATCTTGCAGGTGCGGCTGCCCTTGTTGGTCAGCACGACGCTGGTGGTCGTCGAGCCGCCCGCGTTCGGGTCCGGAGCCGCGTCCTCACCCGTGGCGAACGCCGCCTTCAGGCCGGACGTGTGGCAGCGATCGACGCCCGAGCCCGCCCCGCCACTGCCGGCGGCGTTCGCGCCGCCCGGCTTCTTGGCCGCGGCCCCCGCCTTGGTGTCGGCCTTGGCACCGGAACCCGCCTCGGCACCGGAGCCCGCCTCGCCACCGGAGCCCTGCGCCTTGGCACCGGAGCCCGGGCCGCTGGACTCGACGGCCGTGCCCGCACCCGACTGGCCCGCGGGCTCCGTGCCGGCGACGTCCGAGCCGGAGCAGGCGGTCAGCGTCAGACCGGCGGCCGCGGTCAGGGCCGCGACGGCAATGCGCAGGGTGCGGCGACGGACGGTGCGGGCAGTGGTGTTGGCGCTCATTTCGGGTCCCCCAGGACGGTCGGTGTCGCTGTTTCCTCGTGACGACAACCACTCTGGTCGGGGCCACTAGCGGGCGGCTGCCGCTCCGCTAACGTGCGGCTAACACGCTTGTGAGCAGGGAAAAGACGCCTAGGAGAACGCGAAGAACCCGACCGTGGCGACTAGTTGGGAAACGCGCGGCTGCTCGCCGGAACGAGGGGCGTCCGACAAGGTCAAGGTCCTGGCCACCGGCGTCCCGCCCCACAGCGAACGGAATGCTCAGGGCACTCAGAGGTAACGCGGCCCGTCGGAGATGCCCTAGGGGAGGGGCGAACACTTCCCGTAGGGGGTGCGGGCGCCCCCTCGGGGCCACAACGTGGCGGGGGCGGAGGGTATTCCGAGGTGTGACGCGCCTTCGTGGCACGAGGCCGCCGTGGCGTCACGCCGCCGTGCGTCACGCCTCGGTGGCGTCATGCCGCCGTGGCGACAGGCCCCGCGGCCCGCCGGCCCGTGCCCCGCAGGCCCGTGCCCCGGCCCCCGAGCTCCGCGCCCCCCCGCCCCCGCTCTCACCCCTCCCCGGCCGCCCGCTCCAGAATGCGGGCGGCCACCGCGGGGGAGTCCACCAGCGGATGCAGGGCCAGGGCCCGTAGCGCGGCGGCGCGGTCCTTGAAGACCGCGGCCTCCACCGTCGCCCGTTCCACCGCCTTGACCTGCAACATCAGGCCCAACTGGTCCTCCCGCAGCGGTGCGCAGGGCAGGGGGCGGGCGCCCTGTGCGGTCACCTCGCACACCGTCTCCACGATCGCGTCCGGCGCCAGTTGCGGCACGGTCGTCCCGTTGCGGACATTGAGGATCAGCCGGGTGCCGCTGCCGCCCAGGATGCCGTGCATCAGCGCCAGCGCCACCCGGTCGTAGCCGCCGCCCTCCAGATCGTGGCTGTCGCGCTGCCAGCCGCCACTGGCCTCCCGGCTGTGCGCCATGTACGTCTCCTCGCGCTCCAGCCGGGTCCGCTCCCACAGGGCGTACACCGCGTCCGGGCCGCCGGCCGCCGCGGCCCGCTCGAAGAAGCCGCCCTGCTGCTGGTCGAGGAATTCGCCGCGGGTTTCCCGGGTGTCCCGTACGGAGTCGAGGGTCTCGCGGCGGAAGTAGTAGTAGTGCAGATACTCGTTCGGGAGCGCGCCCAGGGTCCGCAGCCAGTCCCCGCCGAACAGCCGGCCCTCCTCGAAGGAGCCCAGCGCGTCCTCGTCGGCGAGCAGCCCCGGCAGCAGATCCGTGCCGTCCAGCGTCAACGACCGCAGCCAGCCGAGGTGGTTGAGCCCCACATAGTCGTAACCGGCCCGGTCCGGGTCCGCGCCGGCCGCCCGCGCCGCGCGGCGCACCAGCCCCACCGGCGAATCACAGATCCCGATGACGCGGTCGCCGAGCACCTGGGACATGGCTTCCGTGACCATGCCCGCGGGGTTGGTGAAGTTGATGACCCAGGCATCCGGGGCGAGCGCCGCGACCCGCTCGGCGATGTGCAGCGCCACCGGAATCGTCCGCAGGCCGTAGAGGACACCGCCCGCGCCGACCGTCTCCTGGCCGAGCACGCCCTCGGACAGCGGGATGCGTTCGTCCCGCACCCGGCCCGCCGTGCCGCCCACCCGGATCGCCGAGAAGACGAAGCCGGCGCCGGCCAGCGCCTCGTCCAGACCGTCCGCGACCCGTACGGGCACCGGTGCCGGATGCCCCTGCGCCAGCCGCGCCAGGACCTCGGCGATCACCGCCACCCGGCGCGGATCGGTGTCGTGCAGCACCACCTCGGAGACGGCGCGCCCCGGGTCGTCCAGCAGGGCGCGGTACACCAGCGGCACCCGGAAACCGCCCCCGCCCAGAATCGTGAGCCTCATGGGGCGGAACGTACCGCAGCATCAGGCACACTGGCGGCACGTGCAGATACGAGAGGGGAGAGCACGGTGAGCAGCCGACGCGATGACCTTCCGCCCGCGGGCCCGGCCGCCGTGCCCGCGGCCCTCGATCCGCTGGCCGGGGTGCGCGCCGACGGCGATCCGCGCACCGACGTCTACCTCACCGGCTCGGTCTTCCTGGACATCATCTTCACCGGTCTGGACTCCGCCCCGGTCCGCGGCACCGAGTCCTGGGCCCGCGGGATGGGCTCCAGCCCCGGTGGCGTCGCCAACATGGCCACCGCCCTGGCCCGGCTCGGGCTGCGCACCTCACTCGCCGCGGCCTTCGGCGACGACCACTACGGCGAGTACTGCTGGGAGGTGCTCGAACAGGGCGAGGGCATCGACCTGGAGCTGTCCCGCACGGTCCCCGGCTGGCACTCCCCGGTCACCGTCTCCATGGCGTACGAGGGCGAGCGCACGATGGTCTCGCACGGTCACGAGGCGCCACCGCCCGATTTCGCCTTCGACGGCAAGCACGCCCCCGGCTGCCCGCCGCCGTCCCGCGCCTGCATCGCCTCGCTGGTCCCGGGCCGGCGGGAGGGCTGGCTGGGCTGCGCGGCGGGCCGCGGCAGCCGCATCTTCGCGGACGTCGGCTGGGACGACAGCGGCCGCTGGGACCCGGCCGACCTCGCCGACCTGGAGCACTGCGAGGCGTTCCTGCCCAACGCCGAGGAGGCGATGCGCTACACCCGGACGGACTGCCCGCGCGCCGCGGCCCGCAAGCTCGCCGACCGGGTGCCGCTCGCGGTGGTCACGCTGGGTTCGGAGGGCGCCTGCGCGGTGGACGGCCGGACCGGCGAGAGCGCCGAGGTGCCCGCGATCGCCGTGGAGGCGCTGGACCCGACCGGCGCCGGCGATGTCTTCGTCGCCGGATTCGTCACCGGCACCCTCGCCGACTGGCCGCTCACCGACCGGCTCGCCTTCGCGGGGCTGTCCGCCGCGCTGTCCGTGCAGGAATTCGGCGGCTCGCTGTCCGCGCCGGGCTGGGCGGAGATCGCCGCCTGGTGGCAGCAGGTGCGGGCCTACGAGGCGGGCGCACCGGGTGTGCTGCGCCGCCAGTACGCCTTCCTGGACGAGGTGCTGCCCGCGGCGTACCGGCCGGCGCCGCTGGCCCGCGCGGTCCCCACGATCGGCTTCCGCCGGCCGGCCTGAGCAGCCGCGGGGCCGGGCCCGGCGCGTGCGGCCGCCCCTTGCGGCGTGCCCCCGTCGCCCCGCCCCGGCGGGAAAAGCCCTCGGGCCTGTCAGTGCTCCGTCGTACTCTTGTATCCCAAGGAGTCGAGTGCAGGCAGGCACCTCTTATTAGCAAAGGATGGGGGTTGAGCAGGCCACCGAGCCGCCTTATGACTCAGACACCCACGCAACCGCAGGCGCGCGCCCAGTTCACCGTCCCGGCCAAGCACCCGATGGTGACGGTCCTGGGATCCGGTGACTCCCTACTGCGCGTGATCGAAAAAGCCTTCCCGGCGACCGACATCCACGTCCGGGGCAACGAGGTCAGCGCTGTCGGTGACGCCCGGGAAGTGGCTCTCATCCAGCGCCTCTTCGACGAGATGATGCTGGTGCTCCGCACCGGACAACCGATGACGGAGGACGCAGTGGAACGGTCCATCGCCATGCTGCGCGCGGCGGAGGACGGCGAGGGCGCGGTGAGCGAGACACCCGCCGAGGTGCTCACCCAGAACATCCTCTCCAACCGCGGCCGGACGATCCGGCCCAAGACCCTCAACCAGAAGCGCTATGTCGACGCCATCGACGAGCACACCGTCGTCTTCGGCATCGGCCCGGCCGGCACCGGCAAGACCTACCTCGCCATGGCGAAGGCCGTCCAGGCGCTCCAGGCCAAGCAGGTCAACCGCATCATCCTGACCCGCCCCGCGGTCGAGGCCGGTGAGCGGCTCGGCTTCCTGCCCGGCACGCTCTACGAGAAGATCGACCCCTATCTGCGCCCGCTCTACGACGCGCTGCACGACATGCTCGACCCCGACTCCATCCCGCGCCTGATGGCCGCCGGGACGATCGAGGTCGCGCCGCTGGCGTACATGCGCGGCCGGACGCTGAATGACGCCTTCATCATTCTCGACGAGGCGCAGAACACGAACCCCGAGCAGATGAAGATGTTCCTCACCCGCCTCGGCTTCGACTCGAAGATCGTCATCACCGGCGATGTCACCCAGGTCGACCTCCCGGGCGGCACGAAGAGCGGTCTGCGCCAGGTCCGGGAGATCCTGGACGGTGTCGACGATGTGCATTTCTCCCTGCTCACCAGCCAGGACGTGGTCCGGCACAAGCTCGTCGGCCGTATCGTCGACGCCTACGAGAAGTACGACAGCCGCAACGGCTCGTGAGCCCCGCCGGCCGGCCGCCCCGGCCGGCTGGCGCACGACCCGCGGTCCCAGCAACCATCGGGCCGGGCCCGAGAAGCGAGAAGCAACGCCCCCATGTCCATCGACGTCAACAACGAGTCCGGCACCGAGATCGACGAGCAGGCCATCCTGGATGTCGCCCGCTATGCCGTCGCCCGGATGCGTATCCACCCGCTCTCCGAGCTGTCCGTGATCGTCGTCGACGCCGAGGCCATGGAGCAGCTCCACCTCCAGTGGATGGACCTGCCGGGGCCGACCGATGTCATGTCCTTCCCCATGGACGAGCTGCGTCCGCCGGCCAAGGACGACGAGGAGCCCCCGCAGGGCCTCCTCGGTGACATCGTGCTCTGCCCGGAGGTCGCCAAGAAGCAGGGCGAGGAGGCGCCGACCGGGCACAGCATGGACGAGGAGCTCCAGCTGCTCACCGTCCACGGAGTGCTCCACCTCCTCGGCTACGACCACGAGGAGCCGGACGAGAAGGCCGAGATGTTCGGTCTCCAGGCGGCGATCGTTGACGGCTGGCGCGCCGAGCGGGGGCTGACCGGCCCCTCTCCGGCCCCCACCGTGACCTGACGGGACAGCCCGATGACCACCCAGCTGATCGCGGTCGCGGTCCTGCTCGTCGTGATCGCCTGGCTCGCCGCCTGTGCGGAGGCCGGGCTGGCCCGGACGACCAGTTTCCGGGCCGAGGAAGCCGTCCGCTCCGGCCGCCGCGGCAGCGCCAAGCTCGCCGCCGTCGCCGCCGACCCCACCCGCTATCTCAATGTCGCCCTGCTGGTGCGGGTCGGCTGCGAGATGGCCGCCGGGGTCCTGGTGACCTACGCCTGTCTGCGCTCCTTCGACGAGACCTGGGAGGCGTTGACCGTCGCCATCGCCGTGATGGTGCTGGTCTCCTATGTCGCCGTCGGCGTCTCACCGCGGACGATCGGCCGCCAGCACCCGCTGAACACCGCGACCGCCGCCGCCTACGTCCTGCTGCCGCTGGCCCGCATCATGGGCCCCGTCCCGCAGCTGCTGATCCTCCTCGGCAATGCCCTCACCCCGGGCAAGGGCTTCCGCAAGGGCCCGTTCGCCTCCGAGGCCGAGCTGCGCTCCCTGGTGGACCTCGCGGAGAAGGAGTCGCTGATCGAGGACGAGGAGCGCCGGATGGTGCACTCCGTCTTCCAGCTCGGCGACACCCTCGTCCGTGAGGTGATGGTGCCGCGCACGGATCTGGTGGCCGTCGAGCGGTTCAAGACCATCCGCCAGGCGCTGACCCTCGCCCTGCGCTCCGGCTTCTCCCGTATCCCGGTGACCGGCGAGAACGAGGACGACATCGTCGGCGTCGTCTACCTCAAGGATCTGGCCCGCAAGGTCCACATCAGCCGCGACGCCGAGAGCGAGCTGGTCTCCACGGCCATGCGCCCCGCCGTTTTCGTCCCCGACACCAAGAATGCCGGTGATCTGCTGCGGGAAATGCAGCAGGACCGTAATCATGTCGCGGTGGTGATCGATGAATACGGCGGCACCGCAGGCATTGTCACGATCGAGGACATTCTGGAAGAGATCGTCGGCGAGATCACCGATGAATACGACCGGGAACTGCCGCCCGTCGAGGATCTCGGCGACGGCCGCTATCGCGTCACCTCCCGGCTGGACATCGGCGACCTCGGTGAGCTGTACGGCCTGGCCGAGCTGGACGACGAGGACGTCGAAACCGTCGGCGGACTGCTCGCCAAGCTCCTCGGCCGGGTCCCGATCGCCGGTGCCACCGCCGAGGTAGACCTCTCCGGTGACGCCTCCGACCCGGGGCTGAAGGGGCTGCGGCTGACCGCGGAATCCCCGGCCGGCCGCCGCAACAAGATCATCACGGTGCTCTGCGAGCCGGTGCGGCCGGCGGGTGCGAGCGCCGCTGAGGAGCAGTCGGCGGGCGGCCGCACCGCCGGCTGAACATCCGCGGAATTCGCCGCGTAATTCCTGGTGATGGCGGGAATATTTCCCGCTGTCGCATACCGCGCGGCTACTTATCTCCAGTGCAGCAGAAATGTTCTGAAAGCCATATCCGGGGGAGCTGGATTCCGCGGCAGGCGCCGTGGAAGGATCTTCAAGCGGTCGTCGGCGCGTGGCCGCAATGCGTGAGAAATCCTGTAGCGCAGGTTGCCCCGGCGACGGGGGACCGGGGCAACCACCTTCTTCCTCAGCCGCGGCGCGCCGTACGCACCGTCCGCAGCCCGGCCGCCACCAGCAGCGCGACCACCGCGAGCAGCGCCGCGTCCAGGCCCAGCGCCAGCTTGATGCCGCCGAGCGTGGCCCGGGCGAAGTCGCTGCCGTCCGCCCGCAGCGCGGCGATATGCGCCGAGGCGACGGCGCTCAGCAGCGGAATGCCGATGGTGATGCCCACCTGCTGCGAGCTGGTGACCAGCCCGGTGGCCAGGCCCTGTTCGGCGTCCGGCACCCCGGAGGTCGCGGTCACGCCGTAGGAGATGATCGCCCACAGATGGCCGAGGCTGCCGAGGGATACCCCGGTCAGGGCCAGCCACAGGCCGCCGCCGGTGCCCAGCCCCAGCAGCGCGGCCGTGAAACCGGCCTGGAGCAGCAGCCCGGTCAGCAGGGTGCGGTGGGCGCCGAGCCGGCCGATGACCTTCGGGGCGACGAGCCCGGCGAACGCCGAGACCACGCCCTGCACCCCGAACACCAGACCCGTGTGGAAGGGGGACAGCCGCAGCACTTCCTGGAGGTAGAGCGTCAGCAGGAAGATGACGGTGCTCATCATCGCGAAGGTCGTCAGGCCCGCCAGATTGCCCCAGGCGACGGTCCGGCGGCGCAGCATCGGCAGCGACACCAGCGGCTGCGCGGCCCGCGACTCGACCACCACGAACGCGGCCAGCAGCCCCACCCCCGCGAGCAGCGTCACCAGCACGTCCGGGCGGCCGAAGCCCTGCTCGGCGGCGGTCGACAGGGCGTAGATCAGCGACAGCAGGCCGCCGGTGACGGTGACCGCGCCGGGCACGTCGATCCGCGGCCGCTCGGGATGCCGGGACTCGGTCAGCAGCAGCGGCGCCGCCGCCAGAACGGCCACCCCGGCCACCGACAGCAGGCTCATGGTGGAGCGCCAGCCCAGCGCATCGGTCATCACCCCGCCCAGCACCATGCCGATGGTGAAGCCCATCGAGAGCACGGTGCCGCTGATGCCCAACGCGCGTTCCCGCTGCGGGCCCTCGGCGAAGGTGGTGGTGAGCAGCGACATCCCGGTGGGCACGATGATCGCCGCGCCGAGGCCCTGAAGCGCCCGCCCGGCCAGGAAGACCGCCGGGGACCAGGCCAGCGCGGCCAGCACCGAGGCCGCGGTGAACAGCCCGAGCCCGATGAGGAACAGCCGGCGCCGCCCGAAGAGATCGGCGATCCGGCCGGACAGCAGCAGGAAGCCGCCCGAGGGCAGGGCGAACGCGGTGACCGCCCACTGGAGATCGGCCTGGTCCATCCCCAGATCCCGCCCGAGCACCGGAAGCGCCACATTCAGGATGGAGAAGTCCAGCGCGATGATGAACTGCGCGCCGCACAGGAGCAGCAGGATGAGCTTGGCGCGCCCGGTCATCCGCGAGCCGGCGGGCGCGGTATTCGGGGCGGCGCCCGGCGCGGGGGCGGCGCCCGTCGGTGTATCGGGAGCAACGGTGCTGTCGGTTATCGGCATAGGACGAGGCTGCGGCCCCCGAACACCGCGTGGGGAGCGGGAACTTATCGTGGTGTCCGCACCACCAGCCACGCCGAACAGGGGGAGAACGTGGCCACGAACGCAGCCAACCGGGACACCGCGCGCCGCCGCCAGGATCTGCGCGACTTCCTCCGAAGCCGTCGCGCCCGGGTCACCCCGGCCGAGGCGGGCCTGCCCGACGGCGGCCGCCGCCGCACCCCGGGCCTGCGCCGCGAGGAGGTCGCCGTCCTCGCCGGGGTCGGCGCGTCCTGGTACCAGTGGCTGGAGCAGGGCCGGGACATCACCGTCTCGCCGCAGGTGCTGGACTCGGTCGCCCGGGTGCTGCGGCTCAGCGGCGCCGAGCGCCGGCATCTGTACGTCCTGGCCGGGCTGAACCCACCGCTGCGGCAGGACGCCGAGGAACTGGGCCGCACCGATGTGTGCGCGGGCCTCCAGCGGCTGATCGACGCCTGGATGCCGTCCCCGGCGCACATCATGGACCCGTACTGGAACACCGTCGCCTACAACGAGGCGGCGGGGCTGGTGCTCCGCCACGGCCGACCGGGGGTCTCGCCGAACTGCCTGATCGCTTTCTTCACCGACCCCGTCTACCGTGCGCGGGCGGCGAGCTGGGAGGCGAACGCCCCCTCGGTGGTGGCGGAGTACCGCGCCGCGTGGTCGGCGCGGCCCGGCGACGAGGGCTTCGACGAGGTGGTCCGTGAGGTCTCCGCGCGCAGCGAGGAGTTCGCCGCGCTGTGGGAGCGCGGCGATGTGCAGGACGGCGGCCAGCGGCAGAAGGAGTTGAACCATCCGCTGGTCGGGGCGCTGTTCTTCGAGACCACCCAGCTGCGGATCCCGGCCCGTCCCGATCTCAATGTCGTGCTGCACAATCCGCGCCCGGAGACGGACACCGCGGCCAGGCTGGCGTGGCTCACCTCTCCGGAGGGCCGGCGCGGCGGGATGTCCTCGGTCGCGGGCTGACGGCCCGGGGGAGGGCGGCCCAAGGCGGGCGCCTTCGGTCGGCCCGGCCCGTCGCCCCTTGCCGCGGCCCTCCCGCCGCCCCGCATATGCTCGCCCGTATGAGCGAAGCCGCACCGCTGGACCCCGAAGACCGCAAGATCATCACGCTCGCGCGCTCGGCGCGGGCCCGTAACGGCGTGCCCGAGGGCGCCGCCGTCCGCGACGAGACCGGCCGCACCTATGTCGCCGGCACCGTCGCCCTGGACTCGCTACAGCTCAGCGCGCTACGGACCGCCGTCGCGATGGCCGTCGCCAGCGGCGCCACGTCCCTGGAGGCCGCGGCCGTGGTCACCGACGCCGAGCACGCCGACGACGCCGACCGCGCGGCCGTACGGGACCTCGGCGGCCCCGATACGCCGGTGCTGGTCGCGGGCCCCGACGGCACGCTGCGCAGCACCGTCCCGGCGGGCGGGACCCCGGCCTGAGCCGGCCGGCCGTACGACGGCGCACGGGGCGGCCCGCCGGCAGCGGAGGGCCGCCCCGCGCCGTTCGCGCCCCCCCGCCGGCCGTCCCCGGGCCGGGATGGTCGGAGGCGCGCCCGGGATCGGGGAGAATGGGCGCCATGAGCGTTCGTACCGAGTCCTCCGCCGCGCACCGTGCGGGCTTCGCCTGCTTCGTCGGCCGTCCCAATGCCGGCAAGTCGACCCTGACGAACGCGCTCGTCGGCACGAAGGTGGCCATCACCTCCAACCGCCCGCAGACCACCCGCCACACGGTCCGCGGCATCGTGCACCGCCCCGAGGCCCAGCTGGTCCTCGTCGACACCCCCGGCCTGCACAAGCCCCGCACGCTGCTGGGCGAGCGGCTGAACGATGTCGTGCGCACCACCTGGTCCGAGGTCGATGTGATCGGCTTCTGTCTGCCCGCCGACCAGAAGATCGGCCCCGGCGACCGCTATATCGCCGGTGAGCTGGCCGACATCAAGAAGACCCCCAAGGTCGCCATCGTCACCAAGACCGACCTGGTCGACAACAAGGCACTCGCCGCCCAGCTGATCGCCATCGACCAGCTCGGCAAGGAGCTGGGCATCGAATGGGCGGAGATCATCCCGGTCTCGGCGGTGGGCGACGCCCAGGTGTCCCTGCTCGCGGACCTGCTGGTCCCGATGCTCCCGGAGAGCCCGCCGCTCTACCCCGAGGGCGACCTCACCGACGAGCCCGAGCAGGTCATGGTCGCCGAGCTGATCCGCGAGGCCGCGCTGGAAGGCGTCCGCGACGAGCTGCCGCACTCCATCGCGGTGGTCGTCGAGGAGATGCTGCCGCGCGAGGACCGCCCGGCCGACAAGCCGCTCCTCGACATCCACGCCAATGTCTACATCGAGCGCCCCAGCCAGAAGGGCATCATCATCGGCCCCAAGGGCAAGCGCCTGAAGGAGGTCGGCATGAAGTCCCGCAAGCACATCGAGGCGCTGCTGGGCACGCCCGTCTTCCTGGACCTGCACGTGAAGGTCGCCAAGGACTGGCAGCGCGACCCGAAGCAGCTGCGCAAGCTGGGCTTCTGAGCCGTTCCGGCCCGGGACCCGGCCGACGGGACTGCGCCACGCCCCGGATCCGGCGCCCCGGCCCTTACGCCACGCCCCGGATCCGCCGCACCAGCAACGCCCCCAGCAGCCCGATGCCCGCGGCGACGCCGTACAGCACCCGGTAGCCGCCGAGGTGCTGCACGATCGGCGCGGCCAGCACCGGGGCGGCCACCTGCGGCAGCGCGTTGGCGATATTGATGACGCCCAGGTCCTTGCCGCGGTCCGCGGCGGCCGGCAGCACCTGCGTCATCAGCGCGAAGTCGACGGAGGTGAAGACGCCGAAGCCGACCCCCAGCAGCGCCGCGGCACACACCGCCCCCGGCCAGGTCTGCCACCCGGCCAGCAGCCCGGTCGCCACCGTCATCAGCACCCCCGCCCCCAGCACGAACGGCTGCCGGCGTCCGATCCGGTCCGACCAGAAGCCCGCGACGACGACCGTGCCGAGCAGGGTCACCGCGTTGACGGCGGTGAGCACCAGCACCCCGCCGTCCGGGTCCGGCCGGTGCAGCACATCCCGCAGGTAATACAGCAGGTACAGCAGGGCCAGCGCGTTGCCGAGGTTGATCAGGAACCGGGTCAGCCAGGCCCACGCCAGATCGGGGTCGCGGCGCGGGCTGATCGTGAACCCGGCGAGCAGGGCCCGCAGGCGCAGCGCGGGACGCCGCCCGGCAGGCAGCACCGGGTCCCGGTGCAGCAGTACGTACGGGAGGGTGCCCAGCACCGTGAAGCCGGCACAGGCGAGGTAGCCCGCGACCACCCCGCCCGCGACCGTCGCCAGCCCCGTCCCGGCCACCACCCCGAGGATCTGCGCGGCCCCCAGCCAGCCGCCCACCGCCCCGCGCCGGCCGTGCGGCACCCGGTCGGGCACCGCCGCCGTGATCGCCGCGAACGCCGCGTTGAGGGTGAGCTGCACCAGGCACCACCCCAGCGCCATCCCCGCCACCGTGCCCGCCCCGGCCAGCAGCACCAGCGCCCCGGCCCCGCCCAGCACCCCCGCGAGGACCCACGGGGCGCGCCGCCCGAACCGCGAGGCCGTACGGTCCGACAGCGCCCCGAACAGCGGGTTGGCCACCATCGAGACCACGGCCCCGGCGCCCGTCACCCACGCCAGCACCGACTCCTTCGCCGTGCCCGGCGGCGCGAGTTCCGCGGCCTGGAGGGCGAGCAGGATCTGGAGCGGCCCGTACCAGCCGACCCAGATCGCCCCGTTGGCCAGCGACAGGGCGGCGGTCCACCCGCGTCCGGCCGGCTCCGTCGGCTCCGTGAGCGCCTCCGGAGCGGCGCGGCTCATCCGCGGGCCTGCTCCCGGAGGGCGTCACGCAGCCAGCGGAACGACGCCTTGGGCGTCCGCGCCAGCGTCGTGTAGTCGACGTGCACCAGCCCGAAGCGCCGGGCGTACCCCTCGGCCCACTCGAAGTTGTCCGTCAACGACCAGACGAAGTAGCCCCGGACGTCCACCCCGGCCGCCATGGCCTGGTGCAGCGCCCGCAGATGCCCGTCCAGGAACGCGATCCGCTCGCCGTCCTCGATGCCCTCGTAGGAGCACCCGTTCTCGGTGATCACGACGGGCGGCAGCCGGTCGCCGTACCGCTCCTGGAACGACACCAGCAGCCCGGTGAGTGCCTCCGGCACCACCGGCCACCCGAAGTCGGTCCGCGGATACCCCTCGATCTCCTGGGGCGCGAAGGGCAGTTCGGGCGGCAGCCGGATCCCGCCGAAGTCGGCCGCCGCCACGCCCTCGGCCCCCGGGGCGCCCACCAGTGTCGGCTGGTAGTAGTTGATCCCGTACCAGTCCAGCGGCTGCGCGATGACCTTCAGGTCCTCGGCGACCGGACCCGGCAGCAGGGCCGCCAGCTCCTCGTCCGGATACCGCCCCAGCAGCACCGGTTCCGCGAACAGCCGGTTGAGCAGCAGATCGTAGAGATCGGCCGCCGCGGTGTCCGCCTCCGACGCGCTCGCCGTCCACGTCGGCCCGTGCGAATTGGCGATCCCGATGCTCGTCGCCCCGCGGGCCCGCAGCGCCTGTACGGCGAGGCCGTGCCCCAGCAACTGGTGATGTGCCGCAGGCAGCGCCTCGAACAGCAGCTGCCGCCCCGGCGCGTGCTGCCCCAGCCCGTAGCCCAGCAAGGTCAGTTCGGCCGGTTCATTGAGCGTGATCCACCGCTCGACCCGGTCCCCGAGCCGCTCCGCCACCACGTCCGCGTACGCCGCGAACTTCTCGGCCGTCTCCCGGACGAGCCACCCGCCGCCCTCCTCCAGCGCCTGCGGAGTGTCCCAGTGGAACAGCGTCGGCACCGGTGCGACCCCCGCCGCCAGCAGCGCGTCCACCAGCCGGTCGTAGAAGTCCAGACCCGCCTTGCTGACCGCCCCGCTCCCGTCCGGCACCACCCGCGGCCAGGCCACCGAGAACCGGTACGCCCCGACCCCGAGCTCCTTCAGCAGCGCCACGTCCTCCGGGTACCGGTGGTAGTGATCGGTCGCCACCCGCGGATCCGACCCGTCCTTGATCCGCCCCGCCTCCGCCGCGAACACATCCCACGCGGACCGCCCCCGCCCGCCTTCCGCCACCGCGCCTTCGATCTGCGCGGCGGACGTGGACACCCCCCACACGAAGTCACGGGGGAAGCGGGGCAGGGCAGCGGGCACCGGCTCGGTCGTCATGAACCGGATCTTTGTAACCGGCGGTAACGGTGTCAAGGGGGCGGTGCGGTACGGAGTTGAGTGGGGCCGGGGCGGCCCCGCGCATCGCCACGCGGCGGTGCTACGCGCCTTCCTTCATCACCTTCGTGATCAGCGACCGCTGTTCCTTGGTGAGGCGCGGGTCGGAGCAGTAGACCGTCCGGCCGTCGACCGTGATCTGGTAGCTGAAGCCGTCCGGGACCCCTACGGGGGGTTCGGTGCGGGCGGTGGCGACGGCCTCTTTGGCCAGGTTCTGCCAGTCATCGGCGTCGGGGCGGCCCGAGGTGTCGATCTCGGCGCGGCGGTCGACGCCCGCGAAGCCTCCGGTGCGATGGACATGAATGCGCATAACGGACTCCTCCGACGTCTTCGACGGACTCCTACCCCGTAAGGCCACGGTAATCGTGCCCGGGGCGGAAGGCGCTGCCGAATTCCCGCCCCGGGCACGCGGTGCCGCTACTTCGTGGTGACGCCGACCTGTGTCCAGGCCTTGATCATCGCCTCGTGCTCGTCGCCCGCGCCGAAGCGGGCCTTGGCGGCCTTGATCGTGAGGGCGGCGAAGTCGGCGAAGGTGGCGGTGTGGGTGAGCTCGCCGCCGGTCAGTACGTCGTACCAGACCTGCCCGGCGCGCTCCCAGGCCTTGCCGCCGATGGCGGTGGCGGCCAGGTAGAAGGCGTGGTTGGGGATGCCGGAGTTGATGTGCACGCCGCCGTTGTCGTCGATGGTGTGGACATAGTCCTTCATGGCGGCGGGCTGCGGGTCCTTGCCGAGGACGTCGTCGTCGTAGGCGGTGCCCGGGGCCTTCATCGAGCGCAGGGCGGTGCCGGTGACGTTCGGGCCGAGCAGGTCGGCGCCGATCAGCCAGTCGGCCTGGTCGGCGGTGTGGCCGAGGGCGTACTGCTTGATCAGTACGCCGAAGACATCGGAGACCGACTCGTTGAGGGCGCCGGACTGGCCCTGGTAGTCGAGGTTGGCGGTGTACTGGGTGACCCCGTGGGTGAGCTCGTGGCCGATCACGTCGACGGAGATGGTGAAGTCCTTGAACAGGTCGTTGTCCCCGTCGCCGAAGACCATCCGCTCGCCGTCCCAGAAGGCGTTGTCGTACCGCCGGCCGTAGTGGACGGTCGCGTTGAGCGGCAGGCCGGCGCCGTCGATGGACTTACGGCCGTAGACCTTGAGGTAGAGCTCGAAGGTGGCGCCCAGGCCGGCGTGGGCGCGGTTGACGGAGGCGTCCTTGGAGGGGCCGTCGGACTCGCTGCGGACCTTCTTGCCGGGCAGGTCCTCGCGGTGCCGGGCGTCGTAGATGGTGCGGTTCGGCTTGTCGGCGTCGGCGCCGGGCTCGCCGGGGGTGAGGCCGCCGCGGGCGGCGATCGCGCGGCGCTCGGTGCGCGCCACGTGGTCGTGCTCCAGGGTGCGACGGGCGGGCTCGTGCCGCTCCGGGTCGTCGGACTGGGCCAGGTTGTCGAGGATGTGCGGCGGGATGATCGTGCAGAAGACGGGCGTGTGACGGGTGGCGGGATCTGGCTGCGCGTCGTTGAGGTCCATGCACAAAAGGTGGCACTGTGTAATCCCGCTGTCACTGCCTGCGTCCAAGATTCCCTAAAAGTGTGGTTGGTCGCATTTAGGTCGTAACGTCCGTCGGGTCCCGCATACTGATACGCGACCGCCGGACAGGGCGTACCTCGGCTAGGGTGCTGTGCATCATGCGTTTCGGGCTGCTTCTCCTTAGCTGCCGCGGCGAGGGCCTGTAGTCGTAGGCCGACCCCCTCCCCGCGGAGTTCGGTGTTGCGATCTATCGCCCCGTCGGCCTCTCCCTCGCTCTTCCGGAGCAGGGGGACCCCCAGCGGACATACGAGGAGCCCTACGCACCATGACGAACCCGTCGAGCCCCGCAGGTCATGCCGTCGGCCGACCCACCCCGGTCACCAACGCGACGCAGCTCCAGCGGCCCTCCGGAATGCCGGTCCACAAGTACGGCCGCTACGAGGCGGTCGACATCCCCGACCGCACCTGGCCGGACAACCGCATCACCGTCGCGCCCCGCTGGCTCTCCACCGACCTGCGGGACGGCAACCAGGCGCTGATCGACCCGATGTCGCCGGCCCGTAAGCGCGAGATGTTCGACCTGCTGGTACGCATGGGCTACAAGGAGATCGAGGTCGGCTTCCCGTCCTCCGGGGAGACGGACTTCGCGTTCGTCCGCTCGATCATCGAAGAGGGCGCGATCCCCGAGGACGTGACGATCTCCGTCCTGACGCAGGCCCGCGAGGAGCTGATCGAGCGGACGGTGGAGTCGCTGCGGGGCGCCCACCGCGCCACCGTCCACCTGTACAACGCGACCGCTCCCACCTTCCGCCGGGTCGTCTTCCGCGGCTCGAAGGAGCAGGTCAAGCAGATCGCCGTGGACGGCACCCGGCTGGTCATGGAGTACGCCGACAAGATCCTCGGCGACGAGACGATCTTCGGCTACCAGTACAGCCCGGAGATCTTCACCGACACCGAGCTGGACTTCGCGCTGGAGGTCTGCGAGGCGGTCTGTGACGTCTGGCAGCCCGAAGAGGGCCGCGAGATCATCCTGAACCTGCCCGCCACCGTCGAGCGCTCCACGCCGTCCACGCACGCCGACCGCTTCGAGTGGATGTCGCGCAACCTGTCCCGGCGCGAGCACGTATGCCTGTCCGTGCACCCCCACAACGACCGGGGCACCGCGGTCGCCGCCGCCGAGCTGGCAATCATGGCGGGCGCCGACCGTATCGAGGGTTGCCTGTTCGGCCAGGGCGAGCGCACCGGCAATGTCGACCTGGTGACGCTGGGCATGAACCTGTTCTCCCAGGGCGTCGACCCGCAGATCGACTTCTCGCAGATCGACGAGATCCGTCGCACCAGCGAGTACTGCAACCAGATGGAGATCCACCCGCGCCACCCCTACGCGGGCGATCTGGTCTACACCGCCTTCTCCGGCTCCCACCAGGACGCCATCAAGAAGGGCTTCGACGCCATGGAGGCCGAGGCAGCGGCCGCCGGCAAGACCGTGGACGACATCGAGTGGGCGGTCCCGTACCTGCCCATCGACCCCAAGGACGTCGGCCGCTCCTACGAGGCGGTCATCCGCGTCAACTCGCAGTCCGGCAAGGGCGGAATCGCCTACGTCCTGAAGAACGACCACAAGCTGGAACTGCCGCGCCGGATGCAGATCGAGTTCTCCCGGATCATCCAGGAGAAGACCGACGCCGAGGGCGGCGAGGTCACGCCGGCCGCCATCTGGTCGGCCTTCCAGGACGAGTACCTGCCCAACCCCCAGAACCCGTGGGGCCGCATCCAGGTCAAGAACGGCCAGACCACCACCGACAAGGACGGCGTCGACACCCTCACCGTCGAGGCCGAGGTGGACGGTGCGGAGACGGTGCTGGTCGGTACCGGCAACGGCCCGATCTCCGCGTTCTTCCACGCCCTCCAGGGCATCGACGTCGACGCGCGGCTGCTGGACTACCAGGAGCACACCATGAGCGAGGGCGCCTCGTCGCTGGCCGCCTCGTACATCGAGTGCGCGATCGGTGACAAGGTGCTGTGGGGTATCGGCATCGACGCGAACACCACGCGCGCCTCACTGAAGGCCGTGGTCTCCGCCGTGAACCGCGCGGGCCGCTGACGCCCGGCATCGGCCGCCCCCTTCGGCGCCCCCGCGACTCTTTCCGAGCCGCGGGGGCGCCGTTGTGCGACCCCGCCACCTGAAGGTGGGGTTTGGGCTCCACGCCTCTCACTGTGCGTAAGTAGCTCAGTACTTTTGGTGATCAGCGCTCGTCGGACAGGCCGCGGCGCGGACACCAAGGACGTGCAGATGAGCAGATATGGCATGCCCGCCCTCTCCCGGCTGGCTGTCGCGGCGGTTGCCTCGCTCGCCGTGGTGGCCTCCGCGTTCGCCCCGGCGGCGTCCGGAGCCCCGGCCCGGACGGCGGACCGTCCGGAGTACGTGGCGCTCGGCGACTCCTACAGCGCCGGGGTGTTCGTCCGGCCCTGGGAGGAGCACGACGGCTGCGGCCGCTCCGGGCGCAACTACCCGCACCAGGTGGCCGGTCAGCTCGGACTCGCGCTGACGGACAAGACCTGCGGGGCCGCCGAGGTGGTCGACGGGGTCCTCGGTCCCCAGCCGGCCGCCAAGATTCACGGTCCGCCGACCATCCCGCCCCCGGGCGGCTGGTCCGATCTGCCGCCGCAGGTCGAGGCGTTGTCCCCGGACACCGATTACGTGACCGTCGGCGTCGGCGGCAACTCCCTCGGCTTCGGGCCCATCGTGAGCAAGTGCCTCGAACTGGGCATCACCAAGCCCCTCCAGCCGAAGCCCTGTACCGACCACTACAGCGACGGCGGTCCGGGCGAGGACTGGCTGGAGGAGCGGTTCAGCCGGCTCGACACCGACTTCGCCCACATGATGACGGTGATCCACCGGCGCGCACCGCACGCACGGGTCGCCGTCGTGGGGTATCCGGCCATCGTTCCGGACAACTCCGGCTGCACCTTCGGCCGCTGGAACCAGCTCGGCAGCGTCAAGAAGGGCGATATGCCCTGGCTCGACGGGCTCGAACTGCGCCTGAACGCGCTGCTGGAGAAGCAGGCCGCCTACCACGGCGCGAGTTACATCGACACCTACGGTCCCAGTGCCGCGCACGGGGTGTGCGCGAGCGGCGACGCGAAGTGGATGTACGGCATCAAGGACAACCTCACCGGCGACGGCAACCAGACCGACCCGCCGACGGAGCTGTGCCGGTCCTTCCCCGGTACCGGCGAGGCCTGCACCTTCGTCCACCCCAACGCCCGCGGCCTGGACAACCAGACACGACAGGTGGCCCGGGCGCTGATGGCCTCGTAAGGCCGATGACCCCGTAAGGCTGACGCCGGTCCCCGCGCGGGCGCCGCCGAACCCCACCGTTTTGGCCAAGCCGGGCCGCCGCCACGAGCGGCCCCGCAGCCGCCCCACCCGTTGCCCGCCTCCTCATGGCCATGCTCTTCACGGCGCCCATAGGCCCCGCCCCCTACCGTCCGGAGGGGCGGGGTCCTTCGTCATCCGGCCAGTTGTCCGGTACGAGGTGCTGACGCCGCATCACGTATGTGGCTAACATCACGTCCAATGCGACGAGGGGGCCATGCAGGTACCTCCCGTGCCCGGAGGGGCACGGGTGAGTTACGGAGGGCTGACGTGATGCACAAGATGTGTGTGATGGGCGTGCGCACGTCCTGGCGGACCGTCGCCGATGGCGAGTTCTTCTGCCCGGACTGCGGCGGGGACCGCAACTACCTCCGCCGGACCGGCCGTCGCCGGCTCACCCTGCTCGGCCTCCCGCTCCTCTCCCGCGGCCCCGCCGGCCCGGTCCTGGAGTGCTCCGCCTGCCGCGGCCACTTCGGCCCGGACGCCCTGGACCACCCCACCACCCTCCGCTTCTCCGCGATGCTCCGGGACGCCGTCCACACCGTCACTCTCGCGCTGCTGGCCGCCGGCGGCACCTCCTCCCGCGCGGTCCGCGACACCGCCGTCGACACGGTCCGCGTGGCCGGCTTCGCGGACTGCTCCGAGGACGAGCTGCTGACCCTGCTCGCCGCCCTCGCCGCCGACACCGGCCGGCTGACCGGCACCTACGACGCGGTCACCGGCGGTCACTGCGGCCCCCAGGGCCTGGACCCCTGCGGCACCGCGCTGGCCATAGAGCTCCACGAGGCGCTGGAGCCGCTCGCCCCGCACCTCGCCCCGGCGGGCCGGGAATCGCTCCTCCTCCAGGGCGCCCGGATCGCCCTCGCCGACGGCTCCTACACCCCCGCGGAACGCGAGGTGCTGAGTACCGTCGGCAGCGCCCTGATGCTGCGCCCCGCCGAGATCAACCAGCTGCTGGCGGCGGCGCGTACGCCGTCCTGAGGACGGCAGCCGAAGACCCCGCCACCCGGGCAGGGTGACGGGGCCGGATGCCGGAGCGGCGGGCCGCCCAAGGGCCTTCTCCGGCCCGCTCCAGGCCCGCCTCAGGCCCGCCTCAGGACGGGTTCACGCCGGAGTCAGACGGACCGGCAGGGTGCGCAGACCGCCCGAGATGAAGCCACTGGTGGGCTCCAACTGCTCGGCTGGGGTGGCCAGTTGGAGGTCAGGGAAGCGGGTGAAGAGGGCCGGGAGGGCGATCCGGGCCTCCATACGGGCCAGCGGGGCGCCGAGGCAGTGGTGGACGCCGTGGCCGAACGCCAGATGCTCCTGGTCGGAGCGCCGGATGTCGAAGTCGGCGGCGGTGTCGCCATGGAACGCGGCATCCCGGCCGGCTGCCGCGTACGCCGGGAGGATCGCCTCGCCCTTGCGGATCGTCGGGCCGTCCGGGATCTCGATGTCCTCCACGGCGAAGCGGAGGGGGAGCGCGGCGATGCTGGGGGCCCAGCGGAGGGTCTCCTCGATGACGTCGTTCCAGGAGACCTGGCCCGACAGCACCAGTTCGAGCTGCTCGGGGTGGGTCAGCAGGGCGTGCACCGCGTTGCCGAGGAGATCGACGGTGGTCTCGTGACCGGCCCCGATGACGAGCAGCAGGGTGTCCAGCAGCTCCTGCTCGGTCATCTTCTGGCCCTCGTCGTCCCGCGCGGAGACCAGCAGGCTGGTGAGGTCGTCCGCCGGGTGCTCGCGCTTGGTGGCGACCAGATCGGACAGCAGCGCATGGACGGCCGCGCCGGTGGCACCGGCCTGCTCCGGGGTGGCCGTGGTGTCCATGATGGCCGTGACGAGGCGGGCGAGTTCGCCGCGCTTCTCACCCTCGGGGAAGCCGAACAGCTCGCAGATGACCTGCATGGGCAGCGGGTGGTTGAACCGCTGCCGCAGGTCCAGGGGTTCGCCCGCGGGGTGCGCGGCGAGGTCGTCCAGCAGCGCCGTGGTGATGCTCTCCACGCGCGGGCGGATGGCATCGGTACGGCGGGCCGTGAACGCCGGGGCGATCAGCTTGCGCAGCCGCCGGTGATCGGCGCCGTACGCGGTGAACATGTTGGTGACGCCGATCCAGTACTGGAGCCAGCTGCTGCGGATCTCCTCGCGCTGCCACTCCGGCCAGTGGTCCCGGGGGTTCTTCGAGACCCGGTCGTCGGTCAGCAGCTGCTTGAGGAGGGTGTGGCTGGTGACCGTCCAGGCCTCGATACCGCCGGGCAGTTCGGTCCGGGCCACCGGGCCTAGTGCGCGGAGGCGGGCCGCCTCCCCGTGGATGTCGCTTCCGACCGGGTCGATGACGAAGGGCTGCTGTCCCTGTTGTGCCATGGGGTAGCTCCTGCCTGGTCGGGGGTGATGGGGGTGAAGCGGGCCGGGAGCGCGACAAGGGCCCGGTGGAACGCGCCGTTGCGCCACTGCAACGTGCCGGGGTCCACGGCGAGTTCGATGTCGGAGAGCCAGGCCGTGAGCCGCTCGATCGCCGTGGTGGCGATCAGCAGCGCATGCCGCTTCACGGGACAGGCGTGCGGGCCCGCCGCCCAGGCGAGGTGCGAGCCGCCGCCCGACCCGGGCGTCCCCAGCGACGTGGTGTCGAACTGGCTGTTGGCGGCCGCGTACGACACCATCACCAACTGCCCCTTGCGCACCCAGGTCCCGTGGAAGAAGACGTCCCGGACCGGGAAGTGCGCGGAGTAGTTCGTCAGCGGCGGGTCGTTCCACAGCACCTCGTTGATGGCGTCGTGCGCGGTCAGCGCGCCACCGGACAGGGTGTTGTAGTAGCGGTCGTCGGACAGCATCCGCGACAGCGCGTTGCCGATGAGGTTGGCGAGCGGTTCGTTGCCCGCGCCCATCGTGAGGATGATGTTGTGGATCAGTTCCTCGTCGTTGAGCGCGTTGGGGTGGTCCATGAACCAGGACGTCAGGTCGGGACCGCGCTCGGCCTTCTTGGAGCCGACCAGCTCCATGATGTAGTTCGTGTACGCCTCGTTGGCGGCCGCGGCCTCCTCGGGGGAGGTGCCGTCCAGCATCCCCGCGATGGCCTCGATCAGCCGGTCGCTGTAGGAATCGGGCATCCCGAAGAGGTTGTTGAACATCAGCAGCGGGATCAGCCGCGCGTAGTCGCCGATCAGATCGACCTCGCCGTGCGCCCCGAAGCGCCGGATCAGGCTGTCCGCGGCCTGGTGGACGCGGGCCCGCAGCTCATGCGGCTCGACCAGCTTGAAGCTGTCGACGACGACGTCCCGGTAGCGGACGTGCGCCGGCCCGTCCGCGTAGAAGATGTTGGGGCGCCACATCAGCATCGGCATGACCGGCGAGTCCGCCGGGACGGTGGTCATCCACTCGCGGGAGTCCTTGGACCACGTCTGGTCGTCGTGCAGCAGGTCGAGGGCCGCCCGGTAGTCGGTGACCAGCATCGCGGTCACCTCCGGCGCGATCTCGACCGGCGCCAGCGCGCCGTACTGGCGCAGCTGCGCGTAGATGCGGTGCGGGTCGGCGGCGAAGTCCGGTCCGTAGAGCTTCACCGGCGTCTGGGCGTCGGGCTGCGCCGGTGCCTGCTGGTACGGGGCGGCGTGCGCCGGGCAGCCCGGTGGCGGTGCGGCTCCCGGCTGGTGCGGGGAAGTCACGGGTTCGGGTTCTCCTCGGGGGTGTGGGCCAGGACGTGCCCGACGAGCGCGATCAACGCGTCGACGGACTGCTCCCGGTCGCGGGCGTCGCACAGCACCAGCGGCGTGTCGGGGTGCAGATCGAGCGCCTCGCGCAGCTTTTCGACGTCGTACTCGGGCGCGTCGGGGAAGGTGTTGACCGCGACCGCGTAGCGCAGTCCGGCCTCCTCGACGATGTCCATCACCTCGAAGGAGTCCGCCAGCCGGCGGGTGTCCGCGAGGACCAGGGCGCCCAGTGCGCCGCGGGCGATGTCCTGCCACAGGGGCCGGAAGCGCTTCTGTCCGGGCGTGCCGAACAGATACAGCGCCAGGTCCCCGGGCAGGGTCAGCCGCCCGAAGTCGATGGCGACGGTGGTGGTGGTCTTCTCCCGGACTCCGGCGAGATCGTCGACGGCGGCGCCGGTCTGGGTCATGACCTCTTCGGTGTGCAGCGGCGGGGTTTCCGACAGCGCACGGATGAGAGTGGTCTTGCCGACCCCGAACGGTCCCGCGATCAGCAGTTTGACCAGTGTCTGGTTCTCGCCGGAGAGGTACATGTTGCCGGTGCTCGCGCCGGTGCCGGGGCTAGGACTTGAGAGAGCGGAGTCCATCGAGAACCCTCTCCAGGATGTGTCGGTCGAATTGCTCGGCTTCGGGGATGGGGGCACGGGCGTGCAGCCGCCCGGCGTCGACGAGATCGGCCACCAGCACCTTCACCACGCTCACGGGCAGGTCAAGGTGGGCGGCGACCTCGGCCAGAGACAGCGCCCCGGGCTGAAGCAGCTCCAGGATGCGGTGCTCCTCCGGACGTACCTCGCTGGTGATCGGCATCCCCACGCCGTGCAGCAGGGTGAGCCGGTCCAAGGTGTTGCGGCTGGGCTGGGCGCGTCCGCCGGTCGCCAGATAGGCCGGTACGAGGCGCCTGCCGCTGCTCTGGCGGGGGGTCATACCGGGTTGCCGAGGTCCCGCGCCCGGCTGTTCATGACCTTGTTGCCCAGGGTCGTGACCTGGACCTGCATATGGTGCGCGACCACACCCATGTTCACCTCCGGGCCGGCGAAGACGGCCAGGCAGGTGTTCTCGCCGGCCGGTATCGCGAAGACGAAGCCTTCATCGGACTCGATCACGGTCTGCCGCAGCCGGGTGTCGTCCTTCTCGGCGAACGCCGCGGTGACGGCCCGGCCCGCGCCCTGGAGCGCGGACATCATCGCGGCGACACCCTCGGCGGAGTCCCGCTTCAGGCCGGGTGAGGAGCCCTCGATGAATCCGTCGCCGGAGATGACGGCTGCGTGAATAACATGCGGCAACTCCAAGAGGGGTGCCAGCACCCAGGACTTGTCCTCGGCAACACGGCGGCGGGTGGGGCTGTTCATGACTAAGCGTTCCCTTCGGGACTGCGAGGGGGTTCTGAATGGGCGGCTGCCCGGCCGGATTCGGTACCGCGCTGGAGCGCGGCCCAGCGGGTTCCGGTCTCTTCCGGGGAGCGCTCGGGAGCCGACTCGGTGCGCGCGGCACTCTCGTCGGGTTCGGACACGGGCTTACGGCGCCGCCGGCGCGGGAGTTCGCCCTCGGCCTGCTGGGCCGGTGCCTCGTAGGAGGGGGCGGGCTGCGCGGCGGGCGCGGGCTGCTGCGCGGCGGCGGCCGGGGGCGGCGTCGCGGAACCGGTGGGCAGCACGGAGGCGGAACGATCCGGCACCGCGGAACGGTGTGGCAGAGGAGCCATCACGGACATCGGCTGGGCGCTCTCGTCGAGCACGGTGAGGAGGGGGTCACCCGGGATGTACACGACCGCCCGCACGCCGCCGTACGGGGACGGCTCGACATGCACCCCGAAGCCGTACTGGCGCACCAGCTGACCGGCCGCCGCGAATCCGGACCGCGGCGGGTCACCGAGCTGGGTGAGCAGCAGGTCCTCGTCACCCGACAGCAGCTCCATCGCCGCCTTGATCTCGTCGTCGTGCATCCCGACGCCGTAGTCGTCGACGATGACCGAGGCGCCGCGATTGCCCTGCTGGAGGGTGATGGTGACGGGCAGTTCACGGTGCGAGTGGTGCAGCGCGTTGGCCAGCAGCTCGGTCACGGTGATCGCGATCGGCTCCACGGCCCGCGCGACCACGGCGATCGGGTCACGCAGCTGATTGCTGATGTTCACCCGCTCATAGCCGCGCAGCCGGGAGGTGGCGCCGACGACCAGCTCGGCGAGGTAGGAGTCCTCGCGGGTCAGCCCCGGCCAGGCGCCGCACACGACACCGGTGGCCTGAATGCGCCGCAGCGCCTGCTCGTTGAGGAAGTCGGCGTTCAGCAGGTCCTGGGCGACGTTCGGGTCGTCGTAGCGGTGCTGCATCTCCTGGAGCGCCGTCTGGAGCTGGTAGAGCAGCGCCTGGATGGTGGTGGTCGCCCCGCGGAGGGTGGACTGGGCGGCGGCGTCGACCCGCGCCCGCTCCTTGGTGATCGCGTCGCTGACCTGCTCCAGTACGGCGTTCAGCGCCTGGTCGGTCTCCGACCCGGTGAACCGCGCGTCCAGCAGCCCCGGCACGGGCACATGCGGGTGCGCCAGCGCCAGCGTCAGTTCGGGGAGCCGGGTACCGGCCAGATGCCGGATCTCGGCCTCGGTGGCGCGCAGCCGGGCCGTCAGCTCCGTATTGCTGCGGAGCGTGGCGCTGTTCTGTTCCTCAGCGGTGGACAGGCGCTTTCTCAGATCGGCGCGCTGCCTGCCCGCACGGATCGAGAGCGCCGCCAGGACCACGGCGGCGGCCGTACCTGCGCTGAGGCACCACAACAGCGCCTCCGGTATGGATGTCATCGAGATCCTCAATTGGGTACTGACTGGATCGGCCGGCCTTCACGGCGGTGAGTTGCCGAACTTCACGGGATGCTACCGGGCAGTTGACGAGCCGTGAGGGCCACTTCCACGGGGCGACTGAGAAGTACGGAAGGTCGTCTTCCGCCCACGATGACCCGGACCATAACGTGATGTGGCCCCGTCATCCAGCGGGATGGCGGGGCCTTTGTGAGCCTGTTGTGTACGCCTGGTGAAAGGCGATCAGGCGCCGGCGAAATGCGAGTCTTTGACGGCGTCGACGAGGGCACTCCACCACAGTTGTCGGTCTGCCGGCCATTGCCCCCTCCCTTCCCTGCAGGGCAGCTGCGGGGCTCCTCTCATCGCGCAGCCTGAATTCGCAGCGTCACGCTCCGGGTGCGAACAGTGAGCCCTCGCGGAAGGTGCGGACATGACGAAGCGGGTCGAGGAATGGGAAGCAGGACAACCGCCGCCCGTCGGCCGGCCGATGCCCGGAGGGGCGACGCTGCGTACCAGGCGCGCGCAGCCAGGGCGGGCGCCCGGTCCGCATACCCCAGCAGGCCGGGCGACGGCGGCCCCGCCGCCATGCGCGAGAATGGCGCCATGAGTCTGTTCCGCGACGACGGCATCGTGCTGCGCACCCAGAAGCTGGGTGAGGCGGACCGGATCATCACGCTGCTCACCCGGGGGCACGGCCGGGTCCGTGCGGTGGCCCGGGGGGTGCGGCGGACGAAGTCGAAGTTCGGGGCGCGGCTGGAGCCGTTCTCGCATGTCGATGTGCAGTTCTACGCCCGCGGCAGCGAGCTGATCGGGCGCGGGCTGCCGCTGTGTACGCAGAGCGAGACGATCGCGGCGTACGGCGGCGGGATCGTCACCGACTACGCCCGCTACACGGCCGGGACGGCCATGCTGGAGACCGCCGAGCGGTTCACCGATCACGAGGGGGAGCCCGCCGTACAGCAGTATCTGCTGCTGGTCGGCGGGCTGCGGACGCTGGCCCGCGGGGAGCACGAGCCGCATCTCGTGCTGGACGCGTTCCTGCTGCGCTCGCTCGCCGTCAACGGCTACGCGCCGAGTTTCGACAGCTGTGCGCGGTGCGGGCTGCCCGGCCCCAACCGGTTCTTTTCGGTCGCGTCGGGCGGGGTGACCTGTGGTGACTGCCGGGTGCCGGGGAGCGTCGTACCCTCCTCTGAGGCCATTGGGCTCCTGAGTGCGCTGCTGACCGGCGACTGGGAGACCGCGGACGCCTGTGAGGCCCGTCATGCCCGGGAGGGCAGCGGCCTCGTCACGGCGTATCTGCACTGGCATCTGGAGCGGGGCCTGCGCTCTCTCCGGTACGTAGAGAAATAGCGAACACGACCCTCAAGGCGAATACGCCTCTCAAGACCTATAGGAGAAGTGGGCCGCATGGCACGACGCGGGATTCTGGGCCGTAATCGACGTGAGTACGTGACGCCCGAGCCGCACCCTTCCGGTGCGCGGCCGCCGAAGATCCCCGGTGAGCTCGTCCCGAACCATGTGGCGGTCGTCATGGACGGCAACGGCCGGTGGGCCAAGGAGCGCGGGCTGCCGCGTACCGAGGGCCACAAGGTCGGCGAGGGCGTCGTGCTGGACGTCCTCAAGGGCTGCATCGAAATGGGCGTGAAGAATCTTTCGCTGTACGCCTTCTCGACGGAGAACTGGAAGCGGTCGCCCGACGAGGTCCGCTTCCTGATGAACTTCAACCGCGATGTGATCCGGCGGCGCCGTGACGAGATGGACGCGCTGGGTATCCGTATCCGCTGGGTCGGGCGGATGCCGAAGCTGTGGAAGTCGGTCGTGCAGGAGCTCCAGATCGCCCAGGAGCAGACCAAGAACAATGACGCGATGACGCTGTATTTCTGCGTGAATTACGGCGGCCGGGCCGAGATCGCGGACGCGGCGGCGGCCATCGCGGCGGATGTGCGGGCCGGCAAGCTGGACCCCTCGAAGGTCAGCGAGAAGACCGTCGCGAAGTACATGTACTACCCGGACATGCCGGATGTGGATCTCTTCGTGCGGCCGTCGGGTGAGCAGCGGACCTCGAACTACCTGATCTGGCAGAGCGCGTACGCGGAGATGGTCTTCCAGGACATTCTGTGGCCGGACTTCGACCGTCGGAACCTGTGGGAGGCGTGCCTGGAGTACGCCAAGCGGGACCGCAGGTTCGGTGGCGCGCAGCTGGCGGAGGGCGAGTCCGCGACGTAGGGGCTGCGGGCAGACGCGCAAAGGGCCGCCTCCGGTTGTCGGAGGCGGCCTTCAGCGTTGCGTCGCGGTGCTGCCGCTACTGCTTCTCGGCGGCCCGCTCGGCGCACTCGCCGCAGGTCCCGAAGATCTCGATGGTGTGCGCGACGTCCTGGAAGCCGTGCTCCCGGGCGATCTGGTCGGCCCACTTCTCCACCGCGGGGCCCTCGACCTCGACGGCCTTGCCGCAGGCCCGGCACACCAGGTGGTGGTGGTGATCGTCGGTGCTGCACCGGCGGTAGACCGCCTCGCCGTCGCTGGTGCGCAGCACATCGACCTCACCGGCGTCGGCGAGGGACTGAAGCGTCCGGTAGACGGTGGTCAGCCCGACGGAGTCGCCCTTGTGCTTGAGCATGTCGTGCAGCTCCTGCGCACTGCGGAACTCGTCGACCTCGTCGAGTGCGGCCGACACCGCGGTCCGCTGCCGCGTCGACCGGCCGCGTACCGGAGATCCCGCGCTCGTCGCCACCGTTGCCTCCCTAGGACGTTTACGACGTCAGGACTTCCCCCTGCACGTGCGTCCCGCCATTGTGCCAGGTGATGACCGGCCCGCCGGGGAGACGCTTACCGATACACGTATCTGTCGCCGGCGTGGTCCGCCGGCTTCCCGCCGCCCGTGCTCACCCGGCCACGCTGACATCGTCCGTCGCCGAGCGGCCGCCGGGTACCTCCAGAGTGCACCCCTTCGAGGCTTCTGCGGCAGCCCTTGCACGCTTTTTCGCGAGCGGGGCGGCGAGCCCGGTGAAGATCACGAACAGGCCGATGGCGAACAGCACGATCGTGGCGCCGGACGGGACGTCGACGTAGTACGAGGTGGTGGTGCCCGTCAGGGTGACCGCGACCCCGATCGCCACGGCCACCGAGAAGGTGACCGCGAAGCTGCGGCTGATCTGCTGGGCGGCCGCGACCGGGATCACCATCAGGGCGCTGACCAGCAGCAGACCGACGACGCGCATGGCGACGGTGACGGTGACCGCGGCGGTGACGGCGACCAGCAGATTCAGCAGCCGCACCGGCAGGCCGGTCACCCGGGCGAACTCCTCGTCCTGGCACACCGCGAACAGCTGGCGGCGCAGCCCGATCGTGATCGCCAGCACCAGGGCGGCGAGCACGTAGATCGTCGTCATGTCCTGCGGCGAGACGGTGGTGATCGAGCCGAAGAGATAGGTGCCGAGGTTGGCGTTGGAGCCCGCGTCGGACAGGTTCATCAGCATCACACCGCCCGCCATACCGCCGTAGAACAGCATGGCCAGCGCGAGGTCGCCGCGGGTCTTGCCGTACCAGCGGATCAGTTCCATGACGACCGAGCCGGCGATGGCGACGGCGGTGGCGGCCCAGATGGGGCTGGTGTTCAGCAGAAAGCCGAGGCCGACGCCGGTCAGCGCGACATGGCCGATGCCGTCGCCCATCAGGGCCTGGCGGCGCTGGACGAGGTAGATGCCGATGGCGGGGGCGGTGACGCCGACGATCAGGGCGGCGATCAGGGCCCGCTGCATAAAGGCGTAGTCGAGGATTTCCATCAGCTCAGCAGCCCCGTCCGGATCGGTTCCGCGGCCTGGTCGGCGTGCGGGTGGACATGGTCGTGGCCGGGCAGCGCGTGCTGGCCGACGGCCTCGGGCGGCGGGCCGTCGTGGACGACACAGCCGTCCCGCAGCACCACCGCGCGGTCGATCAGCGGCTCCAGCGGGCCCAGCTCGTGCAGCACGAGCAGGACCGTGGCGCCGCGGCCGACCTGTTCGCGCAGGGCGGCGGCGAGCACCTCCTGGCTGGCCAGGTCGACGCCGGCCATCGGCTCGTCCATGATCAGCAGTTCCGGTTCGCCGGCCAGCGCACGGGCGATCAGCACCCGCTGGTGCTGGCCGCCGGAGAGCGCGTTGACGGAGTCCTTGGCGCGGTCCGCCATGCCGACCAGCTCCAGTGCCCGGTGCACCGCGGCCCGGTCGGCCTTGCGCAGGATGCCCAGCTTCGTCCGGGCCAGCCGGCCGGCCGTGACGACCTCGCGGACGGTGGCGGGGACGCCGCCGGCCGCGGTGGTGCGCTGCGGGACATAGCCGATCCGGGCCCAGTTCCGGAACCGCCGGAATTCCGTGCCGAAGAGGGCCAGCTCACCGCCGGTGAGCGGGACCTGGCCGATCACGGAGCGCACGGCGGTGGACTTGCCGGAGCCGTTGGCGCCGAGCAGCGCGACGACCTCGCCGGAGTGCACGGTGAGGTCCACACCGCGCAATACGGGGCGGGCGCCCAGCGAGGCGGTCGCCCCGCGCAGGTCGATCACCGGCTGGGTGGGCGGCTGGTTCATGGAGGCCTCCGTCACGTGCGGTGCGGTGTCCGTCACTTGCTGCCGAGCGCCTTCTGCAGCGCGGCGAGGTTGGCGCGCTGCACACCGAAGTAGTCCTTGCCGCGGGACTTGGCGTTGATCCCCTCCAGCGGGTCCAGGACATCGGTCTTCAGATGGAGGTCGCCGGCCAGGGCCTTGGCGGTGGCGGGGTTGGCGATGGTCTCGAAGAAGACCGTGGAGACGTGGTGTTCCTCGGCGAGGGTGTGCAGGTCCCTGATGCGCTTGGCGCTGGGCTCGGACTCCGGGTCGAGTCCGCTGATGGCCTCCTCGGTGAGGCCGTAGCGCTCGGCGAGGTAGCCGAAGGCGGCGTGGGTGGTGAGGAAGGTGTCGGACGACCGCTTCTTCAGGCCGTTCTTGAACTCGGTGTTCAGCCCGTCCAGCTTCTCCACCAGGGCGTCGGTGTTCTTCTGGTAGTCGGCCTTGTGCTTCGGGTCCGCCTTGGCGAGGGTCTTGTTGACGCCCTTGGCGACCTCGGCGTACTTCACCGGGTCGAGCCAGACGTGCGGGTCCTTGCCGCCCTCGGACTCCGAGTGCGAGTGGTTGTCGCCGGTGGTGTGGTGGTGGCCGTCGACCTCGGTGCCGTGCTCTTCGAGAGAGGTGAGGGCGGCCGCGTCGGCGACGTGCTGCGCGCCGGACTGCTCGACGGCGGCGTCGACGGCGGGCTGGAGGCCCTTGAGGTAGACGACCGCGCCGGACTCGCCGAGCTGGGCAGTCTGCTTCGGGGTGAGCTCCAGGTCGTGCGGCTCGACCCCCGGCTTGGTGAGGTCGGTCACCTCGACGTGCTTCCCGCCGATCTGCCGGGCGAGGAATTCCATGGGATAGAAGGACGCTGTCACCCGCAGCTTGCCGTCCTCGGTGCGGGCGCCGCCGGAGGGGGAGCAGGCGGAGAGGGCCAGCAGGCCGAGCACCGAGACTCCGGCGAGGGTCGCGGTGGATATAGGACGGCGTATGTTCATGACACTCATTTTCAACAATATTGGAAACGATTGTCAACAGCGGATGGGGCGGTGTGAGCGGGGCGACAACGGGCCGGAACCGATTTGATCCAGGGGGTACGGCCGCCGGTACCCTGAACTATTCGCCCGCCCGTCTTTTGACCAGCACCCCTCATTGAGACGCTAGGGCGCCGCCCATCCATCGTTCGTCGTCGTAATGAAGAGAGCACCGTGGCCGCCGACAAGATCGATACCATCGTCAGCCTGAGCAAGCGCCGTGGCTTCGTCTATCCGTGCAGTGAGATCTACGGCGGCTCCCGCGCTGCCTGGGACTACGGTCCGCTGGGCGTCGAGCTCAAGGAGAACATCAAGCGCCAGTGGTGGCGCGCCATGGTCACCTCGCGCGAAGACGTCGTCGGTATCGACTCCTCCGTGATCCTGGCTCCCGAGGTCTGGCAGGCGTCCGGCCACGTCGCCACCTTCACCGACCCGCTCACCGAGTGCACCTCCTGCCACAAGCGCTTCCGCGCGGACCACCTGGAGGAGGCGTACGAGGCCAAGCACGGACGGCTCCCCGAGAACGGCCTCGCCGACGTCAACTGCCCCCACTGCGGCAACAAGGGCGGCTTCACCGAGCCCAAGCAGTTCTCCGGCCTGCTCTCCACCCACCTCGGCCCGTCCCAGGACACCGCCTCGGTCGCCTACCTGCGCCCCGAGACCGCCCAGGGCATCTTCACCAACTTCGCCCAGGTGCAGCAGACTTCCCGCAAGAAGCCGCCGTTCGGCATCGCGCAGATGGGCAAGTCCTTCCGCAACGAGATCACGCCCGGCAACTTCATCTTCCGGACCCGCGAGTTCGAGCAGATGGAGATGGAGTTCTTCGTCAAGCCGGGCGAGGACGAGAAGTGGCAGGAGTACTGGATGGCCGAGCGGTGGAACTGGTACCGCGACCTCGGCATCCGCGAGGAGAACATCCGCTGGTACGAGCACCCGGCCGAGAAGCTCTCGCACTACTCCAAGCGCACCGCTGACATCGAGTACCGCTTCAACTTCGGCGGCACCGAGTTCTCCGAGCTGGAGGGCGTGGCCAACCGCACCGACTACGACCTGTCGGCGCACGCCAAGGCCTCCGGCCAGGACCTCTCCTACTTCGACCAGGAGGCCGGCGAGCGCTGGACTCCGTACGTCATCGAGCCGGCGGCCGGTGTGAACCGCGCGATGCTCGCCTTCATGCTCGACGCGTACATCGAGGACGAGGCGCCCAACGCCAAGGGCAAGATGGAGAAGCGCACCGTCATGCGGCTCGACCCGCGCCTGGCGCCGGTCAAGGTCGCGGTGCTGCCGCTGTCCCGCAACCCGCAGCTGTCGCCGAAGGCGAAGGGGCTGGCCACGGACCTGCGCAAGAACTGGAACATCGAGTTCGACGACGCGGGCGCGATCGGCCGCCGCTACCGCCGCCAGGACGAGATCGGCACGCCGTTCTGCGTCACCGTCGACTTCGACACCCTCGACGACAACGCGGTGACCGTGCGTGAGCGCGACACCATGAAGCAGGAGCGGGTCAGCCTGGACCAGATCCAGGCGTACCTGGGCGCGCGACTGCTCGGCTGCTAGTCCCTCACGGGGCGGGCCGCTCTCTCGCGGCGCTGCGCCCCTGCGCGTGACCTCAAGCGCCGGTCGGGCTCGGATTCTCCGGGCTGGGCCGGCGCTTTTGGGTGTTCGCGGTGCGGAGGCTGGTCTTCGTGGGGTGGTGGCTGTGGGTGTGGACTCACGTGCTGGTCGGGCTTGGTTTTCTGGGGTGGCCGGTGCTTTTGGGTGTTCGTGTTGCGGGGTCGTTCTTCGCGGGCTGCGCCCATGCGTGTGACCTCAAGTGCCGGTCGGGCTGGGAGTTTTGAGCCGTGTCGGGCGATTTTGCGTGCTCGTGTCGTGGGGTGGCCGCGGGGCTGAACGCCGTGGCGGCGGAGCGGGGAAGCGGGAATAGCTCGTTATGTCCGCTGCGTTGTGGCCCGCAGGGGGCGTCTGTGGCCCCTACGGGTTTTGTTCGGTCGGCCCCTAGGCATATGGAGCGCCGGCGTTGTCAGCGCGAGTGCGGGGCGGTGGCCGGTTGTGCCGGGCGGGCGGCGAGTGTGGTGCACAGGGCCGCCAGGGGGAGTTCCGCTCCTATGGCCATGGCGAGGGCGGTGGTCAGTTCCGTGCCGGGGGTGGCGGTGGCCAGGTCGAGGCAGGCGTCGGTGAGGAGCAGGAGGGCCGCGGCGGCTGCGGGGGTGCGGTGGCCGGGGGCGCCGCGTAGGAGCCGGGTGCCGGTGATGAGGAGGGTGGCGGCCTCCAGGGTGTCGAGGGTGACCCAGGCTGCGGCCTCGACGGGCGGGAGGGTGCCGGCGAGGTAGCCGAGCCAGGGGAGGAGGACGAGGCCGGCGCCGGTCAGGATCCTGCCTGGCCGGCGGCGTGCGGTGTCGGTGAGGATCCTGCCCGGCCGGCGGCGGCCGGCGGCGGTCAGGATTCTGGACTGCCGACGACGTCCGGTGCCGATGCGCGTCGGACGGGCGGAGATGCCGCGGCGGGGGCAACTGGCATGGGTGGCGGGGGAGTTGTAGGCGAGCAGGGTCATGGGAGGGTCGCTTTCGGAGTCATGAACCCGGCCGTCGGGCTCGTGATCAACACTCCGGTTTTCGGCGCCCACGGTCAGTAATGCCGCTGTCCGACTTGGGGTGGCACCAGCTACACCCCCGGTACGGACACTGCTGTCATGGCCGCCGCACCAACGGCCCCATACGGTGTGATCATGACCATCCCGCCCCGGCTGCGCCGGGCTCTCGTACGTATGCGGCGCGACCTCGCCTTCGTCGCCGCCGGGGTGCCGCTGCATCTCGTCCCGGTGCTGCTGGCCTGGTGGGCGCTGGGCCTGCTGGCCGACACGGTGACCGGGATCTCCCCCAACGCCCCGGTGGTGCTGACGGCCCCGCTGACCCTGCTGGTCATCGCCGGGTACGGCTTCACCGAGGCGCAGCGGTGGCGGTTCCGGGCGCTGTGCGGGGTGGAGCTGCCGCGGCTGCGGTTCGCGGAAGGCAAGCGGCAGTTGGGCTACAACTGGCTGGTGGGTCCGCTGCTCGGCGTGCTGGAAGTCCTGCTGCTGGCACTGGTGTTGGCGGCGCTGGCCGCGGCACTGGTGCTGGTGTGGGTGTGGCTCGTGCCGGCGCAATGGCGCAGCGGGCACCCCGGCTACACCACTACCGGCACCTATCTCACCGTGCTGGGGCTGGCGGTGCTCGCCGTGGTACCGGGTCTGGCGGCGGGGCTCGTCCGGCTGGAGATTCTGGTCGGGCGGGCGGTGCTGGGAGTGAGCCGGTCCGACGAGCTGGCGCGGCGGGTCGAGGACCTCACCGAGAGCCGGGCCGGTGCGGTGGACGCCGCCGACGCCGAACGGCGGCGCATCGAGCGGGACCTGCACGACGGCGCACAGCAGCGGCTGGTGTCCCTCGCGCTGAACCTCGGGCTCGCCAAGGCCACCCTCACGGATCTGCCGGCGGAGGCGCAGGAGGTCATCGATGCCGCGCACCGCGAGGCGAAGGACGCGATCGAGGAGCTCAACAATCTGGTGCGCGGCCTCCACCCGGCGGTGCTGGACGAACTGGGGCTGGATGCCGCGCTCTCGGGGCTCGCGGCCCGCGCGCCGCTGCCCGTACGGCTGCGGGTGGACCTGCCGGCGGAGCTGCCGCAGCGGACCGCGCCGGCCGTCGAAGCCGTCGCCTACTTCGTCGTCTCCGAGGCGCTGACGAATGTCGCCAAGCATGCGCGGGAGGCGACCCGGGCGGACGTGACGGTCACCCGGCTCGGCGAGATACTGCGGGTGGTGATCGCCGACGACGGTATGGGCGGCGCCGATCCGTCCAGGGGAAGCGGTCTGAAGGGGCTCGCCCAGCGCGTGCGCTCCGTGGACGGAACCTTCCGGATGAGCAGCCCCGTGGGGGGCCCGACCATGATGAGCGTGGAGCTGCCGTGCCCGATGTGAGGCGTGCCGTGATCGCCGAGGACTCCGTTCTGCTGCGGATCGGGCTGGTCAAGGTGGTGGAGATGGCCGGGTTCGAGGTGGCGGCCGAGGCCGGGGACGGGCAGGGGCTGCTGGCGGCGGTCGAGGAGCACCGGCCGGATCTGGCGGTGGTGGATGTGCGGATGCCGCCCGGTTTCACGGATGAGGGTGTGCGCGCGGCGCTGGCGATACGGCAGAAGTGGCCCGATACCGCGGTGTTGATGCTCTCCCAGTACGTCGAGGAGCGGTACGCGGCCGATCTGCTGGCGACGAACACCAGCGGGGTGGGCTATCTGCTCAAACAGCGGGTGGCGGATGTCGAGGAGTTCATCGAGGCGCTGCGGAGGGTGGCGGACGGCGGCACCGCGCTGGATCCGCAGGTCGTCGCGCAGCTGCTGGTGCGCCGGGCGAGCGATCCGCTGGAGCGGCTGACGGCCCGCGAGCGGGACGTGCTCGCGCTGATGGCCGAGGGACGTTCCAACGCGGGCATCGCCGCACAACTGGTGGTGAGCGAGAGCGCGGTGGCCAAGCACATCAACAACATTCTGGCCAAGCTGGATCTGCCCAAGGCCGATGCCGATCACCGCCGGGTGCTGGCGGTGCTGCGGTTCCTGGGTGTGGGGGGCTTTGCGGACACCCCCTAGGGGCAGGTGGTGGGCGTCTCGGTGGGTTGGCGTCGATCGCGACGCAACAGGGCCTGGGCGGACGGTCGTTACATAGACTTGATGATCACCCTGCCGGCTCCAGCTCAAAGGAGATGACATGAGACAGCAGCCTCCGTTCGCTTCCCTGTCCGCCGCGCTTGCGGCGCTAGGGACGGTGCTGGGCGTCCTCGCGGTCCAGTTGCGCGCGAACGGTTACGAGCCGTACGTCGAGTCCGTGGCCACCACCAGCGTCCTGATGTGGACCACCGCGTGCCTGACGGTCGTGACGTGGGTCCGCTACCGCCAGCAGAGCTCGGACTGAGTTCCGCCGCTGCCGACGGGCGCCGGGGCCGCTGCCCCGGCGCCCGTCGCGTGCGATGATCGGCATCACTGCGGGAACGTCCGGAGGAGGAACCGCCCATGGCATCGCCGACACCGGGACGGCCCGTTCGTGGCTCGACCACGGGGCGGCCGCTCATGGCCGCCCTCGACCTCTTCGGCCGGCGGTGGACGCTGCGCGTGGTCTGGGAGCTGAAGGAAGGCTCCCTGGGCTTCCGATCCCTCCAGCAACGGTGCGACAACATGTCCTCCAGCGTGCTGCGCCAACGTCTGCTCGAACTGGTCGACGCGTGCCTGGTGGAGCAGACGCCGGAGGGCCAGTACGCCCTCACCACCCTCGGCAAGGACGCCTACCGGGCCCTTCGCCCTCTCGTCCGCTGGTCGGACGGGTGGGCCGCGGAGCTGGCCGAGCGCTCCCGCCAGGGCGGCGGGGAACAGACCTGATCGCGGCTCCTCCTGGTGGGTGGGGCGGGAGCCGGGGATGTGCTCGGTAGGGTCGGCCCACGGATGGCATGCGGCCGCCGGACCGCGTATCGCATACGGAGGAGCCATGAGGGCCTTGCAGACCGCCGCGCTGCTGGTCGCGACGCTCGGGGCGGGCCTGATGGCCGGACTGTTCGCCGCCTTCGCCTACGCGGTGATGCCCGGTCTGGCCCGCTCCGCCGACCGCACCTTCGTCCAGGCCATGCAGCACATCAACCGGGCCATCCTCAACGGCTGGTTCCTGGTCCCCTTTCTGTTGCCGATCCCCCTGCTGGTCCTCGCCACGGTTCTGGCCTGGAACGGTCACGGGCGGGTGGCCCTGCCCTGGATTCTCGCCGCGCTGGTGCTCTACCTGGCGGGATTCTTCGTCACCAGCGGCGTCAACGTCCCCCTCAACAACGCCCTCGACAAGGCCGATACGGGAGACCACAGCCGGGCGGAGGCCGCCCGGGCCGCCTTTGAAGGTCGCTGGGCCACCTGGAATACCGTCCGGGCTCTCTTGCACACCGTGGCCTTCGGCCTCCTCGCCTGGGCCCTCTTTCTGCACGGCACGGCAGGGGCGGTGTAGGGGGCGGACAGGGCGGACGGCATGCGGGGCGAACGGCATACGGCAGCGGGCTGCCCGGTCCGCACCTGCCCGGTCCGCACCCGGCCGCTACCGCACTGCCCGGCCCCTCACCCGCCCGGTCCACACCCGTCCAGTCCACACTCGCCCGGTCCTGCCCCTGCCCGGTCCGCACCCGTCCGGCAGGGCAGAGGTGCGCCCTCCCCCCCCGGAGGCTCGTCTGCACCTGACGTGTGCTGCCCCGTCAGCGCAGGTGTTGCTCCTGCTCAGGCCTCCGTGCGCAGGCCGCGCAGGACCAGGTCGCGGACGGCCTCGAAGTCGGTGGTGATCTCGGGGCGGGACCACTCGGGGGCGTAACACGGGTCGTGGAAACGGCCGGTGGCGTCGAAGACGGCGCGGGCGGTGGTGGCGGGGGAGGGGGTGTGGAAGTCGCCCTGGCTGACGCCGGCTTCGATGATGGTGGTGAGCTGGGATTCCAGGTCGGTGACATGGCGCTCGACCACGCCGCCGCTCTCCCCGATCAACGTCATGTAGGTGGCGAACAGTTCGGGATCGTCGCCGGCCTTGTGCCGCTTGGCCTCGAAGAGGGCGGTCAGCCAGCGGTCCAGCCGCTCCGGAGCCGGTCCTTCCGCCGTGACGATGGACGACAGTTCCTGGCTCGTACGGTCCAGCCAGCGTGCCGTGACCGCCTCCCGCAGCGCCGCCTTCGTACGGAAGTGGCGGTAGACGCTGCCATGGCTGACGCCCAGGGCCCGTGCCACATCCACGACCGTGGCCTTGGCCGGGCCGTAGCGGCGCAGTACCTCCTCGGTGGCTTCGAGGATGCGCTCGGGGGTCAACGTCTCGGGGGGCATGCGGCGGGTCGGCCTTTCGGGAGGGCGGGCGGTCACGCGCCGGCGACGGGCCGGGCCGGGCGGGGACCACGTGGGGGCGGTGGTACGTACGGACGGTACCTGGCCGCGCCCCGTACCCGCGGCGATGGCCGCACGGCCGGTGGCTCTTATGCCCGGTGGCCGACATGCAGTGGTCCGCTCCCTCCGTCCGTCAGTGCTCGCTGTCCAGGTGGGCCATCTGGTCGGTGGGGTAGCGGTCGCCGGCGGCGGCGCCGGGCGGGATGGCGTGCTCGATCGCGGACAGATCGTCGGCGTCCAGGGTGAGGTCCAGGGCGCCGAGGGCCTCGGTCAGCCGGTCGCGGCGGCGGGCGCCGACCAGCGGGACGATGTCCGTGCCGCGGGAGAGCACCCAGGCAATGGCGGTCTGGGCGACCGAGACGCCCTTCTGGTCGGCGATCTTGCGCAGGGCGTCCACCAGGTCGAGATTGCGGTCGAGGTTCTCGCCCTGGAAGCGCGGGCTCATGCCCCGGAAGTCATTCGCGGCGAGCTTGCGGTCGCGGGTGAAGTGGCCGCTGATCAGGCCGCGGGACAGGACCCCGTAGGCGGTGATGCCGATGCCCAGCTCGCGGGCGGTCGGCAGGATCGCCTCCTCGATGCCGCGGGAGACGAGGGAGTACTCGATCTGGAGGTCGGAGATCGGGGCCACGGCGGCGGCCCGGCGCAGGGTCTGCGCGCCCACCTCGGACAGGCCGATGTGGCGGACATGGCCGGCCTCGACCAGCTCGGCGATGGCGCCGACGGTCTCCTCGATCGGGACGTCCGGATCGACCCGGGCGATCCGGTAGATGTCGATGTGGTCGGTTCCCAGGCGCTGGAGGGAGTACGCGGCGAAGTTCTTCACCGCGTTCGGCCGGCCGTCGTAGCCGGTGAAGCCGCCCTCGACGGTGCGCAGGGCGCCGAACTTCACGCTGATCTGCGCCCTTTCGCGAGCCGCCGTAGGGGCGGTGCGCAGCGCTTCGTTGATCAGCAGTTCGTTGTGTCCCATGCCGTAGAAGTCGCCGGTGTCGAGCAGGGTGATGCCCGCGTCGAGGGCGGCGTGAACGGTGGCGAGGGATTCGCCGCGGTCGCTGTCGCCGTAGAGGGCGGACATGCCCATGCAGCCGAGGCCGAGAGCGGAGGTCTGCGGGCCGGTGGTGCCCAGGGTGCGGGTCTGCACTGTCTGCTCCTGAAGGTGATGAGGGAGGTGAGAGGTGAGGGAGGGGTCGGAGAACGGCTGCCGTGTACTCACCATGACATGACGGCTGACAGATTTCAATATCTGTCAGCCGTCATGTCGCGCAGACTCGGCTCAGCCCGGCTCGGCGCACCTCACCGCACGGTGCGGGGTAGGCGCAGGGCGAGCAGCGTGGTGCCCGCGACGATTGCCAGTTGCGTCAGCAGGGCGGCGAGCAGGGCGTCGCGGATGCCGACGGACGGCAGCAGCGAGAGGAAGAGGGTGCCGAGGGTGGCCACACCCAGGGCGAGTCCGGACTGCTGGGTGGTGACCATGACGCCGCCGCCCACGCCCGCCTGTGTCATCGGCAGTTCGCTCAGCACGATGCGCATCACCACCGGCATCACCATGCCCTGGCCGATGCCCAGTACGGCCATGCTCGGTGCGAGGGCCGCCACCGAGAGCCCGGGCCATCCCTCGTGCACGGTCAGCGCCAGCAGGGTCAGCCCGGTGCCCTGGATCAGCGAACCGGCGATCACCACCCGCCGCCCGAACCGCAGCACCAGCCGCGGACCGGCGAGCGAGGCGAGGAAGAAGGCGGCGCACAGCGGCACCAGGGACAGTCCGGCCGCGAACGGGCCGAAGTGCAGGCCGTTTTGGAGGGCGACCGCCACCACGAACATGAAGCCGCCGAAGCCCAGCGTGAACGGAACGAGCATGAGGAGTCCGCTGTTCACGGAGGGGGTGCGCAGCAGCGAGGGCGGGACGAGCGGAGTGCGGCCGAGGCGCTCGGCCCGGCGCTCGAACAGCACGAACGCGGTGGCGGCAAAGGGGAAGACGGCCAGCAGGACCCAGGACCACAGGGGCCAGCCGGCCGCCCGGCCCTCGGTCAGCGGCAGCAGCAGCGTGATCAGGGCGGCGGCGAGCAGCGCGGTGCCGGGGCCGTCCACCCGGGCCGGGTGCGGGGAGCGGGTCTCGGGGACCGTACGGGCGGCCAGCAGCCAGGCCGCGGCGGCTATCGGGACGTTCACCAGGAAGACCGCGCGCCAGCCGGTGCCCGCCAGGTCGACGGAGACCAGCAGCCCGCCGAGTGCCTGGCCGACGGCGCTGGACACCCCGGCCGTGCCGCCGTACAGGCTGACGGCCTTGGCGCGCCGCTTGCCGGTGGTCGTCGCCTGGATGGTGGCCAGTACCTGCGGCAGCAGCAGTGCGGCCGCGGCGCCCTGGGCGACCCGGGCGGCCACCAGCGTCCAGGCGTCCGGCGCCAGGCCGCAGGCCAGTGAGGTCAGTCCGAAGGCGGCCAGGCCCCACAGGAACATCCGGCGGCGGCCGATCATGTCGCCCAGCCGTCCGCCGACGACCAGCAGCATCGCGTAGGCGACGCCGTAACCGGCCACCACCATCTCCAGCATCGCCGGACCCGCGTGCAGATCGTGGTCGATGGTCGGCAGAGCGACATTGACGATAAAGAAGTCGATCATGGGTAGGGCCGCGCCCAGCAGTACGGTCAGCAGGCCGAGCGGGGTCAGCGCGGTCGGGGTCCGCTGCTGCTGTGGGGCGGGGCCGGGTGCGGCCGGTGCCTCCGGGGTCGCCGGGGCGTCCGGGAACGCGCCGGCCGGGGCGCCGAGGGGCCCGGCCGGGGCTTCCGGGGTGGTCGTTTGTGCTCGGGTATCGCTCACGGGATCGACGATCGTCGACCGCTCAACCGGGTACCAGAGTGTTCTTATCCTGGTACCAGCGCTACCTGGCAACCGGATCGGGCCTGCGGCAGGCTGGACCCATGACCGTGGACCCGCTCCCGCCGCAGCCTGCCACAGGCCCCGGTGGCGCCGCCGCCCCGCCGTACGGCACCGCACCGCGCGATGACGCCGCCCGCCGGGCCGAGCTGGCCGCCTTTCTGCGCAGCCGACGGGAACGGATCACACCCGAGCAGGTCGGACTGCCGCGCGGCGCCCGCCGGCGTACGCCCGGTCTGCGCCGCGAGGAGGTCGCGCACCTGGGCGCGGTCGGCGTCACCTGGTACACCTGGCTCGAACAGGCCCGGGACATCCATGTATCGCCGCAGGTCCTGGACGCGGTGGCCCGCGCCCTGCTGCTCGACCGCGCCGAGCGCAGCCATCTGTTCGCGCTGGCGGGGGCGGTCGATCCGATGCCCGGCAGGGAGTGCACGGGCGTCACCCGGGAACTGTGGCAACTGCTGCACCAGCTCACGCCGTTCCCCGCGGTCGTCCAGAACAGCCGGTTCGACATCCTCGCCTACAACCGCACCTACGGCCGCCTGCTGTGCGATCTCGACGCGGTGCCCGAAGAGGACCGCAACTGTATGTGGCTGGCGTTCACCCACCCCGTGTGGCGGGCCGGTCTCGGCGACCTGGAGGCCACGCTGCGGGTGATGGCCGCCAAGTTCCGGGCGTCGATGGCCGAGCATCTCGCCGAGCCGGCCTGGAAGGCGCTGGTCGCGCGGCTGATGGAGGCCTCGCCTGAGTTCCGTGAGATCTGGGCGCAGCACGAGGTCCTCCGCCCGGTCAGCGCCGTGAAGGTCTTCCGGCATCCGCGGGCGGGGGCCCTGCAACTGACCGCCACCAGCCTGTGGACGGGGCCCAACCCCGGTCCCAAGCTGCTGTACTACACACCCGTGGACGAGATGTCCCGGGAACGGCTGGAGCAGCTGGCAGCCGAGCCGGCGGCGCTCGCGGCGGTGTGACCGTACGGGCGAGGTCCGCCCGCGAGAACCAACTTCCGTCCGTGGCAACACATCTGACAGAGTGAATCCTCCTGCATGGTGCGGCACTGAGCGACGAAGAGACCTCCTTGCCGCGAGGAGACCGGATCTCACTCGGTGAGGTCTGACGAGGGGGAATCGGATGACGTCAACAGACCCTGCGGAGCAGTCGTGGAACCCGTCGGCAGAGGCCCGGGACACCCCCGGGGGCCCGCCGCCCGCGGCCCCACCGCCGCCGCCCGCCGCCCCGCCGCAGCCACCGGTCGGTCCGTCGCCGGCCGCCGATCCACACCCCGATGTGGCACCGGCGGCATCGGCACAGCCGATCATCGGGGTCGATCTGCGGGTCAGCAAGCGGCTGCTCTGGGTCGGTGACGCCTACTATCCGCTCCAGAACGTCGCGCGGGTGTACACGCTCACCATCCACCCCCGGCGCAAGGACGCCGTCGTGACCTTCGTGAAGCGGTTGCTGCTCCTCGGGATGGCCACGGTTTTCCTCCTCCTGCTCGCCGCCACCAGCGGCGGCTTCGGGAGCCGCGGCGATGATTCCGGCGGAGTCACCGCCCTCGTGGTGATCGCCGCGGGTGCCGCACTGGTCTACTCCCTCGTGGAGATGCTGAGGGTGCTCAGCGCGCCCCCGCACTTCGTTCTGGCCGTGGAGACGACAGGCCCCTCCACCGCCGTGGTGACCAGCCCCGACGCGGACCAACTACGGGGGCTCGCGCACCAGATCGCGCACGCGATCGAGAACCCCGCGGCCGAGTTCACGGTGCGGGTGGACACCATCGCGATCAGCCCCAAGCACTACTATTTCGGGGACAACGTCAACATGTACGGCGGCACCGGCAACGTGGGGATGGCGAGTTGATGAGCGGCGGAGGCCAGCACTACTACTTCGGCAGCGGCGACCACGTCACCCTCCACGGCGGCTCCGGCAACGTCGGCATCGACAAGCGTGTCACCCCGGCCCCGGAGCCGGCCCCGGCCGTCCAGGAGGCGCTGCGCGAACTCCTCGCCCTGGTACAGGAGTTGCGTGGCCAGGTCCCGCAGGCAGGTGCCGACGCCCTCGACGACTCGCTGCCCGCCCTCCGGGCCGAGGCGAACGTCCCGGAGCAGGAGCGCCACCGCGCGCTGTACGCCGTCGCGGGCATCGCCGCGACCTTCGGCGCGCTCGGCGTACCGATCGTGGAGGCGGTCAACAAGGTGCTGGGACTCCTGGGCGCGCAGTGAGCACCCGCGCACCACTCCCGCGTCCGGCGCCCGGAGCCGGACCGCACACCTAAGACCGCGCGTCCGCCGGCTGGTGCCCCGGGGCCTCGTCCTCGAAGAGTGCCGCCGTGCGATCGGCCGTCGCCTTCGCCCAGCGGCCGGTGGTCAGTGCGCCGAGCAGCAGGACGGCCGCGCCGCAGCCGGCGATGATCCACCACGCCGGGCGGCCGGCCGCGAGGAAGGCGTCCGTGGTGGCGGTGGCATGTGCCCCGCTCGCCAGTACGGCGCCGATCACCGCGACGCCGAGCGACTGTCCGACCTGTCTGCTGGTGGAGGCGACCGCGGCGGCCACCCCGGCCTGGGCGCGGGGCATCCCGGACACCGCGGTGTTGGTGATCGGCGCGTTGACCAGGCCGAACCCGATGCCGAACAGGACATAGCCGGTGAACATCAGCGGGTCCGCCGACTGGGCGTCGAACGCCGCGAAGAGCAGTCCGCTGGCGCCCATCGCCGCACCGGCCAGGAGCAGGGACAGCCGCGGCCCCCGGCTGCCGACCAGCCGTCCCGACAGCGGCGCGAAGATCAGCGTCATCCCGGCCATGGGGAGCATGTAGAGACCGGCGTCCAAAGCGGACAGACCGCGGATGTTCTGGAGATACAGCGTGTTGATGAAGAGGAAGCCGGCCAGCGCGGCGAAGGCGCATACCGCCACGACCGTGGCCCCGCTGAACGGCGCGCTGTGGAAGAACCGCAGGTCGATCAGGGGCTCCCGGCGGCGCCGCTCATAGCTGAGCAGACCGGCCAGGGAGGCCAGCGCGAGCAGCACGAATGCCAGGATCTCCGGGGACGCCCAGCCGGCGTCCGGGGCCTCGATGATCGCGTACGTCAGCGAGCCGAGCAGCCCGATGACCAGCAGCTGGCCGACCGGGTCGACGCGGCGCGGCCTGGGGGCGCGCGACTCGGGGACGTAGCGCAGGGTCAGGAAGAGCGCGAGGGCGCCGATCGGGACGTTGATCCAGAAGATCGAGCGCCAGCCGACGCTCTGCACCAGCAGCCCGCCGATCACCGGCCCGGCCGCCATGCTGATGCCGACGACACCGCCCCACACCCCGATCGCACGGGCCCGCTCGCGCGGCTCGGTGAAGGTGTTGGTGATGATCGACATCGCGACGGGGTTGAGCATCGAGCCGCCGACCGCCTGCACCATCCGGAAGATCACCAGCCACTCCAGACTCGGCGCCATGCTGCACAGCAGCGAGCCGGCCGCGAAGACCACCAGTCCGACCAGGAAGACCCGGCGCCGCCCGAGCCGGTCGGCAGTGGAGCCGGCCAGCATCAGCAGCGCCGCCAGGACCAGGGTGTAGGCGTCGATGGTCCACTGCATGCCGGCGACCGAGGCGTGCAGATCGTGCTGGATGGACGGCAGGGCGACATTGAGGATGGTGTTGTCGAGGCTGACGATCAGCAGGCTCATACAGCAGATCGCCAGCACCAGGAGACGCCGTCGACGGCTGAGCTCAGGCATTCTTGAACGCTACAACGATCTGCCGTCCCCGGCCCTGGCGAGGCCACTCGCGCGGTGCGGGACAATGGGAGGTCGCAGCGGCCGGTTCCCCCGTACGGCCGCGGCCCGCCCGCCCCGCCAACGGAAGCCGAAGAAAGCCGAAGGTATCGCCGCCATGACTCTGCTCCAGATCGGTCCGCACGCGGTGCAGCCGCCCGTGGTCCTCGCGCCGATGGCCGGGATCACCAATGCTCCGTTCCGGACGCTGTGCCGGGAGTTCAGTGGCGGCAAGGGCCTGTTCGTCAGCGAGATGATCACGACGCGGGCGCTGGTCGAGCGCAATGAGAAGACCATGCAGCTGGTCCACTTCGACGAGACCGAGAAGCCGCGCTCGATCCAGCTGTACGGCGTCGACCCGGACACCGTCGGCAAGGCCGTCCGCATGATCGCGGAGGAGGACCTCGCCGACCACATCGATCTGAACTTCGGCTGCCCGGTCCCGAAGGTGACCCGCAAGGGCGGCGGCTCGGCGCTCCCGTACAAGCGCAATCTGCTGCGCTCGATCCTGCGGGAGGCGGTGGCGAACGCGGGCGCCCTGCCGGTGACGATGAAGATGCGCAAGGGCATCGACGACGACCACCTCACCTACCTCGATGCGGGGCGGACCGCGGCCGAGGAGGGCATCACGGCGATCGCGCTGCACGGGCGCACCGCGGCCCAGCACTACGGCGGCACCGCCGACTGGGACGCCATCGCCCGCCTCAAGGAGCATGTCCCGGAGATCCCGGTGCTCGGCAACGGCGACATCTGGTCGGCGGACGACGCCAAGCGGATGATGCGGGAGACCGGCTGCGACGGAGTGGTCGTGGGGCGCGGCTGCCTGGGGCGGCCGTGGCTGTTCGGGGACCTGGTGGCGGCGTTCGAAGGCACCGGCACCTACGCCCAGCCGACGCTCAAGGAGGTCGCCGCCGTCATGCTGCGGCACGCCACCCTCCTCGGCGAGTGGATCGGTGACGAGGCGCGCGGCGTGATCGACTTCCGTAAGCATGTCGCCTGGTACACCAAGGGCTTCTCGATCGGCTCCGAGATGCGCCGCGGCCTCGCGGTGACCTCCTCCCTCGACGAGCTGGACGCGCTGCTGTCGGAGCTGGACCTGGACCAGCCGTGGCCGGCGGGTGCGGACGGCCCGCGCGGCCGTACCTCGGGCCGCAACCGGGTCGTGCTGCCGGACGGCTGGCTGGACGACCCGTACGACTGCGCGGGCGTGGACGCGGGCGCGGAGCTGGACACCTCGGGCGGCTGAGCCCCGGCGGCCGCCGGCTGCTCCGGCGGATGGCTCCCCACACGAGCCCCTGTGGCCTGGAGAGGCCGCCATCCGGCCTACGGCACCCGTGTACCCCTGAGGTGTGTCGGCGCGCGGGCGGGGCCCAGCGTGCCCGGGCCGCGTTATCGTTTGATCCCGTACGGGCGTTTTGCGGCAGCTCGTACGGCCGCCCACGAGGTCCGGCAGGGAGTGGGCGGGACCGACGGACCGGCCGAGGGAGTCGCTGTGGTGAGCGGGCACCGTTCCACCGGGGACACGGAGAAGGACGTACAGGCCAAGCTCGGGGACACCCCCGTGCGCCACGAGCGGATGGCCGCGGTCGCGCACCTCTACCGCGCCGCGGCCGCCGTACGGCAGCATTTCGAGAACTCCGTACTGCGCGATGCCGAGCTGACCTGGACCTCCTTCGTCGTGCTGTGGGTGGTGTGGATCGGGGGCGAGCGGGAGACCCGCCGGGTCGCCGAGGACGCCGGGATCTCCAAGGGCACGCTCACCGGCGTCGCCCGCACCCTCCAGAGCCGCGGTCTGCTGGAGCGCAAGGACCATCCGACCGACGGACGGCTCGCCCTGCTCGTGCTCACCCCCGAGGGGGAGCGGCTGATGGCCCGGGTCTTCCCGGAGTTCCACGCCGAAGAGGTCTTCGTCACCGAGGGGCTGAGCGACGACGAGGCACTGGACCTGGCGGAGCTGCTGGGCCGGGTCGTGGCGCAGGTCGAGACGCGGGGCGAGGAGCGGCGGCTGGAGCTGCTGGACGGCCAGGACCCGCGCCCGCGGCGGAGTGGACGCCGGGCCAAGAGGTAGGGGAGCGGGGCGTGACTGCCGGGCGCACCGCCCCGGCCGCGTCTACGGCCTTCGCTCCGTATTGGCCGCGCCCTTGCTGTGGTCAGTTGCCGCCGCCGCACCGGCAGCCACCAGCCCGGCGGCGCCGGACTCCCGGTAGCGGCCGAGGAGTTCACCGAGCACCCGGACGGCCTCCCCGTCGTCCGGCGTATAAATCCACATCTTGGCGTCCGGGACGGCCGTCGTGGTGAATCCGGTCGCCGTGATGGCGACCTCGCGGCCGTCGACCGTCCGGAATCGCTTGCGGTGGGTGGCCGGTGCGGTGACTTCGTGCCGGGCCCACATGTCCACGAAAAGCGGGCTCGCCTCGGAGAGTTTCCGGATATACGCGCGCCAGTGCGGGTCATGGAGCCGGCGCCCGAATTCGGCGCGCAACTGGCCGACCATGAAGGAGACTTCACGCTCCCAGTCGACGAGCGGCTGGCATTCCTCGTCCGCGGTGAAAAGGCGCAACAACACATTACGGTCGGCCGGCGGCAGCAGCACCATACGGGGATCGAGCGCCGCATAGGCGTCGTTGAATGCCAGCACGTCATAACCGGCGGACACCAGGCCGGCCGGCAGCGGATTCAGTGAATCCAGAATGGTCTGCGCCTCGGACGGCAGCGGCTGTCGCGCCGGGATGCGGGCCGCGGCCCCGGGGATCCCGGCGAGTCGGTGCAGATGCTCGCGTTCGGCCGGGTCGAGCAGCAGCGCACGGGCGATCGCATCGAGCACCTGCACACTCGGGTTGATGGCCCGGCCCTGTTCGAGCCAGGTGTACCAGGCGATTCCGACACCGGCCCGCTGGGCGACCTCCTCACGGCGCAGTCCCGGGGTGCGCCGCCGCGGGCCGCCGGGCAGTCCGACGTCCGCCGGGGTGAGGCGCTCCCGGCGGAGCCGCAGAAACGCGGCGAGTTCACCGCGCCGGGCGGCCGCGACAGCTGGGGAACGGGTGCTGGTGCTGGACACCGCACCATCATGCGGGACGTCATGACCCCGTGCCAGATACCGCCGGTACCAGGATCACTGGATATCTGGTACCCGAACACCCCGGCCGTGATCATCGCTGTCATGAGTGAGATGACCCAGGACCGCCTCCCCGAATCCGGCCGGACTGCCGCCGGGGAATCCGTGGACGGCGGCACGACGTATCGGGAGCCCGTTGCCCCGGACGGAAAGCGATCGCGGCACACCGGAATTCTTCTCGTCATTCTCGGCGCGGTTTTCATGGCGCTGCTGGATGCCACCGTGGTGAATGTCGCCACGCCGACCATGCGGACCGACCTCGACACCACCGGTTCCGCGCTCCAGTTGATCGTCTCCGGCTACACGATTTCCTATGCGGCGCTGCTGATCACCGGTGCCAGGCTCGGTGCCCGGCACGGCTTCCGGACCGTCTTCCTGGCCGGTCTCGCCACCTTCACCCTCGCCTCGTTCGGCTGTGGTCTGGCGCCGGGGGCCGGGGTCCTGATCGCTGCCCGGGTGGTGCAGGGCATCGGGGCGGGGCTGATGGTCCCGCAGATCTACAGCCTGATCCAGCTGACCTTCGAAGGCCCCGCCAGGGCACGGGCGTTGAGCCTGTACGCGGCGGTGATCGCGGTCGCCGTGGTCGTCGGCCAGGTCGCCGGCGGACTGCTGGTCAGCGCGGATCTGTTCGGCACCGGCTGGCGCCCGGTCTTTCTGATCAACGTGCCGGTCGGGCTGGCGCTGCTGGCCGCCGCGGTACGGCTGCTGCCCGCCGGGGCACCCCCGTCGGCCAAGGGCCTGGACCTGCCCGGCCTGGTCACCCTGACGGCCACGCTACTGCTGCTGGTCGTACCGCTGGTCCTGGGGCATGAGCAGCACTGGCCGCTGTGGACGACGCTCTGTCTGAGCGCGGTGGTCCCGATGACCGTGGTGTTCGTGCTGGTCGAGCGGGGGGTCGCACGGCGCGGCGGAGCTCCGCTGGTGCCCGGCCGGGTGCTGCGCTCGAAGGACCTGGTGTGCGGTGCGGCCGCGCTGTTCTTCGGTATGGCCGGGTACGCCGGCTTCCTCTTCTCCTTTTCCCAGCATCTTCAGTCCGGGCTCGGCGAGTCCGCGACCCGCGCCGGTCTGGCCTTCGCCCCGCTGGCCCTCGGCGTCGCCACCGGCAGCCTCACCTGGCAGAAGCTGCCCGCCCGTTGGCATCTGCCGATGATCGCCGCCGCCTGCGCGCTGGCCGCGGCCGGCTACCTCGGCATCGGGTGGGCCCTGCGCACCGGCGGCCACGGCGGTCTCGTCCTGCCGGCGCTCCAACTCCTCTGGGGCCTCGGTCTCGGGTACACCACCAGCCCGCTGCTGACCCTCGCGCTGTCCCGGATCGACCCCGCGGACGCCTCGGACGCCAGCGGGGTGCTCACCACCGTCCCGCAGCTTGCGCAGGTGGTCGGGGTCGCGGCGTACGGCAGCGTCTTCCTGGCCCTCGCGGACTGGCCCGGGACCGCCGGCGGCGCCGGTGCGCCGTCGGCCGTCGCCTCGGCGCAGGCGCTGTACGCGACCGCGCTGCCGGTGGCGGCCGGCACCCTGCTGGGCGCACTGGCGCTGCTTCCGCTGCTGCGCGCCCGGCGCTGAGCGTGGGGCGGCGCCCCGACGGCCCCGGGGCGTACGGCAGAGCCGTCGCGCCCGGCGGCCTCCCGGGCGATACTGAAGTTTGAGCCCAAACGGGGCGTCGCATCCGGGGTCCCGGCGGCCCCGCCGAGGGAGGGGAGTGACCGGCATGCGTGCCTTGGTCATCGTTCACGACCATCTGTCCACCGCGGGCCACGTGGGGGAGCGGCTGGCCGAACGCGGCTATGAGCTCGACGAACTGCTCGTCGTGCCGGCCGAGCGGTATACAACCCCGGACGTCGACGTGGCGTTCCCGGCGCCCGAGGACTATGGCCTGATCCTCACGCTCGGTGCTCCGTGGTCGGTGGCGCGGCGGAACGCCTGGATCGAGGCGGAGCTGGCACTGCTGCGCTCGGCGCACCGGGCCGGGGTCCCGGTGCTCGGCATCTGCTTCGGCGGTCAGATGCTGGCCACCGCGCTCGGCGGGGACGTGGAGGCCGCCCCGCGCTTCGAGCTGGGCTGGAGCCGGCTGACGACCGACGCGCCTGAGCTGGTCGGGCCGGGCCCCTGGTTCCAGTTCCACGGGGACCGCTGGCTGTTGCCGCCGGGGGCCCGGGAGCTGGCGCGCACCGACGTCGCCTCGCAGGCCTTCGTCTGCGGCCGCTCCTGGGGCGTGCAGTTCCACCCGGAGCTGACGCCGGAGGTGCTCCAGGCGTGGTTCGACGAGGACGGGGCGGCGATCGCGGCCGAGGTGGGCGTCGACCCGGAGCGGCTGGTGGCCGAATTGCGGGCAGATCTCCCTGCAGTCCGCGCGCGGGCCCGCGCGTTGGTGGATGCTTTCCTTGATCACATAGCCGCGAGCGGGTCCAAATGATGGAACCGGGTCACACATGAGCGCGTGATTCTCGCCACCCCTGATAGGGGTAGCGCTCAGATGAGCGGTCGAAGTGGGGCTCCATCCCTCCAATGGTGGCACCGGGTGCCACGCTTCATCTGTTCGACTGATTAAGCCATTCGTTGCAGTGAGTAGCACAGATTCCCTCTTTTGACTGCGTAGCGGAGTGATGCATTCAGGTAGTGAAGCGTGCCCCAAACGCGTGATCACTTTCGATCCGGTGGCGGACGACTGGTTACGCGGGTATGTCGACCAAGTGGACGTACCCATACGCCTTCGATCTGGGTATGTTCCTCGCCGTCAGGGCAGCCCGTCGGCGAGGAGTCAGTGCCGTGCCGGAAACACAAGATCCCCACGTAACCAAGCCTTCGTCCGCGAAGTTCGTCTACGACTTCACCGAGGGCAACAAGGACCTCAAGGACCTGCTAGGCGGCAAGGGTGCGAACCTCGCCGAGATGACCAACCTGGGACTTCCGGTCCCTCCCGGCTTCACGATCACCACTGAAGCCTGCAAGGTCTACCTCGACAGCGGGACCGAGCCCGCGGCACTCCGTGCCGAGGTCTCCGAGCACCTCGACGCCCTTGAGCAGAAGATGGGCAAGAAGCTCGGCCAGGCCGATGACCCGCTGCTCGTATCGGTACGTTCCGGTGCGAAGTTCTCCATGCCCGGCATGATGGACACCGTCCTCAACATCGGCCTCTCCGATGCGTCGGTTTCCGGCCTCGCCGCGCAGGCCGGTGACGAGCGGTTCGCGTGGGACTCCTACCGCCGCCTCATCCAGATGTTCGGCAAGACCGTGCTGGGCGTCGACGGCGAGCTCTTCGAGGAGGCGCTGGAGGAGGCCAAGCAGGCCAAGGGTGTCCGCGTCGACATCGAGCTGGACGCCGCCGACCTCCAGAGCCTGGTCGCGCACTTCAAGGACATCGTCGCCAAGGAGACCGGCCGCGACTTCCCGCAGGAGCCGCGCGAGCAGATGGACCTCGCGGTGCGCGCGGTCTTCGACTCGTGGAACACCGACCGCGCCAAGCTCTACCGCCGCCAGGAGCGCATCCCCGGCGACCTCGGCACCGCGGTCAACGTCTGCTCCATGGTCTTCGGCAACCTCGGCCCCGACTCCGGCACCGGTGTCGCCTTCACCCGCGACCCCGCCAGCGGTCACCAGGGCGTCTACGGCGACTACCTCCAGAACGCCCAGGGCGAGGACGTCGTCGCCGGTATCCGCAACACCGTGCCGCTCGCCGACCTCGAGAACATCGACAAGGCGTCGTACGACCAGCTGATGCAGATCATGGAGACGCTCGAAACGCACTACAAGGACCTGTGCGACATCGAGTTCACCATTGAGCGCGGCAAGCTGTGGATGCTCCAGACCCGGGTCGGCAAGCGCACCGCCGGTGCCGCCTTCCGGATCGCCACCCAGCTCGTGGACCAGGGCCTGATCGACGAGGCCGAGGCCCTCCAGCGGGTCAACGGCGCACAGCTGGCGCAGCTGATGTTCCCCCGCTTCGACCTCGGCGCGAAGTCCGAGATGATCGGCCGCGGTATCGCCGCCTCCCCGGGCGCGGCGGTCGGCAAGGCCGTCTTCGACTCGTACACCGCCGTCAAGTGGTCGCGCTCCGGCGAGAAGGTCATCCTGATCCGCCGGGAGACCAACCCCGACGACCTCAACGGCATGATCGCCGCCGAGGGCATCCTCACCTCCCGCGGCGGCAAGACCTCGCACGCCGCCGTCGTCGCCCGCGGCATGGGCAAGACCTGTGTCTGCGGCGCCGAGGAGCTGGAGGTCGACACCAAGTCCCGCAAGATGACGACCCAGGACGGGATCGTCATCGAGGAGGGCGACACCGTCTCCATCGACGGCTCCACCGGCAAGGTCTACGCCGGTGAGGTGCCGGTCGTGCCGTCCCCGGTCGTGGAGTACTTCGAGGGCCGGATGCACGCCGGTGCCGAGGACGCCGACGAGCTGGTCAAGGCCGTCCACCGGATCATGGCGTACGCGGACCGGGTGCGCCGGCTGCGCGTACGGGCCAACGCCGACAACGCCGAGGACGCCGCCCGCGCCCGCCGGTTCGGCGCCCAGGGCATCGGCCTGTGCCGTACCGAGCACATGTTCCTCGGTGAGCGCCGCGAGATGGTCGAGCGGCTCATCCTGGCCGACACCGAGACCGACCGGGACGCCGCGCTCAGCCAGCTGCTGCCGCTCCAGAAGGCCGACTTCATCGAGCTGTTCGAGTCGATGGACGGGCTGCCGGTGACCGTCCGGCTGCTGGACCCGCCGCTGCACGAGTTCCTGCCCGACATCACCGAGCTGTCGGTGCGGGTCGCGCTCGCCGAGGCCCGCAAGGACGCCAACGAGAACGATCTGCGACTCCTCCAGGCCGTGCACAAGCTGCACGAGCAGAACCCGATGCTGGGTCTGCGCGGCGTACGCCTCGGCCTGGTCATCCCCGGTCTGTTCGCGATGCAGGTGCGCGCGATCGCCGAGGCGGCCGCCGAGCGCAAGAACGCCAAGGGCGACCCGCGTGCGGAGATCATGATTCCGCTGGTCGGCACCGTCCAGGAGCTGGAGATCGTCCGCGAGGAGGCCGAGCAGGTCATCGCCGAGGTCGAGAAGGCCCACGGCGTCAGCCTCAAGCTCACTCTCGGCACGATGATCGAGCTGCCCCGCGCCGCCCTCACGGCCGGTCAGATCGCGGAGTCCGCGGACTTCTTCTCCTTCGGTACGAACGACCTCACGCAGACGGTCTGGGGCTTCAGCCGCGACGACGTCGAGGCCAGCTTCTTCACCGCCTACCTGGAGAAGGGCATCTTCGGCGTCAGCCCGTTCGAGACCATCGACAAGGACGGCGTGGGCTCCCTGGTCCGCAACGCCGCCGCGGCCGGCCGCGCCACCCGCCCCGACCTCAAGCTCGGGGTCTGCGGTGAGCACGGCGGTGACCCGGAGTCCGTGCACTTCTTCCACGAGGCCGGACTGGACTACGTCTCCTGCTCCCCGTTCCGCATCCCGGTCGCACGGCTGGAGGCGGGCCGGGCGGCCGCCGAGTCCAAGGGCAGCGACAGCCGCTGACCCACCGGAGCACCGCGGGCGCCAGGCGCGTCCGCGGCGCCCCGGACAGCCCACCGGAGCCCGGTGCCATGGCACCTCACCCTCACCGGCCTGACGCCGGCTCCGGCACCCCGACGAGGGCGGCACCTGTGCGGAGGTGCCGCCCTTCGTCATATCCAGACGTTGTGGCCGCCGCCCCGCCATTCGATCAGGTCGTGGTCGTCGAGCGACACCATGTCGGTGTCCAGACCGGCCCGGCGCAGAAACTCCAGAAGATCGACGCTGCTGTACGCGAGGCCGAGGATCTCGCCCTCGATCGTGACGCGCCGGCCACCGGTGGGCGACGGCGGATGCACGATGACGGGCGGGTGCTCGGCCATGCCTCCAGCCTGCCCCCGTGTCCCCGAGGGTGCATCCGGTGGAGCGGGGCCGGACGACGGCCCTCGGGCTCCTGTCCGGTCCGACGAGAGCGGCACCTGTGCGGAGGTGCCGCCCTCGTTTTCTCCGGACTCCCCCCTCGGGAGCTGCCGCCACCCCGGTCGGCGCGGGAAGGCGGCCTTCAACGGGGCTGCCGAGCGGCCGGTGGTGTGCCCATCACCCCCCACGGGATCGAGCAACCCGGTCCGTTCGCACCGCCGTTGAATTGAGTACAGCATTCCTTCCGGCCCCCTGGTGGCGCGACCACTTTCAAGTCTGGCCAAAAGGGCATGGTGACCGCGCGTGTTGGCGTGCATACTCAGGCGTGCCGGGGGCCGACTGAGGAAACCAGGGGTGGGGGTTCGGTGTTACGCGTCCATTTCAGTGGACTCGATCTGGCCCGGGTGCGCATTGCGGCACGCCCGGACGCACTGTGGGAGACCGTCTTAAGCTTTCACCGGCTACGTGACAGACGGGACGATTCGGCGTTCGGCAAATGGCGATCGGAAACACGGGGAAGGTTGAATGGCGAAGCGCGGCTGCTGGCGCCGCTGGTGCCCACGCGCGGCTATTTTCCCGATTTCCTGACGCCCGCCGAAGGGCTCCTCGGGATGACCGACGCGCTCGCCGCCCTGCGGGAGACGCCCGCCTCCCGGCTCGGCGCCGAGCTCGCCCGGCTCTCCACTGCCGCCCGCCCGTTCCCGTCCTGGATACGGGCGATGGCCGACGGCGACACCCGTGCCCTCGGCCGGCTCGCCGGGATACTCCAGCGCTATTACGAGGCGGCCGTCGCTCCCTACTGGCCGCGCGTCCAGGGCCGCATAGAGGCCGACCGGGCGGCCCGCGGCCGGGCACTGCTCGACGGCGGCGCGGACCGGCTGCTCGCCTCGCTCCCGCCGATGATGCGCTGGCGCCCGCCGGTCCTGGAGGCCGACTATCCGGTGGACCGCGATCTCCACCTCAACGGCCGGGGGCTGTTGCTGCTGCCGTCGTACTTCTGCCGCCGCACCCCCGTCACCTTCCACAACCCGGAGCTGACGCCCGTCCTGGTCTACCCGGTGGAGCATCCCACGCCCCGGCTCACGCCCCAGGTCCCGCCGGAGCGCTCCCTGGGCCGGCTGGTCGGGCAGACCCGCTCCGCGATACTTCAGCGGATCGGCGTCGGCTGCACCACCAGCGAACTCGCCCGGCGCGCCGATGTCTCGCTGGCCTCCGCCAGCCAGCATGCGACGGTGCTCCGCGACGCCGGTCTGCTGCTCACCCTGCGGCAGGGCAACGCGGTGCTGCACACCCTCACCCCGCTGGGCGCGGCCCTGCTGCGCGGTGCACGCCCGGCGGAGGAGGCGGCGTACGAGCGGCTCCGGTGAGGAGCGCCGGGGACCTCGTGCCGGGCACCGGGCGTGTGCGGGAGGTACGGACTTCCGCCGGCGCCGGCCCCGCGGTCAGGAGGGGCGGTCGCCCGCGATGGCGACCCGTTCGGCGACCCGGCGGTGCGTCCCGTAGTCGTTCACCGCGTAGTGCTGGGTGGCGCGATTGTCCCAGAACGCGAGATCCCCCGGCTGCCAGCGCCAGCGCACCTGGAACTCCGGCACCTGCGCCTGCTGGAACAACAGCCGCAGCAACCGGTCGCTCGCCGCCCGGCCGAGACCCACGATGCGGGTGGTGAAGGATGCGTTGACGAACAGCATCCGCCGCCCCGTCTCCGGGTGCCGGCGCACCACCGGGTGCACAACCGGAGGGAACTCCTCCTGAAATGGCGCCAGTTGAGCGGGGGAGTAGAAGCGCGCGAAGCCCGGAAGATAGTCGTGCACCGCCCGCGCCTCATTGATCCGTGCCCGGATTTCCGGCGGCAAATTGTCGTATGCCGCCGCCATATCGGCCCACATCGTGTCCCCGCCCGCGGGCGGCACCTCGCGCAGCTGCAACACCGCGCCCATCGCCGGGCGTTCCCGGAACGTCACATCCGTGTGCCATACATTCTCGAACGTCGGGACCCCGCCGGCCGTCTTGTCGAACCGCACCACGTCCTTCGAATCACCCGGCGCCAGCAGCGGATTGGTCTCCAGCTCGCCCCAATTCCGGGCGAATTCCCGCTGTTGCGCGGAGCTCAGCCGCTGCCCGCGGAAGAACAGCACCTTCCACTCCAGCAGCGCCCGGTTCAGCTCCGTACGCAGCTCCCCGGACAGTGGCCGGGACAGGTCCAGCCCACGGATTTCGGCCCCGATGGTGGCCGCCTGCGGTACGACCTCGAAGCGCTCGTAGGGGCGGTCGTCCCAGCCGTCGGGGGTCCGGCGCAGAAGGCGCGGCCCTTCGTACAGCCCGTCGGCGGGGATGCGGTGGGGGCGCAGGACGGGAGTGGCGGAAGGGGCGGGACTGGTGGCCGGAGCGGGCGCGGCGGAGTCGGTGGGAGCCGTCAACGGAGCCTCCTGGAAAGGAAGAAGGGGAGGGCAGGGCGGGGTGCGGTGGGGTACGGGAGAGTCGCCGGCGGGCGTACGGGCGGGCCCGGGACCGCGGATGACCGGCGGCCGCGGCCTCAGCTCACCGAGCCGTCAGGACGTACAGGAACAGCCGGCCGGGGGAGAGCCCACCCGGCCGCGGCGGCGCAGAAAGCTCAGGCCGCGGGGCGCGCACTCGCCGTGGGGGCCGCGGTCGCGCGGCTCCGCCTCACGGACGTCCAGGTGCGTGCTCATGCCACGCACCGTACCCCCTCAGCCAGGTGTCCTCAATGCGTCAGTCATCGATCCCACTGCGCTCCACTCCCGCGACGATGTACCGCTGGAGCACCAGGAACACCACCACCAGCGGGGCGATCGAGACCGCCGCGGCCACGAACAGCTCATGCAGATTGAGGTTCTGCGCGGTGGTGAACGTCGACAAAGCCACCTGCACCGTCCAGGCCTCCTGGTCCTGCCCGATCACCAGCGGCCACAGGAACGCGTTCCAGGCGCCGATGAAGACGATCGTGCCGACGGCGGCGAAGACCGGGCGGGCGTTCGGCACCACGATGCGCCAGTACGTCCGCCAGTAGCCGAGCCCGTCGACCCGCGCCGCGTCCTCCAGCTCCCGTGGGAAGCCCAGGAAGTACTGCCGGAAGATGAAGCAGGCGAACGCGCTGAACAGCGTCGGAATGACCAGTCCGCGCAGCGTGGAGATCCATCCGAGCGACGACACCAGCACAAAGCTCGGCACGAACGTCACGGCCGCCGGGACCATCAGCGTCCCCAGGATCGCGTAGAAGACGACATTGGCGTGCCGGTACGGGATCCGGGCCAGGCCGTACCCGGCGAGCGAGGCCAGCAGCACCGTACCGGCGGTGGTCGACACCGCGATCAGCGTGGAGTTGAGCAGCGCCCGCCCCAGCGGCAGGTTCGGGTCCTGGAAGACCTCGGTCAGATTCGACCACTGAAGCACCCGCGGGAAGAACGTCCAGTCGGGCGCGGTGATGTCCTGTTCGGTCGCCAGCCCGTTCCGCACCAGCAGATAGAACGGCACCAGGAACAGCAGCGCCAGGGCCACCAGCAGCACCACCCGCAGCGCCCGCCCGGCCCTCGTCAGCGCATCGTCCATCCCGCTCACTCCTCCATCCCCCGCTCACTCCTCCCTGCGGCCGAGGCCGAACCAGCGGGCCTGCACCACCGTCGCCAACGCGATGATCAGCGCCAGGATCACCGCACCCGCACTGCCCAGCCCGAGGTTCTGATCCCGGCCCAGCGCCGTGTAGTAGAGATAGACCAACGGCGGCCGGGCGTACGGCGGATAGCCGCGCGCATCGCTCAGCAGGTTGTAGAACTCGTCGAACGCCTGGAACGCATTGATCACCAGCAGCAGCACCACCGCCACCGATGTGGCACGCAACTGCGGAAAGGTGAGGTGCCGGAAGGTCTGCCAGCCGGGCCGCGCCCCGTCCACCGCCGCCGCCTCGTACAGCTGCGGTGAGATCCGCTGGAGCCCGGCCAGGAACAGGATCATGTAGAACCCGGCCTGCAACCACAGCCGTACGGTCACGATGACCAGCCAGTACCAGGGCGGATCGGTGGTCGACAGCCAGGCGGTCTGGTCCGCCCCGAACCACCCCAGCACGGTGTTGGCCAGCCCGAACCGCACTCCGTTGAAGATCGACAGCTTCCAGATCACCGCCGCGACGACATATGAGCAGGCCGTCGGCAGAAAGAACACCGACCGGAAGAACGCCCGGGCGAACCGCAGCCGGTTGACCATCAGCGCAAGGGCCAGCGACAGCACATACGTCGCCGGCACGATGAACGCCGTGAACAGCAGAAACGTCCCCAGACTGCCGAGGAAGGACGCATCGCTCAGCATCGCGCCGTAGTTGCCCAGCCCGACGAAATCCGCACCGGACGGACTCACCGTGTTGTGCGCGTCGAAGAAGCTCAGATAGACGCTCCACGCCAACGGCACATAGGTGAACAGCCCCAGCCCGAGGGCGAACGGACCGACGAAGGCCCAGAACCACAGATTCCGCCGCTGCGGCCCGAGCAGCCGGACACCGAGCGAAGGGCGCCCGGCAGCCGGGGCGGCCGCCGCCCGGCGGACCGGCTCGTCCTTGACCCCGACCGCCCCTCCGCTCCCTCCCGTCGCCGTCACTTCTTCTTGACCCGCTGAAGCTCGGCGTTGACCTTGCGCACCACGGGCCTCAGCTCACTCTCCGGGTGGGCGCCGTTCTTGATGATCCGGCTCAGCGCGTCCTGATAGGCGGTACGGGCCGCGGTCGTCCACAACAGCGGCTCCGCATAGCCGTACTCGGTGGCGAAGCGGACCGCCTCCGCCGCCGGCCCCTTACGCAGCTGCTCGGCCTTCTTCGCCAACGAGATCCGGGCCGGGATGTGAAACCCGTACGACAGCGCGAAATCCTGCTGGAAGTCGGTGCGGTCCACCCACAGCCACTTCGCGAAGGACTTCGCCTCCGCCTTGCGCTTGCTCCGCGCGCTGACCGCCGAGCCGTAGGCACCCACCGGAACGGACGGCTTCCCGCCGCTTCCGTCCTTCGGGAACGGCAGCACCCCGAAGTCGTCCCCCAGCGCCTTCCTGATCTGCGGCAGCGCCCACAGCCCCGACCACTGCATCGCGGTCAGCCCCTGGATGAACGCGGCCGGATCGGACCAGTCCGTGGGCGCCCCCAGCAGCAACGATTTGTCCGCGTACAGCTGCCGGATCTTTCCCAGTGTCCGCGCCGCGGCCGGATCGTCGAACCCGGCCTTCCCGTCCGCCTCGATCAGACTCAGCCCGGCGGCGAACAACGGCGTCCCGCCGAGCACCCCCACCCCGCCGTCATTCCCCAGGAACAACCCCTTGGTCTTCTTGCCGCTGAGCTTCTTCGCCCCGTCCACCAGCTCATCGAGCGTCCGCGGCGGCCGGACACCGGCCTCCCTCAGCAGGCTCTTGCGGTAATAGAGCAGCTGCATGTCCACGACCTGCGGGATGCCCCAGACCTTGTCCTGCCAGATCTTCGGCGCCAGCGCGGCCTGGTGGAAGTCGTCCTTGACCGGCTCGACGACATCGGTCAGATCGGCCACCTGCCCGCCCTGGATCTGCTCCAGCAGCGGCCCGTTGACCTCGAAGACATCCGGTCCCGAGTCGGTCAGCAGCGCCGCCGCCGTCTGCCGGTCGTAATCCCCCGGCCGCCACTGCACCGAGACATCCGCCTTCCGGTACGCGGCGGCATACCGCTTCACGGCCCGCTCGACCCCAGGCTCCCCGTACTGGTGATACCACTGCCTGATCTCCGCCCCCGAACCACTAGCACCCCGCCCGGTGTTGGACCCACACGCTGTCGCCAACCCCGCCGCAAGGGCGACCCCACCCCCGGCCGTCAACAGCCGCCGCCTGTTGATCTCCGTCATGCCACGTCGCCCCCTGCGGTCGTCATGTTCCGCACGACACCTCGCCCCCTGCGCTCGTCACCTGCCGCACGATGCGTCGCGCGTGCGCTTGTCACATCCCGGTTATGGTCGATCACGGATGGTGCGGTCGTCCATGGTGCCGTATGGGGGCGGGGGGCGTATTGCGCCTGTGGACAACCGGGGGTGGGGGTCTTATCGGGCCGCCTGCCGCCTGCCGCCTGCCGCCTGCCGCCTGCCGCCTGCCGCCTACGGCACGTTGTGGATTGCGCATGGCGCATGGCCAGGGTCGGAGGGCCTCATTCCGGTACCCATCCGTCTTTCGCCAGGGCGGCGATGCCGCTTTTCACGGCAGCCCACCCCGGGCCGTCAGGCGACCATGTCGACCAGTAGATCGCCACGTCGAACCGCATCTCCCCCTGACTTCTGTGGACTTGGAACTCGAACGGAGCGTGCAGGACGGACGCGCCTATCGGACCGTGGACCCAGTCATTCCCCGCATGCCTTTCGACGGGGTGGTCGAGGTGATGGCCCGCCACCTCAAGCTGAATCCGTCCCACCACGCCGCTGTGATCTCCATGGAGAGCGGAATGCACAGCCCTGCGGAAAACGTGAACAGCGCGTCAATCGCCTTCTTGGCCAGGTGGATGTGGCCGCCCGCGGCATCCGCTACCTCCCTCGCCAGCCGGATGTTCACTCCGGGGAAGTCGTGCATTCTGGCGCTCAACACCTGGTGGGCCCTCCTTCTACTGCTCTCTGCTCGGTGTGCGTTCTTGAGCAGGATGTACGTGTCGGCGGAGAAATATTTGCGCAAATGGCGCCACGGCGTGTTGATTTGGGCTGCGCTCGGCACACCGACAAAGCCCAGTACCTCCGTCACGATCTCCTCGGGCGTCTGCCCCGCGGCATCGAGCAGCAGACTTCGAGGTGTTCGCCGGTGCACTTCTTCCAGGACCTCGTCCGCGGCGTGACCGCTCACGATGTCGCAGCGGCTGCCGGCGGGACGCCCTTCGTTCCACCACTCGACAACGCGTGAGACCGCTTCATCGGTCGAGATGTGGTGGTGGCCGGGGATACTGGGCTGATTCACGTAATTACCTCGGAACGATATGACGCGGGGCATCCGGCCTCCCTGGCGTGGTGGCCGGCACCTCTATTTGCTTGCCGCGCGCCATGGCCTGACGTATCTGGCCTTCCTGTCTTTCGCTCAGTGATGGGGAGCGTGGCGCTTGCGGTAGAGGGCGATCGCAGAATCCGGGGGGAAGTTGGGCACAAAGGTAAGTGTGCCGTCCGATTTGGAGATGACCAGGTGGGTGCCGCCGAAGGAACGAGGTTCGGTGGGCGGGAACGTGGCGTAGATGAGATAGCCGAGGTCGAACTCCTGGACGTGCACCGAGGCGGCGGTGCCGTCGTGACAGCGGGGGCGGAAGTGGGCGCGGGCTATTGCCAGTGCTTCCTCGGCGCTGGCCGGCGTGGCGTTCTTGGGCTCCGGCGGGTCGGCCTCTGGTATCTGTGACCTGCGTTCGTGCACTCTCGACAGTCTCCGCAACACTCGCTGGTGGGACGTGGCCGTCAGGCCGGCCGTTGGGTAGATCCTGATGACGGCCTGTCAGTGGTGAGTTGGCCCCGAGCTGGCCCGGGGGCCGCTTGGTCCATTGGATAGGGTTCCTGCTATGACAGACGATATCCAACAGTTGATCCAGCAGCTGTGTTCCAGTGGCCCCGATGAATGGGAAACCGCAGAACGGGCGTTGTGTGAGCTGGGCCCACAAGCTGTGGAGTACCTCCTTCCGCTGCTTGCTGATTCGACAGGGAATGGTGGTGTCCGGGCGCAGTCCTGCCTTTCGTCCATCGGATCTGGGGCAGTACCTGTATTGCAGCGGATTCGGCGGCAGGGGCCCGGTCGGCTCCGGCGTCCCGCGCTACAGGCGTTGGCCGAGCTGGCCGGTGGGCAGGAAATTGCTGAACGGGACCTCAAGGCCATCGAACGACTGGTGCGTGTCAAGCTCGTTGATGAGCAGCCCGACGAACTCCCGGTAGGCGGGTGGCTCGCGGTGCGCGGGGCGCAGGTGAACGACATCGTCCAGGCGCTGGAGCTCGGCGATGTGCGTCCGGCGACTGTCGCCATGGGCATCAGCGCGGCCGTGGAGTCGGAGAATTCCATTGAAATTGAGGGCGAAGAGGAGCGCGCCTATCGCGTCTTCATCACCCCGGAGTTCGATGAGTGGCGTCTGATCTACGGTGACGATTTCATCAATGACAATTGGGCGAACGCAGTTCAGAAGCTGAGTGCGCGGTGCAACGAGGCCCACTTCTACCTGGTCGATGACTTCGACGGGAACAACGTGTGGTGGGTCGCGCGGAACGGGGAGGATCATCGAGGGTACCGGACCTACGGTGACCCTGAGTGGATCGGCGACCCCATGCCTTTTGAGCGCTCTCTGATGGTGGATGAGGATGATCCGCTCTACGATCCCGAGGAGCATGGCGACTATGCGGAGGGGGTCACGGACCCGGAGAGCGTGGCTTCGTGGATTTCGATTCCGCCCACGACAATCAGCATTGCCGAGAAGGTCGGTCATGGCTGGATCGCAGTGGCCGGTGGTGACGTGACGAACGCGGTGTTCAAGGGGGCTCTGCAAATCTGATTCCCCTCGCGGTGCAGACGCAGGCCCTCTCGGACCAGCGCTTCAAGGCTGGTCCGAGAGGGCCTGCGTGTTTAGCTCACGAGCTGAGGGTAAACCCGCTGCCAGGTGTCTTCCAGTGACGCGATATGCCTTTCCATCTCGCGGACGATGGCCTTCTCCTTCTCGGTCCGCGTATCGTCCTTCATTTTCTTGTAGTCACTTTCAATCACCTTCTTGAGCTTTTCTCGAGCGCCGGCCGCATCGGCCTCGGACAGTTCGTTGAGGTGTTTACTCGTCCACCCGGAATTCGGCCCGTAGCGCTCGGTGACCCGTCGCGTGACCTCTTCTCTCACTTCATCATCGGAGAGTTTGGGAATTTCCTTGATCTCGCCACGTTTGAGTACGTCGAGATTCTTGCGGATCTTTACCCCTTCCGGATCGGTCCGGTAGGTGGTGCTGTAGTAGATCGGAATGCCCTTGAGGTGCTTGCGGAGTTGGTCCGAACACTTGGCGTGCCCCTGTCCCTTGCCGCACGGTTCACGCTCTGTGTAGAGCCCCTTCGGTGTGTAGGATTTCCCTTCCGGCAACTCTTCATTGCTTCGCTTGAGCCATTCGATCAAGTGCTTTTCCGAGTGCCGGCCAGAAACGTGTTTCTCTCCTGTGGGGACGGACGAATCGACCACATAACTGATCTCTCCGTTGGGCCCTTCGACTTCCAGGACGGCATAGTTTCTGTCCGTGAAGTCGGGGCCATGCTTCCAGATGTCGTTCGTCTGTGCGTCGTCGGCTTCCGGAATGTCTGCCAAGAATTTCTCCGCAGACGCCTTGTGGCCCTTGACGCCGAGGGATCCGTCCGCATTCTTCGCCGCACTGTCCCTGGTGCCCGGCTCCGGCGGCTCTTTGTCTCGCCCCAGATAAGGCTTCGGAATCTTATTCGGGTTATTTCCGACGCCATGCTGTTCGTGAAACGAGAGGCTCAGGCGGGCGAGCGATGAGATCACTGCCATCTGCTCTCCGTGCTCCATTTTGTCGAAGCCGGGCAGATGCCTGATCAGATCATCCCTGTTGAGTTTGAGCGGACCGCGCCCTGCATCGACCTCGGGCGGCCTGGCATCACCGGCAACGGCGCGCAGTGCGCGCGCCAGACTTCCGTTGTCTGCCCAGGTGTTGAGATGGTTGTGGACGTTGTCGAGACGCACTCTGTGTACCGGCTGTTGCGCACGAAGGTCCTGCTGCAGTTTGTCCGGTTCCAGGCCGTATTCCTTTGAATTCTTGCCTTCCTCCTTGAAGGTGGAAGTCTCGCCCGTTTCCTGCCATGAGGTATCGCTTTCACCGCGATCGTGGGGGTGGGCGTACTGCGGCGTGGGGGAGTTCTCGTCACCGTCGGCGTCGGCCATGTCGACGTCGGAATCGTCGTGGGGCTGGCCCACTTCGTCGATGTCCATGTCGTCGGGGGAGGGGTCGTTCTTCCCCTTGCCGTTGCCCGCGGGTTCGGCTGCGGGGCGGCGGTCGCCTCGGGTGTCTCCGTTGTGGCGGGGTGAACCGTCCTGGAGGGGGCGGCGGTTGGCGTTGAGCGGGATGGCGTGGACGCCGTTGGTGCCGTCGTGGAGGGGCTTGTTGCTGCGTTGGCCGGTCTGGGCGTCGACGTAGGTGATCTTGCCGTTGTGGTTGACGACGTTCCAGGCATGGGCGCGGCCCTTGCTGTCCTGGGTGACGATGACGGCCTGGGAGCCGTGGCCGGAGTTGCGAAGGTCGTTTTCCAGGCGGTTGAAGGCACCGCGGCCGTTGCCGTAGTCGCTGAAGCGGGCGCCGAGGGTGTTCTCGATGCGGTCGCGGCCGTTGTTCTCACCGCGGTCGGAGGGTGTGCCGTCGGGGTGGGTGTCCGGGGTGCGGTGGGCGGCGGCGGTGGGGTTGCCGGAGTAGGTGTCGGCGGCTGCGAGTGCGGCGTCGACGCAGTTGTTGCTGCGGCCGGGGGCGTCGGGGCCCGGGTCGTTGATGGAGTCGACCCAGTTGCCGTCCTCGGGGTCCGGGTGCCGCTGGGGCTCGCCGTTCTCGCCCTTGGGGATCGAGTCCTCGACCTGCTGCTGGTGCTCGTCGGTGGGACCGTCGAGACCGCCGGGACGCTCGCGGTTGCGGGTGTCGGAGGCAGCAGTGGGGCTGTTCTGGTCGGAGTCCTCCGAGTGGTCCGGCCGCTCCGAGTGTGTGGAGTGGTCTGCGGGGTCAGACGTGTCCGTCGTGTCCGACGTGTTCGACGGTGTGTTCTGGTGGTGGGGTTCGGCGTGGTCGGCCTGGTCCGTCGGGGTGGGGTCGGGATCGGACTTGGGCGCCGCGGGGTTGCCGTCGCCTGCTGCGTTCTCCTCGGGGCGGGAGGAGTGGCCGGTGCTGTCCGACGGCGGGGTGGTGTCGGCCGCCGGTTTCCCGGAGCGGTCGTCCGGGTGCTGGGAGTCCGATGCCGGTGAACTGTTCCCGGCGGTCTCGGGTGCTGCCGGGTGGGGCGGATTGTGCGGTGCCTGCGGGTACGGCTGCTGGGCGTACGGGTGCGGCTGTTGCGGCTGGGCGTACGGCGTGGGCTGCTGGGTGTAGGGGTTCTGCTGCTGGTGCGGTGCCGGCGGCTGTTGCTGGTGCGGCTGCTGGTACGGATTGGGCTGTTGCTGCTGCGCGTACGGGTGCTGCTGGTATGGCGCGTGGGGGCCGGGCTGCTGCTGGTGGGGCTGTTGATACGGGTTGGGCTGCTGGGCGTAGGGGCTCTGCTGGTGGTGCGGCTGCTGGTTCTGCGGGCCCGGCTGTTGGGCGTACGGGGGCTGCTGCGGGGTTGGCTGCTGGGGTTGCTGCTGGGCGTACGGGTTCGGCTGGTGCTGCTGGGGCTGCGCCTGCTGCTGTTGGTACGGGTTGGGCTGGTGCTGGGCGTATGGGTGCGGCTGTTGTGCCTGTGCCTGGTGCTGCTGGGCCTGTGCCTGTGCCTGGGCTTGCTGCTGGGCGTGGGCTTGGGCCTGCTGCTGGGCATACGCCTGCTGTTGGGCTTGGGCTTGGGCTTGGGCTTGGGCCTGCGCCTGCTGCTGGGCGTATGCCTGCTGTTGGGCCTGCGCCTGGGCCTGCTGCTGGGCGTATGCCTGTGCCTGTGCGTGCTGCTGTGCCTGTTGCTGCTGTGCGTGCTGAGCCTGAGCTTGCTGCTGGGCGTACGCCTGCTGCTGCGGGTGCTGTTGGTACGGCGTGGGTTGCTGCTGCTGGTACGGGTTGGGCTGCTGCTGGTGCGGGACCTGCTGGTACGGCTGCTGTTGTTGGGTGTGCTGTTGCTGTTGCTGGGGCTGGGTGGACTGCTGGGTGGGGGCGACGTAGGGCTGGCGGTTGGCGTCGAGGGTGAGGTGCCAGACCCTTACGCCCTGGGTGTGGAGGGGCTGCTCGCTGACCGCACCGGACTGCGCGTCGACCCAGACCACGCGGCCGTTGTGGTTGACCGCGTTGAACGCGTGGGAAGAGCCGTCCTTCCACTCCACGACGATGATGGAGCCCGCGCCGTGGCCGGCGTTCTTCAGATCCTGGGCAATGCGCGCGTACCCGTCCGCCGTTCCTCCGGAATGGCGCAGGGGCGTGTTGGCCCAGCGATTGATGTTCGCGATGCCGCTGCGTTCGCCCGTACGGCGGTCCAGGCTGCCATCGGGGTTGGTGTCCCAGGTGCGCGGGGCGGAGACCTGCGGGTTTCCGAACCAGGTCTCCAGGAAGGAACGGCTGCAGTCCACGCAGTTGTTGGACCGGCCGGGTATGACCAGGCCACCGTCGTTCTGTAGTTGAGACCACGGCTGGAAGGGGTCCGGATGACGGACGGGTGAACCGTCCGGGTTCCGCGGCACCGCGTCGGCGAGCAACTGCTGATCGATGGCGCGAGTCGGAAGCAGCCCCTGGGGGCCGCCCTGAAGATCGTTGCGAATCCGGTCGAGGGAGTGCGGTGCGTCCGGCGGCAGGCCGTTGGACGGCGGCTGGGGTGTCTGCTGCGGTTGGTGGTGCGGCGCAGGCTGCTGAGCGTGCTGCTGCGGGGGTTGCTGATTCTGAGGGTGCGGTTGCGGCGCCTGCTGTGCCTGCTGGGCGTACGGCTGCTGGTGGTGCGGAGCCGGCTGCTGAGGCTGCTGGTTCGGGTGCTGCTGGTAGCCGGGGTCGGCCGGGCGCGGCTGCTGCTGCGTCGCCGGATCCATGGCCGAAGCCTGCTGGGTGGTGGCCGGCGCGTCCGGGCGCGGCGAGTTGTCGTTGTCCGGGCGGGCGTCGTCGGGACGCGGGCTGTCCGGGCGTGTCCCGTCGGGGCCCGGGTGGTCAGGGCGAGTGCTGTCGGGCCTGGTGCTCTCGGGCCCCGTGCCATCAGGACGCCCACCGTCAGGACGCCCACCATCAGGACGGTTGCTGTCGCTGCTCGGGTTCGAGGGGTCTTGTCGGTGCTGGCGGTCGTCCTGGTGCGGTGTGTCGGCGTCCCGCCGGGTCGGGTCGTTCTGACCGGGGCGGGGCTCGTTGTCGCGGGTGGGACCGTCGAGGCGGGGGTTGTGCGGGGGGCGTTCGGGGGTGGGCTGCTGGGTGTGGTCGTGGATGATCTGCGAGCCGTCGGGGCGGCGGTTGTTGCCGGGAGGCGTGGTGGGGGTGTCGCGGCGGGGGCCGTCCAGGCGCGGGTTGTAGGGCCGGGAGGTCTCTTCCCGGCGGGGGCCGTCGAGGCGCGGGTTGTACGCGGGCTGCTCGGGGCGTCGTTGTTGGCTTGCGTCGTGGATCGCCTGTGAGCCGTCGGGGCGGCGGTTGGGGCGGGCGGAAGCGTTGCCGTTGGTGTTGCCGGTGGACGGTGTGGTGCCGTGGGGTGTGCCGGTGCCGCCGCCCTGGGGCGGCATGGCGCCCATCGTCATCGGGCCGTTGGCCTGGGGGGTGTGGGGCTGGGCCCCTTGGGGGGAGGGGGTGGCGGGTGTGCCGGTGTCGGCGGTGTGCTGGGTCGGCGGGGGGAGGGTTGCGGTGCCCGCGGACTGGGTGGTGACGGTGGTGTCGTCGGGGTCGTCCACCGTGGGCATGGGGTCGCCGGGAGCCGGGTCACGCTGCTGGACTGGCTGACCGGACGACGGGGTGTGCTGTACGGGGGCGCCCTGCGGCGGGGTGCCGGCGTGCGGCATCGAGGCGCGGCCGCCGCCCGTGGAGTTGTCCCCGTTGGAGGTGCTGTTGCTGCCCGCGTCGGGGGAGTTGTCGCTGGAGGAGGGCGGGTTTCCGGCTACGGGGTCCGGGCTCGGCGCGGGCGTCGGCGCCGGCTGGGGCGCGTCCGGGCGGGCCGAGTCGGGGGTGTTGTCCGGGGCGGGGGCCGGGCGCGCCCCCTCCGGGGTGTGGTCCGGGGCCGGCTGGGTGGTGACGTTGTCGGCGTCCGGGCGTATGGCGTCCGGGGTGGTGTCCCGTGCGGGCTGGGTGGTGATGTTGTCCGGGTCCGGGCGGGCCGAGTCAGGGGTGTTGTCGGGGGTGGGCTGGGTGCTGGGGGCATCGGCGTCGGGGCGGGAGGTGTCCGGGGCCGGACCCGACTCCGGGGTGTGGCCGGAGTCGGGGGTCGGGCCGCTGTCCGGAGTGTGCCCGGAGTCGGGGGTGGGGGACGTCCCGTACGGGCTGTCGTTGCCGCCGGAGTAGCCCTCGTCGAAGGGGGAGCGCTGGTCCGGCGGCGGGAGGGGCTGGGACTCCGGGACGCTGCGCGAGGGGTCCGATCCGTGGGAGGAACCGTCGGCGGAGGAACTCGGGTTGGTACCCGCGCCCGCGTTTGTGTTCGCGCCTGCGTCCGAGCCGGAGTCGGGGTTCGTACCGGAGCCCGCGCCGGGATCCGTACGGGAGCCGCTGCCGCCGTCCGCGCCCGTACCCGCGCCCACATTGTCCGAGGCGCGGGGGGAGTGGCTGGTGGAGCCGCCGGAGTCCGCGCCGCCGCGGTTGCCGCTGCCGCCGGAGTCACCGGAGCCGCGGCCGGAACCGGCACCGGAACCGCCCCCGTCGGAGCCGCTGTCCGACCCCGACCCCGATCCCGAGCCCGACCCCGTTCCCGAGCTGCTTCCCGAGCCGCCCCCGTCCGAACCGCTGCCGGAGCCACCGCCATCGGCCCCACTACCGGACCCCGACCCGCTGCCCGAGCCACGACCGGAGCTACCGGACCCGCTGTCCGACCCGCTGGACCCGCCGTCGCTGCCGCCGTCCGTGGAGTCGCTGCCGTCGCTCCCGTGCCCCGCGGCGCTGTCCAGGCCGTTGCGGGCGCGGCGTCCGGCGCGGCCGCCGGCGCCGTCGCGGAGGCTTTCGCCGAGGGATTCGCCGGTGTTCTTGAGGGCGTCGGTGGCGGCCTTCTGGCCCTCCTTGGCGGTGCGGCCGAGGTCGTAGCCCTTCTGCGCGCCGAAGTTCTGGTTGACGGTCTGGGCGATGAGGTCGGAGGCCATGGCCTCCAGCGCGGAGATCACCGGCTCCTTGGCCGCCTCCATGATCGCGTCAAGGAGCTGCTTGGCGACCTCCTTGAGGATCCTGCGGACCATCTCGCGGGTGGCCAGCGTGGCGGCCGCGCCGCCAATTTCGGACAGGCCGAGGGTGAAGGGGGCCGCGGCCTGGGCCGCGATGATTTCCGCGGCCAGAATCGCCAGCTGGACGATCACGGCGACCTTCATGCCGATGACCAGCGTGGCGGCGGCCTCGAAGGTGAACGCGATGACCTCGGCCGCCTGCGCGGCGTCGTTGAAGTACCCCGAGTTGCCGGAGAACTTCTCCCACGCCTTGCCGAAGCCCTCGATGGCATCGCCGGCGTTCTCCGCGAGCACATTGCTCGCGTAGGTGGCACCCCGGGCCTGATGCCCCTGCACCTCCGCCGCGAAATTGCGCCAGACCTGCGCGCATTCCAGCAGCTTGTCTTCGTCCGCGTGCGGCCAGTTGAAGCCGAGCATGTCCAGGACCCACTCAAGCGGATCCGGCAGCATGACAGACAAGGTGGAGCTCCCCCGTGAAAAGTGCTTCTAGACGTGTGGCGGACGCGGGCCGCGCGGAACGGCCGCCGTGTCCGCATCCCCGGAACCGGCCGCTGGCCTCAGTGTTTGACGGGCGTGAGCGAGGCGTGGACCGTGTCGTCGACGGTCGGGTCCCGCCACGCCTGCTGGTTCTCGACGTGCTGCTTCATCAGCGAGTCGTTGAAGTCCTCGTTCTCGGCATGGTTCTTGGACATCGACGTCAATGCCTTGCCGATTTTCTGGAGCTGGGCGGAGAGATGGCCCATCGACTCGTTCATGCCGTCCCGCACGCCTTCGTAGACGACACCGAACTTCTCGCCGATCTCGTCATCGCCCCACGGCGGAGCCCCGTCCTTGCTGGCGAAGGTCGTCAGACCGCTTATGAACTGCTCACCGAACGACTTCTCCGGCGGCGCCTTTTCCTGTCCGCTGCTGGGTGGCCCGGCCCCCAACGCGTGCAGGCCGTCCATCAGCCGTGCGACCGAGGAATAGAAGTCCTCACCGAGCTTGACGAAGTTCGTGCCCTGAGCCTTGAGGCTCTCCACATCGGTTTGGAAACCGCCGGCTCCTGCCATGACGTCCCCCCGTGTTCGTGCTGACCCGATCAAAATCAAGTCAAAGCTTAACCGGCGCGGTTGACGGCCCACCAGGTGCTGTGGACGGAAGCGCGCTGCGCGTGGTCGGTGGGGCTCCGGTGGGGAGACCTCAGGGGGCTCAGCGGCTGCGCAGGCGGTGGTAGAGCTCCACGGCCGACTCCGGGGGGAAGTTGGGCAGGAAGGAGACCTCGCCGTTGCCCTTGGCGATGACGACGTTGCTTCCGCCGGGCTCCGCGGGCAGGGCGGTGGGGTCCTCGGCCGGCGGCCGGCTCGCGTGGATCAGGTAGCCGATGTCGAATTCATGGACGAACAGACCGGAAGGGCCGCCGGGTGAGCCGACCTCGGGGAAGTGCTGACGGCCGATCTCCAGCGCCTCGTCCGCGTTCGCCGGCACGGGCTGCGGTCCGGTCTGCGGGGGGAGCGGCGGCGGTGTGGGAGGCAGGCCCGGGACGCTGCCAGACCGGGCGGAATCGGTCATGTTCTGACTCCCTGGTGCTGGACATGCGGAGGGTCAACTTAACTCACGCCCTGACGCCCGATCGGTTCGCCTCCGGGTGCCCGTGCTCACCCGAACAGCACCTGTGACAGCCAGAATTCCAGCAGTTCCTGGTCGCCCGTGATGGCGAAGGTGTCGCGGTCGCCCGGGACGCGGCCGTAGATGAGGAGCAGGAGGTCCGTCAGGGGGGCGCGGACGGAGACCGCGGCCGGCTCCTGGGTGCGGCGCCAGGCGAGGGTGTCGCCGGTGAGGTCGACGAGCCAGTCGGCGGCCGCTTCCGGTGGGGTGTCCGTGGCGTGGAAGTGGAGGGTGCGGCCGGGGCCGAGGAGGGCGCGGCGGTCGGGGTGGAAGTCGAACATCTCGGGCAGGGAGCCCAGTTCCATCCACTCGTCGAGGCAGTCGAGGGCGACCCGCTGGTCGACGGTGAAGTCCGCGCCGAGAGTGAGCGCGGCGTCGGCCCGGTGCATGACCGTCTCGTGGGCCATGCGGCGGGCGAAGAAGCGCGGGGAGCCGGAGGGGAGCGGGGTCCAGATCCGGGTGTCGGGGCCGGCGGCGCGGAGCGTGTCCGCGAGGAGCCGGGCGCCCTCGGTGAGCCAGGCGGCGAGGGCGGCAGGGGTCTCGGTGGTCTCGCGCGGGAGGACCCGGAGTGCGGTCTCCGGCGGGGGCTCGGTCGCCCGGGTCCGGACGAGGTCCTCGACCCAGCGGTGGGCCTCGCCCAGATGCCGGAGCAGCTGGGCGAGGTTCCAGTCGGGGCAGGAGGGCACCGAGGTGGTCAGGGGCGTGCTCGCGTCGAGGTGGGAGCCCAGCAGCTCGGCCTGATGGACGATTTCGGCGCAGTGGTCGTCGTAATCCATGGTGGCGTCCATGTCGTCACGGTAAAGGCACCCACTGACATTGAGCGGTCACCACGTGTGAGCGGGCGCCGTCAGGCGGAAGCGGAGCCGGCAGATCACCGCGTCGGTGTCGCGGCGGACCGCGTGCGCGACGACCGCGCCGCGCTGGTTCTGGAGCAGGCGCTGCCAGAGGCGGGCGGGTTCGGCCTCCGGGATCAGCACGGTGATGCGGCTGCCGGGGTGACGGGCCGACAGATCGCTGACGTAGGAGGCGACGGTGCGGCCGAGGGAGCGGGTGGCCGAGGGCAGTTCGAGGAGGTCGACGCCGGGGTTCCAGAGTTCCCAGTCGCGGCGGAGGGCCTCGGTGGCCGGGCGGTCCTCGGGGGTGTCGTGGGTGACGGTGACCGCCACCACCTCGTCGCCGAGGGACACCGCCGCGTTCAGGGCCTCGCCGGTGAGCCGGGAGAGGTGCGAGACGGGGACGACGACCAGGGACCGGGCGCGGCGCGGGGGTTCCGGGAGGCGGCCCAGGCCTAGACGGGCGCCGATCCGGGCATAGGCGCGGTGCACCGCCTCGAAGGTGAGGACGAGAAGGGGCAGGGCGAGGACGATCAGCCAGGCGCCCGTGGTGAATTTGGTGGCGGTGACGACGACCGCCGAGACGCCGGTGAGCAGGGCGCCGACGCCGTTCAGCAGGGCCTTGCCGCGCCACCTGGGGGAGCGTGCACGCCGCCAGTGCCGGACCATGCCGATCTGGCAGAGGGTGAAGCCGACGAAGACCCCGAGGGCGAACAGCGGGACCAGGGTGTTCACGTCACCGCCGGAGAAGACCAGCAGCGCGGCGGCGACGGCGGCCAGCGCCAGCACGCCGTGGCGGTGCACCTGGCGGTCCGCCTTCAGGCCGAAGACGTGCGGCAGGTGGTTGTCCCGGGCCAGCAGGCCCATCAGGACGGGCAGGCCGCCGAAGGAGGTGTTCGCGGCGAGGGCCAGCAGCACCATGGTGGCGAACTGGACGACGTAGAACGCCGCGTTGTGGCCGAACGAGGCGTCCGCGAGCTGGGCGAGGACGGTGACGCCCTCCACTGGCTGGAGGTGGAAACGGCCGATGAGGACGGACAGCCCGATCAGCATCACCCCGAGCAGGGCACCGAGCGCGACCTCGGTGCGCTGGGCGCGCCGGACCGCCGGGGACCGGAAGGACGGCACCGCGTTGGCGACCGCCTCGACCCCGGTCAGCGCCGAACAGCCGGACGCGAACGCCTTGAGCAGCAGCAGGGCACCGACCGCGGTGGCGTGGTCGGCGACGACGGAGGCGTGTCCGTCGGCGGTCACGGTGGCGGCGGGGGCGGTACGGAACAGTCCGACGGCGATCATCGTCAGGACGGCGCCGACGAAAACGGCGGTGGGGACGAGGAAGGCCCTGGCCGAGTCGGCGATACCGCGCAGGTTGAGGGCGGTGATCAGGGCGAGGACTGCCAGGCAGATACCCACCCGGTCGTCGTGCAGGGCGGGGAAAGCCGAGGTCAGGGCCGCGACCCCGGCCGTCACCGAGACCGCGACGTTCAGCACGTAGTCCAGGACGAGGGAGGCGGCGGCGAACAGGGCGGTGCGGAGGCCGAGGTGCGTCTTGGCCACCGCGTACGAGCCACCGCCATCGGGGAAGGCCGCGATCACCTGACGGTACGAGGCGACCAGGACGGCGAGCAGGGCGGCGATGGCGAGGGTGACGGGGAGCGTGAAGCCGAGTCCGTGGCCGCCGGCCGCGGCCAGGACCAGCACGATCGACTCGGGGCCGTAGGCCACGGACGCCATGGCGTCGAGCGAGAGGGCGGCCAGACCCTGGAGGGCGGTGAGCCGGTGACGGGCGTCGGGCTCGGACACCGCGGCGCCGCGGGGGGCGTGGGACCCGGACCCGGAATGGGGGCCGTTGCCCGTGTCACCCGGCCCGTTGGCGGTGACCGCGGTGGCGGTATCCGGTGGTTCCTCCGGTCGGCCCTCGGCTGGGGACACCTGCGGCATTGCTCGTCGTACCTCCGTGCGCACCGTGCTGGACCAGGCCAGCGTGCGGGGCGCGACGGCCGTCGTCCGCGGCCTTGGCGGGCCCTTGGCGGACGACGGGCCGTTCTTCACGGGTTCTTGACGGGAGGCCGGCGCACCCCACCGTGCCGCCGCGCTCCGCCTCGTTCAGCGCCCGTATGCCGGAACGAGTGCCCGCAGGTCCTTGTAGCGGACCAGGCGGACCCCGCAGAAGTCCTCGGGGTCGTCCTCCAACTCGAAGCAGGCGGCGATGATCCAGATCACGATGAAGAGGTAGCCGCCCAGCCAGCGGCGGAACAGCCGGGGCAGCCGCGGACGGCTGGCGTCCGTTTCGCGGATGACACGGGTACGGACGGCGAACTTGCCCAGGCTGGCACCCGCGATACGGGTCAGCAGGACCTGGTTGAGGAACGACAGCCCGAAGCCCGCGCCGGCGACGGCGTAGCAGGTCTGAAGGGCGGGCAGACCGGCGTGGTCGGCGGAGTTCAGGGCGACATAGGCGGCGGTCAGGGCCAGCAGGCCGTCGAGGAGGAGCGCCCCCCACCGGCGCAGCGGTCGCGCCTCGTCGGGGATGCGCGCAGCCGCGGCGGGCGGTGCGTACGGGGACTGCGCAGCCGGCTGCGGGGCGTACGGGTGCGGCGCCCCCTGAGAGGGCTGCGGCGCTCCCTGAGAGGGCTGCGGCGCCCCCTGATAGGGGTGCGGCTGGTAGGGATGCGGGGGCGGCGGGCCCTGCGGGGAGGGCTGCTGCGGAGGGAAGGGTCGCTCGTACACGGGTCCGGATTTTCCCATGCCGGGCGGGTCAGAACGCCGCGGCGGGCCGGGAGAAGTCGTAGCGGACACCGGTGAGTTGTTCCGAGGCGGCCCACAGGCGCTCGCCGTTCGCGTCCTTCTTGGTCCAGGGAGCGCGGAAGCACTGGGCGGGGGCGCCGCGCAGTCCGCTGCGCGGGCCGATGAAGGAGTCCGGGCGCATGTGGGGGGCGGTGGCCGCGCAGAGGGTGCCCAGGGCGCCGCCGTCGGGGGACTGGGCGAGCAGCTGGTTGGCCCGCTCGACCATGCGCTCGGTGGAGGTGCGGCCCTCCATCCGGACGCCCGCGGTCGCGAGGTTGGTGGCGGCGTATCCGGGGTGCGCGGCGGCCGCGACGACCTGCGAGCCGGCCGCGGCCAGCCGCCGGGTCAGCTCGTGGACGAAGAGGAGGTTGGCGCTCTTCGAGCGGGCGTAGGCGATCCAGCGGCGGTAGGAGTGCTCGCTGTTGAGGTCGCTGTAGTCGAGGTCGGCCAGGGCGTGCAGCATGCTGGAGACGGTGACGACCCGGGCGCCCGGGGTGGCGAGGAGTTTGGGCAGCAGCAGCCCGGTCAGCGCGAAGTGGCCGAGGTGGTTGGTGCCGAACTGCATCTCGAAGCCGTCGGCGGTGGTGCGGTGCGGCAGGGCCATCACGCCCGCGTTGTTGATGAGCAGGTCGAGGCGGTCACCGTCGAAGTCGTCGAGGGCGGCGGCGAAGTCCCGTACGGAGGACAGATCGGCCAGGTCCAGGGCGCGGAACTCGGCCTCGGCGGTGGGGACTTCGGAACGCAGCCGGTCCAGCGCGGCGATCCCGCGCGTCTCGTTGCGGCAGGCCAGCAGTACGCGGGCGCCCTGGCGGGCCAGTTCGCGGGCGGTGACATAGCCGATACCGCTGTTCGCGCCCGTGACCACCACCGAGCGGCCGGTCTGGTCGGGGATGTGGCTGGTGTTCCACCTGGTCACGCCTGCACTCCTCCGTAGGGGGCAACCAGGTTACGCCGCCCGGTGAGGCGGATGGTGTCGGAGGGGCGGAGGTGACGGGTGTGGCGCGCCCGGAGGCCGGCCGCTGCCGAAGCGCCGGTCCGCTCGCCGCCGCCGGGCCGGTCCGTCCACCGCAGCCGCGCCGGTTCGCCCACCGCCGCTGCACCGGCCCCGGTCACGCCACCACACCGGCCCGATCACGCCCCCGCACCGGTCCGGCCATGCGCCACCGCACCATCCCGGTCACTCCCCTTCGGCGAGGCGCTTGATCGCCGAGAGGCGGGTGTCCCATGCGGCGGCCACCCGGTCCATCCACCGGGCGGTGACCCCCAGCCGCTCCGGGATCACCCGGTAGCGGGCCTCCCTGCCCTCCCGGTGGCCGGCGACCAGACCGGCCCGGTCCAGGACGCCCAGATGTTTGACGATGGCCTGGCGGCTGACCGGCAGTTCCGCCGCCAGGACCGTGGCGGTCGCCTCGCCGTGTGCGGCGAGCGCGTCGAGTATCCGGCGCCGGGTCGGGTCCGCCAGCGCGGCGAACACCTCGGCCACGGCGTCCGCGCCCGCACCGCCGTCCGTGCCCGTGTCCGGGCCGGAGCCCGAGCCCGGCCCCGCTCCGGCCCCCGAGCCCTTCCCCGACCCCCCGTCCGGCCCCACCCCCGGCGGCCCCACCCCCGGCGGCCCCGCCCCCGGCCGCCCCGCTCCCGCCCCCGCGTCCTTCGTCATGCCGCGAGCTGCTCCGTGTACCGCCGGATGTTCTCCACCTGGCCGGACCAGCCCTCGGAGTGGCTCTCGTAGCCGGCGGTGGGCTGCCGGTCCTCGGGGATGGCGAGTGCGGCGAAGCCGGTCTCCACGACGCGCAGCCGGGTGCCGTCGCCCTCCGGGGTGAGGGTGAACTCGACGAGGGTGGAGTTGCCCTCGGTCGCCACCTCGCCCGGGAAGGCGCCGGCCCAGCGGTACGCGAAGTGACGCGGCGGGTCCACCGTCACGATGGTGGTCGGGAACTGTCCGTACTCGCCGTGGTCGAGCTCCATGATGCCGCCCGGCCGCAGATCGACCGGCGTCGGTGTGCCCTGCCCGAACCACGAGCCGACGTGCTCCGGTTCGGTGAGCACGGCCCACACCCGCTCCACGGGCGCGGCGATGCTGATCTCCCGCTCGATGCGGTCCTTGCCGCCGCCCGCGTCGCTGCCGGTGCTCTGATGGCTGTCGGTGCTCATGGCGTGCGCCTCCTGCCGTTCTCGGATCGGCTGATGCCTTACGTGCTACCCAATGGTTGCACGTGGCGGCAGGAGGTGCAACCGATGGGTTGCACATGGTGCGCCGGCAGGGAAGGGCTCAGTGGGCGCGCTCCCCGCTCCCCGTCCGTACGCGATACGCCGGGACGGAGACCGACGGATCGTCCAGGCAGCTGCCCGACGCCAGGTCGAAACGCTGCTTGAGCAGGGGCGAGGCCACGAACGGGCGGCCGTCGGCCGAGCCGGTCAGGCCGCGGGAGAGCACCTGGGCGCCGGTGAACGGGTCGCGGTTGGCGATCGCATAGGGCTGCCCGGCGCGGTCGACGAAGAGCGCGGCCTGGGTGCCGTCCGGGAGGAGCGCGGCGACCCCGCGCCCCGGGATGAGGTCGTCCAGGGTGCAGACCGCGACCCAGCCCTGGGGGCAGTGGATCTCGACCGTGGCGGTCCCGGCGGCCGCGGCGGCGGCCCCGGTGCGGGTGAGCGGTGCGGTGGCGGTGGTCATCAGACGGAGGTCCCTTCCAGGGTGCGTATGGGCAGGGTCGGGCCGGCCAGCAGCGTCAGGTCCGGCTTGACCTGGTCGCGCTCCGGCACGAAGCGGACGGACGGATCGGGCGCGTCGGGCGCGTTGACGAAGGAGACGAAGCGGGCCAGCCGCTCGGGGTCGGCGAGGGTCTCGGCCCATTCGTCGCGGTAGTGGGTGACATGGGCGGCCATCAGGGCCTCCAGCTCGTCGCACAGCCCCAGGGAGTCATGGACGACGACGTCCCGGACGTGGTCGAGGCCGCCCTCGATCCGCTCCAGCCAGGCGGAGGTGCGCTCCAGCCGGTCCGCGGTGCGGATGTAGAACATCAGGAACCGGTCGATCAGCCGGATCAGTTCGGCGTCGCTCAGGTCCTGGGCGAGCAGATCGGCGTGCCGCGGGTCGGCGCCGCCGTTGCCGCCGACGTAGAGATTCCAGCCGTTGGAGGTGGCGATGACGCCGAAGTCCTTGCCGCGGGCCTCCGCGCACTCCCGCGCGCAGCCGGATACCGCGGACTTGAGCTTGTGCGGGGAGCGCAGCCCCCGGTAGCGCAGCTCCAGTTCGATGGCCATACGGACCGAGTCCTGCACGCCGTAGCGGCACCAGGTCTGCCCCACGCACGACTTCACGGTGCGCAGCGCCTTGCCGTACGCATGCCCCGACTCGAAGCCGGCGTCCACCAACCGGGCCCACACCTGCGGGAGCTGGTCGACCCGGGCGCCGAACAGGTCGATCCGCTGACCACCGGTGATCTTGGTGTAGAGGCCGAAGTCGCGGGCCACCTCGCCGATCACGATCAGCTTGTCCGGGGTGATCTCCCCGCCGGGGATGCGCGGCACGATCGAGTACGAGCCGTTGCGCTGGAGGTTGGCGAGGAAGTGGTCGTTGGTGTCCTGGAGGGCGGCCTGTTCCCCGTCGAGGACATAGCCGTCGGCGCCGACGGAGGGAGCGAGGGAGGCGATGATCGAGCCGACCGTGGGCTTGCAGATCTCACAGCCGTCGCCGTTCCGTGCCTCCGGGCGGCCGTGCGAGTCCAGCAGCTCGGCGAAGGTCGTCAGCCGCAGGGTGCGCACGATCTCGTAGAGCTCGGCGCGGGTGTGCGGGAAGCAGCCGCACAGCCCGGTGTCGATGGTGGCACCGTTCGCGGCCAGCTCGTCGTTCATCACGGCGGTCAGCGACTTGACGCAACTGCCGCAGCCGGTACCGGCCTTGGTGCACTTCTTGACCTCGGGGAGGGTGCCGCAGGAGTGCTCGGTGACCGCCGCCCGGACCGTCCCCTTGGTCACGTTGTGGCAGTTGCACAGCACCGCACTGTCCGGCAGCGCGGACGGGCCGAGCGCGGCGGCCCCGCCCCCGGCCGCCCCGGCGGGCAGCACCAGCTGCTCGGGCGACACCGGCGGAACGCTGCCGGTCAGCGGGCGCAGCATGCCGTACGCCTCGGCGTCGCCGACCAGCACCCCGCCCAGCAGCTCGCCCTCGGCGCCGATCACCAGCTTCTTGTAGACCCCGCTGCGGGCGTCGGAGTAGACCACGTCCAGACAGCCGTCGGTGGCACCGTGCGCGTCACCGAAGGAGGCGACGTCCACCCCGAGCAGCTTGAGCTTGGTGGACAGGTCCGCGCCGGTGAAGCCGTCGGCCGCTCCGTTGCCGGCGCCGAGCGCGTCGGCGAGGGTGCCGGCGGCCGTGCGGGCCATGTCGTAGCCGGGCGCGACCAGTCCGTAGACCCGGCCGTCGGCGGCCAGCGCGCACTCGCCGATCGCGTACACGGCGGGGTCGGCGGTGCGGCACCGCTCGTCGACGACGATGCCGCCGCGGTCGCCGACCGGCAGCCCGCAGTCCCGGGCGAGCTGGTCGCGGGGCCGGACACCGGCCGAGAAGACGACCAGATCGGTCTCGATACGGGAGTCGTCCGACAGCCCCATGGCGGTCACCGCACCGGCCCCGTCCGCGACGATCTCCTTGCCGCCGACGCCGGTGTGCACCTCCAGGCCCATCTCCTCGACGGTACGGCGCAGCGCGCGGCCGCCGCCCTCGTCGACCTGGAGCGCCATCAGCCGCGGCGCGAACTCCACGATGTGGGTGCGCAGCCCCAGCCCCTTCAGCGCCCCGGCCGCCTCCAGGCCGAGCAGCCCGCCGCCGACCACCACACCGGTGCGGGCGTTCTTGGCGTACTCCTCGATGGCGAGCAGGTCCTCGATGGTGCGGTAGACGAAACAGCCCGCACTGTCCTTGCCGGGCACCGGCGGCACGAACGGGTACGAGCCGGTGGCCAGCACCAGGGCGTCGTAGCGGACGGTCAGGCCGGAGCGGGCGGTGACCGTACGGGTCGTACGGTCGACGGCCGTGGCCGGGTCACCGAGGTGCAGTTCGATGCCGTGGCGGGCCATGAAGTCCGGATCGACCAGACTCAGGTCGTCCGGGCTGCGGCCGGCGAAGTACGACGTCAGCTGGACACGGTCGTAGGCCGGGCGGGGCTCCTCGCACAGCACGACCACCCGGGTCCGCTCGGTGACGCCGCGGTCGGCCAGCTCCTCCAGGAAGCGCTGGCCGACCATGCCGTGGCCGATGAGGACAAGGGTGGGGGTGGTGCCAGGCGCGGCGGCTGGCGTGGCTTCCGGGTGCGGCGGCATCGAGGTCATGTTCCTCAGCCTGCGGTCCGGCTGTTACCCGCCCGCATCTGCTCTGTTTCCCGGGCGGAACGCTGCCCTCAGTGGCGGGCGGACCGCCGTGTGAGGGCGGGCCCGCCGCGTGCGGGGCCCGCCCCTGGGGTCTGTCCGTCCCCGACCGGCCGGACGGTCAGCCCTGCGGCTGCGCCGGGCACAGCCGCCGCGGCTTGTCGTCGGTGCGCAGCTTCGCGTCCACACAGCCGCCCGGCAGACCGTCGTGGGCCCGGCTGCCGAAGTTGGCGGTGACGGTCAGCGTGCCGTCGCCGAAGACCGTGCGCTGCACGCTGCGGTCCCCGGTCAGCCACCGGAACGAGGTCAGCTGCTCGGTGCCGGCCGCCCGGTGCAGCGGCGAGAAGTACTTCTGGAGCGCCGCCATCTCGGCCCCCTTCTTCTCCAGTGTCGGGCCGTCGAGGGCATAGTTGAGCGGGGTGTTGTAGAGCATCGCCAGCAGCGCCCGGGTGGTCTTCTGCTCGGGCAGCTTCTCGTACGACAGCTCCCAGCGCTCGGCGTTGACCAGCGAGCCGTGCAGTGCGGTCTCGTAGAGGGGGACACGGTACTTGGGGTCGTACATGGCCGTGGCCAGCTCGGCGGGCAGTTTCACCGGCTTGAAGAACGCGCCCGGGGCCTTCTCCGGGAAATAGCCGCCCCAGGTCTTCCTGTCGCGCTCCAGCTTCCACAGGCCGTCCGCGGCCGGGGTGCCCGAGCCGTGGTCGTAGGCCAGCACCTGGTTGGCCCAGGGCTGGGCGGACTCCGAGCCGAGGACGAGGTTCTCCGACAGCCGCCGCATCCGGGCGAGCCGCATCGCACGGTCACCGGCCTTGGTCATCTCATGGCCCTTGCCGTGGTCGCGGAACACCTCACCGGTCGCATCCACGTCGAGGAAGTAGCTGTCCGCGCCGTTGGCGACCATCGAGCGGGTGCGGTCGGCGAGGTAGTGCTTGCGCGGTTCGGCCTTCTCGAAGGCACGGGAGCTGAGGTAGCAGCCGCGGTTCCCGAACCCCGTCTCCGGGGTGCCGTCCGCCTTCCGTATACAGAAGTCGGGGTAGACCCGGCCCGGCCAGGCCGAGGTGGGGCTGTCGGCGGACTTGGGGTCCTGCCCGTTGGCGAAGGTGTCGTACGGGCCGACGAGATACCCCGCCTTCTTGGCGGCCCGCACCGCCGCGGCGTTCATCGGGTCCGGACCGGCGTCGTAACCGAGCCACATCCGGTCCACGCCCAGCCGCTTCAGCCCGGCGACCCCGGAGGCGGTCCGGGCGTCGCCCCACACATAGGCGTGGAAGGCGCCGAGCAGCTTGCCGTTGCCCGGGTTCTGCCGGATCTTCCGGCGCAGGCTGCCGAGCTTTCCGCGCTGGGCGAGGTAGGAGCGGTAGTCGGCGGCGGGGGCGACCGGATTGCCGTCGGTCAGCGCGAAGGAGACCTCGTAGTCACGGGTGCCCTCCCCGGCGTCGAAGGCGTGCGCGGCGGTGGTGCGCAGCCGGCCTCCGGTGGAGGCGAAGCGCAGCGAGGTGCCGAGATCGGTGGGGGTGAGGTAGCTGACGCCGGCGGAGCCCATGGAGTAGCCCCACAGCGGGAGGGCCAGACCCTCACCCATGTCGACGGTGCTGCCGGCCAGCCCGCCCTTCTCGGGGCCGGCGTTCCAGAAGGCGTCCTTCACCGGGATGTCCAGTCCCTCGCCGCGCGGAATCTGCACGGCGGAGGCGGCCCGGTCGGTCCCGGTCACCGGCCAGCTGACCGACCCGTCGCGGTCCGCCCGCAGCTTGATCCGCAGTCGCCCGCGCTCCGAACCGGCCGTCACCTCCAGCCCCTTGTCGGGGTAACTCCACCGCGCCCCGCGGGCCGTACGCGTCACCGGCCCCGGCTTCCCGAGCCCGCCGCCCGCCGGCCCGGACAGCACCAGCGCCCGCCCGCTCGCGGTGCGCGCGCTCACCGCCAGCGAGGCGGTGTCGATCACGGCCGTACCGCCGGTGACGGGCAGTTCGAGCCGGCTGCCCTCCAGCGTGCCGGCGGCGGCACTGTCACATCCGGCCACCCCGAAGGTGGTCGCGGTGAGGGCGAGCGAGGCGGCGAGCACACGGGTGGCGGTCCGGCTGCGGCCGGTGCCCTGAGGGGACTTGGAAGCGTCGGAGATCATGGGGACCTGGATAGTCCCCGGTTGTAAGAGGGTTCTAAGAGAGCGCGGTTCTGTGGGTATCCACCGGAGCCGCTGCCCGCTGCCCGGCGGCCCCGCCCTAGTAGCGGATCGCCGGGAACCAGTCGCCGCGGCCCGCCGGTGTGAGATCGAGCAGGTGCCACACCGGTGTGAGCAGGTCGATGCCGCGCTGGTCGATGTCATCGGCCATACGGGGGTGCGCCGAGTAGAAGTGGCGCAGCGACCCGGTGTCGTCGCGGGTGAACACCGACACCGTCGAGTCCTGGTTGCCCTCGGCGTCCTCGCTGCCCAGGTCGTACTTGAAGGTGTTCGCCCCGGCGCTGAGCAGCCGCAGATTCGTCCACTGCCGGTCGCGGGCGTATGCGCGCAGCACCGGCAGCTCGGCCGCGGCGACGACGGCGAAGTCCGCGTTCTGGGTGACGTGGTGGGCGATCCCGTTGAACCCGTCGATCCACATCGTGCACATGGGGCAGGCCTGCTTCTGCCGCTTGCCGAACATGAAGTGGTAGACGATCAGGTCCCGGCCGGGCCCGCTGAACAGCTCGCTGAGCCGCACGTTCCGCGCCGGGGCGTCCCCGGCGTGCAGATCCGCGGGGCCCTCCTCGAAGACGTAGTCGTCCACGACGGGGCCCGGCGGCAGCCCCCGGCGCAGTTCGGCGACCCGTTCGCGGCGGCGCATCAACTCGATCTCGGCCTGCCGCAGCTCCTCGCGGGCGTCGGCGTATGCGGTCGACTCCCTGGTGAGTTGGGTCTGGCGCATTGCCACCTCCTGGACGACTACGGCGGGCAGCCGCGGTCCCTGGCCACCGGCTGCTGTGCCCTCATTGTCGGCTTGCGCACCGCGCCCCGCCACGCGAGGACGGGCCGCTCAGTCGAGCCACTGGGAAGCGAGCCCGGCGAGGTAGGAGAGCGACAGGGCCATTGTGGTGATCTGGAGCGCGGTGGTCCCGCCGGCCCAGTGAGTGAGCAGGGCCATCGCGGAGGCCACCCACACACTCGTACACCAGCTACAGCTGACCAGGTAGGACGGTTTGGAGTCGTCGCCGAAGCGGTCGGCCACCCAGGAGCGGAACCCCGCCGCGAGCGTGTCCTTGGTGACGAATCTGGTGAGCCGGCACGTGGCGCCGAGGGAAAGAAGAAAGTCAGGAAGGCTCATGCATTCCACCTCCACCCTGTCACCGCTCGGGTGCTGGGTGGCTCCTTGTCTGGGCGGTTCCCTATTGATTGATGACGGTGATGGTGCCGATGCCGCCGGCCCGTTGGTTGGCCGCGTCGGCCTCCTGCCAGGTGTAGAACAGGCGCACCGTGCCGTCCGGCAGAGTCAACTGGTAGAGGGTGACGCCCTGACGGGCACCACCGCCGCAATTGCAGCCCATGGTCCGCTCCTTGTGTGACGTTTCGCGATGAGGGCCGATACGGCCCGGCCGGTGTGGGGAGGATGTCCCCGGGCCTGTCTTGGGCCCGCAGCCGTCCCCCGTATCTGCGTTACGGGGGACGGCTGCTTCGCCGGGTCTTGTCAGCCCGAGGGTGTTCGTGCCGCGTCAGCTGCGCGGCGTTCTGCTACCGGTCGTGCGGCACACGTGCCGGGGGAGGGCGTCAGGTGAGGCAGACGCCCAGGCTGCTGGACGACTGGAGCGGCCCACTGGCGCCGGTGGTGGTCGCCGTGTAGGTGGCGAACAGCACCTGCCCGATGTTGAGGACGGCCGTGCAGCTGGCGTTGCCGCTCGCGTCGGCGGTCGCGGTGCACACCACCGGCCCGTTGGCGCCGCCCAGGTGGAAGGTGACCAGCGAGCCCGGAGTCGCGCCACTGGCGCTGAACGTGGCCGTGGCGAAGGCCCAGGGCAGCGGGGGGAAGCTGATCGTGTAGCAGGCCGGGTTCGCCGTGAAGCCGGTCGCCGTGCCCACGGTCACGGTCTTCGTGCCGGCGACGCCGACGCAGGTGCAGGCGCTGGTGCCGGCGATCACGGTGCCGGTGACGACGGTGGCTCCGGCCGGCAGGGTGCTGGTGGTCACGCTGGCCTGGCCGGACGCGTTGGTCACGCCGATCCCCAGCGGTCCGCTGGTGGTGCTGAAGAGGACGGTCGCGCCCGCTACCGGGGCGCCGCCGCAGGTGACGGTGGCGGTGACGGTGACCGGCTGGCCCGCGGACGGGCTGGCCGGGGTGGACGACAGGGTGACCACGCAGCTCTGCGCCGGGGCGACGGTCACGGTCGTGGTGGCGGCGGAGCCGACGCAGGTGCAGGCGCTGGTGCCGGCGATCACGGTGCCGGTGACGACGTTGGCTCCGGCAGGCAGGGTGCTGGTGGTCAGGCTGGCCTGGCCGGACGCGTTGGTCACGCCGATCCCCAGCGGTCCGCTGGTGGTGCTGAAGAGGACGGTCGCGCCCACTACCGGGGCGCCGCCGCAGGTGACGGTGGCGGTGACGGTGACCGGCTGACCGGCGGACGGGGTGGCCGGCGTCGCCGCCAGGGTGACCACGCAGTTCTGCGGCGCGGTGACGGTCACGGTGGCCGTCGCGGAGACGCCGACGCAGGTGCAGGTGGTGGTGGCGGAGATGACCGTGGCGGTGACGACGTTGACGCCGGTCGGCAGCGAGCTGGTGGTGACGCTGGCCTGCCCGGCGGCTGTGGTGACGCCGACGCCGAGGGAGCCGCCGGTGGTGGCGAAGAGGACCGTCGCGCCCTGGACGGGTACGCCGTCGCAGGTGACGGTGGCGGTGACGGTGACCGGCTGGCCCGCGGCGGGGTTGGACGGCGTCGCCGTCACCGTGACCACACAGTTCTGCGCCGCGCTGACGGTCAGCGTCGCGGAGGCGGCGCCACTCGTGGGGCCGGCGGCCACCACCACGCCCGTTGTGGTCCCGGTGAACGTGGCGCTGGCATTGCCACTGGCGTCAGCGATAACGGTCTGCGGGGTCGCTCCGTCATAGGTGAAGGTGATCGCCTCACCTGCCACCGCTCCGGTGACAGCGGCTTGGAAGGTCTGGCCCGCCGAAACGGTTGACGGGGTGAGCGTGAGAACGAGTGCCATGCTGGACAGCCCCTTTCGAAGGCTCCGTATGAGGAGGTGGGGGCTGCGGCACGCCGGAGGGCAGACAACTGTCCTGGCGTGCTCACCTGTCGGGGGTGCCCTGAAGAACACGACGAACCGCATCACACCAGCAGCCGTCCATGGTCCCCCGCCAGGGGATGGGCACCCCACCGTCGGTAGCACCGATTCAAGGGTCCGCCCGCACGACACGCCATAGTTGGCGACCGGATTAGCCCGGATGGCGCAGCGCGTATCAGTGGCGGGTACCGACCTTCGGCCTCAACTACGGTGCGCCGTCGCAGCCTTGAGCCGCAGGAAATCCGGCGCCGGAGATACCCCATGGCGCCCGCGGTTCTTAACCGCCGGTCAGCGGATCCTCAAGGCCGCCTTAAGGATCTACGGAACGGCCCTGACCTGCTGTTTCCGGTCTCCGAGCGGCCGTATTTTCGACGCCGTGACGATCCACGCCGACCCCAGCGACCGGTACGCGCCGGGCGGCGCACCCGGTCCTGGTGCCCCGCCTCAGGGCCCCGCCGACCCGCCGCCCACCCATCCGCTGTACGCGCGACTCAACCCCCGGTACCTGCCACCCCGGCCGCCCCGCGCACCGCGCGGGGCCCCAACGCCCGCGCCTCCGCTGCGCCTCACGCCGACGGCATTGCTGCGGGGGCTGGCCGGCGGTGCGGTGTCGGTCGTCACCCTCTGGCTGGTGCAGGCCGAGCCCTCGGTGCGGCTCGATGCGCTGTTCGCCACCCTCGCCCACCTCAGCGGTCTGCTCGCGGGCTACGGAATCCTGGTGATGCTGCTGCTGATGGCCCGGGTGCCGGCCGTCGAACACGGCGTCGGCGCCGACCGGCTGGCCCGCTGGCACGCCCGTGGCGGCCGTCATGTCCTGACCCTGTGCCTCGCCCACACCGTCTTCGCGCTGTGCGGTTACGCCGCCCACACCGGCGCCGATGTCCTCGGTGCCGCCGTCGGCCTGATGGGCTACCCGGGCCTGGCCGCGGCCGCCGTCGGTACCGCGCTGCTGGCGGGCGCGGGCGTCACCTCGGCCCGTACGGTCCGCCGCCGGGTACGCCATGAGACCTGGCGCGCCGCACATCTGCTGACCTACGTCGGCGCCGCCCTCGCCTTCGCCCACCAGCTCTCCGGACCGGATCTGGCCGGCGGCCCGCTCGCCGTCTGGCTGTGGACACTGCTGCACACCACCGTCGGCACCCTGCTGGTCTGGTACCGCATAGTCGTACCGGTACGGCAGGCGCTGCGGCACAGTCTGCGGGTCACCGAGGTCCGGATCGAGGGGCCGGACGTGGTCTCGGTCGTCATCCGGGGCCTGGGGCTGAACGCACTGCGGGCCGAGCCGGGGCAGTTCTTCCGCTGGCGGTTCCTGGACCGCCGGCTGTGGCGGACGGCCCTGCCCTTCTCGCTCTCCGCACCCGTGCGGGACGACACCCTGCGGATCACTGTGAAAGCGTGCGGCGACCACACCCGCCGGATTCGCCGTCTGCGGCCGGGCGTACGGGTACTGGCCACCGGCCCGTTCGGCGCGCTGACCGCACACCGGCGGACCCGGCGCAAGGTGCTGCTGCTCGCCGGCGGCGTCGGGATCACCCCGATGCGTGCGCTCTTCGAGACCCTGCCGGGCGGCCCGGGGGACCTCACCCTCCTCTACCGGGCGGCCAACGCCGCCCAGTTGGTGCTGCGCGAGGAGCTGGAGGAGATCGCTGCCGCGCGCGGTGCGGCGCTGCACTACCTCCTCGGCCCGTCCGACGGCCCCTTCGATCCGCTGGCCCCCGGGGCCCTGCGCCGGCTCGTCCCGGACCTGGCGGAACACGATGTCTATCTGTGCGGCCCGCCCGGCATGTCCAGGGCCGCGGTCGCCGCCCTGGAACGGGCCGGGGTGCCGCCCGACCGCATCCACTGCGAGCAGTTCACCTTCTGAGGGCCGTCGAGCGTTTCGCCGTCCCGGTGGGCAGCGGCCTGCTGCCCCTCGTCGGCCCTGTCCCGCGTCAGCCCGTCCCCGTCGTCCCCCGTCGTCCTTCGTCGGCCCGCGCCCCGAGCAGCCCGTGGTCCCTCGTCGGCCCGCGCCCCGGTCCTCCCGTCGTTCCCGATCGCTCCGACCCGTAAGGAACCCGCCACCCATGGCCAGACACCGCAAACCGCACACCGTCCCGGCCGTCACCGTCCGGGCCCGCCGTCAGCTCGCCGCCTGCCTGGTGGGGGCCAGCGCGCTCGCCGCCACCCTGGTGTCCCGGACGGTCACCCCGGCCGCCCCGCCCTCCCCCGACCGGCCGCCGGCCGGGTACAGCCTCCCGGACCGGGGCGGCGCCGTGGAACTGGTCCACGCGGAGCGACGGTAACCGTCGGCGCCACACCGTCCCCGAGCGTCTCCGTCGCTCCGCCGACGCGCACGGCTGCGCCAAGTCCTCCCTGGTGACGGCGGTATCCGTCGTCATGCGCCCGCCAGGGATCACGGGACAACAGCCCGTGGGCGGCGGCCGGTTCATAAGATCAGCCGGTGCCTCCTGACATATCGCTCTTCACCCTGACCCTGCTCTGCCTGGCCGCGCTCGCGGCGGGCTGGATCGACGCCGTGGTCGGCGGTGGCGGACTGCTGCTGCTCCCCGCGCTGCTCGTCGGTCTGCCGCACGCCCCGGTCGCGTACGTACTGGGGACCAACAAGTCCACCGCCATCGTGGGCACCACCGCGGCCGCGGTCACCTACGTCCGCAAGGCCCCGATCGATGTCCGGACCGCGCTGCGCATCGGCCTCGCCGCGGTCGCCGGCTCGCTGGCCGGGGCGTTCTTCGCGGCCGGTATCAACAGTGCGGTGCTGCGCCCGCTGATCATGGCCGTCCTGCTGGGGGTGCTGGTCTTCATCCTGGTCCGGCCGGCCTTCGGGACCGCCCCCGCGCCCTCGGGGCCCGTCTCCCGTCAGCGCGTCCTGGCGGCCGTCCTCATCGCGGGCCTGGGGATCGGCTTCTACGACGGGCTGATCGGGCCCGGGACCGGGGCGTTCCTGATCATCGCGCTCGCCGCGGTGCTGCACATGGACCTGGTCACCGCCTCCGCCACCGCCAAGGTCGTCAATTCCTGCACCAATATCGGTGCACTGACGATGTTCGCGATCCAGGGCACCGTGCTGTGGCAACTGGGCGCCGTACTCGCCCTGTTCAACTTCACCGGCGGCATGGTGGGCGCCCGGATGGCCCTCAAGCGCGGCGTCGGCTTCGTCCGCGGAGTGCTGGTGGTCGTGGTCGTCGCGCTGCTGTGCAAGCTGGCCTACGACCAGTGGCTGGCGGCCTGAGGGGGGCGGACCCCGCCGCCGCTCAGAACCGGCAGCGGTACATCCGCGCCATGTCCCGCACCGCGGGCAGCTTCGCCGACATCCGGGCCGCCAGCCGGCTGCCCGCCGGCAGCTTTTCGACTCCCGGGATCTCCATGGCACTGATGTTCTCGACGATCTCCAGCTTCGGGCTCAGCGCCGCGATCCCCGCGGTGTCCGTGCCCCAGTGCAGCCGCGCACCGGCCTTCACCACGGGGCGGTTGAGCCACTGGACGCGGATCGCGAACCGGCTGAAGGCGTCGAACGCCAGCTCACCGCCCGGCACCCGGTCCATCAGCCGCCGCAGCAGCGCCGTGCCGTCCGCCTCGGTCAGATACATCAGCAGCCCCTCGGCCACGATCATCGCCGGCCGGTCCGCGGGAATCCGCGCGACCCACGCCGGGTCGGTCACGGACGACGGGATGGTCGTGTAGCCCGCGCGCTCCGGGTAGAGCTGCCGCCGCAGCGCGATGACCTCGGGGTAGTCGATGTCGAACCACCGCACCCCCGGCCCCGGGTCGAGACGCTGGACGCGGCTGTCGAGGCCGCAGCCCAGATGCACCACCGTCGCCTCCTCGTGCCGGGCGAGGAAGCGCGCGGTCCAGTCGTCCAACTGACGGGCGCGCAGCGCGACTCCGGCGGCGTTGCCGGGGCTCAGCCGCATCCTGCTGAAGTCGTAGTCGAGCCGCCGCATGGTCTCGGCGGCGGTGGTGTCGCCGAGGATCGGATCCTTCGCGCGGCTGTCGACCGCGCGGCCGTAGAGCGTGGCGAGAAGGGTTTCCTTCTCCTCGGTCAGATGCACCTGGGTACGCGGACTGGTCATGAAGTAGAGAGTACTTAAGATTCAGAAAAATGTGAAGACTCAGAATTCCGAAGAGGGCTCCGGGGGTGCCCGCGTGGCTCCGGGGCGCCCGCGCTATCTCCGGTCCGTCCCCGTCAGGGTCGAAGGGCGCGCCCCGGCCGGTATCTCCATGACGGCGGTCAGCAGTACCGCCGAGTCCTCCAGGGCCAGCAGACCGTGCCGCTCGCGCGGCGTCATGGCGACCTGACCGGCCATCAACTCCTGGCCCCCGCCCGCTCCGGTCAGCCGGACCCGCCCCCGCAGGACTTGCAGGCTCGCCGCCGGGGGTGCGTTGTGCTCATCCAGCGCGGCCCCCTCGACCAGTGCGATCACGGTCTGCCGCAGCCGGTCGTCGTGCAGGAAGAGCCGGGCACTGCGCCCGTGCGCGGAGGCCCTGGCCTCGTCGAGCTGCTGGCGGGCGAGCGCATCGAGATCGTCCATGATGCTGGCCTTTCGCGTACGGACCGGCGGCTGGGCTGCCCTTTCCATCGTTGCCGGTGCACGGGGGGACGCAACCGGGGAGCCCGTTCCGGGGCCCGGGAGCCTGGCGGGCGGGGGCGGGCGGCGTCCGGGTGCATACCGCCGCGGGGCGGGCCGGTCACTTACGGGATGATCATCCGGTCCGTACGATGCGAGGCGGTCCGTGGCGTCGCCGAGTCCGCTCGGCCACGCCACGGACCCATGCCGCCGGCCGGCCCTGCCCGGCCGAAGCGGTCCCACCGTCCCGTCCGTTCCCTCCCGACCCCCACCGTGAAGGATGCGCACCCGTGGCCGACCCGACCGCCCCGAACAGCCCGCCCGACCCCACCGGGCGGCAGACCGGATTCCTGACCGTCATGACGACCACCGACAGCGAGACCAAGGCCCGGAAGCTGGCGCGCGGGGCGATCGAGGGCCGGCTCGCCGCCTGTGCGCAGATCAGCGCGCCGGTGACCTCGGTGTACCGCTGGGACGACGCGGTCGAGGCCAGCCAGGAGTGGCAGGTGCTGTTCAAGACGGCCGAGGCGCGCTACGACGCGCTGGCGGCCTATCTCCTCGACGCGCACGACTACGACACCCCCGAGATCATCGCCACCCCCATCACCCGCGGTGCCGCCGGCTATCTGTCCTGGGTCGCAGAGGAGACGAGCTGAACATGGAGCGCGACACCACGGAACGCGGCGCCACGACGCGAGTTCACCGGGCGCGGCCCACCCGGAAGCGCTGGATCAAGGCCGCGACGGCCGTGGCCGGAGTGACGGTCTGCCTGGCCACCGCAACCGTCGGCCACGCCGTCAACGACGCCCGGCGCGCGGCACCGGGCGACGGCAACCCCAGCCCCGCCCCCGACGCGACCTGGACCAGCCGGGACGCCGCCGCCTACTGGACGCCCGACCGGATGGCGGCCGCCGCACCGGCCGGCAGCGACACGCCGGCCCGGCCCGAGGCCCCCGCCCCGACCACCGCCACGACCCGGTCCGCCGCACCGAAGGGGACCGCCGCCGCGGCCCGGGCCGGCCGCACCGCCCGGCACTTCAACGGCATCCCGTCCGTCGGTGTGCTGTTCTCCGTCGACGGGGACGCCAAGGCGCACCACTGCACCGCCAGCGTCGTGCACAGCCCGCACGGCAACCTCATCCTCACCGCCGGGCACTGCAATCCGGGAACCCGTGCCGCTTTCGTCCCGCAGTATCGTTCCGGCGCGACCACCCAGCCGCACGGGGTATGGGCGATCAAGGACACCTTCGCCTACCCCGAGCGCGGAACCAGCGGTGCCGGGGCGGACCTCGACTTCGCCTTCGCCACCGTCGCCCCCGACGAGGACGACCGCACCCTGGAAGAGGTCACCGGCGGCAACACCCTCTCCCCGACGCCCGGTTACACCAACGACGTCACCGTCATCGGCTACCCGAATGTCCGCAACGATCCGGAGGACCGGGCCGTACGCTGCGCGACCCGCACCGGCCGGCTGACCGGCACCCGTGAACTGCGCATGGAATGCGGCGGGTTCTACGGCGGCACCTCCGGCAGCCCCTGGCTGAGCGACTTCGACGAGGACAGCGGGACCGGCCGGGTCATCGGCGTGATCGGCGGCCTCAACGGCGGTGGCCCGAAGGGCCCGGACGCCGACCGGATCTCCTACAGCCCGTTTTTCGGGACGAAGCTCCTCAACCTGTACGCCCGCGCGGCCGAGAAGTGACCCGCTGACGGAGGCGCTAACCGGCGTCCGCCAGCGCCTCCGTCACCCCCTTCTCATGCGGCCCGAGGAACTGCGGATCGGGCCGCAGCAGCGCGTCCGCCGCCGCCTTCCCGGCCGCGAAGATCTCCCGCACCCCGCCGTACGCCCAGGTCACATCGTGCTTCGCGGCCACCCCGACGCCGTCGGAGTCGACACCGGCCGCGTTGCACAGGGCCAGCGCGCGCCGGATGTGGAAGCCCTGGCTGACCAGCACGGCCCGGTTCACACCGAAGATCCGGTGGGCCCGGCTACAGGAGTCCCAGGTGTCGAAGCCCGCGAAGTCGCTGACGATCTTCCGTGCCGGGACGCCGTGCCGCAGCAGATAGCTGCGCATCGCGTCCGGCTCGTCGTAGTCGGTCCGGCTGTTGTCGCCGGTGACCAGGACCGCGCGGACGGTGCCCCGCTCGTACAGCGCGGCCGCCGCGTCCAGCCGGTGGGCGAGATACGGCGACGGCGCACCGTTCCACAGGCCCGCACCGAAGACGATGGCCACCGGCGCGGACGGCGCGTCCGCGACACCGTGCACCCGGGGCCCGGCGGTCGCGTTCATCCAGGTCGCGGGCGCCAGCGCGAGCACCGTCACCGCCACCACGGTCTGGAAGGCGCGGCGCCGGCCCCGCCGGGTCCGCGGCAGCCGCGGGCGGCGCACCCCGCTCCGTATCCGTCGCACCAGTCCCGGTACCGGCCCGCGCATCCCTGCCCCCGTCCGCTCGCGATCGATCTCGCAGGCTGCGACGCCCGGTGCACCCGTGATGGTTGCAGCGCGGGCCTGGCATCGTGGCAGTGAGCACCCCGCCCGGAGAGGACCGCACCACCATGACCCGCGAGCCCGAGCGGCTGCCGTTCTTCGTCTACGGGACGCTGCGGCCCGGCGAGGCCAACTACGGCCGGACCCTGCGCGGCCGGACCGCGGCCGAGGAACCGGCCCACATCGGCGGCGCGCTGCTGTACGACGGCCCCGGCTACCCCTACGCGACGACCGGGCCCGCCGGCGCGGTGGTGCACGGCGCCCTGGTCCGGCCCCGCGACACCGACTACGACGAGGTGTGCGCGCTCCTGGACCGGCTGGAGGGCTACACCCCCGGCGACCCGCACAACCTCTACGAGCGGGTGCCCACCGAGGCGGTGTGCCCGGACGGCCGGACCGTACGGGCCTGGGTCTACCTGGCGGCCGGCCCGCTCGCCGCCCGGCTGCGCGCCACCGGCACCCCCATCGAGGGCGGCGACTGGCCGGCCTCGCGGGCGGCGGCCGGCTGACCGGCGCTGTTGCCGGCCGCGCACACCACCCGGCCGCCCACGGGCGCCGCCGAGGCAGCGGACCCCGCCCCGGCTAACCTGGACGACTCCTCGTACCGGGGATCCCACCCGTACCGAGGGCCCTTCCCGTACCGCAGAACAGGTGTGACCGCGTGGCTTCCTCCCCGTCCTCCCCCTCCGCCGCAACCGCCCACGAGCCGCTGCCCAAAGCGGAGCTGCATCTGCACATCGAGGGCACGCTGGAACCCGAGCTGGCCTTCGCGCTCGCCGAGCGCAACGGCATCGAGCTGCCGTACGCCACCCAGGACGAGCTGCGCCGCGCCTACTCCTTCGCCGATCTTCAGTCCTTCCTGAACCTCTACTACGCGCTGATGGCCGTGCTGCGCACCGAGGACGACTTCGCCGACCTCGCCCACGCCTATCTCGCCCGCGCCAAGGAGCAGGGCGTCCGGCACGCCGAGATCTTCTTCGACCCGCAGGCGCACACCGCGCGCGGCGTCCCGATCGGCACCGTCATCAACGGCCTGGCCCGCGCCCTGGACAGCGCTCCCGAGACCTATGGCATCAGCACCCGCCTGATCATGTGCTTCCTGCGCGACGAGAGCGCCGAGTCCGCCCTCGCGACCTTCGAGGCGGCCCGGCCCCACCTCGACCGGATCACCGCCGTCGGCCTGGACTCCGCCGAGGTCGGGCACCCGCCGTCGAAGTTCAAGGAGGTCTACGCGCTGGCGCGGGAGGCCGGCCTCAAGTGCGTGGCGCACGCGGGGGAGGAGGGGCCCCCGGCCTATGTGTGGGAGGCCCTGGACGTCCTCGGCGTGGACCGGATCGACCACGGGGTGCGCTCCCTGGAGGACGAGCGGCTGGTGGCCCGGCTGGTGGCGGACCAGGTGCCGCTCACCGTCTGCCCGCTGTCCAACGTGCGGCTGCGGGTCATCGACGACCTCGCCGACCACCCGCTGCCCGCGATGCTGGACGCCGGGCTGCTGGTGACCGTCAACTCCGACGACCCGGCGTACTTCGGCGGCTACGCGGACGACAACTTCACCGCCGTACGCGACGCCCTCGGCCTCGACCAGGAGACCCTGCGCACCCTCGCCCGGAACTCCTTCCGCGCCTCCTTCCTCGACGAGGCGACCCGCGAGCGGTACCTCCGGGAAGTGGACGCCCACCAGGCGTAACGCCCCTCGGGCGGCAGGGGCGCGTGAGATGTCCCCTGCCGCCCGTCCTGCTCCCGGGGCGGAGTGGATGGCAGCCGGACGGAACACGAAGTTCCCCGCGGGGAAACGAAGCGGCAACGCCCGGCTGCCACGCTCAGGTCATGACGGCGCCGATACCGCACCTGCCCTCCGCGTCCCTGGCCCCCCTCGGCACGGGGGGCCTCGCCGCCGAGATCACCGCCCAGCTCAGCACCCAGCTCCGCCGCGTCCGGCTGCACGGCTTCCGCGCCCCGGACGCCCCGTCCCCCACCCTCGTCGCCGTCGCCCACGGCAGCCGCGACCCCCGCGCCCTGCCCACCGTCCGGGCCCTGCTCGACCGGGTCCGGGCGCTGCGCCCCGGCCTGGACGTACGGCTCGGGCACATCGAGCTGAACCAGCCGCTGCTCGCCGACACCCTCGACGGGCTGCGCGGCGCCGCCGTCCTCGTACCGCTGCTGTTCGGCCGCGGCCATCACGTCACCCACGACCTGCCCGCCGCGCTGCGCGGCGCACCCCACCTGACCGGCCACGTCGCCGAACCCCTCGGGCCGCACGGCCTCCTCGCCGAGGCGCTGCACGGCCGGCTGCTGACGGCCGGCTTCCCCGAGGCCCCGTGCCCGCGCACCGCCGTCGTCCTGGCCGCCGCCGGCTCCCGCGCCCCGCGGTCCGCCCAGGACACCGAGCGCACCGCCCGGCTGCTCTCGGACCGGCTCGGCGGCACCCCCGTCCTGCCCGCCTACGCCTCGGCGGCCGCCCCCACCGTCCCCGACGCGGTCCGTGCGCTGCGCGACCGCGGCCACGACCGGATCGCCGTCGCCGGCTGCTTCACCGCCCCCGGACGCTTCGCCACCCAGTGCGCGGCCGCCGCCCCCGGGCCCGCCGCCGAGCCCCTGGGCGACCACCCCGCACTGGCCCGTCTCGTACTGCACCGCTACGACCAGGCCCTCCTGGCTCCTACCGGATGCGACCCGGAGGCCCGCAGGGCGGCTACCGTCGCTGTATGACGGGCACACCACCGACCATCCCCGGCTACACCGCGGCCGACCTCGAACGCTGGGTCACCGAGCCCGACAAACGGCCGGGACGCACCGCCTTCCAGCGCGACCGCGCCCGGGTACTGCACTCCGCCGCGCTGCGCCGGCTCGCCGGCAAGACCCAGGTCGTCACCCCCGGCGAGCACACCGCCGCCTGGGACGCCAGCCCGCGAACCCGGCTGACCCACTCCCTGGAGTGCGCGCAGGTCGGCCGGGAGCTCGGTGCCGCCCTCGGCTGCGACCCGGACCTGGTCGAGACCGCCTGCCTGGCGCACGATCTAGGCCACCCGCCCTTCGGACACAACGGCGAGCAGACGCTCAACGAAGTCGCCGCGCCCTGCGGCGGATTCGAGGGCAACGCCCAGTCGCTGCGGCTGCTGGCCCGTCTGGAGCCCAAGCGGTTCGTGCCCGCCGAAGACGGCTCGACGGTCAGCGTCGGGCTGAACCTCAGCCGCGCCGCCCTCGACGCGGCCACCAAGTACCCGTGGGCGCGCGGCGGTCACCCCACCGACCCCGCGTCCCCGAAGTTCGGGGTCTACGCGGACGACACACCGGTCTACGCGTGGTTCCGGCAGGGCGCCCCCGACGGCGCCCGGAGCTTCGAGGCGCAGGTCATGGACTGGTCCGACGATGTGGCGTACTCGGTGCACGACGTCGAGGACGGGCTGCACGCCGGACACCTCGACCCCAACCTCCTGCTCGCCGACGCCGAACGCGCCGAGATCTTCGCGGTCGCCGGTGAACGCTACGCTCCCGGCGCCGGCCCCGAGGAGCTGGCCGCGGCGCTGGACCGCCTCCTGGAGCAGGAGTGGTGGCCGCACGGTTACGACGGCTCCGCCCTCGCCCAGGCCCGCCTCAAGGACGCCACCAGCCAGCTGATCGGCCGCTTCTGTCTCGCCGCCGAGGGCGCGACGCGGGCCCGGTGGGGGACCGGACGGCTCACCCGCTACGGAGCGGAGCTGGTGGTTCCGGACGAAACCCGGCTGGAATGCGCCGTTTTGAAAGCCGTCGCCGACCGGTACGTCATGCAGCGCCCCGACCAGGAGGCGCTCCGCGCCGACCAGCGTGTCGTCATCGCCGAACTGGGCGAGGTGTTGTTCGCCCGCGCCCCCGACGGCCTTGATCCACAGTTCCGTTCACTGTTCGACACGGCCCCTGACGACACCGCACGGATGCGCGCCGTCATCGACCAGATCGCGGCCCTGACCGACGCCTCCGCCCGCTCGCTGCACGCCCGTCTCACCCGTCGCCCCGGTCACGGCGGGGCCCACCGCGGGTGACCCTGGAGGAAAGCCCCTCTTCCCCCCTCACGCTCCGTGCGGGACGCTCGAACCCCACCGTTTTCGAACGGAGCACCCTGACAACAGCGAACAGCGAGCCCTGACAGGCACGGCAACCCCGTTCGGCGGACGGTGACCGGGGAGCCCCGACAGGCGGCGTTCGGGAACCCTGACGCCACCGAACGCATCAACGGGGGAGAGCACCGGGGGGTACATCGGGGCGTTCACGACGCGGACGCGGACGCAGGTACCGCAACGAGGAGGAAGCAAGTGGTCGACGCACACCAGACGTTCGTCATCGTCGGGGGTGGCCTGGCCGGGGCAAAAGCCGCGGAGACGCTCCGCGCGGAGGGCTTCACCGGCCGGGTGATCCTCATCTGTGACGAGCGCGACCACCCCTACGAGCGCCCCCCGCTCTCCAAGGGGTACCTGCTCGGCAAGGAAGAGCGCGACAGCGTCTTCGTCCATGAACCCGCCTGGTACGCCCAGGCACACATCGAACTCCACCTGGGCCAGCCCGCCGTCCACCTGGACCCCGGGGCGAAGACCGTCCGCCTCGGCGACGGCACCCTGATCGTCTACGACAAGCTGCTGCTGGCCACCGGCGCCGAGCCGCGCCGCCTGGACATCCCCGGCACCGGTCTGGCCGGCGTGCACCACCTGCGCCGCCTCGCACACGCCGAGCGACTGCGCGGCGTGCTGGCCTCCCTCGGCCGCGACAACGGCCATCTGGTGATCGCCGGCGCCGGCTGGATCGGCCTGGAGGTCGCCGCCGCGGCCCGCTCCTACGGCGCCGAGGTCACCGTCGTCGAGCCCGCCCCCACCCCGCTGCACGGCATCCTGGGCCCCGAACTCGGCGGCCTGTTCGCCGATCTGCACCGCGAACACGGCGTCCGCTTCCACTTCGGCGCCCGCTTCACCGAGATCGTCGGCCAGGACGGCATGGTGCTCGCCGTGCGCACCGACGACGGCGAGGAACACCCCGCGCACGACGTACTCGCCGCGATCGGCGCCGCCCCGCGCACCGCCCTCGCCGAACAGGCCGGGCTGGACCTCGTCGACCGGGAGGCCGGCGGCGGTATCGCGGTCGACGCCGCGCTGCGCACCTCCGACCCGTACATCTACGCCGCCGGCGATGTCGCCGCCGCCGACCACCCCGTTCTGGACAGCCGGCTGCGCGTCGAGCACTGGGCCAACGCCCTCAACGGCGGCCCGGCCGCCGCGCGCGCCATGCTCGGCCAGGACGTCAGCTACGACCGCATCCCGTACTTCTTCTCCGACCAGTACGACGTCGGCATGGAGTACTCCGGCTACGCCCCGCCCGGCTCGTACGCGCAGGTCGTCTGCCGCGGTGACGTCGCCAAGCGGGAGTTCATCGCCTTCTGGCTCGGCGCGGACGGCCGGCTGCTCGCGGGGATGAACGTCAATGTCTGGGACGTCGCCGAGTCCATCCAGCAACTCATCCGCTCCGGGGCGTCGTTGGCGCCCGAGGCGCTGGCCGATCCGGAGGTTCCGCTCGCCTCGCTGCTCCCGTAGCGTGCCCGTATGACGCCAAGCCCCAGCGGTCCCACCGGCCCCGGCCGCACCGACGTTCCGGACGTCGTCACCCTCGACGACGTCCGGGACGCCGCCCGGCGGCTGGCGGGAGTGGCACACCGCACGCCCGTGCTGCGCTCCCGCACCCTCGACGCGCTGGCCGGCGCCGAGATCCACCTCAAGTGCGAGAACTTCCAGCGGGTCGGCGCCTTCAAGTTCCGCGGCGCCTACAACGCCCTGTCCCGGCTGTCCGCGGAACAGCTGGCCCGTGGAGTCGCCGCCTACTCCTCCGGCAACCACGCCCAGGCCGTCGCGCTGGCCGCCCGGGAGCTGGGCAGCCACGCCGTCATCGTGATGCCCGAGGACACCCCGAAGTCCAAGAAGGACGCCACCGCCGGCTACGGCGCCGAGATCGTCACCTACGACCGCTACACCGGCGACCGCGTCGCGATCGGCCGGCGGCTCGCCGAGGAACGCGGCCTCGCGCTGATCCCGCCGTACGAGCACCCGCACATCATCGCCGGCCAGGGCACCGCGGCCCTGGAGCTGATCGAGGAGACCGGCCCGCTCGACGCGCTGCTGACGCCGGTCGGCGGCGGTGGCCTGATGGCCGGCTCGGCCATCGCCGCCACCGCCCTCGTCCCCGGCATCCGCATGATCGGCGTGGAGCCGGAGGCCGGCGACGACACCCTGCGCTCCCTGGCCGCCGGCCACCCCGTCACGATCCCGGTCCCGCGCACCATCGCCGACGGCCAGGCCGCCGAGCGCCCCGGCGAGCTGACGTTCTCCGTCAACCGGCGGCTGCTCGACTCGGTCGTCCTGGTCACCGACGACGAGATCCGCACGGCCATGAAGTTCGCCTTCGAACGCCTCAAGATCGTCACCGAACCCAGCGGCGCCAGCGCCCTCGCCGCCCTCCTCGCCGGCCACATCAGCCCGCTGCCACCCCGCATCGGCGTGATCATCTCGGGGGGCAACGTGGGGGTGGAGCGATTTCTGGAGCTGCTGGGGTGAGGGAGGGGCGGGGTGCGGGGAGGGGCGCCGGCCGGGCCGCGGAGCTCGCCATGCTGCTCCCCCGCCCCCTCCCCCTCCTCCCCCTTCGGGGGAGGGGGCGGGGGTGGGTTCGGGGGTGGGGGGAGAGCCCCGGCGTTCGCGGCGACCGCCCACGCGCGACCAAGGCTGTCCGACCCCGGCCGTAGAATTCACGCGTGGCAGGCAGGATCAACGATGACGATGTGAAGGCGGTGCGGGACGCGGTCCCGATCGACGCCGTCGTGTCCGAGTATCTCCAGCTCCGCAACGCCGGCGGCGGCAACCTCAAGGGCCTGTGCCCCTTCCACGACGAGAAGTCCCCGTCCTTCCACGTCAGCCCGGCCAAGGGGCTCTACCACTGCTTCGGCTGCCAGGAGGGCGGCGACACCGTCGACTTCGTCATGAAGATCGACCACCTCTCCTTCGCCGAGACCATCGAGCGCCTCGCCTCCCAGGCCGGTATCACCCTGCGCTACGAGGAGGGCGGCTACACCCCGGGCCGCCAGCAGGGTGAACGCACCCGCCTGGTGGAGGCCCACAAGGCCGCCGCCCAGTTCTACGTCGAGCAGCTCGACAGCCCCGAGGCGGAGATCGCCCGCAAGTTCCTCGCCGAGCGCGGCTTCGACCAGGCCGCCGCCCAGCATTTCGGCGTCGGCTACAGCCCGGCCGGCTGGGACCACCTCACCCGCTTTCTGCGCGGCCGCCGCTTCAGCGACCAGGAGCTCGTCCTCTCCGGCCTCTCCCAGGAGGGCCGCCGCGGCCCCATCGACCGCTTCCGCGGCCGTCTGATGTGGCCGATCCGCGATATCGCCGGCGAGGTCGTCGGCTTCGGCGCCCGTAAGCTCCGCGACGACGACAACGGCCCCAAGTACCTCAACACCCCCGAGACCCCCATCTACCGCAAGTCACAGGTCCTCTACGGCATCGACCTCGCCAAGAAGGAGATCGCCAAGACCAACCGCGCGGTCGTGGTCGAGGGCTACACGGACGTGATGGCCTGCCATCTGTCCGGTGTCACCACCGCCATCGCCACCTGCGGTACGTCCTTCGGCGAGGGCCACATCAAGATCCTCCGCCGCCTCCTGATGGACAACTCCGGCTCCGAGGTCGTCTTCACCTTCGACGGCGACGCCGCAGGCCAGAAGGCCGCCCTGCGCGCCTTCGAGGACGACCAGAAGTTCGCCGCCGAGACCTCCATCGCGATCACCCCGGGCGGTATGGACCCGTGCGATCTGCGGCTCGCCAAGGGCGATCAGGCCGTCGCCGATCTCGTCGAGGCCCGGACCCCGCTCTTCGAGTTCGCGCTGCGCCATGTCGTCTCCCGGCACAACCTCGACACCACCGTCGGCCGCGCCGCCGCCCTCGACGAGGCCGCCCCCATCGTCGCGCACATCAAGAACAGCTCCATCCAGCACGAGTCCGCCGTCCAGCTCGCCGGCATGCTCGGCATCCTGGACACCCAGTTCGTGGTCAAGCGCGTCTCCCAGCTCGCCCGCTGGGCCCGCGAACGGGGCCGGGACGGCGGTCCCGACCAGGGCCGTCAGCAGCGCCGCGGCCAGGCCCCGGCGCCCGTGGAGGCCGGCCCCGCGCCCGGCCCGCGCGGCCCGGCGCTCAACCTCCGCAGCCCCGCCCACCGCGTCGAGCGGGAGCTCCTCAAGCTGGCGCTCCAGCGCCCCGACCTGGTCTCCCCGGCCTTCGACGCCTACGGTGCCGACGAGTTCACCGCCCCGCCCTACGCCGTGGTCCGCCAGTGCATCGAGGACGCCGGCGGTGCCGCGGCCGGCGCCGCCGACCAGGCCTTCATCCCCCGGGTGCGGGAGGCCGCCCCCGACGACACCGTCCGCGCCATGGTCACCGAGCTCGCCGTCGAGCCGCTGCACACCCGCCGGGATCCCGACGAGGCCTACGCCGGCGTCCAGTTGGTCGCCGTCCGCCTCGCCGCCGTCAATCAGCGCGTCACCGAGATCCGCGGCACCCTCCAGCGCCTCGGCCCCCGCGCCGACCCCGAACACCTCGCGGCCGTCCAGAACGAACTGTGGGTCCTCCAGCAGTACGGCCAGTCCCTGCGCGAACGCGGCTACGCCGCCCTGTAGCCCCCGGGGCCCGGCCCCGGGAGCCGGCCCGCGCCGCCCCGCCCGTAACACCCCGCGGTAGCCGTCCGGTCACGGACCGGACTCAAAAAGTGCCCGCACGCCCCTCGTGGCAGGCGTGTGTCGTACTCCACACTGAGAAGCGGTGCCTGAGTCCTCGGTGCGCCGCGGGCCCGGCCGTACCGCACCGGAATCCCCCGCGGAACCACTCGTGACGTACGGGACGGACGGCGGCCCGGCCGCCACCGTGCCCGACCTTTCTGCCGCTTCAGCAGCGATCACCCTGGAGGTCGCCCCCGTGCAGACCCAGACCCTCGCCGACGCGCCGGCCGCCACGGAGCACGACACGGACCCGGCCACGGAGCCGCTCACCGTGCCGCAGCAGGCCGAACCACCCGCCGCCGAGATGATCGTCGAGGAGATCACCCCGGAGCCGGTGCCACGCCCCGAGGCGGGCAGCCCGTCCGCCGATCTCTTCCGCCAGTACCTCCGCGAGATCGGCCGGATCCCGCTGCTCACCGCCGCCGAGGAGGTCGAGCTCGCCCGCCGCGTCGAGGCCGGTCTCTTCGCCGAGGAGAAGCTCACCAACGCCCCCGACCTCTCCTCCCAACTCGCCTTCGACCTCGACAAGTTGGTGGTCCTGGGCCGGATGGCCAAGCGCCGCCTGATCGAGGCCAACCTGCGGCTGGTCGTCTCCGTCGCCAAACGCTATGTCGGCCGTGGGCTGACCATGCTCGACCTCGTCCAGGAGGGCAACCTCGGGCTGATCCGCGCCGTCGAGAAATTCGACTACGCCCGCGGCTACAAGTTCTCCACCTACGCCACCTGGTGGATCCGCCAGGCGATGTCCCGCGCCCTCGCCGACCAGGCCAGGACCATCCGGGTCCCGGTCCATGTCGTCGAGCTGATCAACCGCGTGGTGCGGGTCCAGCGCAGGATGCTCCAGGAGCGCGGCTACGAACCCACACCCGAGGAGGTCGCCGCCCACCTCGACCTGACCGGCGCACGCGTCAGCGAGGTGCTGCGGCTGGCCCAGGAGCCGGTCTCGCTGCACGCTCCCGTCGGCGAGGAGGAGGACGTCGCCCTCGGCGATCTCATCGAGGACGGCGACGCCGCCTCACCCGTCGAATCCGCCGCGTTCCTGCTGCTCCGCGAGCACCTCGACGCGGTGCTGTCCACCCTCGGCGAACGCGAACGCAAGGTCGTCCAGCTCCGCTACGGCCTTGCCGACGGCCGCCCCCGCACGCTGGAGGAGATCGGCCGGATCTTCGGCGTCACCCGCGAACGGATACGGCAGATCGAGTCCAAAACCCTCAACAAGCTCCGCGACCACGCCTTCGCCGACCAGCTCCGCGGCTACCTCGACTGAGACCGCCGGGCCCGGCCCGCCCGGTAGGCCGCCGCCCGGGACGTCACGCCTCCCGCTCGAACGCCCCCGGATAGGCCTCGTCGCGCACCGCCGCGTACTGCTGGCGCACGGCCTGGCCGACCGCCAGCTCCTCACCCGGTTCGAAGACCTGGCTCGCGGCGGCCGGCCACTGCGGGGGATCGACCCAGGCGGGCCCGCCGCCCGGTGCGGACTCCGCACCGCCGGCCGGGGTGAGGGTGCCGTGCGCCACCCCCCACGCCCAGGCCGCCTGCCGGGCCGCGCCCAGCGCCGCGTACTCCGCCGGCTGCGGCACCACGACCGGCACCCCGAACAGCGCCGGGGCCACCGCCTGCACCGCGAACAGCTCCGCCGCCGCGCCCAGCAGGAACACCCGGCGCACCGCCACGCCCCGCCCCCGCAGCACGTCCAGCGCGTCCGCGAGCCCGCAGAGCATCCCCTCCACGGCCGCCCGCGCCAGATGCTCCGGCTTCATGCTGTCCCGCCGCAGCCCGTGCAACGACCCGGCGGTATGCGGCAGATGGGGGGTCCGCTCGCCCTCCAGATACGGCAGCAGCACCATGCCGTACGCACCGGGCGACGAGTTCATCGCCAGCTCGGACACGCCCGCCAGATCCGTCCCCAGCATCTCCGCGGCCCCGCGCAGCACCCGTACCGCGTTGCTGGTGTGCACCACCGGCAGATGCCGGCCGGTCGCGTCCGCGAACGAGGTGATCGTGCCGCTCGGGTCCACCAGCGCCTCGTGGTGAATCCCGAACACCGACCCCGAGGCGCCCAGCGACACCACCGCGTCGCCCTCCCCGACGCCGAGCCCGAAGGCGGCCGCCATCGTCTCGCCCGTACCGGCGGAGATCAGCAGCCCCTCCGGGGTGAACCCCGCGGTCCCCGACGGGCTCAGCAGCTCCGGCAGCCGCACCTGGTGGCCCAGCGCCAGCTCCACCAGATCCGGCCGGTACGACTCGGTCGCCGCCGACCAGAAACCGGTCGCCGAGGCCCCGCCACGGTCCGTCGTCCGCCGGGCGGGCCGCCCCAGCAGCTGCCACGCCAGCCAGTCGTGCGGCTGCATGACCTCCGCGATCCGGGCCGCATGCGCCGGCTCGGTACGCGCCAGCCAGCGCAGCTTGGTCACCGCATGGGTCGCCTGCGGCACCGCCCCGACGGCCTGCGCCCACGCGGTACGCCCACCGAGCGAGTCGATCAGATCCGCCGCCGCGCTCTGTGTCCGCTTGTCATTGCCGACCAGCGCGGGCCGTACGAGATTCCCCTCGACGTCCAGCGGCAGCAGCCCGTGCGGCTGCGCGGAGACGCCGATCGCCTGCACCCCTTCGAGCAGCCCGTGGCCCGCCGCCTCCCCGAGCGAGATCAGCCACGCCTGTGGATCGACCTCGGGCCCCTTCTCGACGGGGTGCGGCGCATACCCGCGCCTGATGACGGCGCCCGTGTCCGCATCGCAGACGACGATCCGTGTGCTCTCGGACGAACTGTCCAATCCGGCGACTATCCCCATGGCCTCAGATGATGCCCCATACGACGCATAGGAGCAGCGTCAGGGTTTACCCGGGCGACCCCCTAGGTGTTGCTCGTGCCCCAGTCGTCCTCATCGGCACCGCGCTGGTCGCGCAGCGAGCGGACCCGGTCGGTGACGGAGGCCGGCAGCCGGTCCCCGACCTTGGCCGACACCGTCCCGAAGGCCTTCGACGCCGCCTCGCGCCCGGTCAGCGCGGCCGACTCGGCGGTGTTCCGGACCGCGGGATTCTGGGAGACCCGCTGGGCGGCCTTGCGGAGCTGCTCGTACCGCTCCCGGCCCGCCCGTGCGCCGAGCACATACCCCGTGGCCAGTCCCGCGATGAACGTGAGCCGGTAGCGCATTGCTCCACCTTTCCTCTCGTCGGTCCCGTCCGGTGCCGGTACGCACCGGAGTGAAGGGCTGTGCCGCGCGCCTACCCTCCGGGGCCGCAGATCACCCGAGGTGACCTGAGGCGATACCGATTGGCGGAGCACCCCCCTGCTTGCGCTAATGTATGTGTCGCAGCGAGCGCGCGCCGTCCGGAAGACCGGTCAGCGGTGCATTCGAGGCACACAGAGCAATCCCCTGTAGCTCAATTGGCAGAGCAGCCGGCTGTTAACCGGCAGGTTACTGGTTCGAGTCCAGTCGGGGGAGCTCGGTCCCCTGTAGCTCAATTGGCAGAGCATTCGGCTGTTAACCGGAGGGTTACTGGTTCGAGTCCAGTCGGGGGAGCAGAGAGAACGAGGGCCCCGGAAGGGGTCCTTTTTCTTGTGCCATGGAACCGAACGGCCCGTGATCGAGGTCCTCTTGGGCGTGCGTGGTCGCCCGACGGCAGCCCTCACGGGCAACAGATCGTATGAGCGGCTATGCTGCGGCAGACGGCGCGCACAAATGTGCGCGACGCGCCGTGGGGGGCGGTAGCTCAGCCGGTTAGAGCAGCGGACTCATAATCCGTCGGCCGTGGGTTCGAGTCCCACCCGCCCCACCACTTAAAGTGGTCGAAAGAACGTTCTGACCAGCTTCTTAGCTGGTCAGGGCGGCGCACGGCAGGGTCCTGGCGGCCCGTCCCGATCATGATTTCATGATCGACAGGACAAATTCGGGACGCGGGTCACGCGGCGGGACGCAATCCCTCGTCCGGGCCTTCGCCGTCGGCCTCCGGGCCCGCCTCCGAGGTCTCGTCCTGGTCGTCCGGCTGGGACGGCTCCTTCGGTTCCGGACCTGCCTTCTGAGGCCGGGGCACGACCGCGCTCGTGGACTCCGCCTCAGCCGTCAAGAGCTGAGGCAGCACGCTGGTGTACGTGTCCGAGGTGATCTGCCGTGAGCTGTGGCCCAGCCGTTCTTGGACGACCTTGATGTCAGCCTTGCCCAACAGCGCCAGCGTTGCCGACAGGTGACGCGTGTCGTGCAGGCGGATCGGGGGCAGCCCTGACAGCTCGACCAGTCGGTTGAACCGCCGACTGATCCAGTCGGGGTGCAGGGGCTCGCCGTTCTCGTGAGTCCAGACCCGATTGCTCTCGACCCAGGCTTCCTCACCGGACCACTGCTCGCGTTCCTCGTCCTGCGTGAGCCGCCACGCGCGCCACAGCTCGCGAGTCTGGGAGTCGAGCGTGACCGTCCGCACGCTGTCCTGCTTGGGGGCCTCGTCGTACTGCCGGTAGGCGATTTCGACGATCTGCGCCGAGATGCGGAACCACGAGCCGGTCAAGCTGACCTCCGGCCAGGGCAGAGCGCACATCTCGCCGCGCCGAGGGCCACGGAAAATGAACGCGTGCCACATAGCGCAGAGCCGGTCGTCGTTCACGAAGTCGAGGAATTCGCCGGTCTGCTCGGGTGTCCAGACCATGACGGGACTGGGCTTCTTGCCCGTGCGCTTCCACTCTTCGACGCGCTCGGGTGTCCACACCAGGGCCTTGGGCCGCTTGACTGCCGGCAGCTCGACCATCGCGGCCCAGTTGGTCGCGTACTCGCCGCGCTTGATGCCGCTGCCCAGGAACGAGCTGAGGGTGGCGTTGATGCGGTGCATCGTCGCGGCACTGGTGATCTTCCGCTTGCCCTTGCGGCCCTCTCGGAGCGCGGCGTTGGCGTCGAGGTAGGCCCGGCGCGTGGTGCGCCGCTCCTCCTTCTTCCCCGCGGCCCGGACCCAGGCCGTGTAGGCGGCATCGCGGGCTTCCTGCAATTCGATGACCTTGGCGTGGTGGATCAGCCGCTCGGCGTTCTCCCGCTCGATCGCGTCGTACATCGCCTCGACGTGCCGCAGCTTGAGGTCACGCCGCTTGATGTGCCCGAGGTGCGGTTCGAGGTAGAGCGTGATGTGCTCCTCGTACCCGTGCCGGGTGGTGCGGGCCAGGCTTCTCTTCCTCTTGAGCCAGGTGCGCAGGTCCTCCCCGACGGTGGTGTTGCTGAGGACGTCGGCGCCGCCAATGACGTCGCGGTAGACCTCGGCCGCCTTGGCCTTCGCCTCGTCCTTCGTGGCGAACCCGCCTCGCCGCACCCGCTGGCGCCTACCGCCCTCGCCGGCTTCGAGCTCGAAGTAGAAGTACCAGGTGCCGTGCCCCTTCTGCGTGAGCTTCGGGCACTCGGCGCCGAGCTTGCGCAGCTTCGGCTTGCCGCCCTTGTCGAGTATCGGAGTGCCATCGTCCTCGACCAGGGGCTCTTGGCACGCGCAGCGCCGCTGGTAGCTGGGGTTGAACACGAATATCCCCTTCGTGGCCTTCGGTTGTGGAGCTTCTGTGTCGGTCCTTGTCGAACCGATGCTCCATCTTGCCCCAACACTCCAGTGTTGGCGTATCCTTAAATCACGTTGGCGCGGGGGAGAACGCGACAACGGGAATGACAACGAAGGACGCTTCAGCAGCTACGGATTCCAGGGCTGGCGCGATGACTCTGGAGGAACTGCTCGCGCTGCCGCCGACCGTGAACGTCACGACGGCTGCGCGGGCGCTCGGGATCGGTGTGCACAAGGCTTACAGCTTGATCAAGACGGGGTCTTTCCCTGTGCAGACCCTCACGCTGGGCAGCACGGTGAAGATCCCTACGGCTGCGCTTTGGCGAGTGCTCGGGGTTACCCCACCGGCGCAGTGATCATTCCGTAGCCATTGGCGTACCCGATCTCCTCAAGGATCCTCAGCCCGGCCACAGGGCTGTGGCCTAGGATCGGGCGGCTACGGAGCACGAGAAGAACGGACGACCGCATGCCACGGCTCTACGGGTTCGACGACCAGTCGCGTCAGCGACTGCGTGATGACGAAGTGGATCCGCTTCGGCAAATGGTGAGCCGGGCGCTGGCCGGTCAATCGAACGCCGACATCGCCTTGTGGGCGAACGGCGAGGGCTACCGGGGAACGCTGGGCGGGGAATGGAAGGACGCCTCTGTTGGGCGTCTCTTCCGCAACCCGGCCATCGCCGGTCTGCGCTATGACGAGAACGGCGAGCTCGTCGACGCCGGCCACCCCGGCGCCATCACACGCGAGGAGTTCGAGGCCCTCCAGGAGCGGGACAAGAGCCGGAAGACGGCGGACGCAGACGCGCCGTACGACTACCTACTGGTGGACGGAGCCAGTCAGTGCGGTAAGTGCACGCAAGCTCTCCAGGGCGCTCGTACGAACGCAGGTACGCCGGGCTACCGCTGCCGCCCGAAGAGCAAGCAAGGGCGGGGCGGTTGCGGCGAGGTCCGTATGGACGCCGAGCTGTTGGAGAACTACGTCGGCGAGTACGTCGTGGCTGAACTCCTCAAGCCCGGCATCCGGGACCAGATCCAGGCTGCCCGAGTAGCCGTGCGGGCGGAGGTGAAGAAGCTGGAGGCAGAGGCAAAGGACCTGGAAGGGCGCCGGACGGAGGCGGCCACCCTCTATGGCAAGCGCCAGATCAGCAGCGACGCGTTCGTAACCGCCGACGGTGAGATCACCGCAAACCTCAAGGACATCCGCTCGCGAATTCGATACGCAGAGCAGATGGCGAACTTCTCGCTGGGCAGCGCCAAAGACCTCGTCAGGTGGTGGAACACGGCACCGCACTCATCGAAGAGGGCCATTACGAGGCTGCTCTTGAAGAAGGTGGAGGTTTTCCCCGCGAGTGCCCGCGGCGTACGCACCGTCGAGCCAGGCCGAGTCGTCCTCCACTGGCGCAAGCTGTCCCGCGTGTCAGACGGCGGTTGAACCGACCGCCTTCCGGGCTGCGATTCGCCTTCCGACCATGGCCATCGTCAGGCCCGTGATGAGCGCGATCACGGCGAGACCGGCCAGCAAGGGCGAGACGACCTCTTCGTAACGCAGCGGCCAGGGGTGACCCAGGTAGTGCATCACCAGGTATGACCCCTTGCTGGCGGCGTAAGCGACACCGAACAATGCTGCCGTCGCCGACACAGCCAGCCCGCTGGCTGTCCAGATGTGGCCGCTCCGTCGGGCGGACAGAGCCATCCCGGAGCAGAGGAATGCGATCTCGCCGCAGGTGATCGCCACGTACCCCAGGTAGACCATGAGGTACACGGTGACACCAGGAGCTGCGGCGTATTCGGTGGTGAATTCGATGCTCTCACCGCTCGTCTCGACGAACAGCGGCAGCATCGCCATAAGGACGCACACGCCGAAGGCGATGCGCGCGTAGAGGCTGGCCTTGAGGACGTCCTGGTTGTACGACCAGTCCACGAGCATGAGCTGTAGGCTGCCGCACCACAGGACGGCGCAGATGTGGGCCCCGAGCTTGGCTGCGTTGTTCATGCCGGTCATGGACTCGACGAGGTTTTCGACCGTGGGCACGGCGAGAAGGACGCCTACGCCGCATACGCCGAAGGCCACGGTGCGCGTGAACCGAGCGACGCGGTACTCGGCTCGGGCCCTCTGCCGCCAGGCTTCCCGGCCGGAGAGCGCGGTACCGGCTATGCAAACCAGTGCGCACAAACCGAAGACGATGCCGTCCATTCGTTCAATTTCCTTCCAGATCAGAGACGGCCCGTTCCGCTGCTTCGGTGAAGCTGAGTCGCCTCCGCCGGCCTGGCCGCGGAGGTTCGGCGGCAGGCGGTAGCGGATCGGGAACTTCTGGGACGGTGAGGTCGCTGCCGCCGTGCCGCAGTCGGATCTCACGCGCCGCCTCCAGGAGTTCGGCAGCTCCAGCTTCGCCCAGGTCATGGACAAGTCGAAGCGCCTCGCGGGCGTCGTGGTGCTCCTCGTAGACCGATAGAGAGGTCAAACCGTTGTAGCCGGGAAGCAAGTAGGCCGCCGGACACTCAAGCGCGCGTGCGAGGCCCATGAGTTGGGAGGTCGATGGGTTGGACTTGACCCCGTTCAGCAGCTCGTTCACGACTTGGTGTGTCATCGCTGGCTTTCCGCCGGGAGTCTCGGCTGTGGCGGCAGCGATGGCGCGTGTGCTTGGGGTCTTCCCATCTGTCCCGCGCTTCCTGCCGAGCAATACGGCGAGTTTGCTGGACAGTGGGGTGTCCGGGCCAAGCGGCATGGTGCTGGCTACTCCTCAGTGGGGTGGCCCGGCCGGGGCCGGTGTCGAGAATTGGCGCATTTTCGATGTACTTCGCGGCGACGGTGACTCGCAAGGCAGTCTAATGTCTAGGTTGATTGACATTAGGAGTATCTGAAAGCAGGATCACGGTAGACGTAGATCAAGCACTCACATGTGGTCGTCACCCCTCACCCGCCTGCCAGGCTGCGAGATTGTGACCGGCACCCCCAGGCCGCCACATGTGTGCCTCGAACTCGTCTGCGTGGGGATCTAAAAGTGCCCTCTTGCGGGTGGGTGCTGGAGCACGGGGAGGATCGGGGTGGGGATCGAGCTGGAGCGCGTACTGGCCCGGCTGAAGGAGTCTGGGGGCGTACCGAATGTCCATCTGGACGCAGGGGTCGCACGTGAAGTGCTCGGCGCCCTATCGGTGGTCGACCCCGGGCGGGTTGAGCGCGGAGTCGAGCAGCGTGAGGTAGCTGGCCTGGTGGCTGCGGGCTGACTGGCGAAGGTTTATTAGGTGCGGGCCCCGTCGGGGTCCGCACCTAGGTGTTTGACCTGCAAAAACTTCTCGAAAATCATGGACCCTCACTCTGAATGCATATAGAATAGAACCGCAAGGAAGGGGGAGGGAGAAGCCCCCACCGACCTCTTGGAGCCCCAAATGCCGCACAAGTACGCGACCCTGAAGATGCGTCAGATCCGACGCAACCCGAACCAGCCCCGCGAGACCTTCAGTGAGGAGGCCCTGTCTGAGCTGGCCGACTCGATCAAGGAGCACGGCCTCCTCCAGCCGATCGTCGTCCGCAAGGTCGAGGAGGGCGGGTACGAGCTGGTCGCTGGGGAGCGCCGGTTCCGCGCCAACGGGCTGGCGGGCAACATCACCATCGAGACGAAGATCCTCCTGGCCGAGGGCGACGCCGAGATCAGCTACATGGAGTCCTTCAAGAAGGCTATGGCCGAGAACCTGAACCGCGAGGACATGCTCCCGCTGGAGGAGGCGCGCGGCTTCAAGCGGGTCCTGGATGACGAGTACGACGGCGACCCCGACCAAGTCCCCAGCGTCGCGAAGACCTTCTCCAAGTCGGTCCAGTACGTCAACCAGCGCCTGGCACTGCTCGCCCTGCGCCCCGAGATCCAGACGGCTGTCGACCTCGGGCACATCGGCACTCAGGCCGCCGTCCAGATCGCCGCCCTGTCCCGGGACAACCAGAAGGCTGTCTTCGAGGACTGGAAGAAGGGCGACAAGAGCGACAACCAGCTCGTCCACATCGCCTACGCCATGCGCAAGCAGGAGAAGGCCGCCAAGCAGGACTCCATGGTCGACGTCAAGGAGATGACACCCGAGGAGAAGGCCCAGCGCAGCCGGACACAGGCCAAGACCCAGAGCGACCTCGACGAGATCGAGCGTATGTGCGAGCTGCTGGACAGCATCGGCAAGGCCGACCCGATGGAGCTGGCCCGCGCCCTGGAGGGGCAGGTGGGCAAGCGGCTGGAGCAGATGGACCGGGTCGCCAACTTCGTCCAGAAGGCCCGCTTCCAGCTCCGTCAAGCTAAGGCGCACGCCGACGCCAGCGAGATCATGGTCAACCCCGCGGCGGCTGCCCCCGACCTGGTCGCGGAGGCCGATGCCGCGCTCGCCAGCCTGGAGCCCGCCGCCGAGCCGACCGCCGACGCTACTTCGGAGACGGACGCGGAGGCGGGGTCCACCGCCCCGCAGGCCGAGGCGGCTGACGACACGGAGCAGGAGAGCGCCCCGGAACCGGAGGCGGGCGACGCCGAGGCCGAGCCGGTTGCCATCGCGGCCTGAACGATCCATCCCGGGGCGGCCCCCAGCGGGCCGCCCCCTCTTTCCACCCGGAGACCACAGTGATGAACGACATCCGCGCCATGCGCAACATCAATCGCAACCTGTTCGAGGGGGTGCCGGCCACGGCCAACGCCCTTGAGGAGTACGACTCCGACGCCGCCCAGCTCGTTCGGGAGGCCGCGCAGCATCTGGTCAAGGCTCGCCGCGACAACGACCCGCAGGCTCTGAACGAGGCCAGCAACACGACCTTCCTCGCCGCAGCCGAACTCCTCAACCAGGCCGGTGGTTCCGTCTACGTCCGCTTCCCCGTCATGGTCGCGGCGCGCCTGGTGGAACTCGAAGCGGCGCTGCTCGTCGCCGGCGCCACGAACGAGGCTGAGGGGCAGACCGTATGAAGCGGCCCGAGCGCATCAACGGCCTCAAGACCTGGCCGGAAGACGGCACCCTGCCGCCCGAGATCTGTCGCCGCTGCGACGCCGACCTGGCCGACACCCACAACCAGCTCGCCTCCGCGATCTGCGTCGTCTGCGGCTACTGGGTGTGCGAGCTGTGTGACGGCGGCACGGACCCTGCGACGGGGGACGCCGTCTGCGCGGACCACAAGGGCCATCCGCTCGCCGCCAACTGCACCCAGTACGCCTGATCAGGAGACCCAACCATGCAGATAGATCCCGACGTTCTCGACGTCCTCCGCGCGGCCACGGTCGACGGCCCGGCGCTCCGCCTGAACGGCCAGCTCGAACGCAACCTGTACGAGCGCGTCAACCTCGCCCTTCACACGGTGGGCGGCGTCTGGCACCGCTACAAGAAGGCCCACATCTTCACCATCGACGCCGCCGACGCCATAGCCGGGCTGCTCGCCACGGGCGAGGTGATCACCGATGTCGACCGGGGGTTCTACCCGACGCCGGAGCCCACGGTCGAACGCATCCTGGACCTGGCCGAACTCGAAACTGGATGCGAGGTGCTGGAGCCCTCGGCGGGGCGCGGCGCCATCGCCGAAGCCGTCGCCGCCCGCGGGGCCATCGTGGACTGCGTCGAACTCGACACCGCCCGCGCCGAGCACATCCGCGCCGGCGGGTACGCCCGGCAGGTCACGAACGCCGACTTCTTCAGCGTGCCGGTGCAGCGCCGCTACCAGCGCGTCATCATGAACCCCCCGTTTGCCGGACGCCAGGACATCCGGCACGTGGAGCGGGCGCTGCGCTTCATCCAGCCCGGCGGCCTCCTCGTCGCGATCATGTACGGCAGCCTCACTTACCGGGGCGATCACAGGACCAATGACTTCCTCGCCCAGATCTGGGAGGCGCGGGGAACCCTGTGGGAGCTGCCCGCAGACGCGTTCCCGGCGGTAGGGGTGGCCACTGTGATCGCGGTCATCCCGGTCCGCGACGTGGCTCCCCCTCGCGGCATGCGACAGATCACGCTCAGGCCCGAGGACTTCACCGCTCAGTCCCGCGCGGTGCAGCAGGACCTGTTCCTCACGGACGAACCGACCGCTCACGGAACAGCGCCTCTCGACGGGCTCGGCTACGGAGCGCCGCATGACGGGCGGGACCACTCTTCGCGCAAAATAGATCCCAACACTCAAGAGTGATACGGTCTATCTCGTTGGAGGGAACGGCCGCAGCCGAGGAACCGGCCCACCAACATGCCGTGGCATGCGGCATCCCCTTCGGTGCCTGGCGGGTGGCCAATCCCCCGCGCCCTACCCGCCAGGCACCGGCTCCGCGCCGACGTGAAGCCACCCGGGATGCCGCCACGTCCACGATCACGCCCGGACCCGCCCTCGCCCACGGGGGCGGGTCCCCGTGCACTCAGGAGCGCCATGAACGCAGAGGACTTCAAAGGGGATCCAGCGGACCGCGAGCTGTACCTGCGCCTCCTCGTCGAGCGTGACGGCCCGCCGATCAACGCCCTCATCGAACGCGACCCCGACCTCAAGGTTCGACGAGGGCCGGATCTCGAAGCGGAGCGACATTGCGCGGAGATCGAAGCGGCCATGGCACCCAAAAGACTGAGGAGAGCATCGGCATGACAGAAAGCCAGGGGTCAGAGAGTGCGGACCGCCGTGTTGTGCCCGTGCCGGGAGCCGAGTGGTGCGGTGCTTGTGAGGCATGGTGTCAACCAACCGGAATCTGCGGCTGCAATAACCGCTAATCTCCTCCTGTCTCCTTCCTGTGTACCGGCCCGTCCCGGGGATCTTCTGGAGATGCGGCCAATGTAGCCTGCGTTACAGTAGGCATTGAGGCGAAGGGTGTTGTTGTGGTCCCACCCTTGCGTCGCTGGAGGTGAATTCTCTGGTGTCGTATACCGCAGTCAAGAACATTCTGGTGGGTGTTTTCCTGAGTGCCGGAATGCTGGCGCTTGCGAATTACCCAGAGGGCTGGTGGCCACAGCACCAAGCGATTCTCATGGTGACGCTTGCTCTCGGGTTGGCGGCTACAGCTTTTGAACCCTTCTGGCGGCAGATGGGGCTTGCAAAGAGAGTGCGGGAGGCTCGCCAAAGAGATGCGCGAATGCGGCAGGAGATGGGGGTCGTGCTCCTTGGGCTAGTGGAGCATGCGAATGCCGACTGGCGCAGATCTGGCGTCTTCGTGCACGTGGCAAGCCGATGGCCAACTTGGCTTAGAGCCCGCCTTCGTCCGGTTTCATTCATTGGCATTGATCGAGATGATCAAAATTTGGGTGCAGCATTTTATCGCTACGATCACGGGCCGATAGGGACCACTTGGGCGAGGAAGGAAGCACTTGCTGAAAATTGGCAGCAGATCTGTGCCGACCTGCGTGTGGACTGGGAATCGAAGCGGGCCGCAGGGGTTGTTGACCCCAAGTCGAGAATAGGGAGAATTGTGAAATCTCCGATGGGCCAGTGGTTCGCGCGATCTTCCCGGGGGAGAAAGATCACGGGGTCGACGCGCTGGCGCGCCAGGGTCGATTCCTGGCTGTGGAACCGCATTGATAACAATGAGCGATGGAGGATGACTCTAAGCGAGTTCCGGGATGTCGAGCACTATCATTACCTCGTGACCTGGCCCATTCGAGATCCTAGAAACCGCCACGTTGTCGGTGTACTCTCGGCAGACGTCAGGCCGCGCCGCGGGCGGCCAGTTGATGTTGATCTCAATGGTCCGATTGCAGGTGCATTGAACACTGCAGCTGGTCACATCCAGGAACTCGTGCGTCGAGGAGGGCGAGATGCGTAGAGTTGACCTTCCTCCGGTCGACGAGGTAGATCCGGAGTACATCAAGTACAAGGCGCAGCTCGGTGCCTCAGAGGCCGAGCTTGAGCGACTGCGGGAGCGGCTCGCTGCCCAACAGGAGAAGCTTGCGACGGCCGGGGCCGGGTCGAACCGCTCAGGTCGCGGGTAAAGGGACATCGCCAGTCGCGGAGCCTCGGGCAGACGAGATCCCATAGGCTGATGTCGTAGGGCGCGGGGAACGGCCTACACAAGGGACGCCCCGTGACCCCGACGCCCGCCAATATCCCCGAACAGCTCCTGCCGCTCGCCGTCCCCATCGGGGATCTCACGCCGTACCACCGAAACCCCCGCAGCGGCGACATCCCCTCCATCGCGGAATCGCTGACCGTCAACGGCCAGTACAGGGCCATCGTCGTCAACAAGGGCACGTTCACCGGCCGGCTCAACGAGATCCTGGCAGGCAACCACACACACGCCGCTGCCCAGCAGCTCGGCTGGAACCAGATCGCCGTCACCTGGGTCGATGTCGATGACGATGCGGCTGCCCGCATCGTCATCGTCGACAACCGGACCAACGACCTCGCCGGGTACGACAGCGCCCTGCTCGCCGAAGTCCTCTCCGAGATCCCCGACCTCGCGGGTACGGGATACGACCGCGAGAGCGTCGACCGACTCCTGGACGACACCTCACTCCCCGAGACACTGGAGCTGACATCGGACGGCGCGGGCACCGGAGCTGCCGCCACGGTCGACTACCTCCAGTGGGGCTACCTCCAGTGGGAGTCCAAGCGAGTGCGGATCACCTCCGAAGAAGTCGAAGCCCTCAACGCCATCTACACGAAGTTCGTCGACGACACCAACAGTGACCTCGGCTTCGGCTGGCACGTCCTTCAGGAAGCCCACCAGGAGGGCGAACCCGCATGAGCAAGGCACCCACCACCACCTTCCACGAGGCGTACCCGCTCGACCAACTGCGCCCCGCCGACTACAACCCGCGCCGCCTCAGCGAGACGGCCTTCGTCCGGCTCCAGGCATCGCTGCGCCGCCACGGCGTCGTCAAGCCGGTCATCCTCAACGCGGACGGCACCCTTGTCGCAGGTCACCAGAGGACCAAGGGACTCAAGGCCATCGGCCTCACCCACACCCCCGCAGTCATGCTCGGCACCAAGGTCAGGTTGCAGGACGAGATCCAATTCAACCTCCTCCACAACCGCGTGGAGACCGAGGCCAGCGTCGTCTACGCCGAGCCCGGCGAGATCGGCGCCTGGTCCTGGATACCGTGGCAATCCATCCGCGTCACCGAACGCAAGAACCTCTCCTTCGTCAACGCCATCGGCCATATGACCGCCGGCCATGGCCCCTGGGGCAGCGTCGTCATCGATGACCAGGGCCGCATCGTCCTCAACGCCGAGTACGCCGTCGTCGCCTCGTTCTCGCGCTTCGACGTCCTTGCCTGGACTGTGTCCTCCGCCGACGCCGCCCAGCTCCACGCCGATCTCACTGGTGAGTACGGCGTCTACGACTGGACCGCCATCGAGAACAAGGCACCCGTCTGGAACCAGCACATCGTCCAGCCCAAGAGGCTCAGGCAGTTCTCCTCCAAGGCCAAGGCGGGGAAGCTCGCCTACGGCTCCGAAACATGGGACCAGCTCGTCACCCCTTGGCTGAAGCCCACGCACCGCGTCGTGGACTTCGGCGCCGGATACGGCGACTACGCCAAGCACCTGCGCGCAAAGGGCTTCAACATCCACGACTACGAGCCCTACCGCTGCCGGGACGGCTCGTACGCCGTCGACATCCGGGCCGTCGTCGGCATGATCCGCGACATCGACAAGGACATCCAGGCGAACGGCCTGTACGACGTCGTCGTCCTCGACTCCGTCATCAACGCCACCACCTCGCTCGACTACCAGCACTGGGTCATGACCACGGTCAACGCTCTGTGCGCCGCCGACGGAGTGGTGTGCCTCGGCACGCGCAACCTGGCCCGCGAACTGCGCGACGAGCAGGCCAAACGCGTCACCTCCCAGACGGCGACGACGAAGATGAGCTTCCTCGACGAAGACAACGTGGAGATGAACTTCGTCAAGGGGAAGTGGCAGAAGCTCCGCTTCCACACGCCTGAAACGCTGGAGCCGCTGCTCCGCCGGTACTTCAAGGACGTGCAGGTCAGCGACCTCAGCGGGTCCAACCTCAAAGCCACATGTCGCCGCCCGATCCCGCTCCCCAAAGAGGAATACGAGAAGGCATTCGAAGAGGAATTCAATATGCCTTATCCGAATGGCTTCCGCCATGACAGGCATCTGGAATTGGTGGGAAATTTGATAAAATTGGTAGTAGAGAGAAATGAATCTCTCGCCAATTGAGAAGAGTGTGGGGAGCGCGTGTTGCAGCGAATACAGGTCCAAATTGAATCGCGAAGTCGGTACCACATCATGTGGCTGGCCGGCGTGCGGCACGTAGCTCTCGACCAGCACTGCCTGCGCAGCTTCGGCCAGCCCGAGCGTCCCCGAGTGGATGTCCGTCGCCGGCACCAGACCGTTGAACTCCCGCCGAACAACCCGCCGCTGGCCTGGTACCTGTGCGCGCTGCCCAACCCCTGGAACTGGAGCCAGAACGCCCACCTGGCATTCGAAGGCGCACCCGGAGAAGAGTGGGAGGGGCCCGCCCTTGTGCCGGGTCTGCACGTGCGCCTCGGTAATGCTCGCCCCATCACTGGATGGGGCGAGCACAGCATTCCTGCGGAAGAGCCGCGTCGGAACTCGGTCCGCTTTCGCACCTGCCGCAACTACCAGTTCGCTTGGTGGCTGCGCACCGAGCGCGATGCGCCCGACGCGCCGCCTGAGTATGTACGCCCCCAGAAGCCCGAAGAGGGTGAGCAGATGTCGCTGATCTGAGGAACGGGGCGCTGGGGTGCCAACGACCCGCCCCCGGCATCACGAATCGTCGCCGTCGGACCTGTCCTGACCGCGGACAGCGTGCTTGGCTCGATGCCAAGACTCGGCGATGTCGGGCACCTGGTCGAGGAGTCCCTTGATCACGAACAAGGCCACGGCCAGTACACCCGAGGCGCCAAGAAGCCACAGGATGGCGGAGTCCACCGGTTCAAATCCCATTCCCTGTCGGGCGGTCGAACCAAGGTGGCCGATAGGCAGACCTCAGCTCGACCACCACGCACATGCGTGTGGTCAGCTGAGGTCCTGCCGACGCTCAGAACTCAGATGGTGCGGTGCTAGCGCAACCTGAGACGGGCTCTCCTTACAGCATCGCTCTGTGCGGAACACGGCCTGGGCGGCAAGCCCCGGCCTACCTGGGACGTCGGTTCCAGGCTCCCGGCAAACGCACTTGTCATCGTAGACAGCGGGGACCTGATGGCTCAGACCCCGCTGCGTACAGAACTGTACCCAATCCGGGGCGAGTTGGCGGGAGTCCGCGCGAACTGCAGCAGAGCGTACGGGGGAGTCCCGCAACTGATGCCAAGTGCGATCATGGTGACGGGCGCGGGGGCGCACCCGAGCTGTGGAGGACCCCGCCGTGGGACGCCCCGACAAAGCCGCGCGTGCGGCCATCGCGCGCCGCCGCTCGGACGCCATCGACCTACGACTCGCCGGCGTGGACTGGCTGACGATCGCCCGCAAGCTGGCTGCCGACCCGACCGCGAACTCTGACGGCATCGCCTACCCCCAGGGCTACGGCATCGAGCGGTACCGCAAGAACCAGGACCCGCCCACCGACGAGGCCCTGATCCACGCCGCCTGCCGGGACGTCCGCACAGCACTCGCCGACCGCCGCGCCGAGCTAAACGACGACGTTGACGAGCTGCGCGAGCTTGAAGCCGACCGGCTCGACCGGCTGTTCTTCGTCGCCTACAAGAAGGCCGTCCGGGACCAGGATCTCGCGGCCATCGACCGAACCCTGCGGATCATGGAGCGGCGCGCCCGCCTGCTCGGCCTCGACATGCCCGTCAGGACGGAGCTGTCCGGCCCCGACGGCGGGCCGGTGCAGATCGAGAACGTCACCGCCGACGAACTCGACGCGCTGATCGCCCTGACCGACCCGGACGCCGAATGAGGCCCCGGGACAACGAGAGCGTCATCGCCCACTACAAGACGCTGCCGCCAGCCCAACGCCGTGCCATCGCCCGGTCCGCCTCCCCGACGCTACGGGCCGAGCTGGCACGCGCGGAGCGTCAGTTGGCCATGGACCGCTCGCCAGGCGCGCTCGCCGCCGTCCTCACCGGCGGGCGAGAGATGCAGGCACCGCACCTGGACCTGATCGACCGCGCGTTCATCGACATGGCCGAGGGGCGGTGCGACCGGGTCATGCTCACGATGCCCCCGCGGCACGGCAAGAGCCGACGCGCCTCCCGCTGGGCTCCGCTCTGGTACCTGAGGCGCAACCCCGGCCACCGCATGATGATCGCCAGCTACTCCGCCGACCTGGCCGACGACCACGGCCGATGGATCAGGGACGCCATCTACACCTGGGGCGACGACCTCGGCATCCAGCTCGCGGCCGGCAGCAAGGCCGCCAACCGCTTCGACATCGTCGGCGGCGAAGGCGGGCTCCTCGCTGCGGGCATCGGAGGCGGCCTCACCGGACGCGGCGCCCACATCGCCATCGTGGACGACCCGGTCAAGGACATGGCCGATGCGGACTCGCCGACCATGCGCAAACGCGCCTGGGACTGGTGGACCTCCGTAATACAGACCCGACTCGAACCCACCGGAGCCATCTGCCTGATCCAGACGCGCTGGCACGAGGACGATCTCGCCGGGCGCATCCTCGCCACCGAGCGAGACGCATGGCGCGTCATCGACCTCCCGGCCCTTGCCGACAGCCCCGATGACCCGCTCGGCCGGGCACCCGGCGAGCCGCTGTGGCCCCAGCGATTCGACGCAGCCCACCACGCCCGAACCCGTAAGCGTGTCGGCGAACGGGTCTGGGGCGCCCTCTACATGCAAAAGCCCCGCCCGGCCGAGGGAGGCGTGTGGAAGCGCGGGTGGATCGACACCGCCCGCATCAACGCCGTCCAGTTCTCCGGCATCGACATGGCGCGCATCGTCGTGGCAGTCGACCCCGCCGGCGGAGAGTCCACCGTCGGCGACGAGACCGGCGTCATCGGCGTGGGCCGGGACTTCGACCGGCAGCTCTACGTCCTCGCCGACCGGTCAGGCTCCATGGGCGCCAACGACTGGGGCCTTGCCGCCTGCCGACTCGCCCTCGAACTCAAGGCCGACGCCATCGTGGTGGAGAAGAACTACGGCGGGGACATGGCCCGCCAGATCGTCACGCAGGCATGGGAGCAACTACGCCGCGAAGGCGTCACCAAGGGACTGCTCATGCCGATGATCCTGGAAGTCACTGCCAAGGTGGGCAAGCGCCTGCGCGCGGCACCGGTGGCACAGCTTTACGAACAGCAGCTCGTCCACCACGTCGGCGAATACAGCGAACTGGAGGACCAGATGGTCACCTGGGTCGAGGGAATGGATAGCCCGGACCGGATGGACGCCGCGGTGCATGGGCTGACCGAACTAGCCGACCCGGATCAACTGGACACCCTGCCATCCGACATCGACGACGACCGCTTCGACGGGCGCCGCTGAATCGGCTGGCCTGCTGACAGTAAAACGGCCCCATGAAGAAACGGCCCATAGCCGCGCAGTGGACGGCCACATACTCACGTGAGTACGTGTTCTTCACAGGAGGCAAGTTTTACGCGTCATCCCGCTATGCTCGGCAGGGGCTACCCCACCAGGGGGTGACCCCTGTGGAGTGAGCACCACCCGCGAGATGCGGGCACCGGCCGCCAAGATGCCAGTCGAGAACGGCCGATGCCCAGCCCGGCTACTGGTCGCCGAAGTGGCTGCTCAGCCAGACCGCGATCTGGATGAGTAACCAGACTCGGCGGCCAGTCAGCTGCCTCCGCTTCGGCTTGGCGTGCTCTCCCACCACACTCTCCCTTCACCGTTAAGGCGTAGAGGACATGCCCGAACTCATGAACGGGCGAGCGGGATGGGTGACCCACAGTAGTAGCAAGCCGACCCTATGCACTGCACCTCCGTATCGTGGCAGCTTTCGCGAACTCTGCGGCTAATCAGCCTTGTGCTGTGGACGACTACTGGGTGCTGCCGCGCTGCTAGCCTCCGGGCATGGGGATCAGGGGGAGTTGGGCCACAGCCCTGTGCACCGCAGCCATCGCCGCTGCGTGCCTCACGGGCTGTTCGTCCAAGGCTGAGAAGCCGAGCCAAGAGGTGCAGCGCGTCGCCCATCTTGACCGAGTACGCGAGACGTACCGGCTCGGGCGCCGCGAAGGGCTGGCCATGCAGCGCCAGAAGATCGCCAGCGGTGCAGCACCTTCCTACTCCAGCCCGAGCGAGAAGGAGTGTGCCGACCGATGGGATCAGCTCGGTGAGCACGAGCAGAGCGCAGGCGACCGAGTCGGCTTCCTCTCCGCGTGCTCCTCATTCCCGGCGCCGGGCATGCCCGGCTATGACGAGGCTGTGGCTGAGGTCGCCGGGAAGAGGCCGTAGTTCGTGGTGTGAACCGACGGCGTGATCTGCCTCGGGCAGGGTGGCGGTCGTCCCCCTGGAGCGACCGCCACCGGCTAGCTATCGCCGCTGCTCGAACATGACCAGGAACGGGGACACGAATCCCGACGCTTCGACCGGGCTGGTGTCCCCGAAGACGATCAGCAGCGCGCCGGCCACCAGGGCGAGCCCGTAGATTCGGGCCGCGGTGGCGTCGTGGCCGTTGCTGACTTCGGGGACGGCGTTGTTTTCGCACATAATGGAGTAGCTCCTGTTCTTTGCTGGACAAGGGCACACGGTTACTCACAGCGACTAGGACCCCTGTGGTAACCAGACGGCGGCTGGGGCGGCGGCGCATTGCAGTGCGCGTACTGCCTCAGCCGTTAGTCATGGGTCGACGTGAAGCCTTCACCCCCATAGTTCGGCCATACGACCTCAATGCACAGGGACGCGCAGAGGTCGAGCAGGTCCTCTCTCGGAGCTGCGGGCACGAGCAGCGTGAGGGTGGGGGTCGGGTGGAAGAAGCGGCGGTAGTCCATGAGGGTGCCGATCGCACTTCGAACTGACTGCCGGGTGGTGTTGTGTTTCACCTCGATGAGTCTGTTCTCGGTGGCGTCCAGAAGATCGACGCGGGCAATTCTGGTTTCGCCCTTCACCCGTACCTGTGCGCTGACGACCTCGCGTCCGAGACCGTGCAGGTGGTTCGCGTAGTCCCCGGTCAAGCGTCGGAGGATGTCGGTCGGGGATTCCTGAGGCTGACGGCGGACACGGGCAACGGTGATCTCGGGTGCCTTGGTGATGCGTGTTTCAGTCAACGGAGTGACCGGCAAGCGGGGGCCCTCGGGGACGGTAGCTCCTACCGGCCGTAGCCGGAAGACGATCACAGTCCGGAGGTCGCCGTTCGCGTCCGGTGCGTCCGCGATGTAGTACGGCTGCTCAGAGTCGACCTCGAAGCGGCCCAGGTGGCGATAGAACCGGCCTGGTTCGTCTGAATGCCTGCGGAGCTGGTGGAACAGGTGCACCGCGCGGCCCTGCTCCTTATGGCGCAGCAGTGCCAGGTTCCCCCGTGTCATCTCCTGGTCGCCGTGCATGCCGGCGCCCGAGAAGTGGAAGGTTCCGTCCTCCCCCCACCCCGTGATGTCATTCGGGCTTGGTCGCTCGGTGACGAAGACCATCACCATCTGAGACTGGGTCGACGGTGAGATGCCGCCTTGAGGGGTACCGCCGAAGCGCGCGTGCAGATCGCGCCGCGCTACTACCTCGCCTACCTTCAGCTCATCCTTGGTCACCGTCCACCTCCCGTGCCATGAAGGCTAGCGCAGTCACCGTGATGAAAGAGGGTGACCTCGGGTCATCACCTGAAGAACGCGGTTACTTGAACTGCGCTTATGCGTCGAAAGCCCCGCAAAAGATCCTGTGCACCCGCCCTAGGTGTTATCGAGTCGTTATGTACGGCCTTGGGGGGTGGGCATCGGGCACGTAGGGTGTTGCCTGCGGCGCGGGGCCGACTGCCTGGAGGGGCACAGTGGGCCTGCGTGAGCTGATCACCGACGTCTGGAGCTGGCTGGACTACAAGCCAGTCATGGCCGATCCACGCCGACCGGGACGCAACGCCTGGGCGGAGCTGACCTCATCCTGGGTTCCCGACGAGGACCTGCGGCGCCTCGCCGCGTACCGTCTGCTGGCCGCGTACGACTCCAACCAGGCCGGCCAGGTCGCCGCGATAACCGGCGACGACGAAGCCGGCACCGAGCGGCGCGAACTCGGCGACGCCTCGAAGCTCGTCGACACTGCGCTCGGCTACCTCCTCGGCTCCGAGCAAACCATCACGGTCGCAGGTGCGGAGCATGCTGATGACGAACCCACGGACGAGGCCGCCATGGCACTGGCGGTACAGAACAATTTGAGGGCGTGGGCGGAGAAGGAGCTGTTGCCCCTGCGCATCCAGCAGGCGGAGCGGACCGCGATCCTGCTGGGCGACGCGGTTTACAGCCTTGCCTGGGAGCCGGCGAAGGGCCGCGTGCTGCTGCGCACGTGGGATCCGGGCCTGTACTTCCCGGAGTGGCCTGAGGACGGCGAGCAGGATGGCGCCGAGTTCCCCATGCGTGTCCATCTGGCCTGGGAGCTGCCGGAGGACAAGCGGCGCGGCCTGAAAGCCAGGCTCCGCCGCGTCACCTACGAACTGGGCCCGATCGCCCCCGCCAGCCGACGCGGCACAGCGAAGAACGGCAATGCCGTGCGCGAGTACATCTACGCCGACGACGGCGAGCCAGTCCTCAGCAGGGGCGACTCTCTCAATGGCGACGCCGGCGTGATCACCCGCACCTACCCGTGGGCACCGGGTCGTCCGACCCCTTGGACGTGCTACCTCACCGATGCCGAATGGGAGTTGGACGACCTCAAGTACGCCGACTTCCTCTACGACTTGCCCATGCACAAGGCCACCTACCGGGTCCGATCAGACGGTGAAGTCCTCGACCGGCTCGACCTGATGGTGGACTTCATTCCCCTCGTCCACGTCACCAACTCCATCCCGGCCAGCGGCGAGCACTGGGGCAAGCCCACCGTCGCCACCGTCCTCCAGGCCCTGGACGAGCTGTCCGCCACCGACACCGACAGCTCCGGAGCATCAGCCACCACCGGCTCGCCGATCATCGGCCTGGCCGGGGCACGGCTTCCCATCGACCGCGCCACCGGCCAGCCTCTCCCGGTTAAGGTCAGGGCCGGGACGGTCTGGCAGCTCAACGACAACGGGCGCATGGACGTCCTGGACACCTCCGCCCAACTCGCCGAGCTGCGCGCCCGCGTCGACCACATCCTCGACCGGATCGCCGCGAACAGCCGCCTCACGGCGGCCGGCCTGGGCACGCTCGACCCAACAGCCCTGCCATCCGGCTACGCCCTACAGCTGGCCCTCGGCCCGCTGGACTCCTTGGTCGCGGCTATGCGCCTGGCTCGCAACCACAAGTACGTCATCCTGCTGCGCATGGTCCAGCGACTGCATCAGGCCGGGCAGGCCGAGGGCTGGCCCGCGGGGGAGTCTCTGCCCGCCCGCTTGATGTGGGGGCCGCACACCCCCACCGACCGTGCTGCCGTTCTCGACGAGGTGGTCAAGGGCGTGGGCGCCGGTGTGCTGTCCGTCGAGACCGGCGTCCGAATGCTGATCGATGCTGGGTATCCCATCGATGACGCTCAGGCGGAGATCGAGCGAATCCAGGCCCGCGCCTTCGATGCTGCTGCGCGACTCGCCGACGCCACCGGAGACAATGCCGCTGTTCGTGAATACCTGGGGCTGCCCGAGCCCGCCCCGGAGCTGCCGAGCACGTCCATGATTCCAGCCGGAGCGCGTGGTGAGTGAGTTGAGGGAACTCTGAGCCTGACGGTGGCTGCGCATCGGATAATCGAGTGCATGTCGTCCCACCACCGGTACCCCGGCATAGCTCAGTTCCCGCGCCCTGTACCCGTTGATGTGGAGGTGCTGGGTCTTGCCTTTGACGTGACGATCGGAAGACACCAAGTCACGGTTACTCTTCCCGTCCTCGAAGGTGAAGCCCAGTTCACCCCACCCCCTGACCGCCTTGGGCGGCTGGACCGACTTATCGCTCCGCCTGACGTGACCGGCGAGGCTCTGCCCAAGGCCCTGCTGCGCACCTCCACGGATGCGTGGGGGTATCGCAGCACGCAACGCATCTGCTATGTCGAGGCAGTAGCCATCTCGCCGATCCTCGAACATGAACAGGACCTGCTGGAAGAGCCTGTTCGTGATCTCGGTAACAAGTTCTTCACGTGGTTCCGCATCTTCCAGGAATGGGCCTGTGCGTGGAGTGGTGAGCCGATGCAGGACTTCGACCCGTACCGCCCTTCCGCTGTTCACGTCGTGGACGATCAAGGGGAGGTAGTTAGCAACGGGCCGAGGGAACGCGGTGTATATGTTTGGCCAAGGCCCCTCAATCGAGACCAAGTTGCGGGTGCGATGCGACGTGCGTCTGATGGGGAGTTGCTCCCGCCTGAGCACCGCACGCTGCTCGAAGCTGTGGAGGCGAAGATTGGGGCCATGCCCCGCAAAGCAGTTGTTGATGCGGCCACGGCCGTCGAGGTGGCGATGGGTGGCTACATCACTCGCGAACTCACCTCCAGGGGCATAGGTGCGTCATTCATCGATGAGGTGATCAAGGGTGTTAATGGACTGATGAATCTGCACAGCCTTTGTACGGAGCTGGGCGCGGATCCAGGTGTGTCCAAGAACAAGCTTGGCGCGCAACTCGCCAACGTCAGGAATCGGGCTGCTCATGCGGGGGTGCGACCCACATGGGCCGAAGTTCGGGCCGCTTGTGATCACGCTGCCACAATCGTGCATGCCATTACTCCTCTTCCGGAAGCGTGATGGGAACCATCCGCTCGAGCCCGGTATCACGGGCTTCGCCCGACGTGCGCTGCCGAGTGCATCAGGAAGCAGCCCCGTCCAGCAGATCGCTAGACTGATCATCGGCGTGGGGGCGCTGGAGACCTGTGGATGGTTCACGCATGACGCGCCCTTCGCTCCCTAACCCCTTTGTGCCGCTCGGGCGCCGCCGTGACGGGCGACCGATCTACCCGATCCTCGGAGCTTCCCTGGAGAATGACTCCAACGAGCCCGAAGGCGACGGTGGGGCACCGGGCGGTGCCGTCTCGCAGGAGGATCTGTCTCGGCTGCTGGCCCGCGAAAAGACGCAGGGCGGACGCGCAGCCGTGAAGAAGCTGCTTGGCGATCTCGGCTTCGACAACTCCGAGGCGCTGACCGAGTTCATCACCACGAAGCGCGACGCCGAACAGGCCGCGCTGTCGGAGGTGGAACGCCGAGAGCAGGCCGCCGAGGAGAAGCTGAGGGCGGCTGAGGCTCGCGAGGCCCAGGCCGCAGCCAGGGAGCGCGCCGCCATCCGACGTGCGGCTCTCGCCGGACTTGGCGCAGCCGGAGACGACCTCAGCGACGCAGTACTCCTCATCGACCGGGCCCTTGACGACCAGCCCGATGTCGACGAGGACGCAGTCGCCGCGGCTGCCGAGCAGTTGAAGGAGCGGCGACCGGAGCTGTTCGGCCAGACCCGCGAGACCACACCGCCCGCTCCTGGCGGATCTCCCGCCGGCGGGCCGCCGTCCCGTGGCGGCGTGCCGCCCAAGCCCGGCGCGGCCGGGCTGGAAATGGCTCGGCGTCGGGGCTTCATCACCTCCGACTGACCAGGTTCAGCGACGTCATGGCGCACACCATGACCCCACCGGCGGGATAGCCGGACATGGGGACCACGCCCCTCACTCCTCCCGTGGACGGCGCCACCACCAGGTGAGTGCGCGAATCCGATTCGCTTCACGTCCACGGGAGGACGGCTGTGACACTCCAGCCCATCACCACGTCGACCTCGTACACCGCCGACCGGGCCTGGCTCGCGGCGCTGCACGGCACCGACTCCACCGAGACCATCACGCTCGACATCTCGAAGCTGACCGCCGGCACGCACACCGCCGCGTCGGCCGACACCAACCAGCCGTATAGCCGGGTGCTGTCCGGCGTACCCGTCGGCAAGATCACCGCGAGCGGCCTGTACGGAGCCTTCGATCCGACGGCGACCGACGGCCGCCAGAGCCTCGCCGGTCACGTCTTCGCCGAGGTGCTGTTCGCGCCGACCGCAACGAAGGTCCCTGCCGCACTGCTGTGGCACGGAGTCGTCGTGGCCGCGAAGGTCCCTGGCGGCATCGACACCACCAAGGTCACCCCGTCGGTGACCGGTCCGCAGATCCGGTACGTGTGAGAGGCGGCCGACGATGACCATTCAGGACCTGATCAAGAACGTCGCCGCCCGCGACCTCACGACATTCGCCCGCGCCATCCCGTCACAGAAGGACCACCTGCTCACCAAGGACGGCGGGATCATCCCGACGCTGGAGCAGGACGAGGTGAAGTGGCGGGTCAAGGACAACGGCCGGTACGTCAACGTCGCCAAGTACCGCGCGTTCGACGCCAGCGTGCCGTTCGCGACCCGCGAGGCGTGGCAGACCACCCGCGAGGGCATGCTGCCACCGCTCGGACAGAAGCTGCTCGTCGGCGAGCAGGAGCAGGTGCTGCTGGAGGCGTCCCGCGGCGCGGACGAGGACCGGCTGATCGAGCTGCTGTACGACGACACCGAGCGGCATGTCGAGGCGATCCGCTCCCGTGTCGAACTCGCGTGGGGCGACGTCCTGGTGGACGGGAGGTTCTCGCTCAACGCGGAGAACGGCCTGACGATCGAGGTCGACTGGGGCGTGCCGGCGGGCAACCTGCCGACCGCGCCCAAGCTGTGGTCGGACCCCACCTCGGACCCAATCAAGGACGAGCTGGCGTGGATCCAATACCTCGATGACCGGGGCGCTCCGTTCCCCGACATGGTGGTCACCAGCCGGAAGGCGTACAGCTTCCTCGCCGCAAACAATGCCTACCGCGCCGCCTACTACGGCTCGGTGAACCCGTCGAACACTCCGACCGCGACGCTCACCCCGCAGCAGATCAATGTGGTCCGCGACAACTACGGCCTGCCCCCGATCACCTTCTACAAGGGGCAGGTGCGTGTCGACGGTGTCCAGACCAAGGTGCTCCCGGAGGACCGGTGGATCATGCTGCCGCCGGACCGTACGAAGTGGGGGCAGACGATCTTCGGTGTGACTGCCGAGGGCCTGGCGCTCTCGCGCGGGACGAACCCGGAGATTACCAAGGAGGACCGTCCGGGCATCATCATCACCCGCGGCGCTCAGGATGACCCCGTTCAGATCTGGACCAAGGGTGCGGCGGTCGGCATGCCCGTGCTGCACACGCCGGACGCTCACATCGTGGCCAAGGTGATCTGATGGGTCGCCGCCTCGCCACCGCCGTCCACGTCCAGCACCCGACTTCGCGCGAGTGGATCGTGCTGGAGCCGGGTGACGAGCCTGACGACGACCTGGCCGCCGAGATCACCAATCCGGATGCCTGGGAGAACGACGAGCCGTCGCCCGGCCCGGAGGAGTCCGAGCCGGACGAGCCGAAGAAGGACGAGCAGAAGCCCTTCGGCTTTACCGCGCCGCCCGAGCCCGAGCCCGAGCCCGAACCGACGGCGCCGGCACCGAGGCGGCGCAGGAAGGCCGCCGACGCCGACGAGTAAGAGCACACGACACCTCAGCCCGTCCCCGCCCCGCCTTGGTGGGGGCGGGCCACGGCCATCCAGGAGCACTGATGGACCCGATCCTCCTCGCCTGGCTCCGGGCGCAGCTCGGCACCGCCACGGACGAACAAGACCTCGCCGCCCGCTACGCCCGACTCGGACGAGCCCGCGCGGTCGCCGCAGAGGTTCTTGCCGAACGCCGTGCCAAGCTGCTCGCTGAACCGCTGCGCATGACCGTTGACGGCGTGGTCACTATCGATCAGAGCAACAACCTTGCCGGACTGGAGCGCCAGATCACGGGCCTCACTGAACTCGTCGCCCCGGATGATCCGGCGGCAGGAGAGGCCAGCGCCGACCTGGTCACCGCGCCGCTCCTGCCGTCTCGGCGTACAAGGTAGAGCGGCTATGCCGTACGAGTGGCCGCCACTGATACCCGGCGACCCCGATGAGATCGCGCGCCGCGTCGCAGCCGTACTCGAGGACGCCTGGCAGCGCCTGGAGGCCAAACAGCGGGAGGTGATCGCCAAGTTCGCGGACAATCCGCGTACTCCCTACACCCTGGCGACTCTGGAGGAGTTCAAGCAGGCGATCAGGGACTTCCGGCAGCGCGTGGATCAAGAGGCCCGGCAGTTCGTACAGCGGCAGCTCCCTCATCTGTACGAAGAGGGCGGGCGGACGGCTGCCGAGGCCCTGGGCGTGACCTTCACCTGGACCACGTTCCACCGTGACGCACTGCAGTCGCTCGCAGCAGACTCCTACGCCGACTTCCTGCGCCGCTCCGAGGAAGCCGAACGGATGGCCAGCCAGTTCTACCGGGCAGTGCGGCAGGCTGCTCGCCGCGAAGTGCCACTGCTGGCAGCGGGCAACATGACCGCGAAGCGGGCCGCGAAGAACCTCGCGAACCGGCTCGCCGCGAAGCACAAGCTGACGCACGTCATCTACCGCAACGGAGCCCGCGTCCCGGTGCGGGCATGGGCCGAGGCCGCCACGCTCGCGAAGTCGGCCGTCGCCTATAACGCGGGCACCCTCAACAGGTCTCGTCAGGCCGGTGTCAGCTTCGTTGAGGTCTTCGACGGCTCCGACTGCGGGTGGACTTCTCACCAGGACGCGGATAAGGCGGCCGGAACGCTCCGCGCCGTCGAGGACGCAGCAGAGTGGCCCATCTCGCATCCCCGCTGTCGACGGGCCTTCGGCCCCAGGCCGGATGTCCAGCTACCGCGGCAGCGCAGCGATGGGGACAAGAGGTCAGAACATGCGTACGCTCCACCTGCGACCTGACGATTGTCGGACCCGTACGTCAGGTGAAGCGCAGACGCGGAGTGGTCCTCCCCAAATCCCCTGGGGAGGACCACTCCGTGCCATGACTACAGGTCGACATCACCTGAACGCACGAGGTCTACGAACGACGACCACGCGGCAGTCGACACGACGAGCGCCGGTCCGCTCGTGTCTTTGGAGTCGCGGATGCCGATCTGACTGCTCAGGTTGACAATCTCGATGCAGTTGCCCGTGTCGCCGCTGCTGTACGACGACTTGTACCAGGCGCTCTCGGGCGCCAGTTCAGGGGCCGTGGGGTGGTGCATGTGAGTGTTAATGGCTCTTCAACTCTCGGTCTAGTCGTTGCATGAACTCGGCGGTGTCCTCTGGCGGGAGCGCCGAGGACATCATCGTGTCGAATCGGCGCTTGAACCTATCGACCTCGCGTGGCTTGTCGGAGGTCGAGACGGCACCCCAGGCGGTGTCGATCTGCACCATCGGTGGCAGACCATCGCCAAGGTCGAGGATGGCGAAGTCGTGGGATGCGCGGTAGCCCCGGCCGGCGAGGGGGAGCACTTGAATCGCTACATGATCGAGTGCAGCCAGCTTCGTGATCTCTTCGTACTGCTCACGCATCACCTCTACGTCCCCAACGATGTGGCGCAGCGCCGCCTCACCCAGGATCACCCACAGCTTGACCGGATCGGGCTCTCGCCGTAGGACCCTCTCCTTGCGCTCCATGCGAAGTGCGACGTTCTGGCGGCAGAACTCCGTGGTGGTCTCCTCGACCGGCTTCCCGATGTCGAATATGGCCTGAGCATAACCCTCGGTCTGCAACAGGCCATGGACTGCCGTCGGTTGGTACACGCGGATCTCCCGCGCCTCCGACTCGACTCCCACGAAGGTCGGCATACCGGCCTGCATGACTCTGCGGTAGCGGGTCACCCAGTCCTGGTTCGACGAGTCGCGGTTCAGTTCGACAAGGGTCTCGATGACCTCCTCGTCCGTGACGCCGTACTTGTCCAGCAACTTGCGTAGGTCACCGACGTTCCGGAAGTTCAGGGCGCCTGTCTCGATGCGCTGTAGCGCGGCCTCGGAGAGCTTTGTGCCGGTGACGGCGGCCTTGCGCGTCATCGGCTTGCCGGTCTTCATGACGATGCTTTCCCGCATCTGCCGGAGCTGGAGCCCGAGTTCCAGACGTCGTCCGGTTGCCCCACGCTTCGCTGCCACTTGTGCGCCCTCCCCATACCGCTGTGCGGATCACCTGCTGGTGTGCGCAGAGTGTGGCATCCCGTGTGCGGGCCCCGCAGCCCCTTGTGCGGATCTCGGCATATACCAATGTGTCTTCAGTTGAATATTCACCGCAGATTCGGTTGCCGATGAACCCGCATAAGCGCCAACGTAGTTGTGTCGGCGGGGGGCGATCTCCTGGGGGAGGCGAGCCCGCGCCGGCGGCCGGAGCGCGCCGTGCAGTGCGGTTCGCGTGGGTGGCGGAGAAGAAGATCCGTCCCTGTCCGATGAGCGCGGCTGCGCTCCGGCTCCGATTCCTCACCCACGTGCCATGCGACTGGCAGCCGGCACATCAAACCAACACCGTGGAGGCAACCCATGCTTGAGGGACGCCGCGATACCACGTCCCGGATCATTCAGCCGGACACCGCGTACGTACCCTTGCCGGTCCGTACGCCTCAGCAGGCGATGGAACAGCTCGACGCGCGACACGAGCTGGAGGAGCGCGCACCCGACTTCTTCCACGTCCCGGACGCTCCCCGGACCTGGCGCCGCCTGCACCGCGTCCTCACCAGCGAGGAGCGAGTGTCGTGACGTCCATCGGCTTAGGCGTTGTGGCCGTGTTCGGACTCCTCGCACTCTTCGGCTCGAAGTGGGGGAGGCGATCATGAGTGCCGCGCACCGAAGGAAACGCCGATTGCCGCGCCTGCGCTGGGCGATCAGGCACCCCTACCAGACGCTCCTTCGTAACCACGACAAGGCGATCGGCAGCACTGGATTCGGCCTCGGCCAGGCCGCCGTGATCGGTTCCTTCACCATCGGTGTCGTCGGCTGGCTCACCTACCAGTACGTCGTTCACCTCGGCCCCTAAGAACAGGTCATCTCCGCGCGGCCGGATCGCTGTCCCCGCGCCGAGATGACCGCAGATGGCTTCCTCCGCCTCCCGTAGCGACCGCTGCGCTCGCCGACACGGGCACGGCCTGGTCCCGGGATGGTCAGAGCGGAGGAAGCGGCCCGCTCCCTGGTGGGTACGCCGTCCCCGTCGGCGCAGGGAGCCGGGCCCCGGCCGCCGCTCCTTACGCGGAGAGCGGCGGCCGGTAGCCACGCCCAGTGCTGTCAGCCCAGCGATGAAAGGCCAACTTGCCGTGCGAGCCAGCTCAAAACGCGCCACGCCACCGGCATTCCGTAAGCCGGACGCGTACCCACGTTGTCAGCACCGCCCCGCCTGCCCCGCCGCGGAGGCCACTGACCGGGAGGCAGCACATCCCGTGGCCTGCCACCCTGAGCAGGGCTGGAGCCTGCTGTGTAACGGTGTCCTGCTCTTCGAGGACACCGGTGAGCTGCTGCCGGACGGCCGGATCATCCAGCCGCATCGTTCGCTCTCGATCGATGCGCGGGCTGCGGCATGACTACTCCTCTGATGCCGTGGTCTTCCGTCGTCCCCTACGTCACCGCTCGGCGGGGCGAGGATCCGGACTCGGCCGCGATGCTCGGCCTTCGCCCCGGTGGCGGAGGGCTCTGTTACCTGGACGAGGGCCCCAGGGATCGGGACGATCAAGGGGTCCTCTGGGCCCGGTGCTCCCAGAATCGCGAGGACGGCTGGCCCGTCGGCTCTCCGCGATGGCGGGAGGTCCATCCGTCTCGGCAGCGGGAGGCGATGCAGGGGCTCCGGTGCCAGGTGTGCGTCGTCCAGCCGGCCAGCCGGACCGCCAGCGGCTACCTGTTCCTGGCAACGAGGCCAGATGATTCCGTGAAGTCGGATTGGCCAGAGGGCGCCCTTACCTGGCAGCCGCCTCTCTGCCTTGATTGCGCTGTGGTTGCGGTCGAGCAGTGTGGCCACTTGGTGAGGGCCGGGGCTGTGGTGATTCGGGTGCGCGTACCGCGTCTGTACGGAGTGGTCGGCACTCTCTACACCACCGGCCCCGACATGCGGCCCGTGCCCGTGAAGGTCAGCGACGAGGAAGCGGATCGGCCCTTGTCGTACAAGGAGCGTCTGCTCAGGCCGTGGTTCCTGGCGTCTCAACTCGTACGCGAGCTGCGCGGTGTCACTGTCGTCGATCTCGAACGGGAGGTCGCGGCTGCTCGCTCTTGACCTCGCTTCCTCCGCCTTGCTTGCTGACCGCCTTCATCAATCCACCTTGAGGGGGACTCCTTGAGTAAGTCCGATGACGATGCCTTCCGCGTGGTCTCGTGGAATGTCGAGCACAACGGCACCGGCCGTGATGGCTCGGACGAACGCTGGCATCTCGCCATGGAGGTCCTTGCTGCTCTCAACCCCCATGTGCTGCTGCGCCAGGAGCTGACCCGCGCGGACATGTACGGCAGGCGCGCGGTGTGGGCTGAGGCCGCTCGTCTGGGAGGCCACGCCGCGTTCCTCGCCAGCGCCACACCGGAGTCCGCGAACGCGACTGGCGTCTACACCGATCCGGGCCTGTGCGAGCCGACCGAGTTCTACGAGCACGCGACCGGCATGTGGCATCCCATCTGCAACCCTGTCGTGCGGCTGAAGGGTGCCCAGACAAAGCTGAGTCTCGCGTCGTTCCACCTCTGCTCCTTCGACCCCGACCGGCGAGTCAACGAGGCGCGGCGGTTGACCACCCTGGGCAAGCCCGGGATGGCGGCGATCATCGGTGGCGACTGCAACTCCTATCCGCACAGTGAGGATGAGGCGGCCTTCCTCCCGGACTGGGACGAGGTGGAGGATCGCAGTCACTTCGAGCACCGCACGGTCGACCGGGATGGGCAGCGCGTTTCCGACACGCGCCCGGATCACATCCTCGCCGGTACACACCACGGCCGACCTCCGGTGTTCGTCGAGTTGGGGCAGTACGCCGCAACGCGGCTGCGCCAGCCCGGCGCGCTCTCTCCGACCGCGTCCCTGTGGCGCAGGGACCAAGGCGAGATGCAGCGCATCGACCGGATCTACGCCACGCCGCAGGTCGCCCAGGCCCTGACGAGCCTGGAGGTCATCGTCAACGACGAGATCCGTGAAGCGTCCGATCACTGTCCTGTCGTGGCCACCTTCAGCCTCTCCGGTGTGCGCCGCGCACTGGCACCCAGCGCCGCCACGGCTGCCTAACTCGGGAGGCGACCACCAATGAACCGGAAGTCCCAAATTACCGTCCTGTCCTGGAACTTCGAGCGCAATGGTGCGGGCATTGCAGCGAAGAGGCTCCGGGCGCACGAGTTGCTTGCATCCCTCAATCCGCACCTCGTCCTCCGGCAGGAGATGTGGGGAGCGGACACCAACGGCAACGAGATCATGTACGAGCTGGAGGATGTCCTCGGCCTGCGCGGCTGGCTGGGCCCGCGGGCGTGCACTGCGGTGTTCGCCGACCCCCGCAAGTTCCAGCCGCTGAGAGAGTGGCCGCAGACCGGCCCGATGTGGGTGCTGCCTCCGACAGCCATGACTTTGCGGTTCACGCCGGCGGGCAGTCGATCCATGCCGATCGCGGTGGCCTCGTACCACCTGAACTACGCCTCCCCGACCACCCGGCTCGCCGAGGCCGAATGGCTCACGGTCTGGGCCGACAAGACGTGGACGACGGCCGACGGCGAGACCGTGCGGATGCCAGCTCTCCTCGCTGGGGACAACAACTCGTACCCCTCACCGGGTGTAGAGGGAGACGTCGCCCTGCCGGAACTGAAGGCCATAGCCGACCGGCCGCACCGCTTGCACCGGTCCTTCGTTGGGCCCGGCGGCAGGCGCGTCATGGACACCCGCCCGGACGAGGCGCTGCGCACGGCGGGGCTGGAGGATGTCGCGCGCCATTGGGCGAACACGCGGGATGGGAGCGCGAAGGCGCTTTCTCGCACGGTCAACGGTTGCGAGACCCACGGTCCGGACTCACGCATCGACCGCATCTACGCCACGAGCGACCTGCTTGGAACTGTGGTCGGCGTTGACGTGATCGAGGTCCCGGAGGCGGACTCGGATCACCACGTTGTCCGCCTCACGCTCGACGCCGACATCCTCTCGGACGTGCTCAACCACCAGCTCGAATTGGCTGTGGCATGAACGACGGCCGCCGCGGTGAGCGTCGGCGGCATACCTGAACCCCGGTCCGGGGGAAGCGGCCCCGCACGCTCCAGCACGTGGTGCATGGCACCTCGGACCGGTGGCCGGAACTGCCTGGGCCGTGTGGCTATCTCACTACGCTCCAGGGCCTGACCGGCTATCTGCAACACCGCAAGATCGTCTCGACCAGTCAACGGAGGTATCACCATGATGCTCAGCACGCTGGAAGGGCAGCCGGAGTCCACCGGCGCCGTCGCTCAGGACCCGTTCGATCTGGACATCACCGTCTTGGACGCCGGTAAGACCACCATCGAACTCGCGGCCTCCGACGGTGGTTGTGGGAGCACTTGCGGCACCTCGTGTGTCAGCAACGCTGCCTGACGCAACACCTCGAACTCCCAGGACCGACGCCAACGTGTTCTGGGCGCCGTCGGCGACGGCGGAACCGGCTCACCGAGCCGAACCTTCGGATCGGCCTCAACCCTTGGAGGAAACCCCGTGGAGATGAAAGTGGAGATGAAGGACGAGTTCGACCTGGACGTCAGCGTTCTGGAGTCCGGCGTCGATGACGGTCGGCTGATCGTGCTGACGGACGACGGCTGCGGCAGCTCGTGCCCCAGCGCGTGCGCCACCAAGGTGGCCTGACCACAGGGGCGCTAGTCCATGCCGGTTCGGGCAGTGGTACGCCGCTGCCCGAACCGGCACCTGGCTGAAGGGCTTACGAGGGAGGGAGCACATGGCTTCGAGACGTAGCCGACAGCTGTATCGGTGTGGTCAGTCGGTGCTCGTACGAGCCGCCTGTTGGTCCGAACTGGACCTGCCAGCCTGGCCGGACATGGCTGACGATTCGCCCGGACAGGTGCAGCGGTGGCGCGAATGGCTGGCAGAAGTCTGGGCGTTGTCCGCGGTTGCCGAAGCGATCGAGCTGGCGAGCCCGGACCTTGCACAGCAGGTGGGAGCGGTGTGCTCCGACGCGCGCCTGGACGTACGGCAGGTGCGCCGAACGGTTCTGTCCGTGATCCGATACGTGATGCGGATGACGAGTCGGGCCACACCTTTCGGACTGTTCGCTGGTGTGGCGCCGGCCGAATTCGGCGCCGAGACCGCGGTTCGTTGGGGCGAACGGCACCGTGCCCTTGCCCGTGCTGATTCCGCCTGGCTCAGTGACGTCATCGGCCAGCTGGAAGCCGTGCCGGAGGTGCTGTGTCGGCTACCGCTCATGGCAAATGCAGCGGTGTTCTTACGGGGCAACCGGCTGGTCGTTCCATACCCGCCCCGGCGTCGCCCCGTGGAAGGTGGTGCCGTGGCCGAGGCGCGCCTGAGGTACACCGCACCAGTCCGGGTAGCGGTCGAAGCTGCCCGAGCGCCGGTCCGCTACGACGAGCTGGTGGAGAAGGTGGCCGCCGAGTTCCCCAAGGCAGCAGGCAAGATTGCTCCCCTCATCGAGACCTTGGTGGAACACGGAGCCCTGATCACCAGCCTCCATGCGCCGTCGACCACGTTCGACGCCTTCGCTCACCTCATGGATCAGGTGGAAGCGGCCCGTATCGAAGACGTGCCTGAGGCCAGTGAGATCGTTGGTCGTCTCCGCTCTGTTCGCCGTCGCATGAACGAGCACAGCCAGGTAGGCACCGGTCCCGCCAGCCGGTGTCTGCGCGCCGAGCTGCGGGGCCTGATGACGGACGTGAGCGCCGTCGCCTCTCAGCCCCTGGCGGTGGACCTGCGCGTGGACTGCTCACTCACCCTCCCGCGGGAGGTTCGCCGTGAAGCCGAATCGGCAGCGACGGCATTGGCGCAGCTGACTGCCTGGCCGTTCGGCACTGCGGCGTGGAAGGAATACCACAACAGATTCTTTGAGCGGTACGGCATCGGCTCCCTCGTCCCGCTCCGGGACGTCGTTGACCCCGACATCGGTCTTGGGTTCCCCGCTGGATACCTCGATGGAGAGCCCGAGCCGGAAGGGCTGGCGAGCACGCGCGACCACCAGCTTCTTGCCCTGGCCCAAAGCGCCGCGCTCGACGGTCGCGACGAGGTCCAGCTCGATGAGCAAACGATCACCGAGCTACAGCTTGGGGACCGAAAGAGGCTGCAGATCCCTCCTCACTTCGAGCTGCGGTTCCAACTTCACGCCGAGTCGGTCCACGCACTCGACAGCGGCGACTTCACGCTCTCTGTCATCAGTGCCTCCCGCGGCGTCGGTACCCTGTCCGGTCGCTTCATCGGTTTGCTGGACGAATCTGATCGAGCCCGAGCAGCCCGTGAAATCGCGCAACTGCCGACGACCGATCCCGGTACGCGGCTGGCCCAGCTCTCCTTTGCACCGCTCGACCCGAGCGACGCCCACGTAACCCGCGCGCCCGCATTGGCCCCCGAGATCATCAGCGTGGCGGAACACCGACCAGCCGGCCCGAGCGTGATTCCGCTGAGCGATCTCGCAGTGGGCTGCGACCGACGTCGCCTCTACCTGGCTTCGGTATCCCGAAAGGCCCGAGTGGACGCCTACGCACTACACGCTCTCGACCTGCGAACACACACCCCGCCCTTGGCCCGGTTCCTCAGCGAGATCGGCAAAGCGCAGGCCGCCGTCGTCACCGGCTTCACGTGGGGAATTGCTGATCGGCTCCCGTTCCTTCCGCGCCTGCGCTACGGCCGAACGGTCCTCTCGCCGGCCAGGTGGCGACTGACGCGCTCCGAACTGCCCAGCCGCGCTGCTCCGTGGAAAGAGTGGCGCGAGGAGCTGCAAAGGTGGGCAGAGCAACGCCGGCTCCCGAAGTCGGTCTACCTGACCGAGGGCGACCGACTTCTGCACTTGGACCTCGGGCACAGCGCACACCTCGAACTCCTGCGCTCGCACCTGGACGTTTCCGAGCGCGCGGTGCTCGCCGAAGCCCCCCAGGGCACCAGCACCTGGTTCAGTGGCCATGCCCACGAGATCACCGTTCCGATGACGGCAGCCGTTCCCCCGCAGTGGCCCGCCGCACCAGCTGTCTCCGCTTCCCGCCTCATTGGACGTGGCCACGGGCGCCTGCCCGGCGGATCCGAATGGCTTATGGCCAAGCTGTACGGGCACAACGAGCGGCAGCCAGAGATCCTGGGCCACTACCTCCCGCAGCTCCTCGCGCAATGGGACCAGCCGCCAGCATGGTGGTACATGCGGTACCGCGACCCGCGCCCGCACATTCGCCTGAGGGTTGCTCTTCCTGACCCCGCAGCCTTCGGTCAGGCCGCCGCGTGGATCAGCAGGTGGGCGGATGGTCTTCGTGAGGACGGCTTGCTCAGCGACCTGCAATTCGCCACCTCCTACCCCGAGACCGGAAGGTGGGGACGCGGGGCAGCCATGCAAGCCGTCGAGGCCGTCTTCGCCGCCGACTCACGCTGCCTTGCCCAACAGTTCGCCCTACCAGGCGGCCCCCACCCGCAGGTCCTCGCAGCCAGCAACCTCATAGCCATTGCGGTGGCCTTCTCCGGCGGCTCGCGCGAGGGCATGGACTGGATGATCAGGTACGGCAAGATTCACGCTTCCGAACCGCTGGATCGACACGTGCTCGCAGAGGCGGTACGGCTGGCTGATCCCTCGGACAACTGGGCCGGGCTCCGTGCAGCCCCCGGTGGAGAGACGATGTACGCCCAGTGGGCAGCCCGCGACCGTGCCCTGGGCCAGTATCGGGAGCTATTGCGCCAGGCCGAGGACGTGAACCCCGACACCATCCTTGATTCGCTCCTCCATGGCCACCACATCCGAGCCGCCGGCATCGACAAAGACGACGAGCGCACCTGCCTGAGGCTGGCTCGGGCCGCTGCGCTCGCCTGGAAAGCGCGGCATTCATGAGCGAGACGTCAGACCTCAGGGTGCAGGCAGCAGCCGACGCCATCGCCGATCGCTTGGCTTCACCGGCCGATGTGCGCGGGCTTGAACTCACACAGGGCTGGTTTCCGCAGTCTCTGGCGTACGGCGCCGCAGGCGTCGCTCTCTTACACGTCGAGCGGGCCCGCTCCGGCATCGCGTCGTGGAAGCTCGCTCACGACTGGCTCACCTGCGCCGCTGAAGCCCCAGCCGTCGGCGGCGTGGACGGTCACCTCTACTACGGCGCCCCCGCGCTCGCCTTCGCTCTGAACGCCGCGGCGGCAGACCGGCCCGAGCGGTATGCCCGCGCCCTGGACACCCTCGACCGGCACATCGAGAACATGACGCGTCACCGGCTGGAGCGTGCACATCTCCGAATGGACCGTGGGCAGCTGCCCGCGCTGGCGGAGTTCGACACCATCCGCGGCCTGAGCGGCCTCGGTGCTCTTCTGCTCAGGCGCGAGGGCCAAGTCGACCTGACCCGAGCTGTCCTTTCCTACCTGGTCCGGCTCACCGAACCGATCGAAAGCTCCGGCGAGCTCGTACCCGGTTGGTGGTGCGACCTGGCCCCCTCCGGCAAGCCGTCACCGGAATTCCCTCAAGGCCACGCCAACACGGGGGTAGCACACGGCATCGGTGGCCCACTGGCTCTTCTGTCGATTGCCGCACGGCGCGGTGTCACTGTCGACGGACAGGCCGAGGCAATCAGCCGGATCTGCGCATGGCTGGATCGATGGCGTCAGGACGGACCGGCCGGACCCTGGTGGCCCTACTGGATCACCCGAGAGCAGCTTCGCTACGGCGATGCCGGCAACGGCCCCTCACGCCCGAGCTGGTGCTACGGAACAGCGGGCATCGCCCGAGCTTTGCAACTCGCTGGAATCGCGACGGGCGACACAGAGCGGCAACAGATGGCCGAGAGCGCCATGGCACACGCGATGACAGATCCGGAACAGCTGCAAGCGACCGGAGATCACTCCATCTGTCACGGATTTGCGGGGCTGGCGCACATCACGCGGAGCATGGCGGCGGACGCGATCAAGCCCGTCCTCGCCGAGCAGCTGCCTCGCCTGCTCGCTCCCATCACACACGTCGAGCCAGTTGCTCTGGCCACATCGCTTCTTCGGCCGCCGAACGGGCCCGGCGACATCGGACTGCTCGAAGGCGCAGCCGGCGTGGCTCTCGCTCTGCACGCGACGCAGACAGGCACGCCCCCCATATCCGGCTGGGACACATGCTTCTTGATCAACTGACCCGTACGAAGAGAGGCAACAGTGAATATGGCACCTGACGAGTGGCCGCAGCGCCTCGTCCAGTTCGCCACCTGGCCGGACTCTGAACAGCTCGCCGCCGAACACCTTCTGCCCGAGCTTGAGGTCGGTGCAGCGGAGGGCGAGATCGTGCAGTGGTCGTTCCTGCGCAAATTCCCGTGCTGGCGGATCCGGTATGAGCCCACTGACGATCGGGCTTCCACACGCCTGGACAGCCTCTTGGAACGCCTGCGGGCCGAGGGCTTAGTCAGCGAGTGGACGGTGGGGATCTACGAGCCGGAGGCGGTGGCATTCGGTGGCGCCGCCGGGATGAAGCTGGCCCACGAGCTGTTTCACCACGACAGTCGCCACATCCTCGAATTCGCCGCCGCTGTGCGGGAAGTCCCCGAGGCGCCGGGCCTGGGACGGCGCGAGCTGGCGATCTTGCTGTTCAGCGTTCTCATGCGCTCCGCGGGCCTGGATCGTTTCGAGCAGGGCGACGTATGGGCGAGGGTGGCCGCTGAGCGACAAGGCACGGCGGTCGCGCCCGTGTCCGACCGGGCCGCGAAGGCTGTGCGACAGCTCATGACCGTCGATGTCAGCGCCACCAGCAGGCTCGTCGACGGAGGCTCGTTGACGGGACTGGCCGACTGGCTTGCCACGTTCGAGTGGGCAGGGCAGCGGCTCGCTCGCCTCCACCGCCTTGGACGGCTGGAACGCGGATTTCGAGCGGTACTCGCCCACCACCTGATCTTCCACTGGAACCGATTGGGCCTCAGCAGTGAGGACCAAAGCACCTTGTCAAACCTGGCGAAAGAGGTAGTCATGGGAACGAGCGAATCCGCCGCGTCTGCATCAGGCACGGCCGCTGATGCCACTAGCCTCACCGGCGTGGATACCGACACGATCAACGACAACACCGCTGCCGAGAACCTCCGCAACAAGCTGGTCGACCAGCTCAAGGCCGATGGACGCGTGCACAGCGACGACATCGAAGCCGCTCTTCGGGCAGTACCTCGACACGTGTTCGTACGCCAGTCGAAGCCTGGCGCCACCCTCGAAGAGGCGTACGCCGACACCCCGGTCCACACCAAGTTCGACAGCTCCGGTGCGTCCATCAGCGCCGTCTCCCAGCCGTCGGTCAACGCCCTCATGCTGGAACTCACCGAAGCAAAGCCGGGCATGAGGATCCTGGAAGGCGGTGCCGGCAGCGGCCTGTTCGCCTCGACCATGGGACGTCTGGTCGGTGAAGAGGGGCACGTATACACGATCGACGTGGACCAGGACCTCGTGGACAACGCCCAAGCGGCCGTCGAAGAAGCCGGATTCGCCGACGTCGTGACCGTAATCCTCGGAGACGGCGCGGTCGGCCACCTGGAGGGCGCTCCCTACGACCGGATCGTCGCGACCGTTGGTGCTCACGGGATCCCGTCGGCCTGGCTCGACCAGCTCGCGCCCGACGGCCGCCTCGTCGTGCCTCTCCGGCTGCGGGGCAGCGTCTCGCGTGCTGTCGCCTTCGAGCGGGACGCAGATGGCCGCTGGCGTAGCGTCCGCAGTGCGATGTGCACGTTCATGCCGCTGCGGGCAGGGGTAGCTGATGACCCGCGGCGCCTTGTCGCACTGACCGACGACGGCGCAGTCAAGCTCCAGTTCAACCAGGAGCAGAAGGCGGACGAGGCGCTGCGCGGCGTGCTCGACCAGCCGGGAACCGAAGCGTGGTCGGGCGTGACGTTCCGGGGGTCTGAGTCGCCGGAGTACATGTGGCTCTGGCTGTCGTGCAGCCTGGACAACGCCCTCAGCCGGATGGAAGTCGATCGTAACGGCGCCGGGGCCAGCAACCTGGCCGACGGGTTCCGGCCCATGGCGGTGGCGGAACAAAGCAGCTTCGCCTACCTCACGCTGCGGAAGGCTGGTCTTGCCGAGGACGGCGGGCAGTTGTACGAGGCGGGAGCCATCGGCCACGGTCCGGCAGGCAAGGAGCTCGCCGATCGGGTGGCCGAAGAGATGGGCGTATGGAATCGCGGTTTCCGCGAGCGCAACGTGGCCTTCGAAGTCCAGAATCTCGATGGTGCACCGCCGGCCTCGGCGCCGGGACGATTCGCGTTCGACAATGCCCTCAACCGGATCGTCATCGAGTGGCAGTGAGATGGACGCCAGCCAGATAGTGCGGCGTTTTCCGCTGGTCGCCCGGCCTCGGCCTGCCTGTTCGCCCCTCGTTGATCGAGTTCAGGAGATCGGCGGCCTTGCACGGGAGGCCGAGCGCACCGGCCGGCTGGCCCCAGCATCTGCCGCCTTCAACAAGGCGGCCCTGCTCGCCAGCGACTGTGCCGTTCCGGACCTGGCCCGAACTCTGTGCTGGCGTCACGCCGTGGCGTACCTGCGCACCCAGCCCCTGGGCGCGCAGGTCGCCCGGTTCAGCCTGGAGCCCCTGGTCAACCTCGCGCGGCTGCTGATCCGTTCCGGCGACGGAGGCGGTGGCTTTGCTCTTCTCGACTCGATGTACCGAGCGGTGACGTCCGGCACGGCCGTCACGATCGACGGGAACGAGGTGTCCTTTGAGCGCGTCACCGGGGCGAACGAGGACCGCCGCAAGCTGCATCAATGGCTGTGGACCGTACTGCTGGCCGACGGTACGCGCGCCCTGGCCAGCGCCGACATGTGGGCGGAGGCACATGCCCAGGTCCAGCGGCACAAGGGCATCGGCAGCAGGATGCTTGACGGCCGCCAGGTTGCCGTCATAGCCCACATCACGGCGGGAGACATCGAACGGGCTGAGGTCCTGCTGAGTGGCACCGTTCCTGGTGAGGCGTGGGAGAGCGCGATTGCAGCACTTCTTACGGTGCTGTGCAGGCGGACGGCGAACCTGCCGGTCGACACTGCTCTCGACGACTTGGTGGATCTCTACCGTTCCCTGGAGCGAAGTGCTGGCCTGGCGGTGTTCCTCACACGGCTGGGGCTGTCCGCCATCGACCTTGCTGGTGGACAGGGTCCGGGGATTGCCAGCCGTATTGCCACAGATCTCGTCGAGGAGACCGTCGCGGTAGGCGACGGCTACGCAGCTCGCGATGTGCTGTCTCACCCTGGTTGCCACGAGTACATGACCGCCCAGCAGGCAGACCGTCTTCAGAGAATCGTCGAGGGGTGTGCTTTGGGCTCCGGCGCCATTCCCGAAGACCTGCGAGGGGACCTGTTCACCGCCCTCAACACCAGCGAGTCTGTGATCACCCGCGTGTGCGCTGCAGCACCTTCCGCTAGTGCCTGACGTCGTGGTGGGGACGGGCCGACTTCACCACCCCGGGCACAGATTCCGGGCTGTCGGCGGGCGCGGCTACGCTCGAATGCATGAGCGTGCCTACTGAAGGGCTGACTCTGGGGGCCGTCAGCGCGATCGTTGAGAAGAAGATCCTCACCGACAAGATCCGTATCTACCGGCCTGGCGAGCCGATCTTCAACCCGGACACAGGGCAGTACGAGCCCGGTCCGCCCGTCACCATCTACGAAGGCCCAGGCGCGATCTTCCCCACTGGCGGGCCCTCCGTTGTCCTGCACCTCGCCGGGCAGGCGTACGTGGACGACACCCCGTCCCGGTACCGACTGCTGACTCCGTTGTCGGCACCGGTCGCCTCCCGCGAGGACACCGTGACCGTCGTGCAAGCCGAAGACGAGTCGGCCATCGGTCGGACATGGCGAGTGATCGACATCGGGGAGACCTCTACCCTGAGCGTCGTTCGGACGACGTGGGTTGACCAGAACACCCAGAAGTCGGGAACGGTGGCGTGACCACCGCCATTGATCCGGAGGAGATTCGCAAGGAGCTGGAAGCCAAGCTCCTTTTGGACACGGTGCGCGTGACCAGGCCGACGGGTACGCCGGCGCTCGACCCCGACACCGGGCTTCTCGGGGAGGTGCCCGCCGACCTGGTCTATGAGGGGCCCGGCGCCATGCTGTCCGGGCACGGTCAGGTCACCGCCGAGGGGATCATCGGGAAGCAGTGGCTCGACGACACGGTGTCCTGGTACCGGTTGTTGACCCCTCTCGGCGCACCGGTGCCAGCCCGGTACGACCGAGTTGAGGTGACCGTCGCGCATTCGGGCAGTGCGGCGACCGGCGGCCGTGTCTGGCAGGTTCTCGACCCGGCAGAGGCATCAACCGTCGAACTTGTCCGTGTGACGCGACTGGACGAGATCACCCCGCCGTCCTAGAGCCTGTCCGACGGGTGCTGTCAGTGACCTGGTCCCTTTCATTCGACGCGCTGGAGGATTTAGCTAGTTCGGGGGAACCAGGCTTCGCCGTCGTTTGCGGCCGATTGCGTCGGAGATCTTCACCCGTACGGCGGCACTCTCCGGGCCGCCGCCCTCGGCGACACCGCCGGGTCGGGACTGTCACATGGGAGTGAACATGCGCATCCATACTGCTGTCGCCGCGTCTGCCCTGGCTGTAGTTGCCATGATCGGAGCCGCAGGCGGTGCCTTTGCTGATGACGGCTTGGGCGGCGGCAAGCTCAACAATCGCCACGGCCACTGGTGCAAGACGCACGACCTGAACATCGATATTCTGGGCCAGGTCGGGCTCCTCAACGGTCTGTTGGGTAACGCGCTCAATGGGGAGGGCAACCCGGGTGCGCAGTTCGACGGCGTGGGCTCGTCCTGCTGACAACTCGGCTTTCTAAGGAGCGAGCAGCAGCGGGCTGCTTTAACGCGGTGGGCTTTCAGTCCCGTCCGTAGGCCGGTGTGGCTGACCCATCGGACAGGCTCTAAGGCGAATCGGAGTGTCCGAGAACCGGCTTACGCTCGACGTATGGAGATCACGGACACTTCGGCCGCCTGCCTTCAGCAGGTGAGGGTCACGACGGACGGAACCAAGGCGTCGATACAGATAGGCGGAGTCGACTATTCGCGAGTCGTTTCCGGCTACACCATTCATCAACTGGCGGGTCAGCCAGCCGACTTGGTCATCCAACTTGCAAGGGGAAAGTCCGGCTCAGACTTCGACGGCTTCGCCCGAGTCGCGGTCGGCGTCCCCCACGAACCGGGACCTGCGGCAGCTGCATTCCTTTCGGCTATGGACGCAGGACTTCTGGAGAAGGCGGCCCTCGCCCGCCCTGACCTCGAAGGCGGCCAGTACGGATTCACCAAGGCGGTGCTCGCACAGCTCCAGCAGTGGGCGCGGGGAGAGTTCGACCCGAACCCGGAGACGAACTGATGGCCTCCCCGCAGAATCCGCACCCGAACGCCCACCCGTTGGCAGGGGCCTACAGCAACGCGCCCCAGATCGCGGCACGGTTGAATGCTCGCGCGGCAGCCGCGCTCCCGGCGGTGGCCAGCGTTGTGCAGCACTACGCCATGCTGCTGGAGACGGCGATCAAGGCCAATGCCAGCGGCAGACCGGGACCGAACGCGCCGACAGGCGACTACCGTCGCTCATGGACCCACGAGTTCAGCACCAGCGGCCTGAACGTTGAGGCGATCGTCGGCACCAACAAGCCGCAGAGCCGGCGCCTGGAGTACGGCTTCGTCGGAGCAGACAGTCTCGGGCGGATCTACAACCAGCCGCCGTTTCCCCATGTGGGACCGGCCGTCGAGCAGATCCGGCCCGCGTTCCTGGCAGCTGTCGGAGCGGCGGTGGGTGACTGATGGCCGTATCCGGACGGGTGCTCAGCCTCGCTGTTCAGACGATGCTCGGCACCGCGACGGGACGATCCTGTGGATACGGAACGGCACCCACAGCAAGCAGCCTGCCGACGGGAGCCGCGACGCCGTACTGCGTGCTGTATCCCGTCGGCTCCACGAGCGACGGCCCGCCCTTCGGCGACGCAAGCGCAGACGCCCGAATCGTCTACCAGATCACGTCAGTTGCGACGACGGCCGAGCAGGCCGAGTGGATGGCTGACAAGGTCCGATCGGGCATGCTGGCTCGCACTCCGCTCGGCTACACCTACCCGATCGTTGCCACCGGCTACGCGGTCATGTCCCGTGAGCTGGACAAAGAAGAAGGCGTGGCTGTCGCCAGCGGCGTATACAGTTACGTTCAGCGGTTCGCCATCGAGGTCACCACCCTCAGTAGCTAACCGACTCACCTCACCGCGGAGGCCCATCGCGGACGCCCGACTACTCGGTACGGGCCGACTCCCAGCTTGATCTGTTGGGGACGGGCCTGCCGCATTCCGGAGCCGTCAGCGTCCCCGGAGAGTGAGAGTCGCGTGTCCACCACGCAGCAGCGTTTCATGCGCCGAGGCACCACCCTCTTCTACTTCCTGCAGAAGATCGCCTCCGACGACAACATCCCCACGCGCGCCGAGCTGGCGCCCGCCAACGCCACCAACCTGTCGGACACCATCTCCGACGTCGAAGGCTGGTCGCTGGAGAACACCCCCATCGACACCCCGGACATGGGGTCGACGTTCGCCACCACCATTCCCGGTGAGGACAAGGCCGACAACAGCTCGCTGACCTTCTACGAGGACAAGGTCAGCGACACCATCGAGACCCTGCTCTCCAAGGGCGTCATTGGCTTCATCGTCATCCTGCGCAAGGGAGATGTGCCGCAGTCCAAGTCGATGGACGTGTTCCCCGTCCGCGTCGGCAGCCGCAGCCCGTCGTACTCCACGGCCAGCGAGCCCGCCAAGTTCAAGGTCACCTTCGGCATCACCGACGAACCGGTCCTCGACGCCGCCGTGCCGGCGAAGACCGTCTGACCGGGGGTGCCGCATGACCACCGTTATCACCGAACCGCCCGCCGCCGCAGTCGCCCGGGACGCCCACTGGTCCGCCAAGATGGCCCGGCTCAAGGCACGCAAGCTGCCAGAGCGCAGCCTGCGGCTTTGCGACGACGACGAGGCGAAGAAGAACGCCACCGACGCCGCCCTGGAGCTGGCGAAAGCCCGCACCACCGCCCGCGCTGAGTCCGTCGAGCAGGGCATCGCCGAGGCCGACCGCGAGGAGTGGATGCTCGCCCGCCCGGACGTGGTCGCCGCGCAGCTTCGACTCGACGCCGCCGAACGTGTCCTGGAAGACGCGACGGTCGTCCTGACCTTCCGCGCTCTGCCGCGGCCTGCCTGGGAACAGCTCCTGCGTGATCACCCGCCGACGGAGGCGCAGGCGGATCAGGGCATGGAGTACAACGTCGAGACCTACCCGGCTGCCCTCATCGCTTCGTGCCACATCGAGCGGGACCAGTCAGGGGCAGAGGTCCCCGGGATGAGCGAGCAGGAGGCGCAAGAACTCCTCGACGCATGGCCGGACTCTGAGGCGAAAGCCCTTTTCACCAGCGCCCTGCTGGTCAATCAGACGCTGAGGGCGGACCTGGGAAAAGGCTGACCTCCGACCCAGGCTTCCGCGCAGAGATGGAGGTCTGCGCCTCGTACGGGATCCCGCACAGCCAGTTCACCGGGGCGGGAGACGGGCGTTGGTCGGCGCTCGACCGTGCAAAGGCCATTGCCTACCTCGCCTACTCGCGAACGGTGTGCGACTCGTGCGGGACCAGGCCGGAGGAGTGGGACGAGCAGGCGGGTGGCGACCGCTTCGCGTACGTCACCGAGACGCACCGGTGCGTCGGCTGCGAGCTGATCGCCATGGAGCAGGAGCAGGTCCCGGAGGGTCCGGAGGGGCGTGGGGTGAAGGTCGGGCTACGGCCCAGAAAGAAGGCATAGCCAGTGGCTGGGGCCTACACCCTCTACGTCCAGGTCCAGGCCGGTGTATCCGGTCTGGTCGGGGGCCTGCGGACTGCCGCAGGCCAGGTGACAGCGTTCGGCGGACAGGTCCGGCGACTCGACGGTGATCTCAACCAGCTCGCTGCAAGGTCGGATCGGACCCGCCGGGCGATGGCTACCGGGTTCACCGTCATGGGCGCCGCCCTTGGCGGAGCATTCGTCATGGGCGTGCGCAGCGCCATCGAGCTTGAGAAGCACATGGCGAACGTGATGACGATCTCGAAGGAGATCAACTCCACCAACGTCAGCCGCTTCACCGACCAGATCGTCGAGCTCAGCACCCAGCTCCCGCAGTCCGCCGACCAACTGGCCGAGGGCCTGTACCAGGTCGTCTCAACCGGTTTCGACGGCGCGGACGCAATGACGATCCTTCGTGTGGCGGCTCGCGGAGCTGCGGCCGGCCTGACCACGACCGAGACGTCCGCCCGCGCCCTGCTCGGCGTCATGAAGGCGTACGGCATGGACGCTTCGCAGGCCAGCGACGTCATGGACACGATGTTCCAGACGGTCAACTACGGCGTCGTGAGCTTCGAGGAGCTGGCTCAGCAGCTCGGCGACGTGGTGCCGATGGCCGCCGCGGCGGACATCAAGTTCGAGGACATCAGCGCAGCACTTGCGGCGGTGACCCTGTCGGGCATCCCGGCGGCGGAGAGCGTGACCGCGCTGAACATGCTGATCACCCGCATGATGAAGCCCACCCAAGACCTGACAGCGATGATCAAGGGCTTCGGCTACGAGTCGGCGGCAGCTGCCCTCAAGCAGGACGGCCTGTACGTCGTCATGCAGAAGATCCGTACTGCTACTGGCGGCAGTGCCGAAAAGCTGGTTCCTCTCCTGACCGACATTCGCGCAGTGCGTGCCGCGCTGGCGCTCTCCGCGGCGGACGGCAAGAACTACGCCGCCACCTACCAGGGCATCAGCCAAGAGGTCGAGCGAGCGGGGGCGACCCAGAAGGCGTACGCGATCCAAATGGACACCACCGCCGGCCAGTGGTCGCAGTTCCAGAACCAGGCGCAGGCCCTCGGCATCGACATGGCGCGGGTGCTGCTGCCTGCTCTGCAGGGCGTCGGGGAGTACCTGAACGTGCTGGCCGGCGCGATCAACGACCTGCCTGGACCGGTGAAGTCGCTGATGGGCATCTTGATCGCGGTCTCGGCCGCCGCGTTGCTGGGGAAGGCCGCGTTCTTGAAGTTCGGCGCGCAGCTCACCGTGTTCCGGACAGAGCTTGCTGCGGCGCGCGCAGGCGGAGCGGCGCTGCCGGCCGTCCTCAGCGGCGCCGGGATCGCCGTCGCGGGGCTCACCGCTCTGCTGGCAGTCGGCATCGGCATCTACGCGGCGTACTCGGCCAGCAAGCAGAAGGCCAAGGCGGCGACAGAGGAACTGGTCGACGCGCTCCGCAAGGAGCGAGATGAGGGCGAGCACGGAGCAGGACTACGGACCCTCACCGAACAGCTCACCAACAGCGATGACGTCAAGAAACTCAAGGACGCCGGCGTCGACGTGACGACAGCAATCGACGCCATCACCTCCGGCGGCGAAAAGCTCCGGAGCCTTCGAGAGGAGCTGCAACGAGGCAAGGACGCCTCGTGGGAGATGGGTGGCGGCGTCTACACCTACGACGTCAGCTTCGACCGGGCCAAGAAGGTCCTCGACAAGCAGCACAAGATCTGGTCAGACGCGGTCAAGAAAGAGAACGAGCTTGCCGCCAACATGGCCATCGTCAACAACAAGATCAAAGCAAACCGGCGTGACGCCATCGGGGCCTGGGACATCACCCAGTCCCTGCCGACAGACAAGAACGGGGCGCCCCAGTACACCGACGAGATGGAAGCGATGGGCAAGGCCCTCGCCTCGATCGTCGACCCGGCGAAGGCATGGAAGGCCGCCCAGGACCGAGTCGCCGAAGCCAACCGGAAGGCCGGACGCTCCGCTGACGCCTCCAAGGCATCGCTCGCCGACTACGTCGAAGAGCTGCGCAAACAGCTCAAGGCGCAGCGCGACTTCCAGAAGAACCTGGGCCTGCTGGCGGCCGAAGGACGACTGGATCTTGCCGACCACTTCGTGAAACTGGGCCCGGACTCCGCCCCGATCCTCGACGAGCTTGTGAATCAGCTTGAGAAGGGCAAGGGCAAGGTCGCCGACGAGCTCGAATCAATCATCCGCGAGTCGTCGGCCCGCTCCACCCCCGCCTTCCGCGCCGGCCTGGAGCAGCTGCCCGCGATCTCGGCGAAGTACGGAAAGAAGGTCGCGCGCGCCTGGGCGAATGCTGCGGCCACGAACGACCCCGGCAAGCTCGCACGGGTCATGAGGGACATGGCCGTCGCCGATATGTCGGCCGCCGCCAAGCGGCTCCCCAAGGCCGCCTCTGCACAGCTCGAACAGGGCATGAAGCTCCTGGCAGATGTGTCCGCCCGGTACGGCAAGGAAGCCTCGACTTCGCTGGCGCAGTCATTCCTGAAGGGCGACGTCGAGCAGATCCGCAGCCAGCTGAGCTACCTGTACGGCGCCGACATGCCGATCAAGGCACCCGACCTGGCCGGAGTCGTTGGCGCGTTCAAGAAGGCCGGCGCTCAGTCGAACAGCGAGTGGTCCGGGATGCTCAGCCTGATCGTCGCGGTGTCGCAGACGAAGGGAACGGAAGCGGCGACCGCGCTCACGAGCGCCCTGCTGTCCGGCGACATGGCCGCGGTGCAATCGCAGCTCGATGGCATCGGCGCCTCCGTGGGGCGAATACCCGGCACAAAGACGATCACGGTTAGCGTCAACAAGCCGGCCGCGGTCACCATCCCCTTCTACGCGAAGATCCAGGGCAGCTCGTGGGACCGAGATGCCAATGGTGTGCCCGACTTGATCCAGGCCCCCAAGAGGCAGGCCGACGGAGGGCTGCTTGAGTTCTACGCCCAGGGAGGGGTCCGGCACCGTGAGGAACACACAGCACAGATAGCGCCAGGGGGAGCGTGGCGTGTATGGGCTGAGCCGGAAACGCATGGCGAGGCTTATATACCCCTGGCTGGCGCCAAGCGGGCCAGGTCCAAGCGCATCCTCGAAGAGGTCGCCCGCCGATTCGGAGGCGAAGTCAGCTACCACGCCGACGGCGGCCTGTCGGGATTCGCGTACCGGCTGCCGACGTTGTACTCCCTGTCCGGGATCGCAGGCGATTCGCAGGACAAGAAGGGGCGCTTCAGCCTCACCCTTTTCGCCAAGAAGCTCCACTCCTCGGTCTCGACGGCCAAGCGGTGGCGGCACGACCTGGACACCGTGGCGCGCCGAGCCGGACAGGACGTCGCAGCTGCCCTGGCGGAGATGGGTGAGGAAGGTGTCTCGCTCACCCACAAGATGGCGACCGGCAGCTCGAAGTACCTGCGGTCCATGGCGAAGGACCTTCGCGATCTGGCGACCGTGTCCAAGGCGAGCCTCGGTGAGTACACCGGGCAGCTCCGCCAAGCCGTCAAGGACCAAAGCGTCTTCGAGCAGAACCTCGCGAAGCTGGCAGTCGGCGGCTTCGGCGACCTGGCCAAGCACCTGGCTGAGCAGGGCGACCAGGACGCCGCCGATCTCGCTGTCCAGGCGGTGAAGGACAGGAAGAAGGCGAAGGCGGCAAACGACGCCGCCCGCGGCGCGATGAAGACCGTGCCCGGTGATGGCCTGCCGGACCTGGTGGCCATCATCGGCGCGGTCAAGAGCAAGACGACCGGGCTGCATGCGGTAGCCGAGGCCACGGGACTCGATGAGGACCACATCATCGAGATCGCAAATCTGGGCCTTTCCCGGCTGAAGAGCGCGCTCGGCTTGAAAGGTGCCAAGTTCCTCAGTGACTTGACCCGCGCAAACAAGGGACTGTCGTACGCGACCGGCGGCATTCTCACGCCTGGTCTCTACGCCACATCCGGCGGACTGATCAAGTTCGCCGAACCGGAGACGCGCGGCGAGGCGTTCATCCCGCTCGGTGCCGCGCAGCGGGGATCGGCGACTGCCGTCCTGCGCGACGTGGCCGGGCGCTTCGGCTACCGGCTCACGCCCAGCGGAGTGAGCGGGCCCACCCGCCTGGTCGACGCACGCCCCGCCCAGGGGGTGCAGGTGGTCGTAGTGCGAGACGAACGGCCCGCGGCGCTGGTCGGCTCAATGCCGATCACTGTGAACGGGACCGCCACCGAGGGCTCCGCGCGCACGGTCGCGGCTGAGATCAACCGCAGACTCCGCAATGCCCAGCGGGGAGGGCGGATCTGATGGACTCCCTCGCCAAGGACTGGCAAGTGGACTTCGCCGGCGTCCTCATGGGGCCCGGAACGCCGTACCGGATCTCGGAGGTCAGCGGGCTCGGCACCCCCGAACTGCGCACCCAGGACGTTGAGCTGCCCGGCGATGACGGCGCGTTCCCGGGCGCGGACTACTACCAGCCGCGCGTGGTGACGCTCGAAGTAGGTATCACCGCCCCTGGAGACCCGGCCGCCGCCACAGATGCTCTGGCCGCGCTGCATCGGGCCGCGTCCAGCCCGTCCATTCGCCAGGACGCCGGAGACTTGGCCGTGCTGCGGATGCGCTGGCCGGGCCGAGACAGCGCACGTCGCCTGTACGGGCGTGTGCGCAGGGTGGAGACGGCCAGCATGAGCAAGGTCAACTTCGGGTGGATCCCGGTGACGTTGGAGTTCGCCGCGACCGATCCGCGCTGGCACGGCGAGCCGGAGCAGACGCTTTCCCTCCCGCTGTCGATCTCCACGACCCTTATGGGCTTCAAGGCTCCGCTCGTCGCACCGATCACCACAGGCGTCGTGGACCCCGAGCTGCGCACCGGATGGGCGTTCAACGACGGTGACCTACCGGCCTGGCCGGCACTGGAGATCCAGGGCCCGGTGAGCAACCCCCGCATCGTCTGCGAGCAGACGGGCCGCACGATCGCACTCGATTACTCGATCAAGGCTGGGGAGTCGCTGCGCATCGAGACGCGCCCTGGGACGCGGTGGGTGCTCCACGACGGTGCGAACGCTTCGTTCGCACTCACCCGCTCCTCACGCCTGGACCTGTTCCGGCTGCCTGCCGGCCGCTGCGAAATCACGTGGACCGGCAGTGACTACACCAACTCCACCCGCTTGATCGTCGCCTGGCGCGACGCCTACACCGCTCTTTAGGAGACGCACGACATGGCTCTCATCCAGCCGCCCCTGATGGTGAACGGCGCCACCCATTCGGCGCGGGTGATGCGCATGATGGCCCGCAACCTCGCCCGTGCCTCCGAAGGCGTCATCGAGGGCGACGACCTGAAGGTGAGGCAACTGGTCACGCCGAGCTCTGGAGTCCGGGTGGGCGACGGAGCGGCGATCATCACCGGCGCTACCTCAAAGTCCCAGGGTTCTTACACCCTGTTCAACGTGGGCGACAGCACCGTCCCGATAGCAGCCACCGGCAGCAGCGCCCGGAACGACCTGCTGATCCTCAGAGTGGAGGACCCCGAATACGAGGGCACCCTCGACCCGGCGAAGGACGCGATCGGTCACTACGAAGTGGTGCCCGGCGTGTCTTCCACACAGACGGTGGTGCCCTCAGGCTATTCGGCCATCCCGCTGGCCCGGGTCAACATTCCGGCGAACACGGCCACCATCACCGACAGCATGATCACGGACCTGAGGCGAATAGCGAACCCGCGCAGGGACCGCAAGCTGTACACCTCCTTTCCATCGTCGCTGTCTGAGCTGAAGTACCAGGACGGAAAGTGGCACACCTGGCCGACCGCCGCTTCCTGGCAGGTGTCGATCCCCGTGTGGGCCACGTCCGCGAAGGTTGTTGTCACGATCGCCGGGCTGCGCATGTACGACAACAGCATCTGGGCCAAGATGCAGACTGTCCTGGGCAGCGACTTCGGTGAGGACACCCTCATCGATGACAACCAGGGAACCTCGGTCCGGCGGCAGACGGTCGTCATCGCCGACAACATCAGCATCTCGGCGAGCCAGCGCGGAACGACGCAGAAGCTCTACCTGCAGACGTTCATGTACAAGCAGGAAACGGGGAACCTGAGTGTCGACACCGGCACGTCCATCATCCTGGACGTGGAGTTCAGTGAGGGCCTTCGCTGATGGCCTACCGGTACATCACAGCCCGCGCCTTGACCGGCGACGTGCTGGCCTGGGATCTGCCCATGACAGACGTTGAATTCGGCCCCTCGCTGTCGGCAGCGGGAACGTTCACCGGCTCCGTCGAACCACGGCTTGCGACTCTCGTGCGAGAGCAGGTCGACGCCGGAGACACCTGGCTGTACGTCGAGCGTGACGGGCGTCTGATGTGGGGTGGATTGGTCTGGCGTGCCAGCCCCGAGGGCTCCCAACTCCAGGTAGAGGCCGCCGGCCCCGGCTCCTACGCTGCCCGGCGCCACGACCTGCACGGCAACCTCGGTGGGCGTGGGCCATATGTCAACGAGGACCCTTGCAACGTCATCCGGGACGTGTGGCGCTATCTGCAAGAACAGCCGGACGGCGACCTGGGGATCGTCGTGGACGACACCACGTCGAAGGTGACCGTCGGAACTCCCGCCGACCGGTACAGCGTCGACTGGTGGGAGGCGCCGGTGCTTGGCGATGTCGTTGACGACATGGTGCAGGTTGAGGGCGGGCCCGAATGGACAGAGACCCTGGCGTGGTCTGGTGAGAAACCACAGCACCGCATCCGAATCGGATGGCCGCGGCTCGGCACACGCCGTACGGACCTCGCCTTCACATCCGGTGTCAACATCATCAAGCCCGTTTCAGTGGAGTACGACGCCGACGAGGCCGCCCAGGTGGTGATCGGCCTCGGCGCCGGCGAGGGACGCAACCGACGGCGAGCGATCGACGCCGTTCGAAACGGCCGCCTGCGCCTGGAGCACGTTCTTGAGGTGGCCTCCGAGAAGGGCGAGGACCGGCTCACCGCCAGGGCACGCACCGAACGCATCGCGCGGCAGGTGACAGGCGAGGTGACCGAGATCGTCGTCCGTGACCACCCGACCGCGCCTATCGGAGCGTGGCAGATCGGTGACGACGTCAGAGTGCGCGTGCACGACGAGTGGGCCGACTACGACATGTGGTCCCGAATCGTCTCCTACCAGATCCACCCCGGCTCCGGAGAAAGCGAGCAGGCCGTGATCCAACTCCGCCGAGCAGACCGATTCACCTACGGAGGCGGAGCATGAGCAATGAGGTAGCACGTCTTGCCGCCCGGGTGGCCGCACTCGAACGGCAGCTCGCCCGGACCACCCGCACTGCGCGGCTCGCCTACTCCTCCATTGAGGACGGTGCGATCGAGGTCCACGACCGAGACGGCGCGCTGACGGGAATCGTGGGTGTGCAACCGGACGGCACGACCGGCGTCACCGCGGTGAACGGCCCACCGCCGCCCACGCCCAGCGCACCGCTCGTCGAAGCGGGCCTGTCAGCTATCAAGGTCACCTGGGACGGGGGCTTCACGGACGCGGCCTTCGCGCCGCTCGACCTGGCGCGGGTACAGGTCCACATCCTGCCGAGCGCCACCGCGGCACCTGACGTCCGCAACCCTGTAGCGACCATCGAAGCCGGATCCGGGGCATCCGCGACGGTGGGGATAGACGGGCACGACGCTGTCTGGGTCAGGCTCCTCGCGGTCAACACCTCAGGGATACCGGGCGGCGCGTCGACAGCAGCGGTAGCCGCTCCCCGGCTGGCGGATGGAGGGGATATCGCGGCCGGCTCGGTGCGGGCGGAACACCTCGACGCGGACGCGGTGAACGGCAAGACGGTTACGGGTGCCGTGGTGCAGACGGCGACGGCTGGGCCGCGGCTTGTGCTGAACCCGGCGTCTTCTGATGGCCAGCCCGCGTTGGAGATGTACTCCGGGTCCAGAGCCGAGATCGCGCCAGGACGCGTCAGATCAGGAGTCCTCGACATGGGCAGCTGGCTTCAGCCACAGATCACCGTGGACTCACCCCTCGTCGGCGGATCGCGTGCCGACATCACGCTCCGGTCCCCGGCCATGGACGGCCAGGGGTCGGTCAAGCTCGAACCGTCGGACCAGACTGACGGCTACGCCCACGCCACGGTGCAGAACGGCGGTCCGAACGCCGACTCAGCGATCACCCTCTACGGATCTCGTGGCAGCAAGGCTGGGGGAGGAGCCCACTCAATCATCGTCAAGGGCTCCGGAATCACCGTCAACAGCGGCACACGGCAGATGACCTTCACTGACGGGGTGCTGAAGGCCCCGAACATCGTCACCGGCATCGTGACGATCACGCCCACTCCGAACACCCCCACCTCCATCACCGTCAGCGGGCTGAACGTCGCCGGAAGCGTCCACCGGGCCTTCGTGACCGCCTACTCCGTCGCGCCCGGCACCGTCGCGGAATGCAGCGCCTCCAACGTCAGCGCGAGCGGACTGACCGTGTGGGTGAACCGCACCAACAACGTCAGCACCAACGTGTGGTACCTCATCATCGGGAGCTGAACGGCATGACCTACCCCAGCGACGTCGCCGAGTGGCCGTCAGTCGAACTGACCGCGATCTGCCGCACTCCGGGATGCCCGGCGGAGAACATCCCCTTCACGGGGCTCTACTACGAGAATCCGGAGCCGCCGATCTACCGCGGCCAGTGCGGGCAGTGCGGGCAACCCATCGAGACCCTGCTCGGCGACAGCGACGGCCAGCAGATCTCGGGTCCTACCAGGGCGTCCTAGACTGAACTACGGCGTGGGGCCCTTGACGGAGGAGCCACGTGACCGCGCCGAACCAGGACCCCACTCCGTGGGAGCTGCTGCGAGCCATGCAGCAGCTGCGCGACGACCTGCGCTCGGACTTCGCCGAGCTCGGCGCGCGCCTCGCCGAGATGGTTACGAAGATCCAGTACGAAGCCGATCGACGCACCGATGAGCTTCGGATCAAGGCCATCCAGGACGAGCTCGCGACCATGGGCCGAACCTGGGAGGCGGAACGCGAAGCGACGCGCAGCGCACGACGTTTGGCGCTCACCGCTCTCGTCGCGCCGGTGATTGTTGGTGTGGTCGTCGCCATCTCCGTCAGCTTGCTCGGACTGTAAATTCACTTAAAGGCGCGGGGGAGAAGCAGGACGCGCCTCATGCCGGATCTCTGGCTGCCTGGTGCCGAGCGTCATCCGCTCGGAGACACCGCACCGACCGACACCCAGTACGCACCCCGCGTGATCTGGCACATCACCTGGGACAAGAACGCCTCGGCGAAGAAGCCCGCTGATCTCGTCCCCTTCGATCAGCTCGTCCGGTACTTCACGGGAGGGGGCAGCAGCTGCGCCCCCCACCTGTTGTGGGATCCGTTCACTGGGCGGACTGCCCAGTTCTACCCGGCCAACAGCCGGTCGAAGTCGGTCGTTGACTCCGCCGGCGGTACCAGGACCAACCGCACGGGCCGAGTCTGCCTCCAGGTCGAGACGCTGTTCTTCCCCTACTGCCGGGTGAACGGGCGGTCGTACGCGGCCGTTCGCGACACCCCGGCGAAGGGCCTCGACAAGATCATTGCCTGGGCTCGGAGCTGGGGCGTTCCCGACGCCTGGCCGATGGGCAGCCCGACCTGGAGTGCGAACCGCAGCGAGCGCATCTGGGAGGCCCGCGGCGGCCACTACGCGCATGGTCAGGTGCCCGAGAACGAGCACAACGACCCCGGGCCCATGCCGAAGTGGCCCAGCTCGGGGCATGCATCAAAGCCGGCGCCGCCTTTCCCTGGTCGCAGCGCCTTCGGGCCAGGCAAGTCGAACGCGTCGATCCTGCTGCTTGGCCAGCAGCTCGTCCGCCGCGGGTTCGGCAAGCACTACCGCGTTGGCCCTTCCCGGGACTGGGGCGAGGCCGACCGTCTGAACGTCGCCGACTTCCAGCGAGCTCAGGGGTGGAGCGGTTCCGATGCCGACGGCTTCGCCGGCCCCCAGACCTGGGCCCGCCTCTTCGGCTGACCTTCCATCCCCATCAAGGAGCCAACCATCATGAACCTGTACGCGTCTCTCTTGCGCACCGGAGTGCCGGCCGCGGTCGGCTGGCTCGTCGCGGTGGCCCTGCGGCATGGCCTCGACCTGGACACGACCGCCGTCACCGGCGTCCTCACCCCCGTCGCAATCTTCGTCTACTACGGGGTCTTCCGCTTCGCCGAGGAGCACCTGTCGCCCCGCTTCGGCTGGCTGCTCGGCTACGCCCGGCCGCCGAAGTATGAGGGCTCGCAGCTCCCCCTGCCGAGGACCTGACCAGATCGGCGTGACGCCGAGCAGCCCACGATAAGCAGGAAGAAGGCCCCCGTCTCTCGACGGGGGCCTTCGACCTCTTGGAAGCACCCACACTACCGGGTCTCCGGGGGGATACGGGTTCCGCTTCCACGCTGGTTACAATCTATATGCAGACGTGCCGTGAGCGGGAGGCGATGGAGTGGCAGGGGATCAGAGGCCAGCGGCGAGGAAGCCGTACCTGGCCGGCGGGGCCGAGTTCGCCGCGCTGTATGACGTGAAGAGGCTCCAGGTCAGTCAGTGGATCAGCCGTGACCACACGCTCGACTATCGGTATGCCAAGATCATCAGTGGGTCGCCCTACTGGCTTCTTCAGTTCGTGAAGGGCTTCGGTCAGACCACCCCGCGCACGAAGCACCTCAATGAGGTCGAGCTTGCGCGACTGATCAAGGAGCAGGACCCGGGGTACTGGGTCGGGGAGGTCGGCCAGCTTCCGCCGCTGGTGGGCCAGGCTGAGCTGGTGGCGCTGTTTCGGTTGCCGTCCGGCGCGCTGCTGAGGAAGGCGGTCGGCACGGGCCGCTTCCGTCCTGCCGACTACACCCTGTCTGGATCGCCGATCTGGCTCCTTGAGCCGGTGGCGGAAGACGTGCCCGCGCTTCAGGCCGGAGCGCGCGGGGTGGACTGGGCGGTCGACGAACAGGTCCTGGCTGCGCTGCGCGACGGCACCTACGACGGTCCCGGGGCCAAGATCGTGCCGCGCGGCAAGGCCGCGCGCCAACCCGCCAAGTAACCGCAGATCAGGGCGACTTGTTCTTGATCTCACCCCTAGTTGCATATAGAATAGAAGCGCACCAAGGGGGTGCGCTTCTATCTTCTTGGGGGTGGAGATGCAGGTTTCCAGGGGGCCGCCCGGCGGGGGTCGATGGCGTTGTCGATCGACATTCCTCCTATCCGGAGATAGATTCCAACACTCCAGAGTGTGAGTGCTATCTCTGAGGGGAGAGCCTTGCTGATCGAACAGCCGCCGTTGTTCGGCACCGTCCAGCCCGTTCGCCACCCCGCCGACGTCGGCGACCTGACCATCCAGCAGCGGTTCGAGGCGTTCCACGCGCTCAACCCCTGGGTTCTCAGGGCGCTGGCCCGGATGACCGCCGACTGCGCGGAGAAGGGGTTCGGCCGCATCGGCATCGGGATGCTCTTCGAGCTCCTGCGCTACCAGTACGGCGCGGCGACCCGAGGCGACGAGTTCGCGCTGAACAACGACTACCGCTCCCGGTACGTCCGGCTTCTGCTGGCCGAACACCCGGAGTGGTCCCCGCTCTTCGAAGTCCGCGCTCTGCGCACGGACTGACCACGACCTCTTGGAGCCAGATCGTGAACGCACCAGCGGGCGCCGCAAAGCCGCCTGCCATCAAGCTCAAGACCCGCAAGCCGACCGGTATCGTCCCGTGGCCCCTTCTCCTCATCGAGGGCGAGGAAGGCGCTGGCAAGACTTACTCGGCCGCCCAGTTCTCCAGCAGTGACCGCATCGGCCAGATGTACTGGATCGACCTCGACGAGGGATCGGCCGACGAATACGCCGCCATCGAAGGCGCGAACTATCTGATCATCGAGCACGACGGAACCTACCGGGACATCCTCGAACAGGTCGAGGCCGTGCACGCCGAAGCCCGGCGCGCTGCGGCAGCCGGGGAACCTCCGGTCGTTCTGGCCATCGACTCCGGCTCGGCCTTCTGGCGGATGCTGACCAACTGGACGTACGAGCGGGGCCGCCGCACGCGGAAGAACCGCGCGCTGCTCCAGGAGGACCCGGACGCCGCCTACGACATCGGCCGGAACTTGTGGAACGACGCCCTGGAGCGGTGGAACAGGATCATCTACCTGCTACGCACCCTGCCCGGCATCTCCATTGTCCTGGCCCGCGGTAAGCAGGTCAGCGCGACGGACGACAACGGTCAGCCGATCCAGAACAAGAGCGAGTGGAAGGTGGCGGCCCAGAAGGACCTGGGCTTCGACTCGACCTGCTGGGTGCGGATGAAGCGCAACGCTGACCCGCAGATCATCAAGGTCCGGTCGCTGCGGATGCGCGTGGAGCAGAAGAAGCCGCTGACCCTGCGGGACTTCAGCATCGAGGACCTGGTCTTCAACAAGCTCGGCTGCTCCGTCGAATCCCAGCCGCGCATCATGCCCGCGCTCGCCGGCGACCTGGTACAGCCGTGGCTTACCCGCATCGCCGAGCTGAAGGACAAGGAAGCTCTCGGCGCGCTGTGGCGCTCCGTCCCGGACCCGGCCAACCGCCTCAGCCGGGAGGAGATCGCCACTGTCCGGGCCGCCGCTGAGCAAAGGGCGGCCGAACTGGACAACCCGCGCTCGGAGATGGGCGAGGGCCCACTGACCGACGCCGACAAGCTCCGCGCCGCCGCCAAGCGGAAGGCCGCCGAGCAGGACGCGGACGCCGAGCAGTGACCGGCCCGCACTCACATCTTGGAGAACTCCCATGTCTGTAGCCACCACCGTTGACGGTGTCGCGCCCTCCATCTGGGGTGCCGCTCACGACGTCGACGCCCGCCGCCCCCGCTCTCTTCAGACCCAGCTCGGGGCATCCGACACCGTGTGCGGCCGACGCGCCGCGTACATCCTGCACGGCGTGACTCCGACCGATCACGCCGACAAGCGCGCCGCGATCCTCGGCACGTTCATCCACTACGGCCTGCTGGAGTCGGCGCGCACGGAGTACGGATGGCTGGTTGAGCGGAGTGTCCAGGACGACCTGATCCGGGGGCACGTCGATGTCGTCCAGCTCGACGCGACGACAGCCGCTCGCCTGCCTGCCCGGCACAGACCGGCGATACCCGCCGACGTGCTCACCGTGGAGGACGTGAAGACGAAGTCCACGTACATGTGGGACCGAGTCCTCCGCTACGGCGCCACGGCCGCCGAGCTGCGGCAGGTCCACCTCTACGCGGGCGCGCTGCACGAGGAGGGGTTCGAGGACGTACCCGGCCAGCGATACCTATCCCGCCTGGGGCCACTGGACATCGGCCGCATCCGCTTCCGCTTCATCAACCGCGACAGCGGCGCGGAGCACATCCAGGAGATCGACTTCGACCCCCAGCGGGCTGCCGAGGCCCAGTGGTGGGTGGAGCGCGTGCGCGAGACCAGCGACCCCGAAGAGATGCCGCGCGACTTCAACGGGCCGGGCCTGGACGCCATCTGCGACTACTGCCCGTTCCGTTCCCTGTGCTGGCCGGGGACAGCTCCGGGCGTGCCCGAGCAGACGGCACTCATTCACAACGACGCCGACCGCGAGCAGGCGCTCATCGACTACGTGAAGGGACACGAACTCGCCAGCGAGGGCGACCGGATTAAGAAGTTCGCACGCAAGAAGCTGGACCAGTCCCCGGCCGGAATCTACGGACCCAACAGGCTTTCCTGGCGCGGCGGGAACGACGAGGAGAAGGACGACGTCGAGGCGATGGTCGACCTCCACGAGGTCGCCGGCATCCCGGTGCCGATGAAGCCGGACGCGGATCGCATGGTCAAGAACCTCAAGGCGGCGGGGTTGCCCGTCCCACGGCGGAAGACCGGCAAGAAGACGGCTCCGGTCATCAACGTCGGGCCGGCCTGACCCCGGAACCCATGACCTCTCAGCCCCGCCCGTGAACGACGGGCGGGGCGCCCCGTCCTGCCGCCGTGCTCGTACCGCCCAAGGGGAACCGTGTCCATCCAACTGATGATCGCCGCGGCGTATTTGCCGCCCGACGTGCTTAGCCAGAGCCAGAAACTCGCCCTCATGAAGATCGCGGACAGCGCCGACGATGAGACGCGCCTCGCGCGGCCCGGCCTGACTCGCCTTGCCGCCTGGGTCGGCGTGACCGACAAGCGCGCCATCACCATCGTCACGGAGCTGATAGCCAAGGGGCTCGTCGAACGTGTCGAGACCGGTAAGGCGGGCCGCGCTGCGGTCTACCGGGTCTTCCCGCTCGGCGTACCGCCCACGCCGACCACGCCGGAACTCAAGGCGGCTGCGGAGTCGCGCAAGGCCGCCCCCAAGAACCCCCGCAAAGCCCGCTCCGGGGTGGTGCGTTCGGCTCCGGCCAAGCCCGCGATGACGTATCAGGACGTCGAAGCCCGTGAGGCTGAACGGCGGCAGAAGGCCGCAAAGCCGCAGGTGGGAGCAGGGTTCCACGGGGGGAACCCAGAGGAAGAGGCAGGGTTCCACGGGGGGAACCCGGAGGGGCCAGAGGGTCGGGTTCCACCGGTGGAACCCGATGAGTTTCACGGGGGGAACCCACTGGGTTCCAGCGGTGAAACCCCTTCCTTTCCTGGTTCTTCCTCTGTCCTTCCTTTCCCCCCTACCCCCACGGCTGACGCCGTAGGGGAGCCCGCGCCCGCTCCGACAGGCCCCCCGACGCCGGATCGCGAGGAGCCACAGAAGGGCTGTGCAAGGCATCGTGGGCGCCCTGCTGCCTCCTGCCGTGGGTGCGGTACCAACCCGCGCGCAGGACGTGAGAGGGAGCGGGATGAAGCCAAGGCGGCGGAGCACCAGGCGCACGGTCGTTTCTGGGATGAGTGGCACGAGGATGCGGCCGGTCGCCGCCAACAGGTCGAGGAGCGCCCGGAGTCGGTGGAGGCCGCCCGCAGGGCTGCGCGTGAGGCGGTGCTTCAGTCCAAGGCCCGCAGGCAGAAAAAAACTTAGGCGCCCGAACGAATATTCCGCCAGGAATCTGGACATCCCTGGTATTGCATATAGAATAGAACCGGAAAGAGGGGGAAGGGCTCCCTCGAACCGGAAGGACGACATGAGCTACCTGCCCACCCTTCGCCGCGAACACAAGGGCGCGCTCGTGCTCGACGGCAGCGCCGCCGCTCACGAGCAGATCTGCACCCTCGCCGACCTCTACCGCGAAGACCCCGAGGGGATCGGGGACATGCTCATCCAGATCGCCGACCTCAAGGATCAGGCTGAGCGTGAGCGCGCCCTCGACGGTCTCGGTCATGCCGAGCATGTGCGGGACGAGATCGTCGGTGAACTCCTCGACGAGCTCGGCGGCGCGGAGATCCACCTCGACCCCCGCGACAGCCACCACGCCCTCATGCAGGCGCGCAGCCTCGCCCACCAGGCGCAGCACATCGCCGACGCGGCCAAGGGGCGCGCCGACGAACTCGCGGTCCTGACCGCCGTTGCCCGAGGGGCCCGGGGGGAGCGCCGGCGGCCCTCCGGCTGCTAGCTGCAGTCGTTTCAATCCGTTTCCAAATAGATCCCAACTCTGTACTGTTGAGCGGCACAAGACCTCTTGGAGAGAACCACGTGAGCAACGACCTCGCGCAGATGGCCCCGATGCCCGTGCACGACAACACCGACGACCCGCTGTGGCGCAAGCTGTGGAACGCCTACGAGCCGGTCATCACCGCGCTCCGTCGCATCCCGCTCGTCACCGACGTCGAAATCTCCGGCGGCATGTTCGGCATCACCGCACAACTCACCGACGGATCGCACCTGTGGATCTCCTCGGTCGAGGAACTGCCCCTCGACCCCAACAAGGTCGAGGGCTGGCACGTCAGGCGCGGCCACGAGGACAACCCGACCATCGACGAGATGGTCTACAACTCCACCGAGGACGGCGAGCACTCGCAGCACGGCAACAACGTCGTCCCCCTCGTCCAGGCCATCACCGCCTTCGTCACCGAGCGGCACCTCGCTCCCCGGCTCATCGACCTCATGTCCGTCCAGATCGACGGAGTGACGAAGAAGCACAAGCCCATCAGCAAGCTCATCCAGGGCCCCTTCGATGACCGCCACGCGGCGGTCAAGGAGTACGGCTACGCCACCCACGACCTGATGCAGAACGGTTGGCGGTGCATTCACGAGCAGGGCGGAACTGACTGGCCGCTCACGGTCTGGGAGAAGAACTGCGAGGTCGCCACCGTCTACCTCGCCCACGTCGGTCAGGTCACCGCCTGATGCCCGGCACGGAAGCGGGCCAGCCGCGTACGGCCGAGGAGACCATCAATCGCCCGTGCAACTGCGTGATCGCCCACGTGCAGAACGCCGACGAGCGAGCCCAGGTCCAGGCCGCGCTGGACAACGCACTCAAGACCAACGACGCCCACGCCGTGCTGGTCGCCTGCATGCAGCTCATGCAGCCCTGCCCGGCGCGCGACGAGCCGGTGACGCGATGACCGCCATGTACGCGTTGCTCGCGCTCGCCCTCGGCGCCGCTGCCGGCCTCGCCGTGATCGTCGTCGACGAACTGCGCTGGGAGGCCCGTAACCGGCTCCCGCGATGCACCACCTGCGGCGAACAGCACCACCGACACGCCGCCCACCGCTGAACGCTGCCCGGCCCGGCCTGACGCCGGGCCGGGCAGCCGCAGACCTCTTGGAGAAACCCCGTGGGATACGACATCTACATCCAGACCCCTGACGGCAAGCCCGCCGAAGGTGACGAAAACTATTTCCGGTTCGCGATTACCGCCATGCCACGCACACTCGACGCGATGAGCAATTTCGGGATGCTCGTGGACCTTCCCATCCCGTCCTACCCGACGCTTGCCGCCTACGGGTTGAAGCGTGAGGACTTTCAACCCGGCGCCAAGCCCGACCAGGCCACTGCGACCCGCATCGCCGAATACCGGGCCGCGTACCAGGCAGTCACGGACGCCGCCGAGCCCGATCCCACCGGGATCCCGGCGTACAAGCTCGCCTGGAGCGACGGCTTCCTCGTCACCGTCGCCGAGATCAGCGCCGCACTGGCCACCTACGAGGCCCACCCGCAGGTGGAGATCGCCGAGATGCCCGTTGGTGACCCGACGTGGAGGCGCTGGATCGCCTTCCTGCGCCGCGCCAGAGCACACGGCGGCCTGCGCACCCACTGATCCCGGCTGCCGCCCGGCCCCGCCACCACGCGGGGCCGGGCTCCGTAAACCTCTTGGAGAAGCACACCACCATGGCCACAGTCATCGACCTGCTGTGTGGCGCGGGCGGCAGCAGCACCGGGCTTGTCGAAGCCGGTCACGAACTGATCCTCGGCATCAACCACTGGCAGCTCGCTATCGACACGCACGCTGCCAATCACCGCAATGCCGATCACGCGTGCATCGACATCTCGGGTTTCCCGATGCGCTACCTGCCCAACGCCGATGTCCTGTGGGCATCGGTCATCTGCACCGAGATCAGTCCGGCCGGCGGGCGGCGCCGCGAGACCAACCAGATCGACCTGCTCGACTTGCTCGAGGAGGGCGAGGAGTGGGAGGCCCTCACCAAGGACGCCTTCGAACGGACCCGCGTCACCGGCTGGTGCGTCGTACGCGCCGCCGAGGCCAAACGATTCAAGGCGATCGTCGTCGAGAACGTCGTCGAGTTCGGCCTCGACTGGATCTTGTTCCCGAAGTGGCTCGAAGCCATGGAACTGCTCGGCTACCAGTACCAGATCGTGTGCGTCAGCAGCGCGCACATCGGCGACGACGTCAACCTGCGCGCCCCTCAGTGGCGCGACCGGATGTACGTGGTCTTCACCCTCAAGGTCATGCGCAAGCCAGACCTGGAGCCCAGGCCGCTCGCGCCGTGCGTGGACTGCGGCGAGGACGTGCACGCCATTCAGACCTGGAACGTCGAAGGCGTACGCATCGGGAAGTACCGGCGCGACTACATCTACCGCTGCCCCAACACCCGCTGCCGACACGCCATGGTCGAGCCATACGTCCGCCCGGCCAGCGACATCATCAACTGGGACGACCTCGGGACCCGGATCGGCGACCGCAAGAAGCCCCTCGTGGACACGACGATGGACCGTATCCGCGCGGGCCTCCTCAAGTTTCCCTACCGCCCCAGCTCGATCACGCTCACCCACGGCAAGGACGGCGGAGACAGGGCTTACGCGGTCGAGGACCGGCCGCTTCCCACACGGACGGCCAAACAGGGTGACGCGCTCCTGGTGCCGACCGGCGGCTCATGGAACACCGACGCCGTCCCCGTCGACGTGCCGCTGCGGACCCGCACCACGCGCGAAAGTGAAGCCCTAGTGACGGTGGACCCGTTCATCGTCGAGTACCGCAACAACGCCACGGCCAGCCCCGCGAGCCACCCGCTCAGCGGAGTCACTGCCCAGGGCAATCACCACGGCCTGGTCACCCACGCCAGCCGAGTGCCCGAGCGGGCACGGAACACCCTCGTCGTGCCGTACCGCAAGGCCGCGGTGAAGACGGCCGCCGAACCCGTCCACACCCTTTCCACCCGCGACTCGGCCGCCCTCGTGCGCAGCGCCCCGAGCATCGACGACTGCTACTTCCGGATGCTCAAGCCTCGCGAACAGCTCGAAGGGCAGCGGTTCCCTGCGAAGTACGTGGTCTACGGCAACCAGGCTGAACAGACCATGCAGGCAGGCAACGCGGTTTCCGTGAACGTCGCCAGGTGGATAGGCCAGCGATTGGAGCCCGTCCTGTGACCGGATCTCGCAGTGCACTGCCCGGTACCCACGTCACCGGCCACGCCCCGTGCTGGGGCGATCCCGACTTCGCCGTAGCCGACAGCCGCTGGAAGACAGGTAAGGACCTGGTCGCCATCTGCGAACCCGTCCTGTACGTCTGCGGCGGCTGCCCGTTCCGGGCCGCCTGCATCAAACAGGTCGTCCCGGCCAAGAACGAGTTCGACGGCGTGTGCGGCGGCCGGATCTGGCTCAACGGCGTGATCGTCCACGCCCTCCCGGACGCCGACCCTTCCGAGCTTCCGCCTCCGGTGATCCGCAAGTCGTGCGGCACCGCCGCCGGGTCCCGGGCCCACCGACGAGCTGTCGAGCAGCAGTGCCCCCGGTGCGAGCCCTTCTACCAGCCCGGCCCCAACCCGCTGGACGCCGAGGACGACGCGCAGCAGCTCGAACTCCCCAACGTCGCCTGATCCATCGAAGGAGAGACACCCCGTGCTTGAAGACCGATCGATGCGCGAACTCCTCGGCCCTGTTGCGGCCGTGGCGCTCATTGCCCAGCTCAACCCCGATCTGCCCGCACCCCGCATCGAGTTCGCCCCCATTCACCACGACAACGGGGAGTACAGCGCCGGGGTTCGGCTGCTCATGTACAAGCCCGAGGACGGTGTCTACGAACGGTGGGCGCACCTGATCGGCAGCAGTGATCCCGACTCGCACACCGACCCGACGCCGACTCCCCAAGGCAACCTGTGCCGCCGCACCTACGGCGACTACGCGGACATCCCCGTCGAGGCCGTCGCCTACGTGCCCCGGGCCGTCGCCCAGGTGCCTCCGGCCGCCAACCACTGGGCGCTCGCCCTCAAGGAACCCGCGGCCTGACGTCCGGCCACCGACCCATCTCCCAACTCACAGCAAGGAAAGCCATGAATAAGAACCTCCTCATAGAGGACGTCGCCACCAAGCTCGGCTCTCGCGCCGCCGCAGCCGAGGCGGTCGAAGCGGTCTTCGACTCCATCGTGCGCGCTGTCGCCGACGGCAAGAGCGTCCGCGTGACCGGGTTCGGCTCCATCGCGCCTGTGGAGCGCCCGGCGCGGTTCGCTCGCAACCCGCAGACCGGCGAAAGAGTGCAGGTGCAGGCCACCCGCGCGGTCCGCTTCCGGCCCGGAGCGTCGTTCAAGGCCCTGGTCGACGGCACCAAGGCGCTCCCGCAACACGGCAGCGCCATCAAGAAGGCGCCCAAGACGCCCCGCACCTGACCTGCCGACGCCGCCCCGGCCACCGCCGGGGCGGCGTCTGATCCCGGAGAGCCCAGTGCCCACCCTGCACCAATACCCGTATGCGGCCCCGAAGGCCGACGCTCACTGCGCCGTGATCACGCCGGCGCTGCGTTACCACGGCCACCAGCCGCAGTCCCCGGGCGCCTTGGCCGCCGCACTCCACCACCTGGCCACCACCGATCACCCCGAGCCGAAGAACGGAGCAGCGCAGTGACGCACGAGGAGATATCGGACCGGGTCTGGGAAGCCGTCAGCCACTGGGTGGAGGGCCGTCACGAGGAGTCCGTGCAGATCCTCGCCGAGCTGGCCCAGACACAGACGCCCTCCATGATGTACGGCGTCGCCTGCGGCATCGCCACGGTGGCCAAGGCCGCCCTGACGAAGATGCACGGCCAGCAGACACACACGTCCTTCTGGGGCATCCGGACCCTCGATGGTTCCCGCCCGGAGGACACCGTCCCGCCCCACCACCTATTCGCCGCGCGCTTCATCGCCGCCTTTCTCAATAACGACACCGACACGGCCCTGGCCCTCTACCAGGCAGCCTTCACCTCCAAGGACCCCGAGTTGTGGCCCGCGTGCATGCACACGCTCCTCGCGGCGACTGGGGAAGCCGTGCTCGCGGCCACGCCGGGAGCCGGCCGGTGAACACCTCCGCCACGTACTCAGCTGACGGGCTGCGCCACGACGTTGCCGACCCGGCCACATGGAGCGTGCGGGTCTGCGCGGACCGCTGCGCCACATGCATCTTCCGGCCGGGCAACCTCATGAACCTCGATCCCGGGCGAGTCGCGAGCATGGTCAAGAAGGCCGTCGCCGACGAAGGTCACATCGTCTGCCACGACACGCTCGGCACCGAAGCCCCGGCCATCTGCGCGGGGTTCGCCGTCCACCCGAGAGGGCGCGCGGCCTCGCTCGCGCTCCGCCTCGCCCGAGCCGGTGTGCTGAAAACCGTGCTCGTTCAGCCGGACCGGGAGACCAAACCGTGACTGGACTGCTCGCTGTATTGCTCCTGCTCGGCTGGATCGCCGGAGGCATCTTCTTGACTGCCTTCATCTCGACCCTGCTCGAAGAGGAACCGCTCCTGCGCCTCGCGGCCCAACTGCAGCCGGTCGCAGTCGCTCTGTACCTCGCGATTGTCATCGTTTTCTGGCCAGCCGCCCTCATCGCCCGTGCCGTGGCCGCACTGGTGAACCGGGAACGCCCATGAACCACATCCGAATCGGCCGCATCTTCGCGGCCTGCCACCCGCAGGACACGGCGCGCATCCGCATCGTGCGGTACAAGGAAGGGGACATGCGCGCCGTGGTGGCCGACGCCGCCACCGGCGCCCGCCAGCGCCTCATCCTCGCCTCCAGCCTGCACCCGACGGCTCTCACTGGAACGGGCAGCAGGCGAAAGAGCGGCTATGCGCCCGAGGCGGCACCGGCCGAGGCCACGCCGCCGGCGACACCACAGCTCCAGAAGCCCGCGGCCGAGATGGCGGACTGGTTCGACGGGATGCCAGGGCGTCAGTTCAGGGTGGCCATGCCCCCGCGGATGCTGCTCCTCAATTCCAACCAGCGGTTGCACCACCACCGGCGCGCAGAGATCACCAAGGTGCTGCGGCGTGCGGCCTGGGCCGCCTCGCGAGGCGTGCCGCATCTGGAGCGGGCACACATCATCGGCGTTCTGCACCCCGACGACCAGCAAAGGAGAGACCCGGCCAACTGGTACCCGAGCTTCAAGGCGTGCGTCGACGGGCTCGTGGACCAGGGCGTCCTGGACGACGACGACCACACGCGCGTCGTCGGTCCGGACATGCGGCTTGGGCACGTGGTCAGTGGGTCACGTCTGGTCCTCCACATCCGCGATCTCACGCATTCGCAGGCCGCTGACCTGCGGAAATAAGTGGCGTCGGGGCGAGATTCTGTGCGTGAAAATCTTGCCCCCCACCCGATTGCATATAGAATAGAACCAAGAGTAGGGGGGGAGGCCTCCCGTGAACCGAGGAGCGTCCATGAAGCTGATCGACCCAAAGGGCATCGCGGCTCGGCTGCACGAGCTGGATACCGATCTGAGCCGCGTCGAGACCGTCTACATGTCGGAACGCATCCACGTCATCTTTCGCGCCGCATGGAAGTCCTCCCGCACCGACATGGCCTTCGAGGCGTGGGTCGCCCAGTTGCCGGAGGGCCTGCTCGATGTGGTCATTCGCCTGCTGCCCTTCTTTACCGGAGGCCGCGGCGACGGCCTGGAAGTCGCCTCAACTCTCCTCGTCCTCCTGCACCTCCAGGACGACCTGCGCGCCTGGTAGTCCGCATGAGCCCGCCCGGCGGCCAGTGGTAACCACCCCCGGTCGCCGGGCGCAGCTACACCAAGGAGCCTATCCGTGAACCCCGTTGACCCCTGCCCACTCGCAGACCGTCAGGTATGCCTGGCCACCCGCGACCTCGCACGCGCCGTACTGCGGCGCCTATGCGTGACCGCAGCCGGGATCGAGCCGCGCATCAAAACGATCATCGCGACCCAGACCGACACCCCCGGCGAGTACGCCCTGTGGCGCCTGCACGGCGACGACGGGCGCCTCCTCCTTCAGTTCGACCTGCTCAAGGAGCCGGGTGCCGCGTGGGACAACCTCACCGGCGACGTGTCCCTCCTTGGTCGGCTGGCCAACCTTCGCACCCATCGGCCCGGCTACTTCTACGTCCATCCACTGCCGGACCCTCGCGACATCGCCATCCCGCTGCCTTCCAACCCCCGGGGACTCGCCCCGCGCACGATTGGACCGCTTCGGTGATCACCACAACCAACGCCACGGCTCCGGTCGTGGACTTCCCTCGGGGCTAGCCCCCTATCGCCCGAATTCGGGCCGCACCGGGCCCTGAATGCACATAGAAAAGAAGCATCTCACCCCCGAATGGAGACACCCGTGCCACCCCGCAACTCGATACCCGTCATCGACACCCCCGAGCACCACCTCGGCGCCATCCTCCTGGTCCTGCTCACCCGCGCCCCCGACGACGCCACCCTCAAAGCCGCCGTTCACCTCGCCGACAACGCCGCCATCGCCTCCTGGGCGCTGCGCCCGGACGCCCTCGTGACGCTGTCCGTCGAGCAGTACCTGCAGCTCCTCCACTACACCGCCGCCCCCCAGGTCCTCGACCTGGCCCTGTACCTCGGCGGCGACAGGACGCAGATCCGCACCCTCATGGACCACATCGCCCAGCACGTCGATGACGTCCTCGCCCACTACCCGCCGCCCACCCGACAGGCATGACCCGCGCCGCCGACACCTCCCAGGCCAAAGGAGCCACGTGAGCACGTCAACCGAGCAGCAGTGGTGGGTCATCTACCGAGAAACCGTCATCCGGTTCGAGATCGTCGCCGTCGAACCGCCTCCCGGCGACGACGCGGCCTTCGACGAGCGATGCGCCCAACTCGAAGCCGACGGCCTCGGCGCGTACGTCATCGCCGCCCCCGACGCGGACACCGCAGGAGACATCGTCGGACGTGCCTGGGTCGAGGCGTTCCTCTCCGACCCCCAGCGCCTCGCGGCCGCCGACGCCCACCTCGCCACCCTCAACCGGCCGATCAAATAGACCACTTGGAGAACTACGTGCACCTCAACTCGATGCAGATCCTGTGCTGGGACGTGGCCAACCGCCTCGGCGTGCACCCCGCTGCCGCCGAGAGCGCGCTGCTCGCCACCCTTGAGCACTTCCATGCCGAGGCTCACCACCCCGCCGTCGCCCGCGCCGGACGCACGCCGGCCGAATACCTCGACGTGGCCGTCACGACCCCACGCTTCGCGGCCACCCTCTCATCCAGCGCCCTCATGGCCGACGGCCGAGAGGTCGATGCCCGCCTGAACTGGGAGGCGTACGTGCAGCGAGAGGTATCGGCCGCCAGGCTCGCCCACAAGGCCGTACCGGCGACCGCCCTCCTCGGTAACCCCGACGCGGTCCACCGCATCGGCCGGGGGCTCGGTCTCAGCGACGAGCAGACCGACCAGTTCATACCCGGCATCGTGCTCACGCTGGCCGCCGGCTACCCCTATCGCACAGCCCGCCAACGGCACCTCAGCCTCACCGACATCCTCGCCCAGATCGCCGCCGAGGACCTGACCGAACTTCTCCGGCACACCGCCCTCAGCGCAGCCGGTCTCACCGACGACGCCGCCGCCGTGCTCCAGCGCATCCAGCGCGCGGCCCGCTGAGCTCACCTCCGTGTCGGCCCGCGCCGGGCGGGCCGACACGGGGTGCCCCCCAGACCTTCCAGCAGGAGAAGCAACATGAGCCAACTCGACCTCTTCGCCGACGCCAACGAGTCCGACGAGTCATCCGCCCCAACCATCCTTGCGCCGCCGCCCCGCAGGTTGTTGACCGACCTGCCGCCGGCGCCCGCCCCCGTGACTATCTCCGCCCAGCCCCGTCCCGCGCTCGCCCCAGTCAAGCGCAATCTGGGCCACTACCGCCCCTCGCACAGGGGCCCGCACGAGACAGCGTTCGATATCGCCGAGGCCGTCAGCTACGCCTGGCACCACGCCCAGGGCGGGCCTGGCATCGAAGTCCCGATGGGCGTAGTGGCCACGCTCGCTCTGTGGCCCATGCGCGGCCCTGCCGCCTACCTCGCCGCCGACTGGTGGCTCAGCCTTGACGACGGCCAACTCCTGTCGGCGTTCCGCGAATGCTGGGCGCGCTGGTGGATCATGCGCCCGGACTTGATCGACCGAGCCACCCCACTGCACAAGTGGGTTGACGACGAGGAGCCCGGCCCGAAGCGTGCCGGTGCCATCAGGGCGGTGGTCGAGGCCGCTCTGACCAGAGGGCTGCTCCACTTGACCAGCAGCGACGACGCGTACTACCGCTCCGCCACCGACGTGATGGGTGCGCTGCTGGCCATCATGCGCTCGAAGGGTGCCCACGATGCCCTCGCGGAAGTGCATACGCCTCCGGACGTCGCAGAGCTCATGGCGCGGATGATGCTCGATGACGCGCCGCTCAAGCCGGGGATGAAGTTCGATGAGCCCGCCGGCGGAACTGGCGGGATGTACCGTGCGGCTGCACAGGTCATGCGGGAGAAGAACATCGACCCGCACGACTTCGGATGGTCGCTGACCGACATCGACGAACTCGCTGCTGCCGGAGCCGCCGTCAACGCGATCATCTGGGACCTCGGCCCAAGCGTCCTGATTGCCTGTGGTGACACCCTGCACGACGGCAACCTGACCGCGAAGGCCGCGCAGCAGGCGCGCGACTCCTTCGAGCGGCGCGACGAGCTGCACTCGCAGGCCGTCTTCCTCGCGGCGCTACAGAAGGTCGAGGCGCTGGTGCGCGACATAGCCGCCTGAGCAGGACGGACGCCACCCAAATCTCTCGCAGGTGATCTTGCCCCTACCCTGAATGCATATAGAATAGAACCAACGGAAAGGGGTTCCCGATGACCTACAAACGAGGCGACCGCATCGCGCTCGTCCACACCACCGACCCACACACCGACCTCACCGAAGGAGACCAGGGGACCGTCCGGCGGTACGACGCCAACCTCGCCCAGCTCTCCGTCGACTGGGACAACGGCTCCACCCTCTCGATGCTCCTGGACGACGGCGACGAGGTGCGCCCCGCATAGCCCCGTCGGGCCCGCCCCGCGCCGGGGCGGGCCCTGACGTCACACCAGCAGACCTCTTGGAGACACGCCCATGCTCATCACCGACGCCGCAGTCCGAGAAACGGCGGCCACCCTTGCCCAGAGCCTCGGAGGAGACTGGATTCTCGACCCCGAAGCACCCGCCGACGGCGCGGCCCACCTCATCTCCAGCGACGGCCGGGCCATCAGCTTCCGCCCCATCTTCGGCGGAGCCACCGTCCAACTCTGGATCACCGGCAACGCCGCGCCCACGCTGCTGGACGACGCCACCCCGGCCGAACTTGCCGCTCACGAGGCGCACATCGCCGCCCGCCTCCCCGAAGGGCACCGCTACAACAAGGCGACAACCCTCGTCACCGACGACGAGGAAGACCCCGCCGTCATAATCCTGCGCACCCTCGAAGACCACCTCCTCCCGGCCTTCGAATACAAGCCCCGCTACGTCGGTCACCGGCCGTGGATAGACCTCTTCGACAACGCCCTTGCGGCCGTCACCGCCGAGCGCGGCGCCCTGCCGGCCGCCACCGACGAAGCTCAGCCCGTGGCCACTGCCGAGCCCGCGCCTGCGCCCGAGCCGGGGCCCGAGGCTGTTGCCGAGCCGGAGCCGGAGACCGAGCCCGAGGTCGACCCCGCGACAGAACGAAGTCCGCAGTCGCAAGAACCGGCGGGTGAAGACCACTCGGACGACGCACCCACCCCCGCCGACGAATCCCAACGCGGGGACGCTCCGGCCGGGGGCGACACCCAGCCCGAAGCAGCCCCGAACCGGCGCCCCCGCAAGCGCACGTCCAAGCGGCGTCCCAAGGCCAGCAGCAATTGACCCGTACGACTCGACAAGGGGCGCGGCCGCGCCGCGCCCCTCTCGGAGTGCCATGAGCAACGACACCGGAGCCATCGCCCTCGGATGCGCACTTATCTGCTGGCGACGCCTGCAATCACTCCGCTCGGAACCGTAACCAAAGGCAATGAGCCGCCTGCTCGTGCCGTCGTCGTCACCTACTGTCCTCTGCCGAGTGGCTCGGAAGCCGTGCCCTGCGGTATTGGGAGAGCCTCAGCGATCGGGCGTATTCGAGGACGTCAGTTCCTGCTCTGTGTCCGACTTGGCGTGCGGCCCGAGCGCCGGTAGGAGGGCGCTCGGGCCGTAGGTGGGTCAGCCGCGGTACATCAGGTGGAGCTTGCCCGCGTGGGTGGCGAGAGCGGGCTCGTCGACGCTCTTCGCGAAGGAGATGACAGTGGGGCTGCTCCACCGGGAACCGTCGAAATGGGCGGAGCGGAGCTGGCCGTCCAGGCCGGGGTGGACGCAGTACAGCTTGTTGTCGAAGGCTTCGATGGCCGGGGCGGAGCGGAGGCGCCACGCTGCGTCGGTGCCCTGGTGGGTCCATCCTCCGCCTTGGAGGGCGAACCGGTAGACGCCGGGCGTGAGGTATCCGCTGGCTGTTTGGTAGATGACGTGGAGGGCGCCGTTGTACGACGCCGCGCTGGGCGCGTACTTGGCAAGCGCGGGACGGTAGGTGTTGCTTGCCATGAAGCGCATGGCTGTGGCGGTGCTCCACGTCCCGTTCTCGTAGGTGTTGTAGTACAGGTTTCCGTTGGGGCTTGCGTGGATGAGCCAGAGCTTTCCGTCGTGGTGGGCGAGTGCTGGGGCGTAGCCGGCGTTGAAGTCACGGATCTTGGTGGGGGAGGTCCAGCTCGATCCGTTCCACCAGTTGTGGTGCAGTGCGCCGTCACCTCCGACGTGGACTGCGTGGATTTTGGTGCCGTCCGAGGCCAGAGCGGGAGTGTGGAAGCTGGCGGCGCCGTGTCCGAAGGGTTGCGGGGTGCTCCAGGAGGTGCCGCTGAGGGTGGCGTGCATGATGGCGGTGGAGCCGGGGGCCAGGAAGAGGGCGTGGAGCCTGCTGTCGTGGCTTTCCAGCGCGGCCGGGGACCCGCTGGACAGTCCGGGCGGGGTGGTGGTCCCGCTCCAGGTGGAGCCGGTCAGGGTGTGCTGGCGGAGGCTGAAGGCGGGTCCCTGGGGCATGACTACCTTCAGGTACAGGACGTACCTGCCATTGCTGCCCCGGAAGAGGATGCCGTTGTTGTCGATGGGCCGATGACTCAGGGCGTACAGCGCGGCCGCGCTGTACGCCACGGTGATGTCCTCGATCAGGTCGTCGTCATTGCGGAACCAGCCCAGGAGGGCGTCGACCAGCCGCGCGACCAGGCCGATCAGGGAGAGGAAGGCGGAGGAGCCGTTGTACTCCTCGTTCTGGTCCTCCAGCCTCTCGGAGGTGTTGAAGGCCCAGTCGGAGATCTCACGCGCCGCCCGGCGCAGTTCGTCGAGGAAACCGCCGGTGCTGTCGTCCGCTTCCCAGCACTGGATGTTGCCGGTGAGGGTGTTCTTGATCTTCCCGTTGAAGAAGTGCGCGGTGCCCGGATTCCAGTACCCCCAGTCGTCGTCGTCCATGTCGCCGAACTCGCCCGACTTGTAGTTCGTCTTGGACACGTCCGAGCCGGACCCGGAAACCCAGTAGATCTCGTCGGAGGGGCCAGCGACCGTGTCGCCGGTGCGCTTCTGGCAATGGAACTTGTTGTACTCGATGCGCAGGTCCAACGGGGTGGGGTTGGTGGCCCGGGAAGAGGCGAGGTTGTTCTCGGCGAGGAAAACGATCACCCCGCCGCCGTACTCGCCGCGGGCCTCTGCGGCTTCGGGGGTGTCCAGCGGCTGGCCGGGGGTCAGAGTGTCCACCCGTACCGTGCGGAAGTTCGGCTGGGCGGTGATCTCCGGAGCGAGGGCCGGCAGTTCGGCGGCCAGGTCGTCGAAGGAGTACCCCTCGCTCAGCGGACGTTCGGTGACCGACGCGGTGAACAGCGCGGAGGCACCCCGGGCCGTGGCCTGCTTCTGAAAGACCCGGCCGAACTCGGCGATCTCCCCATCCGAGGAACCGGTGGTCCGCAGCAGCCCGACGAGCTGCTCCTCCAGGTCGGTGAGCTTCTCGTTCTGCTCGCTGCGGGCAGCGGCGCGAAGCGTCATACCGTAGAGCAGGTTGGCGGCCGGGGAGAGCGCCAGGCCGCGTGCGGTACGGGCCGCGCGCCTGGCCCGTGGGCTGAGCGTTGCGTCGTCAGCGGTGGCGTCAGATGCGGGTGCGGTCTCACCTGCGAGCTGGGCTCGCAGCCGTTCGACGCGTTCGGACTGGGAGGCGAGCGGGATTGTCTGGGACATCGATTCAATTCCTCCACGGAAGGTGACCGACTGATCACACTACGCGAGCAAGCGTGCCGAGTCCGTGAGCCCCGCGATAGTGCCATTCCGGACATCGCTGTCTTAATTCGGCTCATAATCGACCTGAGCCCCCATAGCGGACGAAGCCCGGAACGGTGCAGCCCCTCCCGTGAACGGCGCTCCTGACCGCCAAACAACACAATCAGGAGTCCCGGCTCCCGTGCCGCACCTCCCAGGCGAATCACGGACCCGGACCTCATCCAGACAGCTGATCATCTCGTTAGGAGTTCTAAGGAGGGGTCAGCCGAATAGGGTGACCGGACGACGTCTGGCCTGCATGAACGGCCACAGAGGCTCCGCCCCGGCTCAGGGGTGGAGCCTCTACGCGTTGGAAAGGAAATCCGTCGGTCGCTGGTCCGGGTCCCCTCTCCCGGCTGGCGCGACCCGCCGGAAGGCCCTGTGACCTTGTCCATCCGGGACGTATTCGGGACGCAGTCGGGACACAAGGATAGGAACAGACCGACGAAGATCAGCAGGCGCCGACATGGCTTACCCCGTCTGACCAGCAAAAACGTACTGAACGAGCATGGACAGGCAAGGGCCGCCAAGATCCCCAAAGGACTCATAATCCGTCGGCCGTGGGTTCGAGTCCCACCCGCCCCACCGCAGCGCCCAGGGCGAAGATCCTTTCTACCTGGGAGAGGACAGACAGCAGGGCCGCCACGCGCATGTGGCGGCCCTTCTGCGCCTTCCGGACCAACGTGCCGTATGCGTCCCCCCGTGCTCATCATGGTCATCCGCGGCCGTCCGGCCGTCAGGAGTGCGGTGCGGAAGGGGAAGGCGATGACGAGGGAGCTGTTTCCGCCGGTTCCGTATGCCGAGTGGCGGGAGACCAAAGAGACGGTCCATCGCTTTGCGCAGGTGGTCGGGAAGGTCCGGCTCGCTGCCAGCGCGCGGCGCAATCACTGGTGGAACGTCCCGTTCCATCTCACCGGGCGGGGCATCACCACCCGGCCGATGGGGCAGCTCGACGGCAATCCGATCTTCACGATCGACTTCGACTTCGTGGGACACCGGCTGGTCGTTTCGGTGCTGGACGGCCGGACGGTCTCGTTCCCGCTGGTCGGCCGGTCCGTGGCGGCCTTCCACGACACCCTTATGGACACGCTGGCCGGGCTGGGGATCCGGGTGCGGCTCGCCGTCCCCCATCCGTTCGACCTGCCCGACGCCGACCGGCCGTTCGCCGAGGACACCGAGCACGCGGCCTACGAGCCACGGCACGCCCAGCGCTACTGGCAGGTGCTCAGCCAGGTGGCCTCGGTGCTGGAGGAATTCGCCGCGGGCTATGAGGGGAAGGTCAGCCCGGTGCACCACTTCTGGCACACCTTCGACATCGCGCACACCCGGTTCTCCGATCGCCGGGTCGAGCAGCCGCGGCAGACCGACCCGGTGACCCGGGAGGCGTACTCCAGGGAGGTGATCAGCTTCGGCTTCTGGTTCGGGGACGACAGCTTCCCCGAGCCGGCGTTCTACTCCTATACCGCTCCGGAGCCCGCGGGCCTGGCCGATGAGCCGCTGCGGCCGGAGGCGGCGCGGTGGGTCGCCCGGGGGGAGAGTCAGCTGGCCGTGCTGCGGTACGACGACGCCCGTGCCGCGGCGGATCCCCGTGCGGCCGTGCTCGGCTTCTACGAGAGTGCCTACCGTGCCGGGGCCGGGCGGGCCGGGTGGGATGTCGAACGGCTCAGCTGTGCGGGCGGGGTGACGGATCCGCAGCTGTAGGGCCGGACGGCCGCTGCCGTTCCCGGCCGCCTGTGGACCAGGTCCGTACCCGGTCGTAGGAGCGGCCTCAGATCACCGGCGGGCGGCCCAGGCGGGTCATGCGCCATACGGTGCGCCAGCGCAGGGGGCGGCGTCGGCCGCAGGGGGTGCGCACTCCCTCGGCGAAACCGGCGGCCCAGGCGCGCAGGCCCGCCACCGAGGGGCTGCGGACGGCCGTCAGGGCGGCCCATACGCCGAGGTAGAGGGGCACCAGGACCGCGGGGAGGTGCCGCTTGGCGAGCCAGACGCGGTTTCTGGCGACCATGCGGTGGTAGACGGCGTGCCGGGTCGGTGAGGTGTACGGGTGCTGGAGCACGAGCTCCGGGGCGTAGCGGATGCGCCAGCCGTCGTCCAGGGCCCGCCAGGCCAGGTCGGTTTCCTCATGGGCGTAGAAGAAGTCCTCGGGCCAGCCGCCGATCCGGTCCAGCATCGGTACGGACAGGGAGTGCCCGCCGCCGAGGAAGGTGGTGACCAGACCGCCGCGTGCCGGGTCGTTGGCCCGCAGGCGGGGGACGTGGCGGCGCTGGGTGCGGCCCCGCTCGTCGGCGATGCGGAAGCTGACGATCCCCAACTCCGGTTCACGCGTGTGCAGTTCCGCCAGCCGGCTGAAGACGTCCGGGCTGATCAGCAGGCCGTCGTCGTCCAGGTCGACCACCACGTCGACATCCCCGAGCTTGCGCAGCTCGTCCAGGGCGACATTGCGGCCCCCGGAGACCCCCAGGTTCTCGCTCAGCTCGACACCGACGGCGCCGTGCGGCAGCGGGGGGAGCGGGGAGCCGTTTCCGATGACCACGATGTGGGCCGGCCGGAGGTCCTGCTTGGCGACCGAATCCAGCAGCGCCCGCAGTTCGGCGGGACGGTTTCCCATGGTCAAGATGGCGACGCCTACGCGCAGATGACGCACAGAAGTTTGCTCCGTTCTCGGCGGTCTTGTCGGGATGCTAACCGCCGGGGACGGCGACTGCGTGCCACGGCGCTTCCCCGGCGACATCCGGCCGTTGAACGCTGGGGAACGCCCTCGCCGGGGGCCGGGAGCCCGCGGATGCCGGGTGTGCCGGACCGGCGCACCATGGAAGGACCGGGGGTTTGCACGGTTGCCCAGGGGGGCGGATGGAGGAAGCCCTCATGATGGAAGTCAAGACGGTCGACAAGCCGGATGAACGGCGCGACTTTCCCCGGGGTCACCTCGAAGCCCTGCACCTCACCGGACTGGACTTCGCCGTGGCCACCTTCGAGCCCGGCTGGCGCTGGTCGGAGTCGGTACGCCCGATAGCCGGGACCGACAGCTGCGAGGTTCACCACAACTGCTTCGTGGTGCAGGGCCGGATGCGCATCAGGATGAACGACGGCGCGGAGTCCGAAGTGGGACCCGGCGATGTCTTCGTCTGCCCGCCCGGACACGACGCCTGGGTGGTCGGGGACGAGCAGTGCATCGTGTACGACTTCGCGGGCCAGATGGCGAAGGACTACGCGAAGGGCTAGGAGGTGTCTACCCCTAGGACGACGGGCAGGCGGAGGCAGGGAGTGACCGCGCGGGGCGGAGCCGCTGTCTGACCGGGTACGGAGCGAGGCCGGGGCGCGGTGGCCGGTTGCCGCGTCGGCCGGCCGGGTGGCGTGTGGTTCGCCACGTGGATCCGGATGTCTAGGAACGCGCTCGGTGGGCAGGGGTGCGGGACGGTCCGGCGTGCGGAATACGTCGCGGGTTGATCCCGTTGCCGCAGCCGGAGACCGTGTGACAAGCGTCGACAGACCGGAAGCAGGGAAACAGGCATGAGCACCATTGAGCTCACCAAGGAAAACTTCGACGAAATCGTCTCCGGCAACGATTTCGTCCTGATCGACTTCTGGGCCGAGTGGTGCGGGCCGTGCAAGCAGTTCGGCCCGGTCTTCGAGAAGTCCTCCGAGACGCATGACGACCTGGTCTTCGCCAAGGTCGACACGGAGGCGCAGCCCGAGCTGGCGCAGGCCCTCCAGATCCAGTCCATCCCGACCGTGATGATCGTCCGGGAGAACATCGCCGTCTTCGCCCAGCCCGGCGCGCTGCCCGCGGAGGCCCTGGAGGACGTCATCGGCCAGGCCCGCGCGCTGGACATGGACGAGGTCCGGGCGTCGGTCACCGAGGCCCAGCAGGCCGAGCAGGCGCAGGGCGAACAGGGTCAGCAGGCGCAGAGCTCGTGAGCGACCTTCTTCTGGTCCGGCACGGCGAGACCGAGTGGAGCAGGGACGGCCGGCACACCAGCTGGACCGATCTGCCGCTGACCGCCACCGGTGAGGAGCAGGCCCGCGCACTGCGGCCGCTGCTGTCGGACCGGAAGATCGGGCCGGTGTACGCCAGCCCGATGCAGCGGGCGCTGCGCACCGCCGAGCTGGCGGGCCTCGCCCGTCCGCAGATCGACGCCGACCTGCGGGAATGGGACTACGGCGGCTATGAGGGCATCGCCACCGCCGAGATCCACCGCGACCGGCCCGGCTGGTATCTGTTCTCCGACGGTGTCGCCGAGGGGCCCGCGGAGCATCCGGGCGAGTCGCCCGAGCAGGTCGGGGCGCGCGCCGACCGGGTGCTGGCACGGATCGCGCACCGGCTCGCCGCCGACGACGGCGATGTGGCGCTGGTCGCGCATGCGCACTTCCTGCGGGTGCTGGCCGCCCGCAGGCTCGGGCTGCCGCCCGCCGCCGGGGGCCTCTTCACCTTCGAGACCGGGGCGGTCGGCGTCCTGGGGACCGAACACGACCGGCCCGCGGTTCTCGCCTGGAACGCCCGGAGTCTGTAACCAGGGGCGGGGGGCGGGGCCCTTGGCCGGTGAGTCTGCTGTGGGCCGTGGGCCGTGGGCCCTGGGCCGTGAGCCGTGCGGCGTGGGCCGTCAGCCGTGCTCCGTGAGCTCGGAGTCGCTCAGCCGGAGCCCGTGCGGATGCGGCCGTCGGCCGGCTACGGATCCATCGGATCGAGATGCAACGGCTGCACCTTGCCCTCGATCATGGCGCCGAGCCCCATGACGGCACAGGTGTCGGGGTGGTCCGCGGTGTGTACCGGCATGTTCGTGGCCTGGTGGATCATCGGCTCCAGGCCGGGGATCAGGGCGCTGCCGCCCGCGAGCACGATGCCGCGCTCGCCGAGGTCGGCCACCAGATCCGGCGGGCAGCGGCGCAGCACGGCCCCGATGCCGTCGAGGATCGAGGTCAGCGGGGTGGTGATGGCGTCCCGTACCCGCTCGGTGTCGACATGCACGGAGCGCGCCATCCCGCTGATCACGTCCCGGCCGTGCACCTCGGTGGAGCCGGGGGTGACCCCGTCGCCACCGGAGAGGAGCAGCTGAAGCGGGCGTACGGCCTGGCCCGCCAGCATCAGCTCGTGGTGCAGCCGCAGATGCTGGACGACCGCGTGGTCGATGGCGTTGCCGCCCACCGGCACGGTCTCCGCGGCCACGATCGAGCCGAGGGAGAGCACCGCGACCTGCGTCGTTCCGGCGCCGCACACCACGATCATGGTGGCCTCGGGCTGCTCCACCGGAAGCCCGCAACCCACCGCCGCGGCGACCAGGGTGTCGACCAGCTCCACCCGCCGCGCCCCCAGCCCGGTGAGCGTCTCCACGGCGGCCCGCTGGGCCAGCGGCTCGCTGCCGTACGGAAGACAGACCGCGCCCCGCATCGCGGGCCGGCGCCGCCAGGACTTGCGCAGCTTGTCGCCGACCAGGGTCCGCAGCAGCCGCTGGGCCATGTCGATATCGACGATGGTGCCGTTGGAGACCGGGCGCACCACCCGGATGTAGTCGGGGGTGCGGCCGTCCATCACCTCGGCCTGGGCGCCGACGGCCAGCAGCGCCCCGCTGCGGGTGTTGATGGCGGCGACGGTCGGTTCGTCGACGACCAGCCCCTGGTTCTTCACATACACCCTGGTCCGGGCCGCGCCGATGTCGATGGCGGCCGAACAGCGCCGCAATTGGGCGAGGCTGATGGTCATGGGTGATTCCTCCCCGATGGGCCGGTATGGACGAGAGGTCGCGCGGCCGGTTCGCAGGGACCGCTCGTGCGCCATCCTCCGGTCGTGCCGAGGCCGCCGCCTGCTGGAAAGGTCCGCTCGGGGGACGGGGGCGGGGTGGTTGCGGCGAAGGGGTGACGGGGCGGGGAGAGGCCGGTGCGGTGGGCTCTCAGCCCGCCAGTCGCTGGTACAGCCCCCAGGTGAATTCGGGGACGATGTCCTGCGGGGTGCCGTCGGGGCCGGGCGCGGTGCACGCCAGCCGCCAGCGGGTGGGGGCGCTGCCCTCCATGGGGCGGGCCGGGGCGAAGGCGCGGGCGACCTCGTCGACGGTGCAGGACCAGGGCCGTAGATCCGTGGTGCTGCGCAGGTCAGGGGCGGTGGCGCCGGGTGCCCGGACGAGCCAGGCGTTCCAGACGGCGTCCCGGGCGCCGATGAGGATCTCGAACTGCAGATCGGGCCAGAGCGGCACCGGCCAGGTCAGGGCCTCGCAGCGCAGATCGCCGATGCGGCGGGGCGTGACGGTCTCGGGGGCGCCGAGCAGCGCACGATACGGCCGGCTGCCGCCGGGCGCGCGCGGGGCGTGCATCCGCGCCTGCCAGCGGCGGTTGGCCTCGCGCATCTCGGCGCGGGAGACGCCCAGGGTGCGCAGCGCCTCCTCGACCAGGCCGGGGTGGTGATCGGCCATCCGGCGCAGCAGGACGACCTGGAAGGCGACCGGTCCGGGCAGCCCGGAGGGGGCGCCGGAGCCGCCGGGCGGGTCATTGTCCGTGGTGGGGTCCATGAGGGACATGGTGGTGGACGGCGCGGGCCACCGGCCGCCCGGGGCGCTCGCCGTCGGGGAGGAAGAGCACGGAGTTGACGTAGCGGCGGTGCGGGGCGAGGGAGCGGCGCAGCAGCCCGTGCTCGGCGACCTGGCAGATGCGGGACTGATGGCCGGGCAGATCGAAATCGGCCAGCGGCAGCCAGCGGTCGTGCGGCAGCACCCAGCCGCGGTAGCCGTGGGCGGACGTCCAGTCCAGTACGGGCCCGAGCGGCTGGATACGGGTCTCCAACTCGACGAACAGTGCCGGAAGTTGACGCTCGACGGTGTGCGCGGCGCCGCGCAGCACCGCCAGCTCCGCGCCCTCCGCGTCGATCTTGATGAGGGTGACGGACGCCAGCCCCAGCGCGTCCAGCGGGAGACAGGGCACGTCGAGGGCGGCGGAGTGCAGCTCCCGGCGTACGAGCGAGGAGACCCCGCGGTCGCCGCGGCCGCCCGGGGGCAGCCAGAGGGTGGCGCGGCCCGTGTGGTCGGTGGCCGCGGCGGACACCACCTCGACATGCGGGGGAGTGACCGAGGAGAGCAGTCGGGCCAGGTGAGGGACCGGTTCAAGGGTGACCACCCGGTCGGCGCGCCGGGCCAGCCGCCGGGTCCACGGGCCGTACCACCCGCCGACGTCCACGGCCGTGCCACCGGGCGGACAGAAGTCGGCGAGCCGCCGCAGCTCCGGTTCGAACCGCGGATAGACCCCGGCGACCAGCGCCGACACCAGCCGGCCCGGCAGCCGGGGCGCCAGCCGCGCGGCGAGCGTCACGACCCCGGTTCCCGGTCCGCGAGCCGGCGCAGCGCGCGGGTGTGCTCGGCGTCGCTGAGCTGTTCGCCGGAGGAGGGCAGGAGCTGCGGGATACCGTCGAGGATCGGATAGCGGCGGCGCAGCCGGGGGTTGTAGAGGGCGTCACCGGGGGCGAGCAGCGACAGCGGGCCCTTGTCGAGCGGGCAGACCAGGATCTTCAGCAGTGGGTCATCGGGCTTCATCGAGCGACTCCGGGGTTCCGGTGGCGGGTTCGGGGACGGGCGGGTCATGGCGGGGCAGCGCGAGCAGGACCGCCACGGCGACGGCCGTGCCGCCCAGCCGCAGCGCGCGCCGCAGCGGATCGGCGGGCAGCGGCTCACCGAACGCCACGGTGCCGCAGACGACGGTGAACACACAGGTGACGGTGGTGCAGACGGGGACGATCACGGACGCCCGGCAGCGTTGCAGGGCGGTCTGGGACAGCACCAGACCGGCGGCTCCGGTGACCAGCAGAAGGTACGGGTAGGGCGAGCGGAGCAGCCGGCCCGCGACGGCCGGGAGGTCGTGGGGAGCCAGCAGACCGGAGACGCCCTTGATGGCCAGCGAGCTGACCCCGTAGAGCAGGCCGACGGCCACCCCGTAGGGGACACCCGCCGTCGGCAGCCGGTGGCGGCGCCGGGCACGCCGTTCCGCCGAGCGGTACAGCAGCAGCCCGGCGGCCAGTGACGGCACCGCGATCAGCAGCAGGGTGCCGGGCGGTGCGGTGCGGGCGACGGCCCGGGCGTCCTCGCCCTGGAGGGAGGCGATGACCAGTGCCAGCGCGACCAGGATCGCCACGATGCCCTGCCGCTCCCGGCCGCTGGTCCGCTCGCCCAGCACCACCGAGGACAGCAGCAGCAAGAGGACCAGGCCCGAGACGAACAGGCCCTGCGCGGCGGCCAGCGGCAGGGTGCGGTAGACGGCGAGCTGGGCGGCGAAACCGGCGGCCAGGGCGAGCGAGCCGGCCAGCCACAGCGGGCTGGACAGCAGCCGGCCGACGACCCGTACGGGCTGCCGGGTGCTCAGCGCGGGCAGCCCGGCCAGGGCGCGCTTCTCCAGCACGAAACCGGTGCTGTACAGGACGTTGGCGAGCAGCGCGGACGCCACGCCCCACCACGGCACCGCGCTACCCCCCTGCCCGCCGGGCATGGGCGAGCAGGATCGAGGCCAGCGACGGGACCCGGCACGCGGCGCGGTCGAGGGGGCGCAGTGGCCGCGGCACATCGTGATACGGCGCACCGGCGATCCGTACGGCCTCGAAACCGGACGCCGTGAGGAAGCCGCGCAGGGCACGGGCCGTGCAGAGCCGGAGATGGCCGACGACCTGGGTGCCGGGCCGGCCGTGGATCCCGCGCATGCTCACCTCCGAGAAGACGGGCTGGACCCCGGCGAGCAGCAGCCCGCGGTTGTACCAGGCGGCGAGGTTCGGGGTGGAGAGCATCAGATGACCGCCGGGGCGCAGCACCCGGCGCAGCTCGTCCAGGGCGGCATCGGGGTCGACGAGATGCTCGATGACCTCGCTGAAGAGGACCGCGTCGGCGGAACCGGTCGCGAACGGCAGGCCCCCGTCGGTGAGTTCGCCGCGCACCGCCCAGGGGATCCGGGTCCGGGCGCGGCGCAGGGCGTCCTGCGACCAGTCGACGCCGACCAGACGGTGACCGGTGAGCACCTCCGCCGCGACGGCCGCCGCCGAACCGTCGCCGCAGCCGATGTCCAGGATGGTGGCGGGCGGCGCCCCGGTGCGTACGGGCCCCAGGGCACGCGCCAGCAGCCGGGCCTGCCGCCGGCTGCGGGCGGCGCCGGACGCGACCGGCACAGCGGGGTTCTCGTAGAAGTCCCGCAGCGTGGCGGGGGGCCGGGTCATCGGGCCGCTCCGGCCGGGGGCGGGGTCCAGGCGGTGGCGGCGAGGGAGGAGCGGAACAGGTCGCCGAGCCGGGCGCCGGCCGCGTCGTCCAGGAGGGCCGGGGACCAGCGCAGCGCCAGCTGGATCCGGCCGGCCACGGAGACGGTGGTCACGGTGAGCCCGCGTGGCATCCGGGCCGGGGCGGAGAACCACACCGCGGTCGGCCGGCCGGCGTCCCCGAAGTCCAGCGGGTAGGGGATCCGGCCGATGTTGGACAGGAGGGTGGTGGAGGTCCACGGCGCGGCGGCGCGGCGCAGCGTACGGGTGACCGCGCCGCGCAGCCCGACGGGGAGGACGGGGGCAGTCAACATCGTGGCGTAGAGACCGAGTTGAGGTCCCGGTGCGGCGGCCTTGAGGGCGCGGGTGCGGGCGGCGGTGCGGCGCAGCAGCCGGGCCACCGCGTCCGGGTCGGGCGGATCGGCGGTGAGCGGCCCGGCGTCCCGGCGCTCCTCGGGGCCGAAGCCGACCGACACCAGCCGGGTGCCGTTGCCGATGGGCATCCCGGCATCGCGCGGCCGGTCGTCGACGGGCATGGTGACGACGATGGGGGCGGCGGCCGGGGCCGCCGTGGCGTGCGGGTGGGCCGGGGCGTGCAGCCGGTTCCAGCGGGCGACCATCAGCCAGGTGGCGACCAGGAGTTGGTCGTTGACGGTGTAGGGCGCCGGCTGGGCGGGAGCGCGTGGGGGGCGGGCCGGGATTGGCAGTTCGGTCAGGAGCATGCCGTTGCCGGGGTGGGTGGGGCGGATGGGGCGGCCTGGTTGGTCGGGTTGGCCGGGGTGGCCGGGTTGGTTGGGTGGCCAGGGTTGGTCGGGGTGGCCGGGCTGGCTGGGTTGGTTGGGTGGCCAGGGTTGGCTGGGTTGGCCGGGCCGGCTGGGTTGGTTGGGCCTGCTGGGCTGGGGAGCGCTGCCGGGAGCCGGGGGCGGGGCCGGGCTCGGGGCCGGGTCGGGGGCGGGGGCGGGGGCGATCCGTGCCGGGCGGGCGAGACGGGGGCCGGGGGACGGTGGCCGGTCGGCGGGCGGTGGTCCCGGACGGGGACCGGGGGCGCGTACGGGTGCGGGTGCGGGGGAGTTGTCGGCGCCGCCGTAGAGCTCGGCGGCGGTGGCCAGCACCCGCAGACAGGCCGGCCCGTCCAGCGCGGTGTGGTGGAGGGTGAGCAGCAGCACGGTGCCGCCTGCCGTCGCCCCTTCGATCGCCTCCAGCCGTATGGGAGGCGAGGCGTCCAGCGGCGGGCACTGGTCGAGCGCGCGCTGCCGGGCGCGGGCCAGCGCACCGGGGCCGGGCGGTGGGAAGTCGACCGGGTCCACGTCCGGGGTGGCGGTGAGCTGCCAGCGGTAGCGGCGGTGCCACCAGCGGACCGGCGCCTGCCGCATCAGGATGCGCGGATGGCGGGCGAGCGCCCGGTGGAACGCGGTGCGCAGCCGGACGGGGTCGACCCGGCCGGGGAGGTGCACCTCGATGTGTACGGTCTCCGGCTCGCCGTCGTCCAGACAGTGCCGGGAGATCTCGTCAACGACGGGGAACGGGAGGCGGGTTATGGCGCTGCCGCGAGGGAGGCGGGTTACGGCGCTGCCGCGGCTCTGCTCCCCCCCACCCCCGAACCCACCCCCCGCCCCCTCCCCCGAAGGGGGAGAGGGGGAGGGGGCGGGGGAGAGCTCGCCCCGGCCGTCGGGCGGGGCTCCCGGGCTGTTGGGCGAGGTGCCCCGGCCGTTGAGCGGGGCGACCGGGCCGTTGAGCGGGGCGCCCGGGGCGTCGGGTGGGACGCCCGGGCCGACAGAGGGTGCGACCGGGGCGTCGGCGGCTTTGCCCTGGCTGTCGGGCGGTGTGCGTCGGCCTCCAGTTGGCGCGCGCTGGCTGTCGGGCGGTGTGCCCCGGCCTCCAGTTGGCGCGCCCTGGCCGTCGGGCGATTCGCCACGTCCCTCTGCTGGTTCGCCACGTCCGTCGGCTGGTTCGTGCCGGGCCGGTTGCAGTGCGGTCATCGGGTGGTGTCCTCCCCGCTGTGGTCGGTCGGCGGTACGGACCCGCTGTCGATCGGCGGTACGGGCCCGCTGCCGGCCGGCCGTACGGGACCGCTCGGCCGGGATCGGTGCGGCTCGGCCCAGTTCGGCCCGGCGCCTGGCGCCCGCCCCCGCGCCACGATCGGCCGTCCAGCAGCGACCGTGCTCCCGCCCGCATCCCGCACCCGTCGCGGAAGCGGCGGCGGCGTTCGCAGACCGGGTGGATCAACGCGACCGGATGGCCCGGACGTTCCGGACAGTCCGGATGGCCCGGAGGGTTCATCTGGTCCAGGCGATCCGGCTGGTCCGGGCGGGCCAGCCGACGGCCCGTCCGACGCCCCGTCCGTTCCACCCGCCCCGGCCCCCGTCCCCTCCACCAAGACCCGCCCCCGCGACGCCCGCCCCCGTACGGTGACCACCGCCGCAGCCAACGCCAAGAGCGCCAGGGCCTGCGCAGTGGCGCTGAACGCGCCCTCGCCGGCGGCGTGGGGCTCCCCCGCGCCGAGGGCCGCGACGGCTCCGGCGCTCACCATCGCCGCCAGGGCCAGGGGGACCAGGAGGTGTGGCCGGAAGTACGCCAGGAGAGCCAGGGCCGGCACGATCAGGGCGTAGGGGCCGGATGCCAGGGCCAGAACCGCGGTCAGCGTCACCACTCCCAGCACCCAGGAGGGGGCGGGTGGCGGCGGTGCCGGAAGCGGCGGGGTGCGGGGACTGCGGCGGACGAGGGCGGAGAGGAGCAGGAGCGCTACCCCTAGGGCGCCGCCGGCCAGGCCCAGGTCGTAGGCGACCGCCGGGGTGTAGGAGAGCTCGACGGTGCCGCCGGCGCCGGCCGGGACGAGGAAGGCCTGTTGCCAGCCGTCGACCCGGAGCGGGGCCAGCCGTCGGCCGTGGAGTGTGGCCTGCCACCCGTCGTTGGCGTTCTCGTGCATCTGGAGGTAGACGGCCCGGCCGGCGCCGACCGCGACGCTGCGGCGGTCCCCCGACCAGTCCTCGGCGGCGGCCTTTCGCACCGGGGCGGCGGATTCCCGCGCCGGCCCGTCGTCCGCGGCGCCCGCTTCCCGCCCCGCCCCGACGCCCGCATCGGCGGCATCCCGCCGCGCCCCATCGCCCGAGGCGCCGGCTTCCCGCCCCGCTGCCACGTCCACGGCGCCCGCATCCCCCGTCGTGCCCCGCCGCAGCGTCACATCCGTCAGCGCCAGCGGCCCCTGGCCGCCCGCCTCCACCCGGTGGCGTCCGGACGGCAGCTCCAGGCGGCCGTCACGGGCCGGGCCGGCGCACAACCGCACCTCGACGGGGCGGCGTTCGGTGAGGTCGCGGACGTACCCGGTGGCCTCGGTGGCGTGCAGGACGCCGTCGACGGCGAGCATCGGGCCCTGGCCGCAGCCGACCGAGAAGCGGGCGTCGGCGGCGGGCCGCGGGGTGCGGTAGGCGTCGAGGGCGGGGAGGTGGATCTCGCTGAGGCCGACCGGGAGCTGGAGCGCCTGGCCGGCGACCGGGTTGTGCAGGGTCAGCGGTTTGACCTTGCTGATGGTGATGTCGAGGCGGTCGGTGGTGATCGGGTCGAAGCGGGCCTGGCCGTTCTCGTCGACGCCCGCGGTGGCCGCCCCGTCCGGCGAGTTGATCAGGATCTGCTCCGGCCGGGTGGCGAGACCGCCGGCCGCGGCCAGCACGATCCGGTCGATCTTCTTCCGGCCGGGCCAGCGCAGATGCACGGTGGGCCGGTCACCGGCGATCCAGGCGGTGGTCAGATCGCCGTCGACGAGGTTGCGGGGGCTGAGCGACGGGCCGAAGCCGAAGGCGGTGGAGTCGGCGGTGGCGGTGATCCGGTCCCGTTGTTCCGGTGCGATGCGGTCCAGGAGCCGGTCGAGTTCGGGGCCGGGAACAGCCAGCGCCTGGCCGGAGACGCGGTACCCGGCGGCCGGGCCGGTGCGGAACTGGCGGTGCAGCCCGGCCTCGGCGGAGACCGGGGAGAGGCCGCCCGGGTCGCTGCCGCGGTGCAGCGAGACGACCTCGGCGGGCGCGCCGGAACGCTCGGCGTCGGTGGGGAGTTGCAGCAGCCGGGTGACCTGGACGCCGGGGACGGAGATCTCCCGGAAGCCGGCGCCGGAGAGCCCGGCACGTGGGGTCTGCGACCCGAGGATGGTCACCTTCAGCCAGGTCGCCCGGCCGGCCGGGGCCTTGACCCGCTGCGGCGTCCCGTCGGGGCGCAGGGTGTCCTCCGTGGTGCCGCGGTCGGTCTGCACCCTTACGGAGGTCGGGGCGGCACGGAGCCCGTCCCCGGGCAGCGGGGTCAGGGACAGCGCGGACGGGAGGGTGACGGGCCGGGGGAAGGCGATCCGTACCCACTGGCCTACGGGGTTCCCGGCGCTGCCTTCCGCCCAGGCGGTGTCCGGGTCGCCGTCGAACGCGTGGACCGGGTCGTACTGCGGCAGGTGGAAGAGCCAGTTGCCGCTGCTGGAGGCGGTGACCGAGGCCGCGCCGCGGAGCACGGCGGTGGTCTGGTGGCCGGGGCCGGTGGTCGGCAGGATCTGCCGGGGCGGGCGGCCGGGGTCCTGGACGCTGTCGGGATGGTTCCGCTCGTCGGCGGTGTAGGTGTACGAGGTGTTGCTGTTGACCAGCCCGAAGCGGGTGTCGGCGCGGCGCAGGCCGTCGGCGGTCAGCTGGAGCGGCGGGGTGCCGAGGCCGGGGTGGCGGTCGCCGGTCAGGACGGTGGCGCGGTGGCGCAGGGCGGGGTCGGCGGACAGCTGGAGGAGGGCTTCGGGGCCGCCGCTGAGCTGAGCGGTGTCCGCGACGGCCCGGGTGGTGACCGGGCCGGGCCGGGGGGTGTGCTGCGGCCGGTAGATCTCGACGGCGCGCTGCCGCGGATAGAGGCCCTGGACCTGTAGGGGTGCCCCGGCGGGGATCCGGCCGCCGGTGGTCAGCGGACCGAAGGCGGCGGCCTTGCGGTAGCCGGAGGCCTCAAGGGTGCGTGTGACGGTCTGCGGCGGGACGTAGCCGATCTGGTCCGGGTCGAGATCGTTGCGTACGACCACGTCGTGCAGGCCCGCCCGGCCCAAGTAGTCGCGCAGGCCCGGGACCTGGGCGCCGGTCAGCAGGGCCTGTTCGACGGCGTCCAGGGTGCGGCGGGCGCCCGGGGTGCCGAACGGGACGAAGTCGCGCTGGGCCCAGGGGGAGGTGGCGAGGACATCGAGCGGCTCGTCGATGGGGGAGCCCCAGGTGTAGATGCCGTGCGCGGTCGCGGGGACGACCAGCGCGCGGCTGTGCGGGGAGTGCTTGTGGAGCCAGGCAGCGGCCCGTTCCCAGGAGGCGGGCAGCTCGGTGAAGGCGCCGGGCTGGAGGACGGTGCCGGTGAGGAAGGGCAGCGCGAGGGCGGGCAGCACGAGGAGCGCCGTCACCAGCGGGAGGCGTCGGCGGGCGGGGAGCCGGCGGGTGCCGCGGCGTTCGGTGGCGACCGCGAGCAGATGTGCCAGGCCCAGGGTGAGCGCCAGGGCCAGGCCCGGGGTGAATTTGTAGATGTTGCGGAACGGGCGCAGCCAGCCGTTGAGCCAGTCCTGCCACAGCCCGTGCAGCGGCCCGCCCAGCGCACCGCCGTATCCGGCCAGCGCGATCAGCGCCACGGCCGGCACGGTCAGCAGCAGCCAGCGGCGCTCGGGCAGATCCCGGCGGGCCAGCCCGGCCAGGCCGAGCGCCGCGGCCAGCGCCGAGCCGAGCACCGCGTAGGGCCGGGCCGTCAGGGTCCAGCCGGCCGGCAGCCAGGGTTCGCCGAAGTGGAGGTAGCCGACCCAGTTTCCGGCGCCGCGCAGCAGTTCGGTGGCGGACATGGTGCCGGTGGTGGTGTCGGCCTGCTCGATGTACGGCATGAAGTTCTCGCCGTGCAGACCGAGCAGCAGCAGCGGCACCACCCACCAGGCGGTGGCCAGGACGACACCGGGCAGCCACCAGGCGAGCAGCTTCGGCCGGCGCGGCCCCGTACGGGAGAGCAGATACAGGCCGGCGGGCAGCAGCGCGGCCAGCGTCGAGGCCGCGTTGACCCCGCCCATGAAGGGGATCAGCAGCGCCGAACGGGTGGCCGCGATACGGGCGCTGACCCGCGAGTTGGTCAGCGGCAGCAGCACCCAGGGGAGCAGTGCGCCGGGCAGCGCGGCGGCGGAGGTGGAGCCGATGACGAGGGTGAAGGTCGGCCACAGGGCGTAACAGGCGGCGGCCAGGAGCCGGGCCGGCGGGGTGCCGACACGGAGCCGTTCGGCCAGCCGCAGCGCACCCCAGAACGCCGCCGTGACGATCAGCGACATCCACAGCCGCTCGGCCAGCCACACCGGGACATGCGCGAGATCGGCCAGGCCGTAGTAGGGGAGTGTGGGGAAGGCATAGCCGACGTACTGGTCGGCGATACCGCCGAGGCCCGCCCGGTCGTGCCATAACTGCCCGAGGTCGGCGAGGAACCGCCACGGGTCGGTCGTCACACCCAGCTTGGTCTCGAACGTCATCTTCCCCGGCGAGGGCGCCAGGAAGCCGGCCAGCGCGAGCGCCCAGAACGCGAACAGCCAACGTCTGCGCCGTGGTTGACCGGGCGGCGGCGCGGGGGCGGGCGTCGGCCGCCCCCCGGCGTCGGGCGATCCGGGGGACGGGAACGGCCTCAGGGTCTGGGTCATGGCAACCGCCGGAGGATGAGGAGGAGGTTCCAGGTGGCGACCTCCCGGACGCCCGGGAGGCGGGGGAGGGCCTCGGCGAGGAACGGCGCATAGCGGGAGCGGGCGGTGACCACGGCGATGTCGTCACGGGCCCGGACCTGGCGCAGGGTGCGACCGATGTGCACCGCGAACAGGTTGACGCCCAGGGTGTGCTTGGCCGCTCGGCCGGTGCGCCGCCGGTAGCGGGCGCGGGCCCGCTCGGCGCCCAAGTAGTGCCAGGGCGCGGTCTCATGGCCGCCCCAGGGGGAGAACCAGTTGGTGAAGGCGACGTAGATCAGCCCGCCGGGGCGGGTGACCCGGATCAGCTCGCTCAGGAAGGTCTGCGGGTCGGCGACGTGCTCCAGGACGTTGGAGGAGAAGCAGATGTCGACGGCGCCGTCGGCGAGCGGCAGCAGATAGCCGTCGGCGAGCACCGCGCCCTCGGGCGGCGGGCCGTGCGCGGTCAGCTCCGCCGTATCGGGCTCGAAGAGCCAGCTCCGGGCGCCGCGGCGGCGGAACTCCGCGGTGAAGTAGCCGCTGCCGCCGCCGACATCGGCGACCACAGCGCCCCGCAGCGGGGCATACCGTTCGATCTGGTCGGCGGCGTCCCGGGCGAGCAGCCGGTAGCAGTGCCCGGGGTCGGTCCGCTCCCGCAGAAAGGCCCGGAACAGGGCGGCGGACCTGCGCAGCGAGGGATCGCGCACCGGGCCGTCACCGCCTGGGGAGCGGGTCGAGGGCGGCCTCCGCGGCGACCGCCCGGAAGCTCTGCACCGTATGGCTCCACCGGAAGCGGGCGGCGCGGCGTTCGGCGGCGCGGCCCAGGGCGTCGCGGCGCCGGGCGCTGAGCGCGAGGGTGCACCAGTGCGCGGCGAACGCGCTCTCACCGCGGGCCAGCAGCCCTGTCGTGCCGTCCTCGACGGAGTCCCGCAGGCCCGGGATGTCGAAGCCGACGGCCGGGGTGCGGCGGGCGGCGGCCTCCATCACCACGAGCCCCCAGCCCTCGACGAGCGAGGGATGCAGCAACAGCCATGCGGAGCACAGGAGTTGATGCTTGCGCTCTTCGGAGACATGGCCGGTGAAGGTGACGCCAGGCCCGGCCAGGGCGGCCAGCCGGGCGCGCTCCGGGCCGTCGCCGACGATCACCAGCCGGCCGCCGGTCACCGGCCGGACCCGCTCCCACAGCCGCAGCAGCAGATCGATGCGCTTGTACTCGACGAGCCGCCCCATGGCCAGGAACAGCGGCTCCGGCGCCTTGGGGGTCAGCGGGCCGGGCTCCGCCACGCCGTTGTACACCAGGCGAATCCGCCCCGCGTCGACACCGAGGCCGCGCAGCGCGGACGCGGTCGAGCCGGAGACCGCCACCATCAGATCGCGGCGGTGCGCACCGGCCAGCGCCCAGTGCTCCAGGCGGCGGCCGAGCCGGGCGGCGGGCCCCGGGCAGCGCAGCCGCCACAGGTCCGTATGGACATGGTTGACCAGGCACAGCGTGGGACCGCGGTGCCACAGCGGCGCCAGGTACGGCATGCCGTTGCAGACCTCGACGAGCAGATCGCAGGGCCCGACCCGGCGCGCCAACTGGCGGGGTACGCGCAGGAAATGACCGGCGTCGCCGCCCGCGGACACCACCCGGTAGCCGCGGGCGGGGGCACCGCCCGGATCGACCGGGTCCGGGAGCTCGGGGGGTGTCGGCCCGCCGCACAGCAGGGTGACCTGGTGCCCGTGGGCGCTGAGCCCCTCGGCGATCCGGTCCACCAGCAGCTCGGAGCCGCCCGCGGCGGGGTTGCCCAGATCGCGGCGGGCGAGGAAGACGATCCGGCGTGGCAGCGGCGGCGCCCCCGGGCCGGGTGGGCCGGACGCCGAGGGGGCGGGCGCTGCGGGGGGCGGGGACGGGCGTACGTACGGGGGCATCTGCGATCCAACTCGTCTCAGGGTGCGGTACCGGCGGTGGGGGACGTACTGCGTACTGAGTCGTGCGGGCCGTGCTGCCTCATGCGGTGCCAGGTCGCACCGTGCGGGCGGGGGACACTCGGGTTCGCGGTGCTGTGCTGCGGTGAAGTGGCTCTGTAGTGCGGGGAAGTGGCGCTGTGCTGCGGGGAAGCGGGCGTGCGCTGCGGTGCCGGCGGAGGTGCGCCGACCGGGAGGTCGGTCGTCCGCGTGTGGGGTGGACAGTTTTCGCCCGCCCCGTTACCCGCGGCTACTCACCGGGGTGACAAAAACCGCCCCGATGCGGCCTGACGGTTCATCACTTCGCTCAGGACCGGCCGGTTGCCCGCCGCCCGCGCACCACCCACACCACCCCGGCCGGCACGAGCACCGCGCCCGCCGCCGCGGTCGTGACCGGCAGCGTCCGGCCGACCAGTACCAGCTTGTCGCGGTCCGCCTTCGCCAGCCGCACCTGCGCCCGCTGCGTCGCGGGCGTGAACCGCAACCGCTCGCCGCGCAGCAGCGTCACCGCGGTACGCCGGGCGCCGGGTGCGCGCAGCGTCTTCACCGGCGAGATCACGGCATCCATGATCCGGCCGGTGCGCGGCTCGACGACCAGCTCGACACCGGGGTTGGCGTACCACTCCTCGGCCTGGATCTGACCCTGCTCCGGCCGTCCGACGAGCCGTCCGGGGACCTGCCGGCTGCCGGTCCGGGTGGGCGGCACGGTCCCGGTGAAGCGGTAGCCCCGGAAGCCCTGGACCGCCCGCGTACCGGCGAAGCGGAGCGGGACGGCGGCGCCCAGGGTGTTGTCCCACCAGCGATAGCCCGTCTTCCGTACATCGAACGGGAACTTGAGGTAGGCATCGCCGTCGAAACGGGTCGGGGCCTCCGCGCAGCAGTGCACCGGCGCGTTGCTGTGCCGGTCGGTGACCCAGCGCTCGGTGGTCCACTGGAACGCCCGGCGCGGGTCCTTCAGGGCCAGCGTCTGCGGGGTGTCGACCGTCGTGGAGACGTCCCAGACGGCCCGCCCGCTCTTCTCGCTCGCCGCGACATCGCCCAGGACGTGCCGGGTGATGGTGATCCGCCGGCGGTCCCTGGTCTTCAGCGCGGCGGTGTCGAAGTAACTGCCGTTGCCGGTGAAGACGGTGGTGACGTCGACGTCGATCGGCGTGACCTTGGCCCGTGGCGTGACGTACCAGGCCAGCAGGGGCGCCAGGACCAGCAGAAAGACGCCGAGACCGAGGACGGCGAGCGACAGGGGCGGGGCGGCGGTGGCCGTGGTGGGGGAGGCGTCGGGCTTGCCGGATACGGGCATACGGGCACTCCTGGAAGCGGTGGGGGAATCACGCTCTGGTGCACGTGCGGGCGCCGCGGGGCGCCATGGGCCGGGAACGTAAGGGAACTCTTGACAGGGCGTCAATGCCCTTCCACACTCGGCAGGCACCACGACTCCGGTGGTGCCGCGCTGTGGGACGCGACACCGGGCCGCCGTGCCGGGTGCCGCGCCAACCTCGACGGAGACCGCCGACGGGCTCCGGCATCGACGAAGGGCTCGCCGCGCCATGCACCGTACGCTCGCCGCCGCACTGACCGCGCTCACCGCCGCCGCCCTCGCCGTCGGCGTCGCGCTCGGTATCGTCGCCGCCCTGGACGCCACCCCTGAGCAGCCGAATGTGCCGCTGGTGACCTTCGACCGGAGCGGCGAGTAGCGGGCGGGCCGGGGAGGCGGGCGTGCTGAGGAGGTCCGGGTCATGGTGACGGCCGTCCGCTCGGCCTGGCGGGAGGTGCCGCCCTACCAGGTACGGCAGTTCGCCGCCCGGGCACTGGAGGAGGTGCCCACCCTCGCCCAGGACATCCTCCGGGAGATCCGCCATGCCTACCCCCAACTCCCGCTGGTTCCCGATGAGTTCGGGGAGCCCCGCGCGCTGGTGGGCATCCGCCAGTCCCTGGAGCACTTCGTCGCGCATCTGACGGCCGGCCCGGACCGGCCGCATGTGCACCCGCGGGTCTTCCAGGAGTTCGGCCGCGGCGAGGGCCTCCAGGGCCGCAGCCTGGACGTCCTCCAGGCCGTCTACCGGCTGGGCGTCCGGCTGGCCTGGCGGCGGCTCGCCGAGATCGGCCAGCAGGTCGCGATTCCGGCGCCCGCGATGTACGAGCTCGCCGAGTCCGGCTACGAGTATCTGGACGGGCTGGTCGCCGAATCCGTACGCGGCTACGCCGAGGCCGCCGCCCGCCAGGCCGGTGAACGGCTGCGGCTGCAACGGCGCCTGATGGAGCAGCTGTTCACCGGCCCGGCAAGACGGCGGCGCGGCGCGGGAACGGCGGACGGGGTGCCGCCGGCCCTCGCCGAGCGCGCCGCCGCGCTCGGCTGGACGCTGCCCGAGCGGGTCGCGGTCGCGGTGTTGCTGCGCCCGGCCCGGGAGGCGGTCGCGCCCGCCGTCGCCCCGGACATCCTGCTGGACATGGAGAGCGAACGGCCCCGGATGGTGGTGCCCGAGCCGGACGCCCCCGGACGGCGGGAGCTGCTGGCCCGTGCGGCGGCCGGCTGGTCCGGCGCGATCGGCCCCGCCGTACCGCTGCTGGACGCCGCCAAATCACTGCGCTGGGCCGGCGCCGCGGTCGATCTGACGGAGCGCGGACTGCTGCCCGCGGGCGAGCTGCTTCAGTGCACCGAGCACACCGAGGCGCTGGTCCTGCTGCCACCGGAGGAGCTGATCGGGGACCTCACCCGCCGCCGTCTCGCCCCCCTGGACAGCTGCGGCCCCGCTCATGGCCGGCGGCTCGCGGAGACCCTGCTCGCCTGGCTGGAGACCCGCGGCGGCGCCCCCGAGGTCGCCGCCCGGCTCGGCGTCCATCCGCAGACCGTGCGCTACCGGCTGCGCCAGATACGGGAGTTATGGGGCGCGGAGATCGACGACCCGGACCGCCGCTTCGAACTGGAGCTGGTGTTACGGGCCCGGCGGCTGCGCGGGGACCTCAGCTGACCCCGCCGGAGTCCGCCGCCCGGCCCTCCACCAGGGCCGCCATCCCGTCCAGGAGCCTGGCCAGACCGAACTCGAACAGCGACGTCAGTGTCACCACACCGTCGTCGTGCCCCGAGATCCCCCCGTACATGGGGTAGGAGCCCGAGGTGAGGATGCCCTCGAAAACCGGCTCCATGGACGCCATCCACTGGTTCCGGTCCATCCCGGTCTCCTGCTCGGCCTCCAGATCGTCCTCGAAGCCGGCGGCGGTGGCGCGCACGTAGTTGAGCAGCGTCACGGCCATATGGATCAGCGTCACCGGGTCCATGCCCGTCACCCGCGCCATGGTCCACTCGATGAGCGCCATCGCCCGCGGCATCGGCTGCGGCCGGGTGATCGACAGATAGTGCGCCAGCCACGGATGCCGCTGGTAGAGCTCCCATTGCAGCCGTGCGCCCGCCGCCATCCGCGCGCGCCAGCCGTCCGGTGCCGGGTCCGGCAGCTCGACATCGCGGAACGCCGCGTCCGCCATCAGCACCACCAGCTCGTCCTTGTTGGCCACATGGCGGTAGAGCGCCATCGAGGACACCCCGAACTCGGCGGCGACCCGGCGCATCGACAGCGCCCGCAGTCCCTCGGCGTCGGCGATCTTGAGACCGGCCCGTACGACGCTCTCCCGGCTCAGGCCGCGGTCCGTCTCGCGCGGCCGCCGCTCACGCGGGGGTTCGGGGCGCGCGGCCTGCTGCGGCTGCGGCTCGGCCACCACCGTGCCCACGCCCGGCACGGCGCGGACCACGCCCTCCTGGCGCAGCGTGGTGAGCACCTTGGTGGCGGTCGCCATCGCCACCCCCCACTCCTGGGTGATCCGCCGGGTCGAGGGCACCCGGTCGCCCGGCGCGAGCTCGCCGGAGTCGATGCGGCACCGGATCGCGTCGACGATCCGGCGATAGGGCGGCGCCGGCTGCTCCACGGGGTGACCTCCGTACTAGTGCACTAGGGGGGTATCGCTGCCCGTGAGGGTAGCAGCGCCGGTCCCGCCAGGGCCTTGGATGAGGCAGGTGCACTAGTGTGACGCACCTCCAATTCCCTTATGCAGCCTGATGTTTGCACCGTAAGCTCGCCCTGTTTACGGTGTCACGCATGTCGTTTACCTCGTACACATCCCCGTCGCCGTCACAGCCGTCACCCCCGTCACCGCCCTCGGCCGGCCGCCGGGAGTGGACCGCCCTCGCCGTCCTCCTGCTGCCGTGCCTGCTCGTCTCCATGGACGTCTCGGTGCTCTACTTCGCCGTTCCGTTCCTGACCGCGGAACTGGAGCCCAGCAGCGTCCAGCAACTGTGGATCCTGGACGTCTACGGCTTCGTCCTGGCCGGCCTGCTGATCACCATGGGCGCGCTGGGCGACCGCATCGGCCGCCGCAAGCTGCTCCTGTCCGGCGCCCTGCTCTTCGGCCTCGCCTCCGGGGTCGCCGCCTACGCGCAGAGCGCCGAGACGCTCATCGCCGCACGGGCGCTGCTCGGCATCGGCGGCGCGACCCTGATGCCGTCCACTCTCGCGCTGATCCGCAACCTCTTCCATGACGCCAAGCAGCGCGGCCGGGCCGTCGCGCTCTGGTCGTCGGCGGTGATGGGCGGGATCGCGGTCGGCCCGGTGCTCAGCGGGGCGCTGCTGGAACACTTCTGGTGGGGCTCGGTCTTCCTGATCAACGCCCCGGCGATGGTGCTGCTGCTGGTCTGCGGGCCGCTGCTGCTGCCGGAGTTCAAGAACCCGGCGGCCGGGCGCTTCGATCTGCCCGGCGCGCTGCTGTCCCTGCTCGCGATGCTGCCCACGGTCTACGGCGTCAAGGAGATCGCCCGCGACGGACTGGCGCTGCGGCCCGTCCTCGTCCTCGCGGCCGGACTGCTGGCCGCCGCGGCCTTCGTGTACCGCCAGCGCACCGCCCGCCACCCGATGCTCGACCTGGAACTGTTCCGCCACCGCGGGTTCAGCGTCTCGGTGCTGATGAACCTGCTGGCGACGTTCGCCGTCGTCGGCTGCGCGGTCTTCTTCACCCAGTACCTCCAGACCGTACGGGGCATGAGCCCCATGGAGGCGGCACTGTGGAACCTGCTGCCGACCCTCGCGGTGGGCGGCATGGCACCGACGGCGGCCGTGCTCGCCCAGCGGATGGACCGGGCGTATGTCATCGCCCTGGGGTTCGTGATTGCGGCCGGCGGCTTCGTCTGGCTGTCCTGGCTGGAGCCGGGCTCGGCCCTGTGGTTCGTCCTGGTCGCCTCGTCGGTCTACGCCTCGGGCCTGGTGATGGTGATGTCCCTCGGCAACGAACTGGCCATCGGCCTCGCCCCGCCCGAGCGCGCCGGCTCCGCCTCGGCCCTGCTGGAGTCCGGCACCGAACTGGGCGGCGCCCTGGGCATGGCCATCCTGGGCAGCATCGGGAGCGCGGTCTACCGCGCGGACATGACCGACGCCCTGCCCGCCGGCCTCCCGGCGGCCGCCGCCGACGCCGCCCGCGAAACCCTGGCCGGCGCCGCCGCGGTGGCCGCCGAACTCCCGGGCCGCGCGGGCGAGGCACTGCTGACCGCGGCCCGGTCCGCCTTCACCGACGGCCTCCAGTCGGCCGTCCTGGTCGCCGCGGGGGTGATGGCCTGCGCCGCAGTGCTGGCCGTGAGGCTGCTGCGGGGGCTGGGGAGAGCGGGAGCGGAGGGGGAAGCGGTCGTCGTCGGGGCGGCCGGGGCGGCCGGGGCGCCGGAGGCCGGAGCGGGCGTGGCCGGTGTGCCGGAGGCCGGGCAGGGGGCGGCCGGTGTGCCGCGGGCCGGTGCCGGCTGCTGACAGCCGCCCACCCGGCTCACTCCGGGGCCACGCCCAGCATCCGCTGAAGCAGCTCCTTCAGCAGCGTCCGCTCGGCGACCGTCAGCCGGCCGAGGGGTTCGCGCGCGAAGTCCAGGGACGTTCGCAGGGCCCGGGCCAGGCGCGCCCCCTCCTCGGTCGGGGCGGCGAGCTTGACGCGGCGGTCGGCCGGATCGGGGCGGCGCTCGACCAGGCCGCGGGATTCCAGCCGGTCCACGATGCCGGTGATGTTCGACGGCTCGCACTTCAGGCGCTGGGCGACCTTGCGCATGGGCAGCGGCTCGATGGAGAGCAGGCTGAGTACCCGGGCCTGCGCGCCGGTCAGCGAATGCTCGGTCGCGGCGTGCTCGTACTCCTCGTAGTAGCGGGCCACGACGGTGCCGATGAGGTCGACGACCTCGACGGTCAGAGGGTCTGCGCGGGGGGTCATGCACACGAGGATACCCATTTACTTGACAACCTGAAATATCGAGGAGCATGGTTGTTTCAGTACCTGAAGCATTAGGAGGATCGCGCTTATGTCCGCACTGCCCACGACCAGCCGCGAATGGCACCTCGTCGCCCGCCCCCACGGCTGGCCCACCCCGGAGGACTTCGCGCTGCGCGAGGCCGCGGTGCCCGAGGTCGGCGAGGGCCAGATCCTGGTCCGCACCCAGCACTTCTCCGTCGACCCGTACATGCGCGGCCGGATGAACGATGTGAAGTCCTACGTCCCGCCCTTCCAGCTCGACCAGCCGATGGAGGGCGGCGCGGTCGGCGAGGTCCTCGCCTCGCGCGATGACTCCATCGCCGTCGGTGACCATGTCCTGCACGGCCTCGGCTGGCGCGAGTACGCGGTCCTGGACGCCAAGCGCGCCGCCAAGGTGGACCCGTCGCTGGCTCCGCTCACCGCCTACCTCGGCGTGCTGGGCATGCCCGGCCTGACCGCGTACGCGGGGCTGCTGGAGGTGGCGTCCTTCAAGGAGGGTGACGCCGTCTTCGTATCCGGCGCCGCCGGTGCGGTGGGCAGCGAGGTCGGCCAGATAGCCAAGCTCAAGGGCGCCTCCCGGGTCATCGGCTCGGCCGGCTCCGACGAGAAGGTCAAGCTCCTGGTGGAGGAGTACGGCTTCGACGCCGCCTTCAACTACAAGAACGGCGATGTCGGCAAGCAGCTGAAGGAGGCCGCCCCGGACGGTATCGACGTCTACTTCGACAATGTCGGCGGCGACCACCTCGAAGCGGCCATCAGCTCCCTCAACGTCCATGGCCGTGCCGCCATTTGCGGCATGATCTCGATGTACAACGCCACGGAGCCGAGCCCGGCCCCCCGCAACCTCGCCATGGTGATCGGCAAGCGCCTGCGCCTCCAGGGCCTGCTGGTCAGCGACCACGCCGCCCTCCAGCCGAAGTTCGTCGAGGAGGTCTCCGCCTGGATCCGCTCCGGCGAGCTGAAGTACAGCGAGACCAAGGTGTCCGGCATAGAGAACGGCGTCGAGGCCTTCCTGGGCCTGCTGCGCGGCGAGAACACGGGGAAGATGATCGTGAGCCTGGAGGGCTGACGGCACCCCCGAACCACAACCGGGGCGGTGGAGGGGCGGGGTGGGGCGGGGGAGGGGGAGCCGGAGGACCGTCTCCTGCCCCCCTCACGCCCTCACGCCCTCACCCCCTTGCGCCCGCCCGTTAGGCTCGGCGGCACGCCGTCGCGATCCGTGGGCGCGAGTCGCGGCGAACCACAGGAGGATTCGGTATGTCCATCCAGACCGTCGACGTCGTCTACACCGCCGTCGCCACCGCTGAGAACGGCCGTGACGGCCGCGTCGCCAGCGACGACGGCAAGCTCGACGTGGTCGTCAACCCGCCCAAGGAGCAGGGCGGCAGCGGCGCCGGCACCAACCCCGAGCAGCTCTTCGCCGCCGGTTACAGCGCCTGCTTCCAGGGCGCGCTCAGCGTCGTCGCCCGCCGGGAGAACGCCGATGTCTCCGGCTCCCGGGTGACCGCCAAGGTCGGCATCGGCAAGACCCCGGACGGGGGCTTCGGCCTCACGGTCGAGCTCGCCGTCTCGATCCCGCAGGTCGACGCGGCCACCGCCCAGGACCTCGTGGAGAAGGCGCACCAGGTGTGCCCGTACTCCCACGCCACCCGCGGCAACATCGAGGTCAAGCTGACCGTCGCCTGACCCCACGGCGTCACCGGCGCACTTCCGTAAGGGCCGCATCCCGTGAGGGGGTGCGGCCCTCCGGTGTCTGCGGGCGTGGCGCAGCTCCAGGTCCGTGACCGGGGGCGGGCCTCCGGGCATTCGCCGCGGGGCCGCTCTTCGCTCCCGTTCTCCGCTCCCGCTCGTCGGTCCCGTTCGCCGCTCCCGCTCTCCGCTCCCGCTCCACGGTCCCGTTTTCGGGTCTGTGTGGGCTCAACTCGCGCTATTCTGGCGGCGCTTCACCACGTTCCTCCCCACAGCTCCGTCGGCGGTCGGCCGGCGGGGGCCCTGGCTTCCGGGGCCTGTCCGGAGGAGCGAGGAGGAGCGATGGACGATCAGGACACGGAGCAGGAGAGCGACCGGTGGGCGCCGTCTGACAGATGGCAGGTGGTCATCGGGGCGCTGGGCCTGCTGGTGGCGATCGTCGCTTGTGTGGGGCAGTTCGCCCGGTAATGCCGGGGCCGGCCCCACGGGGTCCGGACACGGCCGGTACCCGCCGTCGAGGCGGGACGGTCAACGGGGGAGTGCCCGGGCTCGACACATCCCGCGCAGCGCGCACCGCGCGCTTCCCGCGTCCATGGCCCTTCCGGTGCCTCCCGCGCCCCGCGCCCTTCGCAGCGCCCACACCTCCCACTCCCACCCCATCCCACCCACCCCCTGTGACGCACGCAACATTCCCCCCGCCTTGACGCACCCCCCGTGTAATCGATTTCGTATCCCCCACGCATTTCTCGCGGAAACGATTACACGGCGATCAAGGCGAACCCGCCCCCGTACGGGAGGCGCGACCAGCGACCAGCGGACAAACGGAACGGCGACGGTGCCATGGCGAACATCAAGGATGTGGCGGAGCGGGCAGGGGTGTCCGTGGCCACGGTTTCGCGGGTGCTCAATGGCCACAGTCCGGTCGCCGAGACCCGGGAGCGGGTGCTCACCGCCGTACGGGACCTGGGCTACCGGCCCAACAACGTCGCCCGCGCACTGCGCACCGCGCGGACCGGTGCGCTCGGACTGATCATCAGCGATCTCACCAACCCCTTCTTCACCGAGCTGGCCGACGCCGTCGAGGACGAGGCCCGCAGCCTCGGCTACAGCCTGGTCATCGGCAATGCCGGTGAGCGCCCCGAGCAGCAGGACGACTACATCCGCACCCTGCTCGACCGCCGGATCGACGGTCTGCTGGTCAGCTCGGCCGGTACCGGTTCGGCGATGCTCAGCGAGGTCGTGGCCTCCGGCACTCCGCTGGTGCTGCTGGACCGCACCGTGCCCGGTGTCGAGGCCCCGTGCGTCCGCGCCGACGGCCGTACCGCGCTCACCGAGCTCGCCGCCCATCTCGCCGCCCACGGCCGCCGCCGCCCCGCGATCATCGTCGCACCGGCCGGCACCCCCACCGGCGACGAGCGCCTCGGGTTCTTCCGTACGGCGCTGGGCGGGTACGGCCTCACCCTGCCCGACGAGCGGGTGGGTGCCACCCCCGACCTCCAGCCCACCGGTGGCCGGCAGGTGATGAGCGCGTTCCTCGACCTCGCCGAGCCGCCGGACGCGGTGCTGGCCACCGACAACCTGATGGCGCTGGGTGCGATGGACGAACTCCGCGCCCGCGGGCTGCGGGTCCCCGACGATGTGGCGCTGGTGGTGTACGACGACGTGCCGTGGTTCGCGCACACCGATCCGCCGCTGACCGCCATCGCCCAGCCCACCCGGGAACTGGGCCGGGCCGCCGTCCACACCCTGCTGGCGCGGATCGAGGGCCGGCCGGCCAACTCGGTGCTGCTGCCGGCCCGGCTGGTCACCCGCCGCTCCTGCGGCGAAGTGCCCGCCCCCTGAGCCGGCCCGCCCGGTTGCCCGGTCCGGCACTCCGGACCCGGCTCCCCCGTCCGGGCGGGCCACCCCAGCCAGTCACCACCGCCCACGCAAACCAGCGACCCCCGCCCCACCGGCCCATGGCCCACCCAGGCCGGCCACCACCACCCACCACCACCCACCCGAGCCGGCGACCTCACCGCCCACCCGAACCAGCCATCACCCAACCCACCGAGGAAGAGAGGGGCAGCGCATGACCGGCGTCAACGACGACGTACCGGGCGGCCGCGAACTGCTGCGCGTGGAGGGGGTGACGAAGTCGTTCCCGGGTGTCCGCGCGCTCGACGGCGTGGACCTGACCTTGCGCGCCGGTGAGGTGCATGTCCTGCTCGGCGAGAACGGTGCGGGCAAGAGCACCCTCATCAAGATGCTCTCCGGCGCCCACCGCCCCGACGAGGGCCGCCTCCTCGTGGACGGTGACCAGGCCGGCATCCGTTCGGCACAGGACGCCGAACGGCTCGGCATCGCCACCATCTACCAGGAGTTCAACCTCGTCCCCGGGCTGACCGTCGCCGAGAACATCTTCCTGGGCCGGCAGCCGCGCACCCGGCTCGGGCTGGTCGACAAGAAGGCGATGCGGGCCCGGGCCGCCGAACTGCTGCGGCGGGTACGGCTCGATGTGTCCCCGAACACCCCGGTCGCCGAACTGGGCATCGCCCGCCTCCAGATGGTCGAGATCGCCAAGGCGCTCAGCCTGGACGCCCGTGTCCTGATCATGGACGAGCCGACCGCGGTGCTGACCTCCGAGGAGGTCGAGACCCTCTTCGAGATCGTCCGCGAACTGCGCGACGCCGGCGTCGGCATCATCTTCATCACCCATCACCTGGAGGAGATCGGCGCGCTCGGCGACCGGGTGACGGTCCTGCGGGACGGCCGTTCCGTCGCGGAGGTGCCGGCCTCGACGGACGAGGACGAGCTGATCCGCCTGATGGTGGGCCGGGACATCGCCGAGCAGTACCCGCGCCGCCGCCCCGACGAGCCGGGCGCACCCCTGCTGCGCGTCCGCGGGCTGACCCGCAACGGCACCCCGGCCGGACCGGTCTTCGAGGGCATCGACTTCGAGGTGCGGGCCGGTGAGGTCGTGGGCCTGGCCGGGCTGGTCGGCGCGGGCCGCACCGAGGTCGTCCGGGCGATCTTCGGCGTGGACCGCTATGACGCCGGCACGGTCGAGATCGACGGCAAGGAGCTGGCCCGCGGCGATGTCCGGGCCGCGATGCGCGCCGGGCTCGGCCTCGTACCGGAGGACCGCAAGGGCCAGGGCCTGGTGCTGGACGCCTCCCTCCAGGACAACCTCACCCTCGCCCGGCTCGACCGCGACACCCGCGGCGGGCTGGTGGACCGGGGAGCGCAGCGGCGCGAAGCGGCCATCGCCGCCGAGCGGTTGAAGGTCCGGATGAGCGGCCTCGGCCAGAGCGCCCGCACCCTCTCCGGCGGCAACCAGCAGAAGATCGTCATCGGCAAGTGGCTGCTGACGGACACCCGGCTGCTGATCCTCGACGAGCCGACGCGCGGGATCGACGTCGGCGCCAAGGTCGAGATCTACCAGCTGATCAACGAGCTGACGGCGGCCGGCCGCGCGGTCCTGATGATCTCCAGCGATCTGCCCGAGGTGCTCGGGATGAGCGACCGGGTGCTGGTGATGTCGCAGGGCCGGCTGGCCGGTGAGCTGTCGGCCGAAGAGGCCACCCAGGACGCCGTGATGGAACTGGCGCTCCAGGCCCCGCACGGCACGAGCACGAGCACGAAGCACAACGACGAGAGCGCGATGGAGGGCTCCGATGTCCACTGAGGTGAAGACAGGAGCCGCCGCCGAGGCGGTGGGACGGGCACCGGACCGGGACGGCTTCGGGCCGTGGTTCTCCCGGGCGGTCCTCAGGAACGGCCCGCTCGGCGGGCTGATCGCCCTGGTCGTCGTGATGGCGGTGCTGTCCGGGGACTTCCTCAACGGGCAGAACCTCCTCAACGTCGGCGTCCAGGCGTCGGTCACCGCGATCCTCGCCTTCGGCGTCACCTTCGTGATCGTCTCGGCCGGTATCGATCTGTCGGTCGGCTCGGTCGCCGCGCTCTCCGCCACCGTCGTGGCCTGGGCGGCCACCAACGAGGGCCTGCCGGTCTGGATGGCGGTACTGCTCGGCCTGGCGGTCGGCGCGGCGGCCGGTCTGGTCTCCGGCGCGCTGGTCGCCTACGGCAAACTGCCCGCCTTCATCGCCACTTTGGCGATGCTCTCGGTCGGCCGTGGCCTGGCCCTGGTCATCTCCGGCGGCTCACCGATCGCCTTCCCCGGTTCGGTCGGCGCGCTCGGTGACACCCTCGGCGGCTGGCTGCCGGTGCCCGTGCTCGTCATGATCGCGATGGGGCTGATCGCCGCGCTGGTGCTGGCACGTACGTACGCCGGCCGCGCGATGTTCGCGATCGGCGGCAACGAGGAGGCGGCCCGGCTCTCCGGCATCCACGTCAAGCGCCGCAAGCTCGCGATCTACGCGCTGTCCGGGGTGTTCGCCGCGGTCGCCGGCATCGTGCTCGCCGCCCGGCTCACCTCCGCCCAGCCGCAGGCCGCCACCGGCTACGAGCTGGACGCCATCGCCGCCGTCGTCATCGGCGGGGCCAGCCTCTCCGGCGGCTCCGGCAAGGCCTCCGGCACCCTCATCGGTGCGCTGATCCTCGCCGTCCTGCGCAACGGCCTCAACCTGCTGAGCGTCTCGGCGTTCTGGCAGCAGGTCGCCACCGGCCTGGTCATCGCGGTGGCAGTGCTCCTGGACACGCTGCGCCGCCGGAGCGCGCGATGAACGCCCGGTGGAACACCCGGCGGAGCGCCCGGCGGAACACCCCGGTCAAGGCGTCGCTGGCGGCCGGGCTGGCCGCGACCGTCGTTCTGGGCCTGGCCGGCTGCGACCGCGGCGGCAACACCGATCTGGGGCTGGCGCTGTCCACGATGAACAACCCGTTCTTCGTCGGCATCAAGGAAGGCGCCCAGGCCGAGGCGGACGCCCGCGGTCTGCACCTCAACATCACCGACGCCCAGAACGACCCCACCCAGCAGATCAACCAGATGGAGACGTTCACCAGCCAGAACGTCAAGGCGGCCATCATCAACCCGGTCGACTCCGATGCCGCGGTCCCGGCCGTCGGCGTCGCCAACCGGGCGAAGGTGCCGGTCATCTCCATCGACCGGGGTGTCAACGGCGGTACGGTCGGCTCGACCATCGCCTCCGACAACGTCGCGGGCGGCCGGCTCGCCGCGAAGACCCTGGCCGAATCGCTCGGCGGCAAGGGCAAGGTGGCCTTCCTGGAGGGCCAGGCCGGCACCTCCGCCGCCCGCGAGCGCGGCAAGGGCTTCGAAGAGGGCATCAAGAAGTACCCCGGCATCCAGGTCGTCGCCCGGCAGCCCGCGGACTTCGACCGCACCAAGGGCATGGACGTGATGACCAACATGCTCCAGGCGCACCGCGACATCGGCGGGGTGTTCGCCGCCAACGACGAGATGGCGCTGGGCGCGTCCAAGGCGCTGGGCGGCCGCTCCGGCAAGGACGTCAAGGTCGTGGCGTTCGACGGCACCCCGGACGGGGTCAAGGCGGTCCGCGGCGGCACCCTGACCGCCACCGTCGCCCAGCAGCCGGAACTCCTCGGCAAGCAGGCCGTGGACTGGGCGCTGAAGGCCTCCCGTGGTGAGAAGCTGCCGCGGTCGGTGCGGGTGCCGGTGGTGCTGGTGACCGCCGAGAACGCCGCGAAGTTCGACGACTGAGAGCGTGGCCCGGGACGGCCGAGGGGGCCGCCGGGAATGACGGATGAGAAGAGAAGTGGGAGAGCGGTGCATGTATGACGTCCTGGTGGTCGGCTCGGCCAACGCGGATCTGACGGTACGGGTCGACCGGCGGCCCGGCGCGGGTGAGACGGTGCTCGGCACGGACCTGGTCGAATCGGCCGGCGGCAAGGGCGCCAACCAGGCGGCCGCCGCCGCCCGGATCGGCGGGCGCACCGCGCTGCTGGCGCGGGTCGGCGGCGATGCGTACGGGGAGCTGCTGCTCGGTGCCCAGCGCGCCGCGGGCACCGATGTCACCCCGGTCATCGTGGACGAGACGGCCCGCACCGGCACCGCGATGATCATCGTCGACCCGGACGGTGACAACAGCATCGTGGTCTCGCCGGGCGCCAACGCCGCGCTCACCCCGCAGGACGTGGCCGCCGCGAAGGACACCATCGCCGCCTCCGCGGTGGTCTCCCTCCAGCTGGAGATCCCCATGGAGTCCGTACGGGCCGCCGCCGCGGCCGCCGAGCAGGCCGGTACCCGCGTCGTGCTCAACCCCTCCCCGGCCCCCACGGCGGATCTGGCCCCCGAACTCCTGTCGGTGGCCGATCCGTTGGTGGTCAACGAGCACGAGGCGCGGCAGCTCTCCGGGCTGACCGACGGCACCCCCTCCCAGTGGGCGCAGGCACTGCGCGACCGGGGCGCCCGCTCCGTCGTGGTGACCCTCGGCGGCGACGGCGCGCTGGTCCTGGATGCCTCCGGAGCCGAGAACGTCCCGGGCGTACGCGTCAAGGCCGTGGACACCACCGGTGCCGGCGACGCCTTCACCGGCGCCCTCGCCACCCGCCTGGCCCGCGGCGACACGCTGCCCGGGGCGGCGCGCTTCGCCGTACGGGTCGGCGCCGCCGCCGTCACCAAGCCGGGCGCCCAGCCGTCCTACCCGACCCGGGCGGAGCTGGAGGTACTGGCGCCGGAACAGCCGGAGGGCTGAGGCCGGGGGCGGCACCGCACGGCATTGGCCCGGCACGGCCCGGCCGTCCCGGCGCCGCGGACGTGGCCTGGGTGGCCGATGCGGTCTGCGCGGCCCGGGCGTTCGGCCGTGCGGAGGGACGGACCGCAACCGGCGATCACCTCACCGCCCGGCCGGCTCCTTGAGCCCGTACAGCGCGTGGTCCGCGCCGGTCGCCAGCGCCCAGTAGCGGTCGCCGTAGGACCAGTGCCACCACTCGGTCGGGTAGTTGACCAGACCGGCGTCGGTCAGCGCGGCGTTCAGCACCCGGCGGTGGGCGCGGGCGACGGGCGCCAGATCCGGCGCGGCCGTGTAGCAGGCGCCGTCGCTCTCCTCGGGGGAGGCGTTGACCGGCGTCCCCATGTCGACGGGTTCACCGTCGGCGGTGACGAGGGTGAGGTCCACCGCACCACCGGCGCTGTGCGGTGCGATCCCGGGCGGCGACACATAGCGGCTGGCGGCCCGGTGGAGCCGGCCGGCGTCCCAGCCGGGGTGGGCGGCGCGCAGTTCGTCCGCGTACTCCTCGAAGTAGCGGCGCTGGAGCCCCGGCGGCCGGTAGCCCTCGACGAACTGCAACCGCAGCCCGTCCGGCAGCGATTCCTGCGCCGCCAGCAGCCGTTGGAGCACGCTCTCCCGCAGAAGGGCGAAGGCGCCGAGCGGGTCGTTCCGGTCCTCGGCCACGAGCAGCGCGGGCGCCGCGGTCCGTACGTCCACCAGCGGCTCACCGCACTCCTCGACGGGGATCGCGGCCACGGCCGGGTCCGCCATCAGCGTGATCCGGTCGCGGACATCGGTGAACACCAGCTCCGCACCGTCCCCCGGCACCGGCCCGGTCCACTCGGCGGCCGCCGCCACCCGCTCGCCCGACGGCAGCCAGGCGCCGCTGAGTCCGCACCCCGAAGCGGAGCCGCCGGTCCCCATGCCGTTGGCGAGCAGCACCTGCAGCCCGTGGTCCCGCGCCTGCTGCGCATACCGCGCCACGCGCTCCGCCGAGCCGTGGAAGGAGCTGGCGAGCGACACCCGGCAGCCGTCCGCCGCGGCCCGCGCCGCCACCTCGGGGACGCTGTTGTCGAAGCAGGTGGCGAGCGCGAACCGGATACCGCCCAGGGTGCAGCGGCCCTCGGCGGTGCCCGGCGCGAACACGGAGTTCTCGTCCCCGTACAGATGGACCTTGTCGTAGCGGGTGACCAGGGCGCCGTCCGGGCCGATGACGAATGAGGAGATGGCCGGACGGGAGCCGCCGCCGGAGGCGCGGCCCGCCGCGTTCACGACCGCCGCGGTCCCGGTCGCCCGGCAGGCCTCCCGTACGGGTGCCAGCCGGGCATCGTCCGCCGTGACCGTCATGCCCTGCGGGTCGGCGGCTATCAGCGCCAGGTCGTAGTGCGTCAGCGCGAGTTCGGGGAAGACCACCAGCCCCGCGCCGCGCCCGGCGGCCTGGGTGAGGAGCCCGGCCATCCGGGCGGCATTGGCCTCGATATCGCCCGGTACCGGGAGGAATTGTGCGGCAGCAATGATCATTCGCCCATGATGCCGGGCGGGCCGGGCCGATCGGGGTGGTCCGGGCGATCCGGTGGCCTCTCCCGCCGCCGGACCGCCCGCCCAAGGGGACCTGGGTCCGGCTACTTCCGGTCCTGTGCTGCCGCCGCCTCCGACGCCGCCACCGTCACGACCGCCCGCACCTGCCCGGTGATCGCGGTCCGGTTCCGTACGAAGACGGGGTCGGTGATCCGGCCGTTCGCCGGGTCCGTGTTGTCCGGGCCGAACTCCAGCACCGGTGTGTGCAGATGCCCGCCCGGGATCGCCGGTCGCACCGCGTCCCTCAGCAGCGTCGCCCGATAGGCGATCTCATTGGAGAGATAGTCCCCGCCGCCCCCGGCACGCGCCGTGGAGCCCGGGGTCGGGCCGTCCGGCCGGTCGACGGGTGCGCCACCGCCCGCCGGGATCTCGGTGACGGCGGTGTGGTCGACCACCGGGTACGGTCCGGTGCCGGCCGCCACGATCCGCGCGTACGGCAGGCTGGTGGTCGTCCACTGCGGCTGCGGCCGCACGGTCGGCACCCCCGCCGGGATCGGCACCAGCTCCGTACGCGAGTCCCGCGCATTGTCCGGATAGCCGCCCCGCCAGGCCCCGTTGGTCCGCTCGACATCGAACCGGCCGGGCCGCCCCTGACTGACCGTCGTGAACAGATCGGCCTGCCGTGGTCCGCTCCGGAAGTGCGGCAGCAGGGTGCGCTCCACCGTGCCCGCGGCGAAGTCGGCCCACCGTACGGGGAAGACCGCGGTCTCGATGCGGGCGGGCTTCCCGGAGGCGGTCCGCACCGTCGTCCCGTCCAGCGCGAGCGCCGCCGCCCCCGACGGATTGCTCCGCCGGGCATCGGCGTCCAGCTGGAACGGGTCGAAGCCGGTCACCACCACCCGCAGCACCTTCTCCCCGGCGGGCAGCGCGATCGAGTCCTGCCCGCGCGAACCCCGCTCCAGCGACCCCAGCAGGGCGTCGCGCCGGCCCTCGGACAGCCCGAACTCCGGCCGCCACTGCCGTAGTTCCTTCGTCATCCCGAGCCGCGCCCAATACAGCGGCCGGTCGTCGTCCCGGCTCAGATCGCCGCCGTCGGGCCCGCGGCCCTGTGCCCGGTCCACGGCCCGCCGCCACAGCGCCCGCCCCTCGTCCGCGACATAGCGCCGGGCCTCCGGGTAGCTCGTCACCCGCGCCAGCCCGCTCGCGAACTCCCGCTCCCACACATCGAATCCACTGCGCCGCAGGATCTCCTGCGGCGCCGCCTGTGTCAGCCGCCCCTCCTCCACCGTGCTGTCCGCGCTGTCCGCCGCCGGCGCCGCGGCGGCCGGAGCCGTCAGGGCCAGCGGGACGGCGGCCATCAGCGCGACACCGAGCGCGCCCATCCTGGTACGTATGCGTCTCATGGGGGCGAGTAAAGCGGTGTGGGCGTGGGGGCGGTAGAGGTGCCGGCCTCCCCGCTGTCCGGTTCCTGCCCCCTGACTTGGGCCCTCGACCCGGCCCGGTGGGCGTCGGATGACCGTGGATAGGGTTCCTGGTCCCGTCCGGTCCGGTCCGCCGCCGCGTCCGGCGCATTCCATGAGACTCAGGGGGACTCTGTGGCCACTCCGCCACCGCCGCACGGCCCGCACTCATATGCCCAGCCGTACGGGCCACCGCCCTTGGGGCCCCACCCGCAACGGCCCGCGGGTGCCCACTCGCAGGCGCCCGTCGGCCCGTACGACCCGCAGCCGGGGCAGCCGGCGGCCCCGTATCCGTACGACCGTCAGCAGCCCCTGCACCCGCACCCGCAGCCGCACCCGCAGCCGTACGCCGCCGACCCGGGCTGCCGGCTCTGCGGGGCCCGGCCCGCCGTGCAGGCCACTGTGCGCGGGCACCAGGGCCTCTTCCTCCTGATGCGCTTCCTGAGCCGCAGCGGAACGTTCTGCCGCTCCTGCGGGCTGGCCACCTACCGGGAGATGTCCGCGAAGACGCTCTGGCAGGGCTGGTGGAGCCCGCTGTCCGTGGTGGTCACCCCGGTCACCCTGCTGATGAACCTCGGACCCAGGAGCCGCTTCCGCAAACTGGCCGCCCCCGTAGGCGGGTTCGGCCCCTCGCTCGACCCGGGCCGGTCGCTGCTGCGCCGGCCGGTGGCGCTGCTGTTCCTGGTGCCGATGGCGCTGGTGGTGCTGGCGATTCCCACCCTGTTCGTGCTCGGCGCGTTCGTCGAGGGTGCCGGTATCGGGCAGGCGCCCACCCTCGCGGTCGGTGACTGTGTCCGCAACGAAGGCGACTGGGAGGACCAGGATCTGGAGATCGTCGACTGCGGTTCGGCCGACGCGGAGTACAAGGTGACCCGCCGGCTCGACACCTCCAAGGACGTGTGCGCCGACGGCGAGCTGCTCGCGGACCTCACCTACAGCCCGGACAGGATGACGATCTCCTGCCTCGCGCCTGCCCGGTAGCCGCACCCGGGCCCACGGGGGCTGCGGGCTCGGCGGGGCCCGCGGGGTCTGTGGGCTCGGCGGGGTCCACGAGGTCTGCGGGCTCGGGAGGGGTCTACGACGTCTGCGGAGGCTCCGGTATCAGCCCTCGCCGGGCCCGTCGCCCGACCCCTCGCGCGGCTCCTCCCCGGACCCCTCGCCCGGCTCCTCGCCGGGTTCTTCGCCCGGCCCCTCCCCGGTCCCGCCGGCCCGCCCCTGCCCGCACCCGAGGAGCGCCAGGAAGTCCCGGAAGGCCGCCGGCATCTCCACCTCTTCCGGGTCCAGCAGCCACTGCAACTGGAGCCCGTCCATCACGGCGGCCAGCAGCGGCGCCGCCCGCTCCGGGGTCAGACCGCCGGGCAGCGTGTCGCCGCATTCGGTCCGCAGCACCTCGGCCATCGCGGCCCGGACGACGCGGAAACGGCTCTCGAAGAATGCGCGCGCGGGGTGGTCCTCGGTGACGCTGTCGGCGGCCAGCACCGTGTAGGTCTGGACGAGGCCGGGGCGGGTGGCGTTGTAGTCGACGAGCTGGGCGAGGGTGTCGGTGTGCCGGGTGCCGGCCGCCGCGGCCGCCGAGGCCAGATCCCAGCGGTCGCGCGTCTCCAGTACCCCCACCAGCAGCAGTTCCTTGGTGGGGAAGTGGTGCAGCAGGCCCTGCTGGGTCAGTCCGGCGCGTTCGGCGACGGCGGCGAGCGAGGTGCGGCGGTAGCCGCGCTCGGCGATCAGCTCCATGGCGGCCTCCAGGATGGCCGCGCGCCGCTCCGCGCGCTGGGTCTCGCGCCCGCCGCCGGCGCGCCGCGCGCCCGGGCCGCCGCCGCGGCGTCCTTCCTGGTCTCGTGCAGTCACCGGCCGAGCGTAACCCTCCCGTGGAGATCCCGTACGACTGATGTAACGGAAAAGTAACGGTGCCTACCGGTTGACAGGTGGGCCGGTAAGAATCCGGACGGGGGGTCCGCACGTCCATTCAGGGAACACCGGAGAGCCGCATGACCGACCACCATTCTCACGGCCCCGCCGCTGACGCCGCCCACCATCATGCCCGGGACCGCGCGCACGAGCACGCCGCGGCCGTCGAGCGGGCCCTCGCCGCGCTCGACCTCGACACCAAGGCCCGGCTGCTGTCCGGCCAGGACATGTGGACGCTGCCGGCCGTGCCCGCGATCGGGCTCCGGTCGCTGGTGATGTCGGACGGGCCGGTCGGGGTGCGGGGTCAGGAGTGGAGCCCCGAGGACCCCTCGGTGATGCTGCCCAGCCCCACCGCGCTGGCCGCCACCTGGGACCCCGAGCTGGCCCGCCGGACCGGTCACCTGCTCGCCCAGGAAGCCCGCCGCAAGGGCGTGCACGTCCTGCTGGCACCGACCGTCAATCTGCACCGCTCACCGCTGGGCGGCCGGCACTTCGAGTGCTATGCGGAAGACCCGCTGCTCACCGGCGAGATCGGGGCCGGATATGTCCGTGGGGTGCAGGAGGGCGGCGTCGGCGCGACCGTCAAGCACTTCGTGGGCAACGACGCCGAGACCGACCGGCTCACCGTCGACAACCGCATCGCTCCCCGCCCGCTGCGCGAGCTCTATCTCGCGCCCTTCGAGCACATCGTCGAAAACGCCCGCCCCTGGGGCGTGATGACCGCCTACAACCAGGTCAACGGCTCGACGATGACCGAACACCGGGCTCTGGTCCAGGACGTGCTCCGCGGCGCATGGGGTTTCGACGGCTGCAATGTCTCCGACTGGACGGCCGCCCGTGACACCGTGCGCGCCCTGCGCGGCGGCCTGGACGTGGCGATGCCGGGGCCCCGTACGGTCTACGGCGAGCGGCTCGCCGGTGCCGTCCGCGGTGGTGAGGTGGCCGAGTCGGAGGTGGACGACGCGGTGCGCCGGGTGCTGCTGCTCGCCGCCCGTACGGGCTGTCTGGACGGGGTGCCGGCCGCGGTCGACCCGGCCGGTATCCCGCGGGGGATCGACGGCCGGGCGGTGGCCCGCGAGGTCGCCCGGCGGGGGTGTGTCCTGCTGCGTAACGAGCCGGTGGCCGGTGCGCGGCGGGCGCTGCCGCTCGATGCCACCGCGGTCCGCAGGGTCGCCGTCATCGGGGCGGCCGCGCGCGAGGCCCGGGTGCTCGGCGGCGGGTCCGCGACCGTCTTTCCCGACGCGGTCGTCTCCCCGCTGGAGGGGCTGCGCGCCGCGCTGCCCGACGACGTCGAGCTCACCTTCGCGGCCGGTGCCGATCCGCGCTCCCGCGTCCCGCACGCCCGCGAGGGCTTCACGCTGCGCGCCCGCTACCTGGCCGCGGACGGCCGGCTGCTCGCCGAGACCGCGCAGCGCGACGGCAAGGTGCAGGTGATGGGCCGCTTCCCCGAGGGCGTCACCCGGCAGAATCTGAGCGCCGTCGAACTGACCGGCAGCTTCACCCCGCGGCACACCGGCGGCCACACTCTCGCGGTCTCCGGCACCGGTGCGCTGCGGCTGACCGTCGGCGGCGCGGTGCTCTTCGACGGCCACTGCGCACCGGAGGGCGGCGACCCCTTCGAGTCGTTCCTCAACCCCGTCGAGCGGCGGGTGACGGCGCAGCTGACGGCGGACGAGCGGGTCGATGTCACGCTGCGGTACGTGCCGGACCGCCCGGGCGGCTCCGGGGAGGCGCCGGCCGCGCTGCACTTCCTGCTCGGCCACCGGGCGCCGCAGGCCGATGCGGACACGGAGATCACCGAGGCGGTCCGTGCCGCGGCCGACGCCGAGGTGGCGATCGTCGTCGTCGCCACCACCGAGGAGACCGAGTCCGAGGGCTTCGACCGCCGGGATCTGCGGCTGCCGGGCCGCCAGGACGAACTGGTCCGCCGGGTCGCCGCCGCCAACCCGCACACCGTGGTGGTCGTCAACTCCGGCTCCCCGGTGGAGCTTCCGTGGCGCGAGCAGGTCCCCGCCGTGCTGCTGAGCTGGTTCCCCGGGCAGGAGGCCGGGGCGGCGCTGGCGGACGTGCTGCTCGGCGCCCATGAGCCGGGCGGCCGGCTGCCCACCACCTGGCCGGCCCGCCTCGACGACGCCCCGGTCACCACCGTCACCCCGACCGGCGGCCAGCTCGACTACGCAGAGGGCGTGTTCGTCGGCTACCGCGCCTGGCAGCGGTCCGCCGTCGCACCCGCCTACCCCTTCGGCCACGGACTCGGCTACACCGACTGGGAGTACGAGTCGCTGGACACCACCCCGGATTCGGTACGGGTGCGCGTCCGCAACGCGGGCGACCGGACCGGCCGCGAGGTCGTCCAGATCTATCTGGCGCCCACCGAGGACGCCGCCCCCGACGCTCCGGAGCGCCCGGCGCGCTGGCTGGCCGGCTTCGCCGTCGTCGAGGCCGGCCCCGGGGAGAGCACCGAGGCCGAAATCCCGCTGCCGGACCGGGCGTTCGCGGTCTGGGACGCGGAGGGCGGTGACTGGCAGCGGGTCAAGGGCGTCTATCTCGTCGAGGCGGCGCGCAGCGTCGACGACCGCAGGCTGACGGCGGAGGTCACCGTCGGCTGACGGGGCCGGAGGCGGGGGCGCTCCTCCCCAGGGACGCCCCCACCGGTCCCGGCACGCGCCCGTCCGGACCCTCATCGCGACCGTCCCCTCATGACGGCACCACCGACACATCACCGCCGCTCGTCCGTGCCGTGACCTTGTGCGCGGAGCCCTCGTCCGTCGGGACGGAGACCTTTCTGTTGCCGCCGCTGGTCGTGGCCTCCACGGCGTAGGAGCCCTTCGGCAGCCGGATGGTGACATTGCCTCCGCTGGTGCGGCCCGATATCTCGTCGGGCGCCGAGGACAGCGCGAGATCCACATCGCCGCCGCTGGTCCGCGCCTTCGCGGTGCGGGCCGTGGAGTCCTTGACGGTGATGTCGCCGCCGCTGGTCTCCGCGGCGATGCCGCCGGTGGCGCCGCGGACGGTGATGTCCCCGCCACTGGTCCGCAGATCGACCGAGGCATCGCGCGGCAGCAGCACCCGGTAGGCCACCTCGCACCGGCGTCCCATGCCGCAGTCCTCGGCCTCCAGCGTCAGCCGGCCGTCCTTGACCTCGTGCGAGGGGCTCGGCTTCCGCTCGTTGTAGACATACTTCTCCGTCACCTTGACCTGGCCGCCGGCGTCGACCGGGACGACCTCGATGTTCCCGCCGTGCGTCGTCGCCGACAGCGCGGTGACCTTGCCGGGCACGGTGTACGTACGCTCCGCCTCCTTGTCCGGGCCGAACCCCGTCAGCGAGCAGCCGGTCATCAGCACGACCGACGCGGCACAGGACAGCACGAGTAGAGAGGTACGCAGGCGGGCCATGGTGAGAGGTCTCCCGGGGCAGCAGTGAACGGAAACGAAACGGACCGGACAACCGATCGGTGCCATCGTTCCGCCCCGGCCCCCTCCGTGGCGTCGCCGCACAGGATGACCTTGGCGCAGCCGTGCCCTTAAGGGTTCCCCGCAGTCCGCGGCCGCACCGAGAAGCCGTACACGGTCTCCGACCGATAGGTCTCGCCGGGTCGCAGCACCGTGCTGGGGTAGTCCGGGCGGTTCGGGGAGTCCGGGAAGTGCTGGGTTTCCAGGGCCAGTCCGGCCGCCGGGCCGTAGGGGACGCCCGAGGTGCCGGTCAGGGTGCCGTCGAGATGACCGGCGGTGTAGAGCTGGAGACCGGGCTCGGTGGTGGCCAGGGCCAGGGCGCGGCCGGAGCGCGGGTCGTACAACTCCGCGACGGTGCGCGGTGCGTGGCACACCCCGCCGTCCAGCGCGAAGTTGTGGTCGAAGGCGCCGCCCACCGCGCGCGCCGTCCGGAAGTCGAAGCGGGTGCCGGCGACTTCGGCCGGTGCGCCGGGCACCGGAATGCCGCCGGTGTCGCACGGTGTGTACCGGGACGCCGCCAGCCGCAGCTGGTGCCCGGTGGCGCTGCCGCTGCCGTCCCCGCCCAGATTGAGGTACGTGTGGTTGGTGAGGTTGACGACGGTCGGCGCGTCGGTCCGTGCCCGGGAGACGATGCGCAGCGCGCCGCCGGGGGAGAGGGTGTAGGTCACGCTGACGTCCAGGGCACCCGGGAAGCCCTCCTCACCGTCCGGAGAGACCCGGTGCAGCCGCACACCGCCGTCGACCGGCCGGGCCTCCCACACCACCCGGGAGAAGTTCCGCGGCCCGCCGTGCAGGCTGTGCGGCCCGCTGTTCGGCGTCAGTTCCCAGGTCCGGCCGTCGAGTCGGAACGACGCCCCGGCGATCCGGTTCGCATACCGCCCGACCAGCGCGCCGAAGTGCGACCCGCCGTGCGTGACATACGAGCCGAGGTCGGCGAAGCCCAGTGCCAGCTGCCCCCGCTCCCCGTCCCGGTCCGGGGCCTCCACCGTCTGGATGATTCCGCCGTAGGTCAGGACCCGGACCCGCACCCCGCCGGGTCCCGACTCCAGGGTCCAGCGGTCGACGGACGTACCGTCCTCCAGCGCGCCGAAGGCTTCCCTGCTGACCTGCGTCTTCATGGCAGCGACCCTATGCCCGCCGGCCACCGGGCGGCGCCGGGGGGCGCGTTCAGCTGCTGCGGCCGGGCCGGGTGATGGCGCGGAACGCCAGCTCCGCCAGCTCCTTCTGGCCGCCGGTGCCGGGGTGGAACCAGTCCCAGGTGCTCAACTGCCGCCCCGTGAAGCGGTAGTCGAAGACCGACTTGTCGAACCGGCACAGCGGGTCGGTGCCGCACACCTCCGCCAGCGCCGTGTTGTACGCCATCACCCGGTCCCGGACCTCCGCCCGCCGGTCGTGGGCCGCCTTGGTCAGATCATCCGGATCGCGCAGCATGGACCCGCAGATGCCGAGCTTCCACACCTGCTTGCCGAGCGGGTTCTTGCGCCCTTCCGACCACAGCCGCAGCAGATCCGGCACCGCCGCGACATACACCTGGGTGTGCGGCAGGGCGCGCCGCAGATACTTCATGGACCGTGCGAAGTCGGCGCGGAAGGCGCCCGCCGGGGTCATCGAGCGGACGTCGCGCCGGCAGGCGTCGTTGGCGCCGATCAGGACCGTGACCAGCTCGGGCTTCCGGTCGGCGGCCGCGGTGATCTGGTCCGGCAGATCGCGCATCAGCGCACCGGTCCGGGCGAGGTTCCAGCTGTGTGTGGCGGGGCGTTTGACCAGTCGTCGGGCGAGACTGTCGACCTTGGGGTCGGTGCCGGTGGCCCAGGAGACCTGCGGGCAGTCGGAGAGGACGGTGCAGGCGTCGAAGCCGACGGTGATGGAGTCGCCGAGGGCGGCGATCGAGCGGGGGTTGGTGCGCCACACGGGCGCCTTGGCGGCCTTCCGCTTGCCCCCGGCGCCGGATTGCGGAGCGGAGCCGTCACCACTACAGGCGGTGAGGGCGATCACCAGTGCGGAACCGATGGCGACGGTGCGTGAGGAGCGGAGGTCGAAGCGGCGTCGCCGGGTGCGAAAGGCCCGATCGATCCGCGTCATCCCCTGTCCCCCTCCGGCGTGCGAGTGATATCTCTTCGGGTACCGACGGTACGTCACCCCCTCGTCCGGCACCGCGCGATAGCTTTGCCCCGTGCTTGCCGGGCGGTGACCCAAAGTGGCAAGTGCAGTCGGCACAGACAAATTACATCACGTCATTTCCTGTCCCTTTTGCGGCAAATTCCGCCTAATGGTGTTTACTGTAGGTCACCAGCATGCTGGTGCCGAAGTGGTCACTGGGGCAGAATGACAACTGTCCCGGCCGCAACCGGAACGGGCACGAGGCCGCTGGGGAAGGCGAACCTCGAACCGCACTGGAGGTCCCGGTGACGACACGTGGAGTTCTGTACGTCCACTCCGCTCCGCGCGCGCTGTGCCCGCACGTCGAATGGGCCGTCGCGGGCGTCCTCGGTGTGCGCGTCAACCTCGACTGGATCCGCCAGCCGGCGTCCCCGGGCACCTGGAGAGCCGAGTTCTCGTGGCAGGGCGAGGCCGGCACGGCCTCCAAGCTGGCCTCCGCGCTGCGCGGCTGGCATCTGCTGCGCTTCGAGGTGACCGCGGAACCCTGCTCCACCGCGGAGGGCGAGCGCTACAGCTCCACCCCCGATCTGGGGATCTTTCACGCCGTCACGGGCATCCACGGCGACATCCTCATCCCCGAGGACCGGCTGCGCGCCGCGGTCGCCCGCTCGGCGAGCGGCGAGACCGAGCTGGCCGCCGAGGTCGCCAAGCTCCTCGGCAAGCCCTGGGACGACGAGCTGGAGCCCTTCCGGTACGCGGGTGAGGGCGCCCCGGTCCGCTGGCTCCACCAGGTCGTCTGACGCGCCGGCAGGCCCCCCGACACGCGGCGGCGGTTGCCGTCGAGCGCGCTCCACGTCCTGGCGTGCGCTCATGGCCGACAACACGTCATCCGACACTCTTTCCGTAGCGGGGCTCGGCACCGGCATCATGGGCGCGGCGATGGCCCGTAATCTCGCCGCCGCCGGTCTGGACGTCCGCGCCTGGAACCGGACGCGCGCCTGGGCCGAGCCTCCCCCCCCCAGCTAACGCTGGGAGGTGCCCCCAGCCGCCGACGGCGTCCGGGTCACCGGCAGCCCCGCCGAGGCGGTGGGCGGCGCCGAGGTGGTCCTCACGATGCTGCTCGACGGGGAGGCCGTCCTCGACGCGCTCCGGCAGGCCGCCGGCGCGCTGCCGCCCGGCGCACTGTTTCTCCAGATGAGCACGGGCGGCACCAACGGGCTCGCCCCGCTCGCCCGGTTCGCCGACGAGCATCGCCTGCGCTTCGTGGACGCCCCCGTACTGGGCACCAAGGTGAACGCGGAGAAAAGCGAGTTGACGGTCCTGGCGGCCGGCCCGCAGGACGTACGGGAGCGCGCCGCGGTCGCCGGCGGAGCGCTCGACCTGCCCTATCTGCGGCTGAAATCCGAGCTGATCCTGGCCGATAACTACCCTGCGAGCTTCACGGTGGCCGCGGCCCGCAAGGACGCCGCGGCGGCGTCCTTCGCCGGCTTCGACGGCTGAAAAGGCAGCGGGCCCGCCCGGTGGATGTCCACCGGGCGGGCCCGCAGGGCGCGCTGAGTGTGCCTCAGACCGAACGGAAGGCCAGCACCACGTTGTGGCCGCCGAAGCCGAACGAGTCGTTCAGGGCCGCGATCCGGCCCTCGGCCGGCAGCTTGCGGGGCTCGCCGCGGACGATGTCCGCGTCGGCCTCCGGGTCGAGCTGGTCGATGTTGATCGTCGGCGGGGCGACACGGTTCTTGAGCGCGAGGACCGTGGCCACCGTCTCGATACCGCCCGCGCCACCCAGGAGGTGACCGGTCATCGACTTCGTGCTGGTGATGGCCATGTGGTCGACGTCGTCACCGAACGCCTTGCGCAGCGCCCGGAGCTCGCCGACGTCACCGGCCGGCGTCGAGGTGGCGTGCGCGTTGACATGCACGATCTCGGCGGGCTGGAGGTCGGTGTTGTCGAGGAGGTTCTGCAGCGCCGCCGCGATGCCGTTGCCGGACGGCTCGGGCTGCGTGATGTGGTGCGCGTCGGCCGAGATGCCCTGGCCGACGGCCTCCGCGTAGACGCGCGCGCCACGGGCCTTGGCGTGCTCCTCGGACTCCAGGACGATCACGCCCGCGCCCTCGCCGAGCACGAAGCCGTTGCGGTCGACGTCCCAGGGGCGGGAGGCGCCCTGCGGGTCGTCGTTGTTCTTGGACATCGCCATCATGTTGCCGAACGCGACGATCGGCAGCGGGTGGATGGCGGCCTCCGTGCCACCCGCGACGACGACGTCGGCGCGGCCGGAGCGGATCATCTCGATCGCGTAGCCGATGGCCTCGGCACCCGACGCGCACGCCGAGACCGGCGTGTGCACCCCGGCGCGGGCGTTGAACTCGATGCCGACGTTCGCGGACGGCGAGTTCGGCATCAGCATCGGCACGGTGTGCGGGGAGACGCGGCGTACGCCCTTCTCCTTGAGCACGTCGTACTGGTCGAGCAGGGTCGTCACACCGCCGATACCGGAGGCGATGACGGCGCCCAGACGGTCGGGGTTGACCGCGGTGTCCTCGCCCGCCTTGGCGGTGAAGCCCGCGTCCTTCCATGCCTCCTGGGCCGCGACGAGCGCGAACTGCGCCGAGCGGTCCAGCTTGCGGGCCTGCGGACGCGGAATGATCTCGGTGGGCTCCACGGCGATCTGCCCGGCGATACGCACCGGCAGATCGGCGGCCCAGTCCTGTTCGAGGGTGCTGACACCGGAGCGTCCGGCGAGCAGGGCCTCCCAGGTCGAAGCGGTGTCGCCACCCAGCGGTGTGGTTGCGCCGATACCGGTGACGACCACGGTGCGATTGGTCGCATTCACGGGAATTCTTACTCCACGGGTAGAGGGGTTGGAATCGACGGCGCCACCGCGGGGTGGCGACATGCGCAGAGCTGGATCAGCTCTGGTGCTTGAGGATGTACTCGGTCGCGTCGCCGACCGTCTTGAGGTTCTTGACGTCGTCGTCCGGGATCTTCACGTCGAAGCGCTCTTCGGCGGCGACGACGACCTCGACCATGGACAGCGAGTCAACGTCCAGGTCGTCGGTGAAGGACTTGTCCACCTGGACGTCCTCGGTGGGGATCCCGGCGATCTCGTTCACGATCTCGGCGAGACCGGCGACGATCTCTTCCTGAGTGGCGGCCATGATGGCGCTCCTTCGGTCATTTTAAGGGGAAACTGCGTTACTTGCGGTGAAGATCCTTGCGACGGCCGGGACGTCCGGGGACGTACGGTGCTGCGCAGATCTTGCCTAGGGGAGGGTAACCACCGTCGCGGCGTAGACGAGACCCGCCCCGAAGCCGATGACCAGCGCGGTGTCGCCGCTCTTGGCCTGTCCGGTCGCCAACAGCCGCTCCATGGCGAGCGGAATGGAGGCGGCCGAGGTGTTGCCGGTGGTCTCCACGTCGCGGGCGACCGTGACGCTCTCCGGCAGCTTCAGAGTCTTCACCATCGAGTCGATGATCCGCATGTTGGCCTGGTGCGGAATGAAGACGTCCAGGTCGTCCGGGCTGACTCCGGCCGCGTCCAGCGCCTGCTGGGCGACCTTCGCCATCTCGAACACCGCCCACCGGAAGACCGCCTGGCCCTCCTGGGTGATGGCGGGGTAGCGGACCTCCTCCGGAGCGGGGCGGCCCTCGGGCGCGTCTCCTCCGGGGACCGGGGTGGGGCGGTAGACGTCCCAGCCGAGGGTCTGCTTGATGGTCTCGGACTTGTCGCCCTCCGAACCCCAGACCGTCGGGCCGATCGCGGGCACGTCGGCCGGGCCGACGATCACCGCACCGGCCCCGTCACCGAAGAGGAACGCCGTCGCGCGGTCCTCCAGGTCGGTCAGGTCCGAGAGCCGCTCCACGCCGAGGACCAGCACATACTCCGCCGAGCCCTCGGTCACCAGGCCCTTGGCCAGGGTCAGTCCGTAGCCGAAGCCCGCACAGCCCGCCGAGATGTCGAACGCGGCCGGCTTGCCGGCACCGATACGGTGCGCGATCTCGGTCGCGATCGCCGGGGTCTGCTTGAAGTGCGACACGGTGGAGACGATCACGGCGCCGATCTGCTCGGGCGTGATCCCGGCGTCGGCGATGGCCTTGCCGGACGCCTCGACCGACATGGTCGCGACGGTCTCCTCGGGGCCCGCCCAGTGGCGGGTCGCGATACCGGACCGCGAGCGGATCCACTCGTCGGACGAGTCGATGTGCTTGAGGATCTCCTCGTTCGGCACGACACGCGTCGGGCGGTAGCCGCCGACGCCCATGATCCGCGCGTACGGTGCGCCCTGCGAGGGCTTGATCTTCGAGGTCATGCGCTGCGGACTCCTATTCGGCCGGGGCGGATTGCTCGGCGATCAGCGTGCGGGCCGCGTCGAGGTCGTCGGGCGTCTTGAGGGCGAGGGTCCGCACGCCGGGCAGGGCGCGCTTGGCCAGGCCGGTGAGCGTGCCGCCGGGAGCCGCCTCGATGAGGGTGGTGACCCCGAGCTCCTTGAAGGTCTCCATGCACAGGTCCCAGCGCACGGGGTTGGCCACCTGGCCCACCAGCCGCTGCACCAGTTCCTGGCCGGAGGAGACCAGCGCGCCGTCCTTGTTGGAGACGTAGCGGGTGTGCGGATCGGCGACCGACAGCTGGGTGGTCGCGGATTCCAGGGCCGAGACGGCGGGTGCCATGTGGTGAGTATGGAACGCGCCGGCCACCTTCAGCGGTACGACCCGGCGAGTGCCTTCCGGCTTGTTCTCGACCAGTGCGGCGATCTGCTCGGCGGTGCCCGCGGCAACGATCTGGCCGGCGCCGTTCACATTCGCCGGCGTCAGGCCCAGCTGCTCCAGATGCGGGATGACCACTGCCTCGTCGCCGCCCAGCAGCGCGGCCATACCGGTCTCGGTGACGGCGGCGGCCTCGGCCATCGCCTGGCCGCGCCGGCGCACCAGCTGCATCGCGGCCTCGTCGGACAGCGTGCCGGCCAGCGCGGCGGCGGCCAGTTCACCGACGCTGTGCCCGGCCACCGCGCCGGTCTGCGTGGCGACGTCGTCGGCCGTGGCGAACAGCTGACGGGCGGAGAGCAGGGCGGAGGCCACCAGCAGCGGCTGCGCCACCGCGGTGTCGCGGATCTCCTCCTCGTCCGCCTTCGTGCCGTAGTGGACCAGGTCCAGATCAATGGCGGCCGACCAGGCGCGGAGCCGGTCCTCGACACCGGGGAGGTCGAGCCAGGGAGTCAGGAAGCCGGGCGTCTGAGCGCCTTGGCCGGGAGCGACGAGTACGAGCACCCTCACACTCTCTCTTGTGGGTGGTTCCGCCCGCCCGTGGGGACAAGGACGAAGAACCATCGGGGGAATTGTTGGTGTCCGACAAAAGTCTAGGGTTGGGCCTCACCGTCAGCCAGACGCCCCAGAATCAACGCGATACGGAGGGTGAACGCCGAGCGCACATCAGAGGGTGACCAGCCGGTGACGTCCGTCACACGTCGCAGCCGATAGCGCACGGTGTTGGGGTGCACGAAGAGCATCCTGGCGGCCCCCTCCAGACTGCTCGCCTGCTCCAGATAGACGCTCAGCGTCTCCAGCAGCGCCGAGCCGGCTTCCTCCAGCGGTCTGTAGATCTCCTCCACCAGCTGCTCGCGCGCGACCGGGTCCGAGGCCATCGCTCGCTCCGGCAGCAGATCGTCCGCGAGCACCGGCCGCGGGGCGTCCGGCCAGGCGGCACAGGCCCGCAGTCCGGCGGCGGCAGCCTGCGCCGAGCGGGTCGCGGCCAGCAGATCGGAGACGACCGGGCCGGCCACCACGGGGCCGGCGGCATACGGGCCGATCAGGGCCTTCGCGGCCTTCAGCGGATTGTCCGAGCCGCCCGCGATCACCACCAGACGGGAGCCCAGCACACCGGTCAGGACCTGGAGCTTGGCGTGCCGGGCGGCCCGCCGGATCGCCTCCACGGTCAGCTCACTGTCCCCGTCCGGCGCGGTGCCCAGCACCACACACACATGCTCGGGGGAGTTCCAGCCCAGCGCCGCCGCACGGGAGACCGCGCCTTCGTCGGCCTCCCCCGACAGCACCGCGTTGACCACGAGGGACTCCAGCCGGGCGTCCCAGGCGCCGCGGGCCTCGGCCGCCTGGGCGTAGACCTGGGCGGTGGCGAAGGCGATCTCCCGGGCGTAGACCAGCAGCGCCTCGCGCAGCACGGACTCATCGCCCGGGGCCGCGACCTCGTCGATCGCGGACTCCATGACCTCGATGGTCGTACGGACCATCTCCACGGTCTGCCGCAGCGTGATCGCCCGGGTCAGCTCGCGCGGCGCCGTACCGAAGACATCGGTGCTGATCGCCTGGGGGGTCTCCGGATGCCGGAACCATTCGGTGAACGCGGCGATACCGGCCTGTGCCACCAGGCCGATCCAGGAACGATTCTCCGGGGGCATCGCGCGGTACCACGGCAGTGTGGCGTCCATGCGGGCGATGGCGGCGGCCGCCAGCTTGCCGGACGAATTCTCCAGGCGCCGGAGGGTCGCGGAGTGCGGGTGCGCGTCGCGCGATGCGGGTTCAGACACGGGACAAGCCTGCACTATCGGGGCGGGGAGGTGAGGGGGCGGGGCTACCGTGGGCCCATGATTCAGGTGCGGAGAGGCCATGAACGGTATCCGGGCGGGGACGCGGAGGCCGGGATCGTGTCGCGGCACGCGTTCTCCTTCGGGCCCCATTTCGACCCGGAGAATCTGCGTTTCGGCGCGCTGGTCGCCTGCAACGAGGAGCGGCTGGCGGCGGGCGCCGGATTCGACGAGCACCCGCACCGCGACACGGAGATCGTGACCTGGGTGGTCGAAGGAGAGCTGACCCACCGCGATTCGGCGGGCCACGAGACCACCGTACGTCCCGGCGATCTCCAGCGGCTCAGCTCGGCGGGCGGCGTCCGGCACGTGGAGCGCAACGACGGCGCCGGGCCGCTGTGCTTCGTCCAGATGTGGCTGACCCCGCAGGAGGCCGGCGGGGAGCCGTCGTACGAGGTGGTGCGCGGGATCGCCGACGGCACCCCGTACGCGGTGCCGCGGGCCGGCGCCCTGCTGCATGTGCGCCGCCTCGCCGACGGTGAGCGCACCGCGGTGCCGGATGCCGCACGCGCCTATGTGCATGTGGTCCGCGGCGCCGTACGGCTGGGCGACCAGCGCCTGGAGCCCGGCGACGCGGCGCGGATCACCGACGCGGAGGGGCTGGAGCTGCGGGGGCTGGCGGCGGCGGAGTGCCTGGTCTGGGAGATGGGGCCGGAGCCGGCGTACGGGTGAGCCGGCGCGGCACCGGGCGACCGGTACCGCGCGGCACGTCCGGCCGTGTCAGGCGGTCTCCGCCAGCTCGGCGAGCACCGCGTCCGTCAGCGGCGGCCAGGCCTCGATCGCCCACGGCCCGAAGGCCCGGTCGGCCAGCGCCACACAGGCCGCGCCGGCGTCCGGGTCCACCCACAGGAACGTCCCGGACTGTCCGAAGTGCCCGAACGTACGGGGCGAGGACGACGCGCCCGTCCAGTGCGGTGACTTGCCGTCACGGATCTCGAAGCCCAGCCCCCAGTCGTTGGGCTTCTGGTGCCCGTAGCCCGGCAGCACACCCGCCAGACCGGGGAAGACGACCTGCGTCGCGGCCGCCAGTGTCTGCGGCGCGAGCAGCCGGGGCGCCTGGAGCTCGGCCGCGAACCGGATCAGGTCGGCGACCGTGGAGATGCCGTCCTTGGCGGGTGAGCCGGGCAGCTCCGTCGCGGTCATCCCGAGCGGTGCGAGCACCGCCTCGTGCAGATACTGCGCGAAGGGGATGTCGGTGGCCTTGGCTATGTGGTCGCCCAGCGCCTCGAAACCGGCGTTGGAGTAGATCCGGCGGGTGCCGGGAGCGGCCATCGTGCGCTGCTCGTCGAAGGCCAGCCCCGAGGTGTGGGCGAGCAGATGACGGACCGTGGAGCCCTCGGGCCCGGCCGGTTCGTCCAGCTCGACGGCGCCCTCCTCGACGGCCAGCAGCGCGGCGTACGCGGCCAGCGGCTTGGTCACGGAGGCCAGCGGGAAACGCTGCTCCAGGGGGCCGTACGATCCGGCCACCGACCCATCGGCTCGTACGACGGCGGCCGCAGCGGTGGGCACCGGCCAGTTCTCGATCATCCGCAGGCTCTGCATGCCCACGAGCCTAACGTTCCCAAAATCCGGTCAAGTCTGCCCGTGATCGGCGCTTGCCTGGAGTGCACTCGAAGTCTCTAGCGTTGGAGCCGTCGAGAGGCATCCGGCGAAACCGCCGGGCGACGTCCGACGTAGGGGAGACGGGGCATGACGGTAACGCAGAGCGAACCGGTGACGAGCGGCGCGACCGCGACGAGGGAACTGCCGGCGGCGGTGCGCGACTGCCGCGCCGCGCCCCCGCATCCCCGGCCCGCCGGCCGTGACCAGTACACGATCAGCGAAGTGGCGGAGCACACCGGCCTCAGCGCCCACACCCTGCGCTGGTACGAGCGCATCGGCCTGATGCCGCACGTGGACCGCACCCACACCGGGCAGCGGCGCTTCACCAACCGCGATCTGGACTGGCTGAGCCTGGTGGCCAAGCTGCGGCTCACCGGTATGCCGGTCGCCGACATGGTCCGCTACGCCGAGCTGGTGCGGGCCGGCGCGTGCACCTTCGCCGAGCGGCAGCAGCTGCTGACCGCGCACCGCGAGGACGTACGGCAGCGCGTCGCCGAGCTCCAGAGCACGCTGGACGTACTCGACTACAAGATCGAAATCTATGCCGACGCCCAGCGGGCGTCCGAGAGGTTCTGAGCTCCATGGGGAACGAGAAGATCGAGACGGTCGAGCTGGGCACGGGCGGACCGCGGGTCGGCGTGCAGGGCCTCGGCTGTATGGGCATGAGCTTCGCCTACGGGCCCACGGACGCCGACGAGGCGCGGGCCACGCTGGAGCGCGCACGGGAACTGGGCGTGACGCTCTTCGACACCGCCGATATGTACGGCATGGGGGAGAACGAGAAGTTCATCGCCCCGTTCATCCGGGCCCACCGCGACGAGGTCGTGCTGGCCACCAAGTTCGCGATATCCCTCGACCCGGACGACCCGGCCAAGCGCATCATCCGCAACGACCGGGCCTACATCCGCCAGGCCGTCGAGGGCAGCCTCCGGCGCCTGGGCGTGGACGAGATCGACCTGTATTACATGCACCGGCGCGATGTGAACGTCCCGATCGAGGAATCGGTCGGCGCCATGGCCGAACTCGTCGCCGAGGGCAAGGTGAAGCACCTGGGGCTGAGCGAGGTGACCGGCAGCGAACTGCGTGCGGCGCACGCCGTGCATCCGATCACGGCGCTCCAGTCCGAGTGGTCGCTGTTCAGCCGGGACATCGAGGACGGTGTGGTGCGGGCGGCGACCGAGCTCGGGGTGGGTCTCGTGCCGTACTCACCGCTCGGCCGGGGCTTTCTGACCGGTGCGTTCGTGCACGCCGACAAGGAGCTGACCGCGGATGACTTCCGGCGGCAGCAGCCCCGCTTCACCGGCGACAACGCGGCCGCCAACGCCGCTCTGCTGGAACCGGTCCGCGCCATCGCCGAGGCCCATGGCGCCACGCCCGGCCAGATCGCGCTGGCCTGGCTCCAGCAGCAGGCCACGGCCCGCGGCCTGGCCGTCGTCCCGATCCCCGGCACCCGTAAGCGCACCCGGGTCGAGGAGAACACCGCGGCGACCCGGATCCGGCTGACCGAGCAGGACCTGGCGCGGCTGGAGCCGATCGCCGGGCAGGTCGCGGGGGCGCGGTACGCGGACATGACGTTCACTTCGGCGGGACGGGAGTAGACGGGACGGGCGTAGGCGGGACGGGGCGGGGCCGGGGCGCCCCGCCCTTCGCCGTGCGGCGCGGGCCCCGCCGCGGACGGGCGCTACGCCAGCCCCAGCGCGAACGCCCCGAATCCGGCGGCCAGGAGGGCGGCGGCGGCCCGGCGGGCCCGGGTGACACCGGTCCAGGGCGCCTCGAAGCGGCGGGTGCTGCGGCCGATGAGCAGCAGCGCGGCGGCGAACACCGGCAGCCAGGCGAGCCGGGCCAGGAGCCAGCCGAGGCTGTCGGGTGAGGATGTCAGCCCGGGGAGCTGTCCCAGGAAGGACGCCGGTACGGCCAGCGAGAGCATCGCCGTCTGGTGCCAGCACAGGATCGTCAGCGCGGAGAGGTTGACGAGCGCGACCGGGGCCCACAGGGCAGGCCGGCGCAGCAGCCGGGCGAGCCGGTCCCGGAGCAGCACCGCCGCGCCGGACTGGGCCGCGGCCAGCGCCAGGACCAGCAGCGACGGCGGGTGGGAGTTCGTCCGGTGCTGCCCGGGGACGCCGACCATGCTCGCCGGGTAGTGGAAGAACAGCAGCAGCGCGGCGAACACCGCGGCGCCGCCGAGCAGCAGCGACCAGGCGGCGCGACGGCCGAGCCGCCGCTCGCCCCAGGAGACGCCGAGCTGATAGGCGAACATCCAGCCGGGCAGGAGGTTGAGCAGGCTCAGCCACGGCGGCACGGCCTCGGCGTACGGCCCGTAGCGCAGGAAGTCCACGACGGCCACGGACGCCGCCAGAGGGGCCGCGGCCCAGGCCCCCATCCACCGGGCGGCGCGCACACAACACGGCGTCAGCGCGGTGATCACCGCGTACACGCCGACGAACCACAACGGCTGGATCACCAGCGTCGCCCCGGTCCGCAGGGTCGCCTCCGGCACGCCCAGGCCGTACAGGAGGGGCAGCAGCATCGCCCATACGGCCGTCACCCCGAGCACCGGACGGCCCAGCCGCACCAGTCGGCCGCCCAGCCAGGACCGGACGGACCCGCCCCGCCCGGTGGCGCGCCGCAGGGACAGCACCGACGCATGCCCGCCGACCAGGAAGAAGATGCCGAGCATCTGGAGGACCCAACTGGCCGGCGCGAGTCCGCCGACGGCGGTCAGCAGGCTGGCGTTGTGCAGCGCGCCCCCGCCGTCCAGGGTGAAGCCGCCGATCAGCCAGTGGCCGACGGGGACGGCGAGCAGCGCCAGCGCCCGCAGACCGTCCAGCGCACGGTCGCGGTCCGCGGGCGTGCGGTCCGCCACGGCCACCGCGGACGCGCCCCCGAAGAGCGGGCGTCTGCGGCGCCGGGCAATGGTGCGCAGCCAGGACATGGTGGGTCTCCCTCTCCCGTGGACGGTCCGGAGGGAAACGTAGGAAGAGGAGAGGTGATGCAGCGTCACACCGCGGAGCCGACTCCCGGGGGCTACGGGGGTAGGGGGCCCCGGCCGCGCTCGTCCTCAGGAAGGAGAGACGCGCGGGCGGGCGGGCGCTACCGCTCCCCGGGCGAGACCAGCCCCGACTCATACGCGAAGATCACGGCCTGTGCGCGGTCCCGGAGATCCAACTTGGCGAGTACCCGGCTGACATGGGTCTTCACGGTCTGCTCGGCGACGATCAGCGCATCGGCGATCTCCAGGTTCGACAGCCCGCGGGCGATCAGCTCCAGGACCTCCGTCTCGCGCGGCGTGAGCCCGTTCAGCCGCAGCGCGGGCCGGCCCTTGCGGGCCACCGGCCCCGAGCGGGCGAAATCGGCGATCAGCCGCCGGGTCACGGACGGCGCGAGCAGCGCCTCACCGGCCGCCACCACCCGGACCGCGGAGATCAGATCGGCCGGCGGCGCGTCCTTGAGGAGAAAGCCCGACGCCCCCGCGCGCAGCGCCTCGTAGACATAGTCGTCGACATCGAACGTGGTCAGCATCAGCACCTTCGGACGGTGGGTGACACCGGCGGGCGGCGCGAGCAGCTGACGGGCCGCCTCCAGCCCGTCCATCTCCGGCATCCGCACATCCATCAGCACCACATCGGGGTGCGTCCGGCGGCTCAGGGCCACGCCCTGCACCCCGTCCGGGGCATCGCCCACCACATCGATATCGCTCTGCGCGGCGAGCAGCGCGGCGAAACCCGCGCGCACCATGGCCTGGTCGTCGACGATGATCACGCGCGTGGTCATACCGAGTGGGCATCCTTTGTCGTGGAGAGGGGAGACGCCGCGGCGGGCGGCGGGGCGAGGGGGAGCCGGGCGGCGACCCGGAAGCCGCCGTCGGGCAGCGGCCCGGTGTCGAGCGAACCGTCCACCAGCCGGACCCGCTCACGCATACCGATGAGGCCATGGCCGGTGCCGGTGGTTTCCAGGGGCGCGGAGGGGGCGGACGGCGCGGAGTTGACGATCAGCACGGTCAGCCGCGCGCCGTCCGCGGCCACGGTCACCGACACCCGGGTCGGCGCGCCCGGGGCATGCCGCACCACATTGGCCAGCGCCTCCTGAACGATGCGGTACGCCGAGAGATCCACCGCCGGTTCGAGCGCCACCGGCTCCTCCGGTAGCGCCAACTCGACCGGCACACCCGCCCGTACGGTCCCCTCGACCAGCTTCGGCAGCATGCCGATCCCGGGCTGCGGGGTCTTCTCCGGGCCGCCCTGCTGCTCTGTCTCCTCGCTGCGCAGTACGCCCAGCAGCCGGCGCATCTCCGCCAGCGACTCCCGGGCGGTCGCCGCGATCGCCCCGAACTCCTCCTCGGCCTCCCCGGGCATCCCGCTGATGCGGTACGGGGCGCTGGCCGCCTGGACGGTGATCACCGACATGTGGTGGGCGACGACATCGTGCAGTTCACGGGCGATCCGGGCGCGTTCCTCCAGCAGCGTCCGACGGGCGCGCTCTGCCTCGCTGATGGTCTCCTGCTCGATCAACTTGCGCTGGGCATCGCCGCGTTCGCGCAGTGTGGCGCCCATCATCAGCACCACACCGGTGAGGACGAACATCAGCACCCAGGTGTTGTTGCTGCCGTCGGGGGTGAACACCTGGGAGAACAGGCCCGCCACACCGGTCGTCAGCCAGACGGCGGTCAGGGTGCGCCGGCGCTCGCGCAGGGACAGCGCCAGCATCAGGGCGAGATAGCCGACGATCTCCATGGGCGGCCAGGGCCAGGCGCGGCCCGCGACACCGTCGGCGCCGGTGAGCGCCAGGGCACCGGTGACATCCGCCGCGAAGATCACCCACCAGGCCTGGAGCGGCCGGGTCACCGCGAGCAGCAGCGGTACGGTCTGCGCGGTGGCGAGCGCGCCGACCAGCCCGCCGTCCAGGCCGTAGTCGTGGCCGAGGACGTTGATGGTGGTCGGCAGCAGGGACACCGCGAACCCGAAAGCGACCACATAGGGCAGGCGGCGCAGCCAGGGACTCCGGACGCTGCCCAGCAGCGGGGTGCCGGGCTCGGTCGGGGTGCCGAGCTCCACGGCCAGGACACGCAGCGCCTGCCGTGCGGCGCGCAGCGCCCGTTGCCGGGCCGGCTCACGCCCGGGGCGCGGAGCCGGCCCACGGTCGGGGGTGGAAGCTCGAACAGTCATCGCGCCCTCCATCTAAGCGGAGCGCGACGGCCACCGCGTCATACCAGGGGCCGGACTTCCGCCCCGTACCACGGTATGAGCCCCTGCCTGGTCAACGGCCCGCGCTCCGGCGCTGATCCGGACGAAGCGCAGCCCTAGAGCTCCGCCAGCAGTTCGGCCTTCTTCGTGCTGAACTCGTCGTCGGTCAGCAGACCGGCGCCGTGCAGTTCGCCGAGGTGCCGTATCCGGTCCGCGATGTCCGCGGGGTCGCGGCGCGTCTCCCCGGTCCGGTGGCGTACCGGCGCGCCGTCCGGTGACTCCTCCGGCTCGGCGGCGCGTACGGCCTGGAGCACCGAGGCCGCGAACGGCAGCGACTCGTGCACCGGGCCGTACCCCAGCCCGAACACCACGGCGGCCGGATCCTGGTCCGCCTCGCCCGTCCCCGGCTCGCGGGCCCCGCGCTCCAGCAGCCGCAGATAACCGTTGAGGATCTCCGGTGACCGCCATTCGACCCCGGCCAACTCGCCGACGGGGAAGGTCTGGTCGCCGCACTTCCACTTCGCCGAGGACGCGCCCGTCCAGAACCACCGGAAGGCGACCGCGCGCCCGTCGAAGGACGCCTTGCCGTCATACGCCTTGAAGTTCAGCGGGGGCTCCGGCGCGGCCACCAGATGGCGGTCGGCTGGCTCCTTCGCATCGGGGCCGAGCACCGTACGCAGCTCGTCGGCGTAGTAGTCGGCCAGCGTCTCGCGGTCGGCCGGCAGCACCAGCCGATAAGGGTCGGCGTCCTCCTTGAGCTGCCCGTTCGCCGCTTCCATCAGCGGATCGGCGCCGTGCCGGGGCATGGCGTGCAGCACCACCGTGCCACGTCTGCCCTCGGTCACCTCGACGGAACTCAGCGCCTCGTACGGAATACGTCGCTCACCGAGCGCCTGGAACAGCTTCGGCCTGCGGATCCCCCGTTCGAAGCGGATGAGTACGGAGTCCGTGTCGAACTCCCAGACGGCATGAAAACCGGCCAGCACATCACCCATGCGGCTCATCGTATGCGGGCGGTTACCCACTCGTCCCCCTTCCTGACGCGTCGGGGGCCGCCGGCGAAGCGGCGCGTATCACTCCGGTCACCCGCGCCGTCTGACACCTCGTGGACGTCACGGCCGTCCGGCGCGGTTTCCGCGGGCAAACGGCCCGTCCCCGGGCGCCGGGCCGTGCCCGCGGTCGTCGGCCGGTGTGGTCGCGGCCTTAGACCAGCTCGGTGCGGCACTGCGGGTCGTCGGACGCACAGTCGACGGTGTTCGTCGCGCCGACCCCGACCAGCGCGAAGTTGCGCAGGCTGCGGGTGCCCGGTGCGAAGTACCCGGCGTGGCCGACGGCACCGTCGGCCGACAGGATCCGGGAGCCGAAGGACGGGTCGACCGGGTCGGCGCCGTGGCCGAGCCCGCCGACCTCCAGGTTCGGGATGTCCTGGATCCAGTCGTCGGAGTCCCGCATCGCCCAGACCCGGGCCTGGGTGCCCAGCCTGGCGCGGTTCTCGGCCCGCATCCCGGGGCTGCCGGCCACCGCGATGTCCTCGACGTTGGACGGCAGGTCCCGGGCCGCGACCCCGCACACCACGGAGCCGTAGCTGTGGCAGAAGAGCGAGACGGCGTCGGAGGAGGGCAGCGAGTTCACCAGGGCGCGTAGCCGGATCGCAGCGTCCGCGGCGAGCTTCCCGGTGGCGGCCTCGACACCCACACCGGACGGCGAGGTGAAGTCGGCCCAGGCGATCACGGCCGTACGGGCGCTCGGCCGGGCCTCCCGCTCGGCACCGTAGAGGGCGCGCGCCATACCGACCGGGGCGGTGGTCGCCCGCGCGGTGCGCTCGAAGGTCGACAGATTGGTGTCCACGCCGGGCACCACGACGGACACCCGGTGGGCCGCCGGGAGATTGCCGAAGACCTCGGCGGCCCGGCCGCCGCCGGCCGGATCGAAGGCCAGGATCTGCCGGCCGGGGCTCATCATCGAGGTGAGGCGGTGCATCAGCCGGCCCGCCTCCTGGCGGCCGACGGGGGTGAGCCGCTGGTCGTTCATCCGGCGCTTCTCGACGCGCCGGGCGTCATCGATCGCCATCCGGTTGGCGCGGTAGCGCAGCTTCACGGGGGCGCCGCCCATATTGCCCACGACCAGCGGATAACGGTCGGAGAGCTGCTGCTTCTCGGCCCGGCTGAGGGTGGCGAAGAAGGCCCGGAGCGCGGCCGGCGGACCCTGGGGGTCGGGCAGCGGGCGTCCGAGGAAGGTGGCGTGCTGCCAGGAGGTCCTGGCGGTGGCCAGCGGGTTGGCGTCCTCGTTGTTGCCTCTGACTGCCGTCCAGCCCGTTATGGCGAGCATGACGAAGACCACCGCCAGAGCGAGGGATGCACGCCAGGCCGTGGACTGAAGGAAACCGGAGGAGGGGCCGAGGCCCGAGAAGGAATTCACCGCGAGCCACCCTAGGAGACGCGAGAGGGCGCTCGCTGTGACCGTGAGTGATATCACGTTTCACGGTGGGTATTTCGACCAAAACGGACACGATCCATCGATTTCCGGTGCTCAGCCGTGCAGGGGTGATCTCAGGAGGTGCCCGCCATGATCGCTTAGCGAAGGGAATTCGTTACGGAGAGTGGTGAGAATCGCCATCGGTGGAGCCACCGATTCCGCCCGGCCCGGCGCGTCCGCCGGGCCGTCGCCGGTGGGCTCAGCGCGCCCGCCAGTCGTCCTCCATGGCCGGCCCGATGTGGTCCAGATACGACTTGGTCAGCTCACGGATCGACGCCACGCTGCACTCCTGGCCCTCGCCCCACACCTGACCCGCCACCCGCATCACCCCGCCGAACGCGGCGACCAGCACCCGAGGCCGGGGGTCGGTGTCCATGTCCAGCCCCTCGCGCCGGGCGATCAGCCGCGCTATCTGCTCCTCCATTTCGGAGGAGCGCCGCAGGTGCGCGGCAATCAAGGCGGGCGTCGACTCGATCATCCGGAACGAGCGCATGTACAGCTCCACCGGGATCACCGACTCGATGGCGTCGCCGATGTCGTCCCAGGCCACCGTCACGGCGCTGCGCAGGGCGGTCAGCGGCGCCTCCGCCGCGGGCCGTGCGGCCAGCGCTTCGAGGAAGCGCGCCTCGACCGTCTCCTGGACGGCGAAGGCGACGTCCTCCTTGTTCGCGAAGTAGCGGAAGTACGTCCGCTGGGAGACATCCACCGCCTCCGCGATCTCGTCGATCGTCGTCGTCTCGTAGCCCTGCTCCGTGAACAGTTCGAGCGCCGCGCGGATCAGCGCGTCGCGGGTGCGCTGCTTTTTCCGTTCCCGCAGGCCCGCGGGCGCCGTATGCGGCGTCGGGGTCGCCATCCTGAGCCGCCTTTCCGTGGTGTTCTCGCTGCTCAGGTTACCTGTGAGCGAGATGACAGTTACCGACTCATGAAATGCTTTGTCAATTGTCAGCGGCTGACATTAGCCTCGGCGTATGAGTTCTCAGACCCCGGTCGCCGAAGCGGCGCCGGACCTCTCCGTACCGGATCCCCCCAAGGGACTGCGCGGTCATCCGTGGCTGACCCTCTTCTCCGTCGCCATCGGCGTCATGATGGTCGCCCTGGACGGCACGATCGTCGCCATCGCCAACCCGGCCATCAAGCAGGACCTCGGCGCCTCGCTCGCCGACGTGCAGTGGATCACCAACGGCTACATGCTCGCGCTGGCCATCGCGCTGATCACCGCGGGCAAGCTGGGTGACCGCTTCGGCCACCGCCAGACCTTCCTCATCGGCATCCTCGGCTTCGCCGCCGCCTCCGCCGCCATCGGGTTCTCCGAGGAGGTCGCGCTGGTCATCACCTTCCGAGTGCTCCAGGGCCTGTTCGGCGCGCTGCTGATGCCCGCCGCGCTGGGGCTGCTGCGTGCCACCTTCCCGGCCGAGAAGCTCAACATGGCGATCGGCATCTGGGGCATGGTCATCGGCGCCTCCACCGCCGGCGGCCCGATAGTCGGCGGACTGCTGGTCGAGCACGTCAACTGGCAGTCCGTGTTCTTCATCAACGTCCCGGTCGGTGTGCTGGCCCTCGTCCTCGGCCTGGTGATCCTCAAGGACCACCGCGCGGAGAACGCCCCCCGCTCGTTCGACATCCCGGGCATCGTGCTGCTCTCCGGCGCGATGTTCTGCCTCATCTGGCCCCTGATCAAGGCCGGGGAGTGGCACTGGGACAGCATGAAGACCTGGGGCTTCCTGATCGCCTCCGTGGTCCTCTTCGCCCTGTTCGCCCTCCTGGAGAGCAAGGTCCGCGAACCGCTCATCCCGCTGCGGATGTTCCGCTCCCTGCCGCTGACCGCCGGCACCGTCCTGATGGTGCTGATGGCCTTCGCCTTCATGGGCGGCCTGTTCTTCGTGACGTTCTACCTCCAGAACGTGCACGGCATGACGCCCGTCGACAGCGGTCTGCACCTGCTGCCGCTCACCGGCATGATGATCGTCGGCTCGCCGCTGGCCGGCGCCCTGATCACCAAGTTCGGCCCGCGCATCCCGCTGGTCGGCGGCATGGTCCTCACCGCCGTCGCCATGTACGGCATGTCCGGCCTCGACACCGGCACGGGCACCGGCCTGATGTCCCTCTGGTTCGCGCTGCTCGGCCTGGGCCTCGCGCCCGTCATGGTCGGCGCCACCGAGGTCATCGTCGGCAATGCCCCGCTGGAGCTCTCCGGTGTCGCCGGCGGTCTCCAGCAGGCCGCCATGCAGGTCGGCGGCAGCCTCGGTACGGCCGTGCTCGGCGCGGTGATGGCCTCCCGCGTCGACAGCGACCTCCCGGGCAACTGGCGGTCGGCCGGCCTCCCGCCGGTTCCGCCCGCGCAGTCGTCCCAGCTCTCCGACGCCGTCTCGGCCGGTATCGCACCGATCCCGAAGGGCACCCCGCCGGAGTTCGCCCAGAAGATCACCTCCGTCGCCCACGACACCTTCGTGTCCGGCATGGGCCAGGCCTTCACGGTCGCCTGCGGTGTGGCGGTCGTCGCGGCGGTCGTCGCCTTCTTCACCAAGCGCGGCGCGAACGCCGAGGCGGGCGCCGGCGTCGGCCACATCTGACCGGCGCCCCCGGTGGTACGGCGCCCCGCCCCGCGGAGCGACGTACCACCCGGGGTCCGTACGCAGCGCCCGACCCACCGCCCTTCCCGGCCCCGCGCCACCGCCCTTCCCGGCCCCGCGCCACCGCGTCGCCGCGCCCGCCCGTCAACCAGCTGCCCCGGACCTCCGCCGGCCCCCATCCGCCTTGTCCCAGGCGGCAGTTGGCCTCTCTTGGCGGGCCGAATCCCTCATCCGGATGAGCCGGTCCGGGAACCCCGCCGCTCCACTACGGCGCGCGGTGTACCACCCGCGGCCACCACACCCCGGCAGACACCGGGAGGAACGGTTCCGCGGCCCGCCCGCGCCGCCCCGCCGCACGTCAACCTCGCGCCCCGGCCGCCGCGGCCTGGCGAGGTGGGCTGTCCACATACCTGATCCGGGTGGTAGCGCCGCCACGGGCTTGGCAGCCGCACCCCGCCCTCGCGAAGCTCGATGACGAACCCGCCGCGGGCAACCGGCCCGCCGCGGGGCCTCAGCGTCGTACTCCACGGGGGAGATCTCATGCGCCTGCAAACGTTCCGGACCACCGCGCTGCTGACCGGCCTGCTGGCCGCACTGACCGCGGCACTCGCCGCGCCGCCGACCCTCGGCACCCCGGCCGCCCACGCGGCCGGCGGCCGTCGCACCGCCGCTTCCGGCGCCTGCGATGCGGGTCAGCTCTGCCTCTGGCCGACGGCCGGCTTCCGCGGCGGCCGGCGGACCTACGAGCTGTCCGGCACCGATATCGAGCGCTGCGTCCCGCTGCCCAAGGGGAGCAGCGCCGCCGCCCTCGCCAACCGCACCGGCCGGCCGGTCACCACCTACCAGAGCGGGGAATGCGCCGAGACCGCCGAGTTCGACACCTATCCGGGCGGCGGTAGCTGGGTGCCCCGGTCCCCGTACCGGGTAAGGGCGTTCAAGGTATGGGAGCGCTGAACCGGCGGCCCGTGGGCCGGCCGCCCGCCCGTGTACCCCGTCGCACAGCACCGCGCCCCCCGACCGGCGAAGGGCGCTGGTCGGGGGGCGCGGCGGAAGCGGTGCGGCGGCAGGCCGCGGAGAGGTCAGGCGTCGCCGCCGGCCTCACCCGCGTCGGCGGCCGTGACGTCCAGGAGCTGGTAGCGGTCGATCGCCTGCTTCAGCAGCGACCGGTCGACCTTGCCCTCCTTGGCGAGCTCGGTGAGCACGCTCAGGACGATGGACTGCGCGTCGATGTGGAAGAAGCGGCGGGCCGCACCACGGGTGTCCGCGAAGCCGAAGCCGTCGGCACCCAGCGACTGGTACGTGCCGGGGACCCAGCGCGCGATCTGGTCCGGAACCGCACGCATCCAGTCCGAGACCGCGATCTTCGGGCCCTCGGCGCCCTGGAGCTTCCGCGTCACGTACGGGACGCGCTGCTCCTCCTCCGGGTGCAGAAGGTTGTGCTCCTCGATCTCCACCGCGTCGCGGCGCAGCTCGTTCCAGGACGTCGCCGACCAGACATCGGCCTTGACGTTCCACTCGTCCGCGAGGATCTGCTGGGCCTCGACAGCCCACGGCACCGCCACACCCGAGGCGAGGATCTGGGCGCTGTGCTCGCCCTTCTCGCCGGGCTTGACGCGGTGCAGACCCTTGAGGATGCCCTCGGCGTCGACATCGGCCGGCTCCGCGGGGTGCAGGATCGGCTCGTTGTAGACGGTCAGGTAGTAGAAGATGTCCTCGGCGTTCTCGCCGTACATCCGGCGCAGACCGTCCTTGACGATGTGCGCGATCTCGTAACCGTAGGCCGGGTCGTAGGCGACACAGGCCGGGTTGGTCGAGGCCAGCAGCTGGGAGTGGCCGTCCGCGTGCTGGAGACCCTCACCGGTCAGCGTCGTACGGCCGGCGGTGGCGCCGAGCACGAAGCCGCGGGCGAGCTGGTCGGCCATCTGCCAGAACTGGTCACCGGTGCGCTGGAACCCGAACATCGAGTAGAAGACATAGACCGGGATCAGCGGCTCGCCGTGCGTCGCATAGGCGGAACCCGCCGCGATCAGCGACGCCGTGCAGCCCGCCTCGGTGATGCCGTCGTGCAGCATCTGGCCGGTCGGCGACTCCTTGTAGGCCAGGAGCAGTTCGCGGTCGACCGACTCGTACTGCTGGCCCAGCGGGTTGTAGATCTTGGCCGACGGGAAGAACGCGTCCATACCGAAGGTGCGGTACTCGTCCGGCGCGATCGGCACGAAGCGCTTGCCGATCTCCTTGTCCCGCATCAGGTCCTTCAGGACCCGGACGAACGCCATGGTCGTGGCGATCTTCTGCTGCCCCGAGCCCTTCTTGGCGCCCGCGTAGGCCTTGTCGTCCGGCAGCTTCAGCGGCTCGGCGCGCACGACACGGGTGGGCACATAGCCGCCCAGGCCCTTGCGGCGGTCGTGCATGTACTGGATCTCTTCGGAGTCACGGCCCGGGTGGTAGTACGGCGGGAGGCCGTCCTCCAGGTCCTTGTCCGGGATCGGCAGGTGCAGCCGGTCACGGAAGCCCTTGAGGTCCTCGACCGTCAGCTTCTTCATCTGGTGGGTCGCGTTGCGGCCCTCGAAGTTCGGACCGAGCGTCCAGCCCTTGACGGTCTGCGCGAGGATCACCGTCGGCTGGCCCTTGTGGGCCTTGGCCGCCGCGTACGCCGCGTAGATCTTCTTGTGGTCGTGACCGCCACGGCCCAGGTGCAGGATCTGGTCGTCGGTCATGTTCTCGACCATCGCGCGCAGCCGGTGGTCGTCACCGAAGAAGTGCTCGCGGATGTACGCACCGGTCTCGGTGGCGTAGGTCTGGAACTGGCCGTCGGGGGTGGTGTTGAGCTTGTTGACCAGGATGCCGTCGCGGTCCTGCGCGAGCAGCGGGTCCCAGCTGCGGTCCCACACCAGCTTGATGACGTTCCAGCCGGCGCCGCGGAACTGCGACTCCAGCTCCTGCATGATCTTGCCGTTGCCGCGGACCGGGCCGTCGAGGCGCTGGAGGTTGCAGTTGACGACGAAGGTCAGGTTGTCCAGGCCCTCACGGGCGGCGATGGACAGCTGGCCGAGCGACTCGGGCTCGTCCATCTCGCCGTCGCCGAGGTACGCCCAGACGTGCGACTTGGAGGTGTCGGCGATGCCGCGCGCCTCCATGTAGCGGTTCATCCGCGCCTGGTAGATCGCGCCGAGCGGGCCGAGGCCCATGGAGACGGTCGGGAACTCCCAGAAGTCCGGCATCAGCCGCGGGTGCGGGTAGCTGGACAGCCCGTCGGGAGCCTTGGACTTCTCCTGCCGGAAGGCGTCGAGCTGGCCCTCGGACAGCCGGTCCAGGAGGTACGCGCGGGCGTAGACACCGGGCGAGGCATGGCCCTGGAAGAAGATCTGGTCGCCGCCGTCACCCTGGTCCTTGCCCCGGAAGAAGTGGTTGAAGCCCACGTCGTAGAGGGAGGCGGAGGAGGCGAAGGTGGCGATGTGGCCGCCGACACCGATGCCCGGACGCTGAGCGCGCGAGACCATCACGGCGGCGTTCCACCGGGTCGCGTTCAGGACCTTGCGCTCGATCTCCTCGTTGCCCGGGAAGAACGGCTCGTCCTTGGTCGCGATGGTGTTGACGTAGTCCGTGCTGCGCATCTCGGGCACGGCCACACGCTTCTCGCGGGCGCGCTCGATCAGGCGGAGCATGAGGTAGCGGGCACGTTCCCGGCCTCGCTCGTCGACGGCCGCGTCGAGCGAGTCGAGCCATTCCTGGGTTTCTTCGGGATCGAAGTCCGGGACCTGGCTGGGAAGGCCGCCAATGATGATCGGGTTTCGATCGGATCCGGAAGCCACGCTGTTCCTTCGTGTTCGGTTCGTGTCGTGCCCGGCAGGATTTTGATGCTGCGCACGGACGAATGCTGTCTCTGCCTTGGTGTCGCGCCGTCTTCCATCGTGTACCGAGCCACACGGATACGTCACCTCTACTGATGGGTAACCCATCGGTAGAGAGATGGCGCTGAAAAGGCCGATTTCTTTGGTCGGCCAAATCGCAACCATACGCCCATGTCGAAAGTGCTTCGCGTACGGACGTGCGGACCCCGAAATCAGGTCCGCGAGCCGCGGCCGCCCCCCGAAGGGACCAGTCCCGCGCGAGTACCCGATAAACCCTGGAGAAGGCTGTGGCGTGAATCACTTCGGCCTGTCCTGCTGGGGTCGTGGTTGCGGCGAGACGCGTCCAAACGTCACCGTTTCGGCGGTCTGGACCGCCGGGTACTTGCGCGATCCGCCCGGCCCGTGTGGACTACGCCCAATGCTCCGCGCACGCGCGGGGTCCCCGAGCATTTCCGAAACATGACAGGAGGCAATCCGTGAGCGCGACCGCGGACCACGCGGAGGAGCGGACCAACCCTGCCGCCAGGCTGGGGTTCGAGCCCGGACAGGTGGTCCAGGAGATCGGTTACGACGACGACGTCGATCAGGATCTCCGCGAAGGCATTGAGACCGTGATCGGCCAGGATCTCGTCGACGAGGACTACGACGACGTCTGCGACGTCGTCGTGCTGTGGTTCCGCGACGAGGACGGCGACCTCACGGACGCGCTGGTGGACGCCATCGGCCTGATCGACGAGGGCGGGCAGATCTGGCTGCTGACCCCGAAGACCGGCCGTGAGGGCTACGTCGAGCCGAGCGACATCAATGAGGCCGCGCAGACCGCGGGTCTGTCCCAGACCAAGAGCATCAACGCGGCCAAGGACTGGACCGGCAGCCGCCTGGTCACACCCAAGTCCGGCAAGCGCTGAGCCGCACCGACTCGACGTTCGCCACCGAGCCCCCTCCGCCCTGTTCCGGAGGGGGCTCGGCCCTGTTCAGGAGGGGTTCCCCGGGCGTGCACCGCTGCGCGTAGGGTTGGTCGCGTCCTGTAGAGAGTGAGCGGAAGGGAAGCACCCCATGGCGATCGAGGTCGGCACGAAGGCTCCGGATTTCGAGCTGAAGAACCAGCACGGCGAGCTGGTCAAGCTCTCCGACTTCCGAGGCGAGAAGGCCGTCGTCCTCCTCTTCTACCCCTTCGCCTTCACCGGTGTGTGCACCGGCGAGCTCTGCGCGCTCCGTGACGAGCTGCCGAAGTTCGTCAACGACGAGGTCCAGCTGCTGGCCGTCTCCAACGACTCCCCGTTCTCGCTGCGCGTCTTCGCCGAGCAGGAGGGCCTGGAGTACCCGCTGCTGTCCGACTTCTGGCCGCACGGCGAGGCATCACGGGCGTACGGCGTCTTCGACGAGGAGAAGGGCTGCGCGGTGCGCGGCACCTTCATCATCGACAAGGAGGGCGTGGTGCGCTGGACGGTCGTCAACGGCCTGCCCGACGCCCGCGACCTGAACGACTACGTCAAGGCGCTCGGCAACCTCTGATCCGGCGCCTGCCCCGGCCACCGCTGCGCCCGCCGGGCCGACATCCGCATGATCCAGGTGCGATATCTGCAATCGGTGGGAACCGGTCACTAGGATCAATTCGTTGATCCGATGCCATGCACGATGGGGGCGCAGGTACCCCTCGAATCTATGGGAGGACTCGTGGGAGTCAGCCTCAGCAAGGGCGGCAACGTCTCGCTGACGAAGGAAGCCCCCAATCTGACCGCCGTCGTCGTCGGTCTGGGCTGGGACGCGCGTACCACCACCGGTACGGACTTCGACCTGGACGCCAGCGCCATGCTGACGAACGACCAGGGCAAGGTGGCCAACGACCAGAATTTCGTGTTCTTCAACAACCTGAAGAGCCCGGACGGTTCGGTCGAGCACACCGGTGACAACATCACCGGTGAGGGTGAGGGTGACGACGAGCAGATCAAGGTGAATCTGGCCGCGGTGCCGGCCGATGTCGCCAAGATCGTCTTCCCGGTGTCGATCTACGACGCCGAGACCCGCCAGCAGAGCTTCGGCCAGGTCCGCAACGCCTTCATCCGCGTCGTCAACCAGGCCGACAACAATGAGCTGGCGCGCTACGACCTGAGCGAGGACGCCTCGACCGAGACCGCCATGGTCTTCGGCGAGCTGTACCGCAACGGTGCCGAGTGGAAGTTCCGGGCCATCGGCCAGGGCTACGCCTCGGGCCTGCGCGGCATCGCCCAGGACTTCGGCGTCAACGTCTGACCGGCCGGACCCGAGGTCCGATCGCCGACGTCCGGCCGGGCAGCACCGCTGTAGCGGCTGCCCGAGCCAGGAACCACCGCGTCCGGCGCCGTACGTCCCTGTCCGGGGAGTGCGGCGCCGGACGCGCTTGAACGAGGGTTGCGGGCCGCGCGCCGGGCGGGCCCGCACCGACACCGGGGAGGAAGCGAACGATGAGCGTCACGCTTGCCAAGGGGGGCAATGTCTCCCTGTCCAAGGCCGCACCGAATCTCACGCAGATCATGGTGGGCCTCGGCTGGGACGCGCGGTCCACGACCGGAGCGCCGTTCGACCTGGACGCCAGCGCGCTGCTGTGCGGGTCGGGCCGGGTGCTGGGGGACGAGTACTTCGTCTTCTACAACAACCTCAAAAGTCCCGAGGGCTCGGTCGAGCACACCGGGGACAACCTCACCGGCGAAGGTGAGGGCGACGACGAGTCGATCCTGGTGGATCTTTCCCAGGTGCCCGAGCAGGTCGACAAGATCGTCTTTCCGGTCTCCATTCATGAGGCCGATCAGCGCGGCCAGAGCTTCGGCCAGGTCAGCAATGCTTTTATCCGCGTCGTCAACCAGGCCGACGGCAGCGAACTCGCCCGCTACGACCTCAGCGAGGACGCCTCCGGCGAAACCGCGATGATCTTCGGCGAGGTGTATCGCTACAACGGCGAATGGAAGTTCCGGGCGGTGGGGCAGGGGTACGCGTCAGGCCTCCGGGGCATCGCTCTAGACTTCGGGGTCAACGTTTCGTAAAGCGCCGCGCGCTGCGCGCGGGGGACCCCACACAGCGAGGGATTGGGTAGGCAGTGCTCCTGAAAACCTTTGGCTGGTCGTTCGCCATCACGGCGCTCGGCCTCGCCTTGGCGGGCGTGCTCTGGGGGTGGCAGGGGCTGGCGATTGTCGGGATCCTGTCCGTCTTGGAGGTTTCCGTCTCGTTCGACAACGCCGTCATCAACGCAGGCATCCTGCGCAAGATGAACGCCTTCTGGCAGAAGATCTTCCTTACGGTCGGCATCCTCATCGCCGTGTTCGCCATGCGGCTGGTGTTCCCGGTCGCCATTGTCGCGATCACCGCGAAGCTGGGACCGATCGAGGCGATCAACCTCGCCATCAATGACAAGGCGCAATACCAGGAACTGGTCACCAGCGCCCATCCGGCCATCGCGGCCTTCGGCGGTATCTTCCTGCTGATGATCTTCCTCGACTTCATATTCGAGGAGCGCGATTACAAGTGGCTGTCCTGGATCGAAAAGCCGATGGCCAAGATCGGCAAGCTGGACACGCTGTCCGTCATCATCGCGCTGGTCGCCCTGCTGGTGGCCGCGATGACCGTGGCCACCGACGTCGCGCACGGCGGCGGTGACAAGAGCGCCACGGTGCTGCTGTCCGGCGTCGCGGGCCTCATCACGTACCTCATCGTCGGCGGTGTCTCCGGCTACTTCGAAGCCAAGCTGGAGGACGAAGACGAGGACGAGGAGGCCGACGAGGCCGCGGCGGCTCCCGCCACGAAGGGCAACGGCTCGGCCGTCGGCCTGGCCGGCAAGGCCGCGTTCTTCATGTTCCTCTACCTCGAGGTCATCGACGCGTCCTTCTCCTTCGACGGCGTCATCGGGGCCTTCGCGATCACCAACGACATCTTCATGATGGCGCTGGGCCTGGGCATCGGCGCGATGTACATCCGGTCGCTGACGGTCTTCCTGGTCCGCAAGGGAAGCCTGGACGACTACGTCTACCTGGAGCACGGAGCCCACTACGCGATCGGCGCGCTGGCCGTCATCCTGCTCATCACGATCAAGTACGAGATCAGCGAGGTCATCACCGGCCTGGTCGGTGTCGTACTGATCGGCCTCTCGTTCGCCTCCTCCGTGATCCGGAACCGGCGTGAGGGCAAGCCGGGAGACACCTCCGGAGACAAGCCGGAAGTCGTGTCCGGAGTGTGACGCGGCGCTGATTGAGGAACGCTCTCTGCGGGGCGGCTTGAGGTGCGGACCTCGGGCCGCCCCCGCAGTAGTTGGGGCCGAGCAATGGGGTGGGCAGGGTGTCGTTCCTGGGGAAGCTGTGGCGCGGTGGCGCGCAGAAGTTTGACTTCGACAGCGGTGGCGCTTCGTACGTCGTCGAGCTGACGAAACGGAATCCGGTCGTCTCCCTGACCAAGCAGGGGGCCGCCACCGGGCATCTGCGGGTCAATCTGCACTGGCAGATGCGGACCTCGGACCTTCATGAGCGGGGCGGGCAGGGCAGGGGCGGGCTGCTGCGGAATCCGGGCAAGCTGTTCAAGCCCGAGATCGTGCAGGCGCAGGGACCGGCCGTGGTCAATGTCGACCTCGACCTGGCCTGTCTGTACGAGCTCAAGGACGGCACCAGGGGCGTGGTGCAGCCGCTGGGCAACTTTCTGGGTGACCTCAACGGGTCGCCGTACGTCAAGCTCAGCGGTGACGACCGCTTCGGTTCGGGATCCGGCGAGACGCTCTACATCAACTTGGACCACCGCGACGAGATCAAGCGGTTGCTGATCTTCGTCTACATCTACGACGGCACACCGGCGTTCGACCGTACACATGCCGTTGTGACGCTCTACCCGAGCAGCGGACCGCGGGTGGACGTCAAACTGGACGAGCGGGCGCCGCAGGCCCGCTCCTGCGCCGTCTTCATGCTGGAGAACACCAAGGACGAGCTGACGGTGCGCCGCGAGGTGAAGTACGTCTACGGCTTCCAGGCGGAGCTCGACCGGCTGTACGGCTGGGGGCTCCAGTGGGGGCGGGGCTACAAGACCAAGGTGTGAGCCGCGCCCCCGTGCGGCGCGCTGACGGTGCGGCGTGCCGCCGGGGCGCCGCTGGGTGGCGGGCTTCCGGGGTGTGCGGTTGCCGGTGGGGCGGCCACGCCGGCTTTCCGCTAACGGCGCTGGAACTGCGGTCCCTGGGGCGGCAGGACGAAGGACGGGTCCGGTACGAACGGCTGCTGCATCGGGTAGCCGTAGGTCGAGGCCGGGTGCGGCTGCGGAGCGCCGTACGCGGAGGGTGGCTGCTGCGGCGGCTGGTACTGGGGCGGCGGCCCCGGGTAGCCGTAGGCGGGCTGGGCCGGGGGCTGCGTCGGCGGCGGCGGAACGTGCTGCGGGTAGCCGTAGCCGCCACTCGTGGGCGGGGGTGCCGCAGGGGGAGCGGCGGCCAGGGGCGGCGGTGCGGAGGAACCCGGCTCCGGCAGCGCGTCCGCGACATGCTGGGTGACGGCATCGGGGTCCGCCGTCGGGGACGTCTGCGGGTCCGCCGCGGAGGGCGGGCCTGAGGCCTCTTCCGGCCAGGCGCTGGGCGGCGGGGTCACGGGGGAGTCGGAGGGGGCTGCGGAGGACGGGCCGGGCTCGCCCTCCGTGGACGGCTTGTCGGCCGTGGGCTCCGAGGCGGGCGCCGCCGACACCGGTGCCTCCGAGGCCGGCGGAGCGGAACGTCCGGAGGCTGCTTCGTTCTCGTCCACCGAGATCCCGAACTCGGTCGCCAGGCCGACCAGTCCGGTCTCGTACCCCTGCCCCAGCGCCCGGAACTTCCAGGTGTCGGCGCGGCGGTACAACTCCCCGCAGATCAGGGCCGTCTCATCGCCCGTCTCGGGCACCACGTCGAAGACCGCGAGCGGCTCGCCGTCGCTCGCCGCCGCGTCGTACAGCAGGACCTGGAGATCCGTGACGCCCGCGAACGCGCCACCGTCCGAGGACGCGGCCAGCACGACCCGGTCCACCGACGGGTCCAGCGCCGCCAGATCCGCCTCGATGGTGTCGGTCAGCTTGTCGGTGAGCTGGGTCTTGGGCAGATGCCGCACCAGGCCGCTGGGGTGGCGCGGTTGGTTGTAGAAGACGAAGTCCTCGTCGGAGCGCACGCTTCCCTCGGGGCTCACCAGCAGGGCCGAGGCGTCGACATCGGGGACACCGGCGCCGGGCGTCCAGCGCAGGACGGCCCGAACAGCCGTGGCATCGAGGGGTACGTTCGACCCTTTCAGCATCGCGTGCGTCATGCCGTAATCCTGCCTCCCCTGAGGTCGCAGCGACAACGCGGGGGCCCCGGAGACGTGCGGGGATCGCGATCGCGGCCACCTGGGTGCCTCGTGGGGGTTACGTGATTTTCACGCACGCGGGAACTAACCAGGCCCCCACACACGTACGATTACCGGCTGGATCCAGACAGCGAGACGCAGCGGGGGTGCCCGGGTCCCGCAGGCAGACGGGGAGTTATATGCGGCATTTTGGGCATCTTGCGCCCGAGGTTCGGAAGGCACTGTTCCACCAGGAGCCGGTGGAGTTCACCGCCGATTCCCCGGCTCGTACGCTCGCGGTCGCTCTGGGGGCCACGCTCTACAGCCCCGCCACCCGCCCGAGCCTCGCCGCCGACGTCCTCAAGCAGGCCGGGCGTGGCGTGATGTCCATGGTGCTGTGTCTTGAGGACTCCATAGGGGACGGGGATGTCGAGGCCGGCGAGGAGAACCTCGTGCGGCAGCTCGGTCTTCTCGACGAGGCGGCCGCCGCCGGCACCGGCCTTCCGCTGCTGTTCGTCCGCGTCCGCACCCCCGGTCAGGTACCGGACCTGGTGCGCCGCATGGGAACCGCCGTTCACAGACTGTCTGGATTTGTACTTCCGAAATTCACCGAGGAGCGTGGCGTCCCGTTCCTCGAAGCGGTGACCACGGCCGAGTCCGACTGCTCCCGCCGGCTCTTCGCGATGCCGGTGCTGGAATCTCCCCAGCTGCTGCATCTGGAGACCCGCGCCGAGACCCTTCAGGGCATCGCCAGGACCGTCGACAAATACCGGGACCGGGTGCTGGCCCTGCGGCTCGGTGTCACGGACTTCTGCTCCGCCTACGGCCTGCGCAGACCGCCCGACATGACGGCCTACGACGTCCAGATCGTCGCCTCCGTGATCGCCGACGTGGTGAATGTCCTCGGACGGGCGGACGGTACGGGCTTCACGGTCACCGGCCCGGTGTGGGAGTACTTCCGGCTGCATGAGCGGATGTTCAAACCGCAGCTGCGACGCAGCCCTTTCCTCGGACGCGCCGAGGACCTGCGGACGGAACTGATCGAGCACGATATGGACGGCCTGCTGCGCGAGATCGAACTCGACCGCGCGAACGGCCTTCAGGGCAAGACCTGTATCCACCCCTCGCATGTCGCGCCGGTGCACGCCCTCTCGGTCGTCAGCCATGAGGAGTTCAGCGACGCGGTCGACATCCTGCGGCCCGAACGGGGCGACGGTGGGGTGTTGCGCTCCTCGTACACGAACAAGATGAACGAGGTGAAGCCGCATCGCGCCTGGGCCGAGCGGACTCTGCTGCGCGCCGAGGCGTTCGGGGTCGCCCGGGAGGGGATCGGTTTCGTGGAGCTGCTGACGGCGAGTGTGCCGCAGAACTGAGCTGCGGTGATCGAGATGAACATGACGATGGAGGAGACGGAACGCGTGGTCTGGACAGGAGAATGGGTCGCCGGTCGGCTCGGGGTCTCGCTGAGCGGCGGGAACGAGCTGCCGGAACTGCTCGGGCTGGCGCTGCGGCGTAACCCCAAGCGGGCCCATCTGCTCGTGTCGAACGTGCTCGGCAAGCATGTGCCGCAGCGACCGGGCGTGGTCCATGGCGCCGGCATCGGGCTGGGACGCCGCGTGCGCAAGCTGCTGGGTGACGAGGCCGCCGCCCGCTCCGTCGTCCTGGGCTACGCCGAGACCGCCACCGGCCTGGGGCACTCGGTCGCCGACGGCCTGGCCCTCGCGCCGTATCTGCACTCCACCCGTCGCCCGGTGGCGGGTGTCGCGCAGGTGGGTGGATTCGAGGAGGAGCACAGCCATGCCACCTCCCATCTGCTGCTCCCCGAGGACCGCGCACTCCTGGCCGGAGATGGGCCGTTGGTGCTCGTCGACGATGAGTTCTCCACCGGCCGTACCGTGCTGAACACCATCAAGGCGCTGCATGCGCACTTCCCGCGCGAGCGGTACGTGGTCGTCGCCCTGGTCGACATGCGCTCCGATGCGGACCGCAGCCATCTGGAGAAGTTCGCGGCGGAACTGGGTGCCCGCGTCGACCTCATCGCACTGGCCGCGGGCGGCGTACGGCTGCCCGAGGACGTGCTGACCCGCGGACAGGAACTCGTCGCCGCGCACGAGGCCGGTGTCGCACAGGAGCTGGGGGCTGCCCCGGGGAGCACGTCGGCTCCTATGGGCGGCGAGCAGAATGCGGCAGGTGCGCCGGCGGCATCCGCTGGCCGCGACGCTGACGTCGTACGGGTCGACCTCGGCTGGCCCGCCGGGCTGCCGGACGGCGGTCGGCACGGCTTCACACCGGCGCACCGGGCACAACTGGAGGCCGAGCTGCCGGGCATGGCGACCCGTATCGCGCGGCGACTGGACGGTGCCCGCCGCATCCTCGTCCTCGGCAACGAGGAATTGATGTACGCGCCGCTGCGGATAGCCGAGGCTCTGGATGCCCTCGTCGCGGGGGACAGCACCGACGCGGCGGCGGCCGGTGACGGCATCGAGGCGGGGGGCGGTGCCCTCGCGCCGGGGGACGGCCAGCCGTCCGCCTCGACCGGAGGCACGGGTGTCTTCTTCTCCACCACCACCCGGTCGCCGGTGCTCGCCGTCGACGACCCCGGCTACGCGATACGGACCAGGCTGTCCTTCCCCGCGCACGACGATCCCGCCGACGGGCCGGGGGAGCGGTACGCCTACAACGTCGCGGCCGGTGCCGACCCGGAGCGCCGCTTCGACGCCATCGTGGCCGTCGTGGATTCGCACGGCGACCTCCCCGAACTGCACGCCCCCGACGGTCTGCTGAGCCGGCTCGCCGCGCACACCGACCGACTGCTGCTCGCCGTCATCCCCGCGTACGCCCCGCAACCACAGGCCGGACCCATGCACCTTCCCGAGCCGCTGCGCGGCCCCGCCTTCTCCTCCTACACCGCCGACGAGGTCGGGTGGCTGCTTCAGGATCTCTCCGCGGTCACCCTGGAAGCGCCGACCGAGGAACGCGAGGAGGCGATTCAGCGCGGTGGCGCTCACTACGCGGAGTCGCTGCCCGTCGAATACCAGCCGAGCGAGGACTACCAGGCGCTCTTTCACAGCGCGCTGCGGACCTCCGCGAGCCGGATCGCGCGGGCCGTCGGGACGGTCACCGAGACCGTGCTCGCCGAACGCAGCCCACGTCCCGTGCTGGTGTCGCTGGCACGGGCGGGTACCCCCGTCGGCGTGCTGATGCGCCGCTGGGCGCAGCACGCGCACGGTCTGGACCTGCCGCACTACGCGGTCTCGATCGTCCGTGGCCGGGGCATCGACACCACCGCGCTCCGGTGGCTGGCCGCCCACCACGATCCGACGGATGTCGTCTTCGTGGACGGCTGGACCGGCAAGGGCGCCATCACCCGCGAACTCGCTCAGGCTCTGGAGGACTTCCCGGGCTTCGACCCGCGGATCGCCGTGCTCGCCGACCCCGGCGGCTGCGTCGAGACCTATGGCACCCGCGATGACTTCCTCATCCCGTCCGCCTGCCTCAACTCCACCGTCTCCGGCCTCATATCGCGTACCGTCCTGCGCGACGACCTCGTGGGCCCCGACGACTTCCACGGCGCGAAGTTCTACCGCGAGCTGGCCCCGACCGATGTGTCGCGCGCCTTCCTGGACGCGGTCAGCGCGCGCTTCGACGAGGTCGCCCCGGACGTCGCGGAAGAGGTGAAGGAACTGGCCGCCGCCGACCGGGCCCCCACCTGGGAGGGCTGGGCGGCCGTCGAGCGGATCAGCGAGGAATACGGCATCCACGACGTGAACCTCGTGAAGCCCGGTGTCGGGGAGGCCACCCGCGTACTGCTGCGCCGGGTCCCCTGGAAGATCCTGGCCCGGCGGGGTGCCGGGACCGATCTCGATCATGTGCGCCTCCTGGCTGAACAACGGGGCGTGCCCGTCGAAGAGGTCGACGAACTGCCCTATACCTGTGTGGGCTTGATCCACCCCCGCTTCACTCGCGGGGCCACGGGTGCTGACGGCAAGGCGGTGGCCTCCTGATGAGCGCGATCGTCGCCAGCGACCTCGACCGCACCCTGATCTATTCGGCCGCCGCGCTGGGGCTCGCCATGCCCGACGCCGAGGCCCCCCGCCTCCTGTGCGTGGAGACATACGAGCGCCAGCCGCTGTCCTACATGACGGAGACGGCCGCCGGGCTGCTCGCCGAATTGGCCGGCAGGACCACCTTTGTGCCGACCACCACCCGCACCCGCGAGCAGTACGGCCGCATTCATCTCCCGGGCTCGGAACCGGAGTTCGCCATCTGCGCCAACGGCGGGCATCTGCTCGTACGGGGCGAGTCGGACCGTGACTGGCAGCGCACTGTCGCCGAGCGGCTCGCCGCGCAATGCGCGCCGCTCGATGAGGTCCGCGCGCATCTCGTGCGCACCGCCGACCCGGCCTGGCTGCTCAAGGAGCGTGTCGCGGAGGACCTCTTCGCCTATCTCGTCGTGGAGCGGCCGCTGCTGCCGGACACCTGGGTGAAGGACCTCGCCGGCTGGGCCGGTGAACGCGGCTGGACCGTCTCGCTTCAGGGCCGCAAGATCTATGCCGTGCCGCAGCCGCTGACCAAGAGCGCAGCCGTGGCGGAGGTGGCACGCCGCACCGGGGCGTCCGAGATCCTCGCGGCCGGCGATTCCCTCCTCGACGCCGATCTGCTGCTGGCCTCCGACCGCGGATGGCGGCCCGGACACGGGGAACTGGCGGACTCCGGCTGGAGTGCCCCCCATGTCACGGCGCTCGAAGAGCGGGGTGTCGCCGCGGGCGAGGAAATCGTGCGGGCTTTCATCCGCGGCGCCGTACCCCCGCGCCACGCCGGCTGAGACGGACCATGACAAAGACCGCCACCGCCAGCGCAGTTGCCGCGAGGACCACCTTCGAGTAGACGTCCACATACCCCGTCACCTCCTCCCAGTTGTCGCCGAGCAGATAGCCGGCGAGGACGAAGATCGCGTTCCAGATGAGGCTGCCGAGGGTGGTCAGGGCGAGAAAGACCGGTATCGGCATGCGCTCGATTCCGGCGGGTATCGAGATGAAGCTGCGAAAGAGGGGAATCATCCGGCCGAAGAACACCGCCTTCGTCCCGTGCCGCCGGAACCAGCGCTCCGTCTTCTCGATGTCGGAGACCTTGACCAGCGGCAGCTTCGAGGCGATCGCGACCGTGCGCTCGCGCCCGAGCAACGCGCCCACGCCGTAGAGCGCCAGGGCGCCGGTCACCGAGCCGAGGGTCGTCCACGCGAGGGCGGAGAACAGAGGCATGCTGCCGCGGGCGGCGGCGAAGCCCGCCAGCGGCAGGATCACCTCGCTCGGCAGCGGCGGGAAGAGATTTTCGGCGGCGATGGCCACACCCGCGCCGGGCGCGCCGAGCGTGTCCATGAGGTCGAGGATCCAGCCGGGTGCGGTGCTTCCGATGCTTTCGGTCATGTTTCAACGCTAAGAATTCTCGTCTCGCGGCACATTGCGGTACACCGCACGAAAGACTGCGGTTTTCCGCAGTGTGCGCGGACCCGCGATGCGGCTAGCGTTTTGATCATGTTGGGAATTGCGCGGCGTGGATTGCGCCTGGCGACAGGTCTGGTGCTCGGTGCCGTACTCGCGGTGGCCGAGCTCCCCTTCGTCGTGCTCGCCGGCCTCTCCCTGCTGTGCGTGTTCGCCTGGCCGCGCGGCCGCCGCTCGGTCCTCAAGCCCCTGGCCGCCGCCGCGCGAGCCCTGACCGAGACCCATCGGCGCCGCCTCCGCGTCTATGTCGGGGCCGACACCTCAGACGCGTACGCGAACCACCGCGCCTTGCAATATCTGTCCCTGCGCTGGGGATTGGGCGTGCTGGGCGCTCTCGTCCTGGGCGCGGCGCTGATCGGAGTGGCGTACGGCATCTCCTGGATCTTCATCCTGCTGCTCACCGACGTCCGTCACCCCGGCAACCTCGCGCTGTCGAGCATCGGCGGCCTCTTCCTCCTCTTCCTCAGCCTTCAGGGCACCTTCGGGGTCGCCGGACTGGAGACCAGGCTCGCGCGGTACTACCTCGGTCCCAGCCACCACGAGACGCTGGAGCGCCGCATCGAGGAACTGGCCGCCACCCGGGCCGGCGTCATCTTCGCGGTCAACGACGAGCGCCGCCGTATCGAACGCGATCTGCACGACGGTGTGCAGCAGCGGCTGGTCGCCCTGGGGATGCTGCTCGGCCGCGCGCTGCGCAGCCAGGACGCGCGGCGCGCGGAGCAACTCCTGCGGCAGGCCCACGAAGAGAGCGGCCAGGCCCTGACCGAGCTGCGCGAAGTGGCCTGGCGGGTCTATCCGACGGTGCTGGACGAAGCAGGGCTGCGCGCAGCCCTGGAAACGGTCGCCGAACGCTCGGCCATCCCCGTATGCCTCGACTACGCACTTGCCACCGAACCCGACACCGCCGTGGCCACGGTCGCCTACTTCGTGGTCTCAGAGGCCGTCACCAACGCCGTCAAGCATTCCGGCGCCGGACGGATAACGGTCCGCGTCGCCCCTGGCGAGGACGCCGTGCTCGTGCACATCGAGGACGACGGACCGGGCGGCGCGGATTCCTCCGGCAGCGGCCTGTTCGGGCTGGCCCGCCGGGTCGCCGCCGTCGACGGCCGGTTCCGGGTGGACAGCCCGGCCGGCGGACCGACCACCATCACCGCGGAGTTGCCGTGCGCGTAGTGCTGGCCGACGATTCGATCCTGTTGCGCGAGGGCCTGGTGCGCCTGCTCGCTGAGGAGGGGCATGAGGTGGCAGCCGCGGTCGGCGACGCCGATCAGCTGCTCGCCGTGCTGGAGCAGGCAGGGAAGGAGGGGGAGAAGCCGGACGCGGTGGTGGTGGATGTCCGGATGCCGCCGACGCACACCGATGAGGGGCTGCGCGCCGCCGTCCGGATCCGGGAGCGCTGGCCCGAGATCGGCGTCCTGGTGCTCTCGCAGTATGTCGAGCGCCGCTATGCGACAGAGCTGCTGACCGATGACAGCGAGGGGGTGGGCTATCTGCTCAAGGACCGGGTGGTCCAGGTCGACGAGTTCCTGGACGCGCTGGAACGGGTGAGTACCGGAAAGGCCGCGTTCGACCCCGAAGTCGTACGGCAGCTGCTGATGCGCAGCCGCCGCACGGACCCGCTGGGCACGCTGACCGCACGCGAGCAGGAGGTGCTCCGGGAGATGGCACAGGGCCATACCAACGCGGCCATCGCGGTCCGGCTGCACATCTCACAGAGCGCCGTGGAGAAGCACATCAACGCGATCTTCGACAAGCTCGATCTGACCGGCACCTCCGGATACTCGCGCCGGGTGCTGGCGGTTTTGCGGTACTTGGGGACATGAGGCCGGGGATTGCGGCCGGTCGGCGATCAGCTCGACTAGTCTCGCCGAGGCGGTTGGCTGCACCGTCCGGTGACCGGCCGAGACCGCGATCCTTGATCAGGGGAGAGCCAATGGTGGAGTCCAAGAGCACGCCGATCACACCGGAGATGTACGAGTACGTCCTCGCCCACAATCCGCCGTTGAACGCCGCGCAGCGGGACATCGTGGAGCTCACACACCAGCAGTTCCCCGAGGCGGCGGGGATGCAGTCGGCGGAGGAACAGGGGCCGCTGCTCGCGTTCCTGGTGCGGCTGACCGGGGCCCGGCATGTCGTCGAGGTAGGGACGTTCACCGGATTCTCGACGCTGTCCATGGCTCAGGCGATGCCCGCGGACGGCACGCTGATCGCATGCGATATCTCCGAGGAGTGGACCGCCTACGGCCGGGAGTCCTGGGCGAAGGCCGGGGTCGCGGACCGAATCGATCTGCGGATCGCGCCCGCGCTGGAAACACTGCGGGCGATGCCGGAGGAGCCGCATATCGACCTCGTCTATCTCGACGCGGACAAGGGCGGCTATATCGCCTACTGGGAGGAACTGGTACCCCGGCTGCGACCGGGAGGTCTGATCGTCGCGGACAACGTCCTGTACCACGGGGAGGTCGCCGACCCGGCGGCCACCGGGAACGCCCTGGCGATCAGGGCGTTCAACGATCATGTGCTGGCGGACCCTCGTATGGAAGCGGTGATCCTCACCGTGGCGGACGGTGTGACGCTGGCGCGCAAGCGATAGCGGCCCTTGTCCGCGTCGAGATGAGCGCGGCCAGGACGCGGTGCAGTCCGGCGCGCCCTAGCCGCAGCAGCCGCCTCCGCAGCAGCCGCCGCCTCCGCCCCCACCGCTCGGGGCGCGGGCGGGGGCGGACGCGGAGCCGCCGACGGCGACCGTGGAGAGGAGCTTCACAGTGTCCTCGTGGCCCTCGGGGCAGACGGCCGGGGCGGAGGACTCGGCCATCGGCCGGTTCAGCTCGAAGGTGGAGCCACAGGGGCGGCACCGGTATTCGTAACGAGGCATGGGCACAGGTTAGCCGCGGCGCCGCTCAGCGCACGACGGTGCCGGGCGGCGCGCCCAGCAGGCCCAGCTCCGAGCGGGTCGGCGCGCCCTCCCAGTCGCCGGGCGACGCGACCGCGAACGCCCCGGTGGTGACGGCGCGCTCCAGGCGTCCGGCCGGTCCTTCGCCGTCCAGCAGGGCCGACAGATAGCCCGCCACGAAGGCGTCGCCGGCGCCCACGGTGTCCACCGCGCGTACCGGTTTGGCGGGCCGGTGCAGGGAGCCGCTGTGGGTGAAGGCCCTCGCCCCCGCCGCGCCGAGTTTGACCACGATCTCCCCGACACCCAGGTCCAGGAGGAGCCGGGCCTGCGTCGCCACGGTGGCCGCGGAGTCGTCGGCCACGACCACCTGAGGTGGGAGGGGCGGGGGCGAGCCGTCCCTGCCCCCGCCGTCGGGCAGGCACAGCGGCAGCTCGTCATCGGAGGCGATCAGGACGTCCACCGCGGGAATCCATTCGCGGAGGACGTCGGCGGCCTCTTCGGCGGTCCACAGGCGGGCGCGGAAGTTGACATCGAGACAGACCAACGCGCCGTGATCACGGGCCAGTTGCAGGGCACACCGGGCCGCCGAACGGGCGGTGGGGCTCAGGGACGGAGTGATGCCCGTCAGATGCAGGACGCGGGGCGGAGCGGCGGAGAAGGCGCTCTGGATCACTTCCGCGGTGAGCCGGGAGCCGGCCGATCCCGCGCGGTAGTAGTGCACCCGGGTGACCTCGGGCAGCCGCGGCTCGAAGAGCAGCAGCCCGGTCGGGGCGCCGGGCTCGGTCGTGGCGCCGGATATCTCGACGCCCTCGGCACGCAGCGTACGCAGCACCAGCTGCCCGGCCTCGTCCTCGCCGACCGCACCCGCCCAGCGGACGTGGTGCCCGAGCCGGGCCAGGCCGATCGCGACATTGCTTTCCGCCCCGGCGATGGAGACGTTCATCGTGCCGCCGAGCTTCAGCGGGCCGCTGCCCCGTAGGGCGATCATCGTCTCCCCGAAGGTGAAGACGTCCGGGCGGCCGGGCTGCCCGGGTAGCAGCGGACGGCCGGTTGCCGCTCCGGGGCGGGGGTCGTCCTGCCGGACCTCGCCACCCGGGGCGGCCGGCTGCCCCGTCATCCTGCGCACGCCGCCTTGAACTCCGCCGCGCGCTTGCGCAGTCCGTCCAGGTCGCCGCCGTCCGCCGCGTCCCCGACCAGCGGCGAACCGACGCCCACCGCCACCGCTCCGGCGGCGAAGTACGCCGGTGCAGTGGCCGCGTCCACCCCGCCGACCGGCACGAACGCCAGCTCGGGGAAGGGGGCGCGGAGCGCCTGGAGATATCCGGGCCCGCCGACCGACGCCGGGAACAGCTTCAGGGCCGAGACGCCCAGAGCATCGGCCGCGATCACCTCGGACGGCGTCAGCACCCCGGCGAGCGTCGAGAGCCCCTGCCGTACGGACTCCTCCAGACCGGCCCCCAGGCCGGGCGTGACGATGAGATTGGCCCCGGCCTCGGCGGCGCGCCGGGCGTCGGCGGCGGTCAGGACGGTGCCGGCGCCGAGCCAGGCCGCATCGCCGAGCTCGGCGCGCGCCCGTTGGATGACCGTGAGGGCGTCATGTCCGCTGAGTGAGACCTCGATCAGCGGAAGGTCGGCCTCCGCAAGCGCCATGACCGTACGGAACGACGCCTCCGCAGCTCTGCCCCGGATGATGGCGATCAGCCGCTCGGTCCGGAGCGCTGTGCTGAAGTCCATGGCGTTCCTGCTTTCTCCTGCGCCCCGCCGCGTGCGTACTGCGCGACCGGGCCGTTCGGGCGCACGGGTGACACCTCTGATTATTCCGGGCCGGGGCGGGCGGGATCGAGCCCCGGACGGGGCCGGAGCGATCACTGCCCCGCGCTCCCGCCGCTCACCATTCTGCGAACGCCCCGTCCTCATGGCGCCACACGGGATTCCGCCAGGCGTGCCCCCGCTGATCCGCCGCCCGCACGGCGGCCTCGTCCACCTCCACGCCGAGGCCGGGGCGCTCGGTCCGCAGCAGTGAGCCGCCGTGGAAGCGGAACGGCTCCGGATCCGCGACGTAGTCCAGCAGCTCGGCGCCCTGGTGGTAGTGGATCCCGATGGACTGTTCCTGGATGAGGAAGTTCGGGGTGGTGAAGGCGACTTGGAGGCTGGCGGCCAGCGCGACCGGGCCGAGGGGGCAGTGCGGTGCGAGCTGCGCCCCGTACGCCTCCGCGAGCGCGGCGATCCGGCGCAGCTCGGAGATGCCGCCCGCATGCGAGATGTCGGGCTGGAGGATCGCCACACCGGCTTGCAGCGGAGCCAGGAACTCTCGCCGGGTGAAGAGACGTTCACCGAGTGCGAGGGGGATGGAGGAAGCGTTCACGAGGTCAGGGAGGGCATGCAGGTAGTCGCAGAGGACGGGCTCCTCGACGAACATCGGGGCGTATTCGGCCAGCAGGGGGAGGAGCCTGCGGGCGTTGGCGGGCGAGACTCGGCCGTGGAAGTCGAGGCCGAAGTCCCGTTCGTCGCCGAGGACCTCGCGCGCGGTCTCGGCGCGCAGCAGACATGCCCGCACTTCGGAGCGGGTCGCCACCGGCGTCATCTTGCCGCAGCCGTTCATCTTGACGGCGGTGAAGCCCGCCTCGGTCTGCGCGGTGACCGCGTCGCGGATGGCATGCGGCTCGTCGCCGCCCACCCATGCATAGGCGCGGATCTTCTCGCGGACCGGCCCGCCGAGCAGCTGGTGGACGGGGAGACCATGCTGCTTCCCTTTGATGTCCCACAGCGCCTGGTCCAGGCCGGCGACGGCGGACGAGAGGACGGGCCCGCCGCGATAGAAGCCGCCCTTGGTCATGACCTGCCAGTGGTCCTCGATCCGTGCCGGATCCTGCCCCAGGAGGTACTCGGCCAGCACCTCCACGGCCGCCCGGACCGGCTCGGCCCGCCCCTCGACCACCGGCTCACCCCAGCCGACGACGCCCTCATCGGTCTCCACCCGCACGAACGTCCAGCGCGGCGGGGCGAGGAACGTCTCGATGCGGCTGATCTTCATGGACCGGTCCGTCCTTTCGACGTGTGGCGAGCGGCCGGGGCCGGCGGCAGGCGGCGCGCGGTGGGCGGCGGGCTCGCGAGCGCGGCATACGGCCCGCGCGCCGCGCGGACGAGCCGGAACGAACGGCCCGCGCCGGCCATTCGCCCCGGCCACGTATGCGCCGACCCCTTGTTCGCGACCTCCTGCCCACCCACGTCGCCGCGGTAACCCGACACCGCTCCCCGGAACGCAACCGTCCGCCCCGCCACATCCGCCCGGCCACGTCCGTCCCCCCACTACGGCCGCTGCCGCAACTACGGACCTCCCGCAATGACGGGTGCAACTACGGGTCCTCCCGCACCTACGGATGCTCCCGCGCGGACACATCGAGCAGTTCGAGCATCGCCATATAGGCCCCGTCGACGTCCCGGTTCCGTACGGCCTCCACCACCGCGGCATGTATCGCATGGGGCCGGTCGAAGGCGCCGTACTCGTCCAGCACCGCCCGGTCGCGCTGGACCAGCACCGGCACGATCACCCGGTGCATCTGCGCGTAGAAGCGATTGTTCGACGCGATCAGCATCGCCGTGTGAAAGGACGCGTCGGCCCGCACGAGCAGCACCGGATCGTTGCCGGACGCGGCCATCGCGCTCAACGCGGCGTCCAGGGCCGCCAGATCCTCGTCGGTACGGCGTTCCGCGGCGAGCGCGGCCGCCGCGGGCTCGATGGAGCGACGCAGTTCGAGCACATCGGCGAAGAAGTCGGACGAGACGCCGGCCGCCAGTTTCCACCGCAGCACGTCCGTGTCCAGGAGGTTCCAGTCCTCCCGGGGGCGGACATATGTGCCCCGCTCCTTGTCGGCCCCGAGCAGCCCCTTGGTGGTCAGCACCTTGATCGCCTCCCGCAGCACGGTCTGGCTCACGTCCAGTTCCGCCATCACCTCCGGCAGCACGAGGCTCTCGCCCTCCCCGTATATGCCCTTGAAGATCCGCTTGGCGAGCGTGGCGACCGCCCCATGGTGAGCCCCGTGTCCTGAGGAGGCGGCGTGCCCCGAACGGCTCATGGTGCTGCTCCCTGCTCCCCGTGCTCGCTGACCCCGACCCCTTCCCCTCCCGCCCCGTCAGCCGTACCCGCCGCCCCCGCTGCCCTGGCCACACCGGTCACGCCGGTCACGGTGGAGATGACGGAAACCACCGACCCCGTTCACCTCACCTGACGTACCGGCCTCACCTCAGTCATCCCACTCGCCCCGCCCTCCCCAGCCATCAGGGCGTACCGAGCACCCCATTCCCACCTCGGTACGCCCTGACGTCTCCGCGCCCCGGCTCAGGGCTTCTTGCTGCCGCCACCGGACCGGGCGCCGGTATCCAGGGAGGTGGTGTGCCTTCTGCTCCCGCTGGTGCCGGCGCCGAACGAACCGCGCCCGGCATGCGGGGCGCCCTGCATCTTGACCCGTGCCGCCTGCCGTGCGGCCGTCATACCGGAGACGGGACGCAGCTGTCCGCGGTCGAACTGCTCCGCCTCCTCCGGGTGCCGGGCGCGCCAGTACGGATTGTCGTGGGGGAGGCCGCCGCTGACCCGCCCGTACATCCCGAAGACCAGCAGCATCAGCCCGACCAGGAAGCTGAACAGGACGTTCTGGATCTGGAAGGCGAGGAAGTTCGCGCCGGTGTCCAGCAGCGCCAGGTTCACAAATCCGCTCAGGAGGAAGAGGCCGCCGAGCACGATGTTGAGGGTCGAGGCGAAGTTCCCGCCGATCACCATGCCGACGACGAGGATGGCGCCGACGACGATCGAGAGCACGCTCAGCGTGCCGTTGGTGTTCAGCCCGGCCACGGTGTCGCCGCCCGTGTCGAAGTAGCCGATGTGGTGGGTCAGCCCGAGGACGCCGAAGGCGATCAGTACCAGGCCCATCAGCCCGGCGCCGATGCGGTAGACCTTGCTGAGCCGGTGGTCCACGGGCAGATGCTCGTCGAGCCGTGTGTGGCGCCGCTGCTTACCCCGGTGAAGCGGGTTCACGGGCCCGTGCAGGGTCTGGCCAGTAGCCCCAGTAGCCATGTCCGGCCTCCTTCGCGCAGGTGCCGACTGGGCCGTACTCCACTCCAGGATCCGCCCGGGTGGCGGTTCACGCCATCGCGCCCGGTGGCGAGGCGGCACGGAGCCGCCCTCCTGGCCCACCGTGCTTCCGGCCCGTACACCGGACCCGGCAAGGTCACACCCGAGGCCGGCCCCGGAGTCTCAGCCGCCGGTCCCGGCCCCGCCCCTGGCCTCCCGGATCTCCTGCACCACCCGGGCCGCCGTCTCCCGTACCGCCTCGGTCTCCATCAGAAAGTGCCACCAGTCCGGATGGCGCCCCTCCAGGCCCGCGACCGCACGGTCCAGCCGCGCCACCGCATCGTCCAAGGGGCCCGCATGCCGCGGATCGGGGGTGCTGCGCCCGCTCATCGCCAGCCGCTGCGCGTCCCGTACGGCGAAGCGGGTCCGCTCGACCTCCTTCTGGCGGTCGAACGAGACCGCGTCGAGCCGCTGTAGCCGGTCACCGGCCGCCGAGACCGCCTCGTCGGTGGTGTCCAGCAGCGCCCGAACGGTCGCCAGCCGGCTCGTGGCGTCCGCCCAGCGCTGCTCGTCCCGCGCCTGCTGCGCCTCCCGCAGCTTGACCTCGGCCTGCTGGACGGACCGGGCGGCCTGCTCCGGTACCTGCTGGAGGTCCTGCCAGCACGCCGCGCTGTACCGCCGCCGCAGCTCGCTGAGGACCGGGTCGACCTTCCCGGCACGCGTCGTGATCGCCTGCGCCCGGGTCCGCAGCGACACCAGCCGCTTGTCGATCTCCGCGGCCTTTCCCGGCAGCCGCTCGGCCTCGGTCCGAACGCCCTCGGCCTGGCGCAGCACGTCGTCGGCGCGCCGGATCGTCTCCTGTACGCCATGGTGCCCGGCGCCCTGATTGAGCTTGGTCAGCTCCGGCCCGAGCGCCGCCAGCCGGGCCGCGAGATCATCGGCCTGTAGACCCTGCGCACGGACCGCGTCCAGCGCATTGCTGGCCGCCAGCAGTGCCTGCCGCGCCCGCTCCACGGCCGGGGCCAGCCGTGCCAGCTGCGTCTCGGCGGACTGAAGCAGCGGACCCAGCCCCTGCGCGAACCGGTCCAGCTCGCCCTTGACCCGGTCCAGCTCCTGCTTGGCACGGGTCAGATCGGCCCGCGCCCGCGCCATCGCGGCGCCGTCGAGGTCGTCCCGGTCCAGATCGTGGGAGTCGACCGCGGTGATGTACCCCTGACTCACCTCGTCGATCCGCCGGCCGAATCCCTCGTACTCCTCTGCCGCCTTCCGCGCGGGCGGCGAGGTGTCGACGGCGGTGATCGTCTCTATGGAGATCCGCAGATCCCGGTGCGCGGTGTCCAGCTCGTAGAACGACGCCGCCGCGGCATCCTTGGCGGCCTGCGCATCGGCCCGCTGGCCTTCCCCCCGCCCGAACCAGCGACGGGTCCCGCCCCCCGCGAACGACCACGGCGCCATCGCCACCACCAGAGGCAACGGCAGCAACATGAGCGCCACCACATCCCGGACCGGGCCTCCACGGGCGCGACGGCGTTCTCGCTGCTCATGCGGCTGAGTGTCTGTCGCCGTCACTTCCCTCTCCCGATCGGATCGCCCCAGGACCGAATGTCATTCTCCCACTCACCGGAAACGAACACGCCGGCCGGTAAGTTCGCCCTTCGAGCACTGGTTTGCAGTTCAGCCCCGGAGGCAAGGTAGTCTGTCGGCTCGGCCAGGGCGCATAGCTCAGCGGTAGAGCGCTGCTCTTACAAAGCAGATGTCACAGGTTCGAATCCTGTTGTGCCCACTCCTTGTGTGAAACAACAAAGGCCCAGGTCATCCGAGAGGAATTCGGATTCCTGGGCCTTGATCATTTTCAGTTGTTCCTGTTGCGGGTGGTGCCAGGCAGGTCGGGTGGCACGTGCCGGACGACCCGTCCGAGCCGCCCCGGTCCCCCTTCGAGCGCCGGATCTACTGGACCGCCCCGTCCGCCGGACCTGCTCACCCACTCCGGCCGCCCGATGTGCTCCTCCGCGTGATCGGCTGGTCCCCGCCGGCTGGTACAGCAGCCCGTACGCTGGCACATGTGACACGCGTGATCGTGGCAGCAGGAGGAGGCGGCGACGCCGTCGCCGCGGCGATGCTGGATGCTGCCGTCTACGGCGGCGAGACTCCGGCGGTGGTTCTCACCTACGCGTGGGACCGTTTCTTGATCGATCCTGTTCCGGGCCCCAGAGGGCCGGCCAACTTCACCGGCCTTCGCCCCCTCACCCGAAGCGTCCAGACCGTCCCCGCCGACGCAACACCGATTGCTCCCGCGGGCTCGACGCTCCCCAGGCTGGCCGCGGAGCTCCGGCAGACCTTCGCGCTCATCGATCCGCACCACGGCGCCGAGGGCATGGTGCGCCAACTCGAAGAGCTCGTCCAGTACTTGGAGCCGGACTCCGTCGACCTCCTGGACGTCGGCGGCGACATCCTCGCCCAGGGCGACGAGCCCACTCTCCGCAGCCCCCTCGCGGACGCTCTCACCCTCGCCGCGTGCTGCGAACTCAACTTCCCCGTACGGCTCTTGGTCGCCGGTCCCGGCCTCGACGGCGAACTCCCCGCCGACGCCCTACGCGACCGTCTGGGCCCCGTTGCCCTGACCCTCGCCGATGAGCACGTCGCGCCCGTCAGCTCAGTACTGGAGTGGCACCCCTCCGAGGCAACGGCCATGCTCGCCGCCACCGCACGAGGCGCCCGCGGCCTGTGCGAAGTAGGGGGCGCCGGCCTGCCGGTCCCGCTCACCGACGAAGGGCCCACCGTGCACGAGGCCGACCTCGACGAAGCCCTCGGCCGCAACCAGCTCGCCCGCGCCATCCTCGCCACGGAGAATCTGCATCAGGTTGAGCAGCAAAGCCGCGAGATCTGCGGCTTCTCCGAAATCGACGACGAACGCAACAAGGCCAGTTGGCTCGGCAGCCGGCCTACCCAGTCGCTCGCCCCGGAAGCCGTACTCCGGCAACTCGACGACTTCGAGAGCGACGCCCGGTCCCGCGGAATCACGCACACCACGTTCCGCCGGCTCACCGAAGTATTCGGCCTCGGTGTCAACCAGCGCCAGGACCTCAGGGCATTGCTGCTCAGCAGCCGACCGGAGCAGTACCAGGCGCCGCTGTGGCGCATCCCGTCCGAAGCTTGAGTGACAACGAACCCTCATCACACCTCCGTATCGCCGAGTTGATGGATGAGGTGGTCGGCGAACTTGCTTACCACTGCGGGGAGTTGGCGGCCGGCCATGGCCTGGATCTGGATGGTGCGCAGGTGCATTTCCGGGTTGAGGATGGTGATGGACTTCAGGCCATCGACGCGTAGGCGTTCGTGGACGCTGATGTGGCCGGTCAGTGATACGGCGTTGGCCTCTTTGACGAAGGCGGACAGGGCACTGGAGCTGGAGCTGACCAGCAGGGGTTCGAAGGCGATTCCCTCGATCGAGCAGCAGAGGTCGAAGAGGCGCCGGTTCGTCGTGCCTTCCTCGGTGAGTACGACCGGATAGGGGAGGAGGTCGTGCAGATGGATCTCGTTGCGCTGGGCGAGGGGGTGGTCGGATCGGACCAGGGCCTGGATCGGGGCCCGCTGGGCGTGTATGACACGGACATCGGGAGCAGGGGCCAGGCTGAAGGTGACGGCCAGGTCGACCGAGCCGTCCTGGACCATTTGAGTGGCCAATGAGGGAGTTACCACGGGCAGTTGGAAGGTGGTGCCCGGATGGTCCTTGCGAAAGGAGGCCATGGCGGCCGGCAGGAATTCCTGTGCGGCGCCCTGTGAACTGGCCACCCGGACAATGGTTCCCAGCCGGCTGCGGCCGCGGATTTCCGCGAGCACCTGATCGGTTTCCAGTGCGGCGCGGCGCGCATAAGCGGCCAGGAGGGTGCCGGCCTCGCTCGGCACCATTCCGCGCGGGCGGCGCTCGAACAGCGCCACACCGATTTCCTGCTCGAGTTTGCCGATCTGCCGGCTGATGGCCGAGCCTGCGACCAGCAGGCGCCTGGACGCCTCGTTGACCGAGCCGGTGCGGACAACTTCGAGGAAGTACTCAAGAGCCGGACTGTTCAGCATGCCTTCAGCCTATGGCGGCATTGTCTTCTGGGCAACGATTTGTTCTATAAATTGCGATTGCGTGAATGCTCGGGCGGTGCCTACCTTCGTCATATGCCCTGCGGGCTCACCCGGCCGGGCGGACCGTAAGGCGAAAGAGCGCCGCCCCTCATGCGGCGGACTCGTCGCTCGGCGGTTGGCCCAGGGCCCCTTTTAGCCGCTCAGGTGTGCATCCTCCCCGCAGGCAGCCGAGGCAGGGGAAGACGATGAATGCGACAGCCTCCAGTAGTGAATACTCCGGCTCGCATGCGCCGCTGTGGCGGGACGCGGAATTTCTCTTTCCGCTGCCGCACATCCCGGAGGCCGTAGGCCTGGTGCGCCGACGGGCGCACACCGTACTGACCGGCTGGAATCTGCCTGCCACCACCATTGAGGACGCGGTCCTGGTGATCTCGGAACTGGTCACCAATGCGGTCACCCATGCGCTTCCTCCGGCCGTGCTGCAGCTGTCGCGGGCGGTGGCCGAAGAGCCTCGTGCGCTGCGTATCGAGGTCACCGATGCGGGTCCCGCGGTGTCCGTACCCCGGCCCGCCGACGGCCGGCACCCGGCGGAACACGGCCGTGGGAGCGCCATCGTCACCGCCCTGGCCGCCCGGCACGGCACCCGTGTCGACCCCGGCGGGATCACGCGGTGGGCGGACCTGCCCGCGTGAGGCGTTTCCCCGATCGTTGCTTTTTGGGCAATCAGGTGTTCTAGAAGTTGCGATTGTGCGAACGAACCGGTGCCTCTAGCGTCATCGCTCAACGAGTTCACGGATCCATCTCTTCCGCTTCGGACTCGCCCATCGGCGGTGCCACCCTGCGCGACAGTTCGCCTGCTCGATCCGAGGGAGTAACACTCATGACGACCGCTAGAGAGACAGGTCAGATGAATGCCGAGAAGCCTGTCAGCAAGAAACGAGCACGGCGTGCCGTGCTCGCGGCAACGGCTGGGAACACGCTTGAGTGGTACGACCTGACCTCGTACGGATTCTTCGCGGTTTCGATCTCCAAGGCATTCTTCCCTTCCGGCGACCCAACGGTTTCCCTGATGCTCGCCTTCGGCACGTTCGGGGTCTCCTATCTGGTCAGGCCGTTGGGTGCGCTGGTCCTGGGAACGTATGCGGACCGCACCGGACGAAAAGCCGCACTGCTGCTCACCATTCGGCTCATGATGATCGGCACTTTGCTGATCGCCGTCATGCCCACCTATGAATCCATCGGCATTGCCGCACCGGTAATGATTCTGGTGGCCCGTCTGCTGCAAGGATTCTCGGCGGGTGGTGAGTTCGGCAGCGCGACGGCGTTCCTGGCCGAACAGTCCGCCGACCGGCGGGGATTCATGGCGAGTTGGCAGTTCGCCTCGCAGGGCCTGGCGACATTGATGGCCGCGACATTCGGCACCGTCCTCAGTCTGAGCCTCTCCGGAGCACAGCTGGATTCCTGGGGCTGGCGCATTCCGTTCTTCGTCGGTCTGCTGATCGGCCCGGTGGGGTACATGATCCGCCGCCATGTCCCGGAGACCACCGAATTCGTCGACGCCGCCGAGTCGGGAGACGTCGCCACGACCCCCGTCCGCCAAGTGCTCCGGAGCCAGAAGCTGCCGGTGCTCCTCATGGTCGGCGCACTGGTGATGTCCACCGCGGTGACCTACGTGATCGTCTATATGCCGACCTACGCACACGAGGTCCTCGGTCTGCCGTCCTCCGCCGGCTTCATCGGGGCGGCGGTGTCCGGCGTGGCACTGACGACCATCACGCCCCTGATCGGTCATCTCTCGGACCGGGTCGGCCGCATCAAGGTCATGCTCATTGCCGGGACCGCCATGATCCTCAGCATCTACCCGCTGTTCCTGCTGCTGTCAGGCAACCCGTCGCTGCTGGTCATGGGCGTGGTGATGTTCATTCTTGGCCTCCTGAAGGCCTGCTACTTCGGTGCGCTGCCCGCCTTGATGTCCGAGGCATTCCCGACCGCGACCCGCGGCACCGGTCTGTCCCTCAGCTACAACATCGGCGTGATGTCCTTCGGCGGGTTCGCACCCGTGATCATCACCTGGATGATCGCCGCCACCGGCAGCCACCTCTCGCCCAGCTTCTACATCATGGTGGCCGGCGTCCTGAGCATCGCCTCTCTGCTGGCCAGCCGCCGCTTCCTCGCCCTGCGCTGACGAACCGGCCGCACTCCGCACCCACCGCCCCCCCGCCTGACGGGCGCCACGTCCGCCAGTGCACAGGAAAGAACGAGGCCAACGATGACGGACGCTTCCACGATCCGCGCCCAACTCCCCGCCACACCGCGCGAACTCGTGCAGGGGTGCCAGGACGAACTCATCGCCGGACTGATGCAGTACGTCAGCCAGCCCAGTGTGAGCGCGACCGGCGAGGGCTTTCCCGCCGCGACCGAGGTCGCCGTCGAAGAGGTCAAGCGGGCCGGCCTGACCCCGTCGGTGCTCGTCGGCAAGGGCCGGCCGCTGGTGGTCGGCCACCGCGCGGGGCCGGCGGGAGCGCCGCACGTCCTGCTCTACGGCCACTACGACGTCCAGCCGACCGGGCCACGCGAGAGGTGGGACTCCGACCCCTTCACACCCGTCCTGCGGGACGGGCGGATCTGGGGTCGCGGCACCGGTGACAACAAGGGGCAGCACTATGCGCACTTGCAGGCGCTGCGCCTCTTCGACGAGCACATCGGCGCGCTCCCCTGCACGGTCACCGTGCTGCTCGACGGTGAGGAGGAGATCGGCAGCCCCACGCTGGCGGACACCCTGCGCGCGCACCGGGAGCTGTTCGACTGCGATCTTGTGGTGTGGAGCGACCGTTCGGTGCACGAGTCCGGTGAATGGTGTGTCTCGCACGGGGTCCGCGGCATGCTCCGTCTCCGGATCAGCGCCACCGGTCCGAGCCGCCCGCTGCATTCCGGCAACTTCGGCAATGTCGCGCCCAACCCGGCATGGCAGCTGGTCCAGGCGCTGGCCAGTCTCAAGGACCCCGGCGGACGGGTCCTCGTCGAGGGCTTCGACGACGGCCGGGAACCGCTGTCCGACGCCGACCGCGCCGCGTTCGCGGCGCTCCCACTCGACCTGCAGGAAGTCCTCGGAGACATCGGACTCACCGAGATGGACCCGGCGTTCAAGGGGCTGTCCTTCTATGAGCGGCTGGCCGACCGTCCCACGCTCACGATCAACGGGATCACCACGGGGGATGTGGACCGGACCATCATCCCCGACACCGCGGAGGCGGGCGTCGACATCCGGCTGACGGCGGGCCAGGACCCGCAGACCGTCTTCGAGCGGGTGGCCGCACATCTGCGGGCCCATGCCCCCGAGGTGACGGTCACCAAGGTCGGTGGCGTACCGGCGTCCCGGACCTCGATCGACAATCCCCATACGCCCAGGGTGGCGCGGGCCATCTCCCGGGTGACCGGGCGTGATCCGCTGCTGATCCCCGCCTATGGCGGCACGCTTCCCGACTGGATCTTCACCGGGATCCTCGGTGTACCCAGCATCGGCCTGCCGTTGGCCAACGCCGACCAGGCCAACCACGCGCCCAACGAGAACCTCCGCGTCGACTACTTCCTCGACGCCACCGCCATCTGCATGGAGCTCCTGCTCGAACTGGGCGCCTGACTCCGGCCGCTCGGCGAAACCCACTGGAACAGAGGCGTGACACCGCAATGCGCAACACACCACACCCCCAGCCCTGGCTCGTTCACGACGGTGCCCTCACCGGTCTGAAGGTCCTCGATCTGTCCCGCATCCTGTCCGGGCCGTTCTGCACCATGATGCTGGCCGACCTGGGCGCTGATGTGATCAAGGTCGAGGACACCGTCTCCGGCGATGACACCCGCGCCTGGGGTCCCCCCTTCCAGGGCGAGGACGCGGCGTACTTCCACAGCGTCAACCGCAACAAGCGCGGGATCGCGGTCGATCTCAAGGACCCCGACTGCCTGCGGCTCGTACAGGAGCTGGCCACCACCGCCGATGTGATCGTGGAGAACTTCCGGCCCGGTACCGCGGCCCGTCTCGGGCTGGGCTACCAGGACGTCCGTGACCGCAATCCCGCCGTGGTGTATGCCTCGATCAGCGGGTACGGGCAGACCGGGCCGTATCGCAACGAGCCGGGCTACGACGCGATCGCGCAGGCGGTCAGCGGCGTCATGAGCGTGACCGGCGAACCCGCCGGGCCGCCGGTGCGCTTCGGGGTCTCCCCGGCCGACCTGGCCGCCGGAATGTGGGCGGCCATCGGCATCCTCGCCGCCCTCCGCAACCGCGAGCACACCGGCACCGGTGAGTGGGTCGACGTCTCGCTGCTGGACGGCCAGGTGGCCTGGCTGAGTTATGTCGCCGGTGGATACTTCGCCTCCGGGAACGTCCCGCAGCGTTACGGTTCGGCCCATCCGACGATCGTGCCCTACCAGGCGTTCCCCACCGCCGACGGTCATCTCATGGTCGCCGCCGGAAACGACGGGCTGTGGCGCCGCTTCGCCACCGCGATCGGACTCGCCGCGCTCGTCGACGACCCACGGTTCGCGACCAACCCCGACCGGGTCCGCCACCGTGAGGAGCTGCTCCCGCTCATCGAGCGCGCGCTGAGTGCCCGCGGCGCCAAGGAGTGGGCCGTGCTCCTGACCGAGGCGGAGATACCGGTCGGGCCGATCAACACCGTCGACGAGGCCCTGCGGCACCCCCAGGTCGTCGCGCGCGGCATGGTCGCCGAACTCCAGCACACCGGCGCCGGCACCCTGCGCACCATCGCCTCGCCCATCAAGCTGTCCGACCACCCGGCGACCGTGCGCACCCCGCCGCCCCGGCACGGGGAGCACACCGCTCCCGTGTTGACCGCCATGGGAGTCGACCCGCGGCACTTGGCCGACCTGCGGGCGCGAAAGGCCGCGAAGTGACCCCCGTGCCCGCCCCCGACGTCACCATCGCGACGTTCCGGTCCGGGGCGGTCGCCGAGATCCGGATCGGTGACGGCCGCCGGCGCAACGCCCTCCCCGGCGAGGCGTGGGCGCGTCTGGCCCACCAGGTCAGGGAACTCGGGGCCTGCCGGTCACTGCGGGTGCTGGTGATCCGCGGGCATGGCGACACGTTCTGCGCCGGCTCCGACATGACCGACTGGGTGGATGCGGACTCCGCATACGTCGAAGAGTCCTTTGCGCACATGGAAGAGGCGTTCTCCGCGATCGAGGACTGCCCCGTTCCGGTGGTCGCCGAGATCCGTGGGGTCGCCGCCGGTGCGGGATGCCAGCTCGCCCTCGCCTGCGACCTGCGGCTGATGGCGGATTCCGCCCGGATCGGGATGCCGATCGCCCGGCTCGGCATCCTCGCCAGCCCCGCGTTCGCCGCACGCATGGTCGCCCTGGCCGGACCGTCCGTGGCACGGGAGTTGCTCTACACCGGCCGATTGGTCGACGCCCGCACGGCGGTGGAGCTCGGACTGGCCGATCACCAGGTGCCCGAGGCGCAACTCACCGACCGCACCGGCCGGCTCGCCGCGGCTGTCGCCGCGCAGCCGCCGGCGGCGATCCACGCCGCGAAGCTGGCGGTCGGCGCCGTGCTGGGACCGCAGCGGCAGGCCACCGCCGTCAATCCCCGGCCGGCGGTGGCGCGGTCGCACTTCGGTCAGGCGATCGCCGCGTTCCTCGGGCAGCAGCCGGCGACAGCCTCACCGGATTCGCCCCTCACGCCCTGAGCAGGGAGGACGTGCGGGGGCGCGAGGTGATGGCCTCGGGCCCGCCGCAGGCGCTGTTGTTCGCCGTGGGGGTGCTGTGTATCGTCGGAGGCAGTGACTTGAAGTTTCAAGTAATTGTCCGCGGCCTCGCGGGGCCGGTTCCGACCTGCGAAAGAACGGCTTCTGATGACGTCCCCCCTCGGCACTCTCGCGTCCTCCCGCCTCGACATCCCCGCCCGCCACGCCCCCTCTCCGGCCGGTCTCGACACCGGCCTCCTTCTGCTGCGCCTCGCGCTCGGACTGACCATGGCGGCCCACGGCGCCCAGAAGCTGTTCGGCTGGTTCGGCGGTCCGGGGCTGGACGGGACCGGGCAGTTCTTCACGATGAGCGGCTATCCGGCGGGCCGGACGATGGCCGTCGTCGCCGGGCTGAGCGAGACGCTCGGCGGGCTCGGACTGGTGGTCGGGCTGCTCACGCCGCTGGCCGCGGCCGCGCTCGTCGGCACGATGATCAATGCCCTTGCCGTGAAGTGGGGCGGCGGCTTCTTCGCGCCCAAGGGCGTGGAGTACGAGCTGCTGCTGACCGCCGGTGCGGCGGCCCTGGCGCTGACCGGGCCCGGTCGCTACGCCGTCGACCGTCTGCTGCCGGGGCTGCGCTCCCCTCGGACGGTCCATGGCGTGATCGCACTCGTGCTGGGTGTGGTGCTGGCCGGCGGGGTGCTGCTGGTACGGAAGTGACGCCGGGGCGAGCCCCCGGAGATGGCCGCCTTGCCCCGCGCGTACCGGAGGTGTGCCGCGGGCGGGACGTCCGCCGACCGGATACCGGCCGGCAGGCCCTGGGCAAGGGCGGGGTGTGCGAGGTAGAGCAGAAGCAGGGGAGGGCGGCGGCGCCACGGCGGTGTCGCGGCCGGGAGATCGGAGACCAGGTTCCATGTCCGTACGACGTCTGAATCACGCGGTGCTCAACGTCCGCGATGTGGCACGGTCGGTGGCGTTCTACACCGAGGCCCTCGGGCTCACGGTGGATGTCGAGATACCGGGGCGGGCCGCGTTCCTCAGCGCTCCCGGCTCGCTCAACGATCACGATCTGGGGCTGTTCGCGGTGGCGCCGGACGCGCCGGGGCCCGAGGCCGGGCGGGTCGGGCTGTACCACCTGGCCTGGGAGGTCGGCACGCTCCGCGAACTCGTCGCGGCCCGCACGCGGCTCGTCGAGCGCGGTGCCCTGGTGGGATCGACCGATCACCTCGTCGCCAAGTCGCTGTACGCCAAGGACCCGGACGGCAACGAGTTCGAGGTCTTGTGGCGGGTCCCGCGGGAGGACTGGCCGGGCCCGGACCAGCCGGACCGGCTGCTGCCCCTCGATCTGGCCGCAGCCCTGGAGCAGTGGGGGCCGGACCGGGAGACGGGCGCCGCGGCGGGCTCGGCGACCTGAGGGCGCGGGGCCGGGCCGGGCAGGAGGGGCCGGGAGCAGCTCGGGCAGTTGAGGGCGCCGGATCGGTTCGGCCGCCCGTGGGCGCGGGCCCGGCCGGGGCCCCGAGGGTCGGGAGCAGCTCGGGCCCGGCCGGGCCCCGAAGGTCGGAAGCAGCTCGGGTACCCGGGAGGGCGAGGCCGGTGCGCGCGAGCAGGCACCGGGCCGCCGTTCCTCAGGTTCCCGGCGCGGCCTGCTCCGCCGTCTCGGCTCGCCCGGCCCGCTCCGCCCAGCGCTTCTCGACGCCGGCCAGTCGCCAGTAGGCCAGCGCCGCGGCCCACACCACCACGAACAGGCCGACGATGATGAAGCCGACATTGTCGAGGTCGAGGCCGGAAATCCAGCCGGTCAGCGCGTCGTTGAGGCCGAGCTTGTCGTGCAGCACGGTCACCAGCTCGATGGTGCCGATGAAGAAGGCGACGGCGATCGACAGACCGGTGATGGTGAGGTTGTAGTAGACCTTGCGCACCGGGTTGGCGAACGCCCACTGGTAGGCGAAGTTCATGAAGGTGCCGTCCAGGGTGTCGAACAGGCTCATCCCGGCGGCGAACAGCAGCGGCAGACACAGGACCGCGTACCAGGGCAGGCCCGCCGCCGCGCCGCTGCCCGCCATCACCATCAGGGTCACCTCGGTCGCGGTGTCGAAGCCGAGCCCGAAGAGGAAGCCGAGCGGGAACATCTGGCCCGGGCGGGAGATGGAGCGGGTGAACCGCCCCAGGAACCGGTTCATGAAGCCGCGTGCGTCGAGGCGCTGTTCCAGCTCGGCCTCGTCGTAGTGGCCGTCGCGCATCCCGCGGAAGACCCGCCAGATCCCGGCCAGCGCAATGAGGTTGAGGGCGGCGATGAGGTAGAGGAACGTGCCCGAGACCGTGGTGCCGATGGTGCCCAGGATCTGGTGCGTACGGGACTCGTCGTCGAGCAGCGTGCCGGCGAGCTGGGCGCCGCCGGCCACGAGGGCCGCCATCGCCACGACCACGCTGGAGTGGCCGAGGGCGAACCAGAAGCCGACCGACACCGGACGCTTGCCGTCGGCCATCAGCTTGCGGGTGGTGTTGTCGATCGCGGCGATGTGATCGGCGTCGAAGGCATGCCGCATACCGAGGGTGTACGCGGTGATGCCGAGCCCGACGCCGAAGACCTGGCTTCCGACGGAGTAGTGGTTCGGGACCACGAGCAGGAAGAGCACGCCGAAGGCCACGACATGCAGCCCGGCTATGACGGCCATCAGGCCCGCGGTACGGACGGTGTCCTGCCGGCGCCAGCGGAACGTGGCGGGGGCAGGGGAGTTCGGGGTATCGGTGGACAGGGCCATCCGGGCGGTCACGCTCCAGCACCTCGTGGATCAGTTCGTGAGATGCCGTGGCCGGTCTCCTGGCTTAGGGGTGCCACCCTGCTCCTTTACAGCTTGGGAGAGGGTGCCCGCTTCCGCCCCCGCCTTCCCGGCCGCGGGCTGCGGTCAGTGGCGCCGCGGGCGCGCCAGGCGCCCGCGGAAGGGGTGGAAACTCCCCGATCACAGTGGCGAGGGCCGCTCCGGACTGGGACCACAAGGTCCGTCACCGGCTTCCCGAACACCACGGCCTCGCCACTCTAGCCGCCGGCCCCGCGGCGCGAGGTGTGTGGGGGATTTCCGCCGACCGCGGGGCACGGCCCGCGGTGGACCGGTCACCGGGGGCGGTCGCGGGGCCGGTCGCAGTGGGTCAGTAGTCCAGCGACGAGAGGAAAGCGTGCAGTTCGTGGTCGAAGAGTGGAGTGTTCTCCAGGTTGACCATGTGGGCCGCACCCGGTATCCGGACTCTTCTGGCGCCCGGGACGGCCAGGGCTATCGCATGGGCGTTGGCGGAGATGTCCCGGCTGTCGAGGTCGCCGTCGAACACGACCGTCGGCACCCGGACCTCCCCGAGGCGGTCGGCGGCGCCGACTTCGAGGGGCATTCCGGCGCCCATTCCGTCGGCATGGACCTCCACATTGGCCGCGGCCGAGGCGCGCATCCGTTCGCGGAATCCCGGGTGCACCGCGGACGGCTCGCGATGCGGCCCGTCCACCCATATCCGCAGGAAGTGTTCGACATACCGCTCCGCGCCGTCCGGTGCGCCGATCGCGGCCACCTGTTCCTTGATGTGCGCCAGGACGAAGGGATCGGTGAAGGCCCGGCCGCTGATTCCCGGGGAGGCGAGCGCGAGGGCCGTCACCCGGCCGGGGTGGGCGAGGGCGGTGTCCAGCGCGACCCGCGCGCCGTGGGAAAGGCCGACGAGGACGGCGCTGGGGACATCGAGTGCGTCCAGCAGGGCACACAGGTCGTCGTGGTGGGCGAAGTCGCCGGTCACGGTGGAGGACAGGCCATGGCCACGGGCGTCGTAACGGATCGCGCGCAGGCCGGAGTTGACCAGCCAGGTGAACTGCTCGTCCCACATGTGCTGGTCGAGCATGCCGCCGTGCAGCAGCACCACCGCGGGGCCCGAGCCGGCCGTCTCGTAGAACAGCTCGCCCTCGTCGACCGGCACGAGGCCGTTGTCGATCTCGGACCAGGCGGTGATTCTCTGCGTCATTCTCCTGACCGTCCTTTGCGCATGAGAGGGGGCGGGGCGGGTCTGTCGTCGTGGCCTTCAGGCTTGCCGTTACTACGGTTACTGCCGTTACTGCCGTTACTGCCTTCACTGCCGCGACTGTCCCGACTGCCCCGACTGTCGGTTTCCTCCCGTTGAACGCGCGAGCCGTTCGCCAGGTGCCGGAATTCCTCGCCGAGTCGGTCGAGAACGTGCAGCGTGGTGCGGACGTCCTCGGCGGGCAGGTCGGCCAGCCGCTGGCGCAGCTCCGTGGCCTCGAACTGCTGGACCCCGCGTATCGCCGCCGTGCCTTCGGCCGTGAGCCGGATCAGGGACGAGCGGCGGTGGGCGGGATTCGGGGCCGTGACGACCAGGCCCAGCTCCGCGGCGTGGTTCACCCAGCGCTGCACCGGCTGGCGGTCGAGTCCCATCGAACGCGCCAACTGCGGGACGGTGCGGGGGCCTTCGGTGCGCAGGGCGTCCAGTAGCGCGTGTTCGCCGGCGGTCATACCCGTGTCCGCCAGCTCGCGCTCCACCGCGCGCACGACCGTGCGGTGCAGGGGCCACAGGCGACGGATGACGTCGTACAGCAGATCTTCCGTGGCTGCCGGCTCCCCGGCGGCCTCCCCCTCGGTACCCCTCACCGCAGCCCCCTCTTGCCCCTCGGGCATCCCCATGGGCATCCGCATTGACGTCCCCGCGTCGACATCTTCATCAACGCCCCCTCGTCCTCCTCAATGACACTCGTGATGTCATGATGACATCGATGGTGTCGTTTGAGAAGGGGGCTGCCGCGGAATGGAGTTGAGGGGGCGGATGGGTGGGATGAGGCTCCTGTGGTCGGGGCGAGGAAAGGTGGACGGCGGATGAAGGTCGGTCTGTTGCGTGCGGTCGGGGTCGCCACGGCGGTCTACGGGATGGCGGTGACCGCGGTGCCCGCTCTGCTGGCACGGCCCTCGGGGCTGGTCGATGAGGAGGGGCGGACCGGGCGGGCGACGCGCACCTCACTGCGTCCGCTGGCCTGGCGGGACGCGGTGAGCGGGCTGGCGCTGGCGGTGGCCCCGGAAGGCCCGGCACTGCGCACCGCCGCGTATGTGCGGATCGCCGCCGACTTCGGGGACGCCGTTCTGCTCGGTGCGACGCTGCCCGGCCGCGACCGGAAGCTGGCGGCGGTGGCGGTGTCCGTGGGGTGGGGTGCGCTGTCGGTGGCCGGGCTGCTCACCGGCGGGCGGCGGGAGGTTATGAGCCGGCCGGCGTCGGGGCCTCTTCAGGCGTGAAGGTGATGACGAGGTCGGCGCGGTCGCGAGTGGCCGCCACCACCCGGGCGTTGGCCTCGTCCGAGGAGTGGACGAACCGCTCGGCGTCGGCGCGCGGGCGCCCGAAGTGCTCATGGCGGTCGACCAGCCGCCGGATCCGCTCCGGGGTGTCCAGGTCCACGTACCAGACCTCGTCGAGCAGTGCGCGGACCCGCGACCAGGGGGCGGAGTCGAGGAGGAGGTAATTGCCCTCGGTCACGATGAGCGGGATGTGGGGCGCCACCGGGATGCTGCCGGCGACCGGCTCCTCGATGCGGCGGTCGAACGCCGGGGCGTAGACGGCGCTGTCCGGCTCCGGTGCGCGCAGACGCGCCAGCAGCGCCGCGTAACCGGCCGGATCGAAGGTGTCCGGCGCGCCCTTGCGGTCCGTACGGCCCAGGCGCCGCAACTCTGCCTCGGCGAGATGGAAGCCGTCCATGGGGACGAGCGCCGCCTGCCCGGCCAGCTCCGCCACGACATGGGCGGCGAGAGTGGACTTGCCGGCACCGGGCGGCCCGGTGATGCCGAGCAGCCGCCGCCGGGCGGGAGTCGCGGACTCGGCGAGCCGGCGGGCGCGGGAGAAGAGGTGCCGGGGATCCATGGTGCGTCCATCGTGCCCGATCGGCGGCGCGGTGGCCGGAAGCGCCCCGGAGCGGCGGCGCGACGCCGGGCCGGCCGCGTCGGCGACGGCGCTCCCCAATGACGGCCGGCTCGGGCCCCGCGGTGGTGCTGCTGCACGGGGGCACGGTGTCGTGATGATCGTGTGCGGGCAGGCGGCGGTGATCCGGCACGACGCGGGGGACTGGCGCCGCTATGTGCGCAATGCCTGTGCGGGACTGCGGGCCTGACCGTACGGCCGCAGGTCAGGGGGCGGAGGCGGTCCGGTCCGTGCGGCCCAGGCGCCACAAGGACGTGACCTCGGCGGCGCGGGCCACGTGCAGCGGGTCGGAGGTGTCCCGGGCACGCGGATGGCGCGGGGTGACGTCGAGCCGGCCCAGGACCGTGAGGCCGGCCTTGGCGAAGGCGTCGAGGAGTTCGGAGTGCGGACGCAGCCCGAGGTGCTCGGCCAGGTCGGAGAGGATCAGCCAGCCCTCGCCGCCCGGTGTCAGATGGTCCGCGAGGCCGTTCAGGAAGCCGTGCAGCATGCGGTTGCCCGGGTCGTACACCGCGTACTCCACGGGGGAGGTCGGTTTCGCGGGCACCCATGGGGGGTTGCAGACGACCAGGGGGGCGCGGCCGGCCGGGAAGAGATCGGCCTCGATGACCTCCACCTGCCCGGCGACACCCAGGCGTTCGGTGTTCTCGCGGGCGCAGGCCAGCGCCCGCGGGTCCTGGTCGGTGGCCACGATCCTGCGCACTCCGCGCCGGGCGAGCACCGAGGCCAGCACGCCGGTGCCGGTGCCGATGTCGAACGCCAGCTCCTCGGTGGGCAGCGGCGCCTCGGCCACCAGGTCGACGTATTCGCCGCGGGCCGGGGAGAAGACACCGTAGTGGGGGTGGATGCGGTCGCCGCCGAGCGCCGGGATCTCGACGCCCTTCTTGCGCCATTCGTTGGCGCCGATCAGGGCGAGGAGTTCACGCAGCGAGACGAGGGTGGTCGTCGGGGCCGTGCCCTCCGTGGTGCCGGACGCCTCCGCGTGGGCGGGCTCGCCGGGGCCGTACGCCCGGGTGCAGGCCTCGCGGACATCAGGGGCGCGGTGCAGTGGGATGGCGAAGGTCGCGTCGAGCGGGACCAGCAGCATGCCCAGGATGCGGGCACGGTGATTCTGCGCGGCCCGGTGCAGATGGAACGCCTGGGTGACATCGGCGGGCGGCGTCTTGCGGGGGCGCCGGTCGATCCGGCGGGCCATCGCCGTCAGCAGCTGACGGGCGTTGTGGAAGTCGCCGCGCCACAACAGCGCAGTGCCCTCACAGGCGAGCCGGTAGGCGTCGTCGGCCTTGGTCCGGTCGTCCGCGAGGACGATACGGCGCGGCGGCGGGGCGCCGTTCTCGGAGCGCCAACGGGCGGAGCGGGGCTGGTCGGCCTCGGTCCATTCGACGACCGGCGGGTGGTTCACCGAAGAGTGCCTCGTGTGTGTGGTGGGAGCCCTCCCAGGGGTGCCGCCCTCGGAGCGGCGCCGGTCCGGCGCCGGGGGAGCGCTGCGCTCGCAGGAGACGGTGGGCGGGGTGGTGGGACCGTTGACTTTACTCCGTATCGGGATCGCGCTCGGCCGCCCACCGGTCCTGGGGCGGGCGACGTCGGGACCGACGTCAGTCGATGCCGAAGGCCCGGGCGTAGCGCACCGTGCCGCGCGGGGGTGTGGAGCCGTCCAGGGACAGCGCCATGAAGGCCTCGTCCGGCCAGGGCTGCGGCGGCAGAATGCCGAACCTGGGGGTGGCCGGGACGAACCCGAAGCGCGGGTAATACGGCGGGTGACCCAGCACGATCGCGGTCCGCTCCCCGGCGGCCCGCGCCGCCTCCAGGAGCGCCCGGATCACCGCATCGCCCGCACCACGCTTCTGGTACTCGGGCAGCACCGCGCACGGCGCGAGCGCCACGGCGGGCACCTCGTCGACATGACAGCGGGTCAGCAGGGCATGGGCGGCCGGGGTGCCGTCCGGAGCGTCGGCCACATAGGACAGGCCCGGCAGCCAGGCCGACGGGTCGCGGCGCAGCGCGTCGACGAGATCGGCCTCCCCGGCGGACTCGAAGGCGGCGAGGTGGATCCGGCGGACGGCCGCGGTGTCCGCGGCGGTCTCGGGGCGGGGCTGCCAGATGGCGGCGCCCCCGGCCGGGTCCCCGGCGCCGCGGGCGCCGGCCCCGTGCGAGCCGTTGGATGCGTGGACGCCACTCATACCGGTCATGCCGGTCATCGTCGCACCGGGCACCGGCGAACCGCCAAGGGATTTCCCCCGCCGCCGGCCACGGGCTCAACAACGGACCGCCGACCGCATGCCCGCCACATCGGACCGCCGACCACATGCCCGCCACAACAGAGCGCCGGCGACAGGCCGTCGGCAGGCGTCCGCCGCCCCGTCAGTGCGCGGTGCGCTCCGGGCGGCGCATCAGGAAGGCGGCGGCCGATCCGGCGGCGAAGAGGGCGACGACGGAGAGGGCCGTACTCATCCAGGAGGTGCCGAGCCAGTGCCCGCCGAAGTAGCCCAGGCTCACGCTGTAGGCCGCCCAGGCGAAGCCGGCCAGTGCGGACCAGGGGAGGAACTCGCGGACCGTACGGTGCGCGACACCGGCGCCCAGGCTGACCACGGAGCGCCCGGCGGGGGCGAAACGGGCCAGCACGACGATGCCGCCGCCGCCCCGCGTCAGCGCCGTACCGAGTCGTTCCTGTGCCGTGGCCAGCCGGCGGGAGCGGCCGATGGCGCGGTCGAAGCGGTCGCCGCCGCGCCGGGCGAGCCGGTAGGCGACCATGTCGCCGAGCACGGAGGCGGTGGCCGCGCACAGCATCAGGGACAGCATTTCGGCCAGGTGGGCACTGCTGTGGACGGTGACGTCGGCGCTGCCGACCGCCTCCGCCGCCGTGCCGGTGCCGGCCGCCGTAGTGGCCGCGGCGATCACCAGGACCCCGCTGGGCAGGATCGGGACGAAGACGTCGAGAACGATCGAGACGCTGACGATCACGTACACCCAAGGGCTGCCGCCGAGGGACCCCAGGCTTTCCAGCAACGTCCTTCTCCCGGTCCGAACCCCGCCGCGACGTCGCTCGGTGCGGCAGGGGCGGCTCTACAGCCATACAGCGTACGCCTGGCAACGGTGGCCGAAAGGGTGGGGGTGGGATGCGCGGGAAGCGGCATTGGGTGCGCGACACCCGGGACGTGCGGCATGCCGCGTATGGGGTGTGATGGTCCGCGTCGGGCGGCACCCGGCGTGTCCCGCCCGTGGACCGGCTCCGGACGCGGACGGCCCGTACGGCAGAGCTGCCGTACGGGCCGTGGGTGGCGGGCCGGGGTCCGCCGAAGCGTGGGGCGTCAGGCGGCGGAGGGCTCCCGCTGAGCGGTCGGGGCCGCCTCCGTGCCGCGGTCGCCGAAGAAGACCCGGTCGAGGGCCCATGCGCCGGGGCCGGTGAAGAAGATCAGCAGGAACGCCCAGCAGTACAGCGCGGAGGGCTCGCCGCCGTTCTGTATCGGGAACAGCCCCGAACCCTGGTGCGTGGAGAAGTACGCGTACGCCATCGAGCCGGAGCTGATGAACGCGGCGGCGCGGGTACCCAGGCCGAACATCACCAGGAGGCCGCCGGCCAGCTGGATCACGGCGGCGTACCAGCCCGGCCAGCTGCCGGTGGGGACGGTGCCGCCCTGGCCCATGGCGCCGCCGAGGACACCGAAGAGCGAGGACGCGCCGTGGCAGGCGAAGAGCAGGCCGATGACGATGCGGAAGAGCGCGAGCGCGTGCGGCGTGGATCTCTGGGTGAACGAAGTGAGCGGTGTGGACATGTGGGGACTCCTACGGTTTCTGGGGACGACGTAACCGTGAAGGGCACAGGTTAGGGACACCTAATCTGTACTTGCAAGTTCAACCTCTGGCCATATGGGATCTTTGGCTGGAAGCGGCCGTACGTGCCCCGAAACCACTCCTGCCGCCGACGCCACGCGGGTAGCCGAGGCCACGCCCGCCCCCATACCGCCACCCCCGGCCGGCTCCGCGTCCCCGGCCGCCGCCCGCAGCGCCGCCCGCGCCACCGCATCCGTATCCGCCAACGTGACCGACCCCACGCCGGGACGCGCCCCGGCCGCCGTCACCCAGTGCACCCCCTCCGTCGGCACCCCGACCGCGAACCGCCGCGGATGGCGCCGCCCATCGGCTGCGATGAGGTGGTACGGGCTGGGCGACACATCGAGCCCGCCGCTCTCGTAGCCGTCCACGGTGTGCGGCCGGCCGCCGCCCTCGGCCAGCAGCCGGGCCAGCAACGGGTCCGCGGTGCGCCGGACATCCGGCTCCGGCAGCCGCGCCTCGATCAGGGCCGTCGCCGTGACCGCCGAGCCCGGCACGTCCGGCGAGTGCGCCGTGAATCCGGGCTCGCGGCCGTCCGCGGAGCCGAGCCGGACCGTCATCCGGGGCCCGACCACCTCCAGCACCCCGGCCTCGATCAGTGCGGTCATCTCCTCGATCCGGCGCCGCGGCGGCCCGATGGAGAGAAAGGCGTTGAGCGGGGTGTACCAGCGGTCCAGGTGGTCACGGCGGGACGCACCGGCCAGCCCGCCGTGGTCGACGATCTGCCGCAGCTCGTTGCGCAGATCCCGCAGCACGTCCAGGGCCGCCTTGACCGGGCCGGCCACATTGTCCTGGCGGGCGTGGGCGATGTCCTCCCGCAGATGGTCCAGCAGCCACTCGCGGAAGGCGGCGCGGCCGGCGAACGACCGCTCCGCGTGCGGCCGGGAGACCCGGTCCCAGTCCCAGCGCTCACCCGGCCCGATCCCGAACGCGTCCAGGGCGGCGGCCTCTTCGGGGCTGCGGTGCGCGCTGCCCAGGAAGCACCGCCGGAAACGCTCCCGGAAGAGGGGGTCCGGCATCCCGTCCGCATCGCGCCGCGCCAGCAGCGCCTCGTAGTAGACCGTCTCCACCTCCTTGGCCACCAGGGGCCAGACCTCCGCCAGGAAGTCGGGCAGCTCACCGCGGTCCGCGCGCTTGCGGAAGGCCGCTATCACGTCCTCGGTGAGCAGCAGCGGCAGATGACGGCCGTGCGCGCCCTTCGCGTTGTCGCCGCGCGCGTGGTACGGAACGCCGCGCCGGGAGCCCGCGTACAGCCGGGGTTCGCGGCCGGACGGCAGATACGTCAGCGTCCCGTCGGTGCCGCGGACGAACCGGCCGCCCCGGGCCGTCGTCAGCAGCGCCATGTGATCGAAGAAGTTGAGGCCGAGTCCGCGCAGCAGTACCGGACGGCCCGGTGCCAGCGCCTCCAGGGCGGCGGACAGATCGGCGGGATTGGCGGGCGGCAGATAGCGCAGCCCGTGCCCGGCGGCGTAGTCGGCCAGCCGCCGCTGTTCCGCGTCGGCAACCGCCGGCAGATGGCCCTGGGCGAGGACCACCGCCCCCAGGCCGTGCAGTGTCCGGCCGTTGTCGAGGGTGAGGGACTGTGAGCCGTCGGGGGCCTCGGCCAGCCGCACCGCGCGGGCCGGGTGCGTCACCACGCTCACCCCCTCGGGTGCGGTGCGCACCGTGCGGCGGAAGAACCACTCCAGATAGCGCCCGTACAGCGCGCGCCCCGGATAGTCGTCCGGGCCGACCTCGCACCCCTCCCAGTCGTACAGGCTCGGCCCGGTGTGTATCGGGCCGGCGCACTCCACGCTGTCATCGGTGAACAGGGTGACCTGCGAGGCCACGGTGTTCATCAGGAGCTCGGGCGGCTGGGCGGTGCGCCACACCTGGCCGGCGCCGGGCGGGGCGGGATCGATGACATGGACGGTCAGCCGGGAGCCCGGGGCCAGTTCGGCGGCCGAGGCGCAGATCCGCTCCAGCACGCTCGTCCCGCGCGGCCCGGCGCCGACGAGCGCGAGGGCGGGCCGGGGGCGGTGGTCGGCGAAGTGGTCGGCGGCCAAGAGGAGCTCTCCCTGGGGCGGTGGACGGCCGGGCCGCGGAGGCGCGGCCGCCCGGGAAGTTCGGGCGACGAGCAGATGTGCGCCCCATCATCACCGCCCGGCCCGTCGGCGGAGGAGTCGAGTGGGCAAAATTACGTGGCGGATTCGCAGGCCGCACACCCGGCCCCGGTGGGCGGACGGAGTGTCACGGCCGCCGGACGCCCGCCTCATCCGGACTTCGGCAGATCGGTGCCCGCCGCCGGACCACCCGTGACACCGGTTTCCCCGCCCCCGCGGGTCCCGGTCAACGCGGCGCGCCAGACCGTGACGAGCCGGACGCCGCCCCGCTTCTCCCGGCGGGTCTGGTCCAGGGCCAGCCGCGCCGCACGGCCCGCCAGCGTCAGCGTCATCAGCTGGTTGCCGAACCAGGGGCCGCCGGTGCGCCGCCACTTCACCGCCGGGCGGGGCAGCCGCCCGTGCCGGGCCAGCAGCTTGCCCAGCCACCGGCCGGAGCGGCTCCAGCCGAAGCGGAACCCGGCCTGGAGCGAGCCGGGGATGCTGTTGTGGACGGGGGAGCAGGTCAGCTGAAGCACCCGGCTCGTGGGGTGCGGACCGGCGCCGCGCCAGTGCGGCTCCGCCACGTACGCGTGGTGTACGTCCCCGGACAGCACACAGACCGTCGCCGGGGCGCCGGCACCGGAGCCGGCCTCGGCGATCAGCTCGGTGAGCGTGGTGAACGAGCCGGGGAAGGCCGCCCAGTGCTCCAAGTCGGCGCGCTGGCGCAGCAGCTCGCTGCGGCGGGCCCAGCGGGGGCCGCGTTCACCGGCGCACAGCGCGGCGTTCCAGCCCTCCCCGGCATGGATGAGATGCGGCAGCAGCCAGGGCAGCGAACTGCCGAGCAGCAGATGGTCGTAGCTGCCGCGCCCGTCCAGCACCGCCTGCCGCAGCCATTCACCCTCGGTCTTGTCGAGCATCGCGCGGTTGCTCTCGTCCAGGACCCGGGTGGCCCGGGTGTCGATCATGACCAGGCGCACCCGGCCGAAGTCGCGGCGGTAGCTCCAGCGCGCGTGCCCCGGATCGTTGTCCGCACCGGCCGCGAACTCCCGCACCAGCTCCGTCGCGTCCGGCACCGCGCGGACCTGCGCGTACAGTTCGTCGGCGGCCAGTTCCGCGGGCGAGAGATTGCCCAGATGCTGGTGGACCCAGTACGACATCAGGCCGCCGAGTATCCGCTCGCGCCACCACGGGGTCGCACGCATCCGGGCCAGCCAGGACGCCGAGGTGTTCCAGTCGTCGATCACATCGTGATCGTCGAAGATCATGCAGCTGGGGACCGTGGACAGCAGCCAGCGGACCTCCGGGTCGAGCCAGGACTCGTAGTAGAGGTAGGTGTATTCCTCGTAGTCGGCGACCTGCTTCCACGGCGGCTCGGTGAGGTCGCGGCGGCCGGCCAGCGCCTGCGCGGTCGCCTCGGAGGTCTGGTCGGCGTAGACCTGGTCGCCCAGCAGGAGCAGCACGTCGGGGCGCTGCCGTCCGGAACCGGCGGCCAGGGTGGCGGCGAGGGTGTCCAGGGCGTCCGGGCCGACCGGGTCGTGCGCCGCCTTCGACGGCGTCGCGGACCAGCGGCAGGAGCCGAAGGCGAAGTGCAGGGGCTCCTGTGCGGAGGCGGGGAGGGTGCGGATCGTGCTCGCGGGGAAGTGGCTGCCGGGCAGCGGCCAGACCTCCTCCCGGCCGGCCCCCGGGTCTTCCAATACGACCCGGTAGGGCGTCTCGCTGCCGGGCGTCAGACCGGTCACCGGGACCAGCGCGTAGTGGTGCCCGGCGACCTGCCAGGTGTGCTCAGCGCCGGCCGCCCCGTCGTCGCAGCGGACGTGCACCACGCACGGCCGGTCGGTCTCCACCCACACTGTCGCGCTGTCCGCGTCGACATACCGCAGCAGCGGCCCCAAGCGCAGTCCGGCCATCGGTGCCCCTCTCGTCGTCGTCAGAGGATAGGAGCACAGCGGGCGCGGCGGGTGGCCGGGAGGGCGGCGCGCCCGCCGGCCGGTGATTTTCCGGCCGACGGGCGCGGGATCGGCAGCCCTGAGGAGTGGGGCTCAGCAGCCGTCCAGGATCTTCTTCAGCGCGGCCTTCTCGGCGGAGTCCGCGGTCATGTCGTACTCATGCTTCACCGACACCCACATCCGGGCGTACTCGCAGTGGTACGACGTCTTGGGCGGCAGCCACTTCGCCGGGTCCTGGTCGCCCTTCTCCTGGTTGAGGTTGTCGGTGACCGCGATCAGCTGGGAGTGGGTGAGATCGTTGGCCAGCTCCTTGCGGCGCTCGGTGGTCCACTGCGCGGCGCCCGACTTCCAGGCCTCGGACAGCGGTACGACATGGTCGATGTCGAGGTCGGCCGGGTCGGTCCAGGTCGCGTCGTCGTAGGCGGAGACCCACTTGCCGCTGGTCGTCTTGCAGCTGCCGTCCTGCTGTACGTCCGTGCCGTCGCGCTTGAGCACCACTTCGCGGGTGTTGCAGTTCTTGCCCTGGTCGATCCAGTGCGGGAACTTGTCGCGGCTGTAGCCGTCCTGCGGGCCTTCGGCCTGCTCCTTGATGTCGGCGAGGTACTTCCGAGCGGTCGCCGCGTCCGGCGGGCTGGGCGGTGCCGCCTGGGCGGACTGGCAGCTCAGCGCCAGCGTGCAGACCAGGGCCGCGGCCGAACCCGCGGCGAGGGAAACTCGACGCGCGTAGACCTTTTTCATCGAAACTCCCGGAATGTGGGGGGAAGTTGACGTGCGGTGCGCGGCTCATGGTGTCGCTGTGGGGTTTCCGTGAGACGTGCACCAGGTAACAGAGTGACGACATGCCCACGTCAGTTCAAGGGCTGACGGGGCGACATAAATGCACAACGGCACTCCGGTTGTGTTGCTCCGGCGTATGCGCCCCCGGTGACACCCCTACAGTGAGCGCGTGCTGCTGCCGGTCAACGCCACTCTCGGGATCGTCCTCGCCGTCCTGCTGATCGCCGCCGTGGCCGTCGCCGCACTGGCCCGCCTCGGCCACACCGGGGCGATCGCCGTCGCCGGACTGCGCGCCGCCGCCCAACTCGCCGCCGTCTCCTACCTCATCGGCTGGGTGGTGCACGCCCTGCCCCGGCTGCTGGCCTTCCTCGTGCTGATGTTCGCGGTGGCGGTACGGACCGCCGGGCGCCGGATCACCCGGAACCGCACCTGGTGGTGGGCCGCCGCGCCGATCGCCGTCGGGGTCGTCCCGGTCGTCGGTCTGCTGCTGCTCACCGGCCTGGTGCCGCCGCGCGGCCTCACCCTCATCCCCGTCACCGGCATCCTGATCGGCGGCGCGCTGACCGCCACCGTCCTGGCCGGGCGGCGGGCGCTGGACGAGCTGGAGACGCGGCGCGGTGAGTTCGAGGCGGGTCTCGCGCTGGGGCTGCTCGACCGTGACGCACGGATGGAGGTCGCCCGCCCGGCCGCTTCGGACGCGCTGCTGCCGGGGCTCGACCAGACCCGGACCGTGGGGTTGGTCACACTCCCCGGCGCGTTCGTCGGCATGCTGCTGGGCGGGGCCTCGCCCGTGCAGGCCGGTGCGGTGCAGCTGTTCGTGCTGGTGGCGCTGCTGGCGGTGCAGGCGACGGCCTGTGCGGTGGTATTGGAGCTGGTCGCGCGCGGAAGGCTGCACCGCGTACCCTTGACGGCAGCAGAAGGGGAGTAGCTCTCTGCCGGACCGTCGACATACTGCCCTCCCGTCGCCCGACCACCACTCCTGGTGGAGCGCGTTCCGCGCGCTGTGACGACGGGCGAGCCGGCGCCCGGAGCGCGATACGAAGCCGTACCGCGCCAGCGAGACCTTCGGCCGCAGTGTTCGACGCTGCCGTGCCGAAGCGACCCCTTTCCCGGGCTCTTTGGCGCGGCCCGACCGATCGAGGTATCCCACCCCGTGTTCAGTTTCACCGTCGCCGCCGTCGTCTTCGGCGTCGTCTTCCTCGCCGAACTTCCCGACAAGACCGCCCTCGCCGGCCTGATGCTCGGCACCCGCTACCGCGCGTCCTATGTGTTCGCCGGAGTCGCCGCGGCCTTCCTGGTGCATGTCGCCCTCGCCATCGCCGCGGGCAGCGTGCTGACTCTGCTGCCGCACCGCGTGGTGCAGGGCGTGGTCGGTGTCCTCTTCCTCGCGGGTGCCGCCGTGCTGCTGTTCCGCAAGGGCGAGGACGAGGAAGAGGTGAAGAAGCCCGCCGACCAGAGCTTCTGGAAGGTCTCCGGGGCGGGCTTCATGATGATCCTGGTCGCCGAGTTCGGTGATCTGACCCAGATCATGACTGCCAACCTGGCGGCCCGTTACGACGACCCGCTCTCGGTCGGCGTCGGCGCCGTCCTGGCGCTGTGGGCGGTGGCGGGCCTGGGCATCCTGGGCGGCCGCACGCTGATGAAGTATGTGCCGCTCACGCTCATCACCAAGATCGCGGCGGCTGTGATGCTGCTGCTGGCGGGCTTCAGTCTGTACGAGGCGATCGCGGGCTGAGTTCTTCCCCGCCGTGTTTTTCCCCGCCGCCCACCCCCCTTCGGGGGGTGGGCGGGTGTAGAGGGGAGGTTCGGCGCGGCCGGCCCGGTGTGCGCGGCGCCGCCCCGGACGGGGGCCGGCCCCCGGGGGCCCGGGCCATCCGGCGCTCAGTCGCCGATGTGCACCGCGATCACGCCGTCCGCCGACGCCTCGACGCGGACGTGGGTGAGGTCGGGTATCTGCACGGTGGGCCCGAAGGCGGCGGCCCGGTCGCCGACGCCGACCACCCGCATACCGGCCGCCCGGCCCGCCTCGATGCCCGCCTCGGAGTCCTCGAACACCAGGCAGTCCTCGGGGGCGAAGCCCAGCTCGGCGGCGCCCTTGAGGAAGCCCTCCGGGTCGGGCTTGCTGGCGCTCACGCTCTCCGCGGTGATCCGCACGTCCGGCATCGGCAGCCCGGCCGCGCCCATCCGGGCGTCGGAGAGCGCGATATCGGCGGAGGTCACCAGCGCGTGCGGCAGCGTGGCGAGGGCGGCCATGAACGCGGGGGCGCCGGGGACCGGCACCACACCGTCCATATCGGCGGTCTCCTGGGCCAGCATCCGGCGGTTGTCCGCCAGGTTGAGCTCCATCGGGCGGTCCGGGAGCAGCGCGGCCATCGTGGCCCAGCCCTGCCGGCCGTGGACGACCTGGAGGATCTTGTCCCCGTCCAGCCCCTGCTCGGCTGCCCAGCGGCGCCAGCAGCGCTCCACCACGGCCTCGGAGTTCACGATCGTGCTGTCCATGTCCAGCAGCAGGGCGCGGGCGGTGAGCGTGGTGGTGGCCGTCATCGGCGGGCTCCTCGGCGCTACGGACGGTGCGGATCGCGCACGTACGGAAGACACGTACGGAAGAAACAGAGCGGTCCCGCCCGCCGGTCAGGGAGTGCGGGCGGAACCACTTTGTTTCTTCACGATACAAAACGCAGCCGCTGCGGACAACTGGGCTGGTCAGCGCCCTGCGGTCGGGTTGGCCAGCGCCCCGCCATCAGCTGCTCAGCCGCCCGCGCGCCGGCGTTACGGCGCCTGCGTCCGGGACTCCAGGGATGCCCGGGTCGCGGCGCCGTAGACGCCGTCCGGATCGCCCGCCACCCCATAGGCCCGCTGGTAGCGCGCCACGGCGTCCCGTACGTCCGCGTCGTAGCGGCCGTCCTCCGGGCCGGGATACATGGCCAGCTGCCGCAGCCGCCCCTGAAGCTCCACCACTTCCGGGCCGCCGGCCCCCTCGCGCAGCACGATCGGCCCGGTGGGCGGGGCGCTGGGGCCGTGGGTGGCGGGGGAGTCCGAGACGCTGCCGGAGGCCCGGGTGGGGGCGGGAGGAGGCGGGGCCGGGGTCCGGTAGGGCCGCACGCTCGCCGCGGGGGTGGTCGCGTCCGGTGACGGGGAGCGGGTCGCGGTGGGGGAGGTGGCGCCGCTGGGCGCGGGGGAGGCGGTGCCGCCGGTGGGGAGGGTGGCGTCGGGGGAGGCGGTGCCGTGGTCGGGCGCCGCGGCCCGGGTCCGGGTGTCGCCGGAGAGGGCGTCGGTGCCGATCAGCGCGGCGGTGGCGGCCATGGCGGCCCCGGCGGTGAGCAGTACGGCCGGCAGGACGCGTCTCCGGCGCGGGGCGGTGGGGGAGCTGCCGGCGGTCGGTTCCTCCTCCGGCCCCTCCGACGCGCTGCACGTCCGGGATGCCGGGCCGCCGGGGCGGTGCCGCATACGGGGTAGCAGGGGGTCGGTGGGCCCCGCGCCCGGCGGCCCCGGGGGCAACGGCGGTCCGGTGGCGGACGACGGCGGGCCGTCGGCGTAGTGCACCGCCGCGTCCACGCCGGGTAAGTCGTCCAGCAGGTCCCCCCGGCCGAGCGCCGTGCCGTCCGCCCCGCCGTCGCCACCGTCCGCCTCCCCGTCCCCCTCTCCGTCGGGCAGTGACACGTACGGCCGAACGCGCAGCGGATCGAAGTCGTCCGCCCCGGCCGCCGCGCATAGGCAGGCGGGCCGGCCGTGGCCGCGTACGGGGGCGAAGCAGTGCGGACAGGTCTGTGCCGTCACGGGTGTTCCCCTCCCTGGAGGCATCGAACCGGCAGCGATTATCCAGACGCCGCACCGGTCCGCGCAGGCGCTCGAAGACATCCGCCCGGCATACCCCGGGTGTCCTCCGGGAGACCCCTGATGCCGAGCGCCGCTCGGCGGGCCATATCCGGCGGAACCGCCCAGGATGGAAGAAGTCCGAAGGAGAGGCAGCACGGCAAGGGCGGCCGGCGGCGGACCGGGACGGAGGGCCCGGTACCGCACCGGCCGCTCCGTGTCCCGCGCACCGCACGGGACGCTCCGGAACGGAGGAAGACGCTCATGGCGCAGGACACCGGTGCTCCGGCCGCCCCCGGCGAGGACCGGTCCCCGCGGACCGTCCTCGTCGCGATCGGCGCGCTGCTGCTCGGCCTGCTCATCGCGGCGCTCGACCAGACCATCGTCGCCACCGCGCTGCCCACCATCGTCAGCGACCTCGGCGGCCTCAACCACCTCTCATGGGTCGTCACCGCCTACCTTCTGGCCGCGACGGCCGCGACGCCCCTCTGGGGCAAGCTCGGTGACCAGTACGGCCGCAAGAAGCTCTTCCAGACCGCCATCGTCATCTTCCTGATCGGCTCGGTGCTGTGCGGCATCGCGCAGAACATGGGCGAGCTGATCGCCTTCCGGGCCCTCCAGGGGCTGGGCGGCGGCGGGCTGATCGTGCTGTCGATGGCGATCGTCGGCGATATCGTGTCGCCCCGCGAACGGGGGAAGTACCAGGGCCTGTTCGGTGGCGTCTTCGGCGGTGCGAGCGTCCTCGGCCCGCTGCTGGGCGGGCTGTTCGTGGACCATCTCAGCTGGCGCTGGGTGTTCTACATCAACCTCCCCGTCGGCATCGTCGCGCTCGCCGTCATCGCCGCCGTGCTGCACATCCCGCGCCCCCGCACCCGGCACCGGATCGACTACCTGGGCACCGTGGTGATCGCCGCGGTCGCCGCCTGCTTCGTGCTGATGACCTCGTTCGGCGGCGTCACCTACCCCTGGGCGTCCTGGCAGGTGGTGGGGTGCGGCGTCCTCGGCCTCGCCCTGCTGGGCGCCTTCCTCGGCATCGAGCGGCGGGCCGCCGAACCCGTGCTGCCGCTGCGCCTGTTCCGGCTGCGCACCTTCTCGCTCACCGCCGTCATCGGCTTTGTCGTCGGCTTCGCGATGTTCGGCTCGATGACCTATCTGCCGACGTTCCTCCAGGTCGTCCAGGGCATCAGCCCGACCATGTCCGGGGTGCACATGCTGCCGATGGTGATCGGCATGCTGCTGGCCTCCACCGGCTCCGGGCAGATCGTCAGCCGCACCGGCCACTACAAGGTCTTCCCGATCGCGGGCACCGGTGTCGTCGCGCTCGGTCTGCTGCTGTTGCACCAGCTGGACCGGGGCAGCGGGGTCGCCGGCATGAGCGCCTGCTTCTTCGTCTTCGGCTTCGGACTCGGTCTCGTCATGCAGGTGCTGGTGTTGATCGTGCAGAACGCGGTGCCCTACCAGGACCTGGGCGTGGCCACCTCCGGCGCCACCTTCTTCCGCTCCATCGGCGGCTCGTTCGGTGTTTCCCTCTTCGGCACGGTATTCGCCGGCCACCTCGGCCCGCGGATCGCGGACGCCGTCGCCGGGCAGCAACTGCCGCCCGGTATCGCCCCCTCCCGGATCGCCGAGGACCCGCGGACCGTGGCCCGGCTGCCGGCCGGGCTGCGGGCCGGTGTCCTGGACGCCTACGCCGTCTCCATCACCGATGTCTTCCTCTACGCCGTCCCGGTCGTCCTGGTGGCCTTCGCGCTGGCCTGGTTCCTCAAGGAGGAGCCGCTGCGCAGCAGTGTCACCGCGCCCGACACCAGCCAGGTGCTGTCCTCCAACCCCGTCGAGCGGTCCTCACGTGACGAGGTCGCCCGCGCCCTGTCCACCCTCGGCAGCCGGGAAGGCCGTAAGCACATCTACGAGAAGATCGCCGCACGGGCCGGACTGGACCTCAAACCGGCCGCCGCCTGGCTGATCCTGCGCATTCACCGGTACGGCTCGGTGGAACCGGCACTGCTCGCCGAACGCAGCACGGTGCCGCTGGGCGTGATCACCGAGAGCGTCCGACAGCTGGAGGTACGCGGACTCGCCACCCGCGAAGGGCTGTTGCTGCTGCTCACCGGCCACGGACGGGACACCGCGGAGCGGCTCGCGGCGGCCCGTCAGGAGTCGCTCGCGGAGATGCTGGGCGACTGGTGGACCAGGGACCGGCCCACCGATCTCACCGAACTCGTCCACGAGCTGACGGCGGAGCTGTGCGGCTCGGACGCGGAGGAGCCGCACAACGGAGACGCCCGGCCGCCGGTGCCGCGCACCCCGCCGCCCGCGCCCCACCCGCCGGACCTGGCGAAGTGAGCCCGGCCGGCGGCGAGATGGGACCGATGACTGCCCCGGACCGTCAACGGCCCCCGGCCAGCCGCTTCTCGAAGAAGATCTCCGCGTAGGGATCGTCGTGGTAGGGCTCGATCTCCTCGAACCCGTGCCGCCGGTAGAGCGCGACGGCCTCCACCAGATCCCGCCGGGTGTCGAGCCGCATCCGCTCCGCGCCCAGCCGCACCGCGGCCGTCTCGGCGGCCCCCAGCAGCGCACCCGCGCCGCCCCGCCCACGCCAGGCGGCCCGTACGAACATCTGCTTGAGCTCCGCGGTGCGCGCGTCCAGCAGCCGCACCCCGGCACAGCCCGCCACGTCCTCGCCGTGCCGCGCCACCAGCAGCACCCCGCCCGGCGGGGCCAGATCGGCGCTGGGGTACTCCGCCAGCCCCTCGTCGATCTCCGCCGCCGTCGAGCGGCGGTCCTCGTGGAGCGCGAAGTAGCGGTCGGCCACTTCGGTGTAGTAGTCGCGCAGCAGCGCCGCGGCGTCCGGCGAGCCGACCGGTTCGGCCGAGACGGCCCAGGGGAGGCGGAGGGTGGCGGCGTCACTCATGGCGCCATTGTCACGGCCGGGCCGGGGCCCCGCGCAACGGATTTCGGGTGACGCCGCCGGTGCCGCTCAGCCCTGCTTCGGCCCGGTCTGCTGCACCACCTCGAAGGACCACAGCGTGGAACCGGACGCGGCCGGCTTGGGCCGCTCCCCGCCCCCGGCCGGGCCGCCCTGCTGGTGCGCGGCCTTCATCGGCCCCTCCATCCACGCCTGGAACGACTCCTCGTCCCGCCACCGGGTGTAGACGAGGTACTGGTCGGTGCCCTCCACGGGACGCAGCAGCTCGAACCATTCGAAGCCATCCGAGGAGTCCACGGTCCCGGCGCGGGCGGCGAAGCGCTGCTCCAGGACCTCGCGCTGCTCGGCGGGCACGGTCAGAACGTTGATCTTCACGATGCTCATGACGACCATCGTGCCGCACGGTGTCCGAGGGGCGCAGGTCAGGGCAGGGTGCCACGGCCGGGCGGCACCCGCCCGGCCGTGGGCACGGTCACGTCAGGGGCGGCGGCAGCGGACGCGGCGGCGGCACCGGGCGGCGGCTGCGCAGTACGAGCAGCGGCGTGGCCGCCACCAGGAGCAGCAGCGTGCCGCCGACCGTCAGTACCCAGGCCGGGATACCGGCCACCCTCAGGAGCGCGGACGTGTAGGTGATCCGCCGGAACGGAGTGTCTTCGGCGGCGCGGACGAGTTCGTGGTCGCCGGTGATGCGCCGGGGCTGCGGGAAGGTCTGGTCGAGCGCGGTCAGAAACGTGCGCCTGGTACCGCCGAGTTCGCGCAGGGCGCCCACGGGGGTGATCCGGCCCGCGAAGAAGACCTCGGGATCGGTGCCGCCGAGGGCGCTGCGTGGCTCCATCCGGTGCGGGGCGAGGACATAAAGCCCCAGCGACTGCGGTGTTTTGGCGAGACGGGAGAGCCGCATGGGGTAGACGAGCCGGTCGCTGGCGAAGGACAGCCGCAACGGTTCGAGGGGGCCGGTCAGCGGGCGGTGTGCCGTGGCCGGGGCCAGACGGATCGCCACGTACTCCCAGCGGTGGGCCACATATGGGCGGAGTTCGGTGGCCAGTGCGTCGGGAAGCCGGAAGCCGTGGGCTTTCAGCCAGTTGCGCAACGCCGCGGGGTCGGTGGCGGTCAGCCGGGCCACGTCGAAGGGGCCCAGGCGCTCGCGGCCGACCACCCCGACCCCCGGGCCGCGGGCGCCCGGAGCCGGGGCGCCGTCCCCGGCGCCGTCCCCGGCGAACGGCCAGTCGCCGCCCCGGGGCCAGAAGTGGTGGCGTCGCTCGACGGCCGGTGCGGTCAGCGCGGCGAGCTGGTCGAAGAGACCGGGGTCGCCCAGCTCCACCGTGGCCCGGTGCGGCACGGGCATGATCCACGCGGCGTCCGGGGCGGTGCCGTTCACCGTCAGGCTCATCACGATCTGCTCGGACCGGCCGTCCCAGCGCACCACCGAGGTCTCGCGGTCCACCGCCAGGGTGGTCTTCGGATCGTGCACCATCGCCCCGCAACCACAGGCGTACGCCGGTCTGGCCAGCGACACCAGCTGCACGGCCAGCAACATCAGCACCACCAGCAGCGCGCGCCGCCGCCCCGTGATCCGCGCCGCCCCCGCGCCCGTAGCCAGGCCCATCCTCGTCCCCCGTTCACCGCCGCCGGTCAAGTGATCGGCAGCGACACAGACGGCGACGGGGGCGTGGCCGGTTCCTGCCCCCGCCCGGGGAACGCCGAAGGCCCGGCCGGAAGCATCCGACCGGGCCCTGCTACGCCTGGGGCAGTCCGCGGATCAGACCGCCGCGTCGGCCTTGGCCGCGCCGCGCGCCGCGCGCCGGACCTCCTGCGCCTCGGCCTCGGTCTCGACGGCCGGCGGGGAGCCGGGCAGCGGCTTACGGGCGCTCTCCGACATCAGCAGGACGGCGATACCGCCGATCACGGCCGCGGCCATCATGTAGTAGGCGGGCATCATCTTGTTGCCGGTCGCGCCGATCAGGGCGGTGACCACCAGCGGCGTCGTCCCGCCGAAGAGCGACACGGAGACGTTGAAGCCGATCGACAGCGAGCCGTAGCGGACCTTGGTCGGGAACAGCGCGGGGAGCGTGGACGGCATCGCCGCGGTGAAGGTGACCAGCAGCAGGCCCAGCGCGCCCATGCCCAGCGCGATGGCGGCCAGCGACCCCTGCCGGATCAGCAGCAGGGCGGGGATGGACAGCAGCAGGAAGCCGACGCAGCCCGCGCCGATGACCGGACGGCGGCCGAAGCGGTCGGTGAGCCGGCCCGCGAACGGCTGGACGCCCATCATCAGGACCATCACCGCGAGCACGACCAGCAGTCCGTGCGTCTCGTCGTACTTGAGCTCCGAGGTCAGATAGCTCGGCATGTACGACAGCAGCATGTAGTCGGTGACGTTGAAGACCAGGACCAGCCCGACGCACAGCAGCAGCGCCCGCCACTGACCGAAGATCATCTCGCGGATGCCGATCCGCTTCTCGGCCTCGCGGCGCGCCTTCTCCTTCGTCCGCGCCTCCTTCTCCAACTGTGCGAAGGCCGGGGTCTCTTCGAGCCGCATCCGCAGGTAGAGACCGATGATGCCCATCGGTCCGGCGATCAGGAACGGGATGCGCCAGCCCCAGGAGTTGAGGTCCTCGGTGGACAGCAGCGCGGTCATCAGCGTGACCAGGCCGGCGCCGCCGACGTAGCCGGCCAGGGTGCCGAACTCCAGCCAGCTGCCGAGGAATCCGCGCTTCTTGTCCGGCGCGTACTCGGCGATGAAGGTGGAGGCGCCGCCGTATTCACCACCGGTGGAGAAGCCCTGTACCAGGCGGGCGACGAGCAGCAGGATCGGCGCGCCGACGCCGATGGAGGCATAGGACGGGATCAGACCGATGGCGAAGGTGCCCGCCGCCATCATGATCATGGTGATCGCGAGGATCTTCTGCCGGCCGATCCGGTCACCGAGCGGCCCGAAGACCATGCCGCCGATGGGCCGCACCAGGAACGCCGCCGCGAACGCTCCGAACGTCGACAGCAACTGCGCGGTCGGATTCCCGGACGGGAAGAAGACATGTCCGAGGGTGACCGCGATGTAGCTGTACACGCCGAAGTCGAACCACTCCATCGCATTGCCGAGGGCCGCGGCCGACACCGCACGCTTGACCATCGCCGGGTCGACGACGGTCACCTCGCCCGATGTGTGCTGCGTGGAATCCGCGGCGCGGTCCTGCGGGGGACCGGATGCCGCGTCCGCTCGACTGCCGACGGGGTGACGGGGCCCGGGGACGACGGGGGACTGCGTCGGCACGTGCTCGCTCGCCTGCGCTCTCTTGGACGACAACATGACATCGCCCGCCGTGGGGAGGCGGGCAGAGCCCGTCATGACGCGACGGGCAAAGGTCGACCATAGGGGCAGACCGGATCATCACGGACGGTGCGCGGACGACCGCGCAGTCGGCCGTATACCCGCTCCTTGCAGGGGAAACGCCCTTTCGGGAAACACTTTGGGACACCGCTTGCTGTGATCCATATCGCGAAGATCCGCTGCAACCATCGGCCCGTTGTGACGTGGGCCACGCGCCGGGGAGCCGGCGCGGCCGGACAGGAGAACGGCGCGGCGGGCCATACTGCACCGCCGCGCCGAGGTGGATCGTCGCGTTCCCTCAAGGGTCAGCCATGACCGCCCGCCCCGCCACTCGGGGGCGCCCCGGCCCGGCACCCCGGCGGCATGCTCCGGGCCGCCGTGACCGCCGTCGCCTCACGGCATCCACGCCTCGTACGACATGACCTCCCCCGACTTGATCTTGAACTCCGGCTCGTCCTTGGTGAAGGTGATCTCCAGCCCCAGGAGGCCGCCGGTCCGCGGATCGAGGATCACCATCTGGCGGGTGGAGTTCGTCGCGCCGTCCGGGCCGTCGTACACATACGCCTGCCCGCGCCGGCCCAGCCGGTCGGTGACCACCCCCGCCTGCCGCAGACCGTCCGCATCGGCCAGCATCCGGACGACGGCGGCCGTCTCCCGCGGTCCCGGCGTCCACTCCTGGCGGAACGAGGAGAGCGCCGACAGAAGCTGCGGTGTGGTGCTGGTGCCGTCCGCCCCGCCGTACAGCCAGGAGAGCTGTTCGCGCAGCTCGTCGGCGTCCGTCGCGGGCTTCGTCCGGGCGGCCAGCCCGCTGTGCCGGGCCTCCGAGCCCGCCGGGTAGGTCTTGCGGTGCAGCACCTTGCCGTCGCGGACGGTCTGCCATGTGCCGTCGTTGTCGTGGATCACCGGACGGCCCGGGTGCCGCGGGTCGGTGGCCACGACCAGCTCCGAGCCGCTGCCGTCGTCGTTCCAGCTGGTGATGCGCTCCTCGGGCACGGTCACGGGGGGCGCGGCGTCCGGGCCCGACTCCATGCTCATGTACCAGCTCTGTAGGTGGCTGCCCCGCCGCGGCCCGTCCTCGCGGCCCGCCGCCCGCGCCCTGGCCTCCGCCCTGCGGGCGAGGGCGTCCAGGGACACGGACGGCGCGTCGGCGTGCAGGGGGAGCGCGACGGGCGCGGCGACGGCGGGGCTGCTGCCGGCGCCGGAGAAGGTGAGCACCACGGCCGCGGCGGCGGCCGTCGACGCGGCGGCCAGGCCCATCAGCAGGGGGCGCCGGCGCAGGGGACGCGGGCGGCCGCGCGGCTCGGCACCGGCCGTCAGCGCCGCCAGCCGGGCCTGTGCCCGTGCGGTCAGCGGGCGGTCGCGCCAGGGCCCCTCGTCGGCGGAGACGGGGTCGGCCTGGCGCAGCAGCTCCAGTTCCTCAGTCATGGCGGCGGCCTCCCGCTCGGGTCGGTACGGGGTGGGAAGTGAGGGGACGGGGAGCGGCCGGGCGCGGTGCCGGTTCCGGCGAGGGGGGCGCCTCGGGCGGTGGTGGGGGCGCGTCGGACCGGGCGCCGCCGCGCTGGCGCATCCGCTCGATCTGGGTACGGAGCCGGCCGCGCGCCCGGTGCAGCCGCATGGCCGCCGCGCTCTGACCGCAGCCGAGGGTCACCGCCAGCTCCTCGATGGTCAGTTCCTCCCAGGCCGTCAGCCGCAGCACCTCCTGGTCGGCGGGGGAGAGACGGGCCAGCGCCTCGTGCACCCAGGAGCCGGGCCGCTCGGCGTCCGGACTCTCCACGGTCTGCGGGCGGTGCGCCGCCTCGTGACTGCCGAGCCGGTGCAGCAGCCGCCGGTAACGGCTCAGCCCCCGCACCGTGTTGGCCAGACAGTTCCGGGCCACCCCGTACAGCCAGGGCAGCGGCGCATCGGGGAGCTCGGTGCGGCGTCTCCAGGCTATGGAGAAGACCTCCGCCACCACTTCCTCGACCTCGTGTGCCTGCCCGTCCAGCCGCCGCGCCACGAAGCGGCTGACCGCCCAGTAGTGCGCGCGATAGGCCTCGGCGAAGGCGTCGTCCGTGCTCATGAACCCTTGGTGTCCGGCATGGCCCCGATCTTCACACCCTCCGGGGTGAGACTTGCCACCCCGTCTCGTCCCCCGCGCCGGTGAGGATCGCGACGGCTCCGGACACCTACCGGGCATGAAGTTTCCCGTGAAGTGGCTGACGACCACTGACCACAAGACGATCGGCACGCTCTACCTGGTCACCGCGTTCGCCTTCTTCTGCCTCGGCGGTCTGCTGGCCCTGGTGATGCGCGCCGAACTGGCCCGCCCCGGCCACCAGATCATGTCGAACGAGCAGTTCAACCAGGCGTTCACGATGCACGGCACGATCATGCTGCTGATGTTCGCGACGCCGCTGTTCGCCGGATTCGCGAACTGGCTCATGCCGCTCCAGATCGGCGCGCCCGATGTCGCTTTTCCCCGGCTGAACATGTTCGCCTACTGGCTCTATCTCTTCGGTTCGCTGATCGCCGTCGGAGGATTTCTGACGCCCCAAGGGGCCGCCGATTTCGGCTGGTTCGCCTATGCGCCGCTGTCCGACTCGGTGCATTCCCCCGGCATCGGCGGCGATATGTGGATCATGGGTCTGGCCTTCTCCGGGTTCGGCACGATTCTCGGTTCGGTCAACTTCATCACCACGATCATCTGCATGCGGGCACCCGGCATGACGATGTTCCGGATGCCGATCTTCACCTGGAACGTGCTGCTGACCGGTGTGCTGGTGCTGCTGGCCTTCCCGGTGCTGGCGGCGGCGCTGTTCGCGCTGGAGGCGGACCGTGAATTCGGTGCGCATGTCTTCGATGCGGCCAATGGCGGGGCGCTGCTGTGGCAGCACCTCTTCTGGTTCTTCGGTCATCCCGAGGTGTACATCATCGCGCTGCCGTTCTTCGGCATCATTTCCGAGGTCATTCCGGTGTTCTCGCGGAAGCCGATGTTCGGTTACATCGGTCTGATCGCGGCGACGATTTCGATTGCCGGTCTTTCGGTCACGGTGTGGGCGCACCACATGTATGTGACGGGCGGTGTGCTGTTGCCGTTCTTCTCGTTCATGACGTTCCTGATCGCGGTGCCGACCGGTGTGAAGTTCTTCAACTGGATCGGCACGATGTGGAAGGGCTCGCTGTCCTTCGAGACGCCGATGCTGTGGGCGATCGGCTTCCTGATCACCTTCACGTTCGGTGGTCTGACCGGTGTGATCCTGGCTTCGCCGCCGATGGACTTCCACATCTCCGACTCGTACTTCGTGGTGGCGCACTTCCACTACGTGGTGTTCGGTACGGTCGTCTTCGCGATGTTCTCCGGCTTCCACTTCTGGTGGCCGAAGTTCACCGGCAAGATGCTGGACGAGCGGCTCGGCAAGATCACGTTCTGGACGCTGTTCGTGGGTTTCCACGGCACCTTCCTCGTCCAGCACTGGCTCGGCGCGGAAGGTATGGTGCGCCGCATTCCCGACTATCTCGCCGCCGATGGATTCACTGCCCTGAACACCGTCTCCACCCTCTTCTCCTTCCTCCTCGGACTCTCCCTGCTGCCGTTCCTCTACAACGTCTGGAAGACCGCGAAGTACGGCGAGAAGGTCGAGACCGACGACCCCTGGGGATACGGCCGCTCGCTGGAATGGGCGACGTCCTGCCCGCCGCCGCGGCACAACTTCCGCACCCTGCCGCGCATTCGCTCCGAATCCCCGGCATTCGACCTGCACCACCCGGAGATCGCGCACGGGATCGCCGCCATGGCGGACGCCGAGGACGCCGCCACCGAAATCGGGGCACGCACATGAGCGAGGGCACGCGGATGGGCGAAGACATGCGGAAGGCCGCCGGGACGGGGAGTGGTGGAGGAATGCGGAGGGCCGCGGAAATGCAGCTGGACCAGGCCGTCAACGAGATCGAGGGATTTCTCCTCTGGGAGGCGGAGAAGGACCGGGCACGTAGCCGCGCGGCGGACTTCTGCGCCGGCCTGCCCTGGCTCACCGATACCCAGCGGCGGGAAGTGGAGCTGCGCTACTGCCAGGACCAGCGCGAGACGTCCCGGGCCTACCTGGAGCGCATCGCGGCCCGCAGCGCCGCTTTGCGGACCGAATACGAAGGCGTCTACCGGGCCCTGCGGCGCCGGCTGATCACCGGGCTCCTGGCCGGCACGGTGGCCGTGGTCGCGCTGGTGACCATGGCGGCCGTCGGGTTGAGCGCACGCTGAGAGGGTGACGCCCGCTCGGGGAACGGCCGTCACCCCTGGCTCAGCGGGCGCTCAGCCGGTGACGGTGATCTGGGAGGCGGGATCGGTGGTGTCGCTCACCGTGTAGGCGGCGTTGAACGTCGAGCTGGTCGCGCTGGTCGGGCAGCCGAAACCGCCCACCACCTTCACCGGCACCGACGCGTTGGTGAAGGTGAGGGTGGACGGCGCGCCGTTGGTCCAACTGCCGTTCACCGTTGCCGCCGAGGTGGGTGCCGCCGTCACCGTGCAGGACGCCAGCCCGCTGGTCTGGAGCACGAACCCGCCGGCCGGGATGGTCAGTCCGGCGGTCACCGGCGTCCCGTACTGCATGGCCACGCCCCAGGTGCCGGTCGTGGTGACGGTCGCGCCGACGCCCGGCATGCTCGTCGTGCAGGAGCCGTAGGACGCCGGGGTGGTGGAACTGCTCACCGGCCCGGCCGGGTTCTGGTTACCGGGCGCCGCCGGGACCTGCCCACTGGAGACCGAGGTCTTACAGGTGACGGTCACCGAACCGGCCTTGAAGGTGGCCTTGCCGCTGAGCGTGGCGGTGAAGCCGTGACCGGCGGGGCTCACGGTCGTGGACAACGCGGCGGCGGACGGCGTTCCGGACGGCTGGGCGGTCGCGGGGCTCGTCACGGCGAGCGCCAGGCCGAGCGCCGCGACGACTCCGGTGCCGGCGGTGCGTAAGGCGCGCTGACGGGGCGTACGACGGGTGGGGTGCGACATCGTCATCGTGGTTCTCCTTCTGAGGGGTGTGGTGCCGGAGGAGAGGTGTACGGGCAGCGGTCCGCCCCGTACGCGGACGAAGGCGTGGGGTACGCGTACGGGCGGACGGTGTACGGGGGCCGGGCGTGGCGGACGCCCTAGTGCTCGCAGGGCGCGGGCGCGGTCCCGGGCGCCTCCGGGGTTTCGGGTTCCGTCGGGGCGACCGGCTGCCAGGCGAAGATCATCGAGCCGCCGAGGATGCCGATGACGGTGCCGATCAGAAAGCCGCCGAGGTTGGACATCACCAGCGCGGCCGCCGCGCACAGCACGGTCAGCACGCCCGCGAGGCCCCGGTAATACGGCGCGAACCACGCCGAGAGCCCCATCACGATCATCACCAGCCCCATCAGGACCGACGGGATGCCGGCGATCCCCTGTTGCAGCATGATCTTCAGCGGTGCCAGGGGGATGGCACAGATCTCGGCGCCGGCGACGACGGCCAGCAGACCGCCCCAGAAGGGCCGTCCGCGCCGCCAGCGCCGCCAGGTCAGAAGCATTCCTTCTTGCCCTTGGAGATCTTCATGCTCAGACCGGACAGCTTGAAGGTCCCCGCGTTGGTGGCCCAGGCGGTCTGCCGCAGCTTGCTGATGCTGACGTCATCGGCCTGCTGGGCGAAGAGGTCCTGCATGCCCTGGGCGCCGTCCGGTCCCTTGTCGAGGGTGGAGGCGTCCCGGCCGATCTCGATCCCGTGGAAGGACGCGTTGCCGGAGAGCTGGGTGGCGTCCACGAACAGATCGGTGGCCTCGACGGGCGTGCTGCCCGTACCGGCGCTCAGGTTGAGCGAGATATCGCCGACGACGGGCAGATGAGTGACGACCGACTGGCACAGATGGTCCAGCTGGGCGGTCTTGATGGCGGTGACGGCGACCGGCAGGAGATCTCCCCTGGCGTTCGTGTCCACACTGCCGTACTGGGCGAAGCCGTCGCCCTTGAGGCTGTCCGCGGAGACCTTGAACTGCTGTCCCGAGACGGCGAATGACGCCGCCAGTGCCCCATTGGCCAGGGCGATGCCCAGGGCGGCGGTGCCGGCGAGCGCCGGGACGGACAGCACGGCGAACTTCCGCCAGCTGATGCGTCCCGTGACAGGTCTGCCGTGTGCATCTTTCATAGTGGTATGTCCCCTTCGAAGAGCGGTGGAGCGCACGTGTCGAAACGTGTGGGGGGATGCGTGGGGCGCAGGGTGGCGCGTGGTGCGGAGGGCGCGCGGAGAGGCCGGGGTGAGCGCAGGGGGGAGCGTGCGGCTCGGGCGCGGGCGGTGCGGAACGAGCGCGCGCCGGAGGGTGAACTGCCGAGTTGTTACTGGCGAGTTGAATGTAAGTCTGCCAATGACGGCTGGCAAGGTTGAGGGAGGAACTGGTTTCGGACATACCGCTGGTCCGGCTTTCCCCCGGCACGTCTTCGTGCATACCGGGTGGCGGTCAGCGGCTACCACGGGCAGGTGGAGAAGCGCCACGGCCGCCCATGGGGCCACGCACCGGCGGGACGCCCACCCCACGCGATCGGGGTGAGCGTCCCGCCCGTATGCCGGTCGTCTCCGCTGCCGCAGCCTTGCGCAGCGGCGCCGCCGTCAACCGTAGTGAACCTGGAGTTCCTTGACGCCGTTGAGCCAGGCCGAGCGGAGCCGGCGCGGGTCGCCCGCCAGGGAGATGTCGGGCATGGCGTCCGCGAGGGCGCCGAAGATCAGGTTGATCTCCAGGACCGCGAGCGACTTGCCGAGGCAGAAGTGCGGGCCACCGCCGCCGAATCCCAGGTGGGGGTTGGGGTCCCGGGTGATGTCGAAGACCTCGGGGCGGTCGAACACCTCCGGGTCGTTGTTGGCGGAGGAGTAGAAGATCCCCACCCGCTGGCCCTTCTTGATCTTCACGCCACCCAGCTCGGTGTCCTGGGTGGCGGTGCGCTGGAAGGAGACCACCGGGGTCGCCCACCGCACGATCTCCTCGGCCGCCGTCTCGGGACGCTCGCGCTTGTAGAGCTCCCACTGGCCGGGATGGGTGAGGAAGGCATGCATCCCGTGCGTGATCGCGTTACGCGTGGTCTCGTTGCCGGCCACCGCCAGCAACAGCACGAAGAAGCCGAACTCGTCGGAGCCGAGGTTCCCTTCGTGCTCCGCCGCCACCAGTTGGCTGACGATGTCCTTGGCCGGGCATTCCTTGCGCACCGCGGCAAGGTTCATCGCGTACGAGATCAGCTCCGTGGCCGCGTTCAGGCCGACCTCTTCGGTGATGGCCAGTTCGGGATCGTCGTACGCGACCATCTTGTTCGACCAGTCGAAGATGCGCGCCCGGTCGTCCTGGGGGATGCCGATGAGTTCCGCGATGGCCTGGAGGGGGAGTTCGCAGGCGACATCGGTGACGAAGTCCCCGGTGCCGTTCCGGCGCGCCTCGGCGACGATCTGCGCCGCCCGGTGGCGCAGCGCGTCCTCCAGGGCCCGTATGGAGCGCGGGGTGAAGCCGCGCTGGACGATCTGCCGGACCCTGGTGTGCTCGGGCGGGTCCATGTTCAGCATGATGAGTTTCTGTACGTCTATCTGGTCACGGGTCATGGCCGCGTTGAACCGGATGATCGAGGTGTTGAGGCTCGCGGAGAAGATCTCCGGCTTGGTGGACACTTCCTTGACGTCCTGGTGACGGGTGACGACCCAATACCCGTCGTCACCGAAGCCGGCGATGCCGTGCGGTTGGGTGTTCCACCACACGGGCGCGGTCCGCCGCAGCTGGGCGAACTCGGGGAGCGGAACGCGGGACTGGTAGACGTCGGGATCGGTGAAGTCGAACCCGTCGGGCAGCGCGGGACATGGCATCGGCGACTCCTGGTCCATCCGGCGTCTGACGGCTCATCAGGTATGGGTCGCGGTGAAGGTAATGACGAGGTCTGCAAGTGGCAAGGGGTCCGGCGACTCCGGTTGCGTGCAAGGGACTTGCACGCCCCTTGCGCCCCGGGGAGCACCTCATAAGACTGTTTGTAGAACTAGAACGGGTACTAGTTCTTCTTTCCGTGGGTGCCGGGACATCCGCGGACGTGAGGAGAGGACGACTCAGTCATGGCCGCGGAACCCGTCATCGTCGAAGCAGTACGCACCCCCATCGGCAAGCGCGGAGGCGCGCTGGCCAACCTCCATCCCGCCTACCTCCTGGGGGAGACCTACCGCGAACTCCTCGCCCGTACGGGCATCCAGCCGGACTGCGTCGAACAGATCGTGGGCGGCACCGTCACCCACGCCGGCGAGCAGTCCATGAACCCGGCCCGCAACGCCTGGCTGACGATGGGCCTCCCGTACGAGACCGCCGCCACCACCGTGGACTGTCAGTGCGGATCATCGCAACAGGCCAACCACATGGTCGCCAACATGATCGCGGCCGGGGTCATCGACATCGGCATCGGCTGCGGCGTCGAGGCGATGTCCCGGGTACCGCTCGGCAGCGGCTCCAAGCACGGACCCGGCAAGCCATGGCCCGATGAGTGGAACGTCGACCTGCCCAACCAGTTCGAAGCGGCCGAACGCATCGCCCGCCACCGGGGGCTGACCCGGGAGAACGTCGACTCGCTCGGCCTCATCTCGCAGGAGCGGGCGGCCGCCGCCTGGGCCGAGGAGCGCTTCAAACGGGAGACCTTCGCCGTCCAGGTCCCCACCACCGAGGACGAACAGGCCACGGGCCAGGGCATGTGGCGGCTGGTCGACCACGACGAGGGACTGCGCGACACCAGCATGGAGGCGCTCGGCGGCCTCAAGCCCGTGATGCCGACGGCCGTCCACACGGCGGGCAACTCCTCACAGATCTCCGATGGCGCCGCCGCGCTGATGTGGGCCTCCAAGCGCATGGCACGCGCCCTCAAGCTCAAGCCGCGGGCCCGCATCGTGGCCCAGGCGCTGGTCGGCGCCGACCCGCACTTCCATCTGGACGGTCCCATCGACGCCACCCGTGCGGTGCTCGGCAAGGCCGGTATGTCCCTCAAGGACATCGACCTCGTCGAGATCAACGAGGCCTTCGCCTCCGTCGTCCTCTCCTGGGCGCAGGTCTTCGAGCAGGACCTGGAGAAGGTGAATGTGAACGGCGGCGCCATCGCCCTCGGCCACCCGGTCGGCGCCACCGGCGCCCGGCTCCTGACCACCGCACTCCACGAACTCGAACGCAGGGACAAGGAATTCGCCCTGATCACCATGTGCGCGGGCGGGGCGCTGGCGACGGGGACGATCATTCAGCGGCTGTAGCGGCTGTAGCGGCTGTTGCGGCTGTAGCGGCTGTTGCGGGGAACCGGCGGTCGCCGACGACCGCCACGCGAAGAGGACGGGGGTGTTCCGGTGCCCCCTCCCCAACCTGAGGAAAACCACAGCTGAGTTGTGCGGAAAGCCGCATTCTGCGAGGCGTGCGATCTCCGTACCGTCGACGACATGACCAACAGATCACCGCGGCAGCGCTCCTCTTCCTCCTCTTCCGCCTCTTCCTCTCCCGCCTCCTCGCCGTTACCTCTCCGGCAGGGGCCGGTGCAGGGGGCGCCTCCGGTGAGCCGGCCGGACCGGGGGCCTGGCGGCCAACTGACGATCACCGCCCCAGGCAGGGAAGGGGGCATGCGCAGGGCAGAGGGGGAGACAGGAGCCGGGTCACCTCACCCGGGGCCACTCACCGGGAGGCGGCCTCTCGGGGCGGATCGGGAGTGAAGGAGGCGGGGACATCGAAGGCCGCGCGGCGGGTGGCGCGGCGCAGCGCTCTGAGGACGGTACCTCCGAGCGTGCAGGTGAGGATCACGGTGACCAGGGCTCGGGGGAGGTCCCAACCGAGGGAGGTGGCAAGGCAGTAGGCGAGATAGCGGGCCAGGTTCTGGTCGATCGGGTCGCCGGGGACGAAGGAGACCCCTGAGGTCAGGCCGGCGATATAGGGCCAGCCCTGGAGGTTCATGACCAGGCCGTAGAGGACGGCGGAGACGGCTCCGTAGACGGCGAGCACGGCGAGTTCACCGCGGCCGCGCAGCCGGTCGGGCCCCGGCAGCAGGCCGGCGCCCATCGACACCCACCCCATCGTCAGCATCTGGAACGGCATCCAGGGGCCGACACCGCCGGTCAGCAGCGCCGACGCGAACATCGCCACCGAACCCAGTACGAAGCCGAACCCGGGCCCGAGCACCCGTCCCGACAACACCATCAGGAAGAACATCGGCTCGATACCGGCGGTCCCCGCGCCCAGCGGGCGCATCGCGGCCCCGGCCGCGGCCAGGACGCCGAGCATGGCGATGGCCTTGGCGTCCAGGCCGGTGTCGGCGATGGTCGCCACGACAACGGCAAGCAGCATCGGCAGCAGCGCGGCGAACAGCCAGGGCGCGTCCTTGGAATGGGCGAGCCCGGAGGCGGAGTCGGCGAGCAGTGGCCAGCCGAAGGCCATCACGCCGATGGCCGAGATCAGGGCCAGCGCGGCGATGGAGCGGGGACCGAGCCGCACGGCACGGGCCTGGCGACCGGGGCCGGGGCGTCGGAAGCCGGGGCCGGGGCGGTCGGGGGCGGAAACGGAACCGGAGCCGGGGCCGGAAGCGGAATCGGAGCCGGGGCGGCCGGAGTCGGAGCCGGAGACGGAACCGGAACAGGGGTCGGAGGCGGGGCTGGAAGCGGAATCGGAGCCAACGCCGGGCCCGGGGCCCTCCGGGCGGGGTGGGGGCACGGTCATGCGAGGGCCTCCAGGGCGCGGGCCACCTGGGGAACCGTCAGCCAGGGCAGCGGGGCAAGAACCTTGGCGACCTGCGGCGCGAAGGAAGGAGAGGAGACCACGACCTCGTCGGTGGGGCCGTCGGCGACGATCTCGCCGTCGGCGAGGATCACGACGCGGTGCGCCAGTTCGGCGGCGAGTTCCACGTCATGGGTGGCCAGGACGATGGCGTGCCCCTCGGCGGCCAGGGTGCGCAACACCTCGATCAGACGGGCCTTGGCGGCGTAGTCCAGGCCGCGGGTGGGCTCGTCGAGAAGGAGCAGCGGTGGACGGGCGGTCAGCACGACCGCGAGGGCAAGGGCGAGCCGTTGGCCCTCGGACAGATCACGGGGGTGAACGGAGTCCGGGACATCCGGCAGCAGCCGGGCGACCAGAGCCCGGCAACTGCCGGCGGGGGCGCCCGCGTCCTGGTCGGCCGCGGTGCACTCGGCGGCGACGGTATCGGCGTAGAGGAGGTCACGAGGTTCCTGCGGGACCAGACCGACATGCCGCAGGAGGTCCCGGGGGCTGGTGCGGTGTGGGACGGCGCCACCGACCCGCACCGTGCCGGACGACGGCTGATGCATTCCGACGAGGGTGGTGAGCAGGGTGGACTTCCCCGCACCGTTGCGTCCCATCAGAGCGACCGTCTCGCCACCCCGCACGGTCAGATCCACCCGGTGCAGCGCCTCGGTCGGACCCCGACGCACACCGAGCCCCGAGACCTCCGCGGCAGCATCCGATGCTCCCGGCTCGGGCCCCGAGCTCCTCCCCGGCACCTGCGGCGGGGCTCCCGTCAGCTGCTCGCGCAGGGGAGCGGCCTTGCGGCGGGCGTCGCGTACGGAGAGGGGGAGCGGGGACCACTGGGCGAGGCGGCCGAGAGCCACGACCGGGGGGTGGACGGGGGAGACGGCCATGATGTCGGCGGGGGCGCCCATGACCGGGGGCGCACCCGGTGAGGGAAGGAGGATGACCTGGTCGGCGTACTGGACCACACGCTCCAGGCGGTGTTCGGCAAGCAGGACCGTGGTGGCGAGGTCATGGACCAGCCGCTGGAGGACGGAGAGCACCTCTTCCGCGGCGGCGGGGTCGAGAGCGGACGTCGGCTCGTCCAGGACCAGGACCTTGGGGTGGGTGGTGAGGACCGAACCGATCGCCACCCGCTGCATCTGTCCGCCCGAGAGCGTGGTGATCGCGCGGTCGCGCAGCTCGGCCAGGCCCAGCAGGTCGAGGGTCTCCTCGACACGGCGGCGCATCACCTCAGGGGGGAGGCCGAGCGATTCCATGCCATAGGCGAGTTCGTCCTCGACGGTGTCCGTGACGAAGTGCGCCAGTGGGTCCTGGCCCACGGTGCCGACGACATCGGCCAGTTCACGCGGTTTGTGGGTGCGGGTGTCCCGGCCGTCGACGGTGACCCGGCCGTGCAGGGTGCCGCCGGTGAAGTGCGGGACGAGGCCGCAGACGGCATTCAGGACGGTGGACTTGCCGACGCCGGAGGGGCCGACCAGGAGACACAGTTCGCCCTCGGGGACGGTCAGGTCGACGCCTTGGACGGCGGGCGCCGCGGCATCGCCGTAGGTGACCGAGACCTGCTCGAACCGGATCACGGGGTGGGCTCCTTCGTACACGGATCGACATCAGAGGCACGGCCACCTCCACGGGACGCCACACGGGTCCCGGCCCGGTCCGCGCTCGACGGGAGCGGGGCGACGAACGCGGGCAGCAGCCCCACGAGAACGGAAACGGCCGGCCAGAGGGGAAGAACGGGGGTGGTGAGCGGGACGGCGGGCGGATGCAGCGCGGCCGGCGCATAGTCGTTCGCCCAGATCATCAGGGCGGCGACGGCCATGCCGGAGCCCGCGACCAGCCAGGCGCGGGCGCCCCACCGCTCGGGCCGGTAGCGGCTGCGCACCGAACGGCGGCCACCGAGCCACAACCCGGCGAGTGCCGCCGCCAGCCCGGCGAGCAGCAGCGGTAGCCCGTAGCCGCCTCCGGTGTCCCCCAACAGCCCGTAAGTTCCGGCGCAGACACCGAGCAGCCCGCCGAGGGTGAGCACGGACGTGAGATGGCGTACGGCGGGCGGTACTTGGGCGCTGCGGCCGTAACCGCGGGCGTCCATGGCCGCGGCCAGCGCCACCGAGCGCTCCAGCGCGCCCTCCAGCACCGGCAGTCCGACCTGGAGGAGTGCCTTGACCCCGCGGTCGGGGCGCCCGCGCAGCCGGCGGGCGGCGCGCAGCCGCTGGACGTCGGCGACCAGGTTCGGGGCGAAGGTCATCGCCACCACGACCGCGACGCCCGCCTCATAGAGCGCACCGGGCAGGGACTTCAGGAGCCGGGCCGGATTGGCGAGCGCATTGGCGGCGCCCACACAGATGAGGAGAGTGGCCAGTTTCAGTCCGTCGTACAGGGCGAAGACCATGCCCTCCGCGGTGACCCGGCCGCCGATCCGGACGCCCTTCGCCCAGTCCGGCAGCGGTACTTCGGGCAACGTGACAAGGGTGTGCGTACCGGGGATCGGCGAGCCGAGGAAGAAGGCGAAGACCAGCCGGATGACGATCACCACCAGCCCGAGTTTGACGAACGCGCCGTACGAACGGGCCCAGGGCGCATCCGTACGACGTGCCGCGACGACATACCCGGCCACGCCCACCAGCAGCCCCAGTAGCAGCGGATCGGTGGTGCGGGAGGCCGCGGTGGCCAGGCCCAGCGCCCATAGCCACCAGGCGCCGGCGTGCAGCGCGGTGGTACGGGTCGCCTGCGGGGCGCTCATCCGCGTCGGCGGCGTGCCTGCCACACCGCTGCCGCACCCAGGGCGACAACGGCCGCGGCCCCGCCCAGCAGTCCGGCGGACGGTCCCCCGTCGCCGCTTCCACCGCCCCCGTCGGCACGGTCCTGCGCCGCCCCCGCGGACGGCGCAGCGGAGGACGCGGAACCCTTCGCTCGGCCCTTCGTTCCGTCCTTCGATCCGTTCACCGCCTCCGCGCAACCCGCCTTCGGGTAGCCGGCGATGGCACACAGCAGGGCGTTGGCGTCATAGCGCAGCGGCCGGGCGACCGCCGCCAGCGCCTCGCCGGCCGAGGCGTCCTCCGGCACCTGCGCACACTCCGACCTCGCCGCCGGCGGCCGCTCGCCGGCGGGCGCGTCCGCCGCGGTGCCGAAGTCCAGCACGATGCCGATCCGCTTGCGGCCGTCCTTGGCGGGGGTGTCGCGGCAGATCGCGTCGAAGTCGGCGGCCGGGCGCGGCTTACCGGCCCCGGCGGAGTCGGCGCCGACGGTGAAGCGGAAGCCCTCGACCGCGCCGTCGGCCGGCCGCTGAGTGGCCGGCCCTTCGGTGGCATACGCCCAGGAGCTGCCCTTGCCGTCCCAGAACGACCAGTAGCGGTACTCCTGCGCCTGCGCGGGCCCGGCGGCCAGGCCGGTGACCGTACCGGCCAGCAGTACGGCGCCGGCGATCCTGGTCCGCCGCATCAGAGCTGATTCTTCTTACGGCTGCTCAGCAGGAACCCGATACCGGCGCCGATGGCGAGGCCGACACCGATGACCCACCACACCCCGATGCCGCCGCCGTCCGTGGTGTCGTCGGCGTCCCCGGTGTCCTTCTGCGCCGCGGCGGCCGGCTCGGGGCCGGTGGCGTTGAGCGCGGCCACCAGGTCGGTGCCGCCGAAGGAACGCGGGTCGGTGCCGGTGGCGTGCGCGGCCAGCACCAGCTGGGCGTAGGCGGCGGGCCCGTTCTGCTTGGCCCAGTCCGTGGCGTTCTTCTCCAGCCACTTCAGCGGCTTGGCGGCAGCGGCACCGTGCCCGCCGGCCGCCAGCGCCACCACGGCGTCGGCTGTGTTGCCGACATCGGGCTGCTTCTCGGCGCCCGGCATCGCGGAGAGCAGATGCTGCCCGTTCTTGTCGAGCTGCGCGACGAGGTAGGCGTCGCCGCCCGCCGCGGCCCGCTCCGGATCGTCCTTCTTCGCGTCCCCGCCGTCCTTGCAGTTCAGCGGCTTGACCGGGGCGTCTGCCCGCTGGTCCGCGGGCTCGACGACAAAGCCCTTGCCGAGCGCTCCGGTCGCGGCGGCCGCGGTGGCGTCGGCGTTCGGGGCGGCGCCCTTGAGCTGGAAGGTGAACGCGCCGCGCTCGCCCTCCTTCGCGTCACAGCCCAGCTGGAAGGTGAGCAGCCCGTCGTACGGGGTCTTGCCGCCCTTCTTCGAGGTCACCGACCGCGGCTTCTCACCCGCCGCCGCGAGCGCGCCGATGACCACGGACGTGGAGTTGGCGTCGCTGGCCGAACCGGGCATCGAGCTCCAGCCGCCGTCGTCGTTCTGCACCGATTTCAGCCAGCCCACGGCCTTCTGCACGGAGTCGCCGTGCCCGCCGAGCGCGGCCAGCGCCTGCACCGCGGCGGCCGTCTGGTTGGTGTCCCGCATGGTCTTGGCGTCACAGGACTTGCCGGGCTCGGCGCGGAAGGCGGTGAACGCGCCGTCGGCGCACTGCTGCCCGACCAGCCAGCGCACGCCGGACGCGGCCGGCCGCACCCCCACCGTGTCCTGCGCAAGCAGCGCGAGCGACTGCCGCCACACCCCGTCGTACTGCGGGTCCTTGGTGCCGTACAGGCCGTCCGGCAGCTTCTTGGGGGACGCGGACGGGGCAGCGTCGTCGGCGTACGCGGCGGGGGCAGCGGCCGCGCCCAGCACCGCCGCGGCCGCCAGCGCCGTGGCGGCGCGGCGCGCCAGGAAGGCGACGGGGTGCGTCAGGGGGGCCTGGTGAGCCATGGAAGCCATGGGGGCCATCGGGTCGGTGCCTCTCGGGTCGGGTCGCGGCGATGTACGCAGCCGTGCTCGGCCGACCGCCCGCGCGGCGATCCCCTTGGATCGCGGACGCGACGGCACCGGGCTCAGCTCCGTATACCTCGACGGTGCCGCGCACCGGCCGCCCCTGTGGCGGACGGTTCCGGTGGCGGGAGCCTTGGTCGTGCCCCCTCGGGTGTTCCGGCTCGTACGGCCGTCCTGCCGGGCCAGCCGGCGCGGTACGGACGGGCCGTCCTCACGGTTGCGGGTCAGCGCCGGATTTCCACCGGCTTCCCCCGATCGGGTACGGATGAAGTTGTCCCGCACACCTTAACCGGCACCCGGCGGGCGCTCGCTCGCACGTACGAGCCGACGAAATCCGGCACGAGCGGGGCGGAGCGGCGCGCGAGCCGCGCACAGGACGGGCGCACCGGCGCCGGGTATGGGCGGACGGACGGGCACCGGGCACGAGCAGGGCAGGAGCCGGGCGCGAGCACGGCGGGGTCCGCGCACGGGGCGGGACCGGAAGTCGGTCACCGAACCGGCCGCGCACCGGCCGGCCCCGACCCCGCCCCCGGCCGCCGGGTACACAGCAACAAGAAGCTGCACGAACCAGGACAGCGGCAACGCGAGAGGCCCGCCCCCTCACACCGCCTGATACCGCACCGGATCCGACCCCGGCACCCACTCCGCCCGCCCCTGCTTCACCAGCCGGCGCAGATGGGCCTCGGCCTCCGAGACGGCGATGTTGCGGGATCCGTAAGGGATCTGCTCCCACGGGCGGTTCCACTCCATGGCCATGGCGAGCTGCCAGACGGTGCGGGGTTCCTGGAGCAGGGATCTGAGCTGGGCCAGCCGCTCTTCGTGGTGGGCGATGAGCGTGCGCACCCGGCCGCCGGCGTCGGTGAAGGCATGCTGATGGGCGGGCAGGACCTCGGCGGGGTCGAGCCGGCCGACGCGTTCGAGGGAGTCGAGGTAGTCGCCCAGGGGGTCGGTGTCCTCCCCCGAGCCCTCCATGCCGTGCGGGCCGGGCGGACTCCCCTCGTCGTCCGGGGCCTCGTACAGGCCGATGTGCGGGGTGATGCCGGGCAGGAGGTGATCGCCGGAGAACAGCCGGCCGAAACCGGGCGTCCGTGCCGAGGGGTGTTCCTCCTCCAGGTGGAGGCACACATGGCCGGGGGTGTGTCCGGGCGTCCAGATGGCGCGTACCCGGCGCCCCGGCAGGTCGAGCAGTTCGCCGGGGTCGATGCCGCGGTCCGGCAGCGCGGCCTGCCGGCCGGGCAGCTTCCGGCCGTTCCCTGTGGCGCGGGCCTTCCGCAGGGGCGCCAGATGGTCGTCCGGTGCGCCCGCCGCCGTGAGCTTGGCGAGCAGGTAGTCGAGCCACTGGCCCGGTTCGGCCGCGCGGGTGCGGCGGACCACCGCGGTGTCGGCGGCGTGCATCGCGATCCAGGCGCCGCCGGCCTCCCGGACCTTGGCGGACAGGCCGTGGTGGTCGGGGTGGTGGTGGGTGATCAGGACGCCGTGGAGGTCGGTGAGGGCGAACCCGCAGGCGGTGACGCCGGCGACGAGGGCGTCCCAGGAGTCCGGGTCGTCCCAGCCGGTGTCGATGAGCACCGGCCCGCGGTCGGTCTCCAGGAGGTGGACGAGGGTGTGGCCGAGCGGGTTGTCCGGGATGGGGACGGCGATGCTCCACACCCCGCCCTTGTGGTCGGTCACCTGCGCGGTCATCCCGGTCCCCTCTCGGTGTGGCATACACCCGGTACCCGGCCTCACTATAACTAGAACTGGTTTCAAAGCGGCTTGAAGTACCCCTCCGGACAGGGTGAGTTGGGATTCGGCCGGTGCCGTGGACTCCTCCAACTAGAACTGGTATCAGTTCCTGAGGAATGAGTCGCCTGATGCCTCGTCAGTAACCGTGCCCGAGGCACCTCGGCAACGACAGCGAACCGGTACCGAAAGCGAACCGGCAACGACACCGAACCGGCAACGACAGCGAACCGGCAACGACAGCGAACCGGCAGGGACCGCCGGAACAGGCGGCCGACCCGCAGGAGGCGGCAGCGATGAGCGACCTCGTCGAGCACGGAAAGCTCTACATAGGCGGTGAGTGGGTCGATCCGGCCGGCCGGGACACGATCGAGGTCGTCTCGCCGCACACCGAACAGGTCATCGGCCGGGTGCCGCACGCCTCGCGGGCCGACGTCGACCGTGCGGTGGCCGCGGCCCGTACGTCCTTCGCGTCCGGGGTGTGGGCGAACGCCCCGCTGGCGGACCGGATCGCGGTGGTGACCCGTATCAAGGACGCTTTCGCGGCGCGCAGCGAGGAGATCGCCAAGGTCATCAGCGCGGAGAACGGCACCCCGTTCACCTCCGGCGTCATGGTGCAGTCGCTGGCCGCGATGCTGGTGTGGGACGCGGCGCTCACGGTGGCCCGCGACTTCCCGTTCGAGGAGCGGCGGGGCGGGGTGCTGGGGCCGCTGCTGGTGCGGCGGGAACCGGCCGGGGTGGTCGCGGCCGTGGTGCCGTGGAACGTCCCGCAGTTCACCGCCGCAGCCAAGCTCGCGCCGGCGCTGCTGGCCGGCTGCTCGGTGGTGCTGAAGGTGTCACCGGAGACCCCGCTGGACGCGTATCTGCTCGCGGAGATCGCCACGGGGGCCGGGCTGCCGGCGGGGGTGCTGTCGATCCTGCCGGCGGACCGCGAGGTGAGCGAGTACCTCGTCGGGCACCCCGGGGTGGACAAGGTGTCGTTCACCGGCTCGGTGGCGGCCGGAAAGCGGGTGATGGAGGTCGCGGCCCGCAACCTCAGCCGGGTCACGCTGGAGCTCGGCGGCAAGTCCGCTGCGGTGATCCTGCCGGACGCGGATCTGGACGCGGCGGTGGCCGGGATCGTGCCGTTCGCCTGGATGATCAACGGCCAGGCGTGTGTGGCCCAGACGCGGATTCTCGCCCCGCGCAGCCACTATGACGAGATCGCCGAGCGGTTCACCGCGGCCGCTTCGGCGCTCACCGTCGGCGACCCGCTGGATCCGGCCACCGAAGTCGGCCCGCTGGTCGCCCGCCGTCAGCAGCAGCGCTCCCTGGACTACATCGCGGTCGGACAGCAGGAGGGCGCCAAGGTGCTGACCGGCGGCGGCCGCCCCAAGGGGCAGACCACGGGCTGGTACGTCGAGCCGACCCTCTTCGGCGAGGTCGCCAACTCCATGCGGATCGCTCGTGAGGAGATCTTCGGCCCGGTGATCTGCCTGCTGCCGTACGACGACGAGGCGGAGGCGGTACGGATCGCCAACGACTCCGACTACGGGCTCTCCGGCTCGGTGTGGACGGCCGATGTCGACCACGGCATCGAGATCGCCCGGCAGGTGCGCACCGGTACGTACTCGGTGAACACCTTCAGCATCGACATGCTCGGCCCGTTCGGCGGCTACAAGAACTCCGGCATCGGGCGGGAGTTCGGGCCCGAGGGCTTCGGCGAATACCTGGAGCACAAGATGATCCATCTGCCGGCGGGTGCCTGATGGGGGACCGCTGGCAGGTGGTGGTGGACCGGAGCGTCTGCATCGGGTCGGGGATGTGTGCCGCGGCGGCGCCGGACGGCTTCCGCCTCGACTCGGCGCGGCAGTCGCATCCGGCGGCGCCGGAGACGGACGCCGCCGAGAGCGTGCTGGCCGCGGCCGAGGGGTGCCCCGTGGAAGCGATCACCCTCACCGTGGCCGACAGCGGCGAGGCGGTCTTCCCGCCGGAGGAATGAGCGACGGCCCGGGGCCGGGGCCGCCCGTAGGGGGCGTGGGGCGGAGTCCCGTAGGGGGCCGGTGGGTCCCTTGCGGGCCAACTACCCGTGGCGAAGGCGGCGTTAACGCGCGCGGGCCCCGCGAAGTGAGCGCGCAGTGGGCGCTGTCGGCGCGGCGCGGAGAGGCGAGGCGGGGTGAACGTCGCCGGGTGGCGCTCACGGCCCGGCGACGTGAGGAAGGTCAACGTCGCCGGGTTGACGCTCACGGCACCGCGACGTGAGACAGGTCAACGCCGCCAGGTTGACGCTCGCGGCCCCGGCCCGGCCCACGGCGCGCCCCCGGCGCGGCCCCCGCGCCCCGGCCTCAGCTCTCCCGTTCCCCCGAAGTGACCTCGATCAGGCGGCACACCGTCTCGATGTCTATCTTCACCTGGGCGATCGAGGCGCGGCCCGAGAGCCAGGTGATCAGGGCCGAGTGCCAGGTGTGTTCGATGACGCGGACCGCGGAGAGCTGCTCGGGGGTGGCGGGGCCGTCCAGGCCCATCGCGTCGAGGATGATCGCGGTGGTCAGCCGGGAGACGGTGTCCACCTCGGGGCTGACGGAGCGGTCCGCGAAGGTCAGTGCGCGCACCATCGCGTCCGCGAGATGCGGCTCACGCTGGAGCGCGCGGAACGCCCGCATCAGGGTCTGGGCGACCCGTGCACCAGGGTCCTGCTCCGACGGCGGGCGCTTGCGCAGCGTCTCGTGCATGTGCTGGAGCTGGTCCTGCATGGTGGCGACCAGCAGATGCACCTTGGAGGGGAAGTAGCGGTAGAGGGTGCCGAGCGCGACCCCCGAGGACTCGGCGACCTCGCGCATCTGCACGGCGTCGAAGCCACCACGGGACGCCAGCTTGGCGCTGGTGTGCAGGATGCGGCGGCGCCGGGCCTCCTGACGCTCGGTCAGGGGAGGACTCGCGGGAAGGGTCGGTCTGGCCGCCTTGGATTCCGTAGTCATATTTCCCATTCCGTGGCATTCCGTCCGCGATGCGGCGAGTGCCGGTGGTGTGCTCGGCACAGCATGGCAGGGGGGCGGGTGGTGGCGCGAATCACCTGGTGCGGCTCTTTTCGCTTCGTTCTCGGCCGGTAGATTCGAAGCTCGGTGAACTGATCAGTAGCCAATCAGTTCTGAAACTTGTTCTAGATTACCGCCAGCGGTTACGCTCCGGCGAAAGTCCAGTGAGAAGGGGGCCGAGCGTGACCGCAGAGGCCGTCCAGGCAGCCGCGCCTCGCCCCGCAGAGGCCACCCCGGCCTCCGCCCCGACGAACGGCGAGCGTCCCCTGCGGATCGCGATGCTCACGTATAAGGGGAACCCGTTCTGCGGCGGACAGGGCGTCTACATACGGCACCTCTCACGCGAACTGGCCCGCCTCGGCCACTCCGTCGAGGTCATCGGCGCCCAGCCCTACCCCGTCGTCGACGACGGGGTGACCCTCACCGAGCTGCCCAGCCTGGACCTCTACCGCCAGCCGGACCCGTTCCGTACGCCGAAGCGCGGCGAGTACCGGGACTGGATCGACGCCCTTGAGGTCGGCACGATGTGGACCGGCGGCTTCCCCGAGCCGCTGACCTTCTCGCTGCGGGCCCGGCGCCATCTCGCCGCCCGCCGTGGCCAGTTCGATGTCGTCCACGACAACCAGACCCTCGGCTACGGCCTGCTCGGCGGCCCCGGCGCCCTCGGCGCCCCGCTGGTCACCACCATCCACCACCCCATCACCGTCGACCGCCGCCTCGACCTGGCGGCCGCCGGCGGCTGGAAGCGCCGGGCCTCCGTGCGCCGCTGGTACGGCTTCACCCGGATGCAGAAGCGGGTGGCCCGGCGGCTGCCGTCCGTGCTGACCGTCTCCGGCTCCTCCCGTCAGGAGATCGTCGATGACCTCGGGGTGGCGGCCGACCGGATCCATGTGGTGCATATCGGCGCCGACACCGACCTGTTCTCACCGGATGCCTCGGTGCCCGAGGTGCCCGGCCGGATCGTCACCACCTCCAGCGCGGATGTCCCCCTCAAGGGCCTGATCCACCTCGTCGAGGCGCTCGCCAAGGTGCGCACCGAACAGCCCGACGCGCATCTGGTCGTCGTCGGCAAGCGCGCCGACGACGGGCCGGTCGCCGCCGCCATCGAGCGGCTCGGCCTGTCCGGCGCCATCGAGTTCGTCAAGGGCATCAGCGACCCCGAACTCGTCGACCTGGTGCGCAGCGCCCAGATCGCCTGTGTTCCCTCCCTCTACGAGGGCTTCTCGCTGCCCGCCGCCGAAGCGATGGCCACCGGCACGCCGTTGCTGGCCACCACCGGCGGCGCCATCCCCGAGGTCGCCGGCCCGGATGGCGAGACCTGTCTCGCGGTGCCCCCGGGTGACGCCGGTGCGCTGGCGGGCGGACTGCTCCGCCTCCTGGGCGACGAGACGCTGCGCCGCCGGCTCGGCGCGGCCGGACGGGAGCGGGTGCTGGCCCGCTTCACCTGGCGGCAGGCCGCCCTCGGCACCGCCGAGCGCTACCGCGAGGCCATCGCCCTCCAGAGAGGCCGGGCCGGCGCCCGCACCCTCCCCGGGGCAGCGTCCGGCGGGGCCGCCGGCACCGCGAACGCGCCGAGTGCCGCCGGGCACGCCTAGTGGCCCGACCGGCCCGTACTTCCTTCCGCAGCCACCACCGCCACCAACCGCCGGACGAAAGCAGAACGCCGTGCTGACCGTCGACTTTTCCCGTTTCCCGCTCGCTCCCGGCGACCGTGTGCTCGACCTGGGGTGCGGCGCCGGCCGGCATGCCTTCGAGTGTTACCGGCGCGGCGCGCAGGTCGTCGCCCTCGACCAGAACGGCGAGGAGATCCGCGAGGTCGCCAAGTGGTTCGCCGCGATGGAGGAGGCGGGTGAGGCCCCGGCGGGCGCCTCCGCCACCGCCATGGAAGGCGATGCGCTGAACCTGCCGTTCCCCGACGACAGCTTCGATGTCGTGATCATCTCCGAGGTGATGGAGCACATCCCGGACGACAAGGGCGTGCTCGCCGAGATGGTCCGGGTGCTGCGCCCCGGCGGCCGGATCGCGGTCACCGTCCCCCGTTACGGCCCCGAGAAGGTCTGCTGGGCGCTCAGCGACGCCTACCACGAGGTCGAGGGCGGCCATATCCGCATCTACCGCGGCGACGAGCTGCTGGGCAAGATGCGGGAGGCCGGTCTGGAGCCGTACGGCACCCACCACGCACATGGGCTGCACAGCCCCTACTGGTGGCTGAAGTGCGCCTTCGGGGTGGACAACGACAAGGCGCTGCCGGTGCAGGCGTACCACAAGCTGCTGGTCTGGGACATCATGAAGAAGCCGCTGGCCACCCGGCTCGCCGAGCGGGCGCTGAACCCCGTCATCGGCAAGAGCTTCGTCGTCTACGCCACCAAGCCGCATCTGCCGCAGCCGGCCGCCGCCGAGGCGGGCGAGGCCGCCTCCACCCCGGCCGCCGAGCCGGCGGCCGGGACCACCGCGAAGGCCCGCAAGGCCGCACCGGGCACCAAGTCCGGCGCCAAGGCCCCCGCCAAGTCCGGTGCCAAGCCCGCCGTCAAGGCTTCCGCCAAGCGCTCCGCCGGGGCCGCCAAGTGACAAGTCCCGGGCGTACCGAACGGCTCGTCCTGCCGGGGGTGCTCACCGCCGAGCAGGCCGCCCGCACGGTGGCCGGCATCCTGGCGACCCAGCGGACGGACGGCGCGATCCCCTGGTTCCGGGGCCACCACCTCGATCCGTGGGACCACACCGAGGCCGCCATGGCCCTGGACGCGGCCGGTGAACACGAGCGTGCCGAGGCCGCGTACGACTGGCTGGCGCGGCACCAGAACCCGGACGGGTCCTGGTACGCGGCCTACGCCGACGGCGACGCCGGGGAACCCACCGACCGCGGCCGGGAGACCAACTTCTGCGCCTATCTCGCGGTCGGCGTCTGGCACCACTTCCTGTCCACCGGCGACGAGACCTTCCTCGACCGCATGTGGCCCGCGGTGCATGCCGCGACCGAGTACGTCCTGGAGCTCCAGCAGCCCGGCGGCGAGATCGGTTGGAAGCGCGAGGACGACGGCACGCCCGTCAACGACGCCCTGCTGACCGGCTCGTCCTCCATCTACCAGGCGCTGCGCTGTGCGCTGGCGCTCGCCGAGCAGCGCGAGGAGCCGCAGCCCGACTGGGAGCTGGCCGTCGGCCGCCTCGGCCATGCGATACGCAGCCACCCCGAGCGGTTCCTGGACAAGTCCCGCTACTCCATGGACTGGTACTACCCGATCCTCGGCGGCGCCGTCCGCGGCGCGCAGGCCCGTGAGCGCATCGACGCGGAATGGGAGCAGTTCGTCGTGCCCGGCCTGGGCGTGCGCTGTGTGCTGCCCAACCCCTGGGTCACCGGTGGCGAGAGCGCGGAACTGGCGCTCGCCCTGTGGGCGATGGGGGAGTCCGAGCGGGCCGTACAGATCCTCAAGTGGATGCAGCACCTCCGCGCCGACGACGGCATGTACTGGACCGGCTACGTCTTCGACGACGATGCGATCTGGCCACAGGAACGCACCTCCTGGACCGCCGGTTCGCTGCTGCTCGCGGTGGCCGCCCTGGGCGGCGACGAGGCCACCACCACGGTCTTCGGGGGCGAGCACCTGCCGACGGGGCTCGATCCGGACTGCTGCCGGTAGACCGGCGACCGTCAGCGCACCCGGCCGGGCCCCGGCAGCCGTCCCCTACGGGCTGCTGCCGGGCCCGGAGCCCGTACGGACCGCCCCCTACGGACCATCCGTACGGGTCACCGGGAAGCGGCCGCCGGCAGTCCCGGCCTCCGTGCGAAATGCGGAGGCCGAGCCGGGGAAGCGCCGCTACTGTGCGCCGCATGACTCTCCACGGCTCACTCAGCCATGACGCCTACTGCGCCCATCTCCTGGACGAGACCACGAAGTTCCGGGAGATACTGCGCGACGCCGATCTGTCCGCGACCGTGCCCACCTGCCCGGACTGGACGCTGGCCGACCTCGCGCGGCATGTGGGCGGCGCACACCGCTGGGTCGGCACCCTCGTCGCCACCCGGTCCGCCACGGACATCGAGGAGGGTGACATCCCCGAGGGGGACGGGCCCGAGGAGGACGACGCGGCGGCGCTGGACGCCTGGCTCGCGGCCGGGGTGGAACAGGCCGTGGCGGCGCTGCGCGAGGCCGGCCCCGACACCGAGGTCTGGACCTGGTCGCCAGTACAGCGCGCCGGTTTCTGGGCCCGCCGGATGACCCACGAGACCGTGATCCACCGCGCCGACGCCGCACTCACCGCGGGGGCCGCCTTCGACGTCCCGCCCGAGGTCGCCGCCGACTGCCTGGAGGAATGGCTTCAGCTGTGCGCCCTGCCAGCGGTCACGGCGCACCATACGGAGCGCGGCGAGCAGCTCTTCGGCCCCGGCCGCACCCTCCACCTCCACGCCACCGACACCCCGCCCGAGCTGAACGCCGAGTGGCTCCTCGACCTCACCGGTGAGCGGTTCGTCCACCGCCGCGCCCACGAGAAGGCCGCGGTCGCGGTGCGCGGCCCGCTCACCGACCTCCTCGGGGTGCTCTACCGCCGGCTGCCCGCCGACAGCGACCGGGTCGAGGTGCTGGGCGAGCGCGCACTGCTCGACCGGTGGCTGGAGTGGGCCTCGTTCCAATGAGCCGCCCGCGGCCGTCAGGAGTTGAGCTCGGCCAGGACCCGTAGCGTGTCCGGGTCGGGGGCGGTGACCAGCAGGTCGGTGACCGGGCCGGAGCGCCACAACTCCAGCCGCTCCGCGATCCGTTCGCGCGGCCCGACCAGCGAGATCTCATCGGCGAAGGCGTCCGGAACGGCCTGCACCGCCTCCTGTCTGCGGCCTTCGAGGAAGAGTTGCTGCACCCGGCGGGCCTCCTCCTCGAAGCCCATCCGGGCCATCAGATCGGCGTGGAAGTTCCGGGCCGCGTGCCCCATCCCGCCGATGTAGAAGCCGAGCATCGCCTTGACCGGAAGCAGCCCCTCGGCGATGTCGTCGCAGACCACGGCGCGGGCCATGGGGGCGATGAGAAAGCCGTCCGGGGCCTCGGACAGGGACGCTTGGTAGACGTCGGTGCGGGTCGGCGACCAGTACAGCGGCAGCCAGCCGTCGGCGATCCGGGTCGTCTGGGCGATGTTCTTGGGCCCCTCCGCACCGAGCAGGAGGGGGAGGCCGGCGCGCAGCGGGTGGGTGATGGGCTTGAGCGGTTTGCCCAGGCCGGTGCCGTCCGCGCCGCGGTAGGGATGCGGGTGGAAGGCCCCGTCCGACTCCACCGGCCCTTCCCGGCGCAGCACTTGGCGGATCACGTCCACGTATTCGCGGGTGGCGGTCAGCGGGCTCCTGGGGAACGGCCGGCCGTACCACCCCTCGACGACCTGCGGCCCGGACAGCCCCAGGCCCAGCAGCACCCGGCCGCCGGAGAGATGGTCGAGGGTGAGGGCGTGCATCGCGGTGGCCGTGGGAGTGCGGGCCGCCATCTGTGCGATGCCGGTGCCCAGTTTGATCCGGGTGGTGTGGGCGGCGATCCAGGTGAGCGCGGTGAAGGCGTCCGACCCCCAGGCCTCCGCGGTCCACACCGAGTCGTAGCCCAGCCGCTCGGCCGCGCGGGCGAGTTCGAGGTGCCGGGGGTCCGGGCCGCGGCCCCAGTAGCCCAGTGCCAGTCCGAGTCGCATACCGATCGCCCCTCTCCGGCGGACGGTGACCCTGAATATGCATACCTGACGCTTCGTCAGATCGGTCGGGGAACTGTACGGCCCGGCCGCCGGCAGCGCAACGGCCCCCCGCCCGCAGGGGCGAGGGGCCGCGAAAGGACCGCTGTGCGTCCGGTGTCAGCCGCGCTGGATGCCGGTGGTGTCCTGGAGGACGCCGCGCCGGCCGTCCTGGGTCTGAGCGATCAGGGCCGCGCCGCGCTGCTCCACCGCCAGGTACCAGGTGCCGGGCGCCAGTTCGGCGATCGGCGCCGGGGCGCCGTCCTCGCCGTACAGGGGGCGCGCGACGGGCACCGCGAACCAGAACGGCGCGAAGTCCGCCGGGGCACCGGCCGCCGCGGTGGCACCCGCCGGGCCGCCGGCCGTGGCGTCCACCGGCGCCTGCTGACCGTGCGGCTGGCCGCCCTGCGACTGCTGCTGGGCGCCCGGGTAGCCGTAGCCCTGGCTCGCCTGCTGCTGGGCGCCGGGGTAGCCGTAACCCGGGTTGGGGCCGGCCCCGTAGGGGGCGGCGGGCTGCGGCTTCGGGGCGCCGATCAGGGCGACCTTGAGCGGCGGCAGGAGCGGCGTGGCGATGGCGCCACCGGCCAGGATCAGGGTGGCGATCAGGCCGATGATCAGGCCCGCGCCGGCGCTGGGGGCACCGATGAGGGTCCAGAGCGCCGTCCATGCCGCGAAGACGGTGAGGGCGACACCGAACTGGGCGACGTCGAGACCGGCGACCTTGCGCAGCTGCTGCTGCGGCAGCGCACGGCTGACGACGATGATCGCCGCGCCGATCACCCCGGCCAGGTACACGCTCATCAGAACGGCCACCGAGTCCCAGGCGTTGACGCTGCTGTAGTCCTGGGCCTCGCAGTACTTGGCGAGCGCACCGGAGCACTCCGGGCCGCCGGTGGAAGAGAGGAACGAGGCGATGAACAGCAACACCGCTGCTCCGATCACCACGCCGTCGCCTCGAGTGAGGGAGCGGATGTTCACGTAAGGGTCCTTTGTCGGTTTCGTGGGTCCGGTCGTCGCTGTCGCGGTGCGCGCAGTGCGAGGCACGGCGGTGGCCACCCATCGTAAAGGGGAACCCGTCGCGGAATCCGGCGGCCCGTCGTGTTCGTTTCCGCGCGCTATCGGTACGCCGTCCCGGAGCCGGTATCCGTGGGTTCCGGAACCGGGTTCGGCGGTCCGGTCAGCGCGTCAAGAAGTCCGTAATGCCCTCGGTGATCCCGCGGGCCGCCTTTTGCCGCCAGTGCGCATCGGTCAATTGCGCGGCGTCCTTCGGGTCGCGCATATTGCCGCACTCGATGAACACCTTCGGCACCGTGGAGAGGTTGAGGCCGCCGAGATCGGAGCGTTTGTCGAGCCCGCTGCCGCCGCCGATGTAATTGGACGCCGCACTTCCGGTGGCCGTGCGGAACCGGCCGGCCAGCCGCTCGCCCAACTGCCGTGAGGGCCCGACGATATCGGCGGTGTCGGCCGGGCCCGCCGTGACGCGGGCGGGCAGGATCACATGGAAGCCGCGGTTGCCGGCGCCCGAACCATCGGCGTGCAGGGACAGCGCGGCATCGGCGTGCGCCTTGTTGCCGATCTCCGCGCGCTCGTCGACGCACGGCCCGTAGGGGCGGTCGCCGTCCTGGGTGAGGACGACCTTGGCGCCCTGCGCCTGGAGGAGCGTGCGGGCCCGGCGGGCGAGGTCCAGCGTGAAGGACGCCTCGGCGTATCCGTCGTTGGTGGCGGTGCCGGTGGTGTCGCACTCCTTGCGGTCGTTGCCGATGTCCACCTGCCGGGCGATCTCCCGGCCGTGCTCGCTGTTGTGCGGATTGTGGCCGGGATCGAGCACCACGACCTTGCCCTTCAGGCTGTCGCGCGGGCCGTGGTCCTTGGAGCCCTTGCCGCCCGGGGTGTGGCTGCCGCCGGGGCCGGTGGCGCTTTCCGCCGGGCCGCCCGGTGCGGGCTGGCCGGCTCCGGGCCCGTCGTGGCCCGACGAGCGCCAGGCCAGCCAGCCTCCCAGGCCGGCGACCACGACGGCGGCCAGCACGACGAGGAGGGTGCCGCGCAGGCGGCGGTGCGGGGGGAGAGAACTGCCGTTCGACACGTTCGCGATCGTAGCCCGCTCAGATGCCCGCCCCGGTGCGCCGCAGGACATGCAGCGACCCGTGGGCCGAGATCTCGGTGAACGCGCCGGACTCCAGGGCCCTGCGGTAGATGCGGTACGGGGCCTGGCCACCGTCCGCCGGGTCCGCGAAGACATCGTGGATGACCAGCAGCCCGTCGGGCGCGAGATGCGGCGCCCAGCCCTCGTAGTCGGCGGTGGCGTGCTCGTCGGTGTGCCCGCCGTCGATGAAGACCAGACCCACCGGGGCCTGCCAGACCGCCGCGGCCTGCGGCGACCGGCCCACCAGGGCGAGCACATGCTCCTCCAGGCCCGCGGCGTGCAGGGTGCGGCGGAAGGTGGGCAGGGTGTCCATCCGGCCGACCTCGGGGTCGACGACGGTCGCATCGTGGTACTCCCACCCGGGCTGCTGCTCCTCGCTGCCCCGGTGGTGGTCGACGGTGACGGCGAGGACCCCGGCGCCGCGCGCGGCGTCGGCGAGCAGGATCGTGGACCGGCCGCAGTAGGTGCCGACCTCCACCAGCGGCAGCCCGAGGGCCGCCGCCTCGGCCGCCGCCGCATACAGGGCGAGGCCCTCGTCCACGGGCATGAAGCCCTTCGCCGCCTCGAAAGCGGCGAGTATCTCCGGCTGCGGAGCGGTCGGAGCCGTGGGAGCGGGCATGGGCATCCTCCTGTGGTGCGGTCAGGGGCTCATCGTGCCGTACGGGGCGGCGCGGGTGGAGTGCGGGTGTCCCCGGGCGGAACATTCGGATATCGGAACGGCGGTTCGCATTTCCCGCGTCGGGCGCCCCGGCTCTTCCCGGTGGTTCCCGCCGGGTTCCGGTCCGTTCCCCGACTGTTCCCGTCGATTTCCCGTCGGTGATTTCCGGGATGCCCGAAAGCGGTGAATTCGGGGGCGGGGGAGCCGACTGGGAGGAAGGTGTCGGGAGGAAGGCGTCGGGAGGGAGGAAGGGGGCGCGGGGGACGGGGCGGGAAATGACTTCCGGGGCGGAATTCACCGGACTGTTTCCGGTGTGCATCCGAACCGTTCCCCTCCGGGGAATCCCCGCCGGGGCCCGCCTGTCCCGCATCCGCCGGGGGCGGTTGCTGCCGGTGCGGGGCGGGAGGGGCGGGGCGGCCGCCACGCTGGGGTGCGTGCGGATGTGCGCGGCGGCGCCGCCCCGGGCCCGGACTGTCTTCTGGTCGACCCCTCAGCTGGCCTTCTCGCTAACCTTCCAACTGACCTTCCGTCAGAATGAAACGTGTTCTAGTCTGCCCCGCATGGGCATCGGAATCACACCGGAACACCGTGACCTGGCCGAGGCGGCGGGCGGCTGGGCCGCGCGGGCCGTGCCGCCCGAAGCGGTGCGCAAGCTGCTCGACACCGCGCCCGCGCGCTCCGGCCGGCCCGCGTACTGGGACCAGCTCGCGGCTCAGGGCCTGCTCGGGCTCCATCTCCCCGAGGGCGACGGCGGCGGGGGCGGTGAACTGCTCGACCTCGCCGTCGTACTGGAGGAACTGGGCCGCGCCGCATTCCCCGGCCCCTATCTGCCCACCACCCTCGCCGCCGCCCTCCTGCACCGCGGCGGCGCCTCCACCCTCGTACGGGCCCTCGCCACCGGCACACGCATCGGCGCCGTCGCGCTCGGCCCGGGCTCGCTCACCGCCGTCAAAAGCCCCGACGGCTATGTACTGGACGGCACCGCGCCCCCGGTCCTGGCCGGCGCCGACGCGGATCTGATCGTGCTGGCCGCGGAGGTCACCGCGGAAGCGGACGCGGAAGACGGCGGGGAGACGGCGGGCGCCGCGGATCGGGCGGACGGGGCGGACGGAGCGGAGCACGGCGACGGGCGACGGGCCGGGGAGACGGTCTGGCTCGCGGTCGACGCCGAAACGCTGACCGTACGCGTACAGGAGAGCGCCGACCCGACCCGGCCGACCGCCGAGGTGAGCGCGCACGGAGTGCCGGTGCCCGCCGAGCGCCGGCTCACCGTCGACAGTGACCTGGTCCGCGACCTGGCCGGGGTGCTGTGGGCCGCCGAGAGCTGCGGCACGGCCTCCTGGGCGCTGCGCACCGCCGCCGAACACGCCGCGGTCCGCGAGCAGTTCGGCCGCCCCATCGGCCAGTTCCAGGCCGTCAAACACCTCTGCGCCGACATGCTCGTACGCTGCGAGCAGGCCGCCGCCCTGGTCTGGGACGCGGCCCGCGCCCTGCACGAGCCGCCCGCGGTCCGCGGACTGGTCGCGGCGCTGGCCACCGCGACCGCCCTGGACGCCGCCGTCAGCTGCGCCAAGGACTGCATCCAGATCCTCGGCGGCACCGGCTTCACCTGGGAACACGACGCCCACCTCCACCTGCGGCGGGCGACCGTCGCCCGCCAGCTGCTCGGCAGCGGCGACACCCACCGGCTGCGGGCCGCCCGGCTCGCCGCCGAGGGTGCCCGGCGCCCGCTGCACCTGGAACTGCCCGCCGAGGCCACGGAGTTCCGGACCGAGGCCCGGACGGTCCTCGACGGTGTCCGCGGCCTCGACCCCGCCGGCGTACGCCGCGCCCTGGCCCCCACCGGCTACGCCGCACCGCACCTTCCCGCGCCCTACGGACTGGGCGCCGGCCCCGTACAACAGCTCGCGATCCAGCAGGAGCTGGCGGCCGCCGGGGTGCGGATCAGTGATCTGGGCATCGCCACCTGGGTCGTCCCCTCGCTGATCGCCCACGGCACCCCGGAGCAGCAGGAGCGCTATCTGCTGCCGTCGCTGCGCGGCGACCTGCTGTGGTGCCAGCTGTTCTCCGAACCCGAGGCAGGATCGGACCTGGCCGCGCTGCGGACCCGCGCCGAGCGGACCGCGGACGGCGGCTGGCGGATCAGCGGCCAGAAGGTGTGGACCTCGGCCGCGCAGTGGGCGAGCCACGGCATCCTGCTGGCCCGTACCGACCCGGACGCGCCCAAGCACAAGGGGCTGACCTTCTTCCTCGTCGACATGAAGTCCCCGGGCATCGACATCCGCCCGCTGAAGGAGATCACCGGCGATTCGCTCTTCAACGAGGTCTACTTCGACGAGGTGCTGCTGCCGGCCGACGCGGTGGTCGGCGAGGTCGACAACGGCTGGAAGGTGGCCCGCACCACCCTGGACAACGAACGTGTCCACATGGCCGACCAGTTGACCTTCGGCACCGGACTGGAAGCGCTCCTGGACCGTGCCGCCGTACTGGACGGCTCGGTGCGGGCACGGGTGGGTGCGCTGGCCGCCGAGGCGCACGCGCTGGGCTGCATCGGGCTGCGCACCACGCTCCAGCAGGTCTCGGGGCTGGAGCCGGGCGCCGGTGCCAGCATCCGCAAGCTGGTGCAGACCCCGCACCAGCAGAAGGTCGCCGAGCTGGCGCTGGAACTGCTCGGCCCGGACGGCGCCGTGCGCGAAGGTGCCGGTGAACGGGCGCTGCACGGCTTCCTGATGTCGCGCTGTCTGACCATCGCCGGCGGCACCACCCAGGTGCAGCTCAATGTCGTCGCCGAGCGGCTGCTCGGCCTGCCCCGCGACCCGGAGCCCCGCCCCCTGATCTGACTCCCCAACGGCTCCCCGGACTCGGCCACCTCCAGGAGGACACGCATGGCTGGCAAGGCGTACATCGTCGGTGTCGGGATGACCCGCTTCGAGAAGCCCGAGACCCGCGAGTGGCAGTACTGGGACATGGCGAAGGAGGCGGGCGGCACGGCGCTCGCGGACGCCGGGATCGGCTACGAGGCGGTCGAGCAGCTGCCGGTGGGCTACTGCTACCAGGCCTCGACGGCCGGCCAGCGCGCCGCCTACGAACTGGGCCTGACCGGCATCCCCGTCTACAACGTCAACAACAACTGTGCGACCGGCTCGACCGCGCTGATGATGGCCCGCCAGTTCGTCGCATCCGGCCTCAACGACTGTGTCCTGGCCCTGGGCTTCGAGAAGATGAAGCGGGGCGCGCTGGGTGGCGGCGCGGACGGCGGCGACTTCAGCGCCTCGCCGGTGGCCCGCCACTACGGAGTGATGGCCGCCGCCCACGGCTTCGAGATGACCCCGCCCACCGCCCAGATCTTCGGCAACGCGGCCCGTGAGCACATGGAGCGCTACGGCACCACCGCCGAACAGCTCGCCGCCGTCGGCGCCAAGAACCACCGCCACTCCGCCCACAACCCAAACGCCCAGTTCCAGGACGTCTACAGGGTCGAGGAGATCCTCGCCGCCAAGACCATCCATCGGCCGCTGACCAAGTTGCAGTGCTCGCCGACCTCCGACGGTGCGGCCGCTGCGGTGATCGCCTCCGAGCGGTTCGTGCGGGAACACGGCCTGGCCGACCGGGCGGTGGAGATCGTCGCGCAGGCCATGACGACGGACACCGAGGAGAGCTTCGCGTCCGGCTCCTGCATCGACGTCGTCGGCAAACCGATGTCCCGGGCCGCGGCCCGCCAGGTGTACGCGGCCGGCGGCCTCGGCATCGAGGACGTGGACGTCATCGAGCTGCACGACTGCTTCTCGGTCAATGAGCTGCTGACCTATGAGGCGCTGGGCATGTGCGCGGACGGGGAGTCGGGGAAGCTGGTCGCCGACGGCGCCACGACCTACGGCGGGCGCTGGGTGGTCAATCCGTCCGGCGGACTCATCTCCAAGGGGCACCCGCTGGGCGCGACGGGCCTGGCCCAGGCCGCCGAACTGGTCTGGCAGCTCCGCGGCACCGCGGGCGAGCGCCAGGTCCCCGGCGCCCGGGTGGGCCTGGCCCACAACATCGGCCTGGGCGGCGCGGCGGTGGTGACGTTGCTCCGGAGGTGAGGGGGGAACCGTGGTGGTGGGGGGTGGGGGGGGACGGGACTCGACCGTGCGTCCGCTCTGCGCGTTAACTCGCCCCGGGAATAGGGTAGTTGGCCCAGTGGGGGCCCTCTCACCCCCTAGGGGGCCGCCCCCCCCTCGCCCCGTAAGGCCCCACCCCGTAAAGCCCCGCCCCCAGCCCCCGCCCTCCTGCGACTTCCGGCCTAGGTCTTCTGTCAGGTGGCCCATGCACCGATATACCGATGCGGGATTCATACGACGAATGCAAGCATGGTCGGCATGCCGCCGATAGCCACCTCCGCCACCCTGCCCAAGACCGCGCGCCGGAGGACGGCCCCGCCGGCCTGGCTGGTGATGCTGCTGGTCTGCTCCGGGCAGTTCCTGGTCATCCTGGACGTCTCCGTCGTGAATGTGGCGCTGCCCGCCATGCGGACCGGTCTGGGCCTGAGCGAGCTCGGTCTCCAGTGGATCGTCAACGCCTACGTCATCACCTTCGCGGGCTTCATGCTGCTCGGTGGGCGGGCCGCCGATCTCTTCGGCCGTAAGCGGATCTTCGTCCTGGGGCTCGCGCTGTTCACGGTCGCGAGCCTCGGGGGCGGGCTGGCGCAGGAGCCCTGGCAGCTGATCGCGGCCCGTACGGTCCAGGGCATCGGCGCTGCCGTGCTCTCACCGGCCACCCTCACCATTCTGACCACGTCGTTCCCGGCCGGCCCGGCCCGTACCCGCGCCATCGCCACCTGGACGGCGGTCGGCGCGGGCGGTGGCGCGGTGGGCGGCTTGGTGGGCGGGACGCTCACCGAATTCCTCTCGTGGCGCTGGGTGTTGCTGATCAATGTGCCGATCGGGGCGCTGGTGCTGGGCGGTGCGGTGCTGTGGCTCACCGAGAGCCGGCAGGGTGCCGGCCGACGGCTCGATGTGCCCGGCGCGCTGCTGGTGACGGCCGGGCTCGGGCTGGTGGCCTACGGGATCGTGCAGACCGAGACGGACGGCTGGGGGTCGCTGTCCGCGCTGCTGCCGCTGGCCGCCGGGCTGGTCGTGGTCGCGGTGTTCCTCGTCGTCGAGGCGCGCGCCAAGGCCCCGTTGATGCCGCTGGGGCTCTTCCGGCTGCGCTCGGTCTCGTCCGCGAACGGGGCGATGGTGCTGTCCGGCGCCGCGATGTTCTCCATGTGGTACTTCCTGTCCCTCTATGTGCAGAACGTGCTGGGTTACCGGCCGTTGGAGGCCGGGCTCTCCTTCATCCCGCACTCGCTGTCCATCGTCCTGGGCTCCAAGATCGCGCCACGGCTGATGAACCGGCTGGGCGCCAAGCCGCTGGCCATCGCCGGTGCGGTGATCTCCGCGTCGGGCATGGTCTGGCAGGGCACGATGGACGTCGACGGCAGCTACCTCGGCACGATCCTCGGGCCCGGCATCCTGATGGCGCTGGGCGCCGGCCTGACCGCGACGCCGATCGCCTCCATCGCGACCTCCGGGGCCGACCCCGCCGACCAGGGCCTGGTCTCCGGCCTGATCAACACCTCCCGGCAAATGGGCGGCGCGCTGGGCCTGTCGGTCCTGTCCACGATCGCCGCGGCCCGGATCGAGGCGGGCCACGGGCCCAAGGCCCTGGCGGACGGCTACGGGCTGGCCTTCCAGGTCGGCTCGATGGTCCTGCTCGGCAGCATTCTGCTGATGGTCGTCGCGCTGCCGCAGCGCCGGGCGGACACCGCCCACGGCTGACCCGTCGGCGGGTCCCGCCGGCGGCCGGGCGGGCCTGCCGGGCGCCCGGTCAACGGCCTGCCGGGCACATCTCCTGCCGAGTGTCCCCGCCGGGCCCTTCCCCGCCGGGCGTGCGTGTGCGTGCCGGGCGTCGCGAGCGGGAGGCGCCGAACGTCGCGAGCCGGGGGACGGGGTGGACGCCTCCTACAGCCAGCCGTTCTGCCGTGCCGCCCGTACCGCTTCCATGCGGTTGCGGGTGCCGGTCTTGCCGATGGCCGCGGAGAGGTAGTTGCGGACGGTGGCCTGGGAGAGGTGGAGTCGGCCGGCGATATCGGCGACCGTGGCGCCGTCCACGGCGGCGGTGAGGACATCGCGCTCCCGCTGGGTCAGCGGGTTGGGGCCGGCGCTCAGTGCCGCCGCGGCGAGGCCGGGGTCGATGACCCGCTCGCCCGCCAGCACCCGGCGGATCGCCGCCGCGAGTTCCTCCACCGGGCCGTCCTTCACCAGGAAACCGGACGCTCCGGCCTCCATGGCGCGGCGCAGATAGCCGGGGCGGCCGAAGGTTGTCACGATCAGCACCTTGCAGGACGGCAGCTGTTCGCGCAGCTCGGCCGCGGCGTCCAGACCGCTCTGGCCGGGCAGTTCGATGTCCAGGAGGGCGATATCGGGGCGGGCGTCGAGGGCGGCGGCGACGATCCGGTCTCCCGCCGCTACCTGTGCCACGACCTGCATATCCGCTTCCAGGTCGAGCAGCAGCGCGAGCGCGCCCCGCATCATTCCCTGGTCCTCCGCCAGCAGGACCTTGATCACCTGGTCCACTCCTCCATATCCGCCTCGTCGCCTGTGCCGATCGGGAGCTCGGCCGTGACCCGGAATCCCTGCCGGCCGTCCGCGCCACTGTGCAGTGTCCCGCCCGCCGCGGCCAGCCGCTCGGCGAGCCCCTTCAGCCCGGTGCCGCCCACCGGCCCCGAGCGTCCGGGCAGCGCCGGGCCGCCCTCGTCGGCGGTGCCGTCCGCGAGGGCCGCGCCGCCGCTGCCGGCCGTCCCGGGTATGCCGTACGCCTCCCGGCCGTTGTCCCTCTCCTGGCCGCCGTCCGCACCCCGGCTGCCGTATGTCTCCGCGCCGCCATCCGTACCCCGGTCGCCATATGCCTCCCCGCCGCCCTTCTCCCCGGCGCCGCCGCGGCCGGGGACACGGTCGCGGAGCCAGGCCAGGCCGGGGGCCGCAGCAGCGCCGGAGGTCAGGGGGCCGCGGCCGTCGTCCGTGATCGTCAGCCGGACCCGTTCCGCGTCGGCGTGGACCGCGATCTCGCAGCGGGTGGCGCCGCTGTGCCGGACGGTGTTGGTGACGCCCTCGCGGACCACCCAGCCCAGCAGGGCGCCGGCCTGCGGGGGCAGTGGCGGCCCGGCCTGCCGTACGACGGGCTCGATGCCGGCCGCCTCCAGCGCGGAACGGGCCCGGTCCAGTTCGGTGGTCAGACTGCCCTCGCGATAGCCGCTGACGGCCTCGCGGATCTCGGTCAGTGCCTGCCGGCCGACCGCCTCGATATCGCTGGCCTGCGCGAGCGCCGCGTCCAGATCGCGGGGGGCGAGCCGGCGGACCGCCTCGGCCTTGACGACCACCACGGACAGGGTGTGCCCCAGCAGGTCGTGCAGATCGCGGGAGAAGCGCAGCCGCTCCTTCTCGACGGCGCTGCGGGCCAGTTCCTGGCGGGTGGTGTTCAGCTCCTGGATGGTGTCGAAGAGACTCAGGACCGTGGCCGTCACCATGCCGGACAGGAAGGTGCCGTAGCCGATGCCGAACGCGCCCCACGGGTCGTCGTCGCGCCAGCCGGTCAGATAGCCGGCCGCCCCGCTGAGCGTGATCAGCCAGAGCGCGAGCTTCTTGCCGCGCAGCGCACGCACCGTACCGGAGGCCAGCGACAGCAGCGGGAAGAACAGGAACCAGTTGCCGCCGAACCCGATCGCGACGGCGAAGGTGACGGCGGTCAGCATCCCCAGGGCGTACAAGGGGCGGCGGGAGTCCCGCAGCCGCGGGTTGAAGGAGGTCCAGATCACGCTGATGTAGAGGGAGTTGAAGACGAGCAGCCCGAGACCGGCCAGCCAGGGGTTGCCCGACTTCCCCTGGATGATGTTGGAGAAGGCGCCCAGACCCATCAGCAGCCAGGGCAGGAAGGCGTACTTGCCTGGTCCCTGGCCCGGCTTCCTGCCCCGCCATCCGGGACGGCACGACTCGGTGCCGTCCGCGCCGCCGGGGTGCTTCCCGCCCGCGGTCCGTTGTTCCGTGTGCTGCACTGTCGCTTCCCAGGTCTGCGCCATCGCCGGTCACACCGTGCGTGCGGCCCGACGGTACGCGTACACCGCGTATCCGCCGAAGAGTGCCAGCCAGACGGCCAGCACCGCTACTGAGGCCAGGTCCGGTGCGCTGCCGTGGGTGACGCTCCGGCCGAGCTCCGCGAAGCGGTTGCCGGGCGTCCACCCGGACAGCGAGCGGAGCCAGTCGGGGAACAGCACGGGCGGGAACCACAGTCCGCCGATGATCGACAGCAGCAGCACACAGCCCGTGTTGACCAGGCCGGTGGACTGCGCGGAAAGGCGGTAGCCGTTGCCGAGACCGAGCAGCGTGAAGGGCATGGTGCCGATCCACAGCAGCCCGGCCAGCGCGGCCCACTGCCAGGCCGGCATCCGCACGCCGTTGACCAGGGCGCCCACCAGCAGCACGGCGGCGAGGGCCGGCAGTACCGTCACCGAGCCGGTCAGCCCGCGGCCCACCACCACCCGGAGGGGGCTCAGCGGGGTGACGCGCAACTGGCGCAGCCAGCCCAGCTGTTTGTCCTCGGCGACGCCGGTGCCCGTGCCGACCGCCGAACCCAGCGCGCCGTACGCGGCCATGCCGACCATCGAGGCGATCTTCCACTCACGGTCGGCGCCGCCCGGACCCACGCCGATGTTGGTCATCAGCACATACATCAGCACCGGCATCCCGATACCGAAGATGACAAAGCCCCGGTCACGGAGGGTGCGGCGGACTTCGAGGCGGAGGTAGTCGAGCATCACGCGCGCTCCTTCACGGGCCGGGCGCCGGCGGTGTGTGCCGGGGCGCCGGGGGTGGCTTCGGCGGCGGTGAGCGCGAGGAACGCGTCCTCCAGGCTGGCGGGGGTGACCTGTAGCCCGCGGATGAGACCGAGCCCGGCGAGCGCCAGGACCGTGGCGTCGGAGTCCGCCGTCCGCAGCCGCGCGCGGTCGCCGCGCACCTCCACGGCGCTCACGCCGGGCAGCCCGGACAGCGGCCCGGTGGCGGCGCCCGCGAGGTCGAAGGAGACCTGCGAACTGCCGGCCCGCCGCTTTATCCCGTCGCCGCTGCCGTCGGCGACCACCCGGCCGCGGTCGATCACCACGATCCGGTCGGCGTGCTCGTCGGCCTCCTCCAGATAGTGGGTGGAGAACAGGACGGTGTGGCCGCGGCGGGCATAGGCCCGCATCGAGCGCCAGAAGGCGCGGCGCGCCTCCACGTCCAGCGCCGCGGTCGGCTCGTCGAGCACCAGCAGCTCGGGGTTGCCGGCCAGTGCCACCGCGAAGCGGACCCGTTGGGCCTGCCCGCCGGACAGCCGGTCCACCCGCCGCCCGCCGAACTCGTCGAGGCCCGCCAGCTCCAGGGCCTCGGTGACGTCCATGGGGTGCGGGTAGGTGGCGGCGACGAAGGTGATCAGTTCGCGGACCGTGACCCGCGGGATGGCCTTGCCGTCCTGAAGCATGGCGCCCACCCGGCCCGCCAGCACCGCCGACTCCGGTGTGCCGCCGAACAGCCGGACCGTACCCGCGCTGGGCGGCAGCAGCCCCAGCAGCATATTGAGGGTGGTGGACTTCCCCGCGCCGTTGCGCCCCAGCAGCGCCACCGTCCCGCCCGCCGCGATCTCCAGGTCGAGTCCGTCCACGGCCCGCACCGCGCCATAAGTCCGGGTCACCCCGGAGAATCCCACCGCCGCGGCCCCACGCGTCCTTTCCGCCGTGCTGCCGGGCCTTGTCGTCACTGCCATGCTCACCCCGCCTCTCGTCTGCCTGCCTTCGACGTTACGGAGTGTGATCGGCTCGCGTTAGAGGCGAATGTGGATGAACTCCTCTGACAAATGTCATGGTTCCGCGCACCGAAGGTGGGGATCAGGGCGCGTGGTGCCAGGCGGGAGCCCGAGGCGGCCGGGGAGGTCTCCGCCGTCCGCGGGACCCCTTTCTGACAAGCCGTCAGGGGGCTTCCGGGTGCCGGGCGGATCGGCTATACATGAGAGCCATCGGCTAGAACGCGTTCTAGAAGTGTGCCCTGTGCGCTGTCGGAGCGCGGCCGCGCCGACCAGATACGACCCCGGCACGGTCGACGGTGCGGACGGCCGGGCCGGGGTCTTCCCCTCGTGGTGAAGGAGCAAGCAGCCCCATGCCCATCGACGCCGCCAAGGCCACCTCCGCCGAGCCGCGGACCACCGAACTCGCCTGGGACCACAAGGACGTCCAGCTCTACCACCTCGGCATCGGCGCCGGTGCGGCCACTCCGGAGAAACCGCACCCCGCTACCGACCCGGACGAACTGCGCTACACCCTGGAGAGCGCGCTGCACGTCCTGCCCAGCTTCGCCACCGTCGCGGGCGGCGGGATGGCGCTCGCCGGCGGACTCTCCGCACCCGGCATCGAGGTCGACCTCGCCGCGGTCCTGCACGGCGGCCAGACCGTCACCGTGCACCGTGCCCTCCCGGTGAGCGGCCGGGCCACGCAGACCTCGTCCGTCCCCGCCGTGTACGACAAGGGCAAGGCCGCCGTCATCGTGCTGCGCTCCGAAGTGGCCGACGACGAGGGCCCCCTGTGGACCTGCGACACCCAGATCTTCGTCCGCGGCGAGGGGGGCTTCGGCGGCGAGCGCGGCCCCTCCGCCCGCCTCGAACTCCCCGACCGCGCCCCCGATCTGAGCACCGAACGCGCCATCCGCCCCGACCAGGCGCTGCTCTACCGCCTCTCCGGCGACTGGAATCCGCTGCACGCCGACCCCGAGTTCGCCAAGCTCGCCGGCTTCGACCGGCCGATCCTGCACGGGCTGTGCACCTACGGGGTCACGCTCAAGGCCGTCGTCGACACGGTGCTCGGCGGCGAGGTCGCACGGGTGCGGTCCTACACGACCCGCTTCGCCGGTGTGGTCTTCCCAGGGGAGACGCTGCGCATCCGCCAGTGGCAGGAGCCCGGCCGGGTCCTGGTGTCGGTCACCGCGGCCGACCGGGACGACGCGCCGGTGCTGGCCGACACCGTGGTGGAGCACAGCTGATCCGTCAGGCACGCCCCAGCCGGTCCGGACCGGGCCCGGACCGGCCGTCCGTACGAGAGGAGCCGTGACATGCGCGCAGCCGTACAGCACGAGACAGGGCAGGACAAGCTCGAAGTCCTCGACGACATCGAGGCGGTGGGCTTCGGCCCCGGCAAGGTCAAGATACGCATCCGGGCGACCGGGCTGTGCCACTCCGACCTCTCGGCGATGAACGGGGTCCTGCCGCAGCCCGCGCCCTTCGTCCCCGGTCACGAGGGTGCCGGCGAGATCCTCGACGTGGGCGACGGCGTCACCGGACTCGACCGAGGGGACCGCGTCCTGATGTGCTGGCTGCCCGCCTGCGGCAGCTGTCCGTCCTGCCGGCGCGGCCAGACCCATCTGTGCCTGGCCGGGTTCATGAACGCCGGGACGCCCAACTTCCGGCGCCCCGGCGGGGATGTCTTCGGCTTCGCCGGCACCGGCACCTTTGCCGAGGAGGTCGTGGTGGCCGCCAACTGCGCGGTCCCGATCCCGGACGACGTCCCGTACGAGATCGCCGCGCTGATCGGCTGCGGTGTCACCACCGGGCTGGGCGCGGCCCTCAATACCGCCCAAGTGGAAGCGGCTTCCTCAGTGGCGGTCATCGGCTGTGGCGGCGTCGGCATCTCCGTCATCCAGGGGGCGAAGGCCTGCGGCGCGGCCCAGATCATCGCCGTCGACCCGGTGCCCGCCCGCCGGGAGGCCGCGCTGCGCTTCGGCGCGACCGAGGCCGTCGCCCCGGAGGAGTTCGCCGACGCCAAGGCCCGGATCACCGCGGGGGAGGGCTTCGACTACGTCTTCGAGGTGGTCGGCAAGTCCGCCACCGCCCGCACCGCCTACGAGATGACCCGGCGCGGCGGCACCCTGTGCGTGGTCGGCGCGGGCGCCATGGACGACACCTTCCAGGTCAATATGTTCGAGCTGTTCTTCGACGAGAAGCGGATCCTGCCGTCCCTGTACGGCGGCGCGGATGTGCTGCGCTCCTACGAGCGGGCCATCGCCCTGTGGCGGGCCGGCCGGATCGACCTGGAAGGCCTGATCACCCACCGCGTCCAGCTCACCGAGGTCAATGACGCACTCGACCAGATGCGCTCCGGCACCGCGCTGCGCACCTGTATAGAGCTCTGACGCCCACCGTTCACCCCTCGCAGCGCACCGCACCGCACCGCGTGCCGCGACCACTGGAGAGGACAGGAATGGCACAGCCACTGGAGGGCCTGACCGCGATCGTCACCGGCGCCGGGCGCGGTCTGGGACGCGCCGAGGCCCTCGAACTCGCCCGTCTCGGTGCCCGGGTCGTGGTCAACGACTACGGGCAGCCGGGCCGTGACGGCTCCGGCGAGGCCTCCTCGGCGCCCGCCGAGGACGTCGTCGCCGAGATCCGCGCGGCGGGCGGCACCGCCGTCGCCCACCTCGGTGATGTCGCCGACCACGCCCAGGCCCGCGCACTCGTGCGGCTGGCGGTCGAGACCTACGGGCAGCTCGACATCCTGGTCAACAACGCGGGCATTCTGCGCGACCGGATGGTGTTCTCGATGACCGAGGACGAGTGGGACGCGGTCATCCGCGTCCACCTCAAGGGCCACTTCAACACCACCCACTTCGCCGCGGCGCACTGGCGCGAGCGCGCCAAGGCGGCCGGCGGCCCGGTTCACGGCCGGATCGTGAACACCTCCTCCGAGGCGTTCCTCGCGGGCTCGGCGGGCCAGCCCAACTACGCCGCGGCCAAGGGAGGCATCGTCGGCCTGACGACCTCCACGGCGCTGGCGCTCGGCAAATACGGTGTGACCGCCAACGCGATCTGCCCGCGCGCCCGCACCCGTATGACCGAGGACGTCTTCGCCGGCTTCCAGGAGCCCGAGGACGGCGCCCTCGACCCGCTCGCGCCCGAACATGTCGCACCGCTCGTCGGCTATCTCGCCTCCCCGGCCGCGGCCCGCGTCAACGGCCAGCTGCTGGTCGTCCACGGCGGCATGGTCGCCATCGCCGAACGCCCGCGGATCGCCGCCAAGTTCGACACCGCGAAGGACGTCTTCAGCTACGCGGAGCTCGATGACCTGCTGACGCCGTATTACGCACAGCGCCCGCCGGACGAGACCTTCGCGGCGGCCGAGGTGCTGGGCCTCAAACGCGGCTGAACAAGACGGAGTACGCACCACGGCCGTGGCCACCGCCCGCTGTCCAGCGAGGCGGCGGTCACGGCCGTGGTGCGGTCCGCCGGTCCGGGCGCGCCGGACCGGCGCTACGCGTCCTGCGTCTGCTTGTCCCGGCGGTGCCGGCCATGAGGGGTGGAGCCGGACTCCTCCGCGGCGGCCGGGCCACGGTGCCTGCCGGAGCTTGCGGCCTCGGCGGCCTGGGCGGATGCCTCCTGCGGGCGCGCCTGGGTCGTGTCGGTTCGGGCTTCGGACATGAAAAGAGTCACTCCGTCAGTTCGCTTACAGCTGTACGCGTCGGGACCTCGCCCGACGACCGCCACGGCTGCTCCCGAGCGGCACTGCCGGTGGCCGGTCAACCGGCTGCGCAGCCCCCGCCCGAAATTCTAACGGGGCCGGAAATCGCGCTCCACCGGGTCTGCCGGGCCGCCAGAGGTGCCTCTTGCAAGGGAACTGGCCTGCATGTTTGGGGATGTCCGGGGGTGTGCGCCGGTTCCGCGTCCGTGGCCTGAAGTTGTGCAGATGCTGTGGAGCGGTTGTCGGCATCAGCCGCATCCGGGACAATCTCCGCGCCGTTCCGGGCACCGGCCCCGGAGGGCGACGCTGTCCCCGGCTCCACGGCCCCCTCCGACTCCACGGCCCCCTCCGGCTTCACTGCCTCCTCCGGTTCCACGGGCTCCACCGGGTGTGACGGTTCCACCGGTGAGTCGACGGCTGCCACAGGTGCCACCGGCCGTGCCCTCCCCGTCGGCCCCACCGTCCATGTCGGCGCCACCTGCCGCACCGGCCCCATGGGCCCCATCGGCCGCCCCGTCTCCCCAGGCCGTACCGGCTCCACCGGCCCCTTCCGCTCCACGGGCTCCATGGTCACCCGCTCCACCGGCTCCACCCCCACGGCCATCCGTGCCACCCCGCACGGCTCCGTCTCCGTCGCGTACGGCAGCAGCAGTTCGCCGTCCGCCGTCCACAGGCCGGTCCCCGGCAGCCAGCCCTCCGGTGCCGGGTACTGCCGCAACTGCCGCCCCGAGGGCCGCCAGACGCCCAGCCAGGTGCCGTTCGGCCCGGCCATCCGGAAGGCCACCGCACAGCTCTCCGGCGCCAGCATCTGCCCCGGTTGCACCGCGAACGGTGTGGCCGTCCCCTTCGTGGGCCGCAGGCACTCCGGGAAGCGCACCGGCAGGCTGCTGCCCAGTACGCCCCAGCCCAGCCGGTCGTGCCCCGGGGCGTCCGAGTGCACGAGCAGCAGTCCGCTGTCCGGATCGGCCAGCAGCAGCCGGTCGTTGCTCTCCTCGGTGATCTGGAGCAGCAGACCGGTTTCGCCGCCCCGTTCCAGATCGGCCACCACGGTCTTGGTCCGGCCGTCCAACTCCCGGTCCAGCGCCAGCAGTCGGCCGACGCGGTCCAGCCACACGCCGCCCGTGCAGCGTCCCGGGATCCGGGCGACCGGCTCGGGCCCGTTCGCCCCGCCGTGTACCAGCCACAGCGTGGTGTGCTCCGCCTCGGGCGCGAGGGCGTACGCCAGGGTCCCGCCGGGGGCGGGCGGCAGCAGGGTCAGCCGGGGGGCCGCCACGGCGCCCAGCAGGAGTTCGCCGGTCCCGGGGCCTGCCGGGTAGAGCAGCGAGACGGCGAAGCGGTCGGCGACCCGGCGCAGGATCAGCACCCGTCCGTCCGTGAGCGGCAGCAGGGCGCTGTCCGGCTCCTCGGGCTGGGTGCCCTGTAGCGGCACGGCGTACGGCTCGGGGCCGCTCAGCGTCCAGCGCTCCGGAAACCAGCTTCCGGCGGCGTCGTCGTGCCGGGCGAGCCGGGCGGCGTACGAGCCGTCGGCGGCGATCGTCAGGCGCCCGGCGAGCGGGCCGGCCGGCGCCATGGTGTCCTCAGTGGCACAGATCGTCATCGAGTGGTCACCTCCAGTCGGCAACCGAAGCTAGTTTTCGTACTCCCGGCCGAACGCTGCAAGTTGTGGTACTTCACGCATAAGGGTGGCAGTTGTCCGGTTCGCCGGTGCCGGGTGGCGCGGTTGTGCTCCGGCTTTCCGCCCCGGGATGGTGCGGGCGGGCGCGGGCCGTACCTTCCCCCGTTCCCCTAAGGGGGAAGGTGGTGGGAGAACAGGGGTGGAGGACCGGACGCCATGTCACGGCCGGGAGGTAACCTTCCATCCGTGCCCGTACTGTCTGAAGTCCTCACCGCGCTCGACGCCCTCTGGCCCCCCGAGCGGGCCGAAGGGTGGGACGCCGTCGGCACGGTCTGCGGAGACCCCGCCGCGGAGGTCCGCCGAGTGCTGTTCGCCGTCGACCCGGTCCAGGAGATCGTCGACGAGGCGGTGACGCTCGGTGCCGACCTCCTCGTCACCCACCATCCGCTCTATCTGCGCGGTACGACGACGGTCGCGGCCTCCACCTTCAAGGGCAAGGTCGTGCACACCCTCATCAAGCACGACATCGCCCTGCATGTCGCGCACACCAACGCCGACACCGCCGACCCCGGTGTCTCCGACGCCCTGGCCGGCGCCCTGGACCTGCGCATCGTCGGCCCCCTCGTCCCGGACCCGAGCGACCCGGCGGGCCGCCGGGGCCTCGGCCGGATCTGCGAGCTGCCGCATCCGATGACGCTGGCCGAGCTCGCCGCCCACGCCGCCGAGCGGCTGCCCGCCACCGCGCAGGGCATCCGGGCGGCCGGCGACCCGGACCGCGAGATCCGGACCCTCGCCGTCTCCGGCGGCTCCGGCGACAGCCTCTTCGAGGACGTACGGGCGGCCGGTGTGGATGCGTTCCTCACCGCCGACCTGCGTCACCACCCGGCCTCCGAGGCCACCCAGAAGAGCCCGCTGGCGCTGCTCGACGCCGCCCACTGGGCCACCGAATGGCCGTGGTGCGAGCAGGCCGCGGCCCAGCTCGACGCGGTCTCCGACCGGCACGACTGGGGCCTGCGCACGCATGTCTCCCGTACGGTCACCGACCCCTGGACCGCCCACGCGGCGTCCACCCGACTCGTCACCCCGACGCACACCACAGGAGCCCCACGCTGAACGCCGCGCCCGCCGACCAGATCCGCCTCCTCGACGTCCAGGCCCTGGACGTGAGGCTCACCCAGCTCGCCCACCGGCGCAACAACCTCCCCGAGCTGGCCGAGCTCCAGACCCTGGAGGCCGACCTCATCCAGCAGCGCGACCTGCTCGTCGCCGCGCAGACCGAGGAGAGCGACACCAGCCGCGAGCAGACCAAGGCCGAGCAGGACGTGGACCAGGTGCGCCAGCGCGCCGCCCGCGACCAGAAGCGCCTGGACTCCGGTGCCGTCACCTCCCCCAAGGACCTGGAGAACCTCCAGCGCGAACTGGCCTCGCTGGCCAAGCGCCAGGGCGACCTGGAGGACGTCGTCCTGGAGGTCATGGAGCGCCGGGAGGCCGCCCAGGAGCGGGTCACCGAGCTCACCGCCCGGGTCGAGGCCATCCAGGCCAAGGTCGACGACGCCGCCACGCGCCGGGACGCGGCGTACTCCGAGATCGACGCCGAGCGCGCGACGGTCTCCAAGGAGCGCGAGCTGACCGTCGCCGACATCCCGGCCGATCTGCTCAAGCTCTACGACAAGATCCGCGCGAAGGAGGGCGGCGTCGGCGCGGCCCGCCTCTACCAGCGCCGCTGCGAGGGCTGCCGGCTGGAGCTGAACATCACCGAGGTCAACGACGTCCGCGCGGCCGCCGCCGATGCCGTCCTGCGCTGTGAGAACTGCACCCGCATCCTCGTCCGCACGCCCGACTCGGGTCTGTAGGCCGTGGCACGCACGCTGATCGTCGAGGCGGACGGCGGCTCCCGGGGCAACCCGGGGCCGGCCGGCTACGGCGCGGTCGTCCTCGACCCGGAGACCGGCGAGGCGCTGGCCGAGGCCGCCGAGTTCATCGGCACCGCGACCAACAACGTCGCCGAGTACAAGGGGCTGGTGGCCGGCCTGCGGGCGGCGCACGCCCTCGACCCACAGGCGTGCGTCCGGGTGCGGATGGACTCCAAGCTCGTCGTCGAGCAGATGTCCGGGCGCTGGCAGATCAAGCACCCGGACATGAAGCCGCTGGCCGCCGAGGCCCGGTCGGTTTTCCCGGCCGACCGGGTGACGTACGAGTGGATCCCCCGCGCGCAGAACAAGCACGCCGACCGGCTCGCCAACGAGGCGATGGACGCCGGCAAGATCGGCAAGCAGTGGGAGCCGGGCAACTCCACGGCAGCGCTCACCGCCGCCGCGCCCGCCCGCAGTGCCGCCGCCCGCGCCGCCGACGAGGCCGCCGCGTCGGCGGAGGCGGCGGACGCGGCCCCGAGTGCCCCGGCGGCCGGCTGGGGCGCCCCCGACCTCGGTCCGCCCGCGACCTTCGTCCTGCTGCGGCACGGCGAGACCGCGCTGACGCCCGAGAAGCGGTTCTCCGGCAGCGGCGGCACCGACCCCGAGCTCTCCGCCGCCGGCCGCCGGCAGGCCGAGGCGACCGCCGCCGCGCTCGCCGCCCGGGGCTCGATCCAGGCCGTCGTCAGCTCCCCGCTGCGGCGCTGCCGGGAGACCGCCCAGGCGGTCGCGGCCCGGCTCGGCCTGGAGGTCCGTATCGAGGAGGGCCTGCGCGAGACCGACTTCGGGGCCTGGGAGGGGCTGACCTTCGCCGAGGTGCGCGAGCGCTTCCCCGAGGACCTCGACGCCTGGCTCGGCTCCGCCAGGGTGGCGCCCACCGGAGGCGGCGAGTCCTTCGCGTCGGTCGCCCGCCGGGTCGCCGTCGCCCGTGACAAGCTCCTGGCCCGGTACGCGGGCAAGACGGTGCTGCTGGTCACGCATGTGACACCGGTCAAGATGCTGGTCCGGCTGGCGCTGGGTGCCCCGCCGGAGTCGCTGTTCCGGATGGAGCTCTCCGCGGCGTCGCTGTCCGCGGTCGCATATTTCTCCGACGGCAACGCCTCGGTACGGCTGCTGAACGACACCTCCCATCTGCGGTAGCGGGGGCACCCCCGTAGGCCATCAGGTACCCGCCGTACGCGTACGGGCCCGGTACCCCGGACGACCGGGGCGCCGGGCCCGTGCCCGTACAAACCGCCGTCAGGCCGCCAACGCTGCCGCTTCCCGGGCGAGTTGGCGCACCCGGTCCCAGTCCTTCGCGGCCAGCGCGTCGGCCGGCAGCATCCAGGTGCCGCCGACACAGCCGACGTTGGGCAGCGCCAGATAGGACGGCGCCGACTCCCGGCCGATCCCGCCGGTCGGGCAGAAGCGGGCCTGGGGGAGGGGCGAGACCAGCGAGTGCAGATACGGCGTACCGCCCGCCGCCTCCGCCGGGAAGAACTTCATCTCGGTGACGCCCTCGTCCAGCAGCGTCACCACCTCCGAGACCGTCGAGACGCCCGGCAGGAACGGCACTCCGGAGTCCTTCATCGCGCCCAGCAGCCGCGGCGACCAGCCGGGGCTCACCAGGAAGCGGGCGCCGGCCACCAGGGCGGCCGCCACCTGTCCCGGGGCGAGCAGGGTGCCCGCGCCGATCACCGCCTCGGGGACCTCCTCGGCCACGGCCCGGATCCCGTCGAGCGCCGCGGGCGTCCGCAGCGTCACCTCGATCGCGGGCAGCCCGCCGGCGACGAGCGCACGGGCGAGCGGTACGGCGTCGGCGGCGTCGTGCAGCACGACGACCGGGATGACGGGGGCGAGCCCCAGGACGGAGGGGCCGGAGGGCGCGGGAGAGGAGGCGGCGCGGGTCACGTCGCTCATGGTGCGCCGGGTTGTCCACTCTCCGCAACGAGTGTTGCACATGCTGCAACGAGGGGGGCAGGAGTCAGGCGCGTCAGCAGGGTGCCTCTCGCGAGGCCATGCCCCGCGAGAGGCCGTGGCCCCGAGAAGACCCCCGCCTCCCCGTCTACAGCTCCGTGACGATCACATCGACGGCCCACGCCTTGCCGCTCTTCGCGGGGGCCTGCGCCTCCACCGCGTAACCCAGCTCGCGCAGCGCCGCCACCAGCTCCGCCGGGTCCGCCGGGTCGAGTCCCGCCGACAGCAGATCCCGTACCAGCCGCCCCTTCGTCGCCTTGTTGAAGTGGCTGACCACCGTCCGCTTCTCCACACCGGCCACGATCTTCGACTGCAGCACCCGCACCGTCGCGGTCCGCCCGGCCACCTCGCCCTTGGGCTTCCACGCCGTCGCGTACGCCGCGGACCGCAGGTCGAGCACCAGCCCCTCCCCGGCGGCCGCCGGCAGGACCTCGGCCATCGGCGCCCGCCAGTACGCGCCCAGCGCACCGAGGCCCGGCAGCTTCACGCCCATCGAGCAGCGGTACGACGGAATCCGGTCGCCGATCCGCACCGCACCCCACAGCCCCGAGAACACCAGCAGCGACCGCTCGGCCCGCTTCCGTGCCGCCGCGTCCAGCGACGCCAGACCGAGGGCGTCGTAGAGCACCCCGGTGTAGATCTCCCCGGCCGGCCGGGTCCCCGCCGTCCGCAGCCCCGCGTTCTTGGCGATCTCGCCCTTGAGGCCGTCGCTGAGCCCCAGCACCTCCTGGGCCTTGGTCTCGTCCGCCGCGCACAGCTCGACGAGCTCCGCCAGCACCGTCTCGCGCGCCGCGGTCAGCCCCGGCAGCGACAGCGCCCCGGTGTCCAGCGGCGCCCCGGCCTCCGCGGAGGCCTTCCCTTCGGACGGCGGCAACAGCACGAGCACGGTGGTTCTCCTTCACGGCGGGTACGGGCGGGGGTGCGGCCCCGGAAAAGCGTAGGGCCTGCGGCGGGCGGGCGAAGACCGCGCCCGGGACCCGGGGCGCCGCGCGTACGGCGCGCCGGGAGCGGCCGCCCGCCATACGCTCGGTGTCATGCCCCGTCTCCATATGCATGTGACCGACGCAGCCGAGTCCCCGCTGCGTGTCGCGCTGCATGAGCTGCGCGGCAAGCTGGAGATCCCGGACCACTTCCCGCCCACGGCACAGGCCGAGGCGGAGAGCGCGGCCCGCGCCCCGCGGATCCCGGCCGCCGACGGCGCCGTGGCGACCGAGCACACCCTGGAGGACGCCACCGACCTCCCCCTCTTCACCCTCGACCCGCCCGGCACCCTCGACCTCGACCAGGCGATGTTCCTGTCCCGCCGCCCGGCGCCGCCCGGACCGAAGGCCGGGGGCGGCTACCGCGTCCACTACGCCATCGCCGATGTCGCCTCCTTCGTGACCCCGGGCGGGGCCCTGGACGCCGAGGCGCACCACCGCGTGGCCACCCTCTACTTCCCTGACGAGCGGGTCCCGCTGCACCCGTACGTGCTGAGCGAGGGCGCCGCCAGCCTGCTGCCCGACCGGGACCGCCCGGCCGTCCTGTGGCAGCTCGACCTCGACGCGGACGGCGCCCTGACCGGCACCTCCGTCCGCCGCGCGCTGGTCCGCTCGCGGGCCGGACTGGACTACGCGGGCGTCCAGCGGGTCCTCGACGACCGGACGGCTGAGGAACCCCTCGCCCTGCTGCGCGAGATCGGACAGCTGCGGGAGGAGCGGGAGGTCGCCCGGGGCGCGATATCCCTGAACGTCCCCGAGCAGGAGATCGTCGAGCACGACGGCTGCTACACCCTCGGATACCGTGCCCCGCTCCCGTCCTACGCCTGGAACGCGCAGATCTCCCTGCTGACCGGTATCGCCGCGGCCGAGCTGATGCTGGCCTCCGGCACCGGCATCCTCCGTACGCTGCCCACCGCGCCGGACGGCTCGGTCGCCCGGCTCCGGCTGACCGCCCGTGCGCTCGGCGTCGACTGGCCCCATCACACCTCGTACGCGGCGCTGATCCGCACCCTCGACCCGCGCCGCGCCACGCACGCCGCGTTCCTCCAGGAGTGCACCGCCCTGTTGCGCGGCGCCGGCTACACCGTCTTCGACGGCACCGCGCCCGCTGCCTCCGAGGCCCTGCACGCCGCTGTCGCCGCCCCGTACGCGCATGCCACCGCACCGCTGCGGCGGCTGGTCGACCGCTACACCTCCGAACTGTGCCTGGCGGCCTCGGCCGGCGCGGCACCGCCCGACTGGGTCCGCGCGGCGCTGCCCGCGCTGCCCCGGGAGATGGAGCTGGGCACCCAGCGCGCCAACCAGGTGGAGCGGGCCTGTGTCGACCTCGTCGAGGCGGCGCTGCTGCGTGACCGGGTCGGCGAGATCTTCGAGGCCCTGGTCGTCGACATCCAGGAGCAGGACCCCACCCACGGCACCGTCCACCTCTACGACCCGGCCGTCATCGGCACCGTCGAAACCGCCCCCGAAGGCCCCGCGCTCCCCCTCGGCCACCGCATCCCGGTCCGCCTCACCGAGGCCGAACCGGGGCATCATCCGGTCCGCTTCACGCCTGCTTGAGGGGAGCCTCGGCTGCCTCGGGTGTCCCGGCGGCCTCGGGCGCCCTGCCCGGCTCAGGCGCCCCGGCCGCTTCCGGCGTCCCGCCCGCACCCGGTGCCCCCTCTGCCGCCGGCACCCCGGCCCGCGCCGCCATCCCTTCCCGTACGGCCGTCACCGCCGCCCGTGCCTCATCGGCGTGGAACCGCACCGTACGGACCGTCTCCCGCCGCCCCAACAGCCGGACGGCCACCACCGGTTCGGACAGTTCGACGGTGACCGAGGTCTGCCCCGCGACCGCCAGCTCGGCCACCTCGCCGCCGTCCTTCCGCTGCTCCCGCACGAACCGGAGGTCGTAGCGCACCGAGGCGATCCGCTCCAGCGGTATCCGTATTTCCCGGCGCGGGCCGTCCCGCAGCCGCAGCTCCTCCGCCCCCAGCACATGCGGCCGGGTGACCGCCGCCGCCTGAAACCCCAGCACCGTCAGCACGGTGTACACATCGACGAACAGCATCACCTCGTGCACCACCGCCATGCCGGCGAGCAGCACCCCGAGCCCGACCGTCTCCACCACACAGACGAACGTCAGCCCGTAGACGAGTGCCGCCTGCGCCCCCGCATACCCCAGGGCCCGCTCACCCGGCGCCACCCCGATCCGCCGCCGGGCCACCCACCACCCCAGGCTCATCAGCCACCGCCCCTCATGGGCGGCCAGCCGGCGCAGCACGGTGCCCCGGCTCATCGCGCACGCTCCGCCACCAGCTGGATCGCGCGGCGTACGGCACGGGCCTGCGCGGGCGCGAAGTGCGCGTAATACGCCGCCAGGAAGCCGCCGTCCGTCTCCGCGCCCGGCCCGGCCGCCCGTGCCCAGTCCTCCGCGCTGACCTCCGTGATCATCGAGTCCGGAATGCAGTCGGCGAGCGCCCGCGCGGCCTCCGCCACCCGCGGATCGTCCGTCCCGGCGTCCACCAGCGCATCGAGCAGTCCGTACACCTCGTACGCCCGCTCCATCGCCCCCGGCGCCGCGGTCGCCTCCCCGAGCAGCTCCACCATCCGCTTGTTGCCCTCCTCGCCTCCCATCGATTCGAGCAGCGCCAGCACCTCCCGCTCCTTCGACGCCACGGCGGGCTCCGGGCCCGGCCGGGCGGCCGAGGTACGCGCCATCTCCGCGAAGAGCGCCGCCAGTTCGTCCGACACGGGCCCCTCGGCGGGCAGCCCGCCGTGCTCCGCCGCCTGCCGCCGCACGACGGCGAGCCGGGCCCGCCGCCCCCGGATCTCCTCCTCCTGGCGGGCCAGATCCGCGTCCAGCTCGTCCAGCACCTCGTGCAGCTCGCGCCCGGCGTCGTCGGCGAGGACGTCCCGCACCTCGTCCAGCCCGAGCCCCAGCTCCGTCAGCCGGCGCACCCGCGCGAGCGCAACTGCGTCCCGCAGCCCGTAGTCCCGGTATCCGTTGGCCCGGCGCTCCGGCTCGGGCAGCAGCCCGAGATGGTGGTAGTGGCGCACGGCACGGGTGCTGATCCCGATCAGACCTGCAAGCTCACCGATTCTCATGCGCTCAGTAGAAACGTTGCCGCTGCGGCAAGGTCAAGCATGAACTGCCCCGGTAGCGGGCCTGGCAGGGACGGGTGCCCCCTACGGGTAGCATGGTCGGCACGGCGGACGAGCCGGCCGGACGGCCGCGTGGGGATCTCACGATCCTCCCGAGGAACGTCCGGGCTCCACAGGGCAGGGTGGTGGGTAACGCCCACCCGGGGTGACCCGCGGGACAGTGCCACAGAAAGCAAACCGCCGGAGGCTTCGGCCCCCGGTAAGGGTGAAACGGTGGTGTAAGAGACCACCAGCCTCCGAGGTGACTCGGAGGGCTAGGTAAACCCCACCCGGAGCAAGGTCAAGAGGGGGCATCGGCTGATGCCCCTGCGCGGACGACCGAGGGCTGCCCGCCCGAGTCCGCGGGTAGACCGCACGAGGCTGCCGGCAACGACAGCCCTAGATGGATGGCCGTCTCCCCCCGGCCCGCAAGGACCGGGGGCGACAGAACCCGGCGTACAGGCCGACTCGTCCGCCCCTATAGCCCTGACCAGGGCAAACGCCCGGTCCAGGGCCACCGTTCCGCCCGATGGGGTTCCCGCCTGTAGCCGCGGTCTCCCGGGCGTCCCCGTGCGCCGTCCTGTTTCCCCTCCGCCGTGGCAGATGCTCACCCCTGGTGTTTCGGTTTCCGAAACACTAACCTCGCCTGCTAATTCGGAAATCGAAGCGCTCTGTGGGGAAGGACGACATGACGGCTTTAACGACCCCTGTGTGCCGGCAGCTGGGCATCGAGGTTCCCGTGGTGCAGGCGCCCATCGGCTCCGCGGCCACCCCGGAGCTGGCGGCCGCGGTGGCGGAGGCGGGCGGGCTCGGCACTCTCGCTCTGACGTGGGTGAGCGCACCCGAGGCGGTGCGCCGGATCCGGCAGGTCCGGCGGCTGACCTCCAGGCCCTTCGCCGTGAACTTGGTGCTGGACTTCCCCGTCGAGGAGCTCGTAGAGGTCTGCCTGGCGGAAGGCGTGCCCGTCATCTCGACGTTCTGGGGTGATCCCTCGGCCGTCTCCGCTCGCGTGCGTCCGGCCGGCGCCGTCCACCTGCACACCGTCGGTTCCGTCGCCGAGGCCGAATGTGCCGTTGCCGCGGGCGTCGATGTGATCGTGGCCCAGGGGTGTGAAGCAGGCGGCCATGTGCGCGGGGAGGTCAGCACGATGGCGCTGGTGCCGGCGGTCGTGGACGCGGTGCACCCGGTGCCCGTCATCGCCGCGGGCGGTATCGCCGACGGTCGCGGCCTGGCCGCCGTACTTGCTCTGGGGGCCCAGGCCGGATGGCTGGGCACCCGGTTTCTGACGGCGTGTGAGGCGGCCACGCACGAGGTCTACCGCCAGGCCGTGATCGGGGCGGTGTCGCAAGACGCGGTGCACACCCGGTGCTTCGACGGCGGCTGGCCCGACGCCCCGCACCGGGCGCTGCGCAACTCCACGCTCAGCGCCTGGGAGGCCGCGGGCCGTCCCACCGCACCGGACCGCCCAGGAGAAGGCGCCGTGGTGGCCCGCAGCGCCGACGGACGGGCCTGGGCCCGCTACCAGGACATGGTCCCGGTGCCTGGCATGTCGGGCGACCTGGAGGCTCTTGCCCTCTATGCGGGCCAGAGCGCCGGACTCGTCCATGACATCGCCCCGGCAGGCCGCATCGTGGCGGACATCGCCACCCGTGCCGCTGCCCTCATGGGACGGGCCCCGGTCAACTCCGCTTCCCCGTAACCCGAGTTCGCCGACCCCCGGCGCGGCGAGGGGCTGCCCCGACAATGCCCGGGCAGCCCCCGTTGCGCCTCAGGACGCCTGTGCCGTGTTGTAGAGGTTCTTGGCGTCGTCGCCGAAGTACGGGCCGAACATGGTGTTGGGGAGGAACTGGTAGCCGAAGCTGTTCACCGAGGACTGGAGGCCGGTGCCGGTCTTCTCGTCGAAGGAGGTGAACCAGGGGCCGCCGCTGGAGCCGCCGGTCATGTTGCAGGACAGGCCGTGGTCCTGGGAGAACAGCGGGTCCTTGAAGGTGTTGCCGCTGCAATAGATGAGCTTGCTGCCGTCGTACGGGGCGGCCGCGGGGAAGCCGAAGGCGTACATCGCCTTGCTGTAGCCGGAGTTGAAGGACAGGCCCTGGCCGCCGACGACATCGGTGAGCTTCTTGCCGTCGAGCGGGGCGACCACCGCGGCACCGACGTCGTAGTTGATGTCCTCGCTCGCCGTCCACTGGGGCGTGGCGAGTGTCTTGGATGCCGGCCATTTGCCGTAGGGGGCCTGGCCGTCGTGGTAGCCGGGGACGAAGACCCAGTTGGTGTGCCAGGCGCCCTGGAGCTTGACGCAGTGCCCGGCGGTGATCACGGTGCTCTTGTTGCCGCTGGTGACCGCGTCGCCGGAGCAGGAGGCGTTGCGGCCCTGGTAGGTGAAGAACACCCGGCCGGTCGTTTTGACGACCGCGCCGCCGCCGGTCCACGGGCCGCCGGCCTGGGGGAGGGCCCCGGGCAACGGGCGGGTGGTTCCGGGGAGTCGGGGGAGGGTGGGGGACACCTTGAGCGGGGCGCTGCGCGGGACCGCGGCGGGGGCGGACCGCTTCGTGGGTGTGGCGAGGTCCAGGGGAGCGGCGGCGCGCATCCGGTCGGCGGTCCAGAAGGCGACGGAGGTGGTCTGCGCAGTGGCGGTGCGGTGGCCGGGCTGCGGGGCGGCGCCGGCCTGACCGGTGGGGAGCAGGAGGGCGAGCAGCGTACCGGCGGCTGTCAGGGTGCCGAGGGCGGCCCGGGATCTGCCTGCGGGGCGCGGCGCCGGTATGCCGTGAACTGCCGGTATGCCGCGAGCGGTTCGTCTCACGCGTAACTCCTTCTGCGGGGGCCGCGTACGGCGGGCGTGCGCGGCCGCGGGGGGCGGGCCGCACGAGGGCGGCCCGGCAGACGAGAGGTGCGGATTCGAGGAAGCGCCTGTCTTCACACCCCGGCCGGTCGGCCCGGCCGGGTGCGAAGGCAGGCTCTCAGGGTGCCACCGGAAGGGGAAAGTGGGCAGGGGTCGTACGGGGATTCGATGCCCCGTAGTTCCCTCAACCCCGCCCGATGTACGGCATGTTGGTGGCCATCACCGTCGCGAACTGCACATTGGCCGTCAGCGGCAGTGCGGCCATGTGCACGACCGTGCGGGCGACATCCGTCGCGTCCATCACCGGCTCGACCGCCGTCCGGCCGTTCGCCTGCAGAATGCCGGTCTGCATGCGGCCGGTCATCTCGGTTGCCGCGTTGCCGATGTCGATCTGGCCGCAGGCGATGTGGTACGGACGGCCGTCCAGGGAGAGCGACTTGGTCAGGCCGGTCATCGCGTGCTTGGTGGCGGTGTAGGCGATGGAGTGCGGGCGCGGGGTGTGTGCGGAGACCGAGCCGTTGTTGATGATCCGTCCGCCCTGCGGGTCCTGGGCCTTCATGGTGCGGAAGGCGGCCTGGGCGCAGAGGAAGGAACCGGTGAGGTTGACGTCGACGACCGCGCGCCAGTCGTCGTATTCCAGTTCCTCCAGCGGCACCGCGCGGCCGAAGGTGCCCGCGTTGTTGAAGAGCAGATCCAGCTGCCCGAAGCGCTCTTGGACGGCGGCGAACAGGGCGTCGACCTGCTCGGGGCGGGTGACATCGGTCGGCATCGTCATGATCGCGGGGCCGTCGGGGCCCGCCGGGCCCGCCAGACGGGAGGTCTCCGCCAGCGCCTCCGCCCGCCGCCCGGCCAGCACCACCGTCCAGCCGGCGGCGATCAGCGCGAGGGCGACCGCCCGCCCGATGCCGGAGCCGGCGCCGGTGACCACGGCGACCTGCCGGGGTGCCGCCTCGTCCTGCCGTGTCTCCTGCGCGGCCGGGGCCGTCTGTGTGCTCTGCCCGCCCCGCGAGGTCGGTGCCGGCAGGGTGGGCCGGGGCGCGGTAGCCGTACCGCCCACCTGCCCGGCCCGTGCCATCGGCGTCGTCCGCGCTGCTGGTGCCGCCTCTGTGTTCTCTGCCATGGCGGCAGCGTAAACGGCGTACGGCCGGCGGACGGGGCGCCGCCGCCGCGACTCAGCCGCCGGTGTGGAAGCGCCGCAGGACCGCCGCCTTCGTGGCGGTGAACTCCTCCTCGGTGAGGATGCCGTCGCGGTGCAGGTCGCCCAGTTCACGCAGCCGGCGCAGCAGGGCGTCATGGTCCTCGGCGGGGGCGGCGGCGGATGCCCGGGGAGCGGCCGGGGCGAGCGGCGCGGCAGTTGGGAGCGGCGCGGCCGTGGGGAGCGGCGCGGCCGGGGCCGCCGGCAGGGCCTTGCCCGCACCGGCCGACGGATGCGGCAGCCGCGCCGCGACCGCGGCCGCCAGCAGCGCCGTGGTGCCGCTCTCCTTCTTGAAGCCCCACAGCTCGATGGAGTTGGGGTCGTGCTCCGGCTTGAGCCGCTCCGTCGCGCCGCGCGGCCGGAACCGGAGATAGCCGGACTCCAGACCGGCGGCGGCCCGCCACTCCACCGCCTCCAGCGCGCCGAGCGGGAAGTTCCGCGGGCCCCAGTCCCGCTTGGTCTCGCTGGTGTTCCAGCGCCATTCGAGGTGCACCCGTTCGCCGTCGAAGGTGGCGACACCGTCCACCCCGGCGGCCGACAGCGGTACGGACGGGCCGGGCAGCAGATAGCGATCGGTGGGCCCGTCGGGTATCTGCTCCAGCATCAGGGCCTGGCGTACGGTGTCGACGAAGTACTCGGCGACCTCGACCCTTCCGGCGTCCACGGTCAGCCGGTACGGGTTCGCCTCGTCCGGCAGACCGCCGCCGGTGACCTGAAGCAGCGGATCCGCGCCTTCCCGCAGCCGCAGTCGCAGCCGGCCGCCCTTACGGCCGGGTTCGAGGGCGATCCCGGCCAGCGCGGCCAGCGGCACCGTGAACTCACCGAGATCCTGGCGCAGTTTGTGCACCCCGCGTTCGCGACCCGGCACGATGCGCACGGCGTCGCCGTCGAAGGTCCAGGTGCCGTCGCGCACCATCAGTTCAGCCATGCCCCGAATCCTACGGAGGCACGGCCGGTGCCGTGATTGTCCGACCGCGTCCGGTGCGGGCCCAGTCCTCATCCAGCTGTCATGTATGTGTCGTGCGCGGGTCAGCACCGCGCCGTCCCGTGTCCCTGGAATGGCTCCTCTACGGGCTCTGCGACAACCACCTCCAGGGGAGGGCCAGATGACTCACCACGCACCGCACGAGCAGGAGATCCGGGCCGCGGCCGCACACTTCGGCCGCCGCCGCTTCCTCACCGCCACCGGGGCCGCCGCCGCGCTCGCCTTCGCGACCAACCTGCCGGGCGCGGGCGCCGCATACGCCGCCGAGGCCGATGCGCGGAAGATCACCGAGAACCCGTTCACCCTGGGCGTCGCCTCCGGTGACCCGCAGCCCGGCTCCGTCGTGCTGTGGACCCGCCTCGCACCGCGTCCGTATGAGCCCGGCAACGGTATGCCGGACGCCAGAGTCACGGTCCGCTGGGAAGTCGCCTACGACGAGCACTTCAAGCGGCTGGCCGGCCAGGGCCGCGCCGACGCCCACCCGGAGTTCAACCACTCCGTGCACATCGAGCCCACCGGTCTCGCGCCCGACCGCGTCTACTACTACCGCTTCCGCGCCGGCAGCTGGATCAGCCCGGTCGGCCGCACCCGCACCGCCCCCGGCCGTAGCGCCCGGAACTCCCGGCTGAAGCTCGCCGCGGTCTCCTGCCAGGCCTACCACGACGGCTACTTCACGGCCCACCGGCACCTGGCCGAGGAGGACCTCGACGTGGTCTTCCACCTCGGTGACTACCTCTACGAGTACCCGGTGGGCGCGAACGGCGGTGCCCGCAACTACACCGACCGCACACTGCCCGCGGTCTTCAACCGCGAGACGGTCACGCTGGAGGACTACCGGCTGCGCTACGCCCTCTACAAGTCCGACCCGGACCTCCAGGCCGCGCACGCCGCGCACCCCTTCATCGTCACCTGGGACGACCACGAGGTGGAGAACAACTACGCCTCCGACATCAGCGAGGACCACCTCCCGCCCGCCGAGTTCCTCATCCGCCGGGCCGCCGCCTACCGCGCGTACTGGGAGAACCAGCCGCTGCGCCGCCCGCAGCGGCCCCAGGGCGCCGACTGCCGCCTCTACCGCCGCCTCCAGTACGGGCAGCTCGCCCAGTTCGACATCCTCGACACCCGCCAGTACCGCTCCGACCAGGCCTACGGCGACGGCTGGCACGCCCCGGGGCCCGAGTCCCGGGACCCCGCGCGCACGCTGACGGGCGCCGCCCAGGAGCGCTCCCTGATCGACGGCTGGCGGCAGTCCTCCGCCCGCTGGAACGTCCTGCCGCAGCAGGTCACGTTCTCCGAGCGGCGCAACGCCACCGGCCCCGGCTACCAGCTGAGCATGGACGCCTGGGACGGCTACGCGGCCTCCCGCGACCGGGTCCTGGCCGGTGCCGAGTCGGCGGGTGTGGACAACCTCGTCGTCCTCACCGGTGATGTGCACGTCCACTACGCCTTCGACATCAAGAAGGACTTCCAGGACCCCGGCTCGCGCACCGCGGGGGTGGAGTTCGTCACCACCTCGATCGCCAGCGGCAAGAACGGCGCGGACAAGCCGGCCAACTGGGACACCTACCTGGCCGCCAACCCGCACCTGAAGTTCTACAACGGCCGGCGCGGCTACCTCACCGTCACCCTCGACCAGGACACCGCCCGCGCCGACTACCGCACGGTGTCCGCCGTCACCACCCCCGGGGCGGCGGTGCGCACCGCCGCCTCGTTCGTCTCCGAAGCGGGCGATCCGGGCCTGAAGCCGGTCTGATCCAGGACGTTCGCCCTAGGTCCGGGGCAGGTCCGTCCTAGGCCGAAGGGACCGGTCCGAATCCGGTCAGAAGCCGTCCCGTGCATGACACCATGGTGCAGCCATCTATCACCATGGAGACCGCATGACGGAGCCCGGCGCGGCCGAGACCCAGGACCTTTCCTCCATAGCCGAGCGGGGCGCGGCAGCAGCACCGGCCGCGTCCCGCCGCACCAGCCTCCTCGTCACCCTCGTCCTCGGCGGCCTCACGGCGGTCCCGCCGCTCTCCATGGACATGTACCTCCCGGCCCTGCCGCAGGTCACCGCCGCCCTGCACAGCCCGGCCGCCACCGTCCAGCTCACCCTCACCACGTGCCTGGCGGGCATGGCGCTGGGGCAGATGATCGTCGGCCCGATGAGCGACAAGTGGGGCCGTCGCCGCCCCCTGCTGGCCGGCATGGTGGTCTACATCCTGGCGACCGCCCTCTGCGCGGTCGCCACCGGCGCCGAACTCCTCATCGCCTTCCGCCTGTTGCAGGGCCTGGCGGGCGCGGCGGGCATCGTCATCGCGCGGGCGGTGGTCCGCGATCTGTACGACGGTGTGGCGATGGCCCGGTTCTTCTCCACCCTGATGCTGATCTCCGGGGTGGCGCCCGTCGTCGCCCCGCTCATCGGCGGCCAGATCCTCCGGCTCACCGACTGGCGCGGGGTCTTCGTCGTCCTCACCGCCGTCGGGGTGGCGCTCACCCTCGTGGTGTGGCGCAAGCTCGACGAGACCCTGCCGCCCGCGCGCCGGCACTCCGGCGGCCTCGGCCAGACCCTGCGCACCATGCGCGATCTGCTCGCCGACCGGGTCTTCTCCGGCTACGTCCTCGTCGGCGCCTTCGCCTTCGCCGCCCTCTTCGCCTACATCTCCGCCTCGCCGTTCGTGGTCCAGGAGATCTACGGCGCCTCCCCGCAGACCTTCAGCCTGCTCTTCGGCATCAACTCCGTCGGCCTGGTGGCCGTCGGCCAGATCAACGGCAAGCTGCTGGTCGGCCGGGTCGGCCTGGACAAGGTGCTCGGCACCGGCCTGGCACTGACCGCCCTCGCCGCGACCTCCCTGCTCCTGATGTCCGCGGGCGTCTTCGGCCCGGTCGGTCTGGTCCCGATGGCCGCCGGCCTCTTCGTCCTGATGGCCTCGATGGGCCTGGTCATGCCGAGCACCAACACCCTGGCGCTGCTGCGCACCCCGCACGCCGCCGGCTCCGCCTCCGCGCTGCTGGGCACCTCCACCTTCCTCCTCGGCTCGGTGGCCTCCCCGCTGGTGGGTATCGCGGGCGAGCGGACCGCCGTGCCGATGGCTCTCGTTCAGCTCTCCTGCGCCGTGTTGGCGCTCGTGAGCTTCCTGGGAATGTGCCGCCCGTGGCAGCGTAGGGGGGAGAGCAACGGGAGCACGGCAGGCGAGAGGACCAGGCTCTGAACGCGACGGTACTCACCTACGGAACGCCGGCCCGCGCAGGGCTGGACCCCGGCTGGATGGAACGGCTGGTCCGCGGGGTGCGGGCGCTGCCCGAGGGCCGGCCGCCCTGGGCCCCCGGCGTCGTCGTGCTGGCCGGCCGGGGCCCGGTCGTCGCCGCCGAGGCCGCCGCCGGCTGGGCGCTGCGCTACCGGGCCTACGACCCCGGGCGGGACCGCGGCCTCGATCTGCCCCGTGACCTGTGGGAGCCGATGCGGGTCGGCACCGTCTTCGACCTCGCCTCGCTCAGCAAGCTGTTCACGGCCATCGCCGCGATCCAGCAGGTCGAACGCGGCCGGCTGGCCCTCGACGACGAGGTCCGGGCCGACCTGCCCGCCTTCGCCCCCGGTATCACCGTCCGGCAGCTGCTCACCCACACCTCGGGCCTCGCCCCCGAGCTCCCCTTCTACGACCACCGGGACCGCGCCGCCCAACTGGCGCTGCTGTGGCGGGAGGCGGCGGCCCCGAGCGGCGGCCCGAGCCCCGTCCACCGCTACTCCGACCTCAACCTCATCGCCCTCCAGCTGATCCTGGAGCAGCGCACCGGCCGACGGCTCGACGCCCTGATCCGCGACGGCGTCACCGGCCCGCTGGGCATGTCCAGCACCTCGTACGGACCGCTGGCACCACACGGCGTGGCGGCCACCGAGGACCAGCGGCGGCCCTGGGCCAAGGCGGACCGCGGCATGGTCCGCGGTGAGGTGCACGACGAGAACGCCTGGGCGCTGGGCGGCGTCGCCGGCCACGCCGGGCTCTTCTCCACCGCCCAGGACCTGGCCGTCCTCTGCCGCACCCTGCTCAACGGCGGCACCTACGGCACCACCCGGATCCTCGGCCCCGACGCCGTCGCCGCCCTCCTCGACCCGCCCGGTCTCGGCTTCGGCGTCGACCAGCCGTATTTCATGGGCGAGTTGGCGGGCCGCGGCGCGGCCGGGCACACCGGCTTCACCGGCACCAGCCTGGTCCTGGACCGCGCCACCGACACCTTCCTCGTCCTGCTCGCCAACACGGTCCACCCCCGCCGCCGCGAGGGCGGCAGCGCCCCCCGCGCCGCGGCCGCCACCCGGCTGGCCCGCGCGGTGGCCCGTGCCACCTGACCAGGCAGGGCACGCCACCGGGCCCCGTAGAATTTCCCCCATGCACGAGGAACTGCGCGCCGCGCTGGCGGGCCTGCTCGACGGCCTGCCACCCAAGCAGGCCGCGCAGGCCGTCGACCGGCTGATCGCCAACTACCGGGGCCGCACCCCCACCGACGCCCCGGTCCTGCGCGACCGCGCGGATGTGGCCGCGTACGCCGCCTACCGCATGCCGGCCACCTTCGAAGCCGTACGGGCCGCGCTGACCGCGTTCGCCGCCCGGGTCCCCGACTGGTCCCCGGCCACCCATGTGGACATCGGCGGCGGCACCGGCGCCGCCACCTGGGCCACCGCCGCCACCTGGGAAGGCCACCACAGCACCGTCCTGGACTGGGCCCAGCCCGCTCTGGACCTCGGCAGGGAACTGGCCGCCCAGATCCTCCCCGACGTCACCTGGCAGCGGCAGGCCATCGGCGAGGGCCTGACCGTCCCCGCCGGCACGGACCTGGTCACCGTCTCCTACGTCCTCGGTGAACTCCGCCCCGAGGACCGCCGCGCCGTCGTCGCCGCGGCCACCGCGGCCCGCACCGTCGTCCTGATCGAACCCGGCACCCCCGACGGCTACCTCCGCATCCGCGAGGCCCGCACCCAGCTCACCGAGGCCGGCCTGCACATCGTCGCCCCCTGCCCGCACAGCGACACCTGCCCGATCGTCCCCGGTGAGGACTGGTGCCACTTCTCCGCCCGGGTCAGCCGCTCCTCCCTGCACCGCCAGGTCAAGGGCGGCTCCCTCCCGTACGAGGACGAAAAGTTCAGCTACGTCGCCGCCACCACCCTCGACGCCGCCCCCGCCCCCGCCCGCATCATCCGCAAACCCCAACTCCGCAAGGGCCAGGTCCTCCTGGACCTGTGCACCACAAACGACAAACTGCAACGCACCACGGTGACCAAGAGACACGGCACCCAGTACCGAGCGGCCCGCGACGCATCGTGGGGCGACGACTGGTCCTGACTGACCCCATCCCCCCCACCGGGCTGCGGCCCCACACGGACGCGAGGTGCCGGGGGCGGAGGGGTGTGTTGTCGGACGTAAAGCGAAGCAGTCCGACAACACACCCCTCCGCCCCCGGCACCGCACCCCCCACTCACCGGGGCCACAGCCCACCCCCCACCCCGCCGAAGGCGAAAACCCACCACGGCGGGAAAGCCAAAAACGCGGGAAGCCCTGCCCAAGGCGAAAGCCACGGAGGGAAAGCCAAAAACGCGGGAAGTCAAGCCAAGCGCAGCTCTGCCGTCACACACTTCACACTCCCACCCCCCTTCAACAACTCCGTCAGATCCATCCCGATCGGCTCGTACCCCCGCTCCCGCAGCGGTGCGAAGAGCCCCACCGCCGCCTGGGGCAGCAGCACATGCCGCCCGTCGGACACCGCGTTCAGCCCGAACGCCGCCGCGTCGGCCGGGCCGGCGATCAGCGCGTCGGGGAACAGCCGCGCCAGCACCGCCCGGCTCCCGGCGGAGAACGCGCCGGGGTAGTACATGACCTCCGCCCGGCCGCCCGGCTCCCGGCTGCCGGGGTCGAGCACGCACAGCGCCGTATCGAGGTGGTAGTAGCGCGGATCGACGAGATCGAGGCCGATCACCGGGCGGGCGAAGAATTCCTGGGCCTCCGCGTGGGACAGCGGGCTGCTGCGGAACCCGCGGCCGGCCAGCAGCCAGGACGCGGTGACCACGAAGTCGCCCTCGCCCTCGTTGACGTTCCGCGGTTCCCGCACCGCGGGGAACCCGTGAGCCCGGTACCACTCGGCATGCACCGCGGCCTCGCCGTGCCGCTCGGCGAAGGCGAACCGGGCGCCGAGCACCCGGCCGTCCACCACGGTGGCGCCGTTGGCGGCGAAGACCATGTCGGGGAAGGCGGGGTGCGGCGGCAGCTCCTCGACGGTGTGGCCGAGCGCGCGGTAGCGGTCGCGCAGGTCCTCCCACTGGGTGTGGGCCAGCGCGAGATCCACGGGTTTGCCGGGGTTCATCCAGGGGTTGATGGAGTAGCTGACCCGGAAGTACGTGGGCGGGCACATCAGATAGCGGCGAGGGGTGGCGCTGCGCCGGGAGATACGCAAGGAGGGCTCCTCACGGTGGGGCACTGGGGCGGGTACGGAATCCCGTACGCGCTCCCAAATCGTCCACCGCGCGGAGCCCTCGTGCCGTGGGCCGTGCGCCGTTCGAGTGGCCCGCGGCGCAGTCCCCGGCCGCCGGGCACACCGCCGGCCGGGGGCACCCCCGCACCGCGCCGGTCACCCCTTCCGGGCCCGCTCCTGGAACTTGCGCAGCAGCTCCCCGCGCCGGTCCTGCTCGGCCTGCCCCCGGCCGCCGCGCCCGGTGCCGCCGCCGCGCAGGGCGCCCCGCGAGAGCTTGTTCCGGGTGCCCCCGACGCCGAGCATCCCGCCGGCATTTCCCTTGCTCATGGGAATCCCCTTCCTCTGACTTAGTGAGACGAAGCGTCTCGCTCGACCTTCACTATCCACGAGACGATGCGTCTCGTCAAGACGATACGTCTCGCCTCTTCCCCGTTAGACTCCGCGGCATGGCCAATACATCGCCCCCTGACTCCTCCCGCCGCAGCGAACGCTCCCGCCGCGCGATCTTCGATGCCGCCCTCGCGCTCGTCGGCGAGGTCGGCTATGACAAGCTCACGATCGAAGGCATCGCCTCCCGGGCCGGGGTCGGTAAGCAGACGATCTACCGCTGGTGGCCCTCCAAGGCCGCCGTGCTGCTCGACGCGTTCACCGCCGGGGTCGACGAGTACGACGCGAAGGGCCTCCCCGACACCGGTGATCTGGCCGCGGACCTCAAGTCCGTGCTGCGGGCCACCGCCGACGAATTCAACGACCCGGCGTTCCAGGCCCCCTATCGCGCCCTCGCCGCGGCCGGCGCGAACGACGAGGAGCTCTCCCGCACCTTCGTCGCCCGGCTGATGGAGCCCGGCACCCAGCTCTATGTCGACCGGCTGCGGGCGGCCCAGGAAACCGGAGAGCTCGCCGGGGACATCGATGTGCGGATCGCCGTCGAGATGCTGCTGAGTCCCTTCTCACAGCGCTGGCTGATGCGCACCGGCGAACTGACCCACGAGTACGTCGACACGCTGGTCGACCAGGTGCTGCGGGGATTGCGGCCGCGCGACTGAGCGGACGGATGACCGGGCTTCGACGGCGCCGGTGTGCCGCCGATGCCCCGAATTGCCGGTATTCCTCCGGCGTTCGTTCACCCCGGATCCGCACACCGGTCACCTGAGGAGCAAGGATGGTGGCAGCATTGATCCCAGACCACCGCTCGAAGTGAGGGGATAGATGGAACGCAAGAGCAGGTTCTCCCAGTGGCTGCGCCGGCCGAAGAGCGGATCGGACGGCGGCGATACGGACACGGGATCAGCGGCTGCGCGCAGCCGCGAGGACCTGCTGCTGGCGGCGGCCGACGCGGGATTCCCGGTGGCCCCGGCGGCGCACCCTTCCGGCTACGGCTGTTCCTGTGAACGCATCGGCTGTCCCACGCCCGGCCGGCACCCCGTCTCCTTCGGCTGGCAGACCGTCGCCACCACCGACCGCGACAAGGTCGCCGCCTGGGTCCGCACCCTCCCGCAGGCCAACTTCATCACCGCCACCGGCATCACCCATGACGTACTGGACGTCCCCGTCGAGGCGGGCCGCAGTGCCCTGGGACGGCTGGACGCGGCGGGCATCGACGTCGGACCGATCACCCTCAGCGGCGCCGGCTTCGGCGACGGCCGGATGCTCTTCTTCACCGCCACCCGCGGTACCCCGGACGACGAGGACGAGTGGTGGCCCTGCGAGCTGGACTGCCACCCCGAGACCATGGACGAGCATCCGGGGCTGCGCTGGCACTGCCGCGGCAGCTATGTGCTGCTGCCGCCCTCGACTCTGCCCGGCGACCAGCCCGCGGTGACCTGGCTGCGCGGCCCCGAGCTGCCGCTGCCCGACCCGCTGACGCTGCTGGAGTCGCTCACCGACGCCTGCGCGGAGTTCAACGACCGCGAACCGCACCACCACGAGGCGCACGCCTGGCCGATCGGCCGCTGACCGGGCCCGCGCCCCGCCCGCGTACCTCCGCCCGTACGCCGAAGGGCCGCCGGGAGCACCCCGACGGCCCTGCTGCGTCTCCGCGGTCCGACCGCGTGCGCCGTACCGCCGCTACTGCGGCTCGACCAACGTCTTGCCCTCCCGCCGGTTCAGGATGACCACCTTGTCGCCGGAGCCCTTGGCCGGCACCGTGACCGCCTGGGAGGAGACGGTGGTGAAGGTCATCCGGTTGGTCTTCTTCTCCGGCCCCTCCACCAGGCCCCGCAGATTCGCCGGCACCCGGATCGTCGCCCCGGCGAACATCGTCTGCTGCTGGTGGTAGACGGTCGAGAAGAACACCAGGGCCCCGCCGTCCGTGGTCCGCAGCGCCACCGGCGGATGGCCCGAGGGGGAGTCCCGCCACTGGATGCGCGAACCGACCTGACGGGCGTCCTTGGCGCGCCGGGCCCGCCAGCCGTCGGTCTGCGGACCGGGCGCGAACACGCTGCCCTTGCCGGTGTTGAGGTAGTCCGCGTAGGCCCGGCTCAGCTTGCCGGGGGCCACCGTCAGACCGGAGCCGGAGCCGGGCGGCACCGCCTCGGCGTAGCCGTCCTTCGTCTTCAGCTCCGGCGCCTTGTTGCCCGGGAACTGCGCGAAGTACACCGCGCGCCACTTCTCGTTGAGGTCGTTGCGGCTGAACACCAGGAACCAGCGGGTGGGGTGGCCCTTGGCGTCCTTGCGGTTGCTGAGCGCGTCCGCGATGAAGTACTTCGGCCAGCCCGCCTGCTTGGGGACGGTGAAGCGCGGCTCCGTCAGCTCCAGCGCGGGGAAGCCGGGATTGCCCTGCGGCCGCAGGGCATGCGCCGCCTTTATCCCGGCCTGGTCGATCGCCAGCAGCGCACCCGCCTCGAAGGAGGGGTTCCGCTTCGGGTCCAGCTCCCGGTAGGTCTGGTTGAAGCTGTCGGTGAAGCGGGTGAGGGCCTTGGCGCCCTCAGCCTTCGACACCGCCGGCAGCATCTCCCTCTCGCCGTGCACCGTCATGCACCCGCTCAGTATCACCAGCGCCGCCGCTGCCGACGTCAGTGTTACGGGCACCCGGAACGGCGACCTGCGTGTCATGGGGCTCGGGCTCCTTCGGGGCGACCGGGGCGGACGGGGCGGCCGCCGGGGTGGCACGATTCGGCGCAACCCTACCGGGGGCGAGGAAGAAGGCGAGGGTGGGGATCAGATACAGAGCCCACACCGTGACCTGAAGGACCGTCGGATCCGGCTGGAAGTTGAAGACGCCCTTCAACAGCGTCCCGTACCAGCTGTCGGCCGGGATCCGGTCGCTGATGTCGAACGCCCGGGTGGTCAGCCCCGGCAGGATGTCCGCCTCCTGGAGATCGTGGAAGCCGTACGCCAGCACGCCCGCCGCGACCACCACCAGCATGCCGCCGGTCCAGGTGAAGAACTTCGCCAGGTTGATCCGCACCGCGCCGCGGTAGAACAGCCAGCCCAGCAGCACCGCCGTCAGCAGCCCCAGCAGCGCCCCGACCAGCGGCCGTACGCCGTCGTTCGCGGACTGCGCGGCCGTCCAGATGAACAGCGCGGTCTCCAGGCCCTCGCGGCCCACCGACAGGAACGCGGTGACCACCAGCGCCACGGTGCCCATCTGGAGCGCCGCGTCCAGCTTGCCGTGCAGCTCCTGCTTCAGATGCCGCGCGGTGCGCCGCATCCAGAAGACCATCCACGTCACCAGGCCCACCGCGATGACCGACAGCGAACCGCCGAGCGCTTCCTGGGCCTCGAAGGTCAGTGTCTGGGAACCGAACTGGAGCGCCGCACCGAACGCGAACGACAGCACCACGGCGAGCGCGATACCGAGCCAGACCGGGCGCAGCGCCTCCCGCCTCCCGGTCTTGACCAGGTAGGCGATGAGAATGCAGACCACGAGGCTGGCTTCCAGGCCCTCGCGCAGACCGATCAGGTAGTTGCCGAACACGTCGGTTCCTTCCCCTTCTTCATGGAGTCGGCGACGGTCCCCGCCGCCGACGGTGGCACGGTGGTGTCAGGCGAACAGCGCCCGGCCCCACCAGTCGTCCGCGTTCCGGACGCCCGGCGGCACCGCGAAGACCGCGGAACCCACGTGCTGGATGTATTCGTTGAGTGCGTCATTGGCCGCCAGCCGCTTCTGGAGCGGGACGAAGCCCTGGCGTACGTCCCGCTGGTAGGCGAGGAAGAACAGCCCCGCGTCCAGCCGGCCCAGCCCGTCCGTCCCGTCGGTGAAGGAGTAGCCGCGGCGCAGGATCCGCACCCCGCCGTTGGAGTCCGGATGCGCCAGGCGGACATGCGCGGTCGGCAGCATCGACTTCAGATGCGGGGTGTCCCGCTCGTGCTTCTTGCCGACCGGTGCGCCCTCGCCCTTGTTCCGGCCGAAGATGTCCTCCTGCTCCTGGAGCGACGTGCGGTCCCAGGTCTCGATGTGCATCCGGATCCGGCGGGCGACGAGGTAGGAGCCGCCGGCCATCCAGCTCTCCTTGCCCTTCGCGTCGCCGTCCGCGACCCACACGTGCTTGTCCAGCGCGGCGGAGTCGGTGCCCGCGAGATTGTGGGTGCCGTCCTTGAAGCCGAACATGTTGCGCGGGGTCTGGGCGTCCGGCGTCGTGGAGGAGGTCTTGCCGAAGCCCAGCTGCGACCAGCGGATCGCGACCTTGCCGAAGCCGATACGGGCCAGGTTGCGGATCGCGTGCACCGCGACCTGCGGGTCGTCCGCACAGGCCTGGACGCACAGATCGCCGCCGCTGCGCGCCTTGTCGAGGTTGTCGCCGGGGAACTGCGGCAGCTCGATCAGCGCCTCGGGGCGCCGCGCCTTGATGCCGAACCGGTCCTTGCCGTCCTTCTCGAACAGCGTGGGGCCGATACCGAACGTCAGGGTGAGCCGCGAGGGCGGCAGCCCGAGCGCCTCGCCGGTGTCGTCCGGCGGCGCCTCCGGCAGCCCGCCGACCGCGCCGTCGCCGACCGCGTCCCCGGCCGTCATCCGCGCCGCGGCCTTCGTCCACTCCTTGAGCAGCGCGATCAGCTCGTCACGGTCGTCGGTGGTGACATCGAACGCGGCGAAGTGCAGCCGGTCCTGGACGGCGGAGGCGATACCGGCCTGGTGGCTGCCGTGGAAGGCGATCGCGGAGCCCGCGGTCGCGTCCGCGCCAACCGGCTGGGCGTCGCCGCCGGTGCGCAGCGCCGCCGCGGTACCGCCGGCCGCGACCGCGCCGAGGGCCAGCCCCGCGCCGCCCCAGCCGAGCAGTGAACGCCGGGAGGGCGCGCGCCCGTCGGTGGTCTGCGCGGCCTCGCCGCCCTCGGTGGCGGTGCGCTCGGTGGACGTGTCGTCGTTGTGCGTCATCGTCTCCCCTTGCCTGGCAGCGGACTACTTGGCGCCGGCCACGGCGGCGGCCAGCTTGGACAGCGGCTCGGCCAGCGCGTTGACCCCGTCGGAGAGCGTCTTGCGCTCGCCCTTGTCGACCGTGTCGTACGAGGCGAAGCCGTCGGCGGAGTCGCTGTCGCGGTGCTTGTCGAGCAGCTCGCCGATCACCTTGAACTGCTTGTCCAGCTCCTTGGCGAGCGCCGGGTCGTTCTTGCCGACGACCGGCTTCAGCAGCTCGTAGGCCTTCTCGGCGCCCTCGACATTGGCGTGGAAGTCGAGCAGGTCGGTGTGGCTGTAGCGCTCTTCCTCACCGGTGACCTTGCCGGTGGCCACCTCGTCGAGCAGCTCCTTGGCACCGTTGGCCATGCTGGTCGGGGTGATCTCGGCCTTCCCGACCCGCTTCTGCCAGTCCTTCAGGTCGGTGATGAGCTGCGTCGCGAGCTTCTTGTCGTCCCCGGAGATCTTCTTCTCCTCCCACAGGGACTTCTCCAGCTTGTGCCAGCCGGTCCACTTCTGGCCCTTCTCCAGGCCGTCGGCGCGCACATCGACCTTGGGGTCGATGTCACCGAACGACTCGGCGACCGGCTCGGTGCGCTCCCAGCCGACCCGCGAGAGCGCATAGGTCTTCTTGGCGGCCTCGACATCGCCGTCCTTGACGGCGTCGGCGAACTTCTGCGCCGCCGGGAGGGTCTGGTCGGCCTGCTCCTGGACGTACTTGCGGTACGCGGCGACCGCGGCGTCCAGCTTGGGGTCACGCTTGGCGGCCCCGCCCTTGCCGCTGGCGGTCACCTTCTGGCGGATGCCGTCGCCCTTCATGCCCGGCTTACAGGCGATTTCGTACGAACCGGCCTTGACCTCGGCGGTGATCTCCGTCCGGGTGCCGGGGCCGATGTTCTCCCGCTCGGTCACGATCCGGTCGCCGGGCGCGTAGACGTAGACCTCGGTGACCTTCGAGCCCTTGTTCTGCACCGCGAACCGGACATGTCCGGCGGGGAATTCCTTGGCGGAGAGCTCACAGCTGGTGTCGGTCGCGGTCACCTCGATGGTTCCCTTGCCGCTGCCCCCTTTGCCGTCGTTCTTCGCGGCGCAGCCGGAGACGGCGGTGACGGCCGTGGCTGCCGCGATGGCGGCGACGGCGGCGGGACGGAGGGCACGCATACAGGGCTCCCAAGCGGGCTCGGATGTACGGAAACGGTGTACGGAACGATAGACAGTGGCCGGGGTCGCCACTAAGGCGGCCCTAACTTAACCGAGGCTTACCTATTCCTGCCCGGCCTGTCGAGTGATCCCGCTCTCACGGACAACGGCCTGATTACGGATTGGCCCGCGCCCGGTCACGGAACCGCCATGCGCCGGTCAAGGTAAGGGGCCTCGTTCGTGAGGGTCCATGACCGCCGGAATTCGGCCACCGCCGCCGGGCCCCTGTCGCCCCCTCCGGGCTCTGCTGTTCACTGTCCGGATGATTGATCTTGAGGTGCTCCGGGTCTTCTGCGGACCGGACGGGGGCGGCGGCAATGAGCTGGGCGTGGTCCGCGACGGGGCCGCGCTCCCCGGTGCCGACGCCCGGGCCGCGCTCGCCGCCGAACTCGGCTTCAGCGAAACCGTCTTCCTCGACGATGCCGTCCACGGCACCGTCGACATCCACACCCCCAGCGTCCGGCTCCCGTTCGCGGGCCATCCGCTGGTCGGTCTGGCCTGGCTGCTGCGCAGCTCGGGGCGGCCGCCGCGCACCCTGCGCCCGCCGGCCGGTGAGGTGGCGGTCCACTTCGAGGGGGAGGTGACCTGGGTGCGCGGGCGCGCGGAGTGGGTGCCCGCCCGGACGACCCGGCGGTACGCCTCGGTGGCCGAGGTCGACGCGCTGCCCGCGCCGCCGCCGGGGGAGGGCTGGCTCTACGCCTGGGCCTGGCAGGACGAGGCCGCGGGCGTGGTCCGCGCCCGGGGCTTCCCGCGCCGCGGCGACGGCATCGCCGAGGACGAGGCGACCGGCGCCGCCGCCATGCTGCTCACCCATGAGCTGGGCCGCCCGCTCGACATCCACCAGGGCACCGGCTCCCGGATCCTCACCCGCGCCCATCCCGACGGCACCATCGCCGTAGGGGGACGGGTGTGCCGCGCCACCCCCTGACCCGGAAGGGCGACCCGCCGCCCCCGGAGGCATCAACGAGCAGGCTTCCGGCGGCAGTTGAGGAAGTGCGGGTGTCGGCGACGGTTGACGCGGAACGGGCGTCGGCGGCGGTTGACGCAGAACGGGCGACCGGGCCGTTACGCGCTCAGCGGGAACTGCTCGCCCAGCTCCCGGAAGACCGCGCTGTTCAGCCGGAAGGCCCGCTTGCACTCGTCGACCACCCGCTGCTTCTCCAGGTCGTCCACGGGCAGCGCGTCCAGCAGCGCCCGGTACTCCCGCTTGAAGGCGGCGGGGTTGGGGATGTCCTCGAAGACGTAGAAGCGCACCCCGTCGCCCTTGCGGGCGAAGCCCCAGGTCTTCTCGGCGGTGCCGCGGATGATCTGGCCGCCGGAGAGATCGCCGAGATAGCGGGTGTAGTGGTGGGCGACGAAGCCGGCCGGCCAGTCGCGGGCGCAGGTCGCCACCCGGTCCGCGTAGGCGGCGGTGGCCGGCAGTGGCGCCAGGCCGGTGCGCCAGGACGGCCCGCCGAGATGGGTGAGGTCGCGCTCCAGTGCGGCGGTGCGGGCCAGCTCCGGCCGGAGGAAGGGGCCCGCGACCGGATCACCGGCGAGCGGCCCGGAGGCGTCCTCCAGCGCGCGGTAGACGAACCACAGCTGCTCGGTGTAGCGCCGGTAGGCCCCGACGCCGAGCCGGCCGCCGAGCAGATCGCTCATGAAGGAGGAGTTCTCGGCCTCCGTGTGCTGCTCGTGGGACGCGGTGCGGATCACCGTCGAGAACGGAGCGGACGGAGCGGGCGGGGTCGGGCTGGACGCTTCCAAGACGGACCTCCGGGGACCGAGGGCAGCGGACGGGAACAGGCCGGCTCCGCCGAGCCGCCGAACTTAGGGTTACCTAACCTGCGGTCCGCGTCAACCCGTTCCCGACGTCCTGTCGGTACGAGCCTACCCCTGTTCCCGACGTGCTGTCGGTAAAGAGTTTCCCGCTCCCGTCAGGGCAGCGTGAGGATCTCCGCCCCGGTGTCCGTGACCACCAGCGTGTGCTCGAACTGCGCGGTCCGCTTGCGGTCCTTGGTCACGACCGTCCAGCCGTCGTCCCACATGTCGTAGTCGTAGGACCCCAGCGTCAGCATCGGCTCGATGGTGAAGGTCATGCCGGGCTTGATGTCGGTGGTGTGGTGCGGGCTGTCGTAGTGCGGAACGATCAGGCCGGAGTGGAAGGAGGAGTTGATGCCGTGGCCGGTGAAGTCACGGACCACTCCGTAGCCGAAGCGCTTGGCGTACGACTCGATGACCCGGCCGATGATGTTGATCTGCCGGCCCGGCTTGACGGCCTTGATCGCGCGGTTGAGCGCCTCCCGGGTGCGCTCGACCAGCAGCGTGGACTCCTCGTCCACGTCGCCGCACAGGTAGGTGGCGTTGTTGTCGCCGTGCACCCCGTGGATGTACGCGGTGACGTCCAGGTTCACGATGTCGCCGTCCTTGAGGACGGTCGAGTCCGGGATGCCGTGGCAGATGACCTCGTTGAGCGAGGAGCACAGCGACTTGGGGAAGCCGCGGTAGCCGAGCGTGGACGGGTAGGCGCCGTGATCACACATGAACTCATGGGCGACCCGGTCCAGTTCGTCGGTCGTCACGCCCGGCGCGATCAGCTTGGCGGCCTCCGCCATCGCCTGCGCGGCGATCCGGCCGGCGATCCGCATCTTCTCGATCGTTTCGGCATCCTGCACCTCGGGCCCCGTGTAAGGGGTGGGTGCGTCCTTCCCGACGTACTCGGGGCGCCGGATCGAGGCGGGGACGGGGCGGGTGGGGGAGATCTTCCCCGGGACAAGAAGCGACTGGCCAGACATGTCAGCGAGTGTATCCGCGAGCCGTCGGGCAGGATGGTGGCACGGAACATCCACAGGAGGCGGCAATGGCGCTGTTCAAGAGGCGTACGGTCGGCAAGCCGGGCGAGTGGTACTACTGCCTCAAGCACGGGACGGTCGAAGAGGGGCCCGAGTGCCGCGCCGCAGACCGCTTCGGCCCGTATGCCACACGCGAGGAGGCGGCGCACGCCATGGAGACCGCCCGCGAGCGGAATGTGGAGTGGGAGACCGACCCGAAGTGGCATGACATGGACGCGGGCAAGGGGAAGACCGGCGCGGAGGGCGACTAACCGACCGGGCCGGGGCCGCAGGGGCCTCCCGCACCGGCCCCGCACCCGGCCCGTTCTCGGACCGCTGCCGGGTCCTTGCCCTGGGTGCCGGCCCCGGGGGCGGCACAAGCCTGGGTGATTTCCGGCACGGGGGTGGGGCGGAAAGCTACCAGCGGGGCGGCGGTGGCGCGGTCAGCTGATCGGCGAGACGGGCCAGCCGGTCACGGAAGCGGCGGCGGCCGCGGGGTGCGGGCAGGCTGTTCTCACCGGCGGCCGCGCTCACCAGATGCTGGACGGTGTCCAGGTCGAGGTCCGACGAGTCGCCGGCCGCCGCGTCGGGCGGGGCCGGGGGTGCGGCGAGCGCGTCATGGGCCAGGGTGTGCAGATCGCGGTTGCCGTCGTCCAGGGCGAGCACCGTGGCGCCGTTCCGGCGGGCGTCGTGCACCCGCTCCAGCAGCTCGGCACCCGGCTGCCCCGGCGCCACGACCAGCAGCGTCTCGCCCCGCCCGGCCGCCTCCAACCGGCCCAGCCCGACCGCCAGATGGGCCGGCGCCCCGCCCGGCACACGGTGCCGCACCAGGGTCGGTGACAACTCCGGCAGTCCCGACCAGGCGGCCTCGTCGTCCAGATGCGCGGCCAGATGCCAGGGCTCGTACGCGGCACTGCCGACCAGCAGCAGCCCGCCCCCGTGCGGAACGACGGCACCCCGCAGCGCCCCGGCGAAGCGGCGGGTGGCCTGAATCCACTCGGTCCCCGCGAGAACCTCACGCAGCAATGCGACCCGTACGGCATCCATGGTTCCGCATCGTGCCGCAGCACGGCCCTTTTCGGTCGCCGTTTCAACCGGTGTCACCCGTACGGGACTTGGGGCGTGCGGGTCGCCGGCGGGGGCCCATCCGGGGCAATTGCCGCGCGGCGCCGCGGAGAGCTGATCGGACTGCTCTTAACTTTGGGCCATGCCCACAATTCCCGCACGCCCGGTGAAAGGTACGGTGAATGCTTCCGCACGCCGCATGAAGGGCGCGTGGCATTCCCTGCTGTCCGTCTGGAACAAGGCATTTCTGCCCCGGAGTCGGGTGCAGCTGCTCTGCGCTGTCCTCGTCTTCGAAGCCCTGCTGTTTGCCGGCAGTGCCATCTATGATGTGATCAAGTATCCGCGTGAGCAGGTTGTTTCGGCGGTGCTTCGGATGGTGATTGCCATCCTGAACGGGGTCGCTGCCTGGCGCGTCTTCCAGGAGCTCAAGAAGACGTTCCACCAGCATCGCCGAAGCGGGGCGGTGGACGCGTGGCGGGAGCCGGTCGTGCTGGTCGCCCAGGCGTCCTCCATTCCCATGCTCTTCATTCCCGTCTGGGTCGAGATCTACAGTCCCATTCACGATGAATTCTGGGACCTGCTGGTGACGGTTGTCGCGGTTTTGTTGGTCGCTTTTGCGGTGACCGTCATCGTCCGCGCCTTCGCCTTCGATCACATTGAGCTGTCGAAGATCGGAACGGCGGCCATTGCCTTGCTGCCCTTGGCGGGAGTGCTCCAGTTCTGGTACATGAACTTCTACAAGCCGACGCATGACAGCCCTCGCGTGAGTGTGACTTCGCGACTCGCTGAGCTGGGGCACTCTCGCGGTGTCTCGCACCTGCGGGGAGAAATCACCCTCCACAACGAAGGGTCGGCGCCCGCCGATATTCTCGGTGCCATGTATACGGTGCGCGGCTACCGCATGCAGTCGGCCGAAGGAATGCCCGCACGGAAGGTGGTCGAGCAGCTGGACGGGGCCACCGCGAACCAAACGCACCTGGGTAAGTACGTAACGCTCTTGACGTTCGACGATGTCATGCAGTCCGGCGAAATCTTGATGCCGGGGCAGAAGTGGTACAAATCGTTTGTGTTCGATGCGCGGGGCGAAAAGCAGGACATGGTTCGCCTCGTTGTCCATCTCTCGACGCTGACACATACCGGCGACTCGACAACGTCCCGTACGTGTAGCGGAAAGTTTCACCTGGAAATTGCTCCGGAGGCGCCGGGGAGTGCTAAGTGCACTCAGACCAGGTTGCCTTCGCAGAGTCTGATGCGCATGGTGCTCGGCGACCAGCCGATTGCTCGTACGATCAGATTCTTCCCGTCGAAGGTGAAGGAGGCACAGAAGAGGCTGCTGGCGAAATCTCGGGTGAAGGTGAGCAAGAAGGAGAAGACGGCATCTCTGTATACGCGATTCCAGTCCGCCGACCATAAATTCAAGGGCAGGCCGGCTCGGTTCAAGAAGGAGGAGAAGGAGGCGGAAGCGATCGATGCCCTGGTGCGGGACCAGAACACCGAGAGCATCGCCGAGATGCGGGTGGATCCCTAGGGGGTGGCCGCGCCGTCCCGCTTCAGTAGCCCTGCCTCCCTGAGCCGACGTCCTACCTCCGCCACGGAGTCGTCGCTCAGCGGGCGTTGGGGGAAGGCGGTGGCGCTCCGGTCGATCACGCCGAGGAGGTGGAGGGCCGCCTTGAACGCACCCAGGGCGGAGGAGCTGCGGCCCATCTCGGTCTCCGGGCCCACGTCGACCAGGGAGAAGAGGGTGACCAGGCGTTCCTGTTCGGCGGCGGCCTGTTCCCAGTCGCCGGACCGGGCGGCGTCGTAGAGGCGTACGTAGGCCGCCGGGTCGACATTGCCGATGCCGGGGACGACGCCGTCGGCACCCGCCAACAGGGCGGCGTCCACGGTCAGTTCGGAACCGGTGAGGACCGAGAAGCCGGGGGCGGGGCCGGTGTGCCGCGCGGTGCGGCCGCCGAGCGCGGTGAGCAGACGGCGCAGCGAGCCCTCGTCACCGCTGCTGTCCTTGAGCCCGGCGAGGGTGCCGTCCTCGGCCAGCTCCCGTACCAGCGACGGGGACAGCTTGCTGTGGACGGCGACGGGGATGTCGTAGGCGAAGAGGGGGCGGTCCACGGCCGTGCGCAGATGGCGGAAGTGGGCGGCGATCTCCCGGGGGTGGGTGCGGGTGTAGAAGGGCGCGGTGGCGACCAGGGCGTCGGCGCCCAGCGCGGCGGCGGTCCGGGCGTGGTCGAGCACCCGGGGCGTGGTGGTGTCGATGACCCCGGCGAGCACCGGGACCCGGCCGTCCGCGGCCTTGATGACGGCCTCCAGGGCGGTGCCGCGCTGGGCGTCGGTGAGGTACGCGACCTCGCTGGTGGAGCCGAGCGCGAACAGGCCGTGCACGCCGCCGTCGACGAGGTGGTTCACCAGGCGCGTCAGGGAGGCGGTGTCGATCTCGCCGCGCGGGTCCAGCGGGGTGCAGACCGGCGGGATGACGCCGTGCAGGGGGGCGGGCAGTGCCATGGGGGCTCCGGGCTCTGATCGGACAGGACATGGGATGTCCTATGTCGAGCACAATAGACCTGTTCACAGGCGGTCGGTCAAGGATCAGCGGCCACGGCGGGGCAGGTGGCGGAGGGCCGGCGGCGCGGCAGACGCGGGAGCGGGAGAGGGAGATTCATGGCGCGAGGGACGATGTCCGAGGATGTGCAGGCCCAGATCAAGCAGCTGATCCTGAACGGCCGGCTGACGCCGGGGGATCCGCTGCCCACCGAGGCCGAGCTGGTCGCCCTGCTCGATGTCAGCCGCAACTCGGTGCGCGAGGCGCTCAAGGCCCTCCAGGCCATGCGCATCGTGGAGATCCGGCACGGCTTCGGCACCTATGTCGGCCCGCTCACCCTGGAGCCGTTCGTCGAGGGCGTCGCCTTCCGTGCCGCGGTCCGCCACCACCAGGGCGAGTCGAGCCTGTACGAGCTGATGGAGGTCCGCGAGGCGCTGGAGGCGGGCCTGATCGGCGCCGTCGCCCGCAATGTGCCCGCCGAGGACCTCGCCGTCCTCAGGGGGCTGGTGCAGCGGATGGCGGAGGAGGCGCGCGGCGGGCAGGTGCAGAGCGCCACCGACCGGGCCTTCCATCTCGCCCTGTACCGCTCGCTGGGCAACCATCTGCTGAGCGAGGTGCTGGACGCGTTCTGGGCGGCGCTGCGGCGGGTGCGGGAGGACCTCTCCGACGACCGGCCCGATCCGCTGGTGACTCATCGTCAGCACCAGGAGATCGTGGACGCGTTGGAGGCGGGCGACGGCGACCGCGCCGTGAAGGCCATACACCGGCACTTCGACGGCATCCGGCGGCAGCTGTCCGAGCAGTGACTTAGCGGCGTGCGGCGTGCGGCGTGCGGCGGTGCGGCGGTGCGGCGGTGCGCGGTCACGGCACCGGTGCGGGGATGACCGGTCCCGTTCACCGGGATGTCACCCCGTGTCGGTGTGCCCGTCGCCGACCCGAAAAGGCGTCATGTGGGCCGTCTTGACGGTCAGTTGGGCACTCCCTATGGTCACCGCAGGACGAGGGACATCCTACGTCCTTGCCCATTGGGGGTGACCCATGGCGTACGAGAGCTCAGTGCCGTACCGGGCCGGGACCGAGGGGTACACCAGCTTCCGGATCCCCGCCGTGGTCCGGGCACGCTCCGGGGCCCTCCTTGCCTTCGCCGAGGGCCGGGTCTCCTCGGCCGCCGACTCCGGCACCATCCACCTCGTCCTCAAACGGTCCGCGGACGGCGGCCGTACCTGGGGCCCCCTCCAGGTCGTCGCCCGCAACGGCACCGGCACCGCGGGCAACCCGGCACCCGTCGCCCTCGACAGCGGCCGGTTACTGCTCCTCCAGGTCCACAACGCCGCCGACGCCACCGAGGACCGCATCCGCCGCGGCCAGGTCCCGCCCGCCGACGGCCGCCGCGTCCGGCTCCAGTACAGCGACGACGACGGCGCGACCTGGAGCCCGCCCCGCGAGATCACCGACCAGGTCAAACAGCCGCAGTGGCGGTGGTACGCCACCGGCCCCGGACATGCGCTCCAGCTGCGCCACGGCCCGTACGCCGGGCGGCTGCTCGTCCCCGCCAACCATTCCACCCCGCCCGCCGACCCCAGGGACGACGGCACCGAACCCCGCTACAACGGCGGCCACGCCCTGCTCAGCGACGACGACGGCGCCACCTGGCGGATCGGCTACACCGACGGCGCCACGGACCGCTCGGTCGGGCCCAACGAGACCACCGCCGCCGAACTCCCCGACGGCAGCGTCTATCTGAACTCCCGCAATGAGGCCCCGTCGGCCTGGCGGCGCGTCGACGCGGTCTCGACGGACGGTGGTGAGCACCTCATACGCCCCTTCCGGCCGCAGGCCGGGCTCACCGGACCCGCCGTCCAGGGCAGCGCACTGCCCCTCGGCGACCACGGCGCGCTGCTCTTCTCCGGGCCGGCGCACCCGTCGGCCCGTGCCCTGATGACCCTGCGCACCAGCCGCGACGGCGGGCTGACCTGGCGGACCGCGCACACCGTCACCGGGCTCCCGGCCGCCTACTCCGACCTCGTCCGCCTCGACCGCGACAGCGTCGGACTGCTCTACGAGACGGGCGACTTCAGCGCCTACTCGACGATCACCTTCCGCCGCATCCCCGTGGAGGAGCCGACATGACCAGCAAACCCCTGCACCGCAGAACGGTCCTGGGCGGGGCGGCCGCCCTCGCCGCCGGCTTCGCGCTCGCCGGCTGCGGCGACGACGGCGACGGCCGGGCCCCCGAGGAGCGCAAGAAGGGCCAGCGGATCAGCCTGACCTTCTGGTCCTGGGTGCCGGGCATCGACAAGCCCGTCGACCTGTGGAACCGCAAGAACCCGGACGTCCAGGTCAAGGTCGAGAAGGTGTCGGCCGTCAACGGCCAGCAGTACGCGAAGATGCACGCCGCCATCAAGGCCGGCAACCCGCCCGACCTCGGCCAGATCGAATTCCCGGTCGTCCCCAGCTTCCTCCTCGACAACGGGCTGCTGGACCTCGCCCCGCTCGGCGCCGCCCGTCACAAGGACAAGTTCTCCGGCTGGCAGTGGCAGCAGTCCGTCTTCGGCAAAAGCCTCTACGCCATCCCGCAGGCCTCCGGGCCGATGGGCCTGTTCCTGCGCCAGGACCTCTTCGACAAGTGGGACGTGCCGACCCCGCGGACCTGGGACGAATACGAGACCGCCGCCAAGGCCGTCCGCAGGAAGGGCGCCTGGATCGAGACCTTCGCGCCCACCAACGGCAACCGCTTCGCCGGCCTCGCCTGGCAGGCCGGCGCCAAGTGGTACGGGACGCACGGCGACACCTGGATCGTGCACCTCGACGACGAACCCACCCGCCGGGTCGCCGACTACTGGGAGTCCCTGGTCCGGCGGAAGCTCGTCAAGACCATCCCGGACCGGCAGAACGCCTGGTACAAGGACCTCCAGACCGGCGCCATCCCCGCCTGGGTGGGCGCCAGTTGGGGCGACGCCCTGCTGGTCGGCAACGCGCCGGGCACCAAGGGGAAGTGGCGGGCCGCACCGCTGCCGCAGTGGAAGGCGGGCGAGCAGGCCTTCGCCAACTGGGGCGGCTCGACCACCGCCGTCTTCGCCAAGGCCCGCTACCCCAAGGACGCCCTGGACTTCGCCGTCTGGCTCAACACCGACCCGGAGTCGGTCAAGCTGCTGATCGACGGCGGCTACGGCTTCCCCAGCGCCAAGAAGGGCTACGCCACCACCGACCTCGACGTCGACAAGGACTTCTTCGGCGGCCAGGCGTACAGCAAGGTCTTCGCAGACGCCGGCGCGCATGTCGACACCAGCTGGCGGTGGGGACCCGGCGTGGACACCCTCTACCAGCGGCTCGGCGACGCCTTCACCGACGCGCTCGCCGACGGCAGCTCCTTCCGCTCGGTCCTGACCAAGGTGCAGCGCCAGACCCTCGCCGACCTCAAGGGCAAAGGTCTCAAGGTGGAGAGCGGATGAACCGGGAGGTGCTGAACCGGGACACCCTGAGCCGGCCGGCGGCGGTCACCCCGCGGCCGGCCCGCCGCAGCCGCCGCGGGCCCCGGCGCCGTGCCTCCCGCAGCGAGGCCCGCAACGCCCGCGCCGCGGCCGTGTTCGTGCTGCCCTTCTTCGCCCTCTTCGGCCTCTGCTTCCTCGCCCCGATCGGCTACGCCCTCCACCAGAGCCTGTTCACGACCGAACGGACCGGCCCGCTCGGCCTCGGCGGCCAGGAGCGCGAGGTCTTCGCGGGCCTTGCCAACTACGCGCAGGCGCTCGCCGACGACCGGTTCCTGACCGGTTTCGGCCGGGTGCTGCTCTTCGGCGCCGTCCAGATCCCGCTGATGATCGTGCTCGCCACCGCCCTGGCCCTGCTGCTGGAGAGCGCGAGCGCCCGCGCCGTCCCCTTCTTCCGCAGCGCCTTCTTCCTGCCGTACGGCGTGCCCGGTGTGATCGCCTCGATCCTGTGGGGCTTCCTGTACGTGCCGGGCATCAGCCCGCTGGTGAAGATCGCCGGCGCCGTGGGCTGGGACCTCGACTTCCTCTCCCGCGGCACCGTCCTGTGGTCCATCGCCAACATCGTCACCTGGCAGTTCACCGGCTACAACATGCTGGTGCTGATCGCCCAGCTCAAGGCCGTACCGGGGGAGTTGTACGAGGCCGCCCGGATCGACGGGGCGAGCGCCTGGCAGGTCGCCCGGCACATCAAACTCCCGCTGATCCGGCCGGCGCTGGTGCTCACCGGTGTCTTCAGCATCATCGGCACCCTCCAGCTCTTCGCCGAACCCATGGTGCTGCGCCCGCTGGCCTCCTCCATCGACTCCGGTTTCACCCCCAACCTGCACGCCTACAGCGAGGCGTTCGTCGGCAACGACCAGCATGCGGCGGCGGCCGAGGCGGTGCTGCTCGCGCTGGTGGCGTGCGTGCTGTCCTTCGGCTTTCTGCGACTGGTCGGCGGGCGCGCGAAGGAGCGCGGATGACCCGGCCCCCGGTCCGCTACCGGATCATCACCGCCTCCCTGCTGGCCATCGCCGCGCTCTACTTCCTGGTCCCCGTCTACTGGCTGGCCGTCTCCGCCACCAAGAACAGCGCCGACCTCTTCGGCACCTTCGGCTTCTGGTTCTCCGACCATCCGCGCCCCGTCGCGTACCTCCTCGACGTCCTCACCTACGACCACGGCAGCTACGCCCGCTGGTTCGCCAACTCCCTCTTCTACGCCGGGGCCGGCGCGGTCTGCGCCACCCTGCTGTCCGCCGCGGCCGGCTACGCGCTGGCGAAGTTCCCGTTCCGCGGCCGGGAGGCGCTGTTCAACGTGGTGCTCGCCGGGGTGCTGATCCCCGGCACGGCACTGGCCCTGCCGCTCTACTTCCTCTTCAGCGCGATCGGCCTGGCCAACACCTACTGGGCGGTGCTGATCCCCAGCATGGTGAGCCCGTTCGGCGTCTATCTGTGCCGGATCTACGCGGCTGCCGCGGTCCCCGACTCGCTGCTGGAGGCGGCCCGGATCGACGGCGCGGGGGAGGCCCGGATCTTCGGCGGGCTCGGGCTGCGGCTGATGACCCCGGCGCTGGTCACCGTCTTCCTCTTCCAGTTCGTACACATCTGGAACAACTACTTCCTGCCGCTGGTGATGCTCTCGGACTCCGGCCTCTACCCGATCCAGCTGGGCCTGACCTCCTGGACCGGCTACGCCGACCGCCAACCCGTGCTCTACCAGTACACGGTGGGCGGTGCGTTCCTGTCCGTGGTGCCGCTGATGGTGCTGATGACGGTGCTCCAGCGCTACTGGCGCACGGGGCTGACCGAGGGGAGCGTGAAGGCGTGAGGGGGATGGGGGGTGAGGGGGGACGGCGACGGGATGGCGGGGTGCGGTGACCACGCGACCGGGTCGGGGGCGTGGCGGTGGCCTGGCCGCTGCGACGGCGTGCGGGACGTGGCGGCCGCGGGGGCCGGATTGCTGTCGAGGGCATGACCGGCCTGCCGTCGGCGCGTGACAGTATCGCTGTCATGACTACTTCTGACGCTTCCCGGTCCCCGAACGCCGCGACCCGTGCGAAGGCCGCCCTCCAGCGCGACCCCTGGGACCTCCCGGACGTCTCCGGTCTGGTGGTCGGCGTCCTCGGCGGCACCGGCGACCAGGGCCGCGGCCTGGCGTACCGGCTGGCCAGGGCCGGCCAGAAGGTGATCATCGGTTCCCGGGCCGCCGAGCGCGCCCGGACCGCCGCCGAGGAGCTCGGCCTGGGCATCGAGGGCGCGGAGAACGCCGAATGCGCCCGGCGCAGCGATGTCGTGATCGTCGCGGTGCCCTGGGAGGGCCATGCCAAGACCCTTCAGGCGCTCCGCGACGAGCTGGACGGCAAGCTCGTGATCGACTGCGTCAACCCGCTCGGCTTCGACAAGAAGGGCGCCTACGCGCTCAAGCCGGAGGAGGGCAGCGCCGCCGAGCAGGCCGCGGCCCTGCTGCCCGGGGCCCGGGTCACCGCCGCGTTCCACCATCTGTCCGCGGTGCTGCTCCAGGACCCGGAGACCGAGCAGATCGACACCGATGTGATGGTGCTCGGCGAGTCCCGCGCCGACACCGATGTGGTGCAGGCGCTGGCCGCCCGTATCCCCGGTATGCGCGGTGTCTTCGCCGGCCGGCTGCGCAACGCCCACCAGGTCGAGTCGCTGGTCGCCAACCTGATCTCGGTCAACCGCCGCTACCGGGCCCACGCGGGGCTGCGGGTCACGGACGTCTGAGGCGGCCCGGTCCGGTGGAGTCGCGGGCTCGAAAAAGCCGTGGGCTCCTCCCCCCACCCCCGAACCCACCCCCGCCCCCTCCCCCGAAGGGGGAGGAGGGGGAGGGGGCGGGGGAAGCGCGGGCATGGGGGACACTGGGGAGGTCCGACCACTCCCGACAGGAGCCGCCCCCATGTCCCTCTTGCCCCCGCCCGGCCCGGCCCGGCGACTCGCCCTGATGGCCCTCGCCGTGTGCGTCCTCTCCGTCGCCGCGGCGGTCGTCGCCTTCGTGGAGGGCAGCTTCGTCGGCGTCGTCTGGATCCTGCTGGCGGGCATCTCCAGCAACATGGCGTGGTTCTACCTCCGCAAGGCGAAGATCCAGCGGTCCGGGGCAGCCGGCTGACGTCCGACGGCCCGTGCCGGCGCCCGGTCGCCGGGAGCAGCCGGAAGCCGTTGTCTCCGACGCCGGGCTGTCGGCGCCCCTGACGTCAGAACAGGCCGCCGGTCTGCGGGAGCTGCGGTGCGCCCTGCCAGAAGCGGAAGTACTGCTGGCCGATGAAGGTCTCCAGATCCGAGACGCCGAGCCCGCGCAGGATCGCATCGACCAGGTCGAAGAACACCCGGTTGACCTCCGGCACCCACAGGAAGACGAAGACCGCCAGCAGACCGAACGGCGCGAACGGCTCCACCTGCCGCCGCACCTTCCGCGACAGCCAGGGTTCGAGCACGCCGTAGCCGTCCAGCCCCGGGACCGGCAGGAAGTTCAAGATCGCCGCGGTCACCTGGAGCAGGGCAAGGAAGGCCAGCGCGTAGCGGAACACGGCCGGTACGCCCGCCAGCGCATGCAGCCAGAACGGCGCCGTGCACACCGCCGCGAAGAGGATGTTCGTCAGCGGCCCGGCCGCCGAGATCAGGCTGTGCCGCCAGCGCCCCCGGATCCGGCCGCGCTCGATGAACACCGCACCGCCCGGCAGTCCGATCCCGCCCATGATCACGAAGATCACCGGCAGCACGATGCTCAGCAGCGCATGGGTGTATTTCAGCGGGTTCAGGGTGAGATAGCCCTTCGCCTCCACCGAGATGTCACCGCTGTGCAGCGCGGTGCGCGCGTGGGCGTACTCGTGCAGACACAGCGAGACCACCCAGCCGGACACCACGAAGGAGAACACCGCGACGCCGGTGTACTCCCCGAGCGTCCCGTTCCACACGGCCCATCCCGACACGGCCATCACGGCGGCGAGCGCGAGGAAGACCGGGCTGACGCGACGGTCGGCGCGCCGGATTGCTGTGGTCATGGTGCGGGCTCCCGGGTTCTGGTGAGGGGCAGCCATGACCGTAACCGCGGCAGGGCGCGCGGCGCACGGCCCCCGCGGAACTGCTGCCTCCGCGGGACCCCTCCTCGGTCCCCGTGCCCCGAATACGAAAGGCGATACCTGCCGGCTTCCGCGTTGCACGACAATGGGCCGGTGCATTACGGAATTCTCGGCACCACTCAGGCCGGACGGGCCGACGGCACCCCCGTCGCCCTCGGTGGCGCACGCCTGCGTGCGCTGCTCGCCGCCCTCGCGCTGCGACCCGGCCGGGCGCTGTCCCCGGAGTTGCTGATCGGCGACATCTGGGGCGCGGACCCGCCCGCCGACGCGGCCGGAGCACTCCAGGCCCTGGTCGGCCGGCTGCGCCGCGCCCTGGGCCATGCCGAGATCGCCTCGGTCGACGGCGGTTACCGGCTGTGTGCCGAGCCCGAGGCCGTCGATCTGCACCGCTTCGAACGGCTCGCGGCGGAGGGCGGCCGGGCGCTGGCCGACGCGGATCCGGCCCGGGCCGCCGCCCTGCTCGATGACGCCCTGGCGCTCTGGCGCGGTCCGGCCCTCGCCGATCTCCCGGACGCGGGCGTCGAGGTGGCCCGTGCCGAGCGCCGCCGGCTGGACGCCCAGTGCACCCGCCTCGCCGCCGATCTCGCCCTCGGCCGAGCCGCCCAGGCGCTGCCCACGCTCCTCGCGCTGTGTGAGGACCATCCCCTCGACGAGCCCCTCCAGGCCCTGCGGCTGCAGGCCCTGCGCGCCGCCGGCCGTACCGCGGAGGCCCTGGCGGCCTACGAGGAGATACGCGTCGGCCTCGCGGAACGCCTCGGCGCCGACCCGGGCCCGGAACTGCGCACCCTGCACGCGGAGCTGCTCCGGCCCGCGCCACCGCATCCGCCGGTGAATCCCCCGCCGCCGCTGATACCCGGCGCCCCGGCCACCGCCCTCACCGGCCCCGCCCCGAACGGGACCGGCACGTCGTACGGCACGACCACGTCGTACGGCACCGGCACGTCGTACGGCACCGCCACCGCACACGGCATCGGGACCCCCCACACCGGACCCCATCGCCACGAAACCCACCCCGCCCCTCACCCCCACCCCCGCACCGGCAACCTCCGGCCCCGGCTCACCTCCTTCGTCGGGCGGGACAGCGATCTGGCGGCGATCCGCGACGATCTGGCCGCGCACCGGCTGGTGACGCTGCTGGGCCCCGGTGGCGCCGGGAAGACCCGACTGTCGCAGGAGGGCGCCGAGACCGCCGCGGCCGCCTCGCCGGAGGCCTGGCCGCACGGCGTATGGCTGGCCGAGCTGGCACCGGTGGACGATCCGCAGACCGTGCCCGAGGCGGTACTGACCGCGCTCGGCGCCCGCGAGACCGTCGTCCGCGGCACCACCGCGGAAGGTCTGCGCGCCGCCGCCGACCCGACGGCGCTGGACCCGCTCGCCCGGCTCGCCGAGCACTGCGCGGGACGCCGGATGCTGCTCGTCCTCGACAACTGTGAGCATGTGATCGACGCCGCGGCCGAGCTCGCCGAACGGCTGCTGGCCGACTGCCCCGGGGTGACGGTGCTGGCCACCAGCCGGGAGCCGCTGGCCGTACCGGGCGAGGTGCTGCGGCCGGTCGAGCCGCTGCCCGACCCGGTCGCGCTGCGGCTGCTCGCCGACCGCGGGGCCGCCGCCCGCCCCGGCTTCCGGGTCGAGGACGACCCGGAAGCGTGCACCGAGATCTGCCGGCGGCTGGACGGGCTGCCGCTCGCCATCGAACTCGCCGCCGCCCGGCTGAGGTTGCTCTCGCCCCGGCAGCTGGCCGACCGCCTCGACGACCGGTTCCGCCTGCTGACCAGCGGCAGCCGGACCCTGCTGCCCCGGCAGCAGACGCTGCGCGCCGTCGTGGACTGGTCCTGGGAACTGACCGATGAGCCCGAACGGGCCGTGCTGCGGCGGCTGTCCGTCTTCGCCGGCGGGTGTGATCTGGCCGCCGCTGAGGAGGTGTGCGCGGGCGACGGGGTCGACGGACGTGAGGTGGCCGGGCTGCTCGGCTCACTGATCGACAAGTCGCTGGTGGTGGCGGCGCCGGCCGGCGAGGCGGACGGCGCCGGCAGCGGTGGGCAGATGCGCTACCGGCTGCTGGAGACCGTGGGGGAGTACGCCGGGGAGCGGCTGGACGAGACGGGGGAGCGCGCCGCCGCCGAGCGCCGCCATCTCGTCGCCTACCGCGAACTGGCCCGTACCACCGACCCGTTGCTGCGCGGGCCCGGCCAGCGTGCCGGTATGGAGCGGCTGGAGCTGGAGCACGACAATCTGCGCACCGCGCTGCGCCGTGCCCTGGCCGCCGGGGACGAGCACGAGGCACTGTGCCTGGTGCTGTCCCTCCAGTGGTTCTGGTCGCTGCGGGACCACCGCAGCGATGCCCGGCACTGGGCGACCGCGGCCGCCGCGCTCGGCCCCAACCCCTTTGCCGCGCCTGCCGAACCCGCCCCCGACCTGCACGAGCGCCCCATCGACGGACCGCCGCCGATGGCTCCCGAACAGCTGCTGGAGGCCCGCCGTGAGGTCCGGCTGGTCGCGCTCGCCAGCATGGACAGCGATATCGCGGCGCTGCGCGATCCGGTGCTGAAGGAGGAACTGGCGGGGATGCTCGCCGCCTACCGCCCCGGCATGCCGCAGACCTGCAAGGTGCCCGGCGTGATGTGGTTCTACGCGGTGCTGATCACCGGGCAGGTCGACGAGCTGGCGGAGCTGGTCGACGGCGCGGTGCGGGCCTGCCGCGACTTCGGCTACGAGTGGGAGCTGGCCTACGTCCTCCAGCTGCGCTCCAAGGTCTTCAACGACCATCCCGGCGGGCTGGCGCAGGCGGCCCGCGATGCCGACGAGGCGCTGCGGCTCTTCCTCCGGATCGGCGATGCCTGGGGTGCGGCCGAGGCGCTGTCGGGGCGCGGCGAGACTCATGAGAAGCGAGGTGCGTACGGGGCGGCGGCGGACGACTACCGGGCGGCGATGGTGCATGCCGAGGATCTGGGCGCACACGGCCAGATCCTGCTGCTGCGCTGCCGGCTGGGCGCCGTGCTGATCGAGGACGGCCAGGCGGAGGCCGGTGAGCGGATGCTGCGCGAGGTGCTGGCCGCTGCCGCGAAGGGCAACAGCGGCCGGGACACCGAGCCGTTCGCGCGGCTGACCCTCGCGATGTGGCTGGCGGTGACGGGGCGTCTCCAGGAGGCGCGGGCCGAACTCCGGCGCGTCGACGAGTTGTTCACCCCGCGCGCCCCCGACGTGTTCGCCGGGATGCTCCAGGCCTTGCGGATCTCGCTGGATGTGGACGAGGGGCACCGGGAGGCGCTGCTGCCGAGGTTCCGGCAGTCCATGGAGCTGATGCAGGACTCCATGGCGCGGATGGTCGCGCCGGACCTTCCGGTGGTGCAACTCCTCACCGGAGCACGGGTGTTGATGGCCGAGCGCGGCGAAGCGGCGGGCCGGGACGCGGCGCGTCTGGTGGGTGCGTACGACGCGCTGCGGGCGGACGGCCAGGTGCCGTCGCAGATCATCCGCAGGGACCGGGCCCGCACCGAGGCGGCGGCGCGGGCGCTGCTGGGCGATGCGGCGTATGCCCGTGCGTACGCCGAAGGCAGTGGCCTCTCGCTCGGGGAGGCCACCGCCCTCATCTGACGCGAGCCGGGCGAAAGGCCGTCCCGCGGGGAAGCCCCCCGCGGGACGCGCGTCAGGTCTTCGTCCGGAACTTCCGCACCGCGAGCGGCATGGTGACCGCCGTGATGGCGACCGCCCAGCCGAGCGTGACCAGCGTCGGGTGCGCCACCGCGCCCTCGCCGTTGACCAGCGCACGGGCCGCGTCCGCCAGGTTGGAGACCGGATTGACCTTGGTGAAGCCCTCCAGCCAGCCGGGCATCGACGTCGGCGGCGCGAAGATCGACGAGCCGAACTGGAGCGGCATCAGCACCACCATCGCCATGCCCTGGACCGCTTGCGGGGTCTTCACGGCGAGCCCCAGCAGGATGAAGATCCACATCAGGGCCGCACCGAAGACCGTGGACAGCACGATCGCCCCGATGAACTCCAGTATGCCGCCCCGGATTTCCAGGCCCAGCAGAAAGCCCATGCCGAGCAGGATCGCGGTGGCGACCAGCATCCGGCCGATCTCGACGACGATCTTGGCTATCAGGACCGAGGACCGGGCGATGGGCATCGTCCGGAAACGGTCCATCACCCCCTTGCGGAAGTCCTCGTTGACGCCCGTGCCCACCGCCATCGCGATGTTCATGCCCATCATCGCCATCATGCCGGGCACCAGGCGCTGGATGTATTCCTGCTGGTTGTCCTTGCCGGCGATGGCGCCGCCGAAGACGTAGGTGAACAGCAGGATGAAGATGACCGGCATCAGCAGGACGTCGAACATCGACTCCGGGTCCTGCTTGATCTGGAGGGCGTTGCGGCGCACCAGGGCGCCGATGTGCCGCAGATTGGCGCGGAGTCCGATCCGGCCCTCGTCGGCCCCGGCCTTGCCGAGCGGCGCCGTCATCGTCGCGGAACTCATGCCGAAACCTCCGCGTACTGCTGGTCCATGTCGTCCTCGGATATGTCGGCCCGGGAGGTCTTCTGGCCGGTGATGGCCAGGAACACCTCGTCCAGGCTGGGCAGATGGGTGCTGATCCCGGCGAGCGTGAAACCCTGCCGGCTGAGCAGACCGACCACCTCGGTCAGCTGCTCATCGCTGATGATCGGCACGTTGACCACACCCCCGTGGTGGTCAGCGGTGGCACCCGCGATGCCGTCCAGTCCGGCCTGCTCGATGGCGGTGACCACCCGGTCCAGCTCGCTCTCGTCCGACGGCTGGATCTGGAGCGTCCGCCCGCCGACCTTGGCCTTCAGCTCGTCGACCCGGCCCTCGGCGATCACCCGGCCGCGGTCGACCACCGTCAGCTCGTTCGCCAGCTGCTCGGCCTCTTCCATGTACTGGGTGGTCAGCAGCACCGTCGCGCCCTCGCGCACCATCCGCTGGACCTCCGCCCACACCTCGTTACGGGTACGGGGGTCCAGACCGGTGGTCGGCTCGTCCAGGAAGAGCACCGCCGGCTGGCCGATCATCGAAGCGGCCAGGTCGAGCCGGCGGCGCATACCGCCGGAGTACTTGGCGGCGGGCCGCTTGGCGGCGTCGGTCAGCGAGAACCGCTCCAGCATCTCGTCCGCGCGCCGGCGGGCGTCCTTGCGGGACAGATCGAGCAGCCGCCCGATCATGTAGAGGTTCTCCCAGCCGGAGAGCTTTTCGTCGACCGAGGCGTACTGCCCGGTCAGGCCGATCGTGCGGCGCAGCGCGCGGGGCTGGCGCACCACGTCGAACCCGGCCACCACGGCGCGGCCGGCGTCCGGCACCACGAGGGTGGACAGGCAGCGCACCAGCGTCGTCTTACCGGCGCCGTTGGGGCCGAGCACCCCGAGCACGGTGCCTTCCTTCACGTTCAGGTCCACCCCGTCAACGGCCTTCACCGCGCCGAAGTGCTTGACCAGACCGCGCACCTCCACGGCGTTGCCGCCCTTGGTGGATATCGTCTGTCGCGTCATGCCCTTAAGGTGTCAGCCGCCACCGACACGGCGCCGATAGGTCGCCGACAGCCTTCCCACGTTTTCGGCTGGCCCGCCGTGGGTGTTGCTCGCCGTTGCGCCTGCGGCGGGCGGTGCCGCTGCGCGGGGCTGTTGGGTGCGGTGACGGGCCTGCGCGGGTGGGGGTGTCCGGACTGCTTCGCTTTACGTCCGGACACCCCCACCCGCTCCGGCCCGTCCCCTCCCGTTGAGGGGTGGGGGAAAGGCTGGTGGGGGCTGGCGTCGGTGGTCCGGTGCGCCTCGTCGGTCGTAGTGAACCGGCTACGAGTGGCCCGCCCCCTCCGGCACGTCACCGCACCCACAAACCACCCCGCCCGCCGCAGGCGCAACGGCGAGAAACCACCACGGCGGGAAAGCCGAAAACGTGGGGCCGCTCAGTGAAACGTGTGGGATTCCGCCGGGAAGTCGCCGGCCACGACCTCCTCCGCGAACGCCTTGGCCGCGCCGCCGAGCAGCGCGCGCATGTCGAGGTACTGCTTGACGAACTTCGGTACCCGGCCGGCGGTCATGCCGGCCATGTCGGTCCACACCAGGACCTGCGCGTCGCAGTCCAGGCCGGCGCCGATGCCGACGGTCGGGATGTAGAGCGAACGGGTGACCTCGGCGGCCAGCTCGGCGGGTACGGCCTCCAGGACGACCGCGAACGCACCGGCGTCCTGCACCGCTTTGGCGTCCCGCAGCAGCTGCTGGGCCGCCTCCTCGCCGCGGCCCTGGACGGGGTAGCCGCCGAAGGCGTTGACCGACTGCGGGGTGAGGCCGACATGCGCCATCACCGGAATGCCGGAGGAGACCAGCAGCTCCACCTGCTCGGCGGAGCGCTCACCGCCCTCCAGCTTGACGGCGCCCACCCCGGCTTCCTTCACCAGCCGGGTGGCGCTGCGCAGCGCCTGCACCGGGCCTTCCTGGTACGAGCCGAACGGCAGGTCGCCGACGACGAGTGCGCGCTTGGTGCCCCGGACGACCGCCGCGGACAGCAGGGTGATCTCGTCCATGGTGACCGGCACGGTGGATTCGTAGCCGAGGTGGCAGTTGCCCATCGAGTCGCCGACGAGCAGGACGGGAATCCCGGCCTCGTCGAAGACGGAGGCGGTCATCGCGTCGTAGGCGGTGAGCATCGGCCACTTCTCGCCGCGCTCCTTGGCGGCGGCGATATCGCGGACAGTGACCCGGCGCGATCCGGTGCCTCCGTAGAGCGACTTGTCGACCGGCTTCTGGGCAGGCGAAAGCTGCGTCATGGTGACGGCTCCTGTTCATCATCTCGAGGCACCCTGACGGTGTCCCCGGACTCCCCTCCATGCTGGCACGGCCCGCGCACAAAGGAAAAGGGAGCGGGCGCAAGCCGGTCCGTTCACCCGGAGGAGGGGACGCGCCCGCGTCTGTTTCCAATACGGAACGGTCCCGTATCGGAAGCCGTAGGGTGCCCGGCATGGCCACCTCACCCCCCGCCCCGGACGCACCCCCGGCCCGCCAGGTCCCGGACCGCATCCACCGCCGCCGCTGGGCGATCCTGTCCACCCTCATGCTCAGCCTGCTGATCGTGGTGCTGGACAACTCGATCCTCAACGTCGCCATGAAGACGATCGCCACCCCGGCCCCCGCCGGTCTCGGCGCCACGCAGAGCGAGCTGGAGTGGGCGATCAACTCCTACACCCTGGTCTTCGCCGGTCTGCTGTTCACCGCGGGTCTGCTCGGCGACCGTGTCGGCCGTAAGAAGATCCTGCTCTTCGGGCTGGCCGTCTTCGGTGCCGGGTCGGTGCTGGCCGGGGTCTCCGGCTCGCCCGCCGAGCTGATCACCTTCCGGGCCGTGATGGGCCTGGGCGGCGCCTTCGTCATGCCCGCCACCCTCGCCATCCTGATGAACGTCTTCGAGCGGGACGAGCAGCCCCGGGCGATCGGTATCTGGGCCGGCGGGGTGGGCATCGCCATCGCGGTCGGCCCGATCGCCGGCGGGCTGCTGCTGGACCACTTCTGGTGGGGCTCGGTCTTCATGATCAACGCGCCGATCGTGCTGCTCTCGCTGGTCGCGATGGTGGTCCTGGTGCCCGACTCCAGGGACCCGCACCCCGGCCGGATGGACCCGTTCGGGGTGCTGCTGTCCGTCGTCGGGCTGGTCCTGCTGGTCTACGGCATCATCAAGGGCGGTCAGCTCGCCGACTTCTCCGACCCGGAGGTGGTCGGCACGGTCGTCGGCGGCCTGGGGGTGCTGACCGTCTTCGTGCTGCACCAGAAGCACAGCGGCCATCCGTCCATCGACATCAGCTACTTCCGCACGCCGGCCTTCTCGGCCGCCATCGCCGCCATCGCGCTGGTCTTCTTCGCGCTGATGGGGGTCTCGTTCTTCGCCGTCTTCTACATCCAGAGCGTGCGCGGCTTCAGCCCGCTCCAGGCCGGGCTGCTGTTCCTGCCGCTGGCCGCCGCCCAGCTGCTTTTCGCGCCGCGGGCCCGGCTGGCCGTGGACCGCTACGGCGCCCGCGCGGTGTGCACCTTCAGCATGTTCGTGGTGGCCGACACCATGCTGGGCCTGCTGCTGCTGAACGAGGAGACCCCGATCTGGATCATGGAGGCGCTGCTCTTCCTCCAGGGCGCCGGGATGGCGCACATCATGCCGCCGGCCACCGTCGCGGTCATGCAGTCGCTGCCACGGGAGAAGGCCGGTTCCGCCTCGGCGCTCAACAATGTCTTCCGGCAGGTCGGCGGCACCCTGGGCGTCGCGGTCCTCGGCTCGCTGCTGTCGACGAGCTACCGCGACGGCATCGAGGACACCCTCGACGCGGTGCCGGGACTGCCGGCCGCCGCCCGGCACGCGGCCGGCGAATCCATCGAGGCCACCCTCGGTCTCGCGGACCGGATGGGCCCGGCCGGCCGGCCGCTGGCCGCCGCGGCCGACGATGCCTTCATCCACGCCATGCATGTCACCGCGCTCGGTTCGGCCGCCGTCGCGCTGGTCGGGGCGCTGGTGAGCGTGCTGTTCCTGCCGGGCAAAATGGGGCCGGCGCCGCAGGCGGCGGAGCCCCTGGAAGAGCGGAAGGCGGGCGCGGAGAGATGAGCCGGGCGGCGGAGCACCCCAAGGGCGCGGCAGCCGGGGGGCGGCCGGGCCCGGCGGCCCCCGCGGGCCGCGGCCGGCCGCGCAGCGCCGCCGCCGACTCCGCCATCATCGAGGCCGTACTGCGTCTGATCGAGGACGGGGCCTCCATAGGCGAGTTGACCATGGAGGGCATCGCCCGAGCGGCGGGCGTGGGCAAGGCCACGGTCTACCGCCGCTGGTCCGGCAAGAGCGCTCTGCTGCTCGACGTCATGCGGTCCCTGGACGTCCCCGGCCCGCCGCCGGGCGGGGACTCGGTGCGCGACGATCTGGTCGCCCTGCTGGAGTTCCTGCGCCGCCGCGGACTCGCCAAGCGCGGCTCCGCGCTGCTGCGCACCCTCGTCAGCCATGTGCAGACGCAGCCGGAGCTGTGGGCGGAATATCACGACACGGTGGTACGGGCCCGCCGCGAGGCGCTGCTCGGGGTGCTGCGGCGCGGGGTGGCGAGCGGCGAGATCCGCGCCGACCGCGATCTGGAGGTGCTCGCCGATCTGTTCGTCGGTCCGATGCTGTCCCGCGCCCTCCTCCATGAGTGGAAGGAACTGCCCGAGGGCCTTTCGGCGGATATCGTCGACACGGTCCTGGAGGGCGTACGGCCGACGGCGGACACCGCGGGCTGAACGCCCTGGCGCCCGTGCCGGGTTGAACGCACCGTCAGCTCCCGTCGGACGGGCGGGAAACCACGGGTGAACAGGCGCGGGCCCGTTGGCAAAGGCCGCCCGGAGCTCCGCCGTATGACCGGATCATGCCCGTTCTGTCACAGCCGATGTGACAACCCCCGAGGCCGGAACCCGGACCCGTCACCGGGCCGTCCTCACTTCTAAGAAAGCCCATTACGGACCATCGCCTAGGGTCGGAGATCCAGGTGTGGCGCAGCGACGCAAGGTAGTGAGGACAGCGACATGGCGCAGGCATATATGACGGAGCCGGGACAGGGGCACACCCCCGGGCAGGCCGGTTCCCGGGCCGAACGCCTGCGGAACTGGTGGCGCCCCGAGGGCACCTGGCGGCGCGGCCTCGTGCTCGCGGTGCTCGCCATCCTGCTCGGGCTGCTGATGATTCTGCACGCGGAGGTCCCCAACACCCCGGGAAACTGGGGCAGTCTGCTGGAGACCTTCCTGCCGTGGGTGGGGCTGGGCATCCCGCTGCTGCTCATCGCCGCGGTGCTGCGCCGCTCGGCGAGCGCGCTGGTCGCCCTGGTGCTGCCGGCCTTCGTGTGGGTCAACCTCTTCGGGGGCCAGGTCACCGACAAGGCCGGTGAGGGCGGCAACCTCACCGTCCTCACCCACAACGTCAATGCCGCCAACCCCGATCCGGCGGGCACCGCCAAGGACCTCGTGGCGTCCGGCGCCGATGTGGTGGCCCTGGAGGAGCTCTCCGGCAATGCCCTGTCGACCTACCGTCAGGGGCTGGCGAAGGCGTATCCGTACCACACGATCGAGGGCACGGTCGGTCTGTGGAGCAAGCGTCCGCTGACCGACACCCGGCCGGTGGACACCAAGATGGGGTGGACCCGCGCGCTGCGGGCCACCGTCACCGCCGCCGACGGCCAGCAGGTCGCGGTGTACGTCGCCCATCTGCCGTCGGTACGGGTCAACGCCGCGAAGGGCTTCACCGCCAACCGGCGCGACGCCAGCGTCGCGGCACTGGGCGAGGCGATCGCCGCCGACCCGGTGAAGAAGGCCGTGCTGCTCGGCGATCTCAACGGCACCATGAACGACCGCTCGCTGGCCCCGGTCACCTCCCAGATGCGCTCCGCCCAGGGCGCCGCGGGTGACGGCTTCGGCTTCAGCTGGCCGGCGGCGTTCCCGATGGCCCGGATCGACCAGATCATGATGAAGGGGATGGACCCGGTCAAGGCCTGGGTGCTGCCCTCGACCGGCAGTGACCACCTTCCGGTCGCGGCCTCGGTGAAGATCTGACGGACGGCGGGGCGCGCGGCCGACGGAGATCGGAAACGGGCTCGTCATGCCCCGTTCTCCGGGCGGAATACTGAGCCTGAGAGACTTTGTTCCGTAAGAGAACTTATTGCTTACGGTCCGCTGTCCGCGTGCCCGTCGCACGCAACACCCCGAAAGGTCTTTCATGCCCTTGGCTCTGCTCGCGCTCGCGATCTCGGCCTTCGGTATCGGCACCACGGAGTTCGTGATGATGGGCCTGCTGCCCAACGTCGCGGACGATCTGGGCACCTCGGTGCCCACCGCCGGCTACCTCGTCTCCGCCTATGCCCTCGGCGTCGTCATCGGCGCCCCGCTCCTGACCGCCCTCGGCTCCCGTATCCCGCGCAAGCGGATGCTGGTCTGCCTGATGGCGGTCTTCACGGTCGGCAACCTCGCCTCCGCCCTGGCCCCCACCTTCGGGCTGCTGGTCGCCGGGCGGCTGCTGGCCGGTCTGCCGCACGGTGCGTTCTTCGGCGTGGGTGCGGTGGTCGCCGCCCGGCTGGTGCGGGAGGGTCGCCAGGCCCGCGCGGTCGCCACGATGTTCCTCGGGCTGACCATCGCCAACATCGTCGGGGTGCCCGCCGCGACGCTCCTGGGCCAGCAGTTCGGCTGGCGCGCCACCTTCCTCATCGTGGCCGCCATCGGTCTGGTCGCGATGGCCGCCCTGGCCCGGCTGGTCCCCCCGCTGCCGGCCGACGAGCGCACCGGCCTGGGCCGCGAGCTGCGGGCGCTGGGTGACCGCCAGGTGCTGCTCGGCCTGCTCACCACCGTCTTCGGCTTCGCCGGGATCTTCGCCGTCTACAGCTACCTCGCGTCGATGATGACCGAGGTCACCGGCTTCGCGGAGGGCTCGGTCCCGCTGGTCCTCGCCCTCTTCGGCATCGGGATGACCCTCGGCGCGCTGGCCGCGGGCCCGCTCACCGACCGGGCCCTGCGCCCGACCCTGTACGGCTCGCTGGCCGCCCTGGCCCTCGTCCTGACCGCCTTCCACTTCACCGCCCAGGTGAAATGGGCGGCACTGGCCACGGTCGTCGTCATCGGTGCCGTCGGCTTCCTGACCACCACCCCGCTCCAGATGCTGGTCATGAACAAGGCCCAGCAGGCCCCGACCCTGGCCGCCGCCTCCAACCAGTCCGCCTTCAACCTCGCCAACGCCGGCGGCGCCTGGGTCGGCGGCCTGGCCCTGGCGGCCGGCTGGGGCTGGACCTCCCCGACGCTGGTCGGCGCGGTGCTGGCGGCTCTCGGCCTGGCCGTCGCCCTCGTGGCCGGTCTCCTGGACCGCGGCGACCGGGACCCGTCCCGGATCGTGGCCCGCGGCGGCGAGACGGAGGCGGAGCAGACCACCGGCGCGCCGGTACCGGCCGGGGACCGCATCGGCTGACCGCGCACGGGCGCCCCGCCGGGGGCGGACGGTCAGCCACTCACCCCAACGCCCCCCTCACCCGCGCCCCTGACTCGCCCTCAGGGCCCGCGCCCCTGACGCCTCCTCAGGCCCCTTCCCGCCAGTGGTTGGTGATCGGCAGTCGGCGGTCCTTGCCGAAGCCCTTCGCGGAGATCTTGGGGCCGGGCGGGTACTGGCGGCGCTTGTACTCGGCGTGGTCGACCATCCGCAGCACCCGCGTCACCAGCTCGGCGTCGAAGCCCTGGGCGACGATCTCCTCCCGGCCGTGGTCGCGGTCGACATAGAGCTCCAGGATGCGGTCCAGGACGGCGTAGTCGGGGAGTGAGTCGGTGTCGACCTGGCCGGGGCGGAGTTCGGCGCTCGGGGGCTTGCTGAGGGTGTTCTCCGGGATCGGCGGGGTCTGGCCGCGGTCGGCGGCGGCCTGGTTGCGCCAGCGGGCCAGCTGGTAGACGACGGATTTGTAGACGTCCTTGATGGGGCCGTAACCGCCCACCGAGTCGCCGTAGAGGGTCGAATAGCCGCAGGCCAGCTCGGACTTGTTGCCGGGGGCGAGGACCAGGTGGCCCTCCTGGTTGGAGATGGCCATCAGGGTGGTGCCCCGGAGGCGCGACTGGAGATTCTCCTCGGCCAGGCCGGTCAGCGGCAGCGCGGCCATGTAGGCGTCGAACATCGGGCCGATCGGCACCGTACGGAAGGACAGGCCCGTACGGCGGGCGAGTTCGGCGGCGTCGGTGAGGGAGTGTTCCGATGAATAGCGGGACGGCATCGCCACCGCATGCACCTGCCCCGCCCCCAGCGCGTCACAGGCCAGGGCGGCGACCAGCGCGGAGTCGATCCCGCCGGAGAGCCCGAGCACCACACTGCGGAAGCCGTTCTTGGCGACATAGGCCCGCAGGCCGACGACCAGCGCGGTGTAGATCTCCTCCAGGTCGGTGAGGCGCTCGGCCCGGCCGCCGGGGGTCTCGGGAGGGTAGGGCGGCAGCGGGTCGGGGGAGAGGGTGACATGGGTGACGCGCAGCCCGTCGTCCAGGACCCCCGAGGGGGGCTCGGGGGCCGCGGCCGGCAGGTCCAGATCGACCAGCACACAGCCCTCCGCGAACTGCGGCGCCCGCGCGATCACCCCGCCGTCCTTGTCGACCACGATCGAGTCGCCGTCGAAGACCAGCTCGTCCTGCCCGCCGATCATCGCCAGATAGGCGGTGGTGCAGCCGGCCTCCCGGGCCCGCCGGCGGACCAGCTCCAGCCGGGTGTCGTCCTTGTCCCGCTCGTACGGCGAGGCGTTGACCGACACCAGCAGCCCGGCGCCCGCGCTGCGCGCCGCCGGCACCCGCCCGCCGTCCTGCCACAGGTCCTCGCAGATGGCCAGCGCGACATCCACCCCGTGCACCCGTACGACGGGCAGCGTGTCGCCGGGGACGAAGTAGCGGAACTCGTCGAAGACGCCGTAGTTGGGCAGGTGGTGCTTGGCGAAGGACAGCGCGACCTCGCCGCGGTACAGCACGGCGGCGGCGTTCTGCGGGGCGCCCGCGGGACGGCCGTAGCGCGGGGTGGCCTGCGTACCGTGGTCGAGATAGCCGACGATCACCGGCAGCTCACCCAGCCCCTGCCCGTCCAGCCGGGCGGCCAGCGTCCGCAGCGCGGCGCGGCTCGCCTCGACGAAGGAGCGGCGCAGCGCGAGGTCCTCGACGGGGTAGCCGGTCAGCGCCATCTCGGGGAACGCGACGAGGTGGGCGCCCTGGCCGGCGGCGTGCCGGGTCCAGCGCAGGATCGTCCCGGCGTTCTGGTCGAGGTCGCCGACACAGGAATCGATCTGATTGAGGGCGAGACGAAGTTGAGGCACCCCGCCAGTCTAATCGTCTTTCTGACGCAATGGGGGTGGAGCGGTACCGGCGGCGTCGCGGACGGGTGACCGGCGGCGCCGGCTCGCCCCCTCGGCCGGCGCCTAATCCCTGAGGTAGCCGAGCACCGTCATCATCCCCGACTCCGAGTGATAGACGTTGTGGCAATGGACCATCCACAGCCCGGGGTTGTCGGCGTCGAAGTCGACATCGAGGCTGCGTCCCGGCAGCACGATCGCGCTGTCCTTGCGGGGCCCGCCGTTCGGCAGCGCGAAGTGGTGCCCGTGGATGTGTACGGGGTGCCACATCCGGGTGTGGTTGCGGATGGCGAGCCGCACCCGCTCACCGGCCCGGATCGGGTCCCGGTGGGACGGTGAGTACTGCCGCCCGTTGATCGCCCAGTCGAACTTCGCCATGGAGCCGGTGAGCTTCAGCTCGACGGTGCGGTCGGGGCGGCGGGACACCGCCCGCGCGCTCTCGGCCGCCCGGAGCCGGTACGCGGACAGCAGCCGGCCGTCCAGCTCCTCGGGCCGGGTGGACTCCCCGGGTGCCTCGCCGCTGCCGGTGCGCAGCACGGCCCGGGCCGTGTGCTTCTTGCCCTCGGCGAGCGCGGTCAGCGGAAAGACGCCGTCCTTGGCGGTGACCAGGACGTCAAAGCGCTCGCCCATGCCGAGCAGCAGCGCCTCGGTCTCGGCGTGCTCGACGGGGAAGCCGTCGGCGTGCGTCACGGTCATGGCGTGGCCGCCGAGCGCGACACGGTAGGCGGTGTCGGCGCCCGCGTTGAGGAAGCGGATCCGGATGCGGTCGCCGGGCTTGGCGCGGAAGGTCTCCGCGTCCTTGGCGAGCCGGCCATTGATGAGGTGGTACGGGTAGTCCACATCGCCCGCGTCGCCGCCCAGCAGCTTGCTGTAGGAGCCGGTCAGCATCCGCGACGGGCCGCCGCCGGGCTCGGAGCCCGCGGCGGGCGCGCCGTGCTCGGCGCCGGTCTCGCCCTCGTCCATGTGCATGCCCCCGTGGCCCGGCTTGCCGCCCGAGCCCCGGTTCAGTTCGGCGAGCACGCTGTCCGGGGTGCTGCCGTCCACCCCGTCGACCCAGTCGTCCAGCACGACGACCCATTCCTTGTCGTAGGAGAGCGGCTCCTTGGGGTCCTCGACGATCAGTGGTGCGTACAGCCCGCGGTCCTGCTGGACGCGGGAGTGCGGGTGCAGCCAGTAGGTGCCGGGGTGGGTGACCGCGAACCGGTAGGGGAAGGAGGCGCCGGGCATGACGGGCCGCTGGGTGAGGGTGGGGACCCCGTCCATGTCGTTGCGCAGCGCCAGTCCGTGCCAGTGCACGGAGGTGGACTGCGGCAGATGGTTGACGAGGGTCATGGCGAGCGTGTCGCCCGTCGTGACCCGGATTTCCTTGCCGGGCAGTGCCTCGCCGTACGCCCAGGTGTCGACGGTGTGGCCGCCCAGGTCGATGCGGGCCGGGGTGGCGGTCATGGTGAACTCGCGCACCGGGCCCGGGCTCCGCTTGCGCTCGGCCTCGGCGACCTCCGGGCCGTCCGGCGCGACGTAGTCGGACGGGGTGGGGCGCTGTGGCCCGTGGGCGTGGTCCCTGCCATCGGTGCCCAGGTGCGGGCCGGAGCTGAATTCGCCGGCGGCACGGGCGGCCAGCAGACCGCTGCCGACAACGGCGATACCCGCGCCGAGCAGGGCGCGGCGGGAGTGCGTACGCATAGAGAAGCACCTCGTGACGGTGTCGCTGGGTGATGTGGGTACGGGCGGCGGGGGCACTGCCGCGGACTCCGGCGGGCGGCGGCGGCAGGGCGCGCTCCTACACGCGCGGCACCGGCGGGCGGTCGGGGAGTTCATGGCGCGGCGGCACGGATATGGGCCACGGCCCGGCGACGGCCTTGCCCATTTCGCGCATCGCGGACCTCTCGACAGAACGACGAACCGGCGGACGCCGGGGCGGCCGGAATTCCCGCAGGCTACCCCCTAGGGGTATGGGCCTCCAGTAGTGGTCCGCCGAAGGAGTGCACCGGCGGCCGCCGACGGCCCGGGCCCGCCCGGCCCCGCCGTGCACGGTCCTCCGCCTCGGTACCACCGCCGAACTTGCCGCCACGCGCCCATTCTTGGCTCTTCCGCGCCGCAGGCGTGCCCGGCGTTCCGTACCGCCGCCCGGGTCCACCCGATCACCCGGCTCTCCGTGACGACGGCCCGCTTCCGCCGGGGGCGGGCCGTGCCGGACGGGCTGCGCTTCCCCGTGCCCGGCCGGGGAACGGACCCCTCAATTCCGGGTCAATGAGTCCTCGGCGGGCGGCCAAGAGTGGACCAAGCCCCCCGATTGCCGCCGCCGGCCGCGCTGAGCCGGTGCGCTGCGGGAAGGATGCGAGGTGAGGGTTACGGGACGGTGGTTCTGGTTCAGGCCAAGGGTGCGTAATGTGACGGTAACCCCCTCACGTGATACTGGTGCCACAGCACGTTGTTCCACGTGGCTGGACGGGCCGATTGACCTGCAAGGATTGGTGACCCATGGACAAGCAGCAGGAGTTTGTGCTCCGTACGCTCGAGGAGCGCGACATCCGCTTCGTACGGCTGTGGTTCACCGACGTGCTCGGGTTCCTCAAGTCCGTGGCGGTGGCCCCCGCGGAGCTGGAGCAGGCCTTCGACGAGGGCATCGGCTTCGACGGCTCGGCCATCGAAGGATTCGCACGGGTGTACGAATCCGACATGATCGCCAAGCCCGACCCCGGCACCTTCCAGATCCTGCCCTGGCGCGCCGAGGCCCCCGGCACCGCCCGGATGTTCTGCGACATCCTGATGCCGGACGGCTCCCCCTCCTACGCCGACCCGCGCTATGTCCTCAAGCGCATCCTGGCCAAGACCTCCGACCTCGGGTTCACCTTCTACACCCACCCCGAGATCGAGTTCTTCCTGCTCAAGGACAAGCCCGTGGACGGCCAGCGGCCGACCCCCGGTGACTCCTCCGGCTACTTCGACCACACCCCGCAGAACGTCGGCATGGACTTCCGCCGGCAGGCGATCACGATGCTGGAGTCGATGGGCATCTCGGTGGAGTTCAGCCACCACGAGGGCGCACCCGGCCAGCAGGAGATCGATCTGCGCTACGCCGACGCGCTCTCGACCGCCGACAACATCATGACGTTCCGGCTGGTCATGAAGCAGGTCGCGCTGGAGCAGGGCGTGCAGGCCACCTTCATGCCCAAGCCGTTCTCGGAGTACCCGGGCTCCGGCATGCACACCCACCTCTCGCTGTTCGAGGGCGACCGCAACGCCTTCCACGAGTCCGGCTCGGAGTACCAACTCTCCAAGGTCGGCCGCTCGTTCATCGCCGGTCTGCTGCGGCACGCCGGGGAGATCTCCGCCGTCACCAACCAGTGGGTCAACTCCTATAAGCGCATCTGGGGCGGCGCCAACCGCACCGCGGGCGCCGGCGGCGAGGCCCCCTCCTACATCTGCTGGGGCCACAACAACCGCTCCGCGCTGATCCGCGTGCCCATGTACAAGCCCGGCAAGATGGGCTCGACCCGGGTCGAGGTCCGCTCCATCGACTCCGGCGCCAACCCCTATCTGTGCTACGCGGTGCTGCTCGCCGCCGGCCTCAAGGGCATCGAGGAGGGCTACGAGCTGCCGGCCGGCGCCGATGACGACGTCTGGGCGCTGTCCGACTCCGAGCGCCGGGCGATGGGCATCGAACCGCTGCCGCAGAACCTCGGCGAGGCCATCGAGCTCATGGAGCGCAGCGAACTGGTCGCCGAGACCCTCGGCGAGCATGTCTTCGACTTCTTCCTGCGCAACAAGAAGCAGGAGTGGGAGGAGTACCGCTCCGAGGTCACCGCCTTCGAGCTGCGCAAGATGCTGCCGGTGCTTTAGACGCAGGTCAGAGCAGCTGCTCCGTCCGTCCAAGACGTTGGGGTCGACAGTCCAGACTGTCGACCCTGTTGGTTTCCCAGACTCTGGGCCGTCTGTGGGCCGTCTTCCCCGCCTCGCTTGCTCTTGGGAGCCGCGGATGCCATACGCGGCAAGCGGCCCGGAAGTGCCGGAGGGCTGTACTCACGCGAAGTGCCGAGGCAGCAGCGGCCCGCGTCAGTTGGCGGTGATGATGAGACGTGGTCGCTCGTACGCCTTCCTGTGTGAGTGGGGCGTGCGGCGGTCGTTGCGTCGCGTGTTGTCTTTGAGGGGGCATTGTGCAAGCTGAGGTAATTTCGGCACTGATAGGTGCTGGAGTAGGAGCTCCGGCTGCAGTGGTGGCGTACGTGGTTGGGCGACGTCAGGCCGTCGCAACACTGACTGCTGCGCACGTACAGATCGACGGAAACCGAAAGCAGTGGCGTGACGACTCCCGCCGCCCTGCGTGGCTGGCCTTTATGCGATCTGCTGACAGATTGAATGATTCGGTAGATCGGCTGCTTCGTGGTCAAGTGGAGCCTTCTGTGATTCTTGAGGAATTCCTACCGGATGCCGGTAGGAAGCTAAAAGAAGTGGAGCTTGAGGGGCCGTCCGAAATTTACGATATCGCGAAGAAATTTTCCTCCAGCGTGAATGGACGACTTGTTGGTGCTGCCATTGTGGGGCCATTTATTTCCGCGCAGGGGAAATTTGATTATTTGCTGGCTGAAGCTCGTCGTGATGTACTCCTGCAAGGTGCTGATAGCGAGCAAGCTGCTTGCGTTATTCGAGCCCACGAGGCGCTTCAGAGGCTGGCGGCCGAGCGAAGGAGGATAGGCCAGACAGACCCATCTGTGGAGCTAACGCAGTTATCTGATGCGATATGCGCTCCTATGGTGCAGAGTGTCAGCTCGGTGGATAGTGGTGTCGGCGAATCTATTTCCCTTCTTTTGCAGGGTTTGGGTGGTGTGGTGGTCGCGATATATTCCGACGTGCCGATGGAGGCAGCCGATGCAGTGAGCAAGGTGCAGGAATGTGATGCCTTCAGCGAGCGGGATGCCACATCGCTGCTCTTCACCTTTGGTACCGGTTTCCTGCCTGTTTTGCAGCGACTCTTGAATGATCAGATTGAGCCCACTCGTCAGTTGCGCAGAGATTTTCTGAATGCAACGGATAGGTACCTAGATGGGCGGCTGCCAGTGCCCCGCGGAGAGTGAAGCACTGGCGTCGCACTGTGTTGTGAGGCCTGCTCACTCCCAGGTCGTGTCTATGGCGTCTCGGGTCCGTCCGTCGCTGCTCGGTAGGAGGTGTGTGTAAACGCGAAGCGTGAAGCCGGGGTCTGTGTGCCCCAGGTACGTGCTCAGCGCTTTGATGTTCTCGCCCGCGTCCAGGAGTACCGATGCGTAGAAGTGCCTGAGCGCGTGCATGCCGTCCTCACGCGCCGACGCGTGGCGCTTGCCGGGTTCTGGTTCGGGCAGGACGCCGGCCTTTACGAGGGCGGGCTTCCAGACCCGTGTGTTGAAGTCCGTCCGCCGCACCGCCCCCTCGCCGTTCGCCCGCGTGAAGAGCAGCCGTTTGGTCAGCAGCGGACCGTCCGGACGCAGCCATGGCAACGTCACGGAGACTGGCGGATGCGCCTCCATGTGGTGCTTCAGGGTGTGGGCAACGCGGTCTGGCAGAGGGACATCACGCTCTTTGTCGCGCTTCGGCCGCGCGAACACGAGCTTTCCGTTCGAGACTTTCACCTGGAGAGCGACGTGCAGCCATCCGGTGTCGAAGCTGATTGCGTCCGTACAGAGGCCGAAGATTTCCCCCTGCCGAAGACCGCACCCTGCCCCCAGGTCCACCATCGCTTGGTACTCCTGGGGCAGCGCAGCGCGCACAGCGAACGTACGCTGCCTGGTCCAGGGCACTACTCGCGCGCCGTTCGGTGCTGGCGCTCGTACGCTACTGGCCTGACACGGGTTCCGATGCAAGTATTCGTCGTCCACGGCCGCAGTGAACACAGCTGACACGCTGGCGAAGATGACCCGGCGGTAGGACGAAGCAGGCAGCGCCCGCTCCAACTCACCGAGCCATTCCCGGATGTGCTCAGGCTTGAAGGAGCCGAGAGGGCGCGAACCCAGGTACGGGATCGCATGGCGGCGAATCTGGACGGCTACCGGCTCACGGGTCGTCGGATCTGTTGTCTGGGACTGGAGCCACTTTTCGGCGTACTGCCGGAACGTAGTCTGGCCAGCCTTCGGGTCAACGTACCGGCCGCTGTCCATGTCGGCCTCGATCTTCGTCAACCACTTCTCGGCAAGACGCTTCTTGCCGTCGGGGAAGCTCTTGGACTTCTCGGTGCCGTCGGGGCCGATGTAGCGGGCGCGGTAGCGCATGCCGGTGCCGTAGCGGTCGGACTTGACGCGCGTGGTCTTGCCATTGGGTGTCGTCTCGGTCTTGTACCAGCGGTCTTGGATGTGGCCGGCCATGAGGCGTGTTGACCCTTCCTGGGAATGCCGCAGGGCGGGGCCGGTGGCCCCGCCCTGCGGGTGGGTGGTGGTCGGTTGGCGCGGCGTTGTCAGGCGGCTTCGGCTTCGGCCGCGGTCTGCTGGGTGACCCAGGCGCGGACGTCGGCGGGGTCGTAGCGGATGTGCTTGCCGACGCGGAATCCGGGCGGGCCGGTGCGCTTCTTACGCCAGGTGTAGACGGTTTCGACGCTCTCCAGGCCGAAGAGCGTCACCAGGTCTTCGGGGGTGAGGTAGCGGTCCGGGAGGCCGTCTCGGAGGGTGGCGCCGGGGTCGGATTGAGCGAAACGGGTTCGGCTCATGGGGTCCTCGGAGGTTGAGTCACGTTGACTTCGGGGGGTTCTCGGATTCCGCGTGTGTCCGAGGTGCGGATTTCTGCGTCATTGCGTCATCAGCGTCATTCGGGCTTTTGACCTGCGGCTTTGTGTGACGCAGCGGTTCGGGGGTGCGTCATCGGCGCGTCATGGGCTGCGTCATCGGGTGACGCAGATGACGCAGGATGACGCAGAGCCCGCCGTCTGCGTCATGGCTGTAGCCGCAGGTCAGGGGCCGTTCTTCTGCCTGCATGACGCAGATGACGCAGCGTCTTCCCTCTTAGGACAAAAGAGGGGGTGTCTGTTGTGGTGCGGTGCGCCTTAAAGCGTGAAGAAGGAGCCGCTGCGCGGCGCGTCTTATGGGGCAGCGCGTTGCGCCGAACAGCAAGAAGAGCACGCCGTGCCGGTGGTGGAAGGTGGTGCTCTTCTTGCTTGTCCGGCCGGTCGTGCGGATCGCGGGTCAGAACATCCGCTTCGGATCGTGCGGTGGCGGGGCCTGCCGGCGGGTCATTTCGAGGTAGCGGCCCTCGCTGGTGCGGCCCGAGTCGATGAGGACGCCGCGAGCGGCAAGCGTCGGCTGGAGACGCTTGAGCCGGTCGGAGAGGACTTTGCCCGTGGTCGGCCAGCCCTTGGGCAGGGGACGCAGTTCGTCGTCGGCGTAGAGGCGACTGAGGCAGTGCAGCCACTCGGTGGAGGTCATCCGCTGCGCCGCGCCCGGCTCAATGGTGTCGGCGTGCCTGAGGACGGTCTGCGCGAGCAAGTCGCCCTCGATCACGTCGTCGTTGAGATCGTCCAGGCTGGCCCGGTAGGCGGTGAGTGCCCCGAGGCCGGTTGCCGCGTCGAGCTGCGCGCACAGGTGCGCGAAGTCCGCCATGCGCAGGTCGGTCGGGGTCTCCGCCTCGGCGGCGCGGACCTTGACCGTGAGATCGAGCAAGGACCCGAGGACCACGGGCAGGACCTCCGCGTACTCCGCCCACAGTTCAGCTTCGGTGCGCCGGACACTGGGCCTCTCCAGCCGCAGCGGCAGGAGCCGTTCGGCGAGGTCGGGCCGGATGACTCCGACGTCGATGCCGGTCAGGAGCAGGGGGCGGCGGTAGCGAGCGCGGAAGACGTCCCCGTCGGTGAACAGGGCGCGCTTGACGTTCTCGGCGCCGGTGACGATGCAGCACATGGCGTCGGACAGGTCAGGGGTCATGTGGGAGAGGTTGTCCAGGGCGGTGACCCAACCGGCAGCCACCGCCGCGATCAGATTCTCCTCATCCTTCGGAGCCCGGCGCAGGTCACCGCTCATGCCCTCGATGATCCGCACGAGCATGCGGCCCCCGGTGGACTTTCCGGCGCCCTGCGGCCCGGTGAGGAAGGGGGCCGGGACGGGCACGGACGGACCGAGGCAGCCGATCAGCCACGCGATGGCCAGGCACTCGGTTTCCGCGCTGGCGAAGTTGCACAGCCGCAGCAGGAGATCGATGCCTTTGCCGTTGGTGTCCTTGGCCGGCAGGGGCAGTTCCCCGGTGAGCTGGGTGCGCCGCCAGCACACCTCGCGCGGGTCGGGGATAGCGATGTCCCACCCGGTGGGGTGGATGCGGACGGACTGCCCGTCGCTGCGGCCCAGGTCCAGCCACGTCGCCCCGTCGAATCCGGGGGCAACGCGGATGTGGACAGCCTGCACGTCCTCGGTCAGCGCGAGTGCTTCGATCAAGTCCAACGCCTCCTTGAGCGCGGTCCCGTTGAATACGCCGCGCCCGTCCTTGAACAGGCCGACCATGAGTTCCTGGCGGTGGCTGCCCGTTGTGCCCTGCGAGCGGATCGGGCGGGCCACGGGGTGGCCGTTCCTCTGCGCGTACACGGTCCCGTCGGCAGTGCGGAAGTACCGGAAGTGCGCCTGCGCGTAGTCGGTGATGACCTCGCGGGCCGGGTTCTTCTCGTCGTCAGCCATGGTCACAGTCCCAACCTGGTGCGGGCGTTGGTCCAGGCGTCGGTGCAGTGCCGGGGAGATTCGCCCTTGGCCTGCGCGGCGGTGAACAGCCGCGTGACGTGGGCGTCGGTGAGGCAGCCGCACCGGCCGTGGGTGGACAGCACGGCGAGGAAGGTCCGGTACACGGTCGTGTGGACCGCGCTGCGGGCTTCGGTGATGCGTTGTTCGGCCATGTTGATGCCCCGGTCCAGGTAGGCGGGCGTGCGGTGGCGGCACTCCCCGCCCCCGCCCGGAGTGGGCACGGCGACGGCATGCGGCGCCGGGCAGACCGGGGAGGGTTCCTTCACGGCCAGCGTGCGGACGGCGTCTGGCAGGGCGGTCATGGTGCCGGTGCCGGGACCGAGCCACCGGGCGTAGGACATGGCCGACTTGATGTCGACGCCGGGACGCACCGCGTTGGACGAGCCCATGGTGCCTCGGTAGATCCAGTGCTCACCTCGCGTCGTCGGCACGGTCCGCGTGGCAGGAAGAGCTGTACGGGCCCATGCCATGGCTTCCGCGTTGTCCAGGTCCACGACGGTCAGTCCGGCGCCGCCGGGGTGGTAGCCGACGCACACCGCCTGCCGCCACGCAGTGGCCCATGCGGGCGAGGCGATGACGGCCGGGTCGGTGGTGGCGGCGGCCCAGGCGTGGCAGACACCGAGGCAGCGGCAGGGCCCGGCGTGCTTCATGTGCGGCCGGCCGCCGCACGCGCCGGCGGCGCAGTCATGGCAGTTGCCGAAGGGCACCTTTCCGGCCCGCAGCGGCAGCACCGGGACACCGGCCGCGGCCAGGGCCAGAGCGGTGCGCAGGTGCTCCACGGGCGGGCGATTTGCGACGCGGGGCCGCGGGGTCTTGCTGTCAGGTGTCATGCTGGAGGTCTCCTGTTTCTGCGAAGGGACGGAGAACCGGGCTCCGGCTGTAAGGCGGGTGGCCCGGCCGGGGCGGTCGCGGTCTTTGGCGAGAGGCGACCGCCCCGGGCGTGTTTACGCGGCGGTGGTGATGTGCTTTTCGGTTCCTGTGGGGCGGAGCAGGCTGCGGAGGGCGTGGGCCGCCTGTTGCGGCACCACGCCGTTGCCGAGTGCCTTGAGCTGTGCGGTACGCGACAGGCCGGGGACGTCGGTGACGTGTCCGGAGCGAAGGCCCATCATCCACTCGACGAACGGCGGGTTCAGGCGTCCTCGATCGTCAGTTGCCCGAGGTGCCGGGCGTCCGAGGATCGTTTCCCACCGGGTGATGGCGGGTGTGAAACGGCCCCACTGAGCGTCGGGTTGCCTCGGGTGTAGGTCGGACTGGTCCGTTCCGCGTCGGCCGCTGTCGGCGTCGGGAGGAGCAAGCGGGCCGCGTCGAGCAGCGTCATCCCGTACCCCGTTCCGTACGGTGTCCCGTCCGGTCGGTAGTTCGCCGTGGTTCCGGGGAACGTTGCGTTCGGGGTGGGGAGCAACGAGACGACCGTCCGCAGGTCCGGCCCCCCGTCGCCGTGTGCTCCGGCCCCGTTCGTATCCGAGGTGCGGGGTGTCGGCAGCAATGGCGAGGACGATGAGCCGGCGGCGCTGGTGAGGGGCGCCGATTTCGTCCGCTTGTACAACGCTCCATTCCGCATCGAACCCGATGGCGGCAAGGTCGGCGAGGACGTCGGGGAATCCGACTCGAAGGTGATTTGCGACGTTCTCAAAGATCGCGATTCGGGGTCGTAGAACGCGAAGGGCATGGGCGATGTGGGGCCAGATGTGGCGGGCATCGGCGGTTCCCTTCCGGCGGCCGGCGGTGCTGAACGGCTGGCAGGGGTAGCCCCCAAGGACGACATCGACCGGCGGCACCTGGGTCCAGTCGGTGGCGCTGATGTCGCCCAGGTTGGGCACCTGCGGATAGTGGTGGGCCAGGATGCGGCTGGCGCCGGGATCGTTATCCGCGACCCAGGCCAGGGAGCCGCCGAACACGTCCTGTACGGCCATGTCCAAGCCGCCGTACCCGGTGCACAGCGAGCCGAGCCGCAGCGTGGTGGGAGGGCTCATGCGGGGTCTCCTGTTTCTGCGAAGGGACGGAGAACCGGGCTCCTGCCGGAAGGCAGGCGGCCCGGCCGGGGCGGTCGCGGTCTTTGGCGAGAGGTCGACCGCCCCGGGCGTATTCACTCCTCGATGGCGCCACCGTGGCCCAGGGACGACGCCACAGGCTGGGCGCGGTTGCACTCGTAGGCGGCTTCGGTCTCGTCGGCCATGTCGTCGAAGTGGAGGAGGAGTTCGCCGAGCTGGCGGCGGGTGAGCAGACGGGAGTAGCTGCGCTCCCAGTCGTAGGTGTCGAGTTCCACGGTCACGATCTCGTCGGGATCGATATCCATCTGGTTTCTCCTGGTCAGTGGTGGAAGTGGTTGCGCTTGATGACGGCCTTGCGGATGTGGACCGTGGTCCCGCCAGCGCGGTGGCCGGTGGCGCTGAAGATCTGCACGGCGATCCAGCCGCCGAAGATGACGGCGGCGAGCACGATGAGCTGGTGGATGAGCGCGGCGAGCGCGGCGATGAACGTGGTCAGCAGGAACAGCCCGCCGCAGACGGCACCGAATCCGATGCCCCCGAGGGCGATGTTCACCGCTGCCCGGGAGACGGCCGGCTTGGCCGCGACCGGTTCGGGCTTGGCGGCCTCGATGGCGTAGCCGGTCACGACCCGGCCGTCCGGCAGGACCACACTCGCCACGGTGGGGACGTTGTCCGGCTGGACGGGGACGAGCGGCGCGATGGGTGCGGGTGTGATCGGTGCCGGGTGGTGGACCGTGACGGCCGCCTGATGATGCCCGGGTGGGCGGCGGGGCGCGGTGGGCTCGTTCATGGCGGGCTCCTACAGCTTGCTGGCGGCGTCGATGACGGCGTGGGTGAGCTGGTTGATCGGGTCGGAGGCGCCGGTGGAGGCGAGGAAGAAGCCGAACATCACGGCGACGAAGGCGGAGCCCCAGCCGAGGGTCTTGGAGCGCAGCAGGAAGAACATGACGAGGCCGAACAGGACGACGAGGGAGACGGTGATGGCCACGAAGGGCTCCTTGGCGTGAGGTGGTGGGGTGGGGGTCAGCGGGTGCCGTCGCGGTGGAGGCGGGCGGCGACGTTGAACAGGTGGCGGCCGACGCGGATGCGCTTGCGGTCGCCGTGGCAGCGGCGGCAGGTCTTGCCGGGGCGGAGCCGTCCGCGGCGGTCTTTCTTGAGCGCGTAGCCGAAGCCGCGGCACTTGCGGCAGTCGCCGAACGGCGAGACAGCACACAGAGCGACATAACAGAGCGTGACTATCGCCAGGCAGGCGATAGCGAAGCTGATGGGGATCATGAACGGCCTCCAGGGCGGTTTCCGAGGGTTTCCGCAGGTGGGCCGCTATCCGCTAGCAGCCTGATCAGATGTGGTGTGGGGCGCTAGCGGGGTCGCTAACGTTAGCGAGGGTCACTGCTAGCGATAGCGGCCCCGCGGGCTCATCCGGCGTCCCGGTTTCCATCACGCTCCGCTACTGCGGCGGTGAGGTGGGCGCGTTCGATGCCGCGCCGGTTGACGACCTTGTCCTTGATGCGGCGCCCGATCTGGACGGTGGTGATGCCGTAGGGCTTGAGCGCGGCGGTCAGCTGTTCGGCGGCCCACTCGCCGTAGACCTCCGGCCGCAGTTCCGCCAGCCGGGCAACCACGGTCTCGTTCCAGACCTTGGCCTCCTCGACTGGCACCACGCCCAGCAGATCCCGCAGCAGGTCGTACGAGGCTGCGGCGTCGGCCTCCGGCTCCTCGCCCAGCGCGTGGCCGGAGAGCAGGCCGGCGTCCTCGCGGGCCTTGCGGGCCCGCAAGGCGATGGAGTCCGCACCGACGCCATCGACGTAGACGGAGCCGACGATCCGGGCATCGGCTCCTTCGCCGACGAAGTAGTGAATGCCCTTGTCGCCCCAGGAGAACATCGTGGCCCGCACGCCCCGCTTGTAGGCGGAGGTGCCCAGCACCATGTCGTTCTCCAGCTGGCCCATGACCTTCAGGCACCAGCGGGCCGAGGCGTTCGCGGAGATGCCGGTGGGCAGCGCCTTGGCGTCGGGGCGCTGGGTGGCCAGCAGCAGCACGATCCCGGTGGCGGGGCCGCGCTTGACCAGGTCGGTGGCGATCTCCTCGAACTCGTCCTTGTACTTGGGGTGCTCGAACAGGACCTGGCACTCGTCCACCCCGACCACGATCGGGTGCAGGCCGAGTTCCTTCTTGCTGGCCAGCTCGGACGTCACCTTCGACTCCGGGCAGATGTCCCGCGGCAGGGAGCGGATCATCTTGGTGCGCCGCCGCAGCTCATTGCGCAGCTCGCGGAAGTCGCGGATCGCGTACTCGATCGCCTCGTCATCGTCACCGGCCGCGTGCCGGTGGGAGACGCGGTCACCGACGGGATCCAGGTCGCCGGTGCCCTTCATGTCGTAGGTGTGCAGCTCGGCCCGGGGGTCAAGGGCGGCGATAAGCAGCAGCAGCCGCAGCAGGAAGGTCTTGCCCATGCGGGGGATGGCGCCGATGATCCCCGCGATGTACATCAGGGTGACGTTGATCCAGCGTCCGCGCTGGTCGGTGCCGAACGGGACGGGTTTGAACAGGTCCACCGTGCCGGACTTGGCCAGCGGCCAGGCGGGCTTCTTGGCCTTGGACATGTCCTGATCGCCGACCCACAGCACCAGGCGGCCGGTGTGCTCGTCGGGGACCGCCTCGGGCCACACGCAGCCCAGCGGCCGGCGCAGACCCGAGGCCAGCTTGTCTCGGCGCTCGATGACGTCGGTGACGGTCACGCCGTAGGGCAGGTCGCCTTCGGCGCGCCAGCCGGGGCCGTCGCGGGTGATGGGCGCGGTGAAGGTGAACCCTTCGCGGCCCTTGGACTGGGCCTGGTTGATCGCCGGGATACCGAGCGCGCCCAGCGCCCTCAGGACGATGTCAGAGGTGAGTTTCTGGGCCTTGGGCAGCTCCACGGCCCGGTTGATGACCGGGGCATCGGCCGCGTCCCCGGCCCAGCCCAGGGCCAGTACCACCGCGCTCACCGACACCGCCATCAGCCAGGCCGGGGCCAGCACATACAGCGCGAGCGCGGCCCCGAGGCCCATGAACGTGGCGAGGGTGACCACGAGGGTGCGCAGCCGGACGCGGCCGTCGCGCTGGCGGGAGAGCTTGAGGTAGGTGGCCGCGTCCTCCTTGGTGACCATGGCGCGGCGCACCGGGTCGCCTTCCGCGTCGGAGGCCCAACGCATGGTGCCACCGAGGAACTTCGCGGCCCCTCGCGGCGCCTGGAAGGCCAGGCGGGCGGCGTAGACCGGGGTGCGCAGGACGTGGTAGCCGGTCATGTGGCCGTAGTGGCCAGCGACCCAGGTGGCGGCGGTCTTCAGCTCGTTGGTGGACTTCAGCCAGTCCGGGACGATCGCCCGGCGCTTGGCGCCCATCAGCCTGCCCAGGTAGCCGGGGCCCTTGACGTCGGGGCCGTCCACCAGCGCACGGGCGGACGGATCCGGCTCCGCCGGTCGGCCGGTCGGCTCCGGGGCGGGCGATTCGTCGGCCGCCCCGCGGGCAGAGCGGGCCTTGCCCAGGTCCACCACCTCCGCACCCTCCTGGCGGGCGGCGTCGTCGGCCATGTCGGCTTCAAGCCGGTTGAACAGTTCGCGGTCGTCGTCGTGATTCACTGCTGCTTCCTTCCGGAAACGGGAGGTGGAAGGGGCCCGGACGGCGCTTTGGCCGGCAGACGTCCGGGCCCCGTTGTTCGGGAAGCGGGCTGGTCAGCGGTTGAGGACGGTGTCCAGGGCGGTGCGGGCCTCGGCCGGGGTGATCGCCTGGTCCCGGACCTGGCGGTAGTTGCCGTACATGGCGGTGGCCTTGGCGACGACCTGCTGAGGGGTGACGGGGCGCTTGCCGTCCCACTCCCAGCTCACGAGCTGGCTGGCGGCGTGGGTGGCCATGCGCATGCGGTGGTCGGCCAGGCGCTTGGCCCGGCGGCGGGCGTTGTGCTTGCGCTGCTGTCCGGGCGTGGGCTTGGTGCGAGGCACGGTCAGTCCTCCAGATCCGTGTAGTGGTAGTCACCGAGGCGGGCGGCATCGGCCATGGCCTGGTGGTCGTCGGCCGTTTCGAGCAGCCAGGTGCGGGTTGGCTCGACGGCGGTCTCGGCGGCCTGGCTGTAGGCCGCGGGCGCGCATGCCGGTAGGTGGCCAGCCCGTCCGGAGTCAGTCGCCACCGGTAGACGGGGAGGGCGGCCATTACGCAGCCGGCGTGTCCGTCTCGTCTTCCACCGCCCGCAGGCGGGGCCGGGTGGTCTCTTCATCGCGGACGGCGAGGATCTGCTTGCGTCCCCACGACTCGCTCATGCCGTACGCCTCACCCAGCGCCCGGGCACTGAGCGCCCGGCCCGCCTGCGCGGATTCGACGTACGTACGGCGCGCCTCCAGCCGCAGCCGCTCACGCTCGGCCTCTTCGTACTCGGCCTGCTGCTGCGCCTCGTAAGCCGCCTTGACCGGGTCCGTGCGGGGCGCGTGCGGGGTGCGAGGCTCGTCCTCCCGCACACCGTCCGCACGGTCGTTGACCAGCTCGTACGGCTCATCCCCCGCCCCGTCGGCCGGGGTGGTGGTGGCCTCGTCGGCGGGGGGGAGGGCGGGGTGTGCGGGGGCGTGCGGGGCGGGGAGGGAAGCAGCCTCATCCGGCCCGCACAGCTCCCGCACGGGGGCCATGGCGGCGACGGAGAACATGTCGGCAAGGGCGGCATCCGCACCGTCGGTGACACGCTCGCGCTGGATGTCCAGCAGCTGCACGCCCAGGGACGCATCCCCCCGACCGACCTTCCGCGCCAGCCTCCACGACTTGCGCTCCGACCGCTTCTTCACCCGGCCATCAGGGTGGTTGGCGGCCCGGGCCCGGTGGTACGCCAGCGCCTGGACCACAGCAGCCGCCCTCACTTCGGACTCCGCGTCGCGGCCGTCGGTGTGGACCACGATGCGGCGCGCCAGGAACGCCATGCCTTCCGCCGAGGCGCACATGCCCATCGGAGTGACGGCGTAGATGACGGTCCGGCCCGGATCGTCGGCGGCCATGGCCGCCATGACGGAAGCAGCCGCCGGCAGCGCCCACAGCCCCACCCGGATGACCCAGGGCGAGGACTGGCCCAGCATCGTCAGCCCCAGCAGCACCAGGGCGAGCACGGCGGTGGCGCCCTCACCGGCCGACACCGCGCCCACGGCCGTACCGGATCCGTAAGCGCGGCTGATATTGCTGTACGTCCCCACACCACCGGCGATACCAGTGGCCAGCATGGGCACGAACGCGGCGGTCAGAACAACCTTCTGCGCCTTGGTAAGTGGCCTGCGAGAGGTCATCACGCCGCCTCCTTCGAAGTTCCGCGGCGGCCATCCCGGCGACCGTTGACCGTCCGGTAGGCGGGGGCAGCATCGTCGGGGGCGGCCATCCAGCCGCCGCCGGTCTGCTTGGCTCCGTACATGACCTCATCCGCGCACCGCATCAACCGCGACAGCTCCGCCGCGCGGCTGCCCCGCTGGGTGCGGACGACCCCGGCGGAGAACCCCACCCACAACACGTGGTCTTCGAACTCCACCGGTGCGCACAGCTCTTCAGCCAGCTGGTCCATGGTCCAGTGGAGGTCCGCCAGGCTGTAGACGCTGACGATGGCTGCGAACTCGTCGCCCCCGAGCCGGGCAGCGACTCCGCCGTTGTTCAGGCTCCACCGGTTCAGGCGCTGGCCCGCCGTTGCGATCACCGCGTCACCGACCGCGTGGCCGTAGGTGTCGTTGACTTGCTTGAAGCCGTCCAGGTCGATGACTACGACCGCCCGATGTCCGGACTCCAGGCTTCGGCGCGCGCGCTCCTCGAACGGCTCGCGCGTCCACAGTCCCGACAGCGGGTCGCGGCGGGCCGCCTCGATCCGGCGGCGCAGCATCAGGGAGTGCAGGGACCATCCAGCCGCCACCGGCAACGCGGCGGCCAGGGCCATCAGGGTCTGGCTCATGCCGCCACCTCGCCCTCGGTGTGCTGGTGGCTGTGGGTGTAGGCGATCAGGCACAGACGGACGCCGGTGTGGTTGGTCTCGGCCTTCAGCACCCTGGTCCGCCCACCGCTCTGCTCCGCGTACGACACCGAGTCCGCCTCGATGTCCAGTGCCGAGCGCCAGGCCTCGAACGCGCCGAAGTCGTCGTGGCTGATGAGCTCCAGCGTGTTGGGGAAGATCGTGGACACGTCCACGTTCATGGCCGGCAGGCCAGCGAAGTCCGCGGCCAGCAGCCGCAGCAGCCCAAGCGGTGCGGCCAGGTCATTCATGGTCAGGGAGCTCATGCCGCTGCCCCCGTCCCCGCGGAACGGCCGGTGGTGCGGGTGGCGCGCAGGAACGGCACCGTGCGGGTCAGCGCGTCCGCGTACAGCGCGTCCCACGCGGCGATCTCGTCCCCGCCCTCACCCTCGGCGGCCAGGTCCGCGATGACCGCGCGGGCCACGTCCAGCCGCGCCGCCCGCTCCTGGGGGGTCTCGACGGCCAGCGGGCCGCGGAACAGGTCCCGGTCGATACCGGCGGGCAACTCATCGAAGCCGAGCGCCAGTTCCTCGAACTCGGCCGGGCTGGCGGCCTGGTGTGTGCCGATGTACGTACGCATCTCGGTGCTCTCCTTTGGAGCGAAGGGAGCCGGGGCGGCCTCGGTCTTTGGCGAGAGGCGGCCGCCCCGGCGGGAGGTGGTGTCAGACGGTGGTGATCAGGAGCGCGGCGACGAGCAGCCACAGGTGGTGGAAGGACTGGTCAAGCGCGTATGCGCCGGTGCCGAGGTGAGCGGCGGGCTTGCCCTCGGAGGTCACCGGGTGCGCGGCATGGGCGCCGGTGCCCAGGCTGTAGAACTCTGCCTTGCCGGTGACCTTGGCCAGCCAGGCGAGGGTGCTGCGGCGGTCCGCCCACCAGTGCGTGAGCGCATCGACGCCCAGGCCGGCCACCAGGCCGAGCATGGACAGGCGCAGCCCCAGCAGGGCGGCCACTGGCAGCAGTAAGGCCACCTTCGTGGCGGTCAGCGTGGCGACGTGCCGGGCGCCGGCCAGGCGGCCGGTCCACCCCGGCTTGCCCTTGTCGGCCGACTGGCACGAGGTCTGAACCCAGTGGTCGCCCACGCTGTGAGCGACGTACAGGGCGATGTAGACAGCGGCGAAGGTAGCGGCATCCATGTGCAACTCCTGGTTGTCGAAGGGATGGAGAACGGGGCCCTCGCGGTCGTTTGGCGAGAGGCGGGAGCCCCGGGTGTGGCCGCTCGAACGGCCCCTCAACCCCGCCCGTATGACACGGGCGAGGGAGGCGGCTGGCCGGTACGGCAGATGAGTTGTTGGTGTCAGTTGGTGTCGTCGTCCTGAACGACCTCCACCTGACCGTCGGTGACGGTGACGACCTCGTTCGGACCGGCGACGACGGTGAAGCTCTGGTCGGCCTGGTCGGCGATGTCGTTGCGGAACTCACCGTCGCTGCCGAAGCCAATAACCAGACGGGACATGTGTGCTCCTTCTCTCGAAGGGCCGGGCGGAGTGTCCGGCTCCCCTCAGCCCCGCCCGTACAGCGCGGACGCTGGACGGGCGGAGGAGGCAACCGGCCGCGGCTATCCCGCGGTAGCTCTGGATGAATTGCGCGCGACAGGCGGCCGGATGACTCCGGCACCGCCGCGGGCGGATGCAACGGGCTGACTGCTGCCGTGCCGGTCCAACACCGGCAGCGCCCTAGGTACTTCGACGTGTCATGACGGGCCCCGCTCTCTCGCTTGAACATGGGATTTGCACTGCAAGGGGGACCGAGTCCCCACTCTCCGGCCGTTGCTCGCGGTCACCGGGCCACCTCGCCAGTACGGGCCGAAACCCTGTTCTGCCTGGCCTTTAGCGGACTTGCAGCGTCCTCCGCCCTCTGCACGGGAGCCCCGCGAAGGCCCTCCCGTCGGCCCGCTCTGTCCCGGGCCCTTGGCCCCGCCGAAGCAGAGCCCATAGCCGTGCATCCATGCACCGCTTGAAGCGATACATGTATTACATGCCTCTCACCGTGCCAGAGCAGATCCGGGTCGTCAACCCTCGGGATTCGCGATGCCGGATCTGCCGCTCTCGATCAGCGACATGACCAGCTTGGCAACGAAGCGCTGGACGTTGGACTCCGCGCATGTACGACTTGCATCCGACTCGCTACAGTCGAAGTCGTCCCAGGACGTCCTAGACGGGGAGGTCGTATGGCGAACGAGAGACTTCGCGGAGCGATCGTCGAGAGCGGCAGCACGTTGGAGCAGGTCGCGGCACGCCTCGGGGTGTCACCGAAGACCGTCGAACGCTGGATCGCCGAGCCAAACCGCAAGCCCTACAGGCGATTTCAGTACGCAGTGGCCTCGATGCTGCGTCGCGAGGTCTCGTACCTCTGGCCCGATGAGCGGACCTCTGACGAAGTGACCGAGTCCAGCGACTCAGAGGTGCTGAAGATCTATCCCCACCGATCTGTCGTCCCCCAGGACGCATGGGCCAAGCTGTACGCCGATGCCGACACGCACTTCGACGTGCTGGTGTATTCCGGGTTCTGGCTGACCGAGGACCCGCGGTTCCATCGACTCGTCCGCGAGAAGTCGGCGGCCGGCGTCCCGGTGCGCTTCATGATGGGCGACCCGAACAGTCCAGCCGTGGCCGTCCGAGGCGACGATGAAGGTATCGGATCGGCCATGGCGGCCAAGATCCGAAACGCGCTGCTCAACTACGCGCCGCTCTTCCGACTCTCCGGGGTGGAGTTCAGACTCCATGCCACGACGCTGTACAACTCGATCTATCGCGCCGACAGCGAGCTGTTAGCGAACGGCCACGTCTATGGCGTCGGCGCCTACATGGCGCCGGTACTCCACCTCCAACGAGTCCCAGGTGGCGAGTTGTTCGACACCTACGCGGAGAGCGTTGAGCGCGTCTGGGAGAGCGCCCGGCCGATCACCTCACCCACCGACTACGAAGGCGGAGCAACATGAGCCGTACTGACTACTTCCGCGACCCGAACGCCCCCAAGGCCAACTCAGTTGTGCCATCCGTCACCGCTGTCGTCCGCGACGAGCGCGGGGACATCCTGCTCATCCATAAGACCGACAACGACCTGTGGGCACTGCCCGGCGGCGGCCACGACGTTGGCGAGAGCGTCGCGCAGACGGTCATACGGGAGGTGGAAGAGGAAACCGGCATCTCCGTGACCGTGGAGGGCATCGTTGGCCTCTACACCGACCCGCAGCACGTCATGGCGTACGACGACGGAGAGGTCCGACAGCAGTTCTCCATCTGCTTCCACGCCCGGCCGGCCGGCGGAACGCTGCGCACCAGCTCCGAATCGAAAGAGGTCCGCTGGGTCTCCCCAACGGACCTCGATGACCTGGACATCCATCCCTCGATGAGGCTCCGGATCGACCACGGCCTGGACGACTCGCGCGCGGCCCCCTACATCGGCTGACCGACCGCCCCCGCTTCGCGGAGACGACCCTCGACCCGCTGTACTGCTGCGTGGATCTCGGGGGCGGCTCGCTGGATGAAGCGGCCCACGATCGTGTCTGGCCCGTACCGCCCAACAATCTCAGCGACCCGGTCCCGGGAGGACGTGCACCCCCCATCGGGGGTCGTCGTCATGTCACAGAACACGAGCGCGTCTACGAGCGCCGGCCGCTCCAACTCGAACTCCGTCTCCAGCTCCTCGCGGAGCCCACGCTCCTCGGCCTCAAGCAGGGCACACGAGTGGTGGGCGACGAGCCGTACGACACGGTCATCCATGCCTTCCTGATCGCGGAGAAAACGTGCCCCGTCGAGCGGATGGAAGCCCGTTGAGGCGATGCGCGGCGAGTAGCCGATGTCATGCAGGACGGCTGCGGCCTCCATCAGCGCGGCATCGTCGTCGAGGATCGGTCGCAGAGTGCGGGCGCGCTCAGCAACTCCGAGGGAGTGCGACCAGCGACGCGGCAGCGGTTCGGACAGCAGCGATTCAGCAAGGCTGTAAGCCCGCTCAGTGAGGTCCATGGTGGTCAAGGCTACGAGTCACCCCGCTCATCCGGGAGGGCACGAATCTGCCGCCGTCGGTTTGCGCCCATCGCGACCAGGCCGCGACCTTCGAGCTGCGCGATCGCAGAGCGCACCGCAGTACGAGAAACCTCGAACCGCTCACACAGCTCCTTCTCGGAGGGGAAGGTGTCTCCCACCTTGGCCCCCTCAGCCCGAAGGAGGTCCACCACCTTGTCCACGAGCGGACGGCGGTCGCCCGTACCAGCCACGTACCAGCCAGACCCCTGTACGGACTCGATCACACCGTCAGCCTTCAGCGCCTTCAGCGCCCGCCCGACCGTGGTGCGCCCCACGCCGTAGGTGCTCATCAGCTCAGCCTCGGAAGGCAGCGCCTCGCTGATCCTGCCCTTCGCGATCTCATGTCGCAGAGACTCCGAGATCTGCAAGTACGTACCTCGCGGACTGGCCTGCGGCACTGGGCCTCCCCTTCATTCGCCTCGGCGACGGCTTTGTGGTCGTGCGCCAGGTCCAGCTTCGCACGCCACCGAACTCCGCTGAGTAACAACCTTCACCACGAGTTCAAGGCGGTTCGCTCCGCTCCCCGCGCGCGATACGGGCAAGGAGCACAGTGGCAACCTGCTCGGCCAGGAGCGTACGTGCTCACCCAAGCCGGCCCATCCTGCTTCCTTCACCCGTCTGGCTATGTCTCCGCCCTCAATAAACGAGAAGCTTGTGGTGGTCCGGTAAGAAGTACTTGTACGGTCACTCCCGAGAATTCTGTCACCTAGGAGATGCTGAATGGATCGGCGCGGTCGCCAGGTTTCCGGTTCGAAATCCAACCTTCGAGCGGCGATGCGGACAGTTAGAAACAAGCGCAAGCGGGATGGGCAGTCTCCAGACACAGCAACTGCTGGCCTACGGTTTGACTGGCAATCACTCTTGGGCTTCGGTGGCGCACTAGTCGGACTATTTTTTGTGCTCCTGAATGCTGGCTATCTTCACTTTTATGAAGAATTGGGTGTGCGCCCTGAAGAGGTTGGTCTCGATCGTGTTGGTGTACTGGCCCGAACTGCAGGAATTGCGCTCGCTGTCTTCTTTGCTGTGTTCGCGGTGGTTGCCGTCACATCCTCAATCCCTTTCGTTCGGACCCATCGCTTCCTGTCGCTATGCATCTTTGGTGTGGTTTATTATTCGATTTTCATCTTTGCCGTCGTGACACGCAACTTTTGGGTACAGGGAATTGTAATCCCATTCCTTGGCCTGCTCTTCGCTTTCGTGTTCCTTATGTCCCATAAGCGGTTCAGTAAGATGCTCATTCTTGCCTCGGTCCTGGTGGGTGCGGGCGCGCTGTGTCTGGCGTTGCGAGCTGAGCGGTCTGCGGTCGATCGTCGGCTTGAATACGCCGCTAGTGGAATTCCTGTCAAGCCGGTCACATTGTTCAATTTTCCCATTCTGGATATTTATGCAGAGCATGCACAGGTTGCGCTGATGGATAAGAGCGAAAGGTCCCCGGTTGAGCTCAGGGATCCCAATCTTCTATTTCTTGGTAAAGGCTCTTCCGTTGCCGCGTTTATCGGGTGTGGTAACACCGTCATCATGCCAGCGGATAAGGTTGTTGTTCGTATGGGTGACGGAATTAACTTTCGAAAGTCCGGCAAAATGCGCGATGATCCTAGGTTGCGATGGGAATTCTGCCAGTGTGTCCATGCGCATCGAAATGACTGTTAGACCTTGGGGCGCCGCAACTCTTGTCCGCGTGGCCTGTCTGCACGCTGCACGCTAGCGCTGACCGCGTGGATGGGGTCCGCGTGGGGCGCGAGGCTCACCGATGGGGGAAGTGTCAGGCCAGTGGGGCCTCAGGTGCGGGCTGTAAATCTGCCGACTGACACTGCCCTCCAGTTTCAACGGCAGTCTCATCCGTGGCAGTTCACGCTCATTCAAGGCCGTGCTGGCAGAAGGCAACGCGCAGGATCTGAACGGGTCTGAACCGCCAGGAACGGGGCCCACCAGAGTTGGAAAGCGTGCGCGCCCGCGGAAGAGATTGGTAATTGCCGAGGCGCTCTTTCTCGACGAGATTTGCAGGATGGCTCAAGGCGGAGCAGAACCTGCGGGCCGCGCGGGTGCGAGCTGAAGGTATGAGCTGTTTGCAAGGAGATCGGCCGTCGCCGCTGTCCGCTACGCGCTGATCAGCCCCGTATCGGCTTCCTAGCAGGGTTGCTAACGTTAGCTATCCCGAACGCTAGCGCTAGCCGCCTAGCGGTCGGGCCCCGGGCCGTCTAGGGGCCGTCAGGCAACAGCCGAGGGCGACCGGCAACGACCAACGAAAACCGCTCGACTGCAGGTCAGAGGGCATCCCGGTAGAGTCGTGGGAGGTGGGCATGGGCATGCATCACTCCCTGCGCAACAAGAAGCAGGAGTGGGAGGAGTACCGCTCCGAGGTCACCGCCTTCGAGCTGCGCAAGATGCTGCCCGTGCTCTGAGCCACCGCGCCACCGAGAGGCTTGCACCATGGCACTTCCCGCTCCGCAGGGACGGCGGAGCAGCACCTTCACCCGGCTGCTGAGGCACGGTTTCACCGACCCCTCGGCGGCCGGGGAGCTGCTCGATTCCGCTCCGTTCGCGTCCGTACGCGATGACTCGGTACTGCTGGAGGCGCTGGGCGCCACCGCGGACCCGGACCTCGCCCTGCACAGCCTGGCCCGGCTGGTCGAGGCCCAGGAGCCGGACGAGCAGCAGGCGCTGCTGAGCACCGTCGTCGCGGCGAAACCGCTGCGCGACCGGCTGCTGGGGGTGCTGGGCGCCTCCGAGGCGCTCGCCGACCACCTCGTCCGGCATCCGCACGACTGGCAGTCGCTGGTCACGTACGAGTCGGTGGATCTGCACCCCACCACCCCCGAGTTCGAGCTGGCGCTCGCCGAGGGGATCTGGGGCGGGCAGAACGCCGAACGGCCGCGCGCGGACGCGCTGCGCACCGCCTACCGCCGCTCCCTGCTGGGCATCGCAGCCCGCGACGTGTGCGGCACGACCGATGTCGCCGAGGCCGCCGCGGAGCTGGCGGACCTGGCCACCGCCACGGTCCGGGCCGCCCTGGAGATCTCCTACGAAGAGGCGCCCGGCGACGCCGCGGTGAGCCGGCTGGCCGTCATCGGCATGGGGAAATGCGGCGGTCGCGAGCTGAACTACGTCTCCGACGTCGATGTCATCTTCGTCGCCGAGGCAAAGGAGGGCGTGGACGAGGCCAAGGCCCTCCAGGCCGCGACCCGGCTCGCCGCCCGCATGATGCGGCTCTGCTCGGACAACACCGTCGAGGGCACGATCTGGCCGGTGGACGCCAATCTGCGCCCCGAGGGCCGCAACGGCCCGCTGGTACGCACCCTCTCCAGCCATCTCGCCTACTACCAGCGCTGGGCCAAGACCTGGGAGTTCCAGGCGCTGCTCAAGGCCCGCCCGATGGCTGGCGACCTCCAGCTGGGGCAGGAGTACGTGGACGCGCTGGCGCCCATGGTCTGGGAGGTCGCCGAGCGGGAGAACTTCGTCGCCGATGTGCGCCAGATGCGCCGCCGGGTCGTCGAGAACATCCCCGCGGCGCAGGTCGAACGGGAGCTGAAGCTGGGCCCCGGCGGGCTGCGCGATGTCGAGTTCGCCGTACAGCTGCTCCAGCTGGTGCACGGCCGCAGCGATGCCACACTGCGCAGCGCCACCACCCTCGACGCGCTCGCCGCGCTGGCGGCCGGCGGCTACGTCGGACGCCAGGACGCCGCGGCCCTGGACGCCGCCTACCGCTTCCTGCGCACGCTGGAACACCGGATTCAGCTGTTCCGGATGCGCCGTACGCATCTGATGCCCGAGGACGAGGGCGAACTGCGTCGGCTGGCCCGCTCGTTGGGCCTGCGCACCGAGCCGGTCGACACCCTCCGCAGGGAGTGGCGGTGGCACGCCCGCGAGGTGCGCCGGCTCCACGAGAAGCTCTTCTACCGTCCGCTGCTGGACGCCGTCGCGCACCTGGAGCCCGGCGAGACCCGGCTCTCGGCCAGGGCCGCCGGCCACCGCCTCGAAGCCCTCGGCTACGCCGACCCGGTCGCCGCCCTGCGCCACCTGGAGGCCCTCGCCTCCGGCGTGACCCGCAAGGCCGCCATCCAGCGGACCCTGCTGCCGGTGCTGCTCGCCTGGTTCGCGGACTCCGCCGACCCGGACGCCGGACTGCTCAACTTCCGCAAGGTGTCCGACGCGCTCGGCAAGACCCCCTGGTACCTGCGGCTGCTGCGTGACGAGGGCGCCGCCGCCGAGAACCTCGCCCGGGTGCTCTCGGCCGGCCGGCTCGCCCCCGATCTGCTGCTGCGCGCCCCCGAGGCGGTCGCCCTGCTGGGCGCCCCCGACGGGCTCCAGCCACGCGGCCGGGCCGCCCTGGAACAGGAGGTGCTGGCCGCGGTCGGCCGCGCGGACGGTGCCGAGGCCGCGGTCGCGGCGGCCCGCGGGGTGCGCCGCAGAGAGCTGTTCCGTACGGCCGCCGCGGATGTGATCGGCGCGTACGGCACGGAGTTCAGCCCGGCGGCGAACGACCACGGCCGCTCCGTCGACGCCGTCGGCTCCGCCGTCTCCGACCTCAACGCCGCCACCCTCGCCGGGGCGCTGCGCGCCGCCGTCCGCGAGCAGTGGGGCGACACCCTGCCCACCCGCTTCGCGGTGATCGGCATGGGCCGGTTCGGCGGCCATGAGCTCAACTACGGCTCGGACGCCGACATCCTCTTCGTCCACGAGCCACGCGAGGGCGCCGACGAGCAGGAGGCCGCCAAGGCTGCCCAGGCCGTCGCCAACGAGATGCGCCGGCTGCTCGAACTCCCCTCCTCCGACCCGCCGTTGCTCATCGACGCGGACCTGCGCCCGGAGGGCCGGACGGGCCCGCTGGTGCGGACGCTCGCCTCGTACGCCGCCTACTACCGGCGCTGGTCACTGGTCTGGGAGTCGCAGGCCCTGCTGCGCGCCGAACCGGTCGCCGGCGACACCGAACTGGGCGAGCGGTTCATCGAACTGATCGACCCGCTCCGCTACCCCGCCGAGGGCCTCGGCGAGGACGCGGTCCGCGAGATCCGCAAGCTCAAGGCCCGTATGGAGGCCGAGCGGCTGCCCCGCGGCGCCGACCCCACCACCCATGCCAAGCTGGGGCGCGGCGGCCTGAGCGATGTCGAGTGGACCGTACAGCTGCTCCAGATGCAGCACGGCTGGGAAATCCCCGGCCTGCGCACCACCCGCACCCGCGAGGCACTCGCCGCCGCCCACGCCGCCGAACTGATCGGCACCGAGGACGCCCAGACCCTGGACGAGGCCTGGGTCCTGGCCGCCCGCGTACGCAACGCCGTGATGGTCGTCCGGGGCCGCCCCGGCGACACGTTCCCCGTCGACGGCCGCGAACTGGCGGCCGTAGGCCGCTACCTCGGCTACGAGGAGGGCCAGACGGGCGAGATGATCGACGACTACCGACGGGTGACCCGCAGGGCGCGGGCGGTCGTCGAGGAGATCTTTTACGGGGCGTAGGGGCGGGGGTACCCGCTCCGGGCGTTGTCCCGCGGCCCTTGCGCCCGCCGCCGTGAACGGCACGATCCAGCCAGCCGGTTCCCGGTCCGGGCGACGGGAACCCGTCCGCTGCGGCATGGCCCATGGCGAGAGAACGGTGGCGTGCGCCGGTGATCCCCGCGGTGGCCGGGAAAGGTGAACGGCGGACATTTTTCGATTTATCGCCGGAGGTGGCGGGGCTTATTCCGCCCCTCGTCCCCTTGATCGATTTCTGATTTCATTTCATGCGTTGACCAACTCCAACGCAAAGGAATGATGATGCGGAGTAAGCGGAGGATCCTGGCGGGGATTCTGTCGGCATCCGTCGCCTGGGCCGGATTTCTGGGAGCCTTTGCCGGGCCCGCGCAGGCTGCCACGGTTTCGCCTGTGCATATGGCCGCGCCGGCGGCTCAGAAATCAGCGGCGCAGAAATCGGCGGTCGGAAAGTGGCACATACGCAACTCGTTCTTCGGGAAGAACGGTGAGGACGTGCCGCTGCGGCAGGGGGATCTGAAGTTCGGCTACAAGCATATTCAGGACAAGCACCCGGAAGATGACACTTCCTTGATCGGCTGGATCGACGATACCCTCGAAGACGGGAAATACGAGGAAGACGAGGGGTCGACGGTGGTGCGGAACCGGACGGCCACCGGGAAGATGTTCCGGGTGGTGTTCTCGGAGCGCGAAGACGAAGCCTCCAAGGATGGCCGGCCGGTCGGCATCATTACGGCGTTCCTTGAATGACGGGACCGAAAGGAGAGGCCGTGGACCATACGCCGCGTGGCGGTATGGATGTGGAAGAGTGGCTCGCGCAATTTCAGCGGTCCCTGGAACGTTCCCTGCCGAAGAGTCTGGCCTCGGAAGAGGATCAGGGTTCCTTGCGGGAAATGCTTGTCGACCGGAGAGAGCAGGGGGTCTGGATCACTGCCACCTTCGCCATGGCGAGTCATCCCGGGGTGTCCTTTGAATGGCAGCAAAATGTGGTGCCCGAGTTGAGTGCGGACTGGGACCCCGCATTCGCTTCCATGCTCTTCCGCACGCACCTCATCGAGTGGTATCACACGGAGGCCAAAAGGCGGCCCCCCACTGCTGACGGCGTCGTCCGGGACTGACCCGGTGGCCGCGCCCGCGAAACCTGTCCGGTTCCGCGCGCACGGTACCGCCGGGGCCTCATGCGGCCTCTCCCGCGCCCGCCCCTCTCGCGGGAGGGCGCGGGGCCGTATGAGGCCCCGGCTCACGCCGTAGCCGGCAACACCCGCGCCAGCCGGTGCGGCAGCCTCCCGTACCACGCGGAGGCCAGCGCGAAGCCCAGTGACAGGCACAGGACGCCGCCCACCGCGTCCAGCCAGAAGTGGTTGGCGGTGGAGATGATCACCAGCAGGGTGACGGTGGGGTAGAGCAGGCCGAGCGCCTTGCACCAGAGCGGCTTGGCGAGCAGCGCGATCGTGATGCCGCACCACAGCGACCAGCCGATGTGCATGGACGGCATCGCGGCGTATTGGTTGGACATCGCGGCGAGGTTGCCGGACGCCATCGAGCCCCAGGTGCCGTGGTTGACGAGGGTGTCGACGAAGCCGCCGTCCGGCATCAGCCGGGGTGGCGCCAACGGGTAGAGGTAATAGCCGATCAGGGCGAGACCGGTGGTGGTGAACAGGGCCAGCCGGGCGGCGGCGTAGCGGCCGGGGTGCCAGCGGTAGAGCCAGATGAGCACACCGATCGTGACGACGAAGTGCAGTGTCGCGTAGTAGTAGTTCATCGTGACGATCAGCCACGTCACGGAGTTCACCGCATGGTTGACGGTGCGTTCGACGGCGATGCCGAGGAAGTGCTCCGCCTGCCAGACCCAGTCGGCGTTCTTCAGCGCCTGGATCTTCTGCTCGGGCACGGCGTTGCGGACCACCGAGTAGGTCCAGTAACTGACCGCGATCAGCAGGATCTCGAACCAGAGCCGGGGAGAGCGGGGGGCACGCAGACGGGCCAATCGGCTGTCGGTCACCGGGCGGTCCGCGTGTTCCCCCTTGGGTGGCGGGGTGGTCGGCAGGCCGTCCAAAATCCTCGTATTCGCATCACCCATAGGCAGACAGTCTGCCAGAAACGGACGTCTTGCCGATCATCCTTCGGGCGGGTATTCGGGGCCCTGTATCGGACCTGTGGGGGAGGCCAGGACCCCGTACTCGCGGGTGATACGGCGCTCAGTGAGCCCGCGACGGCTTCGGAATCCGCGCCGTCGTGCGGGGGGCCGAGGCGGTCGAGCCGCGTACCACCAGTTCGGGGTGGAAGACGAACTCGCTGTGAGGGGCGGGGGTACCGCCGACCTCTTCCAGGAGAGCCCGGACCGCCGCCTGTCCCATGGCCGTCACCGGCTGCCGGATCGTGGTCAGCGGCGGGTCGGTGAAGGCGATGAGCGGGGAGTCGTCGAAGCCGACCACGGAGACGTCACCGGGGACGTCGAGCCCGCGCTGCCGGGCGGCGCGGATCGCGCCGAGCGCCATCATGTCGCTGGCGCAGACGATGGCCGTGGCGCCGCGCTCGATCAGCGCGCCCGCCGCGGCCTGACCGCCCTCCAGGGTGTAGAGGGAGTGCTGGATGAACGGCTCCGCCTCGGCCGGGCCGAGCTGTAGCCGCTCCTGCATGCTGCGGACAAAGCCCTCGATCTTGCGCTGCACGGGAACGAAGCGCTTGGGGCCGAGCGCCAGCCCGATCCGCCGGTGGCCGAGCGCGCTGAGGTGGGTGACCGCCAGGTCCACCGCGGCCCGGTCGTCGGGGGAGATGAACGGTGCCTGCACCTTGTCGGAGAAGCCGTTGATGAGGACGAACGGGACGCCCTGGCCGCGCAGCTGCTCATAGCGCTGCATATCGGCGGAGGTGTCCGCGTGCAGCCCGGAGACGAAGATGATGCCGGCCACTCCGCGGTCCACCAGCATCTCGGTCAGCTCGTCCTCGGTGGAGCCCCCCGGCGTCTGGGTCGCCAGGACCGGCGTATAGCCCTGGCGGGTCAGTGCCTGCCCGATGACCTGGGCGAACGCCGGGAAGATCGGGTTCTCCAGCTCCGGAGTGATCAGTCCGACCAGCCCGGCGCTGCGCTGCCGCAGCCGCACCGGGCGCTCGTAGCCCAGCACATCGAGGGCGGCAAGCACGGACTGGCGGGTGGTGGCGGAGACTCCGGGCTTTCCATTGAGCACCCGGCTGACGGTGGCCTCGCTGACACCCGCCTGCGCTGCGATATCGGCCAGCCGGGCGGTCATGGGTGGGACTGTACCGTTCGGCTCTCAGATTGCCCACCAGGTGCAGCTGTCACCGGGGAGCACCGCGGCGGCACCCTTGCCGGTCACCGGGGCGCTGGCCAGCAGCAGCGCACCGGGTGGCGGAAGCTCCACGTCGTGACCCAGTGTGTTGACGGCGCACAGCATGCCGGGCCGGGTGAAGGCGAGCACCCCGTCGGGCGCGGGGGCCCAGCTCATCTCCCCGTCGCCCAGTCCCGGCAGCCGGCGGCGGAGGGCGAGGGCGGTGCGGTAGAGCTCCAGGGTGGAGGCGGGGTCGCCGGTCTGGGCCTCGACGGTGAGGGCGGCCCAGTCGCCGGGCTGCGGCAGCCAGCTGCCGCCGTCACCGAAGCCGTAGGGCGGTGCCTCGCCGGACCAGGGGAGCGGCACCCGGCAGCCGTCGCGGAAGCCGTCCTGGCCGCTGGTGGCGGCGGCGCCCGCGGTCCGGCCGCCACGGAAGAAGGCCGGGTCCTGGCGGACCTCGTCGGGCAGGTCGGTGACCTCGGGCAGGCCCAGTTCCTCGCCCTGGTAGAGGTAGGCGGAGCCGGGCAGCGCCAGCATCAGGAGGGTGGCGGCACGGGCGCGGTCCAGGCCGCCGCCGAGACGGGTGGTGTGCCGTACGACGTCGTGGTTGGACAGCACCCAGGTCGTCGGAGCGCCGACCGAGGTGGTGGCGGCGAGCGAGGCGTCGATGACCTCACGCAGTGCGCCGGCCTCCCAAGGGGCGTTCAGGAACTGGAAGTTGAAGGCCTGGTGCAGTTCGTCGGGGCGGACGTAGAGGGCGAGGCGCTCGGCGGTGGGGGCCCAGGCCTCGGCGACGCCGACCACCTGCTTGCCGTGGGCCTCGCCGTAGCCGTCCAGCAGGCGGCGCCAGGCGCGGTGGATGCTGTGCACCCCGTCCTGGTCGAAGAACGGCAGCACCTGATTGCCGATCAGCTTGGCCTGCTGGCCGTGGCCGATGTCCGGCAGGCCGGGGGCCTTGACCATGCCGTGCGCGACATCGACCCGGAAGCCGTCCACGCCGAGGTCGAGCCAGAAGCGCAGGATGGCCTCGAACTCGGCGTGCACCTCCGGGTCGTCCCAGTTGAGGTCGGGCTGCTCGGGGGCGAAGAGGTGCAGATACCAGTCGCCGCGGTCGGTGCGGGTCCAGGCCGGGCCGCCGAAGACCGACTCCCAGTCGTTGGGCGGGAGTTCGCCGCTCTCCCCCTTGCCGGGGCGGAAGAGGTAGCGCTGCCGGGCGAGCTCGGGGTCCCGGAACCACGGGTGCCGGTCGGAGGTGTGGTTGGGGACGATGTCGACGATCACCCGCAGGCCCAGGTCATGGGCGGTGCGGATCAGGTCGTCGGCGTCCTGGAGGCTGCCGAAGAGCGGGTCGACGGCGCGGTAGTCGGCGACGTCGTAGCCGCCGTCGGCCTGGGGTGAGGCATAGAACGGGGTGAGCCAGACGGCGTCCACCCCCAGGTCTTTGAGGTGCGGCAGCCGGGCGCGGGCGCCGCGCAGATCGCCGATGCCGTCACCGTCGCTGTCGGCGAACGAGCGCACATACACCTGGTAGATGACGGCGTCGCGCCACCACCCCGGACCTCGGCCCGTTCCGGGGGCCTGGGGGGCGGGGCTGGGGGAAGTGAGCTCCTGGGTCATCTGCCGTCCCTTTGAGGTCAAGAGGCGTCGGTGCCTTCACGCAATCAACGCTCGGGCGGGCGCGGGGTGACGGTGCCGAGGGCGCCCGGAGGGTCCTGTTCCAGCCATCTCGTTGCAATTCGTTCCCATGGTCTTGCAGAAATTTGCCGCAAGGTCTTTCGGTTTGTTTTCCACGCTGTTACGTTCCTGACCGCCATCTGAGGCATTTCCCTAAGGAGTTCACATGCGGCGTGGCATACGGGGCATAACGGCCACCGCGCTGGTAGCGGGCCTGGCACTGGCAGCGACAGCGTGCGGCGGAGGCGACAGCGGCAGCGGCGGCGACAGCGGGGGTGAACTGTCCGGAACCGTTACCTTCTGGGACACCTCCAACGACGCCGAGAAGGCGACGTACCGCAAACTTGCCGAGGGTTTCCAGAAGGAGCACCCCAAGGTCCACGTCAAATATGTGAACGTCCCCTTCGGTGACGCCAACGCCAAGTTCAAGAACGCGGCCGGCGGCAACTCCGGCGCCCCCGACGTGATGCGTACCGAGGTCGCCTGGGTCGCCGACTTCGCCAACCTCGGCTACCTCGCGCCGCTCGACGGCACCCCCGCCCTCGACAAGACCGACGACTACCTGCCGCAGGCCGTCGGCTCGACGAAGTTCAAGGGCAAGACCTACGCCGCACCCCAGGTCATCGACACCCTCGGCCTCTTCTACAACAAGAAGCTCCTCAAGGACGCCGGTGTCGAGGTGCCCAAGACCTTCGACGAACTGGCCAAGGCCGCCAAGAAGATCAAGTCCAAGACCGGCGCCACCGCCCTCTACCTGCGCGGCGACGACCCCTACTGGTTCCTGCCCTACCTCTACGGCGAGGGCGGCGACATGGTCAACGCCCGCGACAAGGTCGTGGAGATCGACGACGGCGCCGGCGTCCGGGCGTTCAAGACGATCAAGGACCTGGTGGACTCCAAGGCCGCGGTCACCGACGCCACCGACGGCCAGGAGAACCAGCTCAAGGCCCTCAAGGACGGCACCGTCGCGATGGCCGTCGACGGCCCCTGGGACATCGAGGGCGCCCGCGCCGGCAAGGCGTTCAAGGACAAGAAGAACCTCGGCGTCGCCCCCGTCCCCGGCGGCAGCACCGCCCAGGGCTCCCCGCAGGGCGGCTGGAACCTCTCCGTCTACGCCGGCAGCAAGAACCTCCAGGCCTCCTACGCCTTCGTGAAGTACATGAGCTCGGCCAAGGTCCAGCAGCAGACCAACGAGAAGCTCAGCCTGCTGCCCACCCGTAAGTCCGTGTACGAGGTGCCGGCCGTCAAGAGCAACGAGATGGTCCAGTTCTTCAAGCCCGCCGTCGACGGTGCCGTCCAGCGCCCCTGGATCGCCGAGGGCAACTCGCTCTTCGAGCCGGTCAAGGTCCAGATGAACAAGGTGCTCACCGGCGCCGCCTCGCCCGAGCAGGCCGCCAAGGCGACCGGCGACGCCTACCGGAAGCTGCTCAAGGACTACAAGTGACCTTTGCTGTACGGGTGCGCCGGGCGCTGGGCACCCACTGGTACGCGTGGACGATGGTCGCCCCGGTGGTACTCGTCATCGGGGTGATCATCGGCTACCCGCTGGTGCGCGGCGTCTTCCTCTCGCTCACGGACGCCAATGAGGCCAACGTCGAGCGGAACATCGGGGTCAACCACCTCCCCGCCACCTACAAGTTCACCGGCCTGGACAACTACCGGGCGGTGCTCTCCGACGGCGTCTTCTGGGACCGCCTCGGCTGGACCGTCCTGTGGACCGTCGGCTGTGTCTCGCTGACGTTCCTGACCGGCCTCGCCCTGGCGAACATGCTCAACCGCACCCTGCGCGGCCGCACCTTCTACCGCCTCGCGCTGATCCTGCCGTGGGCCATCCCCGCCTTCATCTCGGTCTTCACCTGGCGGATGCTCTACAACGAGAAGAACGGCATCCTCAACAAGCTGCTGGCCGGCGGCGGTATCGACGCGGTCCCGTGGCTCAACGACCCCACCTGGGCCAAGCTCTCGGTCATCGCCGTCAACGTCTGGCTCGGCGTGCCCTTCATGCTCGTCGCGCTGCTCGGCGGACTCCAGTCCATACCGGGCGAGCTCTACGAGGCCGCCGAGATGGACGGCGCGAGCGCCTGGCAGCGGTTCCGCCACATCACCGTGCCGGGGCTGCGGGCCGTCAGCAGCACCGTCATCCTGCTCTCCACCATCTGGACCTTCAACATGTTCCCGGTGATCTTCCTGCTGACCCGGGGCGGCCCCGGCGACGCCACCGAGATCCTGGTGACCTACGCCTACCGGCTCTCCTTCATCGACAGCCCCCGCAACTTCTCCGAGTCCGCGGCCTGGGGCGTCCTGATCCTGGTCCTGCTCTCGGTCGTCGCGGTCGTCTACCGGCGGGCGCTGCGCAAGCAGGGAGAGGTGTGGTGACCATGACCCGTACGCCCACCACCCGCCCGCCCCGCAAGCGCAACGAGCGGTCCGCGCTCGCCTCCACCGCGCTGCACGCCGGTCTGGCCGTCGCCGCCGTACTGGCGGTCTTCCCGCCCCTGTGGCTGCTGGTGACGTCCTTCAAACCGAGGAACGACGCCTTCTCCACCAGCCTGGTCACCCACTTCACCTTCGCCAACTACACCCATGTACTGGCCGACACCGAGTTCCTGACCTGGTTCAAGAACTCCGTGATCATCGTCGGGCTGACCACCGTCCTCGGCGTCTTCCTCGCCGCCACCACCGGCTACGCCGTCAGCCGCTTCCGCTTCCCCGGCATGCGCCCGCTGATGTGGCTGCTGCTGATCACCCAGATGTTCCCGGTCGCGGTGCTGATCGTGCCGCTGTACAACCTCCTGGCGAGCCTCGGCCTGCTCAACCAGCCCGCGGGCCTGGTCATCACCTACCTGACCATCGCCGTCCCGTTCTGCGCCTGGATGATGAAGGGCTTCTTCGACACCATCCCGGTGGAGATTGACGAGGCGGGCCGGGTCGACGGCCTCAACCCGTTCGGCACCTTCTGGCGGCTCGTCCTGCCGCTGGCCCGCCCCGGGCTCGCCGTCACCGGCTTCTACACCTTCGTCACCGCCTGGGCCGAGGTCGCCTACGCCTCCGCGTTCATGACCGGCGAGGAGAACCTGACGCTCGCCGGCGGCCTCCAGACCTTCGTCAACCAGTACACCAACGACTGGGGTTCGATGACCGCCGCCGCCGTGATCATCGCCGTACCGGCCGCGCTCGTCTTCGCCTTCGCCCAGCGCCACCTCGTAGCCGGACTGACCGCCGGCACCACCAAGGGTTGAAATGACTCCACAGCACAACGTCACCCCTGAGAACGTCACTCCTGCCACCGACTGGTGGCGCGACGCGGTGATCTACCAGGTCTATCCGCGCAGCTTCGCCGACGCCAACGGTGACGGCATGGGGGACCTGGCCGGTGTCCGCAGCCGGCTGCCGTACCTGCGCGACCTGGGCGTGGACGCCGTCTGGCTGAGCCCCTTCTACGCGTCCCCGCAGGCCGACGCCGGCTACGACGTCGCCGACTACCGCGCCATCGACCCGATGTTCGGCACCCTGCCCGACGCCGAGGCCGTTATCACCGAGGCCCACCGGCTGGGGCTGCGCATCATCGTCGACCTCGTCCCCAATCACTGCTCCGACCAGCACGAATGGTTCCGCCGCGCACTGGCCGGGGGCCCCGGATCGACGCTCCGCGAGCGCTTCCACTTCCGTAAGGGACGGGGCCAGAACGGCGAGGAGCCGCCCAACGACTGGGAGTCCCTGTTCGGCGGCCCCGCCTGGACCCGGGTCCCCGACGGCGAGTGGTATCTGCACCTCTTCGCGCCCGAACAGCCCGACTTCAACTGGGACCACCCCGCCGTCCAGGACGAGTTCCGCTCCATCCTGCGCTTCTGGCTGGACCTGGGCGTGGACGGCTTCCGGGTCGATGTGGCCCACGGCCTGGTCAAGGCCCCCGGCCTGCCCGACATGGGCCACGGCGAACAGCTGAAACTGCTCGGCAACCAGGTCCTGCCGTTCTTCGACCAGGACGGCGTCCACGACGTCTACCGCTCCTGGCGCACCGTCCTCGACGAGTACGCGGGCGACCGGATCGCCGTTGCCGAGGCCTGGACCCCCACCGCCGACCGCACCGCCCTCTACCTCCGCCCCGACGAACTCCACCAGGCCTTCAACTTCCACTACCTGAACGCGGGGTGGAACGCGGCCGAGCTCCGCGAGGCGATCGACTCCTCCCTCGACGCCATGCGCCCGGTGGCCGCCCCGACGACCTGGGTGCTGTCCAACCACGACGTCGTACGCCACCGCACCCGGCTCGGCGGCGGCCTGGACCGCGCCCGTGCCGCCACCCTCCTGATGCTGGCGCTGCCCGGCTCCGCCTACCTCTACCAGGGCGAGGAACTGGGCCTGCCCGAGGTCACCGACCTGCCCGACGAGGTCCGCCAGGACCCCTCGTTCTTCCGGGACAGCGGCCAGGAGGGCCTGCGCGACGGCTGCCGGGTGCCGCTCCCGTGGAGCGGCGAGGCACCGCCGTACGGCTTCGGTGACGGCGGCAGCTGGCTGCCGCAGCCCGGCGACTGGGCCGCCCTCACCGTCGAGGCCCAGACCGGCGACCCCGCCTCCACCCTGGAGCTCTACCGCACCGCCCTCACCCTGCGGCGCACCCACCCCGGCCTGGGCGCGGGCGACGCGGTCGAGTGGCTGGATACCCCCGACGGCGTCCTGTCCTTCCGCCGGCCCGGCGGACTGATCTGCACCGTCAACACGACGGAGAGCCCGGCCCCGCTGCCCGCCCCCGGCCGGATCCTGCTCGCCTCCCGCCAACTCGACGCCTCAGACGGGGACTTCACGCTGCCCGCCGACACCGCCGTCTGGTGGGAGGAGTGACCCTGCCCGATCTCCCTACCGCCCCCCGGCTCTCCGACATCGCCGCCCAGGCGGAGGTCAGCGAGGCGACCGTCAGCCGGGTCCTGAACGGCCGGGCGGGCGTGGCGGCGAGCACCCGGCAGCGGGTGCTCGCCGCGCTCGACGTGCTCGGCTACGAGCGTCCCGTACGGCTGCGGCGCCGCAGTGCCGGGCTGGTCGGGCTGGTCATCCCCGAGCTGACCAACCCGATCTTCCCCGCCTTCGCCCAGATCATCGAGCAGTCGCTGGCCGGCCACGGCTACACCCCGGTGCTGTGCACCCAGATGCCGGGCGGAGCCACCGAGGACGAACTCGTCGAGCAGCTGGAGGAACGCGGTGTCACCGGCATCGTCTTCCTCTCCGGCCTGCACGCCGACACCCGCGCCGACCCGACCCGCTACGCCCGGCTGGCCTCCCGCGGCGTCCCGTTCGTCCTCATCAACGGCTACCACGACCGCATCGACGCGCCGTTCGTCTCACCCGACGACGGTGCGGCGGCCCGGATGGCCGTGCGCCACCTGGCCGAGCTGGGGCACGAGCGGATCGGCCTGGCCGTCGGCCCGGCCCGCTATGTGCCCTCCCGCCGCAAGGCCGACGGCTTCGTGGCGGCGCTGGCGGAGTCGTTCGGCCTGTCGAGGGGGCAGGCCGAACGGCGCGTCCAGCACACCCTGTTCAGCGTCGAGGGCGGCCACGCGGCAGCCGCGGCACTGCTCGACGAGGGCTGCACCGGCGTCGTCTGCGGCAGCGACCTGATGGCACTGGGCGTGGTGCGGGCGGCCCGCCAGCGCGGCCTGGACGTCCCGGGCGACCTCTCCGTCGTCGGCTTCGACGACTCCCAGCTGATCGCCTTCACCGACCCACCCCTGACCACGGTGCGCCAGCCGGTGCAGGCGATGGCGACGGCGGCGGTGGGCGCCCTGATCGAGGAGATCCACGAACGCACCCAGGGGCGTCAAGCGCCGCCGCAACGCACGGAGTTCGTCTTCCGGCCGGAGCTGGTGGTGCGGGGGTCGACGGGGCCGGTGCGCGCGTGATCCGGGGTGGGGAACGGGCCGGGACCGGAAGTCATACGGAGGCCCAGAGTCCGCAATTCCGCTTTCCTCCGACCTGATGCCGATAACGGGCGCACACCGACCGATAGATGAAACATAACCCCGGTCCCTAGCGTCCCTTTGCGTACGAGTTGTCATTCCGGAAGGAAGAGAACGAGTGAAGATGCGCAGGAACGCGGGCCGCACGCTGGCCATGGGCGCCATGGCCGCTTCCCTTCTGATCCTGGGAACGGGTGCCGCGAACGCCGCGACCGGCACGCTGGAGTTCTCCGGGAACGGTGAGCGGACGCTGACCAACCCCACGGACGGGGCTTGCTACAAGCTCGCCAAGAAGACGCCGCCGTGGGAGTCGCTGGGCTACAAGACGATCACCAATCACACCAACAAGAAGGTGACCTGGTACACCGCGGACAACTGCAAGGGAGACGGCTCGGCCGTCGAGCCCGGAGAGACCTCGGAGGCGAGCTCCACCTGGTGGCCGCTGGTCTCCATCAGGTACGTCAAGATCGGCTGACCGCACGAGCCCGGGGCCGCGGGCGGCGTGCCGCCGTGGCCCCGGGGCTGGCTCGTGCGCCGTCAGGCCAGTTCGACGGCGTACCCGACGAACGCCGCCCAGGCATCGGCGGGCACGGCGAGCTGTGGGCCGGCCTTGTCCTTGGAGTCGCGGATGTGGACGGTGGTGGGGCAGGTGGCGATCTCCACGCAGCTGTCGCCATCGCTGCTGCTGTGGCTGGACTTGTACCAGGAGAGGGCGACCTCCACGCAGTCGTCGCCGGAGCTGCCGCTGTAGCTGCTCTTGAACCAGGCCAGTTCGGTGCTGTTCATAGCGCTCCTCGCATCTGCGTCAGCAGGCTCCGGGAGTCCTCCGGTGTGAGGGCCTGCGAACGCAGTTTCGCATAGCGCATCTGGAGCGTGCTGATTGTCTTTGGGTCAGGAATGAGTTGGCCGCTTCGTTGCCCCTCGCAGTAGGCGTACCACCGGTTGCTCGGAGTCTCCAGGAGCTGCAACGGCCCGCCCATTCCCGCGTGAACTCCCCTAGCCAACGGCATGACTTGCAGCTCGACGTTCCGGAGCCTGGTGCTCTCCAGCACATAATCGAGGAGTTCCCGGCAGACGTCCGCGCCACCCGTCCGCCGCAGAAAGACATGCTCGTCGACGATGAAGCTGAACGCCGTGTTCGGCCGGTCCCGCAGCAGCTTCTGCCGGTCCAGTCGGGCGGTCACCTGCGTCTCGGTCTCCTTGTCGGTCAGCAGCGGAATGCGGTGCTCGAACAGCTCCCGCGCGTACGCCTCCGTCTGCAACAGCCCCGGCACCAACCGGCATTCGTACGTGTACAGGCTGATCGCCTGCTCCTCCAGGCGGGCCCACTGCCGGAACCACGCGGCTAATCCCGGCTGCCGCGCCAGCTGCGTCGCCATCGCCCGCAGCACCCCGAAGGCGTCCAGCACCCGCTCGGCCCGCTCGATGAACTCCGGCGGCGGGAGCCTGCGCCCCTGCTCGATCGAGGCGACGGTCCCGGCGGAGAATCCCACCCGCCGCGCCAGACCTTCCTGCGTCAGTGTCGCCCGCCCCCGGAACGCCTTGACCACGGCCCCGAACGCCCTGAGGCTGTCGGTGGTTTCGGGCTCGCTGTTGCCCGCTTTGCCGGCCATACCGGCCACCTCCCATGCGTCTGTCGTGCCCCACGCACAACTCATCCATGGTTACGGTCCGTTACCGCCGATGTCTACCCTTTGCACTCGTACGCTGACGCTCCGTACGAGCTCCGTAGGGGCGGAAATCCTGGCCATGGGTGCCATACGGGCGCCACCGTGGAGCGCATGCCAGCCCAAGCAACCTCCCGGTCTCCCCAAGCCCCGGTTACCGTACGTGTGTTCACCCAGCGCTTCAGTGCCACCTGCCTCGGCGCCCGTCTCGCCCGGCATCTCGCCGTCCACCGGCTCGATCTGTGGGGCTTTCCCTATGGCGGCGCGCTGTCCGATGCCGCCGCCTCGGTCGTCGCCGAACTCACCGCGAACGCCGTGACCCACGGCCGCGTCCCGGGCCGGGACTTCGAACTGCGCCTCGCGACCCTGTCCTACGCGCATGGGGACACCGATGCGGCCCACCCCGCCACCCTCCGCATCGAGGTCGCCGACACCCGTACGGAGAGGCGCCCGCCGTCCCCGGGCGCTCTCGTGCTGCCGCCGCCCGACTGCGAGACGGGACGGGGGCTGCCGCTGGTGGCCGCGCTCGCCGCTCGCTGGGAGGTCGTCGACCGGGTTCCGGTGGGCAAGGTGGTCCGCGCGGAACTGGACCTCTAGTGCCGCATCGGCAACGTTTTGCCCTGCCCCGGTGACCGAGTGACCCGCGCGGCTGCTTTCGAGTGAACGTCCGCGGCGGTCTGGCGCGCCGGGGGTGTGGCCAGGGGAGCCGACGGGCGACGATGCGGGCCGTATCTGCCGCTCCGGCATACGAGGCGCACGCAGAGGGGTTCCCGTGTCCACCGAGGAGAACAAGAGGCTGGTTCGCCGCTTCTACCAGGAGATCGACGCGGGCAACCTCGATGCCATGGATGATCTCGTGGCCGAGGATTACCAGGACCACTCGCCGCCACCGTTTCCAGGCTTCGCACCCGGTCGGGAGGGGCTCAAACAGGTCTTCCGGCTGTTCTGGGAGGCCACGCCCGGCACGCACGAGATCGAGGACCAGATCGCGGAGGGCGACAAAGTCGTGACCCGGCTGACCGCCCGGGGCGTACACGAGAGGGATCTCCCGGGCATCCCTGCCACCGGCAGGCCGATCACGATGACCGCGACGGTGATGCATCGCATCGAGAACGGCAAGCTCGCCGAAAAGTGGTCGGACAAGGATCTCCTCGGCTTCCTTCAGCAGCTCGGTGTCATCCCGGCGCCCGGCGGGGGCCCGGGATAGTCCAGGGCTGCACTGCGAGCTGAGCGGGCCTGTCAGGTAGGAAGTCCGATGGTCCTGGCGCCGGTCCGACCGGCCGGGCGCGTAGGGCCCGTTCGGTGACGGGTCTCCGGTCGGCCGGACCGGCTACTGCGGGAACGTAACACCCTTGCAATGTCTTGCGTAAGGTCTTGCAGCGAGGAATCGGCGCGGATAGAACCATGACCCATGTCCTCCACCACCCGCCGGTCCCGCCGGCGCCTGGCCGCCGCGCTCGCCCTGGTCCTCGGTTCGGTGACCCTGCTGGTCTCGTCCCCGCAGCAATCGGCGCAGGCGGCGCCGGCCCCTCCGGAGCAGGCCCTGGCCCAGTGGATCGACCGTGACACCGTCGTCTGGAAGGGCGCGGAACACCGCGCCGCCCAGCTGGAGTTCGGTGCCCACGGCGATCGCATACGACTGACGCCGGGCAGCCTCTCGCCGTCCGAACGGGGCGCTTATCCGCATCTGGCGGGGTACCCGGCCTTCACCGTCGATCCCCGCGACCGCCACCTGGCCGGTACCGCCCTGCGTGGCAAGCTCCTGGCCGCCCAGCGCACGGCGGACGGGCGGCGCACCACCACCGGCGTCCAGATACCAGGCGTCCTGGACGACCTCTACGGCAGCCGTGCCCAACAGGCCGCGCTGGGGCCGGTGTTCGGCCGCGACGGCCGGCCCACGCTCTCCCTCTGGGCGCCCACCGCCCGCACCGTCGCCCTGGAACTCGACGGCCGTACGGTCCCGATGCGACGCGATGACCGCAGCGGTGTCTGGCGCGTCCAGGGGCAGCGTGACTGGACCGGGAAGCCGTACCGCTACCTGGTCACGGTCTTCGCGCCCACCGCCGGCAAGACCGTCACCAACAAGGTCACCGACCCCTACTCCACCGCCCTGACCGCCGATTCGGCCCGCAGCCTCGTCACCGACCTCGACGATCCGCGGCTCGCCCCGGACGGCTGGTCACGGCCGGCGAAGCCCGCCGCGGTGCCGCTGAGCCGGGCCCGCATCCAGGAGCTACAGATCCGCGACTTCTCCGTCGAGGACCGCACCTCCCGCCACCCGGGGCAGTACCTCGCCTTCACCGACCGGCGCTCGGACGGGATGCGGCACCTGCGCTCCCTCGTCCGGTCCGGCACCTCCTACGTCCACCTGCTGCCCGCCTTCGACTTCGCCACCGCACCCGAGCGGCGCGCCGACCAGGCCCGTCCCGGCTGCGATCTCGCCTCGTACGCCCCCGACTCCGACGGCCAGCAGGACTGCGTCGGGAAGACCGCCGCCCGCGACGCCTACAACTGGGGCTACGACCCGCTGCACTACACCGTCCCGGAAGGGTCCTACGCCTCCGACCCGGACGGGACGGCCCGCACCGTCGAGTTCCGGCGGATGGTCCAGGGGCTCAACAGCGCCGGGCTGCGTACGGTCATGGACGTCGTCTACAACCACACCGCCGCGAGCGGTCAGGATTCGCGCTCCGTTCTGGACCGCATCGTTCCCGGCTACTACCAGCGGCTGCTCGACGACGGCACGGTGGCCACCTCCACCTGCTGCTCCGGCACCGCGCCCGAGCACACCATGATGGGCAAGCTCGTCGTCGACTCGGTCGTCACCTGGGCCAAGGAGTACAAGGTCGACGGCTTCCGCTTCGACCTCATGGGGCACCACCCCAAGGCCAACATCCTCGCCGTCAGGAAGGCCCTCGACGCGCTGACCCCGCAGAAGGACGGCGTCGACGGCAAGAAGGTCATCCTCTACGGCGAGGGCTGGAACTTCGGCGAGGCCGCGAACGACACCCGCTTCGTCCAGGCCACCCAGCGGAACATGGCCGGCACCGGCATCGCCACCTTCAACGACCGGGCCCGGGACGCGGTGCGCGGCGGCGGCCCCTTCGACGCCGACCCCCGCATCCAGGGCTTCGCCTCGGGCCTGTCCACCGACCCCAACTCATCGAAGGAGAACGGCACTCCGGCCGAGCAGCGCGCCCGGCTCCTCCACTACCAGGACCTCCTCAAGGTCGGCCTCACCGGCAACCTCGCCGACTACACCTTCACCGACACCACCGGCCACCGCGTCAAGGGCTCCCAGGTCGACTACAACGGTGCCCCGGCCGGCTACGCCGCCGCCCCCGGTGACGCACTCGCCTACGCCGACGCCCACGACAACGAAACCCTCTACGACGCCCTCGCCTACAAACTCCCGCCGCACACCGGCCCCGCCGACCGCGCCCGGATGCAGGTCCTGGCCCTCGCCACCGCGGCCCTCTCGCAAGGCCCCGCACTCTCCCAGGCGGGCTCCGACCTCCTGCGCTCCAAGTCCCTGGACCGCAACTCCTTCGACAGCGGCGACTGGTTCAACGCCCTGCACTGGAACTGCGCCGACGGCAACGGCTTCGGCCGCGGTCTGCCGCCGGCCGCCGACAACAAGGACAAGTGGCCCTACGCCCGGCCCCTGCTGGCCGATCCCGCGCTCCGGCCCGGCTGCGCCACGATCCACGGCGCGTCCGCCGCCTACCGCGACCTGCTCCGTATCCACGCCACCGAACCGGCCTTCGGCCTGCCCACCACCGCCCGCGTCCAGTCCGCCCTGTCCTTCCCGCTCTCCGGAAAGGACGAGACCCCCGGCGTGCTCACCATGCGCCTGGGCAACCTCGTCGTCGTCCTCAACGCCACCCCGGACCGGCAGCACCAGACCGTCCGCGACCTGGCGGGCGAGCGTTACGCCCTGCACCCCGTCCAGGCCCACGGTGCCGACCGCACCACCGCCACCGCGTCCTACGCGCCCGCCTCGGGCACCTTCACGGTCCCGGCCCGTACGGTGGCGGTCTTCCGCCGGGGTTAAGCGGTCCTCAGGTGCCCAGCCGCTTTTCGAGGAGGGTGACGGCGTACCGGCTGCCGCCGCCCTCCTTGGACTGCTCCCCGACGACCGTGTAACCGGCGCCCTCGTAATAGGTGCGCAGCCGCGGGTTGGAGGAGACACAGTCCAGCCGGGCCCATGCCCGCCCCGCCCCCGCTATCCGCTGCTCGGCATGCGCCAGCAGCGCCCGTCCCGTCCCGGCCGGGGCGTGCCGGCGATCCACCATCAGCCGGTGCACATAGCCCGCCTCCGGCGGCCGCGGCCCCCACGCGGGCTCGTCCTCCCACCACAGCTCGAAGGCCCCCACCCGCCGCCCGGCGACCTCCGCCAGCCAGACCTCCCCGTCCTTCTGCCGCAGCCGGAAGTGTTCCTCATCCTTGCCCCCGGGCTTCCACTGGTCGATCCCGGCCTCCTGCATCCAGCGGGCGGCCCTGTCGTATAGCTCGACCAGGGCCGTGAAGTCGCCGGGCGTGCGGTCGCCGACGAGCCTGAAGGTGATCTCGTTCATGCGGACGATTTTGCCCTTTCGGCTGCGCTTGGCTAAGCGGCCCACGTTTTTGTCTGTCCCGCCGTGGGTGTTGGTCGCCGTTGCGCCTGCGGCGGGCGGGTGGTTGTTGGGTGCGGTGACGGGCCTCCGGGGCCTGGTGTGTGGACTGCTTCGCTTTACGTCCACACACCAGGCCCCTCCGGCCCGTCCCCTCCCGTTGGGGGAGTAGTAACGGTGGGTGGGGGCTGGCCGCCGTCAGTCGTTTCACGGCGACCAGTGCGGCGCACCGGACCACTCAGAACAGCCCCCACCAACCGTTTTCCCACCCATCCCACGGGAGGGGACGGGCCGGAGGGGCAGGGGTGTGGGACGTAAAGCGAAGCAGTCCCACACCCCTGCCCCGGAGGTCCGTCACCGCACCCGACAGCCCCGCGCAGCGGCACCGCCCGGCGCAGGCGCAACGGCGAGGTCCCACACGGCGGGACAGCCGAAAACGTGGGAAGGCTAAGTGAAACGGCTTAGGCGCGTGACGAGATCCGCGAACATCCCATCCGCCGGCTCCTCGGCCAGTATGCGGCGGACCACGACGGCCATCTGGCCGTCATACGCCGCACTCACCGCCGCCAGCGCAGCGAAATCGTGGACGAGCTGGCGTTCCAGCTCGGCGCGCGGTACGCGGCGGCCGTCCAGCCACAGCAGGGCGGTGGTCTCGGCGAGGGAGACCCAGGAGCGGACCACCAACTCCAGCCGTGGGGCGGGGTCGGGGATGCCGAGGTGGGCCAGGATCTGCTCGTAGGCGGCCTGGCGGACGCCGTCGATCATCGCGCCGGTGCGGGTGGATCCGATCGCGGGGCCGCCGCGCATCAGGGCCGAGAAGCCGGGGCCGTGCTCGGCCACGAAGTCGAAGAAGCGCTCCATGACCCGCAACAGCCGGGCGCCGAGCGGGCCTTCGTGCGGCTCCACGAAACGGGCCGTGAGCTCTTCGGCGGCCCGGCGCAGCGCGGCCTCGTACAGCTGCTGTTTGCCGGGGAAGTAGTGGTAGACGAGCGGCCGGGAGATACCGGCCGCCTCGGCGACCTCGTCGATCGAGACATCCTCCGGGGAACGGTGGCTGAAGAGGTCGAGCGCGACAGCGATCAGCTGCTCACGCCGCTCCTCGACGCCCATTCTCCGCCGCGTCCCGGTCGTCATGCGGCCACCCTAACGACCTGGGGCGCGGCGCGGAATCGCCGGTCTCATCACAGATCGAGCACAAGACGTCCACCGCGCGCCCGGGAGACGCAGATCAGCAGGGAGTCCGCGCGTTCGGCGTCCGTCAGCAGGTCATCGCGGTGGTCCACCTCTCCGGACAGCACCCGCTGTTGGCAGGTGCCGCAGAATCCCCGCTCGCAGGAGTACGGCAGATCGGGCAGCGCCTGGTCGCGGATCGCCCGCAGCACACTGCTGTCCGCGGGCACCGTGACCGTACGGCCGGTGCGGCGCAGCTCGACCTCGAACGGCGTGTTCCCGGCCGTGGGGGCGGGGGTGGCCGCCGTGAACCGCTCGGTGTGCAGGGTCAGTCCCTCGGTGACGGCGGGCAGAAGTGCCGCGACGGCGTCCATCAGGGGCTCGGGGCCACAGCAGTAGACGGCCGCCCCCGGTGGCGCACCGGCGAGTACCGCGGCGAGATCGGGGCGCCCGTCCTCGTCCTCGGCGACCACCGTCAGCCGGGCGTCGCCGGGGCCCGCCAGCTGCCTGAGCTCCGCCAGGAACGGCATCGAGGCACGCGACCGCCCGCAGTACAGCAGCCGCCACGGCACCCTGGCCCGCTCGGCCTGCCGCACCATCGGCAGGAGGGGGGTGATGCCGATACCGCCCGCGAGGAAGAGATAGGCGGGGCCGTCCCGGAGCGGGAAGCGGTTTCGGGGGCCGCGGACCCCGACGAGCGTCCCCTCGTGCAGTCGCTCGTGCACCTCGCGCGAGCCGCCGCGGCCGTCCTCGATCAGCCGGGCGGCGATGGTGTACGAACCGGGCGTGGCGGGGTCGCCGCACAGCGAGTACTGGCGTACGGCCCCCGAGGGCAGCACCAGATCGAGGTGCGCCCCGGGCTCCCAGTCCGGCAGCCCCTCGCCCGCCAGGCGCAGCCGGACCACGCCCTCGGCCTCCGCCGTACGCTCCACCACCCGCAACTGCCGTGTCCCGGCTGCCTGGTGGCCCTGCCCGGAGGTTGGGTGTTCCAGCGCGGGCAGTGGCCACAGGGGGGAGGACTGGATCCGTCGGCGCAGTGCCCGCCGGGCGGCCAGTGCGCCCGCGGCGACCAGCGCGACGGTGCGGAGCCGGGGCATCTCAGGCACCTCCGGTGGTACGGGCCTCGGCCGCGGTCGCGGCGGGGGAGGCGGCCAGATAGGCCATGGCCTGCTCGGTGCTGCCGTAGTGGGAGGGGTGGTAGGTGCGGCTGAGGTACTGCGGGATGGAGCGGGCCATGGCGCCGGCCGTCGGCAGCACGCCCCGCCGCCCGGCGCGGACGAATTCCCGGAAGCTCGCCCGCCCGACGTCCGGCGACGGGTCGTTCGCCAGGAAGAAGCGGGTGCCGCGCTGCCAGAGGAAGACCAGCGCGGTGAAGGCCGTGGCCCAGGTGCGGACGCGCCGACGGTATCCGCCGTCCAGATGGACGAAGAGATCGAAGGCCACCGAGCGGTGCTCGACCTCCTCCGCGCCGTGCCAGCGCAGCAGGTCCAGCATCGTCGGATCGGCGCCCCGCGCGTCCAGTGCCCGGGCGTTGAGCACCCAGTCGCCCAGGAACGCGGTGTAGTGCTCGATGGCGGCGACCAGCGCGACCCGCTCCAGCAGCCACCATCGCCGGGGGCGGCCCGGCGGCAGGGTGCGGTCGCCGAGCAGCTTCTCGAAGAGCCAGTCGACCTGTGCGGTGTACGGGGCCGGGTCCAGCCCCTGCGCCTTGAGGTGCGGCAGCACCTCGTCATGCGCCTGCGAGTGCATCGCCTCCTGGCCGATGAACCCGATCACGTCCGCCCGCAGCCGGGGGTCGCGGATGTGCGGCAGTACCTGCTTGTAGACGTGCACGAACCAGCGCTCGCCGGCCGGCAGCAGCAGATGCAGCACATTGATGGTGTGGGTGCTGAACGGATCGCCCGGTATCCAGTGCAACGGGGTGTCCGCCCAGTCGAAGGCGACGTTGCGGGCCTTCAGCGGGGGGTGCTCGGACGCGGCCGGCTGAGGCCGCAACGGGGCCGTATTAGACATGGCGTCAATGTACTGGGCGGTAAGGAATGCCGGTACCCCTCGGACGGTGAAAGGTCAGGGGGGCGTCTGCGGGTCCGCGGGGCGCTCCTCCTCGCCGGTGAGCAGCCGGTCGAGATCCATCACCGGGCGCAGCGCTCCCAGGAGCGCGCCGACGCACATCTCGCGCAACTCGGTGCGGCTGAAGGTCTGATGCGTCAGCCACTCCACGCAGAGCGTGCGGACGAACACCAGCCAGCTCATCAGGGCCGCCGGCGCCAGCTCGCCGGGTCCGGAGCTCAGGCCGGTGGAGTCGAGCAGTCGCCGGCGCAGTTCGGCCAGCTCGTCGGTGATGACGGTCTGGATCACCGGGTCACCGGCGAGCACCCGGTTCGCCGCGAGCACGGTGTGACGGTTCGCGGTGAAGTAGTCGATATGGGCGTCGAGTCCGGCGCGCAGCTGCTCGTGCACGGGGCGGGCCGGATCGAGTTCCGTACGGGTCAGCAGCCGGTCCGCGGCCTGCTGGTAGACCGCGGCGAACAGATCGCGCTTGTTCGGGAAGTAGCGGTACAGCAGGGCGCGGGAGACGCCGGCCCGTTCGGCGACCTCCTCCATGAACACCTCGTCGTACGGCTTCGCCGCGAAGAGCTGTGCTCCGGTGTCGAGCAACTGGCTGCGGCGCTCGGCGGGGTCGAGTCGGCGGCGTGTGGTCATGGTCCCGAGGTTACTTGACACCTGTCTACTACCGGCCGTACGTTCCCATTAATAGACAGGCGTCTACTAGCGGGCATCTGCGGACCGGGGAATGGAGGGCCGGGGCATGGCCGGACTTCTCAAGTGGCTGGCGCTGGCGATGGGGGCCGCCTGTGTGGCGATCGGCGCGTTCCACTTCGCCCTCGGCATCGACTCCGTGCCGGGGGAGGGTGCGGCGGGTGCCACCGTCGACAGTCGGGAGCGCTTCTACGGGGCGGTCTTCCTCGGCTACGGCCTCGCCTGGATCCGGACGGCCCGGCGCTCGCCGATCCCGGCCACGGCAGTGCGGTGGCTGGCCGGCATCTTTCTGCTCGGCGGCCTCGGCCGACTGCTGTCACTGGCCGTCCACGGACCGCCCCAAGGGTTCCAGCTCGCCCTGACGGCCCTCGAACTGGCCCTGCCGCCGCTCTACTTCTGGCTGGCGGCCGCCGACGAACGAGCGGCAGCGGCCCGGCCCTCGCCACGGCGGGCGGAACGCGTGCTTCCCTAGGGCCGGTCCGGTCCCGGGGCCGCCCGCTAGCCGATCGCCCCGATCCGCCCGCCGTTCGCCAGGCTGCCGGTCAGTTCCGCACGGTCGCCCGCCTTTGCCGGGACCGACAGCAGGCGGCCGGTCGCCTGGCCGGAGACGCCGCCGGTTGCCCTGACCGAGGTGACCTGGGTGCTGCCCGCGGCGAGCAGCCACCAGCGTTTGTCGGCGGCCTTCCAGAGGACCCCGGCCAGCGCCCGGGGGGCCCGGGGGCCGCAGGCGGTGCCGCCCTCGGCGCGGGCCGCGATCGTGCCCGGCGTGTACGGCTTCCCGTTCGGCGTGGGTGTCTGGATCTGGGCCATCGTGCGGCTGCCCGCCCCGCGCCAGGTTTCGGCGCGGGTGCACAGCCAGGCCGCGGTTCCGGCGCCCCCGGGCAGCGGCTGCCGGGCGAACTCCCAGGCGTTGACCGTACGGACGCCCTGACCGCGCGCCACGGCCAGCTGGCAGGCCGTGCGGGCCCATGCCGTCCGGGCCTTCGGGGACGTCACGTCGCCCGGCTTGCGCGGGCTGCCGTACGTCAGGCGCGCCGGGACCAGTTCACCGAGATCGGTCAGCAGCCGGCCGCCCATCCGCAGCGCCGGCCAGGTCGTGCACTGCGCGGTGGGCTGCGCCGTGGGCACCGGATCGGTCACCCCGCCCGCGCCGACCGTCACCGGCTGGTCCACCGCCTCCGGTTTGACCAGATCGACCAGCCGCGCCGACTTCACCCACGGGGCGGTCAGAAAGCGCACATTGCCCTGGGTGCGGCTCACCACCAGCGCGGTCGCCGAAGCCGCCGCCGCACCGTCCGTACGCGCGAAGTCCAGCGCCGCGCCGGTGCCGTCGCTCTGCCCCTCGCCGTCCGCCGCCTCCGCATAGCGCACCACCCGCAGTCCGTCGTGGAAGAGCACGACCACGGCGTGATTCACCACCCCCGCGAACAGCAGCTGCGCCGGACCGGCCGCCGGACCGGCCGGGGTGCCGGGGGTCGCCGAGACCTGCACCCCGGCCCCGGGCCTGGCCCATACGGCCAGCGCCCGCCGCAGCAGCGCCCGGTCGTGGATCCGGTCGCCGCGGGCGGGCCAGGTCGCGAAGTCCTGCCGCGCCGCGTGCTTCCAGGCGGTCGCGGAGGACACCGTCAGCTTGCCCGGGTCCAAGGCCGCCTCGGCCGCGGCGTTCTGCGCGTACGGCGGGGCGGCGGCGCCGTCCGGGCCCCAGCCCTCGCCCGGCAGCCCCAGCAGCGCCCCGCACACCAGCACGGCCGCGCCCGCCGCCAGCACCGCCCGGCCGTGCTGCCGCCGCCGGATCAGATCCGTCGGCCTGGCCTGAAGCGCACAGGGGTCGAACTCCGCCGACTCCAGCAGCGACCGGTCCCGGCTGCCGGCCGGTGTCGTCGCCCGCTCCGCCTCCTCCAGCGCCTCCCGGGGGTGCGCCACCCCGGCCGCCTCCAGCACCCGGCGGGTCTCCGGTGCGCTCAGCCGCTCCAGATCGCGCAGCACGAACGCCGCCCGGCCCGGCCCGGACAGCGCCGACAGCGCCTGGTCCAGCGCCAGTTCGTCGGCACCCCCGGAGCGCGGGAAGAGCCGCAGGCCCCACACCTGGGGGAGCAGCGGCGGCAGCGGCAGCCACCGGCGGGTCCGGCCGCCGGCCAGCGCGGCCCGCAGGACCCGCAGCCGGACGAAGGCGTAGCCGGGGTCGATCGCCGCGTCCGCGCCGGTGCGCGGGGCGGGCAGACCGGCCCCGCGGGTGGAGCTGCGCTGGCGTGGCAGGGTCCGCTGCACCACGCCGTGGGCGGCCAGCACCCGCCGGCTGCGGCCCTGGCCGGGCGGCAGGACGAGGTAGGCCAGCCGGACCAGCCGGGGGTAGTGCTCCACCAGCGCCGCCTCGGCCTGCTCGACGTCGATGACGTCACCGAAGTCCGCAAGGCTGCCGGGGGTGGTGCGGTCCGGGCGCCGGGGTGTCGCCTGCTGCTGTTTCTGCTGCTGCTTCACGTTCCGTGAAACGAGTGAATCCTGTGATGGTCACCGGCCCTCCCCGCACCCCGAGGGGCGCCGGGAGGGCCGGTGACGGGCCGCCGGGAGCGGCGGCTTCAGGGCTGGAGGTCGAACTCGCCGTCCCGTGCGCCGAGGACGAAGGCGCGCCACTCCGCCTCGGTGTAGCGCAGCACCACATCGGGGTCCGTGGAGTTGCGCATGGCCACCGCGCCCCGCTCCAGGAAGGCGATCTCCACGGCCTCCTCGGAGTCGCCGGGGGCGCGCTGCCAGGTCGCGTCGGAGATGTCGAGGGCGTAGAGCCACTCCTTCTCAGCTGCGGCACTCATACCGTGATCCCCTCGCTCGTGGTGCGTTCCCGGGTCAGCGTACGCGGCGCTCAGGCGAGCTTCCAGCGGCGGAATACGGCCGTCCCGCCGTCCCCGGTGGCCGAGTTGGCGGCGGACTGGTGCAGTCCGGTGTCCTGCCGGGCGGCGGCGCCGGGGACACCGACGGTGGCGATGTCGCGCCAGGTCGTGCCGCCGTCGGTGGAGCAGGCGCCGGTGTAGCTGCCGGAGTTGCCGTTGTCCGTGCCGCGGGTCAGCCGGAGCAGTACGGGGGCGGTGATGCCGGTGAGCCGCCGGTAGGTGTCCAGGGTGCCGTCGCCGTTGGCGTCGTAGGACAGCACGACGCCGTTGGCGGGCGTCACGGACAGGTTGAGGAAGCCGAGGGCGTCCGGTGTGCCCGGGGCGGAGGCGGTGAGGCGGTTGCGGACGACGAGGCCGGCGCGGGCCCAGGGGCCGGTCGGGTCCTGCGCGGTCACCTCGACGGTGACCGAGCCGCCGGCGGTGAGGGCGTCCGGCCGGTAGAGCGCGCCGAATTCGGCGGTGGCCTTCCAGAAGTCCGCGCCCCCGCCATGGATGGCGAAACGGTCGTCCAACTGGCCGAAAACCGCCGCGTTGGTGGTGACCGTCCGCAGCCCCGGGTCCAGCGGCCCCGCCACGAACAGCGTGCCGTGCCGCGGCGTACGGACCCGCGGTGCGCCCTGCGGGCCGTAGTCGACGGTGAGGTCGTAGGGGAGCGGGTGCAGCGGGGCCTCCAGGGGGCCGGCCGGGGCGGTGACCCGCCAGTGGGCGCGGCCGGTGCCGCCGGGCGGGACCGAGGGCAGCGACACCGGGCCCGAGGCGGTGGCGTCGAGACCGGTCAGGGCGAAGTCCACCCGGCCGGTCGCCCGCAGCCCGTTGACGTTGCGCAGCGCCGCGGTGACCGTGGCCCGGCCGCCCGGCGGCAGCGCGGCCGGGTCGGCGGTGACCGTGACGGTGCCCTGGTAGGGGGCCCGGGCGAGGGTGTCGTGGACCCGCCGCGCGGTGCGGTACGCATCCGTCGTCGGGCGCAGCGGATGGCTGGTGCGGGCGCGGGTCCAGGGCTCTTCCGTGGCGTACCAGTCGAAGGTCTTCGGCGGGCGGTCCGCCGCCAGGGCGTCCGCGAGTTCGTCCAAGTACGCCTGCCACTGCGGGAGATGGACCTCGCCGATCAGGCCGTGCCAGTCGCGGTTGGCGTAGTTGGCGAGCGAGCCGCCGTCCGCGGTGGGCCGGTCCGCCCAGGTGGTGATGAGTGCCCGGGCGCTGTGTTCCAGCCGCGCCTCCTCCTCGGCGCCGGTCGCCATCGCACGGGCGTCCGCCAGCCACGGCCCCAGCAGGAACTGCCGGTGGGCGCCGGTGACCTCGTCGCTGAGCCGCATCAGCCGGAGCCAGAGTTCGGACAGCGCACGGAAGGTGTCCCGGTCCTTGCGCCGGTAGGCGTCCTGGAGCTGACCGATCAGCTGCCAGGACCGGTTGGCCAGCGCCTGCCGGGCGGCGTCCGTCAGATCGTGGCGGTAGGCGTCGCTGCCGCGCAGCGCGGGGCGGACCGCGAGCAGCGCGGCGAACGCGGTGTCGAAGGCCGCCGGGTCGAAGGCGGGGGTGTGGGTGGCGTAGACGGTGCCGGAGCGGGCGGCCAGGTTCGGGCGGGCGGCGAAGACGGAGTCGTGCGGGCGGCCGTCCTTGCTGGAGATCTCGTACGCGCTGGTGCGCAGCGCGGCGAACGCGGCACGGGCGTGGGCGTCGCGGGCGCCGTAACGGAGGTCGGCATAGCCGTTGAACCACGCGGTGCGGTCCACCGGGCGATCCCGCCAGGCCAGTTCGCCGAACAGCTCGAACGCGGCCGGGTCGCGCTCGGCGGCCTCCGGCATGTACGCGGTGCCGACGAGCCGGCTGCCCGGCTTGTCGCGCCAGGCGGTGAAGCGCTCGGCCCAGATATGGGTCTTGGCACCGACGGTGGTGCGGCCGCCGAAGTTGGGGATGGAGCCGAAGGCGTACGGCACCCCGCCCCAGTCCCGCTCCCGGTCGGTGACCGTGTCGAGGTCGCTGAGGCCGTCCACGATCAGCATCCGGTCGTGGTCGACGGCGTCCAGCAGATCGCGCCGCGGGTTGTCCTGCCAGCCCAGGATCACCCAGGTGGCCCCGGGGCGGGCGGTGCGCAGTGCCTTCTCGACCGCTCGGGCGGCCTCCGGCACCGGTACGTCACCGGGGTCGCCGCCCTCGTGCAGCAGATCCATCTTGAAGTGGTCGGCGGCGCCGAGGAGTTGCTCCTGGTGGCGGTAGAAGGCGGCGGCGACGGCGGCGAAGACGTCGGTGCGCGGATCGAGCCAGTCGGGGCGCTTGAGGCCCGCCCAGGTGCCCTGGGGGACGGTTCTGGCCCCGGGGTTGCGGGCGGCGAAACCGTCCGGGACGGTGCCGAAGTAGCCGGGGAGGACGGGGTGCATACCCAGCTCGCGCAGTCGCCCGGTGATCCGGCGCCCCAACTCTGCCCGTTTGGCGATCAGTTCCGGGCTGGTGGGGCCGCCGTAGCCGCTCATGTTCTGGAGCAGCCACCACGGCTGGTGCGAGGGCGCCGGGAGCCAGCCGCGGGCCTCGGCGTCGGAGTAGCCGAAGCCGGTCAGCAGCCGGTGGTAGACGGCCTCGGTGCCCGGGGTGACCAGCACCTCGTTCACTCCGCGCAGCGCCAGTGCGTCGATCAGCCGCTCCCAGCGCGGCCAGTCCGCGTACGGGGCGGTGTAGCCGTCGTGGGTGTCGTTGAGGGCGAACCGGTGCGGCAGTGAGGTCGCCCGCTCGACGGGGCCGTCCGGGGCGGGCAGCCGGCCGGGCAGCGCCACCTGGTCGCCGGCCCACGACAGATGGGCCCGGCAGGTGTACTTGAGGTACCAGTTGACGCCGGTCAGCGCCGCCGCGGGGGTGGTCCCGGCGACCGTGATGCGGCCCGTACGGCCCTCGATCCGGAAGCGGTCGCCGACGCCGTCCCGGGCGAGCGGCACCAGCGTGAACTGGTCGGCGTGGGCGGGCAGCAGCCGCCTCAGCGCGGCCCGTGCCGGTGCGGTGTCGTACCCGGGTGCTTCCTCCTGGCGCCGGGTGGGTGGTGTCCCGGCGGAGGCGGCAGCGGGGGCGGCGGCCCCGCCCAACGCCGCCCCGGCGCCGATCGCTCCGGCGGTTCCCAACAGTGCGCGTCGTGACGGTCGGCTCACGTGTGCCCCCAGTGCTCGGTGCTCACAACAGTCCCGTGCGGGGGGCACGCTAACGGTCGGTCAGCCGCGGTCCAAGTAGGCCGGAACCGCCGGCACCCGCCGGTTGCCGTCGTCCGACGGCGGCAGCCGGCGCTTGCCGAAGATGCGGGAGGTGTGCTTGGTGACCGCCCGCTCGGTGGCCCGCGCCGGGCCCTTCTCCACCAGGGCCTCGGTGGTGCCGAGGCTCATGCCCACGGCCACCGGTTGCGCCTGGGCGCCGTCGTGCAGATCCCGCTCGATCCGGCGCGGTCCGGCGGCCGACGGCGTCCACCGCGTCGTGCCGGGTCTCGGCCGGCCGCGCCACCCGCTCGGACGGCTCGGCCCGGGGCTCGCGTCAGAAACACCGCGGCGAGCAGGAAAAGCGCCCGGATCAGGGCAGGGCCGGCGTACCGGGCGAGCAGCGGAAAACCGGCGCCGAGCACCGGCAGGGTGAACAGCGGCCACGGATGCTCCGCGGGCAGTGAGCCCGGGCCGAGGAGGAAACCGCCCACCCCAGCTCCACGGCCGAGGTGAGTCCCGGGCCCCGGACCGCGGCGACCAGTGTTCTGCGGACCCTCATCCGTTCGCTCCCTGGGCTTCACGCGCCCGGCCGTCGGACCCGGGAACAGTCTGCCGCGTAGAGAAGGGCCAGGTCATGGGGTTACGTCCCGGCCGGGGTGTACCCGGCACCACCGTGGAGCGGCGCACCGTCCGCCCCGCACGGCCCCACCGGCCCCGCTGTCCCCACCGCCCGCCGACTCACCAGCCTCCCCCCTCCCCAAGGAGAGCTCTCATGAGCATGGCACCGGCCGCGTCCGCCGCCGACCCCCGCACCGCTCCCGCCACCGCACCGGCGGCCGCTCCCGCCGAGTCCGGCTACACCGCGGAGATCGCCGACACCCGCGCACAGATCCGTGCCGCCCAGCGCCTGCGCCACCAGGTCTTCGCCGAGGAGATGGGCGCGACCCTGCACTCCCCGCTGGCCGGCCATGACATCGACGCCGTCGACGACCTCGCCGACCACCTCATCGTCAGCCACACCGCCACCGGCGACGTGGTCGGCACCTACCGGCTGCTGCCGCCCGGCCGCAGCCCGCGGCTGTACTCCGACGGCGAGTTCGACCTCGGCGCCCTGGCGGAGCTGCGCTCCTCCCTCATCGAGGCCGGCCGCTCCTGTGTGCACCCCGGCCACCGCAACGGCGCGGTCATGACCCAGATGTGGGCCGCCCTCGCCCGCTACACCCTGCTCTCCGGCCACCGTTACCTCGCCGGCTGCGCCTCCGTCCCGCTCGCCGACGGCGGCACCGCCGCCGCCCACGCCTGGGAACTGGGCCGGACCCGCTACGCCGCCCCGCCCGAGCTCCAGGTCACCCCGCACCACCCCTGGCACACCACCCTCCCCGTCCCCGAGCGCCCCGCCCTCGCCCAGCTGCCGCCGCTGCTCCGCGGCTATCTGCGCATCGGCGCCGTCATCTGCGGCGCGCCCGCCCACGACCCCGAGTTCGACGTCGCCGACTTCTTCGTCGTCCTGGACATGGAGCGGCTGGGCGACCGCTACCGGCGCTACTTCCTGGGGGAACGGTGAACGGCCCCTGGGACGTCCACTCCGACTGCACCCCGGACTGCGCCGTACACGCCCTGCCGCGGGTACCGGCGACCCGGATCGCCCGGCGCGGCACCGCGTTCGCCCGCACCGTGCGGCGGGCGCTGACGGACGGCGAGCGGATGGCCGAGCCGGGACGGCTGCGGATCCACGCCCGCGCGCTGCTCGACGCGCTGGACATCCAGGTCGAGGGCGCCGCCGCGCTCACCGCCGGGGACGGCACCGGCACCCTCGTCGTCGTCAACCACATCTCCTGGCTCGACATCCTCGCCCTGCTCGCCGTCGAACCGGTCACCCTGCTCGCCAAGCGCGAGGTCGGCGGCTGGCCGGTCGTCGGCGGCCTGGCCCGCCGGGCCGGTACGCACTTCATCGACCGCACCCACCCCCGGCGGCTGCCGCACACCGTGCGGGAGGTGTCCGAACTGCTCGCCGCCGGACGGTCGGTGGCGGTCTTCCCGCAGGCCACCACCTGGTGCACCGCCGAGGCGGGCACCTTCCGCCGGGCCACCTTCCAGGCCGCCGTCGACGCGGGCGCGCCGGTCCGCCCGGTGACCCTGGACTACCGCCAGCAGGGCCTGCCCAGCACGGTCGCCGCGTTCTGCGGGGAGGACACCTTCGCGGGCTCGCTGCGCCGGGTGCTCGCCGCCCGTGCCCTGACCGTACGTGTCACGGCGCATCCGGTGCTGTGGCCGCTCGACGCGGGCCTGGACCGGCGCACGTTGGCGGCGATGGCGGCTCGCGCCGCGCTGGGCGGGCGCCCGGTGACGGCGGTGACGGGCGGCGGCGCGGCCCGGCCGGCCGTGTCCCTCCGGCCCGCCGCTCCGGTGCCGCACGCCCCGCCGCGGGACACCCCGGCCCATGTTTGAGCAGCTGGACCAGCTCACCGCGTCCCTTCAGGGCATGCTGGGCTCGCCCTGGCTGTGGCTGGTCGTCCTGCTGGTGTCCGGCCTCGACGCGCTGCTGCCGTTCATGCCGAGCGAGACCACCGTCGTCCTGGTCGCCGTGCTCATCGGCCCCGACCCGGCGTTGCTCGCCCTGCTGGCGGGTGTCGCGGCGGCCGGGGCGCTGGCGGGGGACTGTCTGGGCTACGCCGTGGGACGGTACGCGGGCCCGCGCGCGAGCGCCCGGCTGCTGCGTGGTGAGCGCGGCCGGGCCCGGCACCTGCGGGCCCGCGCCCGGGTCGAACGGCATGCCGCGCTGCTCATCATCGCCGGCCGCTTCCTGCCCGGTGGCCGGGTGGTCGCCGCCCTGTCCACCGGGAGCCTCCGCTTCCCGCTGCGCCGCTTCGTGGCGCTGGACGCGGTCGGCGCGGGCCTCTGGGCGCTGTCCAGCGCGGCGCTCGGCGGGCTGGGCGGGGCGGCGCTCACCGACTCCCCGGCCAAGGGCGTGCTGCTGGTCTCCGGTATCGGGCTGGTGGCGGCCCTCTGCGTGGGCTGTTGGCACCGGTGGGGCGGTCCGGCGGGCCGGGAAACGGCGCAGCGGTGCGGTCCCCGTGCGGGAGCGGCACCCGGCCGGGCGGGGGAGCGGATCCCCGCCCGGCCGGGCCTGCGGCAGCGTCAGGAGGGCGTCTGACCCTGCCTCAGATGCTCGGCACGTACTTGTAGCCGACCCGCCGCACCGTCACGATCGACGACCGGTGTGCGGCGCCCAACTTGCGGCGCAGCCGGGCGACATGGACGTCGACGGTGCGGCCGTCGCCGACGTGCCCGTAGCCCCACACCGTGGTCACCAGCTGGTCGCGGGTGTGCACCCGGTGCGGATGCGCGACCAGATGGGCCAGCAGCTCGAATTCGAGGTAGGTCAGGTCCAGCGGCCGGCCCTGGACCTGCGCGGTGCGCTGTTCGGGGTCGATCCGCACGATCGCGTCACCGGTCGGCGCGGGTGCCGCGGGCGCCTCGGGCACGGCGGCCGGCGGCGCGGCGGTGGCGGCGGCCTGTTCGGCCGGTACGAGGACGAGATAGCCGACCATCGGCGGCCGGCCGGGCAGCGCGGGCAGGCTGTGCTGGGGCGCCGGCAGCCAGGTCGCGCCGGAGTTCAGCAGCTCGGCGACCGACACGGCGCTCGGGTGCGGAGCCCCGCCGGCCGGGGCGGTGGCGGGCAACGGATGGGCCTCGTCGGGTGTCACGGCGCGCAGCCGGTGACGGTGGGCGGGCGCCGCGGCGGCGGGAAGCGGGGCGGTCGCGGAACCGGCGGTCATGGTACGGAGGTTCGTCATCAGGAATCAGCTCTTTCGCGCAGCGGGGCGTCGGGGACGTCATGCGCGCGGGCAGGGCAGCGGACGCCGGTCAGCGGCGTCGGAGAGGGGTGTGCGGGCCCGCGCTCAGTGCGCGCGGCAACACAGACGGTCGAAGGCGTGCGCCTGCCGGGACGGCCAGAAAGGCTCTAGGTCGCTGCGACCTGTCGCGGTGTCGGTGAGGCTGGCCATGGCCCTATTGAACCAGACGGTCGGTGATCTGTCCCCGGCGTGCGGCGCCCGGTGACGGGATTCCGCCGCGCCGGACCCGCCCGGACACCGGGACCGGCGGCACTCCTGGCCCGACTCGGCTCGTCCGCAACGGAGTTGGCGACCGCGCGGCGGGGAGGGCCATGGCCGGAATCCGCCGCGCGACGCCCCTGCCCCCTATGCCTGCTTCGTCCCCGCTCCGCCGCCGCCCGTTGCTCGTCGCATCCCCGCCCCCATCGCCACCCCGAGCGCCAGGGCCGCCAGATGCCCGGCGTCGGTGAACGTGCGCCCCCGGCGCAGCACGGGCGCGGTCGCCAGCGCCAGCAGCCCGCCGGTGGCCGCCGCCCGCAGGCCGCGGTGCGGGACGGTGGCGGCGAGGGCGCCCACCGTGGCGTTGAAGCCGTAGCTGGCCCCGACGTCGATGGCCTGTGCGGTGGCGTCCGGCGCCGCGTCCCCCGTGGGCCCGTGGGCGGGACGGCCGTGCCCCCGCGCCCGCAGGCCCGCGTAGACCAGCAGGCTGGCCCCGATGTGACCGGCCATGAACACCCCCGCCGCGCGCCCGGTGCCCCAGCGCGCCTCGGCCGTACCGAGGGCGGCGAGCAGCGCGGCGCCGTACGGCAGCGGCAGCGGATGTTCGACGAAGGCCGCGCTGGTGACCAGCGTCCGCCACCGCCCGGCCCGCAGATTGGCGACATTGGTGGAGTGCGCGCGCAGCAGCTCGGTGCGCCGCCGGGCGGGCAGCCGCGCGGTGGCGTACGCACCGAGTTGTACGCCGCCGACATACAGCGGCGTGGCCCAGGGCACGGCGGTGCGGCGGAGGCGGGTCAGGATCTCTGGTCGGCTGCGGCCCGGCCCGGTCCCGGCGTTGATCGTCAGCATGCCCTCAGCCTGCCAGCAGCCACCGACGAACGGCCCGGACCTGCCGCGTCCGGCGGCAACGGGACCACACCGCCCCGGACATGCGGAGGGGCCGGACCTGTCCGGTCCGGCCCCGCTCACGCGCTCCTCCGGAGGCGTCAGACCTGCATGCGCCGCGCCAGCTCGGTGCAGCAGGTGTCCACCATCAGCCGGGTGACCACATACGGGTCGACGTTGGCGTTCGGCCGCCGGTCCTCGATGTAGCCCTTCTTCTCGACCTCGACCTGCCAGGGGATGCGCACCGAGGCACCACGGTCCGAGGCGCCGTAGGAGTACGCGTCCCACGGGGCGGTCTCGTGCGCGCCCGTCAGCCGCTCCTCGATGCCGGTGCCGTACTGGCGGACGTGCTCCAGCGGCTTGTCGCCCTGGCCCAGCGCCTCACAGGCGGTGATGATCGCGTCGTAGCCCTCGCGCATCGCCCGGGTGGAGAAGTTGGTGTGCGCGCCCGCGCCGTTCCAGTCGCCCTTGGCCGGCTTGGCCTCCAGCGAGGCGGTCACGCCGTAGTCCTCCGCGACGCGGTGCAGTAGCCAGCGCGCCACCCACATGTGGTCCGAGACCTCCAGCGCGGGCAGCGCGCCCACCTGGAACTCCCACTGGCCGGGCATGACCTCGGCGTTGATGCCGGACAGGCCCAGCCCCGCCGCCAGGCACAGGTCGAGGTGCTTCTCGACGATCTCCCGGCCGAAGATCGCGTCCGCGCCCACACCGCAGTAGTAGTCGCCCTGGGGGGCCGGGTAGCCGCCGCCCTCGGGGAAGCCGAGCGGGCGGTCACCCTTGAGGAAGGTGTACTCCTGCTCGATGCCGAAGATGGCCTCCTGGTCGGCGAACCGCTCCGCGACCGGGCGCAGCAGCGCACGGGTGTTGGAGGGGTGCGGGGTGAGGTCGGTGTGCAGCACCTCGCACAGCACCAGCAGGTGGTCGCCGCCGCGGATCGGGTCCGGGCAGCTGAACACCGGCTCCAGTACGAGGTCCGATGCGTGGCCTTCGGCCTGGTTGGTGCTGGACCCGTCGAAGCCCCACCGCGGCAGCTTGCTGCCGTCGGTCAGGATCTTGGTCTTGGAGCGGAGCTTGGCGGTCGGCTGGGTGCCGTCGATCCAGATGTACTCGGCCTTGATGGTCACGGGGTCCTCTTCACGGTCGGTGCGGGTACGGTGCGGGCGTACCGGAGCACTCTCGCAACGCGCCATTTCTCGTCCGTTGCTCGTTTGTGAACCGCAGGTTACCTAGCCGGACATCCAGGCTTTTCCAAGGTTTTCTTCGCTGGCAGCCTGGGATTACTTCCTTGCTGCGCCTGTCTTCTCGCTATTTCGATGTGACGGAGACCTCAGGTGGACGCCGCTTCGGCAGCCCCTCGGACCCCGGGCCGGCCCGACGCCACCGGACCCGCACCGGGCCCCGCCGACCCGGCTCCGGGCCCACGGCACGGCCCGCGAAATCGGCGTCCCGCCCCGCGCCCCGCGAGACACTGGCCCCATGACGACCCTGCGCATCGGACTCCTCGGCACCGGCCCCTGGGCGCGGCGGGTCCACGCCCCCGCCCTGGCCGCGCACCCCGGCGTCGAGCTCACCGGCATCTGGGGGCGCCGGCCGGAGGCCGCCGCGGCGCTGGCCCAGGTCCACGACACCCGCCCCTACGACGCGCCCGACGAACTGTTCGCGGCCTGCGACGCCGTCGCGATCGCGCTGCCGCCGTCCGTCCAGGCCCCGCTGGCGGTCCGCGCCGCCGAGGCCGGCCGCCACCTCCTCCTGGACAAGCCGGTCGCCACCTCCGTGCCCGAGGCCCGCGCCCTCGCTGCGACCGCCGACCGCGCGGGGATCGCCTCGGTGGTCTTCTTCACCGCGCGCTTCGGGGAGCAGGAGGGGGAGTGGATCGCCGCCCAGGCCGCGGCCGGCGGCTGGTTCACCGCGCACGCCGACTGGCTCGGCTCGGTCTTCGCCGAGGACAGCTCCAGCCCGTACGCCGCCTCGCCCTGGCGCCGTACGAAGGGCGGGCTGTGGGACGTCGGCCCGCATGCGCTGTCGGTGCTGCTGCCGGTCCTGGGGGACGCGGAGGCGGTCACCGCCACCCGGGGCCCGGCCGACACGGTGCTGCTGACGATGCGGCACAGCAGCGGGGCGGCCAGTACGGCCACGGTCGGCCTGGCCGCCCCCGCGGCGGCCGCCGGCGTCGAGATCACCCTCCGCGGCACCGCCGGTATCACCACCCTGCCGCGCCGCCTGGACGGCCCCGAACCGGCCTACCACCGCGCCGTCGACGCCCTGCTCGCCGCCACCGCGACCGGTCTGCCGAACGCCTGCGATGTCCACTTCGGCCTCCGGGTCACCGAAATCCTGGCGGCGGCCGAGGAGACGCTGAGCCCGCTGATGCCTCTGGAGGCATGACCACATGGCGAAATTGGTCGTGGAGGGCATCAGCGGCGGTCCGTAGCGTCAGGGCCGTCAGCTGTCCGTCCCGGCCCAGGGAGCCCCACGCCATGACGCCCGCCACCGGCTTCACCAGCTATACCGATGTGCTGCTCGCCGCCCTCGCCCGTGACCGGTCCCGGCCCGTCCTGATGACGGACGACGGGGACGAGGTCACCGCGGGCGCCCTGTACGACACCGTGCACCGCATGGCGGCCGTGCTCGCCGGCCGCGGCATCGGCCACGGGCGGACCGTCGGCCTCCTCAGCGGCAACCGCCCCGAGGTGCTCGCCGCCCGCTACGCCGCCAACCTCCTCGGCGCCCGGGTCGTCTTCCTCTACGACGGGATGGCCGCCGAGACCCTGGCCCGGATCGCCGAGAGCGCGGAGACCGCCCTGCTCCTCGTCGACCCGGCCCTGTACGGCACCGCACGGGCGCTGCTCCACCACACCCGAGGCCCCGCGCCCGACGTGCTGACCCTGGGCCCGGTGCCCGCGGCTGCCGACCCGGCCCCCGACCTGCTGGCCGCCTGCGCCGCCCTCCCCGCCACACCCGAAGTGCCCGCCGGCGCCGTCCGGCCCGAGGACGACTGGTGCATCCGGCACACCGGCGGCACGACCGGCATCCCCAAGGGCGTGCGGATGCCGCACGCCCCGTACGCCGGGATGCTCCGGCACCACCGCATGGAAGGCGCCGGTGACCCGCCCCGCTTCCTCGCCTGCACCCCGCTCGCCCATCTCGCGGGCGTCCTCACCGATGCCACCCTCGCGGCAGGCGGCACCGTCGTCCTGCACCACGCCTTCGACCCCACGGCCGTCCTCGCCGCCGTCGCCCGCGACCGCATCACCCACCTCTGGCTGCTGCCCCCGCTCCTCTACCGCCTCCTCGACGACCCCACGCTGCCCGGCACCGACCTCAGCTCCCTCACCCGCATCACCTATGGCGGCTGCGCGGCCTCGCCCTCCCGGCTGGCGCGGGCCGCCGAGGTCTTCGGGCCGGTGCTGTACGGGGTGTACGGCATGTCCGAGGCGATGACGATCACCGAGGCCCGTCCGGAGGACCACCGCACCACCGGGCCCGGCGGTCGGATCACCGCCGGCCGCGCACTGCCCGGCGTCACGCTCGCCATCCGTGACGCGGACGGGCGGGAGCTGCCCGCGGGGGAGCGGGGTGAGGTCCACGTACGGTCCGCCGGGGTGATGACCGGCTACTGGAAGCAGCCGGAGCTGACCGCGCAGGTGCTGCCCGGTGACGGCTGGCTGCGCACCGGCGACGTCGGCATCCTGGACGACGACGGCCGGCTCTACCTCGTCGACCGGGTCAAGGACCTGATCATCGTCGTCGGCGGCCATGTCCACCCGGCGGAGGTCGAGGATCTGCTGCACACCCACCCGGCGGTCGCCCACTGCGCCGTCTACGGGGTGCGCGGGCCGGACGAGACCGAACAGGTGCATGCCGCGGTCGTCCCGGCTCCGGGCCACCGTGTGGACCCCGCCGCCCTGCGCGCCTTCGTCACCGAGCACCAGGGGGCCCTGTACGCCCCGGCCGCGGTTCATCTCGTCGACGCCATCCCCCTCACGCCGGTCGGCAAGCCGGACAAGACGCGGCTGCGTGCCATGGCCGCCGCGGCCTGACCCGGGGCCGTCCGCAGGGCCGTCCTCGGGCCGTCAAATCCCCTCTGGCCAGGGGCTTTTGTCAGTGGTGGCCAGTAGAATGGGAACCAGTCAGTGAGGGTTCATCCACGCTCCAGGAGGTCGCCGATGGCCGCTGCCACACTCATGACGAAGCCTCTCCCGGCCCACCCACTGCCCAAGAAGCCGCTGCCCGCCGGATGGCCGCGCGAGCGGTATGAATCGCACAACCGCCGCCTGAAGGCCATGCGGCTGGCCATCGCCCTGCTCGACACCGGCGTCTACCGCCCCGAGCAGGCCCACAACCGCAAGATCCGCAGCACCGCCGCCGAGATAGGGGTGCACGCCCCGTCCGACACGACCTGCCGTCTGGTGCGCGCCCTCCTCTACGACAACTGCTGACGGCTCCCGGCGCATCAACAGGGCGGCCGGCCCCGGGACTTCCCCCGGGGCCGGCCGCCCCATGCCGTTCCCGCGCCGGCGTACCCGCGGTGCGGCTCAGCCGCCCGCGCCGTCCCCCGGGGCCGTCGCCGCGTCCATGTCCGTCACTTCGGCCAGCGCCTCCGCCAGCCACTCCACCCAGAAGGTCTCCAGCCCGATCCCGGCCCGCAGCACCAGCCGCCGCAACCGGTCCTCCGGGTCCGCCGCCGCCCCGAAGTCGCGGTCCTCGATCTCCTGGTACTCCGCCAACTGCCGCCGGTGCAGCGTCAGATGGCGCCGCAGCTCCTCGTCGAGCCCGGCCCGCCCCACCACCGCTGACGCCCGCAGCCGCAGCAGCAGCGCGTCCCGGATGGGCTTGGACTCCTGCTCGCCGGAGGCCCAGCGGGTCAGCTCGGCCCGGCCCGCGGGCAGCACCTCGAACTCCTTCTTCTGCCCCCGCGACGGCTGTTCGCTCGGCAGCGCCCGGATGAACCCGGCCTGCTCCAGCTTGCCCAGCTCGCGATAGATCTGCTGATGGGTGGCCGACCAGAAGTAGCCGATCGACCGGTCGAACCTACGGGTCAGTGCCAGCCCCGACGACGGCTTCTCTAGCAGGGCGGTGAGGATCGCGTGCGGGAGTGACATGGGGGAATCCTAGGTCGCGGCGGCCGGGACGCCGCGGCCTCGCGCCGCCCGCCGCGTCCCGGTCCCGCGCCGGCTCACAGGGCCGCCGCCAGCTCCGTCCCCTGCTTGATGGCGCGCTTGGCGTCCAGCTCCGCGGCGACGTCCGCACCGCCGATGAGATGCACGGTGCGCCCCTCGGCCAGCAACTCCTCGTACAGGTCCCGGCGCGGCTCCTGCCCGGTGCACAGCACGACGGTGTCCACCGGCAGCGTGGTCGCCGTGCCGTCGACCGTGAGGTGCAGGCCCTCGTCGTCGATCCGCTCGTACGCCGCCCCGGCGACGCTGGTCACGCCCCGGTGCCGCAGCTCCGCACGGTGGATCCAGCCGGTGGTCTTGCCGAGACCGGCGCCGACCTTCGACGTCTTGCGCTGGAGCAGATGCACCTGCCGCGGGGCCTTGGGGCGCTCGGGCGTGCGCAGCCCGCCCCGGTCGCCGTAGCCGGTGTCGACGCCCCAGGCGCGGAAGTAGGCCTCCGGGTCCTGGCTCGCCGCGTCGCCGGCATCGGTGAGGAACTCCGCGACATCGAAGCCGATGCCGCCCGCCCCGATGATCGCCACGCGTTCGCCGACCGGCGCCCCGTCCCGCAGCACATCGAGGTAGCTGACGACGCTCGGGTGGTCGATGCCCTCGATCTCCGGGGTGCGCGGGGTGACCCCGGTGGCGACCACGACCTCGTCGTAGGCCCCCAGGTCCGCGGCGGTGACCGGGGAGTTCAGCCGTACGTCCACGCCATGGCGCTCGAGCTGGTGGCGGAAGTAGCGCAGGGTCTCGTCGAACTCCTCCTTGCCCGGTATCCGCTTGGCGATGTTCAGCTGCCCGCCGATCTCGGCCGCGGCGTCGAAGAGGGTGACCGCATGGCCGCGCTCGGCCGCGGACACGGCACAGGCGAGTCCGGCCGGTCCGGCGCCGACCACGGCGAGCCGCTTGCGCCGCCGGGTGGGAGAGAGCACCAGCTCGGTCTCGTGGCACGCCCGCGGGTTGACCAGGCAGGACGTGATCTTCCCGCTGAAGGTGTGGTCGAGGCAGGCCTGGTTGCACCCGATGCAGGTGTTGATCGCCTCGGCCTTGCCGTCCCGCGCCTTGGCGACGAAGTCCGGGTCGGCGAGGAAGGGCCGGGCCAGTGACACCATGTCGGCGCGTCCGTCGGCGAGCAACTCCTCGGCGACCTCGGGGGTGTTGATGCGGTTGCTGGTGACCAGCGGGATGCTCACCGAGCCCATCAGCCGCTTCGTCACCCAGGTGTAGGCGCCGCGCGGCACCGAGGTCACGATGGTGGGGATACGGGCCTCGTGCCAGCCGATACCGGTGTTGATGATCGTGGCCCCCGCCGCCTCGATCTCCTTGGCGAGGGTGACCACCTCCTCCAGCGTGGAACCGCCCGGGACGAGGTCCAGCATGGAGAGCCGGTAGATCAGGATGAAGTCGGTGCCGACCCGCTCCCGGGTGCGGCGGACGATCTCCAGCGGGAAGCGCATCCGGTTCTCGTACGAGCCGCCCCACCGGTCCGTGCGCTGGTTCGTCGCGCCGACGATGAACTCATTGATCAGATAGCCCTCGGAGCCCATGATCTCGACACCGTCGTACCCGGCGGACTTGGCCAGCTCCGCCGCCCGCACATAGTCCTCGATGGTCTGCTCGACCTCGTCGTCGGTGAGCGCGTTCGGCACAAAGGGGCTGATGGGCGCCTGGAGCGCGCTCGGTGCGACCAGATCGGCGTGGTACGCGTACCGCCCGAAGTGCAGGATCTGCATCGCGATCCGCCCGCCCGCGGCGTGCACCGCCTCGGTCACGGTCCGGTGCTGCGCGGCCTCCGCCTCGGTGGTGAGCTTGGCCCCGCCCTCGTACGGCCGGCCCGCGTCGTTCGGCGCGATACCGCCGGTCACCATCAGGCCGACGCCGCCGCGCGCGCGGGCGGCGTAGAAGGCGGCCATCCGCGCGAAGCCGTTCTCGGCCTCCTCCAGCCCGATGTGCATCGACCCCATCAGCACCCGGTTGGGCAGGGTGGTGAACCCGAGGTCGAGGGGGCTCATCAGGTGGGGGTACTGGCTCATGGGGGCCTCCAGGCGCGGTGGTCGTGGCAGTAGTTGTAGACCAGCCCCCCAGAGTTATGCAACAAGTTGCAAAAAACGTGACGCAGCCGACTCCGCCGCGCGCCGGGCCGCCCGGCTCCGCCCCGCACGGCGCGCAGTTGCCGGGTCGCGCAGTGCGACGTGTCACAGACAACCCGGCGACGCTGTGGGAGCTTCAACTGTGCTGCTCCGTGCTGGAGTTGCTGCAAGAGGAGTTGCCGAAGAGCCGGGGCGCGGACCCGACGGCGCGCGGACCGCGGGGACGGCCCGGAGGGGCGTTCCCGGCGGGGCGCGCGGCCGTGGGCGGCCTCCGGCTCACGACGGTCTGCCCGCATGTGGAGAGGATCGAATGAGCACTGCGCAAGCCCTCACGCTCGACCAGGTGGTCGACACCGCCCGGTACCCCCTGCCGGAACCCGACAGTGCCGGGGGACAGGCCGTGATCTCCCGGGCCCGGCACGAACTCCGGACGCTCGGCTGCACCGTGCTGCCGGACTTCGTCCGCCCGGCGCTCCGCGCGGCGCTGGAGCAGGAGTGCGCCGCCATCGCCCCTCAGGCGCACTTCGACATCGAGACGGTCAACGTCTACAACATCGCGGTGGACGCGGACCTGCCGGCCGGCCACCCCGGCCGGCGGACCTTCCAGCGGGGCAACGCCTTCGTCCCGCGGGACCGGGTGCCGGAGGAGTCGCTGATCAGCCGGCTCTACTCCGACCCGGTGTTCCAGGACTTCCTGGCCCGCTGCTTCGGACTGCCACGGCTGCACGAGCTGGCGGACCCGCTCTCCGGGCTGGTGCTCAATGTCGTCGCCCCCGGCATGGAGCACCCCTGGCACTTCGACACCAACGAGTTCACCGTCAGCATGCTCACCCGGCAGGCGCAGGACGGCGGCGTCTTCGAGTACTGCCCGAACATCCGGTCCGCGCACGACGAGCGCTTCGACGACGTCCGGGACGTCCTGGACGGCCGGGGCGAGCGGCTGATCCGGCGCCTGCCGCTGCACCCCGGCGACCTCCAGCTGTTCAAGGGCCGCTACTCGCTCCACCGGGTGAGCCCGGTGCGCGGCGAGACCGCGCGCCACTCCGCGATCTTCGCCTACAGCGAGCGGCCCGGCGTCATCGGGAGCGTCGCCCGCACCCGGCAGCTCTTCGGCCGGGTCCTGCCCGCCCACACCGCGGCCGAGGGCCGGGCCGTACGGGGCGACCGGCTGCTGGACTAGCGGACGGCCCGGACCCCGCGTCGTCCGCACATGTCCCCGCTCCGCGCGCCATGGGGTGACGGACACGGTGGGTGACGGCGCGACCATGGATGAGTGACAGCACAGGTCCCCGTGATCCGAATCGAGAGAGCAGAATTGAATAACCATCAGGAAAGGGCCGCCATGACGACCTTCGCCCAGGAGGACAACCTCCCGCGGGTGCCGCTGCCCACGCTGGAAGCGAGCTGCGAGAGGTTCCTCGCCTGGTGCGCGCCGCTGCTGACCGCCGACCAGCGGGCGGCGACCGAGGCGGAGGTGGCCGCCTTCCTCCGTCCCGGCGGCCCCGGCCGGGTGCTTCAGGCGGCGCTGGAGGAGTACGACGCCACGGAGGGCGTCCACAGCTGGCTCGACACCTTCTGGCCGTACCGCTATCTGGGCCGCCGGGACCGGATCGCGCTCAACGCCAACTTCTTCTTCCTGTTCCGCGACCCCGCCCCCGGACAGCCGCAGTCCCAGGTGGAGCGGGCGGCCGGGCTCATCGCCGGCGCCGTCGACTACAAGCGGCAGCTCGATCAGGAGCTCATCCCTCCGGTGGTGCAGCGGGGCGTGCCCCAGTCGATGGTGCAGAACAAGTACCTGTTCTCCGCCACCCGGATTCCCGGGGCGGAACAGGACACCGTCCGCAGCCCCTACACCGACGCCTGGCCCGGCCCGTCCGACGCCCGGCACATCGTGGTGTTCCACCGCGGCAACGTGTTCCGGATGGAGGTGCTGGGCGCGGACGGGGTTCCGCACAGCCTGGACGACCTCGAAGCGGGCCTGCGCGCCGTACAGAAGGCCGGTGCCGAACCGGCCGCGGCCGGCACCTCGGTCGGCCACCTCACGACCATGGCGCGCGCGGAGTGGGCCGCCGCCCGGGAGTCCCTGCGCGCCCACCACCCCCGCAACGCGGCCGCCCTGGACGACATCGAGACCGCGCTGTTCTGTGTCTGCCTGGAGGACGCCGCCCCCGCGGACGTCCAGGAGGCCTGCGACCGGCTGCTGTACGGCGACGGCGGCAACCGCTGGTTCGACAAGGCCGTGTCCCTGATCGTCTTCGCCGACGGCCGGGCGGGCATCAACGTGGAGCACTGCGAGCTGGACGGCACCACCATCCTCAGCTTCACCGACGCCCTGCTCAGCGCCCCGGCCGAGGAACACTCCCGCCGCTCCGGCGCCCGCTCCCAGGGGCTCCCGGCCCTGGAGCCGGTCCTCTTCGAGCTGGACGACGCCCTCCGGGCGCAGGTGCGCTCCGCGGCCGACGCCTTCGCGGAGTACGGCGCGAACACCGCCACCCGCACCGTCTCCTTCGACGACTTCGGCAGCACCACCGCCAAGGCGCTGGGCGCCTCACCGGACGCCTTCGTCCAGCTCGCCTACCAGCTCGCCCATCAGCGGGCCAAGGGGCATCTCGGCGCCACCTACGAGTCGATCGCCACCCGCCAGTGGCGGCGCGGCCGGACCGAGGCGATGCGGGTCGTCACCCCGGAGATCCAGGCGTTCGTCGCCGCGATGGAGGACCCGGCGGCCTCCCCGGACACCCGCCGGGCCGCGTTCCGCGCCGCCGCCGGGAAGCATGTGGCGCGCGCCAAGGAGTGCCAGGCCGGCCAGGCCCCCGAGCAGCATCTGTGGGAGCTGGAGCTGATCCAGCGGCGGCGCGGGGCGGAGCTCGGGGTGACCGAGCAGCCCGCCCTCTACCGGACCCCGGGCTGGCTGACGATGCGGGACGACTACCTGAGCACCAGCTCCGCCCCGTCCGAGAACATCCAGTACTTCGGCTTCGGCTCCACCAGCAGCCGCTGTATCGGCGTCGCCTACGTCCTGCTGCCCGACCGCTTCCACCTCTACCTCAGCACCCCCCTGGCGGTGGCCGGCCCGATGCAGGTCTTCGCCGACCGGCTCCGCGAGGCGGTGGCCGAGCTGCGGGAGCTGCTGGCGTCCGGCAGCTCCGCGGACTGACCGTCCCGGGCGGGCCGGCGGCCGTCCCCGCTACTTCAGCAGCCGGGACAGTCGCCGGTCCGCCAGGGGCTTGCCGCCCGTCTGGCAGGTGGGGCAGTACTGGAGCGCCGAATCGCTGAACGACACCTCGCGCACCGTGTCCCCGCAGACCGGACACGGCTCCCCCTTCCGCCCGTGCACCCGCAGCCCGCTCTTCTTCTCCGCCTTGAGGTCTTTCAGGGCCAGCCCACGGGACCGCTCGACCGCCTCCGTGAGCGTGCTTCCGACCGCCGCGTACAGCCGCTCCACCTCCTCCCCGGAGAGCGCCGCGGCCAGTTTGAACGGCGACATCCGGGCCCTGTGCAAAATCTCGTCCGAGTAGGCGTTCCCGATCCCCGCCAGCACGCTCTGATCCCGGAGCACGCCCTTGATCTGCCGGCGCTCGCCCTCCAGCAGCGCACGGAAGGCGGCCAGGGTGAAGTCCTCGCCGAGCGGGTCGGGCCCGAGCCGCGCCACCCCCGGCACCTCCTGCGGATCCCGTACGACATGGACCGCGAGGTGCTTCTGACTCCCCGCCTCGGTCACGTCGAACCCCGCCCCGTCGTCCGGATCGGCGAGCCGCACCCGCAGCGCCAGCGGCCCTTTCCCGGGCCGCGGCGGCACCGCCGGCAGCGTGTCGTTCCATCGCACCCACCCCGCCCTGGCCAGGTGCAGCACCAGATGCAGCGCCCCGACCTGAAGATCGAGAAACTTCCCGTGCCGCGTCACCCCCTCGCACGCGCCCCCTTCGAGCGCGGTGACCGGTGGGTCGTAGGTCTTCAGCGCATGCACGGCCACGGGATACACCCGGCCGACGGCCCGGCCGGCCAGACGGCCGGCGAGGAACTGGGCGAGCGACTCAACTTCCGGCAATTCAGGCATAACGTCAGTCTGCCCGGAGGGCGCGCCCGGCGCGTGGCGGAGGGGTAGCGGGGCGGTCCGGGAGCCGCCCCGTCAATCCCGGTCAGCGGGGGCGACATGCTGCCGCTCCGACGAGCCGCCGACGCCAACAGCCGTCACACCACGGCATGTTGGGCCGAGCGGTTGATCCGAACCGGGGTGGCTGCCCACGGCTCCGGCAGTAGCCTGTGGGGGCTCATTGAAGGGGGATGCGATGAAGCAGCTCGAGGCCGGGGACCCGCGGCAGATCGGGCCCTACACACTCCTGGGCCGGCTGGGTGCCGGCGGGATGGGGGCGGTGTACCTCGGCCGGGCCCGGGGCCGCACGGTCGCGGTGAAGGTGGTGCGGCCGGATCTGGCACAGGACGACGCGTTCCGGGACCGGTTCCAGCGCGAGGTCGAGGCGGCCCGGCTGGTGTCCGGGGCCTTCACGGCGCCGGTCGTGGACGCCGATACGCGGGACGAGCTCCCCTGGATGGCGACCGCCTTCGTCGTCGGCGTCTCGCTGGACCAGGCGGTCAGCACCCGGGGCCCGTTGCCCGAGGGCGTGCTGTGGGCGCTGACCGCCGGGGTGGCGGAGGCGCTGGCCAGTGTGCACGACGCCGGGCTGATCCACCGGGACCTGAAACCGGCGAACGTGCTGCTGGCGCTGGACGGGCCGCGCGTCATCGACTTCGGCATCGCGCGGGCCGTCGACGGCACCGCGCTGACCTCCACCGGCGCGATCATCGGCTCGGCCCCGTACATGTCGCCGGAGCAGGCGGTGGGGGAGGCGCTCACCTCGGCCAGCGACATGTTCTCGCTGGGTTCGGCGATTGCCTTCGCCGCGGGCGGGGAGAGCCTGTTCGGCGCGGGCGCGGCCGCGGGCGTCCTCTTCCGCATCGTGCACACCGAACCCGATCTCGGTGCGGTCCCGGCCGGGCTGCGGGACCTGATCGCGTCCTGTCTGGCCAAGAACCCCGAAGACCGGCCGACCCCGCGCCAGGTGTCCGAGTCCGTCGAGCGGGAGGGCCACCCCATCCCGTCGGGCGGCTGGCTCCCGGAGGCGGTCGCCGCCGACATCATCGCCGTCCGCGCCGTCATGACCACGCTGCCCGAGCCCCCGCCGACCCGGCCGTTCACCCATATGGCGCCGGTCCTCGGCAGTGCGGCCTCCGGGGCGGCGGAACCCCTCCCGGCGGCGCCGGACGGTTCGGGGCCGGGCCACCCGGAGCCGGGCGATCCGGTTGCGGGCCACCCGGAGCCGGACCGCCCCGACCCGGACCGCCCCTGGACGAGCCGCAGGAAGCTGCTCCTCGGGCTGGCCGGCGGAACGCTCGCGGTGGCCGGAGCGGGGACCTGGCTGGCCCTGAGCGGTACCGGGCAGGCCGGCGGCGGGTCCGGCCTCCGCCGCCCCTCCGGCGACGATGTCCCCGAGGCGACCCTGGCCTGGAAGGACAGACAGTCCGCGGCCTGCCCACAGGTGATCTCGACCCACGGTGTCGTGGTCTGCCCCTCCCTCGAACGGGTCCTGGCGCTCGACGACGAGGGCAATACGAAGTGGACCGTGAACGGCGCCGACCACGGCCTCGCCCTCTCGGTGCAGGGATCGGTGCCGAACGTCATCGCCGCGGTGGACGACGGCCATCTGTACGTGGCCGGAGTGGCGATGAAGTCGGCGGCCGCGCGGAGCGCCGTGCTCGCGATCGACCTGACCCAGGGGAAGGCCGCCTGGAGCGCCACGCTGGACCGGCCGCACACCCAGGGAGTGCTCCGCTTCTGCGGCGTCCTGGACGGCACGGCGTATCTGCTCGGCTTCGGGGACGGCAAGGACCACGGCCCGTCCCCCGTGGGCTACCACGTCTGGGCGTTGGACCTCGCCTCCCGTAAAACCTCCTGGCTGTACGGCGAGGACGCGGACCTCCTCTTCTCGGCCCTGCCGCAGCGCGGTGACAACGCCCTGTTCGCCGGCGCCACCCGGGTGCGGGCACTCGACGCCAAGGGCAAGGTCGCCTGGTCGAAGAAGACGGAGCCGCACACCCTCGACGCCGCCGGGCGGCACTTCGTCCTCGTCGACGGCGGCGGCCGGATGTCGGCACTGGACCCGGCGACCGGAAAGAACCTGTGGACGGTGCCGGACATCGTCCCGGCGTCCCTCCGGGGCGGCGGCATCGCCACCGACAAGGACGGGAAGGTCCTGTACGCCCTCTGGCAGGACGAGGACCACGGCTACTCCCTGGGAGCCCTGGACGGCGGGACCGGCCGCACGCGCTGGAAGGTACCGCTCCCCGCCGACTCCAAGGACTCCCGGGCCTTCGGTGCCCGCCTCCTGTGCGCCGACGGGAACCTGTACCGGATGGGTGCGGACTCCGTCGTCTGGGCATGTGACCCCTCGAACGGCAAGCCCCGCTGGAAGTACACCGGCATGAAGGGAACCGATCCCACGAAACTGGCGTGGACAGCCGGTGACGGGCGACTCTGCCTCTCGGACCCGACGGCCACGACGGTCGCCGCTCTCCACGCGAACGGAGCCTGAAAATGGAGCCGTTGGACCCCTCGGACCCGCCCCGGGTCGGCCCCTACACGCTGCTGGGCCGCCTGGGATCGGGCGGCATGGGCTCGGTCTACCTCGGGCGGTCGGCCGGCGGCCGCACGGTCGCGGTGAAGCTGATCCGCCCCGAACTGGCCGGCGACGCCGGGTTCCGCGCCCGGTTCCGCGCCGAGGTGTCAGCGGCGCGGGCCGCGTCCGGCGCCTTCACCGCCGCGGTGGTCGACGCGGACCCGGACGCCGCCGTGCCGTGGATGGCGACCGCCTTCGTACCGGGCATCTCCCTGCACCGCGCGGTGGAGCTCGGCGGCCCGCTCCCGGAGACCGCGCTGCGGGCCCTGACGGCCGGCATCGCCGAGGCCCTGGTGAACATCCACGCCGCACGGCTGACGCACCGGGACCTGAAACCCGCGAACGTCCTGCTGGCCCTCGACGGGCCGTACGTCATCGACTTCGGTATCGCCCGGGCCGCCGAGGGGACGGCGCTGACGACCACCGGCGTGGTCCTCGGCACGCCCGCGTACATGTCTCCCGAGCAGGGAAACGGGGAGCCGCTCTCCTCGGCGAGCGATATGTTCTCGCTCGGCGCCACCCTCGTCTTCGCCGCGTCCGGGGCGAGCCCGTTCGGCGAGGGCCGGGTCCCGGACGTCCTGAAACGGGTGGTGTACGACGAGCCCGACCTGTCCACGGTCCCGGACGGCCTGCGGCTGATGGTCGCGGCCTGCCTCGCGAAGGACGCCGCCGACCGGCCGACGCCGCGTCAGGTCATCGAATTCATCGAACGGGACGCGGAGTTGGCGGCGCCGGGCGCCTGGCTGCCGCCGGTCCTGATCACCGCGATCGAAGAGGCATCCGCGGTCATGGCACCGGCCCGGCCGCCCGCAGTGGGCCCGACCCGGCGTATGCCCGCCCTCCCCGACGCCGCGGACGCCGCATCGACAGCGGCCACCCAACTCCTTCCCGCCCCGCCCGACGCCGCCGGCGCCGCACCGACAGCGGCCACCCAGCTCCTGCCCGGCCCCGCCTCCCCGCTCGCCGGTCAGCCTCCCGCGCCGGGGGCCCCGGAACCCCCGTACGGGCCGGTGCCGGACTTACCGGACGCGCTCCCGCCCCCCACCCCCCTCCTCGGCCGCCGCAAGCTCCTCCTCGGCCTGGCCGGCGGAACCGTCGCACTGGCCGGCGGCGGCACCACGCTCGCCCTGTCGCTCCGGGACAACCGCACCGGCGGCAAGACGGCCTCCCCCTCCCTCAAGAACCCCGCACGCTCGCTCGCCACCCGCACCGTCGCCACCGCGCGGTGGACGGCGCCCCTCACCGAACCCCTGACCCAGGTGACGGGCACGGACGGGACGGTCGTCGCGGTCAGCGGCAAGCACCTCTGGGCCTTCGACCGCGCGGGCCGCCCCCGGTGGGGTCCACTGGCCAACGTCACGGCCGCGCCGGCCGTCGGCGGCCTGGGCGGCCGCCCCGTCGCCGTCGGCCACGGCAGGGCGTTCGCGATCGGACAGACGAAGATGCCGGGCCGGTCGCGCTGGGTGCCGGAACCGGCCACGGTGCTGCGGGCCGTGGACCTCGACACCGGCAAGGTCGCCTGGACCCTCGGCAGTCCGCGGACCGGTGTGGCCACCGCGTGGGTGCCGGGAATGCTGGACGACACGGTCTACGTCACCGGCACCATGTCGAAGAGCCGCCTGCCCGACGACATGGCGAAGCTGCGCTCCGAACTCTCGAAGCTGGGCTCCGATCTGTCGAGGGGGGCGGAGCTGTTCGCCGAGAAGAGCTTCATCTGGGCCGTGAATCCGGCGACCGGAAAGCTCCGCTGGGAGACCACCTTCAAGAACACGACCATGAGCCAGGTCTCGCTCAAGGTCCCGTCGTCCGGTACCCGCCTGCTGTGGACCACCAGCAACCCCGACCGGAGCGCCCCGAAGCTCGCCGGACTGGACGTCCACGACCGCGGCAGGATGCAGTGGCAACAGCCCGCCCCAGGAGGCGGCCAGACCTCCGGTCACGAGACCGACTTCTTCACCGTCTCCTGGCACGACGGCCCACACTGCTCCGCCGGCGGCTACTTCCTCTACCTGGCCGACCGTCTCTACGCCATCGACGCGACGAACGGCCAGAAGGCATGGCAGTCTCCCGACCACGTGACCATCCACGCCATGGCAGCCTCCCCGGACGGCTCCACCGTCTACGCCGCCGGCCCCGACTTCCAGGGCCACGTCATCCTCCACGCCTTCGACGCCAAAACCGGCGCCATCCACTGGGCAGGCTCCCTCCCCCTGCTCCGCACCGGCATCCTCGCCCTCCAGCCCACCACCGACACCACCTACCTCTGGGCCCACTCCCAACTCTGGGCCTTGGACCCCGAAACCGGAAAAGCCCGCTGGACCTACGAATTCGCCGGCAGCACCGCCTCCTGGACCTCCCCCGTAGCCTTCTGGGCGGACAACACCCAGGTCTACGGACCTACGGAGAAGGGGCTTACGGCTATTGGCGCAGAGGGGAAGTAAGCAGACCAGCCCGGTGGCCCCGCTCGGGCTTCCCGACGCCGAGCGGTTCCACATCATCTGGCGTATCCCGGAGCCGCCCGCGGCGTAGCCTGCTCGCCCGTCCGGGGCCCTCACGGCGAAGGCCGCCACCCCGGAGCGGGGTGACGGCCTTCGCGCGGAATCCGCGGCTCAGATGTCGTAGTAAAGCTCGAACTCATGCGGGTGCGGACGCAGCTGGATCGGGGCGATCTCGTTGGTGCGCTTGTAGTCGATCCAGGTTTCGATCAGGTCGGAGGTGAAGACGCCGCCCTGCTGGAGGTACTCGTTGTCGGCCTCGAGGGCGTCGAGGACGGCCGGGAGGGAGGTCGGGACCTGGGGGACGCCCGCGTGCTCCTCGGGGGCGAGCTCGTAGAGGTCCTTGTCGATCGGCTCGGCCGGCTCGATCTTGTTCTTGACGCCGTCCAGGCCCGCGAGGAGGAGGGCGGAGAAGGCGAGGTACGGGTTCGAGGACGGGTCCGGGGCGCGGAACTCGACGCGCTTGGCCTTGGGGTTCGAGCCCGTGATCGGGATACGCATGGCCGCGGAGCGGTTGCGCTGGGAGTAGACCAGGTTGACCGGGGCCTCGAAGCCGGGGACCAGGCGGTGGTAGGAGTTCACCGTCGGGTTGGTGAAGGCCAGCAGCGACGGGGCGTGCTTGAGGATGCCGCCGATGTAGTAGCGGGCGGTGTCCGAGAGGCCCGCGTAGCCCTGCTCGTCGTAGAAGAGGGGCGCGCCACCCTGCCACAGGGACTGGTGGACGTGCATGCCGGAGCCGTTGTCACCGAAGATCGGCTTGGGCATGAAGGTCGCGGACTTGCCGTTGCGCCAGGCGACGTTCTTCACGATGTACTTGAAGAGCATCAGGTCGTCGGCGGCGGCGAGCAGCGTGTTGAACTTGTAGTTGATCTCCGCCTGGCCGGCCGTGCCGACCTCGTGGTGCTGACGCTCGACCTCCAGGCCGGCCGCCTCCAGCTCCAGGGAGATCTCGGCACGCAGGTCGGCGAAGTGGTCGACCGGCGGGGCCGGGAAGTAGCCGCCCTTGTACCGGACCTTGTAGCCGCGGTTGTTCTCCTCCGAGCCGGTGTTCCAGGCACCCGCCTCGGAGTCGATGTGGTAGAAGGACTCGTTCGACTTCGTCTCGAAACGGACGTTGTCGAAGACGTAGAACTCGGCCTCGGGACCGAAGAACGCGGTGTCCGCGATGCCGGTGGAGGCGAGGTAGGCCTCGGCCTTCTTGGCGATGTTGCGCGGGTCACGGCTGTACTGCTCGCCCGTGATCGGGTCGTGGATGAAGAAGTTGATGTTGACGGTCTTGTCGCGGCGGAACGGGTCCACACGGGCCGTCGACAGGTCCGCGCGCAGCGCCATGTCGGACTCGTGGATGGCCTGGAAGCCGCGGATCGAGGAGCCGTCGAAGGCGAGTTCCTCGGCCGGGTCGAACGCCTTCGCCGGGATCGTGAAGTGCTGCATCACACCGGGCAGGTCGCAGAACCTGACGTCGATGAACTTCACGTCTTCGTCCGCGATGAACTTCTTGGCCTCGTCGCCGTTCTGGAACATCCAACTCCTCCTAGCCCGGTCACCGGTCGGCGGACGCGGGATTGCTACTCGGAACGCGACCCTGTGCGGTGGCGCGATGCCCGACCATAGGCAGGCGGGATTTCCCAAGCATGACCCATTTGTTTCGCCGAGGTTAACCGGCGGCGGCCGCCCTTACCTCCCAGTGTGCGCCAAAGAGGGATGTTCCGGGCGGCCGCTGCCGCCACCCCGGCCGGTGGCCCGCCGAGCCGTCCTGCCCCTTACCGGGCCGCCCGTCGCGCCCGGTCGGCCCGGCTCGCCGTGCCCGCACCGCGACAGGCCCTCCGCGAAGGGAACGTATGCGGTCGCAGTACCGTGGTCGGGTGGACAACAGGCGAGCAATCGGATCGTGGATCTCCGGGCCCCGCGCGGCAGCCGAGGACATGGGTGTCGAGTTCGGATACCGCGGGCAGCAGCTGGGGCTGCCGGAGGAGGGGCCGGGCTCGATCGCCCGCCCCGGGCGGCGCTTCGCCGCGCTCTTCATCGACTGGGCGCTGTGCCTGCTCATCGCGTACGGCCTGCTCAGCGGCGGTAAGGCGCAGGCGGCGAGCAACTGGGCGCTGGTGGTCTTCGCGGTGCTCAGCGTGCTGACGGTCGGCACGGTCGGCTTCACACCGGGCAAGCGGCTGCTGGGCCTGCGGGTGATCTCCGAGGACGGTGGCCGGATCTCGCTGCCGCGGGTCGTGCTGCGCACGGTGCTGCTGGTCGCGGTCATCCCGGCGGTGGTGTGGGACCGGGACGGCCGGGGGCTGCACGATCGCCTCACACGCGCCGTACAGGTCCGTCTGTGACGGTCCGGGAGTCGCGGGCCGGCTGACGACCTGCGGGCCGGTTGACGACCGCCCGCGCCCCAGGCACCCCCCACCCCATACGAAACGCCCCGGAGCTCAGGGCTCCGGGGCGTCGTCGCGTGTTCGGGTGTCGGTCCGTCGCCCTTGGGCATCCGTATGCCCTCCGGCATCGGCCCCGTGGGGACCGGCATGTTGCTGATCAGGTCGCCCGTGCGGCCGGCCGGTCGTTGACGGCGGTCAGCGCATCTTGCCGCCGCCCTTGGGCATCCGCATGCCCTTCGGCATGGGGCCCTTCGGGACCGGCATGTTGCTCATCAGGTCGCCCAGTGCACGGAGCCGGTCGTTGACGGTGGTGACCTGGGCGCCGGGGAGCACGCGCGGCAGCTTCAGCAGGGTCGTGCGGAGCTTCTTCAGCGGCACCTGGTCCTCGCCGTCGCCCACCACGATGTCGTGGACGGGGGCGTCGGCGACGGTGCGCGCCATCCGCTTCTTCTCGGCGGCCAGCAGGCCCCGGAGCCGGTTCGGGTTGCCCTCGCCGACCAGCACGATGCCGGCCTTGCCGACGGCGCGGTGGACCACGTCCTGGCTGCGGTTCATGGCCACCGCGGGGGTGACCGTCCAGCCGCGGCCGACGTTCTCCAGCACGGCGGCCGCCGCACCGGGCTGGCCCTCCATCTGCCCGAAGGCAGCTCGCTCGGCGCGCCGCCCGAAGACGATCGCCATCGCGAGGAAGGCCAGGACGAAGCCCAGGATCCCCGCGTAGATGGGGTGGCCGATCGCGAAGCCGATGGCAAGGAGAACGCCGAATACGACGATGCCTACACCAGCGACGACAAGACCGACCTTGGAGTCGACCCGACGGGTCATCTTGTAGGTCAGGGCGATCTGCTTCAGCCGCCCGGTGTTCTCAGCGCCGGCAGCGCCGTCTGAGTTTGCCTTCCTCGCCATACAGCGAAGTTTACGTGGCCTGGGGACGGCGGGTCGCCGCGGCCTCCAGTACGTACTCGGCCTCGTGGCGGTCCTTGGCGCGGCGGCGGTCCTCCAGGACCGACGTCCAGGCGTTACGACGGGCGGTGCGCTGGCCGCCACGCATCAGCACGGCCTCGACGGCACGCAGGGCGCCGGTGACCGAGGGGAGCGGGAGGGCGGGGGCGGGGGTGGTGGTGGCGCGGAGCGGCGCGGCCTGCATGGTGGGTGACTCCCTCTGATCTGTTCGGAGAAGCAGGGGTAGGTGCGGGAGCGGTGCGTGCATCCATCGTCACCGAAAGGTGTTACCAACGGATGACCTGCCGGTCAAACACCAATGAAACGTTGACGCGGCCCCCACGCCCCCCGTCCTGGGGGAGTGCGGGCCGCGTCCTCAGCATGTGCCACGTTTCACAAGAAGGCGCGCCGGGAGCGTCAAACCGCCTGACTGGCCGTCTCGGCCGCGCGCCGCTCCATGGCCTGCTGGTAAAGGCGGCCGGCGCGGTAGGAGGAGCGGACCAGCGGGCCGGACATGACACCCGCGTAGCCGATCTCCTCGGCCTCTTCCTTCAGCTCCACGAACTCGGCGGGCTTGACCCAGCGCTCGATGGGGTGGTGGCGCACGGACGGGCGCAGGTACTGGGTGATCGTGATCAGCTCGCAGCCCGCGTCGTGCAGGTCCTGAAGCGCCTGGCTGATCTCCTCGCGCTCCTCGCCCATGCCCAGGATGAGGTTCGACTTGGTGACCAGACCGGCCTCGCGGGACTTGGAGATGACCTCCAGCGAGCGCTCGTAGCGGAAGCCGGGGCGGATCCGCTTGAAGATCCGCGGGACCGTCTCGACGTTGTGGGCCAGCACCTCCGGGCGGGAGGAGAAGACCTCGGCGAGCTGCTCGGGGACCGCGTTGAAGTCGGGGATCAGCAGCTCGACGCCGGTGTCGGGCATCGAGGCGTGGATCTGCCGGACGGTCTCGGCGTAGAGCCAGGCGCCGCCGTCCTCCAGGTCGTCGCGCGCGACGCCGGTGATCGTGGCGTACTTCAGGCCCATGGTCTGCACGGACTCGGCGACCCGGCGGGGCTCGTCGCGGTCCAGCTCCTGCGGCTTGCCGGTGTCGATCTGGCAGAAGTCACAGCGGCGGGTGCACTGGTCACCACCGATGAGGAAGGTCGCCTCGCGGTCCTCCCAGCATTCGAAGATGTTGGGACAGCCCGCCTCCTGGCAGACCGTGTGCAGACCCTCGCTCTTGACCAGGCCCTGGAGGTGGTTGTACTCGGGACCCATCTTCGCCCGGGTCTTGATCCACTCGGGCTTGCGCTCGATGGGGGTCTGGCTGTTCCGGACCTCCAGGCGCAACATCTTGCGTCCGTCGGGTGCGACTGCGGACACGACCGGCTCCCTACGACTTCGTTTCTTCGGCGTACACCAGGGTACGCCCGTTGATTCGCACGTCTTTACGTGCGGTGCAACCCCGTATGGCGGGGGTGCATTCCCTGGGGTCTCCGGGGTGCATGACCGGCGCCCCTGCCCCTCAGACCGCGCGGGGGAGCAGTTCGGCGCCCTCCAGGACGTCCCGCAGATGTTTCTCGGCCACGGGCAGCACCTCGGCGATGGTGATCTCGCGGCCGAGCTCGTTGGCCAGCGAGGCGACGCCGGCGTCCCGGATGCCGCACGGCACGATCTTGTCGAACGAGGTGTTGTCCGGGTTCACGTTCAGCGCGAAACCGTGCATCGTGACGCCCTTGGCGACGCGGATGCCGATCGCGGCGAGCTTGCGGTCCTCACGGCGCTGGCCGGCGTTGGACGGCGCGTACTCCGGACCGTTCAGCCGCGGGTCGAACAGCTCGTCCGTGAGCCGCGGGTCGAAGTCGAGGTTCAGCCCGCCCAGGGCCGCCCGCTCCTCGACCGGGTCGCCCAGCACCCACACCCCGCTGCGGCCCTCGACCCGGGTGCCCTCGACGCCGAACTCGGCGCAGACCCGGATCAGCGCGTCTTCGAGGCGGCGGACATGGGCCACGACGTCAACCGGACGCGGCAACTTCTGGATGGGGTAACCCACCAGCTGCCCGGGCCCGTGCCAGGTGATCTTCCCGCCGCGGTCCACGTCGACGACCGGGGTCCCGTCCAGCGGCCGCTCGTCGTCGGACGTCCGCCGCCCCGCGGTGTAGACCGCCTGGTGTTCCAGCAGCAGACAGGTGTCGGGTACCTCGTCGGCGAACCGGGCGGCGTGCACCCGGCGCTGCTCCTGCCAGGCGGATTCGTAGTCCACGGCGTCGGCGCCGAAGCCCAGATGCACAAAGCGCAGCCCCTCGGGTACGGGGGTCTCCCCCCGAGAGATCGCAGTCACGGCAGCTCCTCTTCGAACCTTCGTTGCACTTCGCTGCAACGTTGATGCCACTTCGCGCCCATGCCACTGTACGGCCGCCGGCTCCGGTCCCCGCAGGCGGCCGGGTGTCCTGACCGGGACGTCCCTGCTCACACGATCGGATGAACGCGGGTCACAGGCCAGGATCGGGCCGCCGAAGGCCGTTACATTCACGCCGTTCCACAAGGGCGCTGAGCATGCCGGACAGGGTCCGCCGAACCCGGCAGTGCGGCCCGGAAGGCAGGAGACCGGTAAAGCTGATGACGGAACGACCCCCGCACCACACGCCCAACCGCCAGCTGGCCGCGCTCATCGCCGAGGCCGGATTCTCCAATGCCGGGCTGGCCAGACGCGTCGATCAGCTCGGCATCGAGCACGGCCTCGACCTCCGCTACGACAAGACATCGGTGACCCGCTGGCTGCGCGGCCAGCAGCCCAGAGGCACCACCCCCGCACTGATCGCCGAGGTGTTCACCCGCCGGCTGGGGCGCCGGCTGTCCGCCCAGGACCTCGGCCTGGACGCCTGTGCGCCGGTCTACGCCGGGCTGGAGTTCGCCGCGACCCCCAGCGAGGCGGTGGACATCGTCAGCGGCCTGTGGCGCAAGGACTCCGGCAGCCACGCCGAGCTCCGCAAGATCGCCTTCACCCCCGCCGGGCTCGTGGTGCCCAGCCGGGACTGGCTGATCGGACGGGCCGACGAGCGCGTCGCCCGCGGCGAGCCCGTTCCCGAGGGCGCGGGCCGGGTGCCCGCACAGGGCGGCCGCCCCGCCACGGTGCCGCGCCAGCGCCGCAACGACCGGGTCGACCGCACCCAGGGCTCCCGGGTCACCTCCGGCGACATCGCGGCGCTGCGCTCGGTGGGCGAACTGTTCCGGGCGCTGGACCACGCCTACGGCGGCGGCCACGCCCGGCAGGCCCTGGTGCGCTATCTGGAGCACGAGGCCGAGCCGATGCTGCGCGGCACCTACGGCGAGGCCACCGGCCGCCGGTTGTTCGCCGCCGCCGCCGATCTGACCCGGCTCGCGGGCTGGACCTCGTACGACATCGCGGCCCACGGGCTGGCGCAGCGGTACTTCGTCCAGGCCCTGCGGCTGGCCCAGGCCGCCGGCGACCGGGCGTACGGGTCCTACGTCCTGGTGACGATGAGCCGGCAGGCCGTCTATCTGGGGCACGGCAGGGAGGCCGTCCAGCTGGCGCGCGTCGCCCAGCAGGGCATCGGCAGCAGCGCACCGCCCACGGTGCAGGCGCTGCTGCACTCCGCGGAGGCCCGCGGCCACGGTGTGCTGGGCGAGGTCCGGGCCTGCACCGCGGCGCTGGCCCGTGCCGAGCGGGCGCTGGAGACCGTCCGTCCCGGCGACGACACCCCGTACTGGGCGCGCTTCTTCGACGAGGCGCAGCTCGCCGACGAACTCGCGCACTGCCACCGCGATCTCCAGCAGTACCGCGCGGCCTCCCAGCACGCCGAACGCTCCCTCCAGCTGCGGGCGGCCGGCTTCGCCCGCAGCCGGCTCTTCTGCCGGGTGGTGCTGGCGACCGCGCGGCTGGGCCTGGGCGAGCTGGAGCAGGCCTGCACGCTGGGTGCCGAGGCGGCGCTCCAGGCCTCCGAGATGCGGTCCGTACGGGCCCACGAGTACGTCCGGGAGTTCGAGCGCCGCCTGGAGCCGTACCGGGACGCGGCGGCGGTCCGGGGGTACCAGGAGCGGGTGGCGGCGCTGGGGTGACCCGGGCCCGGCCCCGGGGGTCAGGCCGCCGTGGGCAAGGTGTCCGGTTCCGTCGTGAGGCCGGGCAGGCCGAAGTCCTGGAGGACGGCGCGGGCCGCGCGCCGTCCCGAGTTCAGGGCGCCCTGGAGCGTGCTGGTGTCGCGGTGGTCGCCGCACACATAGAGCCCGGCGAGCACCCGCACCGTGCGCTCCGGGTCGTACGGGGCGGGCATCGCGGGCACGGCGTACGGGGTGTGATGGGCGGTCAGCAGCTGCCGGTCCTCGGTGTGCGCGCCGTAGATCCGGTCGAGGTGGGGCCGGACCGTCCGCTCAAGGAGGGACAGCGGCAGCGCCGCCGCGGCGCCGAGCACGGCCGTGGTGATCAGGGACCGTCCCGGCGGCGTACGGGACGGGTCGATCGCGCCGGCGGCGTAGGTGTACGCGACCGGGCCGTCCGTCGGCAGGATCAGCGTCGTGTCACGCGCCGCCGCGCCGCGGCTGCCAGGGGCCACCGCCGCGGAGTGGTGCAGGACGGTCACCGGGTGGAAGGCGGGCACCCGCAGTCCCGGCAGCAGCTCGGCCGCCTCCCGCGCGCCGGTCGCCACCAGCACCGCCCGGCACGGGATATGGCCGTGCTCCGCGGTGCTGACGCCGGTGGTGGAGACGGCGGTGACCTGCACGGACGTACGGACCGTGCCGGGTGGCAGCGCGGCGGCGAGCAGTTCGGGGACGGCCGCGGCGCCGCCGGCCGGCAGCCACAGCCGGCCCTCCGCGTAGGCGCGCAGCGCCGCCGCGGCACCCCGGCTGGAGCCGCCCAGCTGCGGATCGCACAGCAGCGCGCCCAGCAGGGGCCGCAGCAGCGCGTCATGGGCGCGCGGCGGGAAGGCGGGGCGGCCCGCCAGGACGTCGCGGACCGGGCGGTCGGCGGGCGGGGCGTGGGTGGCGGAGGCGGGGGGAGTGACGGCGGTGACGGCGGCCCGGTCGCTGCTCCGGTCCGTACGGCGGTCCGTGTCCTGGGCGGTCCGCCGGTCGGTGAGGCGGCCCACCTGGCGGCCTGTCTGGCGGCCCGCCTGACGGTCCGTCCGGCGCTCCGTACGACGGTCGGCGCGGGAGAGGGCACGTGCCGCGGCAAGGGCGCCTCGGGTGCTCCGGGGGGCGCTGATGCGCTGTGCCCGCTGGCCGTTGTGGAGGCTCAGACCGGGGGCGAACGGACGCAGGGTCAGCTCGCCGAGCCCCGGCGTACGGCGTAGCTCGGCGGCGGAGACGGCCAGCGGCCGGCCGCAGCGGTCCAGCCGGAAGCCGTCGAGATGGTCGGTGACGGACCGGCCGCCGATCCGTGGCGCGGCCTCCAGAACGGTGACCGACACCCCTACGCCGGTCAGATGGCGGGCGGCGGCGAGACCGGCCGGGCCGGCTCCCACGATGACGACGTCCACGGCCGATGCGGTGCGCAGCACTTGCCCCTCCCGAGGTCGGTCCCAAATGGCGGCACCGAGTGTCATGCCCGGTACAGCTGCGAGAGATGCCGAGTCGTGGGTGTGAGGTGGCACCAGAGAGGGGCGGCCCGGTGCCAGGGGCGTCCGGAGCCCCTTGGCCAAGCCCGCCGGGAGGGCCCCGTCAGACGGAAAGACGGGCCCTACGCGGCGGCCGCCCGGACCGCTTCCATGATGCGGGGGTGGCGGAAAGTGAACCCGGAGTCCAGCAGCCGCCGCGGGATGACCCGCTGGCTGCCCAGTACGTCACCGGCGAACTCACCGAGGGCGATCCGCAGCACCGGCGCCGGGACGGGGAAGAGCGTGGGCCGGTTCAGCACCTTGCCCATCACCGCGGTGACCTCGCGGTTGGTGACCGGTTCCGGGGCCGTGAGGTTGACCGGCCCGGCCAGGTCCCCGGTGTCGAGGAGATGGCGGAGCGCCGCGATGTGGTCCTCCAGGGAGATGAAGCTCCAGTACTGGCTGCCGTCGCCGAGCCGTCCGCCCAGGCCGAGCCGGAAGACCGGGAAGAGCCGGCCCCAGGCGCCGCCCGCGCGCGCCACGACCAGGCCGGTGCGCGCGAAGACGGTGCGGATCCCCGCGTCCTGGGCCGGTTTCGCGGCGTCCTCCCAGGCCACACAGACCTCCGGCAGGAAACCGTGGCCGGCCGGCGCGCTCTCGTCCGTGCGCCGGTCGCCGGTGTCGCCGTAGTAGCCGATCGCGCTGCCGCACACGAGGACCCGCGGTGGGGTGTCCATGGCGGCGAGAGCCGTGGCGAGGGTGCGGGTGCCCAGCACCCGGCTGTCGCGGATCTCCTGCTTGTAGGCGGCCGTCCAGCGGTGGTCGCCGACGCCGGCGCCGGCCAGATGGACCACCGCCTCGCAGCCGGCCAGCCCGGCGGTGTCGATCTCCTGGCGCCCGGGGTCCCAGCGCACCTCGTCGGCGGCCGAAGGCGCCCGCCGTACGAGCCGGACGACGTCATGGCCGTCCGTGCGCAGGGACCGTACGAGCGCCGTGCCGATGAGTCCGGTCGAGCCGGTGATCGCGATCCGCATGGGGCCATACTGCCCGCAGCGGCGGGCCGGTGGCGGCACCCGGGGCCGGATCGCGCCCCCCGGCCCGAAAGGCGCTACGGCCGGAAGCGGTCCCAGAGGGTGGGGAAGCGCTCCGCCATGGTCCGCTCGTCGTCGAAGTCGAGGTAGGCGCCGAGCGGTTCGCGGGGCGGCGGGGGCAGCTCCAGGTCCGGCATCACCCCGCCGGTCATCTGCTCGTACGCCTCGTCGGCCGCGTAGCCCAGCTCCTCGGCGTCCCCGTCCACCGACTCGTCGAAGTCGTCGACCAGCTCGGCGAGCTGGTCCGGGTCGTGCAGCCCGCCCTCGAACACCTCCCGGCCCTGGCCGATCAGCCAGCAGCGGAAGTAGTCGAAGGCGTCATCGCTGGCGCCGCCCAGCATCACCGAGGCGGCGGCCCACAGATCCCAGGAGTACGCCCGGTTGTAGCGGGCCTCGAAGTGGCGGGCGAAGTCCACGACGGCGTCCGGGTCGAGCGCGAGCAGCCGCTCGACCAGTGCGTCGGCCTGCTCCTCGGGATCGCCCTCAGCGGCCTCGCGGGAGGCGTCGATCAGCTCCCAGAACTCCGTCTCGTCCATCACCGCTCCAGCATCTGCCCTGCCGGCGCCCGTCGCATGCGGAGTCCCCCGGATGCGACGGGGTCGTTATCCGGAATGATGACGGGCGGCCCGGAAGGGTGACGGGGTGTTCGGACCGCGGCTCGCTCACCCCGGTCGGTGATCCGTCTTGTGACCGTCCCAAGAATCACTCGTTGGAAGGCGTGCAACGGACAACGACCGCATATCCCTCATTTCGCGAAGGGCTGTTCCAGGCCATGCCCATGGACGAACGCACCCGGGCCGATGTCGAACGGGCCGAGGCGGCCATCGTCGAGCACTATCCACGGCTCGTCCGCCTCACCTACCTCGTACTGCCCCCGTCGCTGGGCCGCCACCGCCGGGTCCTGACCGCACACGGTCTGGTCCAGCGCGCCCTGCCCCGGACCCGGCTGCGCCGCCCGGACGGCGGGCTGCCGGCGCAGCGCGGCCCGGCCCCCGAGTCCGGCTACGACCTGGTCCGCCAACGGGCCCTGCGGCTGGCGCTGGCGTACGAGGGACAGCCGGGCCGGGTACTGCCGGCGCTGCCCCTGGTCTGGGGGCTGCGGCTGTTCCCGCGGGCCGGCGGAGCCGATGAACTCGCCCTGGACCAGGCGCTGTCCGCCGTCCCGGCAGCGGTGCGGGCCGCCCTCGGGCTGTGGCATCTCGAAGGTCTGGACGAGGACGCCGCGCGCGCGGTGCTGGCGCGGGCCGGGGCCGAGGAACCGGACGCGGCGCAGCGGGCGGCCGCACAGCTGGACCTGGAGACCGGGGCCGGTGCGGCGGCCCTGCTGAGCTCGGGGGAGTTCGACCCGTGCATGGTGCAGACCCGGCCGACGGATCTGCTGCGCCGCCGGCAGCGGGTGCGGTTGGTGGCCGCGGTGGCGGCCGTGCTCGCGATCGGTGCGGCGGTGGCCGGGACCTGGCCCGGCACGGCGGACCGACGGGCCCCGTCCGCCGCGCAGCAGGCGCTGGACCCGGACCGGCTACTGCGGACCCCCAACGAGCAGTGGGCGGACACCGCCCGGATCGACTTCACCGCCTGGCCCGTCCGCGGCCGGCAGGCCGGCGACCGCAAACTGCTGGCACGGGCGCTGCGGGTCTGGGCGGCGCCGCCCCCCGACACCCGGATCAGGGCGGCCGCGGACACCTCCACCCGGCCGCCGGACCATCCGCCGCAGCTGCTGTACGCGGGACTGATCGACAACGTCATGGTGGTGGTCCTGCACGACGGGGAGCGCCTGGTCCGCTACGCCGAGCCCGAAGACGCCACGCCCACCCTGCACTTCGCCCGGGTCGACGCCGCGGATCTGACGACCGGTGCCGCGCTGGTGATCGGGCGCGGCAACGGCTGGATGCGCTATCTGCTCGCGCCGTGGATCTCGGAGATCACCACGCGGGATCTGCTGACCCCGGCCGCCCCGCCGCACGGGCTGCATGTCGCCCCCGACGGTGTCACCGACCGCATCCCGCTGCCGCCCGCGACGGGCGCCGGCTGCGGGCGCTGGCCGGTGGCCCAGTTGCGGCCCTCGACGCGGATCGTGGCAGCCGGTCCGGACACCGCCTTTCTGGTCGCCGACCTCGACGATCTCGTCCCCGCCCACCTCGCCTCCGGGCCCCCGCCGTCCGCCGGCGCAGCCGGGGTGCCGACCGGGGCGACCGGTGCGCCCGCGCTGCGGAACTGGGCCCGGACGGCCTGCTCGCTCGGGTCGCTGCGGGGCGCCGGCGTACGGGCCGTCAACACCTGGGAGTTCGCCCGGCAGCAGCTGCCGGAGGACGGTGGCAGTGCAGCCTGGGTGTGCACCCGCGCCGACACCTGGCGCGGGCCCGGCAGCGTGACGCTGCGGTTCCTGCCGCCCGCCGCGCACCCGGCCGACCCCGGGCGGATCGCCGGACGGGCCGGGAACACGGCCGCCTGTAGCCGCTTCGGGCCCCAGGTGGTCGGGGACCTCCACTGGCAGGCGAAGTCCGGGAAGTGGTACCTGCTCGCGGCCGGCAGCCCGGGGGTCGGCGGACTCGACGCCACGGGCGGTGTCCGCGCCACCGCCGAGGAGAACACCCTCGCCACACCGGCCGGGCCGGACGCCCCGGCGGAGGTCACCGGGCGGCTGCGGGCCGGAGGGAGCGTACGGGCGCCGCACCCGTAGCCGGTGGACGGATTGCCGGGCAGTGCCCGCGGAATCCGGACAGAAGGTGTCGGGTATCGCTGTCAGGGTCGCCGTGCAGCACGACAAGGCACCTGACAGCGAGGAGTGGCGTACGTGACCGGAGAGAAGGAACTGGCGGGACAGGTGGCGCTGGTCGCCGGGGCGACCCGGGGCGCGGGCCGGGCCATGGCGGTGGAGCTGGGGCGGGCCGGTGCCCTGGTCTATGTGACCGGCCGGACCACCCGGGAGCGGACGAGCGAGGTCGGCCGGCCCACGGAGACGATCGAGCAGACCGCGGAGCTGGTGAGCGCGGCGGGCGGCACCGGCATCGCCGTACCGACCGACCATCTGGATACCGCGCAGGTCAAGGCGCTGACCGAGCGCATCGACCGGGAGCAGGGCCGGCTGGACGTGCTGGTCAACAGCCTCTGGGGCGGCGACCGGCTGATCGAGTTCGACACCAGGCTGTGGGACCTCGATCTGGAGAACGGGCTGCGGATGTTCCGGCTCGGCATCGACAGCCACATCATCACCAGCCATTACGCCCTGCCGCTGCTGATCCGGCGGCCCGGCGGCCTGGTCGTCGAAATCACCGACGGCACCGCCACCTTCAACCGCCGCTACCGCGAGAACCTCTGCTTCGACCTCACCAAGAACGCCCCGCACCGCATCGCCTTCGGCCTCGCCGCCGAGCTCAGGGAACACGGCGGCACGGCGGTCTCGCTCACCCCCGGCTTTCTGCGGTCGGAGGAGATGCTGGACCACTTCGGGGTGACGGAGGAGACCTGGCGCGACGCGGTGGCCCAGGAACCGCACTTCGCCATCGCCGAGTCGCCGGCCCTGATCGCCCGCGGGCTGCGGGCGCTGGCCGCCGACCCCGACAAGGCGCGCTGGAGCGGGCAGTCGCTCTCCAGCGGACAGCTGGCGAAGGAGTACGGCTTCACCGACACGGACGGCTCCCGGCCCGACGGGTTCGGGTACTTCGAGGAGGTGGTCTTCGGGGGCAAGGACGGGAGCGCGGCGGATTACCGCTAGGCCCCTCGACGGGTCGCGCCGTTTTCGCTTGTGCCGTCATGCGGATGCGCCTGCGGCTGGCCCTGCGGTTGCGGTTGCGGTTGCGCCTGCGCCTGCGGCTGTGTCGTCGTGGCTGGTCGCGCGGTTCACCGCGTCCCTTTGGGGGCGCGAGCGGTCATGTGTACAGCGCGGCTGTCCGGTGGGCGGCCGCGGTGAAGCGGGCGCGGAGCTCGGGGGGCGCGAGTATTTCGCCCTCCGGGCCCAGCGCCAGCAGCTGGGCGTAGGCGACGTCGGCGGACTCCACGGCGAGGGTGACGGTCAGCCGGCCCTGTTCGTCGGGGCCGCCCTCGGACTGCGCCCGGGCGATCGCTTCGCGGGCCGCGGTGCGTTCGGTGACGTACGGGAGCTGGCGGATGCCGCTTGCGGAGAGCCGCAGCACGACCTCCTCCCGGAGGATCGACCGGGCGAACTGCGATGCCCGCTCTGCCCAGAACGCCGGGAGGTCGAAGGATGCGTCGCGGGTGAACCGTTCGCCCGCGTTCTCGGTCCCGGCGTCCTCGGTCCTGGCGTTCCCGGCCCCGGAGGCGCTGCGGTGCTCCGCGACCGCCACGGCGGTGAACCGGTCGACCCGGTAGACGCGGTAGTCGCCCTGCGTACGCGCCGCCAGATACCAGACCCCCGCCTTCAGCACGAGGCCGTACGGCTCCAACTCCCGCTCCACCTCGGTGTCCTTGCGGAGGTAGCGGGCGGTGATCCTGCGGTCGTCCCAGACCGCGTCGGCGATCTCGGGCAGCAGGGCGGGGGTCTCGGGCTCCTGATACCAGGCGGGGGCGTCGAGATGGAAGCGCTGGGCGACGCCCGTCGCGGCATCCCGCAGCTCGGGCAGCAGGGCGGCGGAGACCTTCAGCCGGGCCGCGGACGCGGCGTCCGCGAGCCCCATCTCACGCAGTGCGGACGGCACTCCGGACAGGAAGAGCGCCTCTGCCTCGCTGCGGCCGAGGCCGGTGAGGCGGGTGCGGTAGCCGCCGATGAGGCGGTAGCCGCCCGCGCGGCCGCGGTCCGCGTAGACGGGCACGCCCGCCTCGGACAGCGAGAGGACGTCGCGGGCGACCGTGCGCTCCGATACCTCCAGCTCCCGCGCCAGTTCGGCCGCCGTCATCGACGGCCGTGCCTGGAGCAGCAACACCATCTTGATCAGCCGGGCTGCGCGCATGGGTCCATGATGCCGGGGGCCACTGACAGTGGCCGGGGCGGCGTTTTTTGTCTGCGGGTGGGTTGTGGCTGGGCGCGCGGTTCCCCGCGCCCCTCAGGGGGCGCCGTACGTCGTTCGGTGCGGCGCCGTGGTGGCTGGCGTCGTTGCGGGGTCTGTGGTTGCCGCGGGGGCCGGAGGGGACGCACCGGGACCCGTCCTCGGCGCGGGCGACGCGGGTCCATGGGATTGAGCACCCCGGTGTTTGCTCCGGTCCTGCGGGCGGGCCCCGGTACATCCCCTCCGACCGTCCCCCGTTGCCGACTGCCGGCCGGTGGCACCGTCCGTCAGAGACCGCACGAT
>NZ_BBNO01000005.1:313223-609884 GCF_000829715.2 Streptomyces lydicamycinicus | reverse complement strand
CCCTCCCGAAGGAGGTTCATCGTTCGACTTGCATGTGTTAAGCACGCCGCCAGCGTTCGTCCTGAGCCAGGATCAAACTCTCCGTGAATGTTTACCCGTAATCGGGTGAAACACACACGAGAGCGGAACAACCAGACGGAATAGGTCCGGTCGTTCACAGCGTCCTCGCTGTGTGTGCCATCCGCACCACATGGGCGGGATGGGCTTTTCAAAGGAACCTCATCCTCCGGATGTTTCCGGTGGACGGGGTATCAACATATCTGGCGTTGACTTTTGGCACGCTGTTGAGTTCTCAAGGAACGGACGCTTCCTTTGTGCCTGTTTCACCAGGCTCTCCGGGCGCTTCCCTTCGGTCTTGCGTTTCCGACTCTATCAGATCCTTGCGGGCCCGATTTTCGCCGGTGCGTTTCCGCCTTTCGGCTTCTTCGCGTTTCCAACCTTACCAGATCCGTTTCCGTCTCTGGCGCCCTGCTGGAGCGGGCTCGGCCGTTTGGCTTTCGCTTTTCGGCCTTTCCGACTCTAACAGATCCGTTTCGGTCCGTTGCCGGTCCGAATTCGTTTCCGAATCCCCGTCGGAAGGGGTTTGCCTTTTGGCTTTTCCGACTTTATCAGAAGGCGTTCGGCCGAATTGATCGGCCGGGGCTTCCGGTAAGTGGTCGGTTGCGCTTCGCCGAATTGAAATTCCGGCCGAAGCGGAGAAGAGACTAACCGTCGCGGAGGAACTTGTCCAGTTCGTTGCAACCGTTCAAATCTACCTCCCCCTGCCGCCTGTGTCAACGGGCGTTGGGGGCGAAGAGGAGATTAGCAGGTCAGCGGGGCTCGATGCACATCACGCGGCGGTCGGCAGGGCGGCTTCGCGGTCGGCGAGGTCGACGTCGCCGGTCGCTCCGGCGCGGACGGCGCGACCGCCCAGGACGTAGACGTACAGGAGGAAGGCCAGTTCGGCGGCGATGCCGATGCCGATGCGGGCCCAGGTGGGGAGGCCGGAAGGGGTGACGAATCCTTCGAGGGCGCCGGATATGAAGAGGACGGCGGCGAGTCCGATGGCGACGCCGAGGGCGGAGCGGCCTTCCTCGGCGAGGGCCGTACGGCGGGTGCGCGGGCCGGGGTCGATAAGGGTCCAGCCCAGACGAAGGCCGATGCCGGCGGCGACAAAGACGGCGGTCAGTTCGAGGAGGCCGTGCGGGAGGATCAAGCCGAGGAAGGTGTCGAGGCGGCCCGCGGAGGACATCAGGCCGATGCCGACGCCGAGGTTGAGCATGTTCTGGAAGAGGATCCACAGGACGGGGAGGCCTGCGAAGGCGCCGAGGACGAGGCACAGGGCGACGGCCTGGGCGTTGTTCGTCCATACCTGGGCGGCGAAGGACGCGGCGGGATGGCTGGAGTAGTAGGTCTCGTACTGGCCCCCGGGGCGGGTCATGTCGCGGAGGTCCTCCGGGGCGCCGATGGCTGCCTGGACCTCGGGGTGTGCGGCTATCCACCAGCCCATGAGGGCGGCGACCACCATGGAGAGGATCGCGGTGGGGATCCACCAGTGGCGGAGGCGGTAGACGGCTGCTGGGAAGGCCGTGGTGAAGAAGCGGGCGGTGTCGCGCCAGGAGGCCTTGCGGGCACCGGTGACCGTACTGCGGGCGCGGGCCACGAGGGACGTGAGGCGGCTGGTCAGCGCGGGGTCGGGGGCGCTGGAGAGGAGCAGGGAGAGGTGTGTGGTGGTGCGTTGGTAGAGGGCGACCAGTTCGTCGGCCTCGGCTCCTGTGAGGCGGCGTTTGCGGCCCAGCAGTGTTTCGAGACGGTCCCATTCGGCGCTGTGGGCCGTGATGAAGACATCGAGGTCCATAGGGTGTCGCTCCTCGCAGCGCCGTGGGTGAGTGCCGGGTCAGCTTGGCAGACTGGCCGTGCCCGGCGTGGGGTGGGCGGGATTTCGGGGATCGAGAGGGAGTGGGGCGCGGCGTGAGTGAACTCGTCACGGGTGAAGCGGTGGTGCTCGGGCTGCGGCCGGCCAGGCTGCCGAGCCGAGGGCTGGCGGTGGCGGTCGATGTGGCCGTGGCCTGGGTGACCTACATCGGCATCTCGCTGATCCTGGTGAGCGCGACCTCGTCCATGGACAGTGCGGCGGTGGCGGCCGTGTCGGTGGCGGCGTTCGTGCTGGTGCAGGTCGGGATCCCGATCGTCATCGAGACGCTGAGTCAGGGCCGGTCGCTGGGAAAGCTGATCTGTGGGCTGCGGGTCGTACGGGAAGACGGCGGCCCGATCCGGTTCCGGCATGCGTTGGTGCGCGGGGCCATGGGGGCCATCGAGATCGTGATGACGATGGGGGTGGTGGCGGCCATTGCGTCGTTGGTGTCGGCGCGTGGGCGTCGGCTGGGTGATGTGTTCGCCGGGACGCTGGTCATACGGGAGCGGATGCCCGTGGCGGAGGCCGGAACGGCACTGCCGCCACCGCCTCCGTGGCTGGTGGCGGAGCTCGGTGCGCTGGACCTTTCGCGGGTGCCCGAGGGGTGGTGGCTGACGGTGCGGCAGTACCTGGCGCGGATGGGACAGCTGGATCCGCAGGTCGGCGGGCCGATGGCGGGGCGGCTGGCGGAGGACTTGCGCGGGTTCACCGGGGTGCCGGCGCCTGAGGGGGTGCATCCGGCGGCGTATCTCGCGGCGGTCGCCGGGGAACGGCAGGCGCGGGAGTCTCGGCGGGCGTTCGGGACGTCGGCGTCGTCGGCGGTGGCCGGGCCGACGGGAGCTGTCGGGGCTGCGCCTGTGGGGTGGGGAGAGGCTGCTCCCGGTGGGCTACCTGGCGCCGGTGGTGACGGGACCTGGGCCGGTGGGCCGTGGCCGTCGGGCGGGCCCATGGAGACGCCGGCGGATGTCGTGACCTCCGGGGGCGGGCATGGGGCGCCGCCGGAGGGCGGGGCTTGGGCTTCGCCCGGGGGTGGGGCCGCGGCTCCTGAGAACGGGGCCGGGGCCGGGAGGACGCGTGGTGCCGGTGCGGGGTCAGTGGGGGCGCCGGTGCGGGGGCGTGCGGGTAACGCGGGGGATGGTGGCGGAGGGCGGCCGCCACGTACGGGGTTTGCGCCGCCGGTGTAAGGCGGCCGGGGGCGTGGCGGGGTGTGCTGGGCTCGGCTTGCGGTGACGGGTCCGTCCGGCTTTCGCGTGCGTGCCGGTGGTGAGCGGATACGGCACGGTGTGCCTGACCTGGGCGTTGTGATGCAGCCACGAGGTGTGGGTGCAGCGGCTGCGTGAGACGGGGCGAGCGCCGGGGCCATGGCAGCCGTGGGGCATCCGCGTAGCCCGTGGCTGTGAGGCGCGAGAGCGGGCTGCCGCCGCGCTGACCGTCCCATGTTCGGCGGGCCGCAGCTGCGGGCGGCGACGGGGGGCCGAGCGGCGGGCGATGCGTCGAGGTCAGGCGGTGTGACGCGTCGGGGATCACGTGACACGTCGGGGCTCAGAGGTCGCGCGTCCGGTGCAGGGTGAGCCGATCGCCGGGTGGCCGTGGCGTGCGGGCGCGTGCGGCCAGAGTGTGCCCGCAGTCGGACACCGCAGGCCTTGCGCGCGGGGCTGGGGACGTCGCCCCGGCACTCAGGCTCTGCGCCCCCGGGATGTGGGCGTTGGCGCCAGCTGCGTGACGCCGCGCGCGGGGAGACGCGGCCGGCGGAGCGGGGCGGGCGGGTCAGGAGAAGGTCGACGGTGGGGACTCGAGGGATTCGAGTTCGATGCCGGGGGCGGACAGGACCACGTCGCCGGCGATGTGGACGGTGTGCTGTTCGCCGGTTTCCAGGTCGTTGACCTGGTATTCGTCGGCGATGAGCGGGGCGTTGTCAGTGGCGTGTGGTGTGCTTTTCAGCAGGGCCCAGGACTGGTCGAGCGTGCGGGGGGCGAGGACGGGGGGTGTGAAGGCGACGAGGCGGGTGCGGACGGCGCCGGCGCCGAGGGCGGGGCGCAGCAAGCGGGCGGTGGCGATGAGGAACGCGGGGGACGCGCCGGTGAAGGCGTGGGCGGGGACGTTGCCTTCGGTGGCGTGCTCACCGGTCGGGTCGGTGCGTACCCAGGTGACGCCGTCCAGGGCGGCGCCGCGGACCTGCCAGGCGGAGGCGTGCAGTTCGAGGCGGATGGGGCGGCCGAGTTCGTCGAGGGTGAGGTCGACGGAGCCGGTGTGGTCGCCGGAGGGGTTGACGATCTGGGAGACATAGCGCCAGCCGGAGGGGCCGGTGGCGCAGTGGAAGTGCTCTTCACCCAGGGGGGTGTGATCGTGCGGGTCGTGGAGGGAGTAGTGGCCGCGGGGCATCGGGGGCAGTCCTTCGGCCGGCGACGGGCCGGTGCGTTGGGGATGGCGGGTCTGTATGGAGACCTTATGGGCCAGGCCCCCGCCGTGGAGGGCGAGGGCCTGGTGTCACCGGCTGCTGTGGGTGAGCACCAGCTGGTCAGGGGAGCTGACCGGCCGGTGATCGCCGCTGGATCAGTAGCGGTAGTGGTCGGGCTTGTACGGGCCCTCGACCTGGACGCCGATGTAGGCGGCCTGCTCGGGGCGCAGCTCGGTGAGCTTGACGCCGAGCGCGTCGAGGTGGAGCCGGGCGACCTTCTCGTCGAGGTGCTTGGGCAGCACGTAGACGTCGGTCGGGTACTCCGCGGGCTTGGTGAAGAGCTCGATCTGGGCCAGCGTCTGGTCCGCGAACGAGTTGGACATCACGAAGGAGGGGTGACCGGTGGCGTTGCCCAGGTTGAGCAGACGGCCCTCGGACAGCACGATCAGAACCTTGCCGTCCGGGTGGGTCCAGGTGTGCACCTGCGGCTTGACCTCGTCCTTGACGATGCCCTCGATCTGGGCCAGACCGGCCATGTCGATCTCGTTGTCGAAGTGACCGATGTTGCCGACGATCGCCTGGTGCTTCATCCGGGCCATGTCGGACGCCATGATGATGTCCTTGTTGCCCGTGGTGGTGATGAAGATGTCGGCGGTCTCGACCACGTCCTCCAGGGTGGTGACCTGGTAGCCGTCCATCGCCGCCTGAAGGGCGCAGATCGGGTCGATCTCGGTGATGATGACGCGGGCGCCCTGGCCGCGCAGCGACTCCGCGCAGCCCTTGCCGACGTCGCCGTAGCCGCAGACCACGGCGGTCTTGCCGCCGATGAGGACGTCGGTGGCGCGGTTGATGCCGTCGATCAGGGAGTGGCGGCAGCCGTACTTGTTGTCGAACTTCGACTTCGTCACGGCGTCGTTCACGTTGATCGCCGGGAAGAGCAGGTCGCCGTCGCGGTGCATCTCGTAGAGACGGTGCACGCCGGTGGTGGTCTCCTCGGTGACACCGCGGATCTCGGAGGACAGGTTCGTCCACTTCTGGGGGGACTCCGCCAGCGTGCGGGTCAGCAGCTCCAGGATGGCGCGGTGCTCGTCGCTCTCCGCGGTCTCGATCGCGGGGACCTTGCCGGCCTTCTCGTACTCAACGCCCTTGTGGACCAGGAGGGTGGCGTCGCCACCGTCGTCGAGGATCATGTTCGGGCCGCCGGTGGGCGAGTTGGGCCAGGTCAGCGCCTGCTCCGTGCACCACCAGTACTCCTCCAGGGTCTCGCCCTTCCAGGCGAAGACCGGGATGCCCTGGGGCGCGTCGGGCGTGCCGTTCGGGCCCACCGCGATGGCCGCGGCGGCGTGGTCCTGGGTGGAGAAGATGTTGCAGGAGGCCCAGCGGACCTCGGCGCCCAGCGCGGCCAGGGTCTCGATCAGGACCGCGGTCTGCACGGTCATGTGCAGGGAACCGGTGATGCGGGCACCGGCCAGCGGCTGGGCGGCGGCGTACTCCTTGCGGATCGCCATCAGACCGGGCATCTCATGCTCGGCGAGGGTGATCTCCTTGCGGCCGAAAGCGGCGAGGGACAGGTCGGCGACCTTGAAGTCCTGGCCGGTGGCTGCTGTCGTCATGCGGGCTGCTCCTCGAGCGTCGAGGTGGATGGGCGGGCAGTCTGCGGCGCGGGCTGGGGTCCCCCCAGCTATCACTGGGGGAGTTCGAGCGTACGCGGAAGCGGACGCACCTCTCCCCCTGGCCACAGCGCAGTCCGTCGGAGGCCCTCTCTCCCTCGGCCGGTCCGCGGTGCGGGCCGCCCGACCGCCATCAGCAGCGACGTCTGGCACTGGTCACGAATCTACACCGATCGACCCCGTGAACCACAGCCCGGAGGGGCCGGTCCGGTGCGGTCCCGGCCAAGGAGCGGCGCGGGGACGGCCGGTGGTTCTTGGGGTCCGGAGGGCCGGCGACCGGCGTTCCGGAGGCCGCGGAGGGCGGCGTCGGAGGGGTTTGCGGGCGCCGTGCCGTCATGCAGGATGCCTGGAGCGCGGACCACTGGCACGACCGCGCGCACGTTCGTAAGGAGAGCCACGTGACCACCAGTCCAGCTGAGCCCCTCAAGGGCACGGGGACGAGCGGGCAGGGGCTGAAGCTGCTCGCAGTGACCGCCTGCCCGACCGGTATCGCCCACACGTACATGGCCGCGGAGAAGCTGGCCCAGGCGGCCCGGTCCCTCGGGCACGAGATCAAGGTGGAGACGCAGGGCTCCATCGGGGCTGAGAATCTTCTCTCTGACAACGATGTCAGAGAGGCGGACGCCATCATCATCGCCGCCGACAAGGACGTCGACCGCAGCCGGTTCGTCGGCAAGCGGGTCCTGGCGGTCGGGGTCGCCGAGGGCATTCGCCACCCCGAGGAGCTGATGGAGCGGGTGCGGAGCGCGCCGGTGTACGGGCGCGCGGAGGGCGACGGGGCCGGTACGGATTCCCAGGCCGCGCCGGCTCCCGGGGGCCCTGGTAGCGGCAAGGAACGCAGCGTCGCGTACAAGGCGCTGATGAACGGCGTCAGTTACATGATCCCGTTCGTGGTGGTCGGCGGTCTGCTGATCGCGATCTCGCTGGCGCTGGGCGGGCATCCGCAGGCGGACGGCGGTCTGGTCATCCCCGACGGTTCGTTCTGGAAGCACGTCAACGACATCGGCGTCATCGGCTTCACGCTGATGGTGCCGGTCCTGTCCGGCTATATCGCCTACGCGATCGGCGACCGGCCCGCGCTGGTGCCGGGCATGATCGGCGGCTGGATCGCCAACACCGGCTCGCTGTACGACTCCAAGGCGGGTGCGGGCTTCATCGGCGCGATCGTCACCGGCTTCCTGGCCGGCTATCTGGTGCAGTGGATCAAGAAGGTGGAGGTCCCCGAGTTCGCCCGGCCGATCATGCCGATCATCGTGATCCCGATCGTGGCGACTACGGTGCTCGGGCTCTTCTTCATCTACGTGATCGGCAAGCCCATCTCCTGGGTCTTCACGCATCTCACCGACTGGCTCGGCGGGATGACCGGGTCCAGCGCGATTCTGCTCGGCGCGCTCCTCGGCCTCATGATCGCGTTCGATATGGGCGGTCCGGTCAACAAGACCGCGTTCCTGTTCGGTGCGGGGCTGATCGCGTCCGGCCACCAGGCCGTGATGGGCATGTGTGCCGCGGCGATCCCGGTGATGCCGCTCGGCCAGGGGCTGGCCACGCTGGTCCGCCGCCGCCTGTACTCCGAGCAGGAGCGCGAGACGGGTATGGCGGCGCTGTTCATGGGGCTCTTCGGGATCTCGGAGGGCGCGATTCCGTTCGCCGCGGCGCGGCCCGCGCAGGTCATACCGGCGAACATGCTCGGTGGTGCGGTGGCCGGTGCCCTCGCGGGGACGATCGGGGTGACGGACGCGGTGCCGCACGGCGGACCGATCGTGGCGGTGCTGGGCGCGGTTGGCGGAGTGCCGGCGTTCTTCCTCGCCGTAGTGGCGGGCTCGATGGTCACGGCGCTGACGACGGTGATGCTGGTGGATGTTGCGGAGCGGCGGAAGGGTGGTGCGGAGCCGGTCGAGGCCGAGGTAGGCATGGGCGGTGGAGCCGGTGGCGGTGGCGGTGCCGGCGGTGGTGGCGGTGCCGGGGTGGCGTCGCGGACGGCCGCGGCGGCTGATTCCGTTCCTGCGCCCGCCGGCGGTTCGGGGCAGGACGCGGGCGGCAGGGGCGGGGACACCGTCGGTGCCGATGGGGACGTTGGCGCAGATGGCGAGGTTGGCGCTGATGGCAACGTTGGCGCCGATGGCAACGATGTCAGCAACGAGGGCGCTGGTGGCGATGACGCCCGCGGTCCCGAGGTGCTCTCCGGCTACCTCACTAGGCAGACCGTCAAGACGCAGCTCGTCGCCGACGAGAAGGAGGCGGCGGTCCGCGAGATGGCCGAGCTGGTGGCCACTGCCGGCAAGGTGGCGGACGTCGACGAGTTGGTCCGGGTGGCGCTGGCCCGTGAGGCGCAGGGCACGACCGGGCTCGGTGAGGAGATCGCCATCCCGCACGCCAAGACGGACGCCGTGACCGCTCCGGTCGTCGGCTTCGCACGGTCGGCGGACGGTATCGAGTGGGGTTCGCTCGACGGCACACGCGCCAGGCTGGTCTTCCTGATCGCGGTGCCGGAGGCGGCGGCCGGGGACGAGCATCTGCGCATCCTGGCGCTGCTGTCGCGGAAGCTGATGGACGCGGACTTCCGGGCCCGGCTGCAGGGCGCGGAGGGCGAGACGGGGATTCTGCGCGTTCTCGGGGAGATCCAGTAGTGGCCGGGAAGCCAGTAACGGCCGGGAATCCAGTGGTTGCCAGGGAGATCCAGTAGGGCGGGGGCGAACGCATCCCGTAGGGATGGTGCGGGCCCCCTCGGGGCCCACAACGTGGTGGGCCGGGGGCGGTATTCCCGTGCTGCCATCCCCGTGCTGCCATCCCCGTGGCGCCATCCCCGGGGGCGGTTTTCCCGTGGCGCCATTCCCGTGGCGCCCAGTACTCCCCGGGGCTCGCAGTACTCCCCGGGGAGCGCAGCGTGATCGATGGGACGGGGACCGAGCGGCCGGGCGAGGCTCGGCTCCTACGCGAGGCCCCGTAGACGCCCACGAGTAGCCGCCTGGCGAGGCTCGGCTCCTACGGCGGGGGCCCTACGCGCCCCACGAGTACGGCGGACGCCTCACCTGTCCCCGGAGCGCGGCGGAGGCATCCGCACTCGTGGGAGACAGCGAAGGCCCCCGCACCCATGGAAAGTGCGGAGGCCTTGCCGCGTTCTGTGGCGGCGGGGGGCGGCGGTTGGGCCTGCGGTGAGTAAGCGGCCCGCTGGGGCTGGAGGCCCAGCGGCCCCGTGCGGCTGGGGGGCTCAGCGGCCCCGCAGGCCCGCGGGACCTAGCCCCCGGTCTTCAGCCGCCCAGCACCCGGCGCCCACCACCAGCCGCCCAGCAGCCCCCGCCGGTCACCCGGCCACCCGATCACCAGGCCACCCGGCCCGCGCCCCGGCTGCCGGAACAGCTCACTGCCCGCCGGGCGTCTTTGACGGATCCGTGCCCGCGGCCGCTGTGGCCTCGTTGTAGATGTCCGGTTCCAGGTAGATGACGCGGGCGATCGGGACGGCCTCGCGGATGCGGGCCTCGGCGGCGTTGATGGCGTTGGCGATCTCCGTGGCGGTGTCGTCGTGCTGTACCGCGATCTTGGCGGCGACCAGCAGTTCGTCGGGGCCGAGGTGGAGCGTGCGCATGTGGATGACGCGGGTGACGACCGTGCCGTCGACGACCGCGGCGCGGATCTTGGCGACCTGCTCGGGGCCGGCCGCCTCGCCCAGCAGCAGCGACTTGGTCTCCGCGGCCAGGACCAGGGCGATCAGCACCAGCAGCGCGCCGATGCACATGGTGCCGATGCCGTCCCAGATGCCGTCGCCGGTGGCGATGGTCAGGCCGACGCCGCCCAGCGCCAGGACCAGACCGACCAAGGCGCCGAAGTCCTCCAGCAGCACGACCGGCAGCTCGGGGGCCTTGGCGCGGCGGACGAACTGGGCCCAGGTCTGCTTGCCGCGCAGCTCGTTGGACTCCTTGATGGCCGTACGGAAGGAGAAGCCCTCGGCGATGATCGCGAAGACCAGGACGCCGACCGGCCAGTACCAGTTGTCCAGCTCGTGCGGGTCGTGGATCTTCTCGTAGCCCTCGTAGAGGGCGAAGACGCCGCCGATGGTGAACAGGACGATGGAGACCAGGAAGCCGTAGATGTAGCGCTCGCGGCCGTAGCCGAAGGGGTGCTCGGCGGTTGCCGCGCGCTTCGCCTTCTTGCCGCCGAGCAGCAGCAGGCCCTGGTTGCCGGAGTCCGCGATGGAGTGCACGCCTTCCGCCAGCATCGAGGACGAGCCGCTGAAGGCGAAGGCCACGAACTTCGCTGCGGCGATCGCCAGGTTGGCGCCCAGCGCCGCAACGATCGCCTTTGTCCCGCCTGATGCGCTCATAGGTGCCGCATACCCCTTCCGTCGTCCGGGCTTTACCGCCCCTTTAATGCTGTGCGGCGGTCATTGTTGCAGCCCGGCCCGGGGCAGTGACCAGGAGGCCACCTGGCGGACGGTTTCCGGCCGCCGGGACGAGTCTGCCGGTGGCGCTCCCCCGGCCGCCGCACCCTGGCCGGCGGGCCGGGGCACGCCGGGCGGCGCGAGCCGGACCGGGGCCGGACGCGGGCCGGACGGGATGGCGCCGAGACCGCTACGCCACCACCGTCGCGCGGAACAGCGTGCCGTCTCCGGAGAGCGTGATCCGCTCGCCGGCAGGTACGAACACGGACTCGCCGGGCGCCAGGGCCAGCCCGGCACCCTCACCGGCCCCGGCCCCCGCCTCCGCATCGGCCTCCCGCAGCCGCACGGTGCCCGCCGTGCACAGCAGGATCTGCGGCGTCCGGGAGGGGAGCGCGTGCGGTGCGGCGCCGGGGGCCGCCACGAAGCGGGAGAGCCGGAACTCGTCGATGGGGGTCTCGTAGACCTCCTCGCCGTTGACGTCCTCGGGGCGCAGCACGCCCGCGTCACCGGCCTCGAAGCGCACCACCCGCAGCAGCTCCGGGACGTCCACGTGCTTGGGGGTCAGTCCGCAGCGCAGCACGTTGTCGGAGTTGGCCATCAGCTCGACCCCGAGCCCGCCGAGGTAGGCGTGCGGGATGCCGGCGCCGAGGAACAGCGCCTCGCCGGGCTGGAGTTGGACGTGGTTGAGCAGCATGGCGGCGAGGACGCCGGGGTCGCCCGGGTAGTGGTGTGCGAGGACGGCGTAGGCGGCGTAGGCGTCGGCGTGCGGTCCGCCCTCGGCGGCCAGCCGGTCGGCGGCGACGGAGGCGCGCTCGACGGTGCCGGCGATCGCGTGGTGTTCGGCGCCGAGTACGGCGGTGAGCACCTCGCGCAGTGCGTCCTCCTCGGGGCTGGCGCGCAGGATGTCGACGTACGGCTTGAGGTCGTCGACGCCCAGGCCCTCCAGGAGGTCCGCGGCCTGTGCCGGGTGCCGGAAGCCGCACAGACCGTCGAACGGGGTGAGCGCGACGATCAGCTCGGGCTTGTGGTTGGTGTCCTTGTAGTTGCGGTGGCCGGCGTCGATCGGGATGCCGCGCCGCTCCTCGTCGGCGAAGCCTTCGGCGGCCTGCGCCCGGTCGGGGTGGACCTGGAGGGAGAGCGGGGAGCCGGCCGCGAGCAGCTTGAGGAGGAAGGGCAGCCGGGGGCCGAAGGCGCGGACGGTGTCGGCGCCCAGTTCGGCCTCGGGGGCGGCGTCGATCACCTCGGCCAGGGAGACCGGGCCGGCACCGCGGTCGATACGGGAGGGGGCGCCGGGGTGGGCGCCCAGCCACATCTCGGCCTGGGGTTCGCCGGTCGGCGCGGTGCCCAGGAGCTCCGGGAGGGCGGTGGTGGAGCCCCAGGCGTAGGGGCGCACGGTATTGGCGAGGCGGTCCATGGGGCGGCTGCTTCCTGACAGTGGTACGTGCTGCGGGGTGCGCTACGGGCCTGCGGATGCGGGCCGGCCGTCAAAGATCACTCGGTCCCGGCGAGCGCCAGGTAAACGGCGGCGAAATCCACGATGGCGAGTAGCTCAGCGGCCTTCTCCAGGTCGCTGCCGGTGTCGGCCTCCAGCTCGCTGACGGCGGTGTCGCGCTCCTCGGCGAGCGCCTGGGCGGCGCGGGTGGCGGACAGCGGTCCCGGCTCGGTCTCGCGCAGCAGCACGACCCTGGCGTGCATCGCGGCGGGCTGCTCGACCCGGTCGCGGAAGAAGTCGTCCGGGTCGGCGCCGGCGGCCAGGGCGCCGGCCAGCAGGGTGCGGTGGGTGGCGAGCGCCTCGGGCAGTTCGGCGGCGAGCGCGGGGCGGCCGGCCAGCCCGGCCAGTTCGGTGGCGAAGTGCCGGCCGACGGCGCCGGCGATGGTGCCTTCGGTCCAGATCAGCGGGAGCGCGTCGGCGAGGTCGGCGGCCAGGGTCTTGCCGGGGTTGGTGTACGTGGGGATGGCCGGGCCGCAGCGTTCGGCGAGCTGGTCGAGGCGGTCGGCGAGCTTGCCCAGGGCCTCCGGCGGGGCGCTGAGCAGGCCGATCCGGTCGGCGAGCGAGAGCAGCGGGATGAGCACCGACCAGAGGGTGCCGGGGGCGGCCGGCGGGGCGCCCTCGACGTCGAATTCGGCGTCGTAGGGGGTGGTCGCCAGGGGGACGGCGAGGCCGCGGGCCTGGGTGACGGCGTCGGCGAGCGGGCCGCCGGCGGGGGTGACGGCGACGACGGCGCAGCCGCGGCGGGAGGCCTGCTCGACCAGCTCGGCGAGGCCGGGGTCGGCGGCATCGGGGCCGGGGAGCAGCAGCAGGTCCAGGGGTCCGGCCCAGCCGGGCAGCGCCCAGCGCAGCGCACCGGGCAGCGGGGCGACGCCGGTGGGCTGGATGAGGGTGACCGGGCAGCTGCCGCCGCCGAGCGCCCTGAGGAGGTCCGCCACACCGGGCGCGGCGGGGCCGGGGCCGGCGACGAGGACGGCGCGCGGCCGCCCGTCGGGGGTCAGCTCGGGGATGCCGGATTCGGCGGCGCTGCGGGCGGCTGTGCGGACCCGGGCGCCGGATTCGGCGACGCCGCGCAGCAGACCGAAGCGGTCGGCTCCGGCCAGCGCGTCAGGGGTGTCGAGGAGTGACTCGTCGAGCATGGTGGGCGCGGCCTCCGAATCGCCGGATCGGGCGGGGGTATGCCGGTTGGCGCCGGGGCGGGCCCGGCGGCGGCCGGTCAGGCGGGGCGGCGGGCTTCGTCGACGAGGAGTACGGGGATGCCGTCCCGGACGGGGTAGGCGAGGCCGCAGTCGCCGGAGGTGCAGATCAGCTCGGGGTCGGACGCGGAGTCCGCGGTCCGGTCCTGGAGGGGGGCATGGCATGCCGGGCAGGCAAGGATCTGGATCAAGCTGGCTTCGACCGGCATGGAGGCTGCTCCTTCGGGGCGGTTGCGGCGTGGCCAGCGTACCGCCGGGCGGGGGCGGGAGGCGTGCTCGGCGGTGATTCCGGGTGGTGCGCGGGGGTGCGGGCGGCGGGGAGACCGCTGCCGCCCGCCCCCTCGGCGACGTGCTCCGATGGCCGCCGCGTGGCTCGTGCGGCGGGGCGCGGGGGCTCAGCCGCGGATGATCGCCAGGGCCTCGTCGCGGATCCGGTCGGCGGTGGCGGTGTCGCGGGCCTCGACGTTCAGCCGGAGCAGCGGCTCGGTGTTGGAGGCGCGGACGTTGAACCACCAGTCGTCGGCGGTGACGGTCAGCCCGTCCAGCTCGTCGAGGGTGACGCCGTCGCGGCCCTGGTAGGCGGTCTTGATCGCGGCGAGCCGGCCGGTCTGGTCGTCGACGGTGCTGTTGATCTCGCCGGAGGCCGCGTACCGGTCGTACTGCGCGACCAGCTGCGACAGCGGGCCCTGCTGGCCGCCGAGGGCCGCGAGGACGTGCATCGCGGCGAGCATGCCGGTGTCGGCGTTCCAGAAGTCGCGGAAGTAGTAGTGCGCGGAGTGTTCGCCGCCGAAGATGGCGCCGGTGGTGGCCATCTCCTCCTTGATGAAGGAGTGCCCGACGCGGGTCCGGACGGGCTCGCCGCCGCTCTCCCTGACGACCTCCGGCACCGACCAGGAGGTGATCAGGTTGTGGATGACCGTGCCGCCGGGGTGCTTGGCCAGCTCGCGGGCGGCGACCAGGGCGGTGATCGCGGACGGGGAGACCGGGTCGCCGTTCTCGTCGACGACGAAGCAGCGGTCGGCGTCGCCGTCGAAGGCGAGGCCGAGGTCGGCGCCGGTCTCGCGGACCCGGGCCTGGAGGTCGACGATGTTCTTGGGATCGAGCGGGTTGGCCTCGTGGTTGGGGAAGGAGCCGTCCAACTCGAAGTACATCGCGTCGAGTTCGAGCGGCAGCCCCGCGAAGACGGTCGGTACGGTGTGGCCGCCCATGCCGTTGCCCGCGTCGACCACGACCTTCAGCGGGCGGATGCCGCTGAGGTCCACCAGGCCGCGCAGATGGGCGGCGTAGTCGCCCAGGACGTCGTGCCGGGTGACGGTGCCGGGCCCGGCGACCGGTTCCGGGGCGCCCTCGTCCGACCACCGCTCGACCAGTGCGCGGATGTCGGCGAGGCCGGTGTCCTGGCCGACCGGGGCCGCGCCGGCCCGGCACATCTTGATGCCGTTGTACTGGGCCGGGTTGTGCGAGGCGGTGAACATGGCGCCGGGCAGGCCGAGAGAGCCGCTGGCGAAGTACAGCTCGTCGGTCGAGCAGAGACCGATCTGGGTGACGTCCGCGCCGCGGGCCGCCGCACCGCGCGCGAAGGCGCCCGACAGGCCGGGCGAGGAGGGCCGCATGTCGTGGCCGATCACGATCGCGTCCGCGGCGGTGACCTCGACGAAGGCCGCCCCGAACAGCTCGGCCAGGGGTTCGTCCCACTGGGCGGGGACGACGCCGCGTACGTCGTACGCCTTCACGATCTGCGACAGATCAGTCACAGCCAGCCCTCCTGGAGAGTCTCTATGTCCTCCCAACCTACCGGGCGGCCCTGTGCGGTGGCCCGCTGTCCCCGTGTGCATGCCGCCGCGGCGCCGTAGTTGGCCGGATGCGGCGGACGGGCCGGGGCCGTCGGCGCGGGTTCAGGAATCCGGTGAGCGCAGCACCCGGAGGTGGCCGCGGCGGGCGACCTCCATGGGGTGGGTGTCGCGGTCGCCGGGGGCGTGGGTGCCGCCGGCGGCGCGTTCCTGGGGGCGGGCGGCTTCCCGCACGGCGTTCGCCAGGGCTTCGAGATCGTCGCCGCTGGGGCGGGCCGGGCCGGAGTCGAGGGCGAGGCGGACGACCTCCCAGCCGCGGGGCGCGGTCAGGCGCTCGGAGTGCTCGGCGCACAGGTCGTAGCAGTGCGGTTCGGCGTAGGTGGCGAGCGGTCCGAGCACGGCGGTCGAATCCGCATAGACGTACGTCAGCGTTGCGACGGCGGGGCGGCCGCACGCAGTGCGCGAACAGCGACGTACAGGGCTCACGACGTTGGACGGTACCGCACTCTTGAGCGGGCCGCGACGACTCTCCCCCGGCTCACCCAACCGTGTCGTCCCGCTTCGTCCGATGCGTCTGACCTGCACCCGCTCGACCTGACCTGGACCGGCCGGTCCGGGACGGACCGCCTGGGGCGCGGAAACCCGTCACGAGTCGATGCATTTCCTGCCATTCCGGCGTCGATCTGCGATCTCATGCAGGGATGCAAACGAACACATCGCGGACAGGTCCGGTCAGCCGACGACATGCCACGTCTTGCCGCGCTCCCCGGTGTCCGGGGGTCCTTGACGGCTACGCTCGATGCTGATGGACAGCCCTGTACCTCCCCGACCGTCGGAGCCGCGGCTCCGCCGCCGCGACCGCCACGGCCGCGGCATGCGCGGCCCGATCGCGCCGCCCCAGGTGCCGCTGTCGGTGACCCGTGCCGAGGCCTTCGTGGATCTTGTGTATGACTCCCGGGACCGGCTGGAGCGCCGCTGGCCACAGCTCTCCCAGGTCGACTTCCTGGTCCTGGAGGTGCCCGGTTTCGGCCCGGACGACGGGCCGGACGCGGCCGCCGAAGCGGAGACCGTGCCACTGGGGCGGATGCTGCCGGCTGCGGGCGGACATCGCGACCGGATCGTGATCTACCGGAGGCCGGTGGAGATCCGTACGAAGGGCCGCGACGAGCGGGCGCTGCTCGTCCATGAGGTCGTGGTCGAGCAGGTCGCCGAACTCCTGGGGCTGGCCCCGGAGTCGGTGGACCCGCGCTACGGCCAGGAGTGAGGCCGCCGCGCGGGTCCGGGGACGGGTGCGCGGTTCAGTTCGTGAGGACCGACAGGTCCTGGCCCGCGGCCGGGACGAGGACCGAACCGCGGTCGTCGGGCAGCGGCTGGACGGTGAACGCGGGTAGGCCGCCCTGGGGGCGGGCGAGCATCCGGGCCGCGTAGACGGGACCGCTGCCGGGCTCCGGCTCCACCGTCAGGGCGTAGGTCCCCTTCAGCCCCTGCGGGCGGGGCGGCTCGACATCAAGGCTGCTGCCGCCCTTGACCGTGTAGGTCTTGGTGACCGGGGTGCCGCCGCCGCTGCCCGCCGACGCGGTGACCTTCACCTTGGCGTCCTTGCCCTTCTCCGGCGCGACCAGCGACAGGGTGCTGCCGCGGTCGCGGTTGTCGGCGGCCGTGGCGCGCTTCTCGACCGGCCGGGTCGCGGGGATGAACGCCATCTCCTGCTTGGCGCCCTTGCCGCGGGTGACCCGCAGCGCGGCCGTGACCGGGGCCTTGGAGTCACTGTCGGAGGGCGTGAGCACCAGCGAACCGGCCTCGCCCTTGGTGAGGTCCTTGAGGTCCACGGCGGTGGTCATCCCGCTCTTGAGGTGCAGGGACTCCAGCCCGGCGGGCGTGATCAGCCCGGTCGGGGTGGCCAGTTGGACCTTCAGATCGGCGTCGGACTCACCGGGCGCGAGGGCGACCAGCCGCACGGAGGTGGCGTCCTTCGGGATGCCGGGCAGCACCACGCTCGGCGCCGGATCGGCGGCGGGCGGCAGCCAGTCGCTGCCGAGCTTGCCGTCGCTCGCCTGGACCGCGGCGCCCACCCGGCCCTCCCGCGCGACGACATGCAGCGAGGCGTTGGTGGTGGGCGTGGCGGTCAGCGTGGAGAGCAGCACCGGGACCGTGGTGTGCGGCGGTACGGAGATGTCCTCCCCCGCCGAGCCCGCCAACGAGCCGTCCTTGCCGTGGAGTTCGAGGTCGACGACGGCCGGGACCGCGTCGGGGTTGGTGAGGTGGACGTAGTCCTGGCGGTCGGTGGCGGTGCTGACGCCGGGGAACCAGAACGTGGTGTCGGGGGTGGTGCAGCTCAGCCCGAGGAGGCCGCGGCCCGCGCCGGCGGCGACGGAGGTGGTCTGCTGCACGGTCCAGCCGGGCGCGAACATGCCGTCCGCGGAGCCCACGAGGGCGGGAGCGTCGGGCTTGTCGGTGGTCGCGATGACCGGCTTGCCGGCCTCCTGGAGGGGCACGACGGGCTTGGTGTCGCGGGGGGCGACGGTCTGCCCGGCCGCGGCGTCCGCGGCGCCCTTGTCCTTGCCCTTCTTCCCGCCCTTGCCGCCGGCCCCGTCGCCGGCATCCCGCACGGTCCCGGCGGGCCGCAGCTCGGCGGTGCCCTTCTTGCCGTCCGCACCGGCCGCGGCGCCCTTGGGGGCGAAGGCGGTGTAGGCGGTCTCGCCGACCTCGGAGGAGGTCGGGGCCGGGCAGAGGAGCGCGGAGCGCTGGACGGGCAGCCGGCTGCCACCGCGCGGGGCGTCCCGGCCGTCGCCGTCCGGGGCGGCCACGGCGGCGACGCCGGTGACCGCGGCCAGCGCGACGGCCACGCCGATCAGGGACATCATGGTGCGCTTCACTGCTGGTCGCTCCCGTCACGGCGCGGCTCGGGGTAGGAGCCGGAGTACCCCGGGTACTCGGTGCCGTCGTCGTAGGGCTGCTGGTGCTGCGGCCCGCCGTCGCCGTACTGCTGCTGCCCGTAGCCGTACGGGTCGTAGGCGCCCGCCTGGTAGGGGTCCGCGTACGGGCCGGGGGCCTGGTAGGGATCGGCCGGCGGGTACGGCTGGCCGTACTGCCCGGCCTGGAACGGGTCGGGGGCGTAGGGCTGCTGTCCGCCGGGGTCGCCCGGGGGCACGGTGCCGTCCGGCACGCCCTGCTGGGCGGCCTGCCACTCCTCGTAGGACGGCTGCTGCGGCACCGCCGCATACGGGTCGCCGGGAGCGGTGGGGGCGGCGGCCTGGACCGCGTCCTGGCCGGGGGCCGATGCGGCCGCCGGGCCGTCGGCCGGGGCGGGCGGCTGCTCGCCGGCGCGCGCGGCGGGGACGCCGGGCCCGGCCGCCTCGGGGGCGCCGGCCGCCTCGGCCTGGGCCCGCAGGCGCCGCGCCCGCCGGCCGTCGCCGGACACCGCGGCGGCCTGCGCGGCGGCCGCGTCCTCCGGGAGGTCGTCATCGATCTCCCGGCGGCGGCCCGGCAGCGCCAGCACCACCAGGACGACGGCGAGCAGGCCCTGGGCCCACAGCCAGAGGGTGTGGCCGATCGGGTTCTCGTGGGTGAGGTCAAGGGTGCCGCCGCCCGCGGGGAGCGCGAAGCCCTGGGCCCAGCCGTCGACGGTCACCGGCTTGAGCGGGGTGCCGTCGAGGGTGGCCTGCCAGCCCTCGTCCGCGGCGTCCGCGAGGCGCAGCACCCGGCCGCTGTCTCCGCCGGGCACCTTGGTGTGTGCCTCGACGGGGCCGGCGGGTACGGCGACGGGTGCGGCGGTCTCGCCCGCGCTGGTGCCGTCCTTGGCGGCGCCCGGGACGATGGAGACCCGCGAGACCCGGCGGTCGACGCGCCACAGGGCGCTGCCGTCGTCCTGGCTGAGCCGGGTCAGGCCCGGCGTCGCGTCCAGCACCCGGCCCATTTCGCGCGGCGCCCCGTCCCTGACCAGGACGTAGCGGACCGCGTAGCCGCCGAGCTGGTTGGTCTGGTCGGCGCCGGAGCCGGCCACGAGGTGGGCGACGATGCCGCCGAGCCGCTTGTCCTCGCCCGCCGCGGCGGCCAGATCGGCATCGCCGAGCCGGGCGCCGGAGCCGCGGACGAGGGTGTAGTCGACATGACCGGGCGAGCCGTCGAGGACCAGGGTGCGGGCCCGGTCGGCGGTGCCGGACTCCTCGGCGACGAACGCCGGGACCTGCTCCGGGGTGCGCCGCTCCAGCGGACCGGACGCGCCGGTGATCATCCAGCTGACCGCGGCGTAGAGCGGGGCGAGCACGGACGCCAGCGCGATCAGCACGGCGACCGGCTGCTTCCAGCCGAAGCCGAGGCTGGCCATCCGGGTCCGGATGCCCTCCGCGCCGATCGCCGCGGCACACAGCAGCGCCAGCCCGTAGACCAGCATCGCGGGCCCGGTCCAGCCGGAACCGTTGCCCAGCGCCGCGAGCAGCAGCCCGGTCAGCGCCACCGCCCAGGCGGTACGGATCGCGCGCTGCCGCTCGTCGCGCAGCGTCGCGGCGAGCGCGGCCAGGACGATGCCGAAGAACAACACGCCGCCGGCGGCCTTGGGACCGCCGGGGCTGAGCCCGATGAGGTCGAGCACGGAGGCCGAACCGGCGCCGTAGTCGAGCCCGGCCTCCTGGAAGAAGGCGGACGGCCGGCTCAGCAACGACAGCGACCAGGGCGCGAGCACCACGAACGGCACCACGGCCACGACCAGGAAGCGCAGCCCGTAGGCGAGCATCTGGTCACGGCTGCCATCCAGGAAGCGCAGCACCAGCAGACCGATGCCGAGCAGCACCGCGATCGGCCAGACGACCGGGGTGAAGGCCATGGTGAAGGTGATCAGCAGGGTGTACGCCCAGGTGGCGCGCCAGCTGGGCCGGGTGCCCACGGGCAGCCGCAGTCCGCTCGCGGCGAGCGCGGCCCGCGCCATCAGGGGCAGCAGGACGGCGAGCACCGCGGTGCCCAGCCGGCCGCCCGCCAGCGCGCCGGCGGCCGCGGGCAGGAAGGCGTAGGCGATGCTGCCCCAGGCCCGCAGCAGCCGGGAGGCGACCAGCGGGCGGGAGGCGAAGTAGGCGGTGAGCCCGGCCAGCGGCACGGAGCAGACCAGCAGCAGGGTGACGGCGAAGCCGGTGCTGCCGAAGAAGACGCTCGACACCAGGGCGACGATCGCCAGGTAGGGCGGCGCGGAGGCGCTGCCGCCGACGCCGACCGCATGCCAGCTGTCGAGATATGCCGACCACAGGTCGGACACACTGCCGGGCGCGGGCAGCATCGCGCCGCCGGTCAGCGCGCCGGAGCCGAGCAGTCCGCGGCAGGCGACCAGCGAGACCACCAGCAGCAGGAGGAAGAGCAGCGGGGCCGGTTTGCGGGCGATCCGCTTGAGCCGGGCGAACTGCTCGATCTCCAGGAAGTCGGCGTCATCGCCGCCGGGCCCGGACTCGACCGCGCCGTGCCGGCCGGCCGAGGCCACATCCGGTGCGGCCCGCCCGGCGAGGTTGCCGGCGACCTGTTCGACGGTGGCCCGGACGGTGGCGCCGGGTGGCGGAAAGAGCGGCCGCAGCTCGCTCGCGTCGACGGCGGGCCGGCCTCTCCGTTTGCGCGCGGCGAGGATCTTGCCGGGCCGCAGCAGCGTGCCGAAGAGTCCGGCGAGTTCGTCCAGCGCCTGGCCCGGGACCTTGCCGACGAGGTACGCGAGCACCCGCAGGAAGGTGCCGATCAGCAGCCGGAGCAGGACGTACGGGAGGGTCGCGCCGCGGGTGTTGGCGAGCAGGGTGTAGACCGCGCCGGCCTTGTCGACGCGGTGCGGGTTGGCGACCGAGCGGCCGACGCAGTCGATGGGGCGGCGTTCGCGGGCGGATGCCTCGGCGTGCCGCAGGATGGCCTCCGGCGCGATCAGGACCTGGTGGCCGGCGGCCTGGGCGCGCCAGCACAGGTCGACGTCGTCCCGCATCAGGGGCAGCCGGCGGTCGAAGCCGCCCAACTCCTCATAGACGTCCCGGCGGATGAGCATGCCGGCGGTGGAGACGGACAGCACCGAGCGCACCTGGTCGTGCTGGCCCTGGTCCTGTTCGCGGCGGTCCAGGCCGGTCCAACGGCGGCCGCTGCGCGCGATGCTGACCCCGGCTTCGAGCAGTTGCCGGCGGTCGTACCAGCTGCGCAGCTTGGCGCCGACGATGACGGTGGAGGGGCTGGCGTCGGCGACCCGCAGCAGCTCGGCGAGCGCGTCCGGCTCGGGTGCGCAGTCGTCGTGCAGCAGCCACAGCCACTGGACCGGTTCGCCGTGCGGCAACTCCGGCATCTCGTACGCCTCGTCGCGCCAGGTGCGGGTGACCGGGTCCCAGCCGCTGGGCCGGCGCAGATACGGCAGGTCGTCGGGGGTGAGCACGGGGGCCGTGCGGACCGCTTCGTCGACGGCGGTGCCGAATCCGGAGCGGCGGGCGAGGTGCAGCACCCGCTGGTCCCCGATGGCCTCGGCGAGCAGCTGGGCGGAGTGGTCTGCGCTGCCGGTGTCGGCGCCGATGACGTTCTGCACCGGGCGCTCCTGGCCGAGCAGGCCGGTGAGCGCGTCGGGCAGCCAGCGGGCACCGTCATGGGAGACGATCACGGCGGTGACGACGTGCCGCGGGAACTCTGGGGTGGCAGCTGCATGTGAGGCGGCCTGGGCCGCCGACTGGCTGTGCACGGACATCGAGGTACGGGCCCTCCGGACCCGGGAGTTCGAAGGCCCGCGGCGAAGTCGCGCTGGGCCACCGCCCCCGGAAGACACTGCGACGGACTACGAGGCGACGCGCGCATCCCGTGGGGCGGCGGCGCATCTCGGACGGTGCCCCACACTAATGGTTCGCGCCGGTGCCCCGACCGGGTCCATACAGCAGTCCGCCTCCGGCGACCGGGTCGCTGGAGGCGGAGTGTTCGCTATAGGGGGATATGGGGAGTTGAGGGGGTGCGGCGGCGTGGTCCACGGGGCCGCCCGCCGTCGGTCCGGCCGGCTGCGCTGTCATCGTCAGACGGCGGCCTTCTTCAGCCGGCGCCGCTCGCGCTCGGACAGACCGCCCCAAATACCGAAGCGCTCGTCATTGGCGAGCGCGTACTCAAGGCATTCGGACCGGACTTCGCAGGCGAGACAGACCTTCTTGGCCTCGCGGGTGGAGCCACCCTTCTCCGGGAAGAAGGACTCGGGGTCGGTCTGGGCGCACAGTGCGCGCTCCTGCCAGCCGAGCTCCTCATCCGCCTCCTCGACCAGCAATTCCTGGAACAGCTCGGTCATGTGCGCCCCTCGTCTGTCTTTACGTCCCCGTGATCAAGCCGTGATCGATTTCGGCTGAACGACACGAGTGAAATTACAAGTGTGGTGATCCGGGCCAGTCAAGCCGAGATCTGCTATTGAGCCTCTTATTCACTCGGCGGAACCAAGCGGATGCGGAAAGTGTTCAAATCAGTAAAAACCAGGACACTTTCCCGGGCGTGCCACCCGGCACGTCCTCTTCACTCACCAAGACGCGACCAGGCGGCGTTCACGTTGCACCCCGCGCCGCCGAAGCGGGGGAGATCACAGACGGATCACGGGACCGCCTCGGCGTTTGAAAGCGCGGTTGCCGGTCGATGTCTCCGCGCCGGAAGCTGCACAAACCTTTCGCCGGGCGGAGTAACCGGATGAGGTGAAAGATTTACGTCAAACCAGACATCCAATTGACATCGCGCCGCGAACCCGGTCTCCTTGACCCCATGCCAACGACCCTCGCGCTCCGACTGACCCGTGCCTACGGGTCGCTCTGCGCTGCGCAGGCTCGCTGTCGCTGTTCCAGCTGTCGTAGCCACTGAGCTCCAGCCTTTTCGCTCGCACCACCCCGCAGCGCCTTCCGCTCCGCGCCGCCGCGCCACGCCCCCCACAGGGAGAGCCCGCGCCGCGCCGCAGCCCCCGCGTCACCCCAGCACTTTTGCCGAGGAACCCGAAACGCCATGAACAGCGACGTCCAGATCGCCGGCGACCCGCTCGCCATCCCCCACCTGCTGCCGCCCGTCCCCGCCCACCCGGCCACCGTCGCCGGCTTCGCGGGGCTGGCCCGCTCGATCGCCGCCGACCGCGCCGCCTGGGCCCCGCTGGTCCGCTACGACGCCACCACCCGCTGGTACCACCGGCTGCGCACCGGACCCGGCTACGAGGTGTGGCTGCTCAGCTGGGTGCCCGGGCAGGGCAGCGGCCGGCACGACCACGGGGCGTCCTCCGGTGTGCTGACCGTCCTGGAAGGCGAGTTGACCGAGCACGTCGAGGGCGGGCCCCGTTCGCTCACGGCCGGCGCCCAGCGGGTGTTCGCCCCCGGCTACGTCCACGAGGTCGTCAACGACGCCCTGACCCCGGCCGTCAGCCTGCATGTGTACTTCCCCGGGCTGACCAATATGCCGATGCACCCCAGCCAGGCCACGGACGCCGGGGCCGCCACCGCGCCGCCCGGGATACTGGCCCCCTGACACCGCGGGCGTTCAGCACTGCCGTGCCCGCCCGTCGCCCGGCCACCGCCCCTCATCGAGACAGCCTCCGGCTGACACACTGTTGCTATGCGAATCGTGGTTCTGGCCGGCGGTATCGGCGGCGCCCGCTTTCTGCGGGGACTGAAGGCAGCGGCTCCGGACGCGGACATCACCGTCATCGGGAACACCGGTGACGACATCCATCTGTTCGGGCTCAAGGTGTGTCCCGACCTCGACACCGTCATGTACACGCTCGGCGGCGGCATCAACGAGGAGCAGGGCTGGGGCCGTACCGACGAAACCTTCCGGGTGAAGGAGGAGTTGGCCGCCTACGGCGTCGGCCCCGAGTGGTTCGGGCTCGGTGACCGGGACTTCGCCACCCACATCGTGCGGACCCAGATGATCGGCGCCGGATATCCGCTCAGCGCCGTCACCGAGGCGCTGTGCGCGCGCTGGAAGCCCGGTGTGCGGCTGCTGCCGATGTCCGACGACCGGGTCGAGACCCATGTGGCCGTCGACGAAGAGGGCGAGCGCAAGGCGATCCACTTCCAGGAGTACTGGGTGCGGCTGCGGGCCTCGGTGCCCGCCCATGCCGTGGTCCCGGTCGGCGCCGATCAGGCCAAGCCCGCCCCGGGCGTGCTGGAGGCCATCGCCGCGGCGGATGTGGTGCTGTTCCCGCCGTCCAATCCGGTGGTCAGTATCGGCACGATCCTGGCGGTGCCGGGTATCCGGGAGGCCATCGCGGAGGCCGGGGTGCCGGTGGTCGGACTCTCGCCGATCGTCGGCGACGCCCCGGTCCGCGGTATGGCCGACAAGGTGCTGGCGGCCGTAGGGGTGGAGGCGACCGCCGCGGCCGTGGCCCGCCACTACGGGTCCGGGCTGCTGGACGGCTGGCTGGTCGACTCCGTCGACGCGGATGCGGTGGCCGAGGTCGAGGCGGCCGGGATCCGCTGCCGGGCCGTGCCGCTGATGATGACGGACCTGGACGCCACGGCCGCGATGGTGCGTGAGGCGCTGGAGCTGGCCGCGGAGGTCCGGGCGTGAACGACGCCGACGGGGTGCCCGCCTACCGGGTGTGGGCGCTGCCGGGGGTGCCCGAGGTGCGGCCCGGCGACGACCTCGTCAAGCTGATCGTGGCCGCGGCGACCGCCGACGGAGTGCCCCGACTCGTCGACGGCGACGTGCTGTTGGTGACGTCGAAGATCGTCAGCAAGGCCGAGGGCCGGGTGGTCGAGGCCGCCGACCGGGAGGCGGCGATCGATCAGGAGACGGTGCGGGTGGTGGCGCGCCGCGGCACACTGCGGATCGTGCAGAACCGGCAGGGGCTGGTGATGGCCGCGGCCGGTGTCGATGCCTCCAACACCCCCTCGGGGACGGTGCTGTTGCTGCCGGAGGACCCGGACGCCTCGGCGCGGGCCCTGCGCGCGGGCCTGCGCGCCGCGCTCGGCGTCGACGTCGGTGTCGTCATCAGCGACACCTTCGGCCGGCCCTGGCGCAACGGGCTCACCGATGTCGCCATCGGCGCGGCCGGGGTGCGGGTGCTGGACGATCTGCGCGGCGGCACGGACGCGTACGGCAATCCGCTCAGCGCGACGGTGGTGGCCACCGCCGACGAACTGGCCGCCGCGGGCGACCTGGTGAAGGGCAAGGCCGCCGGGCTGCCGGTCGCGGTGGTGCGGGGGCTCGGCCATCTCGTCGGGGAGACCGGCGAGAGCACCGGGGCGCGTGTCATGGTGCGCAGCCCCGAGGACGACATGTTCCGGCTGGGCACCTCGGAGGCCGTACGGGAAGCGGTGACGGGGCGGCGTACGGTGCGCGCCTTCACCGACGAGCCGGTCGATCCGGGGGCGGTCCGGCGCGCGGTGGCGGCGGCGGTCACCGCCCCGGCACCGCACCACACCACGCCCTGGCGGTTCGTGCTCCTGGAGACACCGCGGGCGCGGGCGCGGTTGCTGGACGCGATGCGGGACGCCTGGATCGCGGATCTGCGCCGGGACGGCAAGTCGGAGGAGTCCATCGCCAAGCGGATCCGGCGCGGCGACGTACTGCGGGCCGCGCCGTATCTGGCGGTGCCGTGCATGGTGACGGACGGCTCGCACCCCTACCCCGACGCGCGGCGGAGCACGGCGGAACGCGAGATGTTCCTGGTGGCCCACGGCGCGGGGATACAGAACTTCCTGGTCGCACTGGCCGGCGAACGGCTCGGCTCCGCCTGGGTGTCGTCCACGATGTTCTGCCGGGAGGTGGTCCGGGACGTGCTCGGGCTGCCGGCCGACTGGGAGCCGATGGGGGCGGTGGCCATCGGGCGTGCGGCGACCGCACCGCCGGCACGCCCGGCGCGGGCCGCCGACGACTTCGTCGTGGTGCGCTGACCCGCTTCGTCGCGGTGCGCTGATGCGCTTCGTCGTGGTGCGCTGCCCCGCGGCCCCGCGCACCGGTCACAGCCGGGCTATGTCCCCCACGGGGAAGCGCGGGGCGCGGCGCGGCGGGACGCGGCCGGAGAGCAGGATCAGCCGGGCGGCGCGGTGCCGCTGGCCCTCGTAGGGCGCGAGGAGTTCGAGCATCTCCTCGTCGGTGGTGCCGCGGCGGCCGGTGAGGGCGTAGCCGATGATCTTCGGCAGATGCAGATCGCCGACCGTGATCGCGTCCGGGGCGCCGAGGGTGCGCTGAAGCGTCTCCGCGGCGGTCCAGGGGCCGATGCCGGGCAGCGCCATGAGCCGCCGGGTGGCGTCCGCGAGGTCCATCCGCGCGGCTTCCTCCATCCGGCGGGCGGCCCGTACGGCGCGCAGGATCGCGGACGAGCGCTTGGCGTCGACGCCCGCGCGGTGCCACTCCCAGGAGGGGATAAGCGCCCAGCCGCGCGGCTCCGGCATCACCCGCATCCGCTCCCAGGGGCCGGGGGCGGGCTCGCCGTGCCGCTGGAGCAGCAGGCGCCAGGCGCGGTAGGCCTCGTCGCTGGTGACCTTCTGCTCCAGGATCGAGGGGATCAGCGACTCCAGGACCAGGCCGGTGCGCGCCAGCCGGACGCCGGGGTGGCGACGGCGGGCCTCATGGACGATGCGGTGGCGGGCGGTCAGCCGCGCCGGGTCATCGGACTCCCCCAGCAGCTCGGGGAGGCGGTCGAGCAGCCAGTCGGCGCCCGGTCCCCACGCCTCGGCCTCGATCTGGCCGGCGGCCGGACGGGCCGCGATACGGAGCGTGCCGGGCCCCTCGGGCGTACGGCAGGCGCGCCACAGCTCGCCGTCGCGCACCCCGAACGCGGGGTCGCCGGGGCCGCGCTGGAGCACCCCGAGCGTGCGGTGCAGGTCGAGCGGGCCGGGCGGGTCCCAGGTACGGGCGGGCATGCGGCCAGGTTAGGCGATGGGGGTGACAGCGGGGCGGGCCGCGGGGGTGGGCCGTAGGCGGGTCCGTAGGGGGTGGGCGAACACATCCCGTAGGGGTAGCGAGCGCCCCCTCGGGGCCGACAACGGGGTGGGGTGGGGCGGTATTCCCGGGGGCGGCGGGAGCGGCGGGGGGACGGCCGGAGCGACCGGGCGGGCCGGAGCGGCGGGGCGCGGCCGTAACAGCCGGGCGGGCCAAAGCGACCGGGCGCAGCCGGAACAGCCGGGCGAGCCGTAACAGCCGGGCGGGCCTGAGCGGCTGGCCGAAGCGACGCGACGCGCCCCACGAGCCACAGGACGCGTGCCAGGCCTGACAGCCCGCCCGGAGCCGTCGGCCGCCGCCTACTGGTCGGACGAGAAGCGCACCGAGCCGGCGGGGATGTCGGCGTCGCACCAGACGCGGAGGCCGTCGCGCAGCTCGTTGTCGGCGCCGATCCGGGCGCCGTCGCCGATGACCGCGCCGTCCAGGACCGTACGGGCCCCGATGTGCGCGCCGGCGCCGATCAGCGAGTCACGGATGCGGGCGCCCGGTTCGATGACCGCGCCGTCGAGGACGGCGCTGCCGTCGATCTCGGCGCCGGCGCCGATGACGGTGCGCGGGCCGACGACGGTGCCGCCGGTGAGCTTGGCGTCGGTGGCGACCTCGGCGGTCTCCAGGATCAGGCGGTCCCCGCAGCGGCCGGGCACCGCCGGGGACGGGGCGCGGCCGAGGACCAGGTCGGCGGAGCCGCGGACGAAGGCCTGCGGGGTGCCGAGGTCGAGCCAGTACGTGGAGTCGACCATGCCCTGGAGGTGGGCGCCGTCGGCGAGCAGGCCGGGGAAGGTCTCGCGTTCCACGGAGACCGGGCGGCCGGCCGGGATGGTGTCGATGACCGACCGGTTGAAGACATAGGCACCGGCGTTGATCTGGTCGGTGACGATCTCCTCGGGGGTCTGCGGCTTCTCCAGGAAGGCGGTGACCCGGCCGGTGTCGTCGGTGGGCACCAGGCCGAAGGCGCGCGGGTCCTCGACCCGGGTGAGGTGCAGGGAGACATCGGCGCCGGAGGTGCGGTGGGTGCCGACGAGGGCGGCGATGTCCAGGCCGGTGAGGATGTCGCCGTTGAAGATCAGCACCGGGTCGTCGGGGGCGGAGTGCAGCCGCGAGGCGACATTGCGGATGGCGCCGCCGGTGCCCAGCGGCTCCTCTTCGGTGACGTACTCCAGGTGCAGGCCGAGTGCCGATCCGTCGCCGAAATACGGCTCGAAGACCTCGGCGAGGTAGGAGGTGGCGAGGACGATGTGCTCGACGCCGGCTGCCCGGGCGCGGGCCAGTTGGTGGGTGAGGAACGGCACGCCCGCCGCCGGGACCATGGGCTTGGGCGTATGCACCGTCAGCGGGCGCAGCCGGGTGCCCTTGCCGCCGACCAGGAGGATCGCTTCAGTCACCTTGTCTTCTCTGCTTCCTGCTGGGGTCGGCCGATCGGCGGACCAGTGTAGGCAGACGGGCTCCCGGGCGGCCCGCTGGTGGGGCGCTCCCGTGCCGTTTCAGGCCACGGGAGGGAGGCGGACGTCGTGGCAGCTAGGACGAGCCCGCCGCGGGAACGGTTCAGTGGTCCCCGCAGCCTGCACCGTGACAGACCCGCGCAAACCCGGAAGATGCCGAAGGTGCCGTCGTGCCCCGGCCGAGAAGCGGCTCAGCGGCCCTGGAGGTTGGCCGCGGCGAGGCGGGTGGCGGCCAGCTTGTCGTAGAGGTGGACGCCGGGGCAGTCGGTGGTGAAGCCGTCCCGGTGGCCGGAAATGACGTGCAGCGGGACCTTGGTGCCCTTGGGGAAGCGGTTTCCGCCACCGGACAGCAGCTGGGTGGTGGCGCGCGGATCGACGCTGTAGAGGCCGAGCTTCCAGGCCGTCAGCCGGGCGATGGCCTCGACGGCGGGCTGGGGAGGCTCGTCGTCGGTGAAGGTGCCGAGGACGGCGATCCCGGTGCTGTCGGTGTTGAAGCCGAGGGTGTGGGCGCCCATGACGGGTTTGGCGACGCCGCCGGCGCGGCCCTCGTAGACCGTTCCGCACTTGTCGATGAGGAAGTTGTAGCCGAGGTCGCGCCAGTGGTTGCTCTTGACGTGGAAGCGGTACATGGCGCGGATCAGTGAAGGGGCCTCGGCGCAGTCGTAGTTGTTGCCCGAGCCGCTGTGGTGGACGAAGGCGGCGCGGACGGTACGGGTGTAGGTGAAGGCCTTTTCGCGCAGCTGCTCGTCGGCGCCCCAGCCGGCCCGGGTGACGATCCGGGGGCGTGGCCCGATGTGGGTGTGGCCCGGCGGCGCCCCGTCCACCGCGGCGATATCGGCCTGGGAGGCGGCCTGGTCGAGGGCCGGGATCTCGGTGGCGCCGAGCGGGGCGAGCTTGGTGTTGGCGGCGGAGGCGGCGGTGGCCTCGGGGGTGAGCGGGGCCGGGGGGTCGGCGTGTGCGCCGCGGACGGCGCGCGGCGGTCTGCCGGGATCGACGAGTTCCAGCCGAAGTCCGACCGGGAGGGTGGCCCGGGCGCGGTGGCGGGCCTCGGGGGTGATGCGCAGTTGGACGGCGTCGGAGTCGCCGACCCACAGCGGTGCGGTGCTGCCGCGTACCTCGCTGTCGCGCCGCTCGGCGGAACCGAGGTCGGGGGCGTCGTCGTTGTGGACCTGGACGTCCTGCCAGCCGGACCAGTCGCCGCTGCCGGTGGCGCGGGTGCGGACCTGGACCCGGCCCCGCAGCTCGGCGGCGGCGTCGTCCCAGACGACCCCGAGGAGTGAGAACGGCCGTACGGTGCGGGCCGGCAGGCCGAGCGACTGGGGCGTGGGCGCCGGGGTGGCGTCCCGGGCGTCGGGGCGCGGGGCGGGTGCGCCGAGCGCCGCCACCGGCAGGGACTGGGTGCTGCCCGGCAGCTCACCGGAGCGGGCGGGGTGCGGCGCGGCGGCGGGGGCGGCGCTCGCACCGGTCACCGGCACGAGGGGCAGGGCGAGGACGGCGGTGCACACGGCTCCGAGACAGGTCGCAAGGAAGGGGCGCATGGTCAAAATCCTGGACATGTCCGGAGCGAACGCGCCAACGGTGATCTGACGGGGCATCGGCCGATCCGGTGGCGCGGCCCCGTCGGGCCCGACCCGCCGCCAACCGGCGCCGCGCGTACCCTGGCCGCGATGAACGCCACCGAACGCACCCCCGCCGACCTGCTGAGTTCCGCGCTCGCCGCGGACCCGGCCCGCCCGCTGGTGACCTTCTACGACGACGCCACCGGCGAGCGCGTGGAACTGTCCGTCGCGACCTTCGCCAATTGGGTGGCCAAGACCGCCAACTACCTCCAGGGCGATCTGGCCGCCGAGCCCGGCGACCGGCTCGCGCTGCTGCTGCCCGCGCACTGGCAGACCGCCGTCTGGCTGCTGGCCTGTTCGTCCGTGGGCGTGCTGGCGGAGGTGGACGGCGATCCGGCCGCCGCCGATCTCGTGGTCGCCGGGCCGGACCGGCTGGAGGCGGCGCTCGCCTGCTCCGGGGAGCGGGTGGCGCTGGCGCTGCGTCCGCTGGGCGGCCGCTTCCCGCAGCCGCCGGCGGGCTTCGCGGACTACGCCGTCGAGGTGCCGGGCCAGGGTGACCGGTTCGCGCCGTTCGCACCGGTGGACGCGGGTGCCGCGGCGCTGGCCGTCGGCGGCGAGGAGCTGACCGGGGCCGGGATCGTGGCACGTGCGCTGGCGGACGCGGAAGCGGCCGGACTCCCACAGGCGCCCCGGGTGCTGTCGGGGCTGGGCTACGACACCTGGCAGGGCCTGTCGTACGGGCTGTACGCACCGCTGGTGACCGGTGGCTCCGTGGTGCTGTGCCGCCACCTGGACCGGCTGGGCGCCGAGGGCATGGCCGACCGGGAGAACAGCGAGAAGATCACGTTCCGGGCGCCGCTGCCGCACTGAGGAAGCGGCGCTCCCCCGTCCGGCGGACCGGACGCGCCCCGGGCGGGCCGGTACGTCCGTTTCAGGCCAGGATCTTGAGTACGTACAACCATGCGCGGGTTTCGTCCGTCTCTTGTTCCGTCCGAGCCTGCGTGCGGGCGCGACGCCGACTCCGTGAGGGATGGACGCACACGTGACCGAGACCCCCGAGCCCCCCAGGTTCGCCGGCTGGGCCGCGCGCCCGGCCGGGGGCCGGGGAGCGGACGGGCCGGGGCCGCCGCGCATCCCGCCGCACCGGTGGCACCTGCGCCGCTGGGTCGCGCTCGGGATCGCCGGTTTCGTACTGGCCGGGGCCGGTACCGGCTGGGCGGTGTACGCCAAGCTCAACGGCAATATCCACACCGACAGCGCCACCGAGCGGGAGCTGCGGAAGTGGGAGTCCGAGCGGCCGCCGGCGGGCCCGCCGAACGCCGGGAACGTGCTGCTGATCGGCTCCGACAGCCGTACCGGCGGCAATGTCCGGTACGGCCACAGCCGCGGCCAGCGCTCGGACACGACGATGCTGCTGCATCTAGCGGCGGACCGGCAGAGCGCCACCGCGGTGAGCATCCCGCGCGATCTGGTGGTCGAGCTGCCGCACTGCAAGCGCCCGGACGGCACGGAGACCGCACCGCGGCCGGCCCCGTTCAACGAGGCGTTCGCGGCGGGTGGCCCGGCCTGCACGATCCGCACGGTCGAGAAGCTGACCGGGATCCGTATCGACCACTACTTGATCATCGACTTCGTCGGCTTCACGAAGATGGTGGACGCGGTGGACGGCGTCGAGGTCTGTCTGCCGCAGCCGGTGCGTGATCCCGAGGCGCATCTCACCCTGCCCGCCGGCCGGCAGACCCTGCACGGTGAGGACGCGCTCGGTTACGTACGGGCACGAAAGAGTCTGGGCAACGGCAGCGATACCCAGCGCATGGAGAGGCAACAACGATTTCTTGGCGCACTCGTGAAGAAAGTGCAGAGCAATGGTGTCCTGCTCAATCCGACGCGGCTGTATCCGGTGCTGGATGCCGCGACGAGTTCACTGACCACGGACAGCGGGCTCGCTTCCCTGAGGGGGCTGTACGAATTGGTGCGCAGCACCCGCCGCATTCCTACCGAGCGGGTTCAGTTCATGACCGTGCCGCGGCAGGAGTACCACCTGGACCCCAATCGCGATGAGCTGCGGCAGCCGGACGCCGGGCGGCTCTTCGCGCGGCTGCACAGGGATCTTCGGGTGACCGTGACGCCCCCGCAGGACGCCGGGGAGGAACCGGTCCGCACCGGAAACGGATCTTCGGACGACCGGCCGGACACCCCGTCCGAGCCCGCGCCGAGTTCCGGTCCGGCGTTTCCCGGGACGACGGCGGAACACGGGGCCTGTGAATAAAGAGGCCGCAAAACAAGCCGACGACTCGAATGGATTGGGCGGATTGCCCAGTTGTAGGTAAGTGGAATTTGTCACGAGCGTCGCGGGGCGCTGAACTGGGCGGATAGTGTGAGCGATCCGGTCGCTCGACCAAGCCGACCGATGAACCAGCAATCTCGATCGACCTACCGAGCGCCTTGAGGGGATGGCGCCGCGTGGCACCGACGGAGGACTCAAGGCACCGTGGACGCGCAAGGCCGTGGGCGGGCGGGCGACAACAACGTCGATCCCGCCGATCAGTGGGTGTTCGATCCGGACACCGGCAACTACGAACTGCGGCTTGACCCTGGTCAAGCCGCCGCTCGGCCCTCCGACCGCACTGCGGCCGGCAGACGCGCCGCCCGTAAGCGGGACGCCGAGGTCGGCGACACCGACACCCGGCCGCTGCCGACCCAGCGCGGCCGGCGGGACGAGAGCGCCGTGGACGGCGACGGCGAGCGCCCGGCCGGCGGCCGGGCGGCGCGCCGTGCCGCCGCCGCCCGTACGGCGACAGCGACGGCGGCGGAGGCGGGCCCGGCGGGCCGCCGTAAGCGCAAGCCGAAGAAGTCGGGGAAGAAGCGGGCGCTGCACTGGACCGCCGGTGTGGTGGGCTTCGTCCTCGTCGCCGGCTGCGGCGCCGCGTACTACATCTACCAAGAGCTGGACGGCAACATCTCCAAGGTCGATGTCGGCGTGGAGAACGACGCGGTGTCCGACGGCCCGGTGAATCTCCTGATCATCGGCACCGACTCCCGCTCCGGGAAGGGCAACGGCGGCTACGGCGACGTCGGCAGCGTGGGGCACGCGGACACCACGATCCTGATGCACATCTCCAAGGACCGGACGAACGCCACCGCGCTGAGCATCCCGCGCGACATGATCACCGACATCCCCAACTGCCCGACGAAGCAGAAGGACGGGTCGACGAAGACCGTCCCGGGCGAGAACCAGGTGCGCTTCAACACCAGCCTGGGCCAGGAGGGCCGGGACCCCGGCTGCACCTGGCGCACCGTCGAGCAGATGACCGGGCTGAAGATCAACCACTTCATGATGGCCGACTTCAACGCCGTCAAGGAGCTGTCCACTGCGGTGGACGGCGTCGAGGTGTGCGCGGCCAAGGACCTCAACGACCCCAAGTCGCACCTGAAGTTGAAGGCCGGCCGGCACACCGTCAAGGGTGAGCAGGCGCTGGCGTTCGTCCGTACCCGGCACGCCATCGGATTCGGCAGCGACCTGGACCGGATCAAGATGCAGCAGCAGTTCCTCAGCTCGCTGATCCGCAAGCTGAAGTCCAGCGCGTTCAGCAGCCCGGGCAAGCTCTACGACGTCAGCCAGGCGGCGACCAAGGCGCTCACCGTCGACACCGGTATCGGCACGGCGGGGAAGCTGCTGGACTTCGGTAACGACCTCAAGAAGGTCGACATCGACAAGATCACCTTCGCCACGGTGCCGGTGCTGGACAACCCCAAGGACCCGGCCACCGTCATTCTCAACAAGACGGCGGCGGACCCGCTGTTCGCGATGGTGCGGGCGGACCACACCCTGGCCAAGGGCAAGAAGGGCAAGGGCAAGAAGGCCGCCCCGGTCAAGAAGGCCCCGCCCGAGGCGGTACGCGTCGATGTCACCAACGGCGGCGGACCGATCGGCTCGGCCCAGGAGACCGTGGACTGGCTCCAGAACACCAAGGCCGCCAAGCTCTCCACCAACGCCGGCAACGCACCGGCGAAGCTGGCCGCCACCCGCCTCGAATACGCGCCCAACCAGGCCGACCAGGCCGCCACTCTGGCCGACTGGATGGGGCTGCCCAAGAGCGCGCTGAAGAAGTCCGGGCAGAACGCCGGTGACCGCCAGCCGATGAAGCTGGTCCTCGGCAAGGACTTCAAGGCGCCGGGTTCACCGATCGAGGCGCCGACCGAAACCCCGGACGGGGTGCAGAACGTCAATGCAGATGACAAGAACATCTGCGCAAAGTGAATTGAGCGGGATCCGGCCGCCCTGCCGAGGCGCCGAGCGCACAACTGACAACGGGGAGAGGGCCGAATGGGGCAGAGCAGTGTGCGTGGGGACCGGTCGCGTCGCAGACGCCGGCCGGAAGCAGCGGAGACGGGCCGGGACGACGGCGTCTACGAGGACAAGGGGCTGCCCCCGGACGCACCCGGCTGGACGCCTCCCGAAGGCGGTGCCGTGGCCGCCGCGGACGGGGACGGGGACGTGCCCGCCGACGGCGGCGGGCACCGCCGAGGGGGGCAGCCGCGCCGCACGGGCCGCAAGGTGCTGCGGTGGACCGCCCTCACCCTCGCCGTCCTGATAGTGGGCGGCGCGGGTGCCGGCTACTGGTACTACGAGCACCTCAACGCCAACCTCCGCAAGGCGCCGAGGTCCCTGGGCGGGGGCGGCCTGAAGAAGCCGGACCCCAACGCCTTCGGGCAGAGCCCGCTGAACATCCTGCTGCTGGGCTCCGACGGCCGGAACAACGCCAAGAACATCGAGCTCGGCGGAGCCCGCCAGGACGCGGACCGCAAGCCGCTCGCCGATGTGCAGATGCTGCTGCATGTCTCGGCGGACCGCAGCAACATGTCGGTGATCTCCATCCCCCGGGACACCCGGGTGACGATCCCCCGGTGCACCGACCCGAAGACGCATGAGGTCTTTCCGCAGACCTCCGCGGCCATCAACCAGTCGCTCCAGCACGGCGGTCCGGGCTGCACCCTCGCCACCTGGCAGGAGCTGACCGGCATCTACATCGACCACTTCATGATGGTCGACTTCGCCGGCGTGGTGGACATGGCGGACGCCATCGGCGGGGTCCCGGTCTGCGTCGACGGGAACGTCTACTCGCACGACAGCAAGGGCCACGGCAGCGGGCTGAAGCTCACCAAGGGCACCCACTCCGTCAAGGGCGTCCAGGCCCTCCAGTGGCTGCGCACCCGTTACGGCTTCGAGGACAACACCGACATCGGCCGGGCCAAGGCCCAGCACATGTACATGAACTCGATGGTCCGTCAGCTGAAGAAGGACGCCAAGCTCACCAACCCCGGGGAGCTGCGCGATCTGGCGGAGGCGGCGACCAACGCGCTGACCGTCGACGACGGGCTCGACACCGTCAAGAAGCTCTACGACCTCGGCGGCGATCTCAGCCGGGTGCCGACCAAGCGCATCACGATGGTCACCATGCCCTGGCAGTACGGCCCCGGCGAGTCGTATGTCATGCCCAAGCCGGGCGACGCGGACGCGACCTTCGGGCTGCTGCGCAACGACACCGCGCTGGACGGCAAGGACAAGAAGAAGAAGGCCACCCCGGCCCCCAAGCCGTCAACTCCCAAGGACCAGCTGAAGGTTGTCGTGCAGAACGGCACCAACAGCACGGTGAACGGCCCGGTCTCCGGCCGCGCGTCGGCCATCCAGCAGCAGCTGTCCGGGCTGGGCTACACCTCGGCCGGCACCGACTCCGCGCTCACCACCCAGGCCGACACCACGATCACGTACCGGGACAAGGCCCAGCGGGGCGACGCCCTGGCGCTGGCGAAGGCGCTCGGACTGCCCAAGGACGCGGTCCGGGAGTCGAGTTCGGCCACCGGGATGCGGCTGGTGGTCGGCAACGACTGGCGTACCGGTACGGCGTACCCGGAGCAGTCGGACGACGAGAAGGGCGCGGACAAGGCACCGGACAGCGCCGACGCGCTCAACGGTGAGGACACCAAGGCCTGTATGAAGGTGAATCCGTCGTACACCTTCTAGGCGGAGGGGCGGGGTTGCCGCTTCTCGGCGGGGAGGCCCGGGTTGCCGCTTCCAGGCGGGGGCCGGGTCTGCCGCTTCCAGGGCGGAGGGCCGGGTCTGCCCCGGTCGGCGTTGCGCTGCGGCCCAGTTGGTTTTTTCCCCGCCGCCCACCCCCCTTCGGGGGGTGGGCGGGTGTAGAGGGCAGGTGCCCCGTTACTCCGCGTCCGCCGCCGGTGTCATGACCGCCGGGCGGCGGCTGGCGATGACCTTCCTGGCGAGTGAGCGGGGGCTGGTCAGGAAGCCCGCGCCCCAGGCCATGTGCATGGTCGCCAGGGCGACCGGGATCTGCACGCGGGCCTTGAGCGACAGCCCCTTGCCGGCCGGCACCGAGCCCGCGGTGATGGCGGCGAGATAGCCGGCCGGGACGACCAGGCCCCAGGGGGTGACGGCCGCACCGACCACCAGGCCCGCCGCGATGGCGCACACCGCGGTCGGCGGCGCGAGATAGCGCAGATTGATCGAACCGGCGTGGTAGCGGGCGACGACATGGCGCCACTTGCCGTAGTCCTTGTACTGCTTGGCCAGCGCCTTGATGCTCGGCCGCGGGCGGTACTGGACCTTCAGCTCGGGCGAGAACCAGATCGCGCCGCCGGCCTCCCGGATGCGGAAGTTCAGCTCCCAGTCCTGGGCGCGGATGAACTCCTCGTTGTAGCCGCCCTGCTGCTCCAGCACCTCGCGGCGGAAGACGCCGAGGAAGACGGTCTCGGCGGGGCCGGCCTGCCCGCCCGTGTGGAAGGCGGCATTGCCCACACCGATCTTGGAGGTCATCGCCGCGGCGACCGCGTCCTCCCAGGCGTTCTCGCCCTCGGCGTGCATGATGCCGCCGACGTTCGCGGCGCCGGTCTCCTCCAGGAGGCGCACGGCGGTGGCGATGTAATTCGGCGAGAGCATGCCGTGGCCGTCGACGCGCACCACGATCGGGTGCCGGGAAGCCTTGATCGCGGCGTTCAGCGCGGCGGGCGTGCGGCCGGTGGGGTTGGGCACCGTGTGCACCCGGGCGTCCTCGGCGACGAGCTCGGCGGCGATCTCGTCCGTACGGTCCGTGGACGGGCCGAGGGCGATCACCACCTCCATCTCACCGGCGTACTCCTGCTCCAGGATGTGCCGGACCGAATTGCGCAGGTGACGTTCCTCATTGAGCACCGGCATGATCACGGAGACGGCCGGGGGCTGCTGCTGCGGCATGGTTCCTCGGGGGTACGGCCCGTGGCGGAGCCGCCAGCGACGGCAGCGCCCGCCGGGAGACTGCAGAATCGCGCCCACGTTACCGCGAATGGGGGACGCCCTCGGACGCAGCCGGGTGGCCGGATGCCGGATGCCCGGCGTGTGGCGCTTTGCAGCCGATCATATGGACCTACGGTGTCCTCGTCCGATTGATCCCGACTTGCCCCGCTCCCCTGCTGCCCCGTTCCCGTGCGGCCCCGCTCCCCGCCGGGCCCCGCTCACGCCGTCCAGCCGCGGAGGTGTCCCCCGTGACCGCGCCGTTCCGCTTCCCCCGTCCGGCCCGGCGCCGGGCCGCCCGGCCCGGTACGCGCCGGCGCCCGCCGGGCCCGCGCTGGGGGCTGCGGATCGGCGCCGTCGTGTCCGTGCTGCTGCTGGCCGCGAGCGGCGTCGGCCACGCCGTGGTCACCGGGGTGGAGAGCGGCATCGGCCGGGTGGACGCCTTCCAGGGCATGAGCAACCGGCCCGGGGGCGGCGACGGGCTGAACTTCCTGGTCGTCGGCACGGACGGGCGCGACCGGCTCACCGCCGCGGAGAAGCAGAAGTACCACCTGGGCGGGGCGCCCTGTCACTGCACCGACACCCTGATGCTGGTGCATCTCTCCGCCGACCGGGACCGCGCCAGCGTGATCAGCCTGCCCCGCGACTCCTACGCCGAGGTCCCCGCGCACACGGACGCCGTCACCGGCCGCCAACGCGCCCAGCACCCCATCAAGCTGAACGCGGCCTATGCCGAGGGCGGCCCCAGCCTCACCGTGCGGACCGTCGAGCACATGACGGGGGTGCATATCGACCACTATCTGGAGGTCGACTTCACCAGCTTCATGCGCAGCGTGGACGCGGTCGGCGGGGTGGAGATCTGCACCGTACGGCCGCTGCACGACAGCTTCACGGGGCTGGATCTGCCGGTCGGCAAGTCGCGGCTCAACGGTGGCCAGGCACTTCAGTACGTGCGCTCACGGCATCTCGACGGCTCCGCCGACCTCGGCCGGATGCAGCGCCAGCAGCGCTTCCTGGCCGCTCTCATCCACAAGATCACCTCCTCCGGAGTGCTGATGAACCCCATCCGCTTCAGGGACGTCGCCGACACGATGCTGCGGTCCGTACGGGCCGATTCGGGCTTCGGGGCCGGCGACCTGGTGGACCTCGGGCAGGCGATGCGGGGCTTCACCCCGTCGTCGTCGGAGTTCACGTCCGTGCCGCTGGGCGATGTGGCCCGGCCGGTGCCGGGGGTCGGCTCGACCGTGCGCTGGGACCCGGTGCAGGCCCCGAAGCTGTTCCGGGCGATCCGCGAGGACCAGCCGATCACGGCGCCCCGGGACCGGGACGAGCCGCGGGCCAGGGTCGTGGACATCCCGCCGGGCCAGGTCCAGGTGCGGGTCGACAACGGCAGCGACCGGGCCGGTCTCGCCGCCACGGTGGCGAAGGAGCTGCACGCCACCGGCTTCGCCACCACCGGCGTCCCCGGCAATTCCGCTCACGGCAAGGTGCCCCGGACGGCCATCGTCTACGACCCGCGCTGGGACCGCTCGGCCCGCTCACTGGCCGCCGCGCTGCCGGGCGCGCAGCTGCGGCCGGCGGCCGGGCGGGGGCCGGTGATGCAGGTGACGGTGGGCCAGGGCCAGGGGACGGTGCAGCGGGTACGGGCCGAGGAGCCGCCGCAGAAGCCGGGCCGGATCTCGGCGATCACCGGGGACGAGGCAGTGTGCCCATGAGGGAGCGGAACCCGGCCGGAGGCCGGTGGATCACAGGGTGCGTGCCTCGCGCATGCGGGGCCGAGCGAAGCGAGGGTTCGGTATGAGTGTCCCCGCGCCCCGTCGCACCGCGCCCCGGCCGCCCGTGCGCCGCCCGGACGCCCGCTGCCGCGCCCGCCGGGTCACCGTGGCCACCGCCGCGCTGTGTCTGGTCGCGGCCACCGCCGCCGCGGCGCCGCCGGCGCCCCCCGCGCCGACCGGTTGCGGGGAGCTGGTGCGCGGCCAGCTGTGTCTCCGGGGGCCGGTGGGGGCCGACGGGATGTACACCGCGACCTACCGGCGGAACGGGTCGGCGGCCGGTCTCGACGAGATCGTCGTGCGGCTCGGCTACCAGCGCAAGAACGACCGGATCACCGCCTTCCCCGGCTGGTTCGGCACCCGGCGCACCCAGGGCGGCGCGGTCGGGCTGAGCGGCCGGGTGGAGATGCTCGCGGAGGAGTGCATCCGGGGCGTCATGGAGCGGGGGGAGACGCTCTACGTCACAAAATGGACCTGCGATTGATGCCCGTGAGGTGCGAGATGCACGGGATGTACGGGATCTCCTGAAAGGGGCGCACTGTGTGGCAGGTTGTGCTGGGCATCACCCCCACCACGGTGGCGCTCTTCCTGGTCCTGGCGCTGGCGGCGGCGGTGGCGCTCGCCCTGTGGACGGCGCTCGCCCCCGACAGCGGCGCACCGCGCACCACGGCCCGTGCGCTGCTGGCCGGCTGGCTGCTGCTGTTCCTGCTGGCGACGCTCGCGCCGAGCCAGCCGGTCGGCTCCGGGGACGCGACGGTGTGGTGGCGGCCCGGTGAGGGGCTGTTCGATCTGGGCGCCCAGCTGGAGCCCGGGGAGCTGGCGATGCTGGTGCGGCGGCAGATCGCCAATGCCGCGCTGTTCGTGCCCGCACCACTGCTGCTGCGGTTCGCCGCCCCGCGCACGTCGGCCGCCGGGGCCTTCCTGCTGGGCGTGGGGCTGTGCCTGGTCATCGAGACGGCGCAGCTGCTGATGCGGGCCGGGCGGATCGCCGATATCGACGATGTGATCTGCGCGGCGGCCGGCACCGTCATCGGTACGGGGCTGGCGCTGGCCGGGCAGCTCGGGGTCGCCGCTATGCGTCGTCGAGGCCTTCCGCGGCGCGCCGTTCGCGCAGCTCCATGATCGCGCGCCGACGGGCGAGGCGGTGCGTCCGGCGGATCTGCGCCTCCTGGTAGCGGCGCTTGTCACGCTCGGTCTCGGGGAGCACCGGCGGCACCCGGCGCGGCTTGCCCTGTTCGTCGACGGCGGCGAAGACGAGGTAGGCGGAGCCGACCTGCTGGGCCGGGCTGGATTCGTTCCAGCGCTCGGCCAGGACCCGTACGCCGACCTCCATCGAGGAGCGGCCGGTCCAGTTGACCTGGGCGCGTACATGCACGAGGTCGCCGATCCGGACCGGTTCGAGGAAGGCCATCTCGTCCATGGAGGCGGTCACGGCCGGCCCGCCGGAGTGGCGGCCGGCCACCGCGCCCGCCGCGTCGTCGACGAGCTTCATGATCACGCCGCCGTGCACCGTTCCCAGGAGGTTCGTGTCGCCGGCCGTCATGATGTGGCTGAGCGTGATGCGGGACACGGAAGTGGGCTTGCCCACCGCCTCGCCCTCGGGGGTGTCGGTGACGAGTTCGGTCATGGAGTCCAGCCTAAGCCGCGCCCGTGCGGCACCCGTCCCGCGCGGATCGTGAGACTGGTCTCGCCGTTTGCGCAGGTCCGTGACACAGGTCTCACCGCTCCCGCCGGAAACCATCCGGAATGGTTGCTTCCATTCGTGCAGGTCGGAATGGTCATGTCCGCTTGCGGTATGCGGCGGAAGGGCGCCGTAGCTTTGCATCAGCTCTGCAACAGCACTGGCCCGATCCCGCACCCGCTCTATGGAGCACCCCGCCGCGGCGTGCACACTTCCCCGTATGAATGAGTGGCCCAACGGGTGGTCCGGCGACCAGAACGGCAACCGGTACGGATACGGCAGCGGCAGCGCCGAGCCGGAGGGTGCGCGCGCCATGCCCCAGGTGCGGCGTGACGCAGGCCCCGGCTATCAGCGGCACGAGCCGCCGATGCCGGCGTCGATGTCCCCGCGCAGGGGCGCGACCGTACCGCCGCAGCAGTCCCAGGGCTACGACGATTCATACGACGACGGCTACAACACCGGCCAGGTCTACGGCGGCGGCCGCGGCCGCGGCGGCGGTGGCTACGACGACGACTACGGCCCGGCCGGCCGCGGCCGGCCGCGCCCCCGCTGGGGCAAGCGCATCAAGTGGACGGTCATCACCCTGGTCGCGGTGCTGGCGGTCACCTCGGTCGCCACCTACTTCTGGGCCGACGGCAAGCTCCGCCGCAAGGTCGACCTGAGCAAGGTCATCGACCGGCCGGAGACCGGCGACGGCACGAACTACCTGATCGTCGGCTCGGACAGCCGCGAGGGCATGACCGCCGAGCAGAAGCGCAAGCTGCACACCGGCTCGGCCGAGGGCAAGCGCACCGACTCGATGATGATCCTGCACGACGGCAGCAACGGCCCGACGCTGATATCCCTGCCGCGTGACTCGGACGTGGAGATACCCACCTTCGTCGGCTCGGACTCCGGCAAGAAGTACCCGGGCACGGGGCGGCACACCAAGCTCAACGCGGCCTACGCCGAGGACGGCCCGGAGCTGCTGGTGCGGACCGTCGAGTACAACACCAAGCTGCACATCGACCACTACGTCGAGATCGGCTTCGCCGGCTTCGCCAACATCGTGGACGCCATCGGCGGGGTCGAGATGGATCTCCCCAAGGCGATCAAGGACAAGGACTCCGGCGCCGACTTCCCGGCCGGCAAGCAGACCCTCAACGGCCAGCAGGCGCTCGCCTACGTCCGCACCCGGCACGCCTTCGCCCAGCAGGACCTGGACCGTACGAAGAACCAGCAGAAGTTCCTGGCGACGCTGGCGAGCCAGACCGCCACCCCCGCCACGGTCCTCAACCCCTTCAAGCTCTACCCGACGATGGGCGCCGGCCTGGACACGCTCGTCGTCGACAAGGACATGAGCCTGTGGAGCCTGGGCGAGATGTTCTTCGCGATGAAGGGCGTCACCGGCGGCGAGGGCAAGTCCATGAACATGCCGGTCTCCGGCAGCAACGGCGGCAACCTGGTCTGGGACAAGGCCAAGCTCCGCCAGCTGGTGCAGCAGCTCAACAACGACGAGAAGGTCACGGTCAGCGGCAACTGACCGCGGTGACAAAGGGGCCCCGGACCGCCGCTGCGGTCCGGGGCCCTCTGCTCGTCCGGGTGCCTACTGCGGCAGGTTGCGCGCCATCACGATCCGCTGGACCTGGTTGGTGCCCTCGTAGATCTGCGTGATCTTGGCGTCCCGCATCATCCGCTCGACCGGGTAGTCACGTGTGTAGCCGTAGCCGCCGAGCAGCTGGACGGCGTCCGTGGTGATCTCCATGGCCGCGTCCGAGGCGTAGCACTTGGCCGCCGCGCCGAAGAACGTCAGGTCCTCGCCCTTGCCGCCGGCCGATATCCGCTCGGAGCGGGCGGCCGCGGCGTAGGTCAGCTGACGGGCCGCCTCCACCTTCATGGCCATGTCGGCGAGCATGAACTGCACGCCCTGGAAGTCACCGATCGGCTTGCCGAACTGCTTGCGCTCCTGGACATAGCCCTTGGCGTAGTCCAGGGCGCCCTGGGCGATACCGAGCGCCTGGGCCGCGATGGTGATGCGGGTGTGGTCCAGGGTCTTCATGGCGGTGGCGAAGCCGGTGCCCTCCGCGCCGATCATGCGGTCGGCGGGGATCCGGACGTTGTCCAGGTAGACCTCGCGGGTCGGGGAGCCCTTGATGCCGAGCTTCTTCTCCGGGGCGCCGAAGGAGACCCCCTCGTCGCCCTTCTCGACGACGAAGGCCGAGATGCCCTTCGAGCGCTTCTCCGGGTCGGTGACGGCCATCACCGTGTAGTACTCGCTGACGCCGGCGTTGGTGATCCAGCGCTTGACGCCGTTGAGGATGTAGTGGTCGCCGTCGCGGACGGCCTTGGTCTTCATACCGGCCGCGTCCGAACCGGCGTCCGGCTCGCTCAGGCAGTACGAGAACATCGCGTCGCCCTTGGCCAGCGGGCCCAGGTACTTCGCCTTCAGCTCCTCGGAGCCGGAGAGGATCACCGGCAGCGAGCCGAGCTTGTTGACCGCCGGGATGAGGGAGGACGACGCACAGACGCGGGCGACCTCCTCGATGACGATGACGGTCGCCAGCGCGTCGGCGCCGGCCCCGCCGTAGGCCTCCGGTACGTGGACGGCGTGCAGGTCGTTGGCGACCAGCGCGTCGAGCGCCTCCTGCGGGAAGCGGGCCTCCTCGTCCACCGCGGCGGCGAACGGCGCGATCTTCGCCTCGGCGAGCGAGCGCACCGACTCGCGGAGCATGTCGTGCTCCTCGGATGGCCGGTACAGATCGAAATCAGCGGTTCCCGCCAAGGTTTCTCACTCCCCTGTGAGCTGACTGCAAGTGCTAACTACCGTTAAGTAACCCGTATACCTCTCCGGATTCTAGGCGCCGATCCCCGGCTGCGGATACGTGAGGTTGCCGACAGTTACCCACGCGGCCCGGAAGCGGCTGGAGTAGCCCATTCCCCTCCCGACTATGCTCGTCCAGCGCCGTTTTCCCCAGGACCCGTCTGGAGCTTTTATGCCCCTCAAGATCACCGTGATCGGCACCGGCTACCTCGGCGCCACCCACGCCGCGGCCATGGCCGAGCTGGGCTTCGAGGTGCTGGGGCTCGATGTGGTCCCCGAGAAGATCGAGATGCTTCAGCGGGGCGAGGTCCCGATGTACGAGCCCGGTCTGGAGGATCTGCTGCGCCGCCATGTCGCCGGGATCGAGGGGTCCACCGGCCGGCTGCGCTTCACCACCTCCTACGAGGAGGCCGGGGCCTTCGGCGATGTGCACTTCGTCTGCGTGAACACCCCGCAGAAGCACGGTGAGTACGCCTGCGACATGAGTTACGTGGACAGCGCCTTCGACGCGCTGGCGCCGCATCTGACCCGGCCCACGCTGGTGGTCGGCAAGTCCACGGTGCCGGTGGGCAGCGCGGCCCGGCTCGCCGCGCGGCTGGTCGCGGCCGCCCCCGCGGGCGAGGCCGCCGAGCTGGCCTGGAACCCGGAGTTCCTGCGCGAGGGCTTCGCCGTCAAGGACACCCTGCACCCGGACCGGATCGTCGCCGGTGTGGCCGGGGAGAGGGCCGAGGAACTGCTGCGTGAGGTGTACGCCAAGCCGATCGCCGAGGGCTCGCCGTTCATCGTCATGGACTACCCGACGTCCGAGCTGGTGAAGACCTCCGCCAACTCCTTCCTGGCGACCAAGATCTCCTTCATCAACGCGATGGCGGAGGTCTGCGAGGCGGCCGACGGCGATGTGGTGAAGCTGGCCGAGGCCATCGGGCACGACGACCGGATCGGCAAGAAGTTCCTCCGGGCCGGCATCGGCTTCGGCGGCGGCTGTCTCCCCAAGGACCTGCGGGCGTTCATGGCCCGCGCCGGTGAGCTGGGCGCCGACCAGGCACTGACCTTCCTCCGCGAGATCGACTCCATCAACATGCGGCGCCGCGGCCACATGGTCGAGCTGACCCGGGACGCGGTCGGCGGCGGCTTCCTCGGCAAGCGGGTCGCCGTACTGGGCGCGACCTTCAAGCCGGACTCGGACGATGTCCGCGACTCCCCCGCGCTCAATGTCGCCGGCCAGATCCACCTCCAGGGCGGCCAGGTGACGGTGTACGACCCGAAGGGCATGGAGAACGCCCGGCGGCTCTTCCCGACGCTGGCGTACGCGGACACCGCACTGGAGGCGGTGCGCGGCGCGGATGTGGTGCTGCATCTGACGGAGTGGCGCGAGTTCCGTGAGCTGGACCCGGCGGCCCTGGGCGAGGCGGTCGCCGAGCGCCGCATCCTGGACGGCCGGAACGCGCTGGACCCGGCCCTGTGGCGCAAGGCCGGCTGGACGTACCGCGCACTGGGCCGCCCCCAGGCGTAAGCGTCCCCTTATTCGGACTCCGCGCGTCGGGCGCGATAGGTCCGCATCTTCGCCCGGCTGCCGCAGACCGCCATGGTGCACCAGCGGCTGCGGCCGGCCGGGCTCCTGTCGTAGAAGACCCAGCGGCAGTCATGGGCCTCGCAGGCCTTGAGCCGGGTCCAGGTGCCGTCCGCGACCGCGGTCGCGATGCCCGCCGCGATCCGGGCGGTGAACTGCGCGGCGCCACCGAGTCCCGGAGCCGGGCGCAGCGCGGTGCCGCCGTCCGGAGCCACCGCCAGCACGAGGGGCGCGGCGGCGAACAGCCGCTCCAGCGTCCGGGCCGTCCGCTCCGATACGCCGGTGCCGGCGGTATGCGCCAGACACACCTCCCGGAGCGCCTCGCGCAGCTCCTGGAGCGCCGCCAACTCCCGCTCCCCCGCCCCGGGTTCGGCCACCCCGTGCGCACGCAGAAAGGCGCCGGGGCCGCCGTCGGCGCTCAGCGCGTCCGCCCCGGTCTCGATGTCGAGGGTGTTCACCAGATCCTGCACCCACCGCAGGGATTCCGGAGCTGTTCGGGATGCCACCCTTGTCACGTTACCGATACTCGGCCATCATGCGGTAACGAGGTTACCGGTTGAGTCGATGAGGAGGTAACGCCATGGGTTTGATCAAGCTGGGCGTCGTCGCACTGGACTGCCCCGACCCCCGGGCACTCGCCAACTTCTACGCCCAGGTGCTCGACTGGCAGGTGACGGGAGGCGACGACGAGTGGATCGAAATCGCCGGCCCCACCGGCCGCACCCTCGCCTTCCAGCAGGTGCCGGAGGCGGACTACCGCCCGCCGCAGTGGCCGGGCCAGGAGACGCCCCAGCAACTCCACCTCGACTTCGACGTCCGCCGCGCGGACATCGACGAGGCCGAGCGCAAGGTTCTCGCCCTGGGAGCGAAGCTGGTCCAGGGCGACGCGGAGGGCCGCGACTGGCGGGTCTATCTGGACCCGGCGGGCCACCCGTTTTGCCTTTGCCTCAAGTAGGCCCTTCGCTGCGCTTGCCTTTGCCCCCACGTTTTCGGCTTTCCCGCCGTGGTGGTTGCTCGCCGTTGCGCCTGCGGCGGGCGGTGCCGCTGCGCGGGGCTGTCGGGTGCGGTGACGGGTCTGCGCGGGTGGGGGTGTCCGGACTGCTTCGCTTTACGTCCGGACACCCCCACCCGCGCAGACCCGTCCCCTCCCGTTGAGGGGTGGGAAAAACCTTGGGGGGTGGACCCGTAGTGGTCCGGTGCGGCTTGTCGATCACACGCAATGGGCGCGGGCACAGGCACGGTCACGGGCACGGGCGGCCAGCCCCCACCACCTGTACTCACTCCCCCAACGGGAGGGGACGGGCCGGAGGGGCCGGTGTGTGGGACGTAAAGCGAAGCAGTCCCACACACCGGCCCCGGAGGCCCGTCACCGCACCCACAGCCCCGCGCAGCGGACCCGGCCCGCCGCAGGCGCAACGGCGAGAAACCACCACGGCGGGCCAGACAAACCGCAGGGCCAACCCAAGCGTCACCCGGAAACGTCCTCCGCCGCGCGCAAAGCGCGCACCGCGTTCTGCCAAGTCAGCTTCGCCAGATCCCCCTCGGACCACCGTCGATCCATCAGCTCGGCGATCAGATTCGGGTAGCCCGCGACATCCGCCAGGCCGTCAGGCGTGAACGCGGTGCCGTCGAAGTCGCCGCCGATGCCGATGTGGTCGACGCCGGCGACCTCCCGCATGTGGTCGAGGTGGTCGGCGACGGTGGCCACGGTGGCCTTCGGGCGCGGGTTGGCCGCCTCGAAGGCCCGCTGGACGGCCATGCCCGCCTCGGTGGTGTCGAGGTGGTGCAGACCGTGGGCGCGCATGTTCTCGTCGGCGCGCAGCGTCCACTCGACGGCGGCGGGCAGCACGAACTTCGGCACGAAGGTGGCCATCGCGACCCCGCCGTTGGCGGGCAGCTGGGCGAGCACGTCGTCGGGGATGTTGCGCGGGTGGTCGCAGACGGCACGGGCGGAGGAGTGCGAGAAGATCACCGGCGCGGTGCTGACGCGCAGCGCGTCACGCATGGTGTCGGCCGAGACGTGCGAGAGGTCGACCAGCATCCCGCAGCGGTTCATCTCCCGGACGACCTCTTCGCCGAAGGCCGACAGTCCGTGGTGGCGCGGCTCGTCGGTCGCGGAGTCCGCCCAGTCGATGGTGTCGTTGTGGGTGAGCGTCATGTAGCGCACGCCCAGCTCGTAGAGCGCGCGCAGCGTGCCCAGCGAGTTGTTGATGGAGTGGCCGCCCTCGGCGCCCATGAGGGACGCGATCCGGCCCTCCGCGCGGGCCGCCTCCATGTCGTCGGCGGTGCGGGCCAGCCGCAGCACGTCGGGGTAGCGGGCGACCAGCTGCCGGACCACGTCGATCTGTTCGAGGGTGGCGGTGACGGCCTTGTCGCCCGCGTAGTCGGAACGGACGTAGACCGACCAGAACTGTGCGCCGACGCCGCCGGCCCGCAGCCGCGGCAGATCGGTGTGCAGATGCGCGGACTGGTCGGCGGCGATATCGCGCTGGTCGAGGTCGTAGCTGACCTGCTCGCGCAGCGCCCAGGGCAGGTCGTTGTGACCGTCGACGACGGGCCAGCGGGCGAGCAGGTCCCGTGCCGCCTCCTGGGAGGAGCTCACTTGGCGCCGCCGAAGCCGAAGCCGTTCGGGGTGGCGACCTTGGTGCGCAGCCGCTTGCCCTTCTCGGTGGCCTGGTCGTTCAGCTCCTGCTGGAACTCCCGCATCTTGCCCATGAGTTCGGCGTCCTCGGTGGCGAGGATCCGGGCGGCCAGCAGCCCGGCGTTGCGGGCCCCGCCGACCGAGACGGTGGCCACCGGCACACCGGCCGGCATCTGCACGATGGACAGCAGGGAGTCCATGCCGTCCAGGTACTTCAGCGGGACGGGGACGCCGATGACCGGCAGCGGGGTGACCGAGGCGAGCATCCCGGGGAGGTGGGCCGCGCCTCCGGCACCGGCGATGATCACCTTCAGCCCGCGCTCCGCGGCCTGCTCGCCGTACGTGATCATCTCGCGCGGCATACGGTGCGCCGAGACGACATCGACCTCGTAGGGGATCTCGAACTCGGCGAGGGCCTGGGCGGCGGCCTCCATGACGGGCCAGTCGGAGTCGGAGCCCATGACGATGCCGACCACGGGGGACGGGTCGGAGGGGCGGGTTTCGGACTGGGGGTGCCTCCCAGCGGTAGCTGGGGGAGGGCTGGACGTCATTCGGTGATCGTTCCTCGCAGGTATCCGGCGGCATGAGCGGCGCGCTCGCGCACGTCGGCCAGGTCGTCGCCGTAGGTGTTGACGTGTCCGACCTTGCGGCCGGGCTTCACGTCCTTGCCGTACATGTGGATCTTCAACTGCGGGTCCCGCGCCATGCAATGGAGGTACGCGTAATACATGTCGGGGTAGTCGCCGCCGAGGACGTTGGCCATGACCGTCCAGCGGGCGCGCGGGCGCGGATCGCCGAGCGGGAGGTCGAGAACGGCCCGGACGTGGTTGGCGAACTGCGAGGTGATCGCGCCGTCCTGGGTCCAGTGGCCGGAGTTGTGCGGGCGCATGGCGAGCTCGTTGACGAGGATCCGGCCGTCGGCGGTCTCGAAGAGCTCGACGGCCAGATGGCCGACGACCCCCAGCTCCTGGGCGATGCGCAGCGCCAGCTCCTGGGCCTGGCCGGCCAGCTCGGAGTCGAGGCCGGGGGCGGGCGCGATCACGGTGTCGCAGACGCCGTCGACCTGGATGGACTCCACGACCGGGTAGGCGACGGCCTGGCCGTGCGGGGAGCGGACGATGTTGGCCGCCAGCTCGCGGACGAAATCGACCTTTTCCTCCGCGAGGACGGGCACCCCGGCGCGGAACGGCTCGGCGGCGTCCTTGGAGGATCGTACGACCCAGACCCCCTTGCCGTCATAGCCACCGCGGACCGTCTTGAGGATCACGGGAAATCCGTCGCCCTCGGCCGCGAAGCGTTCCACATCCGCCGGGTCGGAGACGATGCGGTGCCGTGGGCAGGGCACGTCGATCGCGTCCAGCTTCGCCCGCATCACCCCCTTGTCCTGGGCGTGCACGAGCGCGTCGGGGCCGGGCCGGACGGGGATGCCGTCGGCCTCCAGTGCCCGCAAGTGCTCGGTGGGAACGTGCTCGTGATCGAAAGTGATCACATCGCAGCCACGGGCGAAGGCGCGCAGCGTGTCCAGATCGCGGTAGTCGCCAATGACGACATCACCGACCACCTGAGCCGCGGAATCCTGCGGAGTGTCGCTGAGGAGCTTGAATTTGATGCCGAGGGGGATACCCGCCTCGTGGGTCATACGGGCGAGCTGACCGCCGCCGACCATGCCGACTACCGGGAACGTCACGCCCCCCAGGGTATCCGCCCGGCTCCGCTGCCCCGATACCGGCTTGGATGATCCTCTGAGTTCGCGCGTTCGAAGTGCGTCGACGGAAGATCGACACCGGCCCCGGCGCCCGGGCCGGGGTGCGGGACCGGCGCCCGGAGCGGGCCCGGCACAAGGGGAGGCCGGATGGAGCACAGCGGCATACCGAGGGGCACCAGAACGCCGGTGATCGTCGTCGCGATCACCGCGCTGCTGATCGCCCTGCACTCCGTTTTCAGCCAGTTGTCCGCGCCGGAGGTCTATGACGCGGACGACACCGAGATCGTGGTCTCCCCCGGCGACCGCTTCAGCGTGCGGGTCACCGACGACCCCGTGGGCGGCTACCGCTGGATCATCGCCGAGCCGCGCCCCGACCCGGCCGTCCTCAAAGCCACCGGCGGGCACCTGGCCACCGGCGGTCCGCCGCCGGCCGGGCCCGCCCGCTACCTCGCCTTCGAGGCCCTCCGCGCGGGCCGTACGGACTTACGGCTGCTGCGCTGCCGGCGCTGCGGCCCCGGCGCGGCCGACGAAGCGGGCGCCCGGAGCCTCAATTTCCGCGTCACCGTCGGCTGACCCGGACGGCCCTCCGAGGTTGCCCGCGGCCCCGTCGTGTGGCAGGCACCCGCCTCGGGGCGTGGTTAGCATGAGGGAGCGGACCGGGGTTGACGGCCCGCGGAGACCGCACAAGACGGGGAGCTGAACGATCACCATGAGTGAACGGAGCGCACTGCGGTCGCGGCTGGAGGCGCTCACTCGTGAAGTGGTGAAGTTCGGCGCGGTCGGCGGCGCGGGGGTCGTGGTCAACTTCGCGGTGTTCAACCTCGTACGGCAGCTGACCGAGGTGCCCGTCGTCCGGGCCAGCATCATCGCGACGGTGGTGGCGACCGGAACCAACTACCTCGGCTACCGCTACTTCACCTACCGCGACCGCGACAAGCGGGGCCGCACCAAGGAGCTGACGCTCTTCCTGCTGTTCAGCGCGATCGGCCTGGTGATCGAGAACGGCCTGCTCTATGTCGCGACCTACGGCTTCCACTGGGACAGCCCGCTCCAGAACAACCTCTTCAAGTTCCTCGGCATCGGCATCGCCACGCTCTTCCGCTTCTGGTCCTACCGCACCTGGGTCTTCCGTACGCTGCCCGCGCGCGAGGCCATAGAGACGGCCGAGTCCTTCCTCGCCGACGGCTCCCGGCGCCCGCGCAGCCCCTCCCGTAAGTAGCCCGGCGCGCTCCGGCCCGGCCGCGCACACCCGCCGCTCACTCCTCGGCGGGCTCCGCCTCCCGGGCCAGGAACAGCGCGAAGACCGGCGGCTGCTGCTGGAGCAGCTCCAGCCGGCCGCCGTCCGCCTCCGCCAGATCCCGTGCGACGGCCAGCCCCAGACCGGTGGAATTGCGGCCGGACACGGTCCGCTCGAAGACCCGCGCGCCGAGGTCCGTCGGCACCCCGGGCCCGGCGTCGGTGACCTCGACGACCGCCTGGTTGCCGGTGACCCGGGTACGCAGCGCGACCGTGCCGTCGCCGTGCATCAGGGAGTTCTCGATCAGGGTGGCCAGCACCTGGGCGACCGCGCCGGGGGTGCCGACCGCCCGCAGCCCCTTCTTGCCGGAGCGCACGATGGCCCGTCCCGCGCTGCGGTAGGCCGGCCGCCACTCCTCGATCTGCTGCTTGACCACCTCGTCCAGGTCGAAGGCGACAGCGGAGCCGCTGCGCGGGTCCCGGGAGTTGGTCAGCAGCCGCTGGACGACATCCGTCAGCCGCTCCACCTGCGCCAGCGCGATGGTGGCCTCTTCCTTCACGGTGTCCGGATCGTCGGTGACGGTGATCTCCTCCAGCCGCATGGACAGCGCGGTCAGCGGCGTCCGCAGCTGGTGGGAGGCGTCCGCGGCCAGCCGCCGCTCGGCGGTCAGCATCCGGGCGATCCGCTCAGCGCTGGCGTCCAGCACATCGGCGACCCGGTCCAGTTCCTGGACGCCGTAGCGGCGGTGGCGCGGACGGGGGTCGCCGGAGCCCAGCCGCTCGGCGGTCTCCGCGAGGTCGGTGAGCGGCGCGGTCAGCCGGCGGCCCTGCCGGACGGCCAGGATCACCGCCGCGATGATCGCCAGCAGCGCCACGGCGAGAATGACCAGCAGCGTCCGGCCGATCTCCGCGCTGACGCTGGAGCGCGACTCCTGGACCGTGACGGACTCACCGCGGTCGCCGCGCACCCGGGACTCGATGACATCGCCCGAGGGCCGCTTCCCGATCTCGATCGGCGTCTTGCCGGGCACCGAGATCCGCGCGTACCTCTTGGCGGTGATCTGCTCGGAGAGGACGTCCGGGGTGATCTTCTCGCCGCTGCCCAGCCGGCTCTCCACTATCCCGACGAGCCGGATCGCCTCGGACGCCACGCTCTCCTGCGCACCGGCCTCGATGGTGCGGGTCTCGACGATGACGAGCGAGACACCGAAGACGGCGATCACGACGAGCACCACGGCGAGCGTGGAGTTGATCAGGCGGCGGCGCACGGGTCAGTGGCTCTTTTCAGCTTTTTTCGAAGCGGAAGCCGACACCGCGGACGGTGGCGATGTAGCGGGGGTTGGCGGCGTCGTCCCCGAGCTTCTTGCGCAGCCAGGAGATATGCATGTCGAGCGTCTTGGTGGAGGACCACCAGGTGGTGTCCCAGACCTCGCGCATCAGCTGGTCGCGGGTGACGACCCGGCCGGCGTCCCGCACCAGGACCCGCAGCAGATCGAACTCCTTCGCCGTGAGCTGGAGTTCCTCCTCACCCATCCACGCACGGTGCGACTCGACATCGATCCGCACCCCGTGGGTGGCCGGCGGCTGCTGGGGCTCGGCGGTGGAGCCGCGGCGCAGCAGGGCCCGTACGCGGGCGAGGAGTTCGGCGAGCCGGAAGGGCTTGGTGACGTAGTCGTCGGCACCGGCGTCCAGGCCCACCACGGTGTCCACCTCGTCGGCGCGGGCGGTCAGCACCAGGATGGGGAAGGAGTGGCCTTCGTTGCGCAGCCGGCGGGCGACCTCCAAGCCGTCCATCCCGGGCAGCCCCAGGTCCAGGACGACGAGGTCGATGTTCCCCTGGAGACCGGCGTCGAGCGCGGTCGGGCCGTCCTCGCGCACCTCGACTTCGTAACCCTCGCGGCGCAGTGCGCGGGCGAGCGGCTCCGAGATGGACGCGTCATCCTCGGCGAGCAGTACACGGGTCATGGCCCGATGGTAGTCCGATGAACCGGCGCCGAGGGGCGGACCAGCGCGGATGGCCGACGACGGACCGTTCCTGCACCGATAGCGCCCTGAGCTGCACAAGCCTCGGGCGCGCGCGGGAGCGCGTGAGCGAACGGCGGGCGCCGATGGTTCCCCGTGGCGGTGTGACCGTTGTCTCACGCAGCCCCTCGCTGACAGAACGAGTCGTATGGTGGTTGGACGTCCATCGCACAACTTCCGGGACCTTTGACTCTCAACTGACGTCATCGGTCCCTCGTTGTGTCCGGGACCGCCACCAACGGCCCCGTCACACAGTGATCCACCTGCCGACCGGGTCCGGCGCGCTTGCCCCACGGGGGCGTGGAATCCGGGGTACGACCGTCCTGCCGGCCCTTCATGGGTGCCGAACCTCCCGGACGTGGAGGCGGGCGGGACTACCCGGTGCCGGTCACCCCCCACCCGGGCGCGTATCGGCCTGCGAACGCGTCCCGTAGCAGCAAGGAAGCATCCATGGCGTCCAGCCTGACGAAGGACGCTGCCCAGCAGGGGAACCCTGCCAACGGCGGCAAAACCTTCTTCGGCCACCCCCGCGGACTGGCCACTCTCTTCATGACCGAGATGTGGGAGCGCTTCAGCTTCTACGGCATGAAAGCACTCCTCCCGCTGTACCTGATCGCGCCCGGCGGCATGCATATGCCGGCCACCACGGCCACCGCGATCTACTCCGTGTACCTGGCGATGGTCTATCTGCTCGCCATGCCGGGCGGTTGGGTGGCCGACCGCTTCTGGGGACCGCGCAAGACGGTCGCCATCGGCGCCGGTGTGGTCATCGCGGGCCACATCACGCTGGCCCTGCCCACCTCGGTGAGCTTCTTCGCCGGTCTCGTGCTGGTCGCGCTGGGCTCCGGCCTGCTGAAGGCGAACATCTCCGCGATGGTCGGCCACCTCTATGACGGCCCGGAGGACCCGCGCCGTGACGGTGGCTTCACGCTCTTCTACATCGGTATCAACGTCGGCGCCTTCCTCGCCCCGCTGAGCATCGGCACCGTCGGCGAGAACGTCAACTGGCACTTCGGCTTCACGCTTGCCGCGGTCGGCATGGCGCTCGGCCTCGCCCAGTTCCTGCTCGGCACCCGCCACCTCAGCGCGGAGAGCAGCGTCGTCGCCAAGCCCGCGACGCCCCAGGAGCGGGCGTCCGTACTGCGCAAGGGCCTGATCTGGCTGATCGTCGCGACGGTGTTCTACACCGCGCTCGCGCTGACCGGGAACTTCGCCGACTGGGCGCTGATGCCGATCACCATCGCCGGTCTGGTCATCCCGATCGCGGTGCTGGCCCGTATGAAGCGCGACAAGGAGCTCACGGACCTCGAACAGTCCAAGCTCTCGGGCTACATCTGGTTCTTCGTGCTCGCCGCCATCTTCTGGATGATCTACGACCAGAACGGCTCGACGCTGTCGATCTTCGGTGAGCACTCCACGACGAACGACCTGCTGGGCTTCCACTTCCCGACGTCCTGGTACCAGTCGCTGAACCCGATCTTCATCATGGCGCTGGCCCCGCTGGTCGCCTCGGCGTGGCTGTGGCTGAACAAGCGCGGCAAGGAGCCGAGCACCGCCGTCAAGTTCGCGTCCAGCCTCGCGCTGATCGGCATCTCGTTCGGCGTCTTCCTCATCCCGCTGTTCGACACCGCCGCCAACGGCGGCAAGGTCAGCCCGATGTGGCTGGTGGCGATCTACTTCATCCAGACCATCGGTGAGCTGTGCCTCTCCCCGGTCGGCCTGTCGGTCACCACGAAGATGGCGCCCGCCAAGTACGGCTCCCAGATGATGGGTGTCTGGTTCCTCGCGGTCACCGCGGGCGACTCGGTGGCGGGTCTGCTGACCTCGCCGCAGCTGAACGTCGACCTGAACACCTCGTTCTCGGTCGCCGTCGAGGCCTGCCTCGCGGTCGTCGCCAGCATCGGCATCTGGACGGCCCGCAAGCGGGTCAAGCAGATGATGGGCAGCGTCAACTGACGCCTGCCGGCCCCGCACAACGGAAGGGGGCGTCGCACCGCCGGTGCGACGCCCCCTTCGTGCGTGCCGTGGACGTACCGCGTCAGCGGACCTGTGCCCGGCGCCGCGGCAGGAACGTGAACACCGCGCCGCCCAGCAGGATGACGGTGCCGGCGACGAGGCCGAGCGCGGTGAGCGCGCCGTGGTCGCTCGCACCGGTCTCGGCGAGGCCGCCGCCGCTGCCGCCCGAGACACTGGCCGGTCCGGCGCTGCCGCCGGAGGCCGCCGCACCGCCGGCGCCGCCCGCCGCACCGCCGGACGTACCGCCCGGCTGCGCCGAGGTGTCCAGGGCGAGCGAGACGCCCGGGTCCTTCTCCGGGGTGCAGGTGGTCGTCGTCCCGAGGGCGTTGACGGTGAGCACGCCCGGGGTGAGCGTGGCCTTGCCGGTGGCCCCCGGCTTGTAGGTGCCCTTCAGATCAGGGATCTCGATCGGCTGGCCCGACTTGATGGGCCCGGGGTTCGTCGGCCCCTCGACCTTCACCGACCCCTTGTCCGCGCCGCCGACCTTGACGGCCATCGACGGCTTGACCGAGCCCTTGGGGATGTCCGCCGGGCTGTCCATGACGGACTTGCTGAACTTGACCGTCAGGTCGTAACCGCCGCCCTTCTTCACGGCGTTGATCCGGACCGGTGAGGTCGCCTTCTTGTCCCCGATCGGCGTCTTGCAGGCGTAGGGGACCTCGACCTCCTTGCCCTGGTACGCGGTGCCGTCGGGGTCGCCGCCGGAGCCTCCGGAGGCCGAACCGCCGGACGAGCCGGCGGACGTACCGCCGTCGGTGCCGCCCCCGGAGGACGTACCGGCCGAACCGCCGCCCGTGGTGGTGCCGCCCGTCGTCCCCGTCGTGCTGCCGCCGGTGGTGGTGCCCGACGTGGTCCCGGACGTGCTGCCGCCGGTCGTGCCGCCGGTACCGCCCCCGCCGTCGGTCACCTTGATGGTGACCGCGGGCCGCACCGCCTCCTTGGGCGAGCACTTGGTGTCCGTCGAGATCGGCTGGTTGACGTTGATGTTGTAGAAGCCGGGCGTCAGGGTGACCTCACCCGGCTTGGCCAGCTTGAGCTTGCCCTTCATGTCGGACAGCTTCATCGCGCCGCCCTTGGGGATCGGCGGATTCTCCCGCGGCCCCTGCATCGCCAGGTCGCCGGTCTGGGCCCCGGCCACCTTGATCGTGCCGGTCGGCTGGACGGTGTTCTCCGCCAGATCGAGGATGTCGGGGTTCTTGGAGGCCCCCTCGACGGTCTTCCAGACGACCTCGATCTCCTCGCCGACCTTCGCCGTCGCCGGCGCGCTGACCGCCACCTTCGTGGTGCCCTGGATCGGCGGCAGCCCGGATATCGGCGGCGGCAGACACTCCGTCTTGTACGACACCTCCGCGGCCTGGGCGGTGCCGGCCGCGGTCATGATGCCCGCACCCGCGAGCACCAGCGCGGCCGACGCGGCCACCGCGGCTCTCCTCCGTTGCCTCATCACGCAGAACCTTTCGACGTCGGTCGTTCGGTTGATGTGGTGGTGGACGGTGCGGTGTCCGGGGTGAACCACGGCAGCGCGGCGGAGTCGTCCGGCGTACCGGTGCCGTCTCCGGCGCGTGAGCGCGCGATTCGGTTCCTGATGCGTTTTCCGGTGCCGGCCGCGCCCGGCGGCCGGCCGGCGGCGTGGGTGCGTCCGGCCGGCCGCGTGCGGCCCGCGGAGCGCCCGCGGTCCCGGCCCGGCAGGTGCGGACGGACCCGGTCCACGACGGCCATCCCGATGCGGAACACCGCCGTCGGGACCACCACGCAGAGCAGCACCCAGAACAGCGTCACGCCCCAGGGCCTGCCGACCCCCCAGGGCTGCTCCACCAGGACCTTGCCGCCGTATTTGAGGGAGACCAGATAGTCCCCGTGCGCGCCGGCCGGCAGCTCGACCGGCAGCCTGACCTCGGCCTTCTTCCCGGCGGGGACGGTCCCCCGCCATTGCTGCTCCGCCCATTGGGGCGCGAAGACGCCGTGGGAGGTGCCGACCTGGAAGACCGGGTCCTTGGCCGGCGCCGGGCCGAGATTGCCGACGGTGACCCGCAACTCGCGCTGCGCCGGGGCGCCGAACCAGGTCAGCAGGTTGCTGCTGCCCGTCAGCCGGGGCTGGGCGACGACCGCCAGCCGGCCGCCGGTGCGCTCCTCGGGCAGCGGCGCCACCGGGTGGCCCGCCACGGTGAACGGCGCCTCCGCGTCGGCCGCCGCACCGGTCACGGTCGCCACATGCACCACACAGGGGCAGGGCTTGGGCGGCTCGGCGACCGGCAGCTTGCGGCGGAACGCGCCGTGCGCATCGGTGGTGACGGCCCGCCCGTCGCCGTTGGCGCAGGCGTTGGTGCCGCCGATCATGTTCTGTCCGCAGATCAGCAGCGTGAGCAGCGCCTTGGGCCGCCAGCCGCGGCCGGTGACGGTGAGGGTGCCGCCCTTGCCGGCCTCCTTGGCGGAGAGCCGGACGGTGGGTTTGCCGTCGGTGGCGGTGGCGTACGGGGTGGAGGCATGCGGGGCCTGGGGGGCGGCGTACGGAGCGGCCTGCGCGGCCGCGGCCGGCAGCAGGGCGGGGGCGAGGGCCAGACACAGTACGAGCGCGGCCGCGGCCGGCCGTCGCCCCCGCCGCGGGGCACGCTCGGCCGCGCGCGCCGCCCGGAGCACCCCGGCACGGCCCCCGCCGATGCCCGCCGACCTGCCCGCCGACCTGCCCGTACCCGTCTCGCCGTTCACGTGCGCGCTCCTGATCCGCTGTTCGCCAACTCCGCTGCCGGGCCCGCCGCTTCCCCTTCAGGCGGCCGCGCCGCGCCGCCCGCGCTGCGCACGGGTTCGCCGCCCCGTCCGTCGCCCGCCCCCTGTGCACGGCGTCGGCGCCGGACGACCACCAGGCCGCCCCCGCCCGCCAGGAGGAACGCCGGCCCGGCGACGACGCCCCAGGGGAGCGCGGTGTACGAGGCGGTGGCGGACCCGTGCGCACCGCCGTCCGCGGTCACCGTGAGCCGCACCTTCACCGCGTCCAGCTCGGGCGGATCGGCCCAGGTCTCCGTCAGATCGGCACTCCGCCCCGGGGCCAGCCGGTCCGGCAGAGTGCGGGCGGCCCGCCGCAGCACCGGGCCGAAGAGTCCGTCGGCGCGCACCGCGAGCCGCGGGGTCAGCACCGTGTTGCCGCGGTTGACCAGCGTGTACCGGATGACCGCCGCCCCGCCCCGGCCGCGCACCGCCACGTTCTCCACGGTCAGCGCGGCCAGCACCGGCCCGGTCACCCGCAGATGCACCGGTACGGTGTCCCGCCCGGCCGCGCCGCGCCCCGTGCCGCCCGCGGTCGCGACCAGCGCGGCGGAGTGGCCACCGGGGGCCGCGTCCGGCGGCACGGTCACCGTGAACGGGACGGTCGCCCGGGTCCGCGGCGGGACCGTCACCTCCTTGGCGGCGAACGCGAGCCAGCCGCCGGAGCCGCGCAGCCGTACCGTGACGGCCCGGCCGGCGGGGTTGCGCAGGGACAGCCGGTCGTTCATGACGGTGCCCGGCGCGCCCGCCAGGTAGAAGTACGGGCGGTCCCGGTCGCTCGGTGCGGCGCCGTCGGCGGGCGCGGGCGCGGCGGACCAGCCCGGCGGCGCGCCCGGTGCGGCGGCCGGCCGGGCCGCGGCCGGGGCGGGGCACAGCAGCACGGCGGCGGTCGCGAGGATCGCACCGCGGACCGCTGTGCGGGGACGGAACGGCATCGGCGGCTCCTGGTGCGAGGGGGTGCCTCCCCGTGCCGGCCGGGGAAGCGGGGCGTACGGGCAACGGCGGGGCACCGCGCGGGTCCTGGCCTCCCGCGCGGCGGGTCACACCCGCTGGTGACGGCGGGTCAGCCAGAGCGCACCGGCCGCACCGGCCAGCAGCACCGTGCCGCCGAGGGTGCCCAGCGCGACGGCGGAGTCCGCGGGTCCGGTCTGCGGCAGCTGCCCGCCGGCGGAGGCGCCGCCCGTGGCGGAACCGCCGGTGCCCCCCGAGGCGCCGCCGGCCCCCTTCACGTCCAGGGTCAGCGCGGGCTTCGGATGGTTGCTGGGCGTACAGGTCGTGGTGGTGCCCAGCGCCTTGATGGTGAGGGTGGACGCCGTGAAGGTGACCTTGCCGCTGCCCTTGGGCGTATAGGTGCCGCTCAAGTCACTGATCTTGATGGGAGTGTTGGCCGGAATGGCCTGGTCGTTCGGCGGCCCGGCGACCGGCACCGTACCGCTCTCCGCGCCGCCCAGCTGGATCAGCGCGGTCGGCTTCATGGCGCCCTTGCCCAGCTCGACCGGGCTGGAGGAGACCCCCTTCTGGAAGGACATGACGAGCTTGTACGCGCCCCCGCTGGCGGTGCTCTTGATGTCGATGGGCGAGACCGCGCCCTTGTTGCCGATCGGCGTTTTGCACTGGTAGTTGACGTCGACGACCTGGGCATGGGCGGCCGGTGCGGTGAGCATCACCGCGGACCCCGCCGCCATCGCCACGGCCGCGGCCAGGCCGGCCGCCCGCCCCGGGCGCCTGCCGTGCTGTTCGTAGAAGCGGGCCACCTCGGTTCCCCTTCTCCCGTGAGCGCACCGCCGGATGTTACTGACGGCACATCAGATTGGCCGCTCAAGGTACGCCGGGGACCTTGCCGAGGGAAGGCAATGCACAGCCCCGATCGGCCCGGGCCCGGGGCAGCGGGGAAATCCGGCCCGGAGCACGGCGGCCCGGAGGCGCCGAACGGAAGATTCCGCAAACGACGAAGCGCGGGCCCACAGGCCCGCGCTCAACTCTTCCCCGGCGAAGCCGCCCCTTCAGGACGGCGCGGCGAGCTCCGCCCATACGGTCTTGCCCGCACCGTCGGCGTGGCGCACCACGCCCCAGTCCAGACACAGCCGCTGCACGATGAACATGCCGTGGCCGCCGGGACGGCCCGGACGGTGGGGGCTGCGCGGCGCCGGCTGGCCCGCGCCGAGGTCGCTGACCTCCAGGCGCAGCACTTTGCCGGTGCAGCGCAGCCGCAGCTCCTCAGGCCCCTCGGCATGCAGACAGGCGTTGGTGACCAGCTCCGAGACGACGAGCAGCACATCCTCCGCCGCGGCCCGCCGGTCCGCGCCGGCCGCCGGCAGCCAGCCCCAGTCGTGCAGGGCCTCCCGGGCGAAGTCACGGCCGCGCGCCACGGCTCCTCGGGCGCCCGCCAGGCGCAGCCGACGGATCTGACCCGCCGGGAGGGCGGCTGCCGGGGCGGCGGAAGCGCCGGCGCCGCCCGGCTCCGGGCCGAGATCGCCCGGCGGGTACGGCCGGGTGGTGCTCATCAGCGCTTCACCTCACCGATTCGCCTGTTCACGGAAAACAGATACTGACTGATTCAAGGATTCAGATGTCTCCTGCCCGACCGGACGGTGAGAACACCCACTTCTTGGGTACGGAAGTTGTGACACGTACTACGTGCCCGGAATGCAACCTTCCGGACTCCGCCGTCACGTCAGTCGGCCAGCGCCGCTTCGAGCGAGTCGTGCACCGTGAAGACCGCCTCCGCGCCCGTGATCTCGAAGACCCGGGCCACCACCGGCTGCATCCCCGCCAAATGCACCCCGCCCCCCTCGGCCTCCGCCTTCAGCCGCGCGCCGAGCAGCACATTGAGACCGGTGGAGTCCATGAACTCAAGGGGTGAGCAGTCCACCACCAGGCGTGCGTAGCCGTCGTCCACACAGCCTTCCAGTGACTCACGCAACAGATCAGCCGTATGGTGATCCAGCTCACCGGAGACCGTCACCACCGCGCTGGCGCCGTGATGGCGGATCTCGACGTGAAGCCGGCCCCGGCTTGCACTGCCGACCGTCCCGCGGTCCATGCGCGCGCACCCCTCTTGCTGTCTAGACGACTGTTTGCTTACCGACTGCGCTCGTCGAACCCTACGCCTTCCTGACGCCTCTCGGTAGCCGAACAATCCGCATATTGCTCAATATACGGACAACACGCACTTGCCATCTTCAGTCAAAGCCAGGTAGGCGTAGAAGCACACATTCGAAACGGCCGGCTTTGGAGGCGCCGCACACCGCAGCTTCGCGTAGAGGCATCGGCAGCCATATGCCGAGAACGATGGAGGAGACCATGTCACCCCGGCTCGACGAATTGCGCACCGACGACACCCGGCAGCCCGCATCGTCGACACCCCCGTCCGACCCGACCGGACAGATCCCTGCCCAGCCGCTGCCTGTCGAATCAGATCTGGCAGAGATGACTGAGGTCGATCTGCCCGAGATCCCGCCGTTCGACGAGGTGGGCCCGGTGGACGCGAGGGCTCTGTCCAAGACCCTCTTCGAGCGACTCGAAACGCTTGAGGAAGGCACCCACGAATTCGCGTACGTCCGCAACACCCTGGTCGAGCTCAACCTCGCGCTGGTGAAGTTCGCGGCCTCCCGGTTCCGCTCCCGCAGTGAGCCCATGGAGGACATCGTCCAGGTCGGCACGATCGGCCTGATCAAGGCGATCGACCGCTTCGAACTCAGCCGTGGCGTCGAGTTCCCGACGTTCGCGATGCCGACCATCGTCGGCGAGATCAAGCGCTTCTTCCGCGACACCAGCTGGTCGGTGCGGGTACCGAGGCGGCTTCAGGAACTGCGTCTGGACCTCGCCAAGGCCGGCGATGAACTCGCGCAGAAGCTGGACCGCGCCCCCACGGTGCACGAACTCGCCGCACGCCTCGACATCAGCCGTGACGAGGTCGTCGAGGGGATGGCCGCGAGCAACGCGTACACCGCGAGCTCGCTGGACGCCCAGCCCGAGGAGGACGACAGCGAAGGCGCGCTGGCGGACCGCATCGGCTACGAGGACCACGGGCTCGAAGGCATCGAGTACGTGGAGTCCCTCAAGCCGCTGATCGCCGAACTCCCGTCGCGCGACCGCAAGATCCTCTCGCTGCGCTTCGTCGCCAATATGACGCAGTCCGAGATCGGCGAGGAGCTGGGCATCTCCCAGATGCACGTCTCCCGTCTGCTCTCCCGCACCCTCGTCCGGCTCCGCAAGGGGCTGATGATCGACGAGTGAGGGACCCGCGGTCCCTGCCGGCCACCACGGCCGGCAGCCGCCCGCGCGAAGGAGGGCCTGCCCCGGGGTACTCGGGACGGGCCCTCCTTCGCTGTGTACGGGCGGCTCGGCGCCGCGGTCCGCGCGGCGTATGAGCGACGCGCGCGGACCGTCCGGTTGACCGCTGTCAGACGCGAACTCCCTTGTGCCACACGGCCGATACGAGCGGGACGCCCGGCCGGTAGGCGAGGTGGACGTGCGAGGGCGCGTCCAGGAGGGCGAGGTCGGCGCGGGCGCCGGGGGTGATCCGGCCGACGTCCGTGCGGCGCAGTGCGCGGGCGCCGCCCGCGGTCGCCGCCCACACGGCCTCGTCGGGGGTCATTCCCATGTCGCGGACGGCCAGCGCGATGCAGAACGGCATCGAACTCGTGAAGGACGAGCCGGGGTTGCAGTCCGTGGACAGGGCGACGGTGGCGCCGGCATCCAGGAGCGGACGGGCGTCGGGCCACTGGGCGCGGGTGGAGAACTCGGCGCCCGGCAGCAGGGTGGCGACGGTGTCGGACTGCGCGAGGGCGTCGATGTCGGCCGCGCTGAGGTGGGTGCAGTGGTCGGCGGAGGCGGCGCCGAGCTCGACGGCGAGCTGGACGCCGGGCCCGTGGCCGAGCTGGTTGGCGTGCACCCGCGGCACCAGGCCCTTGGCCCGGCCCGCGGTGAGGACGGCGCGGGCCTGGTCGCCGTCGAAGGCGCCCTTCTCGCAGAAGACGTCGACCCAGCGGGCGTGCGGGGCGCAGGCGTCCAGCATCGGGCCGGTGACGAGGTCGACGTAGCCGGCCGGGTCGTCGGCGTAGTCGGGCGAGACGATGTGCGCGCCGAGGAAGGTGACCTCGTCGGTGTGCTCGGCGGCGATGCGCAGCGCGCGGGCCTCGTCGTCGACGGTGAGGCCGTAGCCGGACTTGGTCTCCTGGGTGGTGGTGCCCTGGCGGAGCGCCTCGGCGAGGTAGCGGGCGATGTTCGCGTGCAGGGCCTCGTCGGTGGCGGCGCGGGTGGCGGCGACGGTGGTGCGGATGCCGCCGGCGGAGTAAGGGCGGCCGGACATCCGGGCGTTGAACTCCGCGGTACGGTCACCGGCGAAGACCAGGTGGGAGTGGGAGTCGACAAAGCCGGGGATGGCTGCCCGGCCGCCGGCGTCGACGGCGTTGTCAGTGGCGGATGCTTTGCTGGAGGTACCGACCCAGGCGATGCGGTCGCCGTCGATGACGACCGCCGCGTCCTGGATCAGACCGAGGGGGCCTTCGCCGAGGGAGGGGTCGTTGGTGACGAGCTGGGCGATGTGGGTGATGGCGGTGGTGGGCGCGGAGGTCGTCGTCATCGCGGGGGTGTTCTCCTTCAGCCGCGTACGGCGGCGATGGATGCTGCGAGGGCGGTGGGTACATCGGGGACAAGAGTGTGCACACCGTCCCGGACGATCTGCCGCCCGCCGACGATGGTGTGTCGTACGTCCGCCGCGGAGGCGGCGAATACGGCCGTCTCGGCGGCCAGCCGGGGCAGTGGTCCGGCGGTGCGTACGGAGTCCAGTGCGATCGTGGTGAGGTCGGCGAGCGACCCGGCTTCGAGGGTTCCGGCGTCGTCCCAGCCCAGGGCGGCGTGACCGTCGGCGGTCGCGGCGCGCAGCAGGGCGGCGGCCGTCCAGTGCCCGCGGGTGCGGGTGCGCAGCCGCTCGTCGAGCTCCATGGCGCGGGCCTCTTCGAGCAGGTCGATGACGGCATGGCTGTCGCTGCCGAGGGAGAGCGGGCTGCCGCGGCCCTGGAGCCGGGCGGCCGGGCCGATGCCGTCGGCGAGGTCGCGTTCGGTGGTGGGGCACATGCACACGCCCGTGTGGGAACCGCCGAGGAGCGCGATGTCCTCGTCGGTGAGGTGGGTGGCGTGCACTGCGGTGGTGCGGGGGCCCAACGCACCGTGGTCGGCCAGCAGTTGGGTGGGGGTGACGCCGTGCGCGTCGCGGCAGGCGTCGTTCTCGGCGGTCTGCTCCGAGAGGTGGACGTGCAGGGGGGCCTGCCGTTCGCGGGCCCAGTCCGCGACGGTGCCGAGCTGCCCGGCGGGGACGGCGCGTACGGAGTGGATGGCGGCGCCGATGCGGGCGTGCGGGCGCTCCTTGAGTGCGTCGGCGCGCTGGGCCCAGCGGTCGGCGGTGCCGTCGGAGAAGCGCAGCTGGTGGTGGTTGGGCGCGGCGCCGAAGCCGGCCGAGAGGTAGGCGGTGTCGAGGAGGGTGATGCGGATACCGGCATCGGCTGCGGCGGCGAGCAGCGCCTCGCCCATGGCGTTGGGGTCGCTGTAGCGGGTGCCGCCGGGCGCGTGGTGCAGGTAGTGGAATTCGCCGACGCAGGTGATACCCGCCAGCGCCATCTCGGCGTAGACGGCGCAGGCGAGGGCGTAATAGGTGTCGGGGGTCAGCCGGTCGGCGACGCTGTACATGATCTCGCGCCAGGTCCAGAAGGTGCCGGTGCCGACCTGGACGGTGCCGCGCAAGGCGCGGTGGAAGGCGTGCGAGTGGGCGTTGGCGAGTCCGGGGAGGGTCAGGCCGCGCAGCGCGGTGGCGCCGGGCGGCGGGGTGTCCGCCCCGGTACGGACGGCGGTGATCCGCCCGTCCGCGGTGTCCACGGCCACGCCCGGCTCGACATGGGTGCCGAGCCAGGCGTGTTCGAGCCAGTACGTAGTCGTTGCCTGCGGCGTCAGTGGCACGCCAGCCCCTCCAGTACGTCGGCGAGTGCGGTGACCCCGGCGACGCAGTCGTCCTCGTCGGCCGCCTCGGCGGGTGAGTGCGAGACGCCGGTGGGGTTGCGGACGAACAGCATCGCGGTGGGGACGGTTCCGGACAAAATACCGGCGTCGTGCCCGGCGCCGGTGCCCAGCACGGGCACGGCCCGCTCCCCCGTCTTGCCGAGGATCGCGCTCAGCTCGTCCCGCAGGGCGTGCTGGAACTCCACGACGGGGGTGAAGGATTCCCGGACGACGGTCAGGTCCACCCCGTCGCGGGCGGCGCGCTCGGCGGCGGCCCGCTCGATCCCGGTGATCACCGTGTCGAGGGTCTCCTGGTCGGCGGCGCGGGAGTCCAGCCAGCCGCGGACCAGCGAGGGGATGGCGTTGACGCCGTTCGGCTCCACGCTGATCTTCCCGAAGGTGGCCAGGGCCCCGGCCAGCCGGGCCTGTTCGCGGGCGGCGAGCACGGTCGCGGCATAGCTGAGCATCGGGTCGCGGCGGTCGTCGAGACGGGTGGTGCCGGCGTGGTTGGCCTCGCCGTGGAAGTCGAACCGCCAGCGGCCGTGCGGCCAGATGGCGGACGCGATGCCGACCGGGTCACCGGACAGGTCCAGGGCGCGGCCCTGCTCGACGTGGAGTTCGACGAACGCGCCGATCCGGGCGAGCCGTTCGGGGTCCGGGCCGATGGCCTCGGGGTCGTATCCGGCGCGCTCCATGGCCTGCGGGAGGGTGATGCCGTCGCCGTCGCGCAGCCGGCGCGCGGCCTCGGCGGTCAGCGCACCGGCGGCGAGCCGGGAGCCGACGCAGGCCAGGCCGAAGCGGGCGCCTTCCTCGTCGCCGAAGTTGACGATCGCCAGCGGCTTGCCGAACTCCGCTCCCCTCCGGCGCAGTTCGTCCAGCGCGGCGAAGGAGGAGACGACACCCAGCGGGCCGTCGTAGGCGCCGCCGTCCGGTACGGAGTCCAGGTGGGAGCCGGTGACGACGGCGTCGCCGGGGGCCACGTCCTGGTAGCCGGTGGCGCCGAGCCAGGCCCACTGGTTGCCGTTGCGGTCCAGTTCGTAGCTGAGGCCACGGGCCTCGGCCTGGGCCCGGAACCACGCGCGGCAGTCGGCGTCGGCGCCGGTCCAGGCGTAGCGGCGGTAGCCCCCGGAGGAGGAGTCGCGGCCCAGGGGCCGCAGCTCCTCCCACATCTCGTGGAACGAGGAGGTCACGCGCCCTCGCCTTCGCCCTCGCGCATCGGGATGCGGACACCGCGCTCGGCGGCCACCTCGTCGGCGCGCTCGTAGCCCGCGTCGACATGCCGGATGACGCCCATGCCGGGGTCGTTGGTGAGCACCCGGCGGATCTTCTCGCCGGCCAGCGGGGTGCCGTCGGCGACGGTGACCTGCCCGGCGTGGATCGAGCGGCCCATGCCGACGCCGCCGCCGTGGTGCAGCGAGACCCAGGAGGCGCCGGAGGCGACGTTGACCATGGCGTTGAGGAGCGGCCAGTCGGCGATCGCGTCCGAGCCGTCCTTCATGGCCTCGGTCTCGCGGTAGGGCGAGGCGACGGAGCCGCAGTCGAGGTGATCGCGGCCGATGGCCAGCGGGGCGCGCAGGGTGCCGTCGGCGACCATCTCGTTGAAGCGCTCACCGGCCTTGTCGCGCTCGCCGTAGCCGAGCCAGCAGATCCGGGCGGGCAGGCCCTGGAAGTGGACCCGCTCACCGGCCATCTTGATCCAGCGGGCCAGCGACTCGTTCTCCGGGAAGAGGTCCAGGATCGCCTTGTCGGTGGCGGCGATGTCACGGGCGTCGCCGGACAGCGCGGCCCAGCGGAACGGGCCCTTGCCCTCGGCGAACAGTGGCCGGATGTAGGCGGGGACGAAGCCGGGGAAGGCGAAGGCCCGCTCGTATCCGGCGAGTTGGGCCTCGCCGCGGATCGAGTTGCCGTAGTCGAAGACCTCGGCGCCGGCGTCCATGAAGCCGACCATGGCCTCGACGTGCCGGGCCATCGACTCGCGCGCCCGCTGGGTGAAGTCGGCGGGCTTCTCCGCCGCGTAGGCGGCCATGTCATCGAAGTCGATGCCGACCGGAAGGTAGGCCAGCGGGTCGTGGGCGCTGGTCTGGTCGGTGACGATGTCGATCGGGGCGCCCTCGGCGAGCATCTGCGGCAGCAGCTCGGCGGCGTTGCCGAGCAGACCGATGGAGAGCGGTTTGCGCTGGTCACGGGCCTCGACGGCGAGTTCGAGGGCGTGCTTGAGGCTGTTCGCCTTCACGTCCAGGTAGCGGTGCTCGATCCGGCGCTCGATCGCGCGCGGGTCGACGTCGATGCAGATGGCGACGCCGTCGTTCATGGTGACGGCGAGCGGCTGGGCGCCGCCCATGCCGCCGAGCCCGGCGGTGAGGGTGATGGTCCCGGCCAGCGTGCCGTGGAACTTCTTGGCGGCGACGGCGGCGAAGGTCTCGTAGGTGCCCTGGAGGATGCCCTGGGTGCCGATGTAGATCCACGAACCGGCGGTCATCTGCCCGTACATGGTCAGGCCGAGGGCCTCCAGGCGGCGGAACTCCTCCCAGTTGGCCCAGTCGCCGACGAGGTTGGAGTTGGCGATGAGCACCCGCGGGGCCCATTCGTGCGTCTGCATCACGCCGACCGGCCGGCCGGACTGGACGAGCATCGTCTCGTCCTGCTTGAGCGTGGTGAGCGTGCGCACCATCGCGTCGAAGGAGCGCCAGTCACGTGCGGCCTTGCCGGTGCCGCCGTAGACGACGAGCTTGTCCGGGTGTTCGGCCACCTCCGGATCGAGGTTGTTCTGAAGCATGCGCAGCGCGGCTTCCTGCTGCCATCCCCGAGCACTCAGCTCCGTACCGCGCGGTGCCCGCACGGGTCGCGGTCCCGACATGGGCCGTGCCTCCCTGACGTCGAATGGATTGAGCTATTCACATATTGAGGTTGATGAATAGCGCTAGTCAACAGGGCACGGTGAGCCACTCGCGGCGAGCCGCGCGAACCGGCCGACCCCTGCGGCAATTTTTGACTTGCCCACCGGGAAAGTCTGCGCTAACTTTCCTAGTGGGCAAGTCAACGGGGAAAGCGCGACCGCCTTGGGGAGGCGATGACCATGACCACGACCGTGGATGCCGAAAAGGCCTGGCAGGATCTACAGCGGATCCGGGTGCCGCAGGAGCGGGTGTACGACGAAATCGAGAGAACCGCCCAGGGCGACACCGGGGCGACGTACACCACCGCCGCCATCATGTGGATGTTCCTCGCCGTCTCCGGCCTGGATCTGCCCAGGTGGGCGTTCTGGCTGGCGCTGACCGCCTATATCGCCGTGCTGGGCACCCTGGCGGTGGTCTACAACCGCCGCACACGGATCCGGCTGCACCGCTCGCGCCACAGCTGGCGGTCGTTCGCGACCTTCTTCGCGGGCATGGTGGTGACCCTCGTGGCCATCCTGCTCTCCGGCCGTCTGGTCGAGTGGCTGGCGCTGCCGTTCGGCAGCCTGATCCAGGCCACCCTCTCGGCGGCCACCTTCCTGCTCTTCGTCGGCCCGGCGAACCGCTGGGCGGTCAGCACGCTCCGCGACCGGGCCGGCAGAGCCACCCACGAGAAGGCGGTCCGATGAGCACCCCGAGCGGCTTCGACGAACTGATCCACCCCTCCACCCGGCTGTCCGTGGTGGCGCTGCTCGCCGCCACGGAATGGGCCGACTTTCCCTTCATCCGCGACAGCCTCTCGCTCAGCGACTCCGCGCTCTCCAAGCAGCTGCACACCCTGGAAGAGGCCGGATATCTGGAGATCCGCAAGGAAGGCGGCGGCCGCAAACGCCGCACCAAGGTACGGCTGACGAGCCGCGGCCGGACCGCCTTCGAGGGGCATGTGGCCGCGCTCCGGGCCATCGTCGAGGGCGCGGGGCCCGCCGCGGCGGCCGGACCGGCGCCGGAGGCCGCCGGCGCGACGGCTCCAGTCACCCAGCAACGGCAACACCACGCGAAGGCGGGCCGATGACGACGACCGACCACCAGCCCGTAGGCCAGGCCATGACGGCTCCGGCACCCACGGGCTCCCCCGCCGGCCAACCCATCATCCGGGTACGCGACTTGCGGATGTCGTACGGCGGCGCACACGTCCTGCACGGCATCGATCTGGACATCCATCGCGGCGAGATCTTCGCGCTGCTCGGCCCCAACGGCGCCGGAAAGACCACCACCGTCGAGATCCTGGAGGGCTTCCGGCAGCGCTCCGCCGGCGAGGTCGCCGTCCTGGGCACGGACCCGGCGCGCGGCGACGACTCCTGGCGCGCGCGGATCGGCCTGGTCCTCCAGTCCTGGCGCGACCACCGCCGCTGGCAGGTCGCCGAGCTGCTGACGCACTTCGCCACGTACTACCCGCGGCCGCGCGACCCGGCCGAACTCCTCGCCCTGGTGGGCCTCACCGAGCAGGCCCGCCAGCAGGTCGACCGGCTCTCCGGCGGTCAGCGCCGCCGTCTGGACGTCGCACTCGCCATCGTCGGCCGCCCCGAACTCCTCTTCCTGGACGAGCCGACGACCGGCTTCGACCCCGAGGCCCGGCGCGACTTCCACGATCTGGTCGAACGGCTCGCCCGCGACGAGGGCGTCACGATCCTGCTCACCACGCACGATCTGGCCGAGGCCGAGCGACTGGCCGACCGGATAGCGATGCTGGTCAACGGCCGGATCCGGGCCTACGGCACCCCGTCGGAACTGGCCCGCAGGGCCGCCGCCCAGGCCGAGGTCCGCTGGACGGCACCCGACGGTACGGCCCGGCGCGAACGTACCGAGGACCCGTCCCAGCTGGTCTGGGAACTCCACCGGGAGACGGGGGGACCGGTCGCCGACCTGGAGGTCAGGCGGCCGACGCTGGAGGACACCTATCTGCACATGGTCCACCGGGACGCCGGGGACGGCGCCGGCACGGGGACCACGGACGCGAGCGAGGCCGGGGCCTCGGACGGGGAGAAGCGAGCCGCATGAGGGGGACCGACGTGACAGCCGGGACGGAAACGACAGCGACGACGGACACGACCGAGGGGGCCGACACCACGCGGACCACACCCCCGGCGGGCACCACGGCACCGGTCCGCACGACCGCGGCGGCGCCCCGGGAGGCCGCCGCCCCCCACCCCCGCCGCCGCTACTGGCGCGCCGGCGTCCTGCGCGGCGGCATCGAGCTGCGCCATCTCCTGCGCAACCCCAAGGAGTTGAGCGGCCATCTGGTCAATGTCGTCGTGGCCCTGATGCTCGCCGGCTACATCAGCGACAAGGTGCCCGGCACCCAGATCCCGATGGCCCATCTGACGCTCTCGGGCTTCGCCGCCTATCTGCTGCTCCAGATCGGGCTGGTCAACCTCCCGCAGATCCTGGTGACCGAGCGCGAGGAGGGCGCACTGCTGCGGCTGCGTGCCACCCCTGGGGGTATACCGGCCTATCTCGTCGCCAAGTCGCTGCTGGTGGTAGCGATGGCGTTCGGCACGCTGGTCCTGCTGCTGGGGACGGCCGCGCTGCTGGTGGACGGGCCACTGCCGCACGGGCCGGGAGGCTGGCTGACGCTGCTGTGGGTCAGTGCGCTCGGTCTGCTCGCCGTCGTGCCGCTGGGAGCGGCCATCGGCGCCGTACTCCCGAACCCGCGGGAGGCGCTTGCCCTGATCATGCTGCCCGTCATGGCGCTGCTGATCACCTCCGGCGCGATGTTCCCGCTCAGCTCGCTGCCCGAGATGGTCCAGAAGATCGCCTCCGTCTTCCCGCTCAAGTGGATGGCGCAGGGCCTGCGCTCGGCCCTCCTGCCGGACGCCGCCCGCGCCGCGGAACCAGCCGGCTCCTGGGAACTCCCGACCGTGGCCCTGATACTCACCGCCTGGGCCGTCCTCGGCTTCCTCCTCGCCATCCCCCTCCTCCGCCGCGCCGCCCGCCGCGAATCCGGCTCCCGCCTCGCCGAACGCCACCGCAAGGCGTCACTGAGCGGGGGACGAGGGGTCTGAGAACGGGGAGGGGGCAAGGGCGCCGGCGCCTGGCCGGGCGGCCTGGGCGGCGCGGGGACCGTCTGCACAGGGGACAGACGGTCCCAGCGGCGGCTTGGCCGGCAGAGCGGGGGGGGTGGCCGGCGGAGGCCCGAGCCGCCCCGGGACGAACCCCGCCACCGGGGCTGCTCCGACCCCGGAGCCGGCGTCGGAGCAGCCCACGACCGGGCCCCGGAGGTGGCCTGACCAGTGCCTTCTCCCCCGCCCGTACCATGCCCCGGTGTGCGTTGGCGTCGTACCCCCAGCCAATGATGGAGTTGTGTCATGACGTTCACGGACCGAGACCGAGCCGTAGAGGCAGCCGTTGCGCGGGGGCTGGTGGGAGCCGGGGAGCCCGTGGTCGGGCTGCTGGATATTGCCGGGATCCGGCGTTCGGCGGGTGAACTCCGCGCGGCGTTCGAGGAGTTCACCGCTCCGGGCACCCCGGTCCTGCACGCCTTCGCGGTGAAGGCCGCCTCGCTGGTGCCCGTACTGAAGCTGCTCGCTCAGGAGGGGCTCGGCTGCGAGGTGGCCAGTCCCGGTGAGCTGGCACTGGCCCGCGCCGCCGGGGTGCCGGTCGCGCGGACCGTCCTGGACTCGCCCGCCAAGACCCTCGCCGAGCTGCGTGAGGCGCTGGCCCTCGGGATCGCCGTCAATGCCGACAACCCCGAGGAACTGGCGCGGATCGACGCGCTGATGGCCTCCGCACCGACCTCCGCGCCCATCGGCCTGCGGGTCAATCCGCAGATCGGCGGCGGCACCATCGGTGCGATGAGCACCGCCACCGACACCTCCAAGTTCGGTGTCGCGCTGCGCGACGAGGGCGCCCGCGAGTGGGTCGTCAACGCCTTCCTCGCCCGCCCGTGGCTGACCCGGCTGCACGCCCATGTCGGCTCCCAGGGCATGGCGCTGGAGCTGATGGCCGCGGGCGTACGGGCCCTGTTCCTGCTGGCCGAGGAGATCAACGAGAAGGCCGGCCGGCACCAGATCGACACCCTCGACATCGGCGGCGGGCTGCCGGTGAACTTCTCCTCGGACGCCCAGACCCCGACCTACCGCGAGTACGCCGCGCTGCTCCACGCGGCCGTGCCCGGTTTGCTGTCCGGACGCTACGGCCTCGTCACCGAGTTCGGCCGCTCACTGCTGGCCAAGCACGGCACGGTCCTCGCCCGCGTCGAGTACGCGAAGTCGGCCGGCGGCCGGCCGATCGCGGTCACCCACGCCGGCGCCCAGGTCGCCACCCGTACGGTCTTCGTCCCCGAGGCCTGGCCGATCCGGGTCGCCGGGTACGACGCCGAAGGGCGCCCCAAGACGGGCGCTCCGGTCGGCCAGGACATCGCGGGGCCGTGCTGCTTCGCGGGTGACCTGGTCGCCGAGAACCGGCCGCTCCCGCTCCTGGAGGCCGGCGACCATGCCGCGCTCCTGGACACCGGCGCGTACTACTTCTCCACCCACTTCGCCTACAACTCCCTCCCGCGCCCCGGGATTTACGGCTACGCCCCGGACTCCGACGGCGCCATCCGCTTCGCGACCATCCGCACCCCGCAGACCCTGGAGGAACTCACCGCGGAGAGCGGCTCGGCCCACGCGGCGGCCCTCCGCGACCTCGGCCGGCCGTAACCGAGCCGCCGGCCGGTGGCGGGGAAGGCCGGGAGCCACGGCCAAGGGCCGCAGCCGAGACCGGGAACCGAGGGCCGGGCCTGGAGCGCACTCGGCAGCGTCCTGGCGCAGGAACAGCACTCACCTCCCACGGGACGCCACCGGAACGGGTGAGGTCCGCCCCATCCCCGCACCTCACTCCACGAACAACCCCCGGGCCGCCGCCCTGGCGTCGAACTGTTCCAGGCGGGCCTGGGCGTCGGGCAGGGCGTCGCACATCGCCTCCAGGAGGACGCGGCCCAGGAGCATGGGGGCGCAGGCCGTGTCGAAGGCCAGGCCGGTGCCGACGGGGGCCGGGAGGAGGAGGTCGGTGTGGTGGGCGACGGGGGCGAAGGCGCTGTCGGCGACGGTGACGACGGTCAGACCGGCCGTGCGGGCGTACTCCAGCGCGTCGACGACCTCACGGGGGTGGCGGGGCAGGGCGAAGCAGAGCAGGGCGCTCGCCCCGGCGCGTACGGCGGCGTCGATGCGGTCGGTGAGCATGGTGCCGCCCTCGTCGAGCAGCCGGACGTCGGGGTGGACCTTGCGGGCGAAGTAGCTGAAGCCGGCGGCCTGGGCGGTGGCCGCGCGCAGGCCGAGGACGGGGAGCGGACGGGAGGCGGCGAAGAGACGGCCGGCCTCGATCACCGGAGACGGGTCGGCGAGGGCGGCGGCGAGATGGCGGAGGTTGTCGATCTCGGCCTGCACGGCCTGCTGGTACTCGTTGTAGGAGCCGGTGTCGTCGGGCTTGTCCGTGGGGGCGACCTCGCGCAGATGGCGGCGGAGCGCCGGGTAGCCGTCGAAGCCGAGGGCGACGGCGAAGCGGGTGACGGACGGCTGGCTGACACCGGCCAGTTCGGCCAGTTCGACGCTGGAGAGGAAGGGCGCGTCGGCGGCCCGGCGCACCATGCAGTGGGCGATCCGGCGCTGGGTGGGGGTCAGCCGGTGGCCCTCGAAGAGCTTCTGGAGCCGGGCGGCGGTGCCGGTGTCCATACCGGAATCCGCACCGGCATTCACGCCAGGGGCCGCACCGGCGTCCCGCCCGGCGTCCGCACCGGTCTCCGCCTCGGTGTCCCGTCCGGGGCCCGCACCGGCATCGCGTCCGGCGTCCGCACCCACCTTCCTCCCGGCGCCCGAGTCCAAGCCCGCGCCCGAGCCCGCGCCCGCACCGGCCTCCCGCCCGGTGTCCGCGCCCGCGGCGGCCCGCGCGCCCTGCGTCGTACCGGCCCGGTCCCGCGACCCGTCGCCGGTCACGCCGCCGGTGCCGCCGGTGCCGCCGCCGTTGTCCCCGTCCCCGCTCATCGCCTCTTCTTCCCGGCCCGGTCGGGGGCCTTGTCCTGTGTCGACCGACTGTACGGAATTCCTGGCCCGCTCCGGTCCCGGGGACGCCACACCATCCGGCCGTACGGGGCCGCCCCGGTCACCGGCGCCCGCCGCCGCACGGCCCCACCGCCCACCTCCCTCACACCCCCGCCATCTCGTCCAGCAACCCGATCGCCACCGCCACATCATCAGTCAGCGGACGGTCCTCCATCCGTGGGTCGAGGGCCTTCGCGGCGAGCGAGAAGGCGGTGGCGAGGGGCAGGCCCGGGTCGGGTTCCAGGGAGCGCATGCGCAAGGCGCGGATGGCGGCGACCAGTTCGCAGGCGAGGATCTGGCGGTAGTAGGTGCAGGCACGCAGGGCCTGGCGGGCGCCGAGGGAGGCGAAACTGGCCTGTTCCTCGACGCCGCGGGACAGGACGGCGTGGCCGAGCGAGGCCGGGTGGGAGACCGCGCGCATCTCGCCGAGCGCCGCGCCGGCCGCGTATTCGAGGATCATCACGCCCGAGCTGGCGGGCGCCGCGTCACCCAGGAACGGCCGCAACCGGGTGAGGTCGGGTTCGGAGAGCGCGGCGAGCCGGGCGGTGGACAGCCGGGCGGTCTGGAGCACGGCCAGCCGGAAGGTGTCCAGGGCGAGCGCGGCATGCGCGGCGTAGAAGTTGCCGTGGTGGTAGGCGGCCTGGTCCTCGATGCTGATCAGGGGGTTCTCGGCGGCGGCGTTCACCTCGACGGTCAGTACCCCGTCCAAAGTGTCGGCGGCGTCCAGCGCCGGGCCGTGGATCTGCGGCAGGCAGCGGAAGCCGTACGGGTCCTGGATGCGGCCGAGGGGCGCGGTGGGGCGGGTCGGGATGCCGGAGAGGGTGCGCAGCCGGGCGGCGGCGGCCGTGGAGCCGGGGTGCGGCCGGGCGAGCATGACCGGCTCGGCGAAGGGTTCGTAGGAGCCGCCGACCGCGAGGAGGGAGAGCGCGGCGATCGGGAGCGAGGCGGCCAGCACCCGGCGCAGTTCGTCGAGGGCCAGCGCGGACTGGCCGAGGGTGAGGGCGTTGCTGCTGATCAGGGCGAGGGCGTCGTTGTTGTCGAGGGCGATGGGGGCGGGGGCCCGGCCGCCGGGCGGGCACTGCCAGGGGTGTTCGCCGGCCAGGGCGAGGCCGGTCTGGGCGAGCGCGGCCAGGTCGCCGGTGCCGACGGCGCCGTGTTCGTTGACGACGGGGTGGGCGCCGGTGTCCAGGGCGTCGAGGAGCGCGGTGATGACGGCGGGGTTCAGGCCCGCGCCGCCCGCCAGCAGCTGGTTGGCGCGTACCGCGAGCATGGCCCGGACCTCGCGGGCGGGCAGCGGGTCGCCGATCGCACCGGCGTGGCTGCGCAGCAGCCGCAGTCCGTGGTCGGCGTCGGCGGCTCCGACGTCCTGGGTGCGGTTGGCGCCGACGCCGGTGCTGCGCCCGTAGACCCGGCCGGTTGCGGCGAGGCGGCGGGCGGTTTCCCAGGATTCTCCGGCGCGGGCGAGCGCCTTGGGGTCGGGCGCCGTGGGGTGTGCGGTGCGCTCGGCGAGGGCGGCGATGTCGGTGGTGCGCAGCGTGCTGCCGTCGAGCGTGATGCGTCGGACGCTGTCCAGCATGTGGGAAACCAAGGGGCTCAACTCCCTCTTTTAACGCGCTTTATGAACGGAAGTCCGACACCTCGTTCCGTACGGTGAGCCGAAGTAAAAGGCGGGGTAACAGGCGATGCACTCCCGCCTATTGACTTCTATTCACGTGCCTAAGACTCTGCATGATGCTATGCAGGCCGGGCAAGGGGCAGCGGATGATCAAGTTCGACGCAGTCAGCAAGCGATACCCGAATGGCACCACCGCCGTGGACGAGCTGTCCCTGGACCTGCCCGAGGGCGGTGTCACCGTCCTCGTCGGCTCGTCGGGATGCGGCAAGACGACCACCCTGCGAATGGTCAACCGCATGGTCGAACCGACATCCGGCACGATCAGCGTCGGCGGCCGCGACATCCTGGAGGCGGACGCCGCCGAGCTGCGCCGCGGCATCGGCTACGTCATCCAGCAGTCCGGTCTCTTCCCTCACCGTACGATCCTGGACAACATCGCGACCGTTCCGCTGCTGCTGGGCTGGGGCAGGCGCAAGGCCCGCGCCCGCGCCGCCGAGCTGCTGGAGCTGGTCGGCCTGCCCGCCGACACCGGCAAGCGCTATCCGCACCAGCTCTCCGGCGGCCAGCAGCAGCGCGTCGGCGTGGCCCGTGCGCTCGCCGCCGACCCGCCCGTCCTCTTGATGGACGAGCCGTTCGGCGCGGTCGACCCGGTCGTCCGCACCCAGCTCCAGAACGAGCTGCTGCGGCTCCAGGAGGAGCTGCGCAAGACCGTCGTCTTCGTCACCCACGACATCGACGAGGCGGTCCGGCTGGGCGACCGGATCGCGGTCTTCCGCACCGGCGGCCGGCTCGTCCAGTGCGCCGCACCCGCCGAGCTGCTGGCCCGTCCGGCCGATGCCTTCGTCGCCGACTTCCTGGGCGCCGAGCGCGGTCTCAAGCTGCTCTCGCTCACCGACCTCGCGGACGTGCCGTACGCGCCCGGCGGGGCGATACGCGCGGACGAGCCGGTCGGCGGGATATCCCGCGACGGCGACCGCTGGCGCCTGGTGACCTCCCCGCGCGGCGAACCGCTGGGCTGGCTGGACACCGACGCGCTGCCCGCCGCCGGCACGGCCGGCGAGGCCCCCCTGGAGGCCGTACGGCCGCTGCGCGACAGCGACTCGCTCCTCTCCGCGCTCAACGAGGCCGTCTCCTCCCCCGCCGCCGCGGTCGCCCGGGTCACCGCCGACGGGGTCCTGACCGGCCTCACCTCCCGCGACGCCATCCACGAACGGGCCGGCCGCAGCCACGCGGAGGCGGGCCGGGCGGCGGCGGCCGCAACGCCGCGCACCTCCGGGGACACCGAGGACGCCGAGGACGCCGCACCCCGCAAGACCGCCTCCGCCCCGGAGCCGTCCGCATGACCATCGAGTGGGGCTGGTTCCCCGACCACGCCGACGAGATGGCCGAGCTCACCGCGGACCATCTCGCCACCGCCGTCCCCGCGGTCCTCCTCGGACTGCTGATCGCGCTGCCGCTGGCGGTCCTCGCGCACCGGGTACGGCCGCTGCGCGGCTTCATCCTCGGCGCGTCCAACATCCTCTACACCATCCCGTCCCTGGCCTTCTTCGTCCTGCTGCTGCCGGTCACCGGTCTGACCCGCACCACCGCGATCGTCGGTCTGACCGCGTACACCCTGGTCGTGCTGGTGCGGAACACCGTCGAGGGTCTGGACGCGGTCCCGGCCAGGGCCCGCGAGGCATCCCGGGCGATGGGGACCCGGCCGCTGCGCACCCTGCTCACCGTCGAGCTGCCGCTCGCCCTCCCGGTGATCATGGCGGGCGTACGGGTCGCCACCGTCATGTCGATCTCCCTGGTCAGCGTGGCCAGTTACATCGGCTACGGCGGCCTCGGTCAGCTCTTCACCGACGGCTTCCAGCGCAACTACCCCACCCCGGTCATCGCCGGTGTGGCCCTGACCCTGCTGCTCGCCCTGGTCGCCGACGCGCTGCTGGTGACCGTCCAGTGGCTGTGCACCCCCTGGCGGCGCGGCACCACCTCCCGGCAGCGCACCTCTCTGTGGCGGAAGGCAGCGTGACGCGCCGATGCTCGAACTCCTGAAGAACCTCGCCGCCTGGCTGACCAGCCCGTCCCAGTGGTCCGGCCCCGAGGGCATCGCCACCCGCGTCCTGGAGCACCTGGAGTACTCGCTCCTCGCCACCCTCGCCGCGGCCGTGATCGCGCTGCCGGTCGGCCTGCTCATCGGGCACACCGGCCGCGGCGCCTTCCTCGCCGTCAACCTCTCCTCCTTCGGCCGGGCGCTGCCCACCGTCGGCCTGGTCACCCTGGTGTTCCTGGCGGGCGGGCTGAGTGTCTGGCCGGTGTATGTGTCGCTGGTCGCGCTCGCCGTGCCCGTGATCATCACCAATACCTACGCGGGCATGGCCGCCGTCGACCCCGAGGTCAAGGACGCCGCCAAGGGCGTGGGGCTGCGCGGCCGCCAGGTCCTCTGGCAGGTCGAACTCCCGCTCGCGCTCCCGCTGATCATGACCGGTGTACGGCTGGCGACCGTGCAGGTCGTCGCCACCGCCACCATCGCCGCCTACGTCAGCTTCGGCGGGCTGGGCCGCTATGTCTTCGACGGCCTGGCGCAGCGCGACCTGGTGCAGGTCCTCGGGGGTGCGGTCCTGGTGGCCGTGCTCGCCGTCGTCGCCGACCTGGCGCTGGGCGGCCTGACGCGGCTGCTGTTCCGCGGCCGCCCGGCCGCCGCCCGCTGAGCATCCGCCGCCCCCGCCCCCTCCGTACGTCCCGAGGAGTCCTGCCCATGAACCGTCGTACCGTCCTGACCACGCTCCTCGCCGGCGCCTCGGCCCCGCTGCTGGCCGCCTGCTCCTCCGGCATCACGTCCCTCAAGGGGGACGGCGTCGGCGGCGACAGCGGCAGCAGCAGCGGCGGACTGACCATCGGCACCGCCAACTTCACCGAGAACCAGATCCTCGGCTACCTCTACGCGGGCGTGCTGAACGCCGCCGGGGTCAAGACCACCGTCAAGCCCAACCTCGGCTCCCGCGAGATCGTGGTCCCCGCACTGCGCTCCGGCGATATCGATCTGCTCCCCGAATACCAGGGCAGCCTGCTGCTCTACCTCGACAAGAAGGCCACCGAGACCGAGGCCGGCGCGATGCAGAACGCGCTGGCCACCGTGTTGCCGAACGGCCTCGAAGTCCTCCCGTACGCCGCCGCCGAGGACCGCGACAGCTTCGCCGTCACCCGGGAGACCGCCGACCACTACGGACTGAGGACGCTCGCCGATCTGCGCAAGGTCAACGGCAAGCTGGTCTTCGGCGCCGCCGCCGAGATGAAGAAGCGGGTCGTCGGGCTCGTCGGTCTCAAGGAGCAGTACGGCGTGGAATTCAAGGAGTTCAAGGCGCTGGACTCGTCCGGTCCGCTGGTCAAGGGCGCTCTGAAGAAGGGCGACATCGATATCGCCAATGTCTTCACCACCGATGTCGACACCGCGGAGAACGGCTGGGTGCTGCTCCAGGACCCCAAGCACCTCATCCCCGCCCAGCACATCGTCCCGCTGATCGCCGCCCGTAAGGCCGACTCGAAGGTCCGCAAGGCGCTGGCCCGTCTGGGCAACACGCTCACCACCGCCGACCTCACCGAGCTCAACCGCCTCGTCGACAAGGAGAAGCAGGACCCGGACCGGGTGGCCGAGGCGTGGCTCAAGAAGCGGAAGCTGAGCTGACCCCGTCGCCGCCGTAGCGCAGCGGAAGGCCGAACAGCGGGAACAGCCGCTCGGTGTCCAGGAAGGACTGGAGTGCGGTGACCCGGCCGCCCGCCGTCTCGATCACCTGGATCGCCCAGGGCAGACCGTCCGCGCGGTACTGCCCGAACGCCGGCCGGCCGTTCGCCCGGACCGGCACCAGATGCGACCCCGCACAGCCCTCGCCCGGCCCGCGCAGCCACTTCAGGATGTCGGCGCGGCCGTGCAGCCACAGGGCGTACGGCGGCATGGACAGCGTGGAGTCCTCGTGCAGCACGGCGGTGAGCGCGTCCATGTCGAACCGCTCGAAGGCGTCCACATAGCGCCGCAGCAGCGCCTGCTGGGCGTCGTCCAACGGCGGCGGCGCGGCGTCGGCGGCGTGGTCCCCGGACGCGGCGAGGGTCGCACGGGCCCGCTGCAGCGCGCTGTTGACCGAGGCGACCGAGCTGCCCAGCAGCTCCGCGACCTCGCTCGCCGACCAGCTGAGCACCTCCCGCAGGATCAGCACCGCCCGCTGCCGGGGCGCCAGCCGCTGGAGCGCGGAGATGAAGGCGAGCCGGATCGACTCCCGGGCGACGGCGGTCTCCGCCGGGTCCCCGGCGGACGCCAGCACCCGCTGGTCCGGGACGGGCCCGATCCACGTCGCCTCGGGCAGCCCGGTGCCGATCGGGCTGTCCACGCTCGACGGGGAGGCGAGATCCATCGGCCGGGCCCGGCGCCGGCTGCCCTTGAGCAGGTCCAGGCAGACATTCGTGGCGATCCGGTAGAGCCAGGACCGCAGCGAGGCCCGCCCCTCGAACCGGTCGTAGCTCCGCCAGGCCCGCACCATCGTCTCCTGCACGGCGTCCTCGGCCTCGAACGCCGACCCCAGCATCCGGTAGCAGTAGCCGGTCAGTTCGGTACGGTGCGCCTCCAGCCGGTCCACCGGCTCCCCCTGCGGCGCGCCCCGCCCGGCACCCTCCGCCGCCGCGACGCCGTCGCCCGCCGCGGCTTCGCTCACCGCCGCGGCTTCACTCGTCGAGGACCGCTTCATCGAGGACCCGCCCATCCGCCCGTCGGCCGACCACCGGTACACACGCCCCGACCGTACCGGAGCGTCCGGCACCAGTCTGCGCCCCGGCCCGGCACCGTGCAGCCGGAGAACGGGCGCGGAGGCGGGCACAGAAGGGCCGGGACGCGTCACCCCGGCCCGTCGCCGCTGCGGTCCGCCCGGCCGGTCACCGCAGGACGCGGAACGGGCGCCCGCCCCGCACTCTCACCCCCGCCCCGGCTCCGCCGCCGACCCCCGTTCCGAGAGGCGGGGAGCGCACAGGATGCGCTTGCGGCGGACGCGGCGGCCCTCGATGGCGGCGACGGCGAGGCGGGCGGCCTCCTTGGCGATCTCGGCCAGGCCCCAGTCGACGGTGGTCAGCGGCGGGGTGAGGACCCGGGAGACGGGGTGGTCGTCGAAGCCGACGACGGAGAGGTCGCGGCCGACGGTGAGGGAGGCCTCGGCGGCGGCCGCGTAGACGCCGTAGGCGATGGAGTCGGAGAAGCAGAAGACGGCGGTGGGCGGGGCGAACGCACCGGCCGGGCGGCGGCCGTCCGGGCTGTTGGCCAGCACGCGGCGGGCCATCGCGGTCGCCGCGTCCAACTCCTGGGGGCAGGGCAGGACTTCGGCCTCGATACCGAGACGGTCGGCGGCCTCGCGGACATAGACGTCGGCGGGGCGGTCGGGGGTGGAGGGGCCGGTGGGGGTCAGTACGGTGACCCGGCGGTGGCCCAGCCCGCGGAGGTAGTCGAGGACGGCGTCGATGCCCGCCCGGTTGTCGAAGAGGACCTCGCCCGCCGTACGGGCCCGGCTCAGCGCGTCACCGATGGAGACCACCGGCACCGCGTCGGCGATCTTCGACCAGCCCTCGGCGGAGGGATCGACGGGCGAGACCAGCAGACCGTCCACCCGCTGGTCGCGCAGCTGCTTGGCGAGGGCCAGCTCGCGCTCGGGGTCGCCGCCCGCGTCGAGGATCAGCGCATAGCGGTCACCGGCCAGCAGCTCGCGCCCTATGGCCGCCATCAGCTGCTGCTGCCACAGGTCCTGAAGGTCGCCGGCGAGCACCCCGACGGTGCTCGTACGGCCGCTGGCGAGCGCGCGGGCGATCGGGTCGGCCTCGTAGCCGAGCTCGGCGGCGGCCCTGCGCACCCGCTCCTCGGTCTCCTTGGAGACATGCTTGCCGCGCAGCGCGTAGGAGACGGCGGCGGTGGAGAGTCCGGTGGCCTCGGCCACCTCACGGAGGGTGGTGCGCTTATTGGGCCTGGCCATGTCCGGAAGCCTACCGAAGCAGGGCGCCGCACCCGGCCCCGATGCGGTCTTCCCGGTGGGGTGCACGGGCCGGCGGCTCGGGCGCGGCCTTGACAGCGGAATCTGTTAACCGTTTCACTTAAGCGCGTAAGTTAATCGGTTAAGTGAAACGGTTCAGGGGTGGGACCGGCGGGCCGTCCCGCGTGCGCCGTCCGCCCGCCCGACGGTCCGTCCGACCGCGCCGTCCCGGAGGGAGGCCCGTGGCCACCGACGTCCACCAGCACATCTGGCCGCCCGAGTTCCTCGCCCTGCTGCGGTCCCGCACCGCGCCGCCCCGGCTCGACGGCTGGACACTGCATCTGCCCGGTGAGCCGCCGTACGTCGTCGATGCCGCCGACCACGACATCGCGGCCCGCGCCCGGCTCGCCCGCACCGACGGCCTGGACCTCGCCCTGGTCTCGCTCTCCAGCCCGCTCGGCATCGAATATCTGCCGCCCACGGAGGCCGCCCCGCTGCTCAGCGCGTTCCACGACGGCGCGCTGGACCTGCCCGCCCCCTTCGGCGTCTGGGCCTCGGCCTGCCTCTCCGCACCCGAGCCGGACGCCGCGGCGCTGCGGCGCGAGCTGGCGCGCGGCTGCGTGGGCCTCCAGCTCCCCGCCACCGCGCTCCTCGACGCCGCAGGCTGGGACCGCTGCGCACCGCTGCTGGACGTCGTCGCCGAGCAGGACAAACCGCTGTTCGTGCACCCCGGCGCGGCCCCGGCCGCCGAGCCCACCGCGCCCGCCTGGTGGCCCGCCCTGGTCCCGTACGTCCAGCAGCTGCACGCCTCCTGGTTCGCCTTCCGCGCCTTCGGCCGGCCGCGCCACCCGGATCTGCGGGTCTGCTTCGCCGCGCTGGCCGGCCTGGCGCCGCTGCACGGGGAGCGGCTGGTCGCCCGCGGCGGCGGCCGGGACCGCGGCCGGGTCGACTGCCGCGCCTTCTACGAGACCTCCTCCTACGGAACCCGCGCGGTGGACGCCCTCGTACGGGCCGTCGGCATCGACGTGGTGGTCAGCGGCAGCGACCGCCCGTACGCCGCCCCCGTCCTCCCCGACCTGGGCGCGGACGCCGCCGTCCACGCCCTGCGCCATGCCAACCCGGCCCGCCTGCTGGGCCCGACGAAAGGAGCCCGCCCATGACGGACACCGCCTCCCAGGCCGACACCGCCCGTGAGGTCCCCGACGGCGAGCAGCCGTTCACCGCACTGCCCGAGCGCAACCTCGACAAACGCGAGCTCCAGGCCCTGGTCGACGAGCTGGCCGCGCGCCCGGAGCTGTGGCGCGAGGAGGTGGCCTTCTCCGACACCGAGCGGCACTACGCCTCGCTGCACCGCGACGAGTTCGTGGACGTCTGGCTGCTGTGCTGGACCCGGCAGAACGACACCGGCTGGCACGACCACGACCTCTCCTCGGGGGCGGTGCATGTCGTCCAGGGCGTCCTGACCGAGTCCAACCCGCGGATCGGCGGCGAGCATCTGGCCACCGCGGTCGGCGCGGGCTCCTCGTTCTGTTTCGGGCCGGACCACATCCACCGCCTCACCGGCGCGACCGACGACGCGGTGTCGGTGCACGCCTACTCGCCCCCGCTGTGGCGCCTGGGCCAGTACGACATCACCGAGGACGGGCTGATGCGGCGGGTGTCGGTCTCGTACGCCGATGAGCTGCGGCCGATGGACGCGACGGCGGCCTGAGCCGGCCGGCCGGAGCCGCCGTTACCAGTAATTAACCGCGGCATTCGATCCCGCCTATTGACCTTCCATTCATCGGCATCGATCCTGCATGAATCCATACAGGCGGCGACCCGAGGCGGATTCATGGCAGGTGTGGTCGAACAGCGCTCCATCGACGTCGTCCCCGACGACGAACGGCACGGCAGCGCGGTCAGCCAGTTCACCCTCTGGCTGGGCGCCAACCTCCAGATCACCGCCGTCATCACCGGCGCCCTGGCCGTCGTCTTCGGGGCGAACGCCTTCTGGTCGCTCATCGGGCTGCTGCTCGGCAACCTCCTGGGCGGGGCGGTGATGGCCCTGCACTCGGCGCAGGGGCCCCGACTGGGACTGCCGCAGATGATCACCTCCCGGGCGCAGTTCGGGGTGCGCGGGGCGGTGGTCCCGCTGGCGCTGGTCATCGTGATGTACATCGGCTTCTTCGCCAGCGGCAGCGTGCTGGCCGGGCAGGCGGTCGGCGAGCTGACCCACCTCGGCGAGACCCCGGGGATCGTGCTCTTCGCCGCGGTCACCGCCGTCGCCGCGGCCGTCGGCTACCGCCTCATCCACACCCTCGGCAAGATCGCCGGCCTGGTCTGCGCGCTGGCCTTCGTCTACCTCGGCATCCGGCTGGTGGAGCGCGCCGACCTCGGCGCGCTCCTCGCCGACCACCGCTTCGGGCTGCCGGTCTTCCTTCTCGCCGTCTCCCTCTCGGCCTCGTGGCAGCTGGCGTTCGGCCCGTACGTCGCCGACTACTCGCGCTACCTCCCGCGGCACACCTCGGCGCGCGCCACGTTCTGGTGGACGCTGTCCGGTTCGGTGCTCGGCTCGCAGTGGTCGATGACGTTCGGCGCGCTGGCGGCCGCCGCGGCGCCGGCCGCGTTCGTGGGCCACGAGGTCGGCTACATCGTGGGTCTGGGCGGCGCCGGACTGATCGCCTCGTTCCTCTACTTCGTCATCGCCCTCGGCAAGCTCACCATCAACGTCCTCAACACCTACGGCGGCTTCATGTCGCTGGTCACCAGCGTCAGCGGCTTCCGCGGACAGCGCACCCTGTCGCCCCGCGGCCGCTCCGCGTACATCGCCGGGATCATGGTGGCCGGCACCGCCGTCGCGCTCCTGGGCAAGGACTCCTTCCTGACGTCCTTCAAGGACTTCCTGCTCTTCCTGCTGACGTTCTTCACGCCCTGGTCGGCGATCAACCTCGTCGACTACTACCTGATCTCCAAGGAGCGCTACGACATCCCGGCGCTCAGCGACCCGGCCGGCCGCTACGGTGCCTGGAACGTACGGGCCCTGACGGTCTATGTCCTCGGGGTGCTCGCCCAACTCCCGTTCCTGGCCACGCACTTCTACACCGGCCCGCTGGTGGCACCGCTCGGCGGCGCCGACATCTCCTGGCTCGTCGGACTCGCCGTACCGGCCGTTCTGTACTGGCTCGCCGCCCGTCGCGACACCGCGCGCACGGTGGCGCCCGGCCCGCACCAGGAGGAGCCCTCCCCCGCCGGATCGGGGGGTTAACCCCAGGGCGCCGCCCGCCGGCGGCCCGTAATCTCGGCAGCATGGCGACACACGACCCCGATCTGCGGAAAGAACTCGACGCGACCCTCCAGACGCGCAAGGAGCTGGGCCCGGAGTACGAGTCGGAGCTGCTGGAGTCCTTCCTGGAGAAGCTGGACGCGAACGTCGACCGGCGGGTGCGGCGGCAGCTCGCCGAGCAGCAGATCCAGGTGGCGCGCGGCACCCTGCCGCCCCGCAGCGCCGGCCACGGCCGGGAGTTCTGGGAACGGTTCGGGGTCGCCGCCTTCTCGCTGGTGCTGGCCATCCCGCTGTCCACGGTCGCGGCGGTGCACACCGGACTGCCGGGCCTGCTGGTGACCTGGGCCGGCATCGTCGGCGTCAACGCCGTGCACGGCGTGGTCCGGTGGCCTGCGCCGCGGGCGCGCACCGACCGTCGCGACGGCGCGGACTGACGCTCCGGGGAGCGGGCCGGGGAGATGTTGCGGGGACCGCCGCACCCCGGCCGGGGCCGGGGGCGGGACGACGGCGGTCCCCGCAGAGGACGCGCGTCCGGGTCAGGGCCGGCCGTCGCGTCCGGGCGGCGAGAGTGGAGGTCCGGGAGCCGCTCCGGAGGTCCGTATCGCCGTACCCCTTCAATGTGCCCGACGCGTGTTAAGCGCGTGCTGCGAGCACATGACGCATACGTACACCTTGCGGCTGCGGCCCGTTTCCTGACGGCCACTTGACGCCGTGACGGGTACCCGGGACCGTCCGCGGCCGGGATGCCCGGCGGTGCGATGAGCCACGGCCGGGGGTCCCGGCGCCCGCCGCGGGGGACGGCCGCCGGGACCCGCTGCTACTTGCCGGCCTCGCGCGCCAGATAGGCCAGCAGGTCCTGCCGGCTCACCACGCCCTTCGGCTTGCCCTCGACGAGGACGATCGCGGCGTCCGCCGTCTCCAGCACCGCCATCAGATCGGCGACCGGCTCACCCGAGCCGACCTGCGGCAGCGGCGGGCACATGTGCTTCTCCAGCGGATCGCTCAGCGAGGCGCGCTGGGTGAACAGCGCGTCCAGCAGCTCGCGCTCGACGACCGAGCCGACGACCTCGGCGGCCATCACATCGGGGTGACCGGCGCCCGGCTTCACGATCGGCATCTGCGAGACGCCGTACTCGCGCAGCACCTCGATCGCCTCGCCGACGGTCTCCTCCGGGTGCATGTGCACCAGCGAGGGCAGCGCGCCCTCCTTGTGCTGGAGCACCTCACCGACGCGGGCGGCGGCGCCGCCCTCCTCCAGGAAGCCGTAGTCGGCCATCCACTCATCGTTGAAGATCTTGGAAAGGTAGCCGCGGCCGCTGTCCGGCAGCAGCACGACGACCACGTCGTCCGGGCCGAGCTTCGCGGCGACCTCCAGCGCGCCCACCACGGCCATCCCGCAGGAGCCGCCGACCAGCAGGCCCTCCTCCTTGGCCAGCCGCCGGGTCATCTGGAAGGCGTCCTTGTCCGAGACCGCGACGATCTCGTCCGCGACCGTGCGGTCGTAGGCGGTCGGCCAGAAGTCCTCGCCGACACCCTCGATCAGATACGGGCGCCCGGAGCCGCCGCTGTAGACCGAGCCCTCCGGGTCGGCGCCGATGACCTTGACCCGGCCCTCGCTGGCGTCCTTGAGATAGCGGCCGGTGCCGCTGATCGTGCCGCCGGTGCCGACACCCGCCACGAAGTGGGTGATCCGCCCCTCGGTCTGCGCCCACAGCTCGGGACCGGTGGTCTCGTAGTGGGAGCGCGGATTGTTCGGGTTGCTGTACTGGTCGGGCTTCCAGGCGCCCGGCGTCTCACGGACCAGCCGGTCCGAAACGTTGTAGTACGAGTCCGGGTGCTCGGGGTCCACGGCGGTCGGGCAGACCACCACCTCCGCACCGTAGGCACGCAGCACATTGATCTTGTCCGTGGACACCTTGTCCGGGCAGACGAAGATGCACTTGTAGCCCTTCTGCTGGGCGACGATCGCCAGGCCCACACCGGTGTTGCCGGAGGTGGGCTCGACGATGGTGCCGCCGGGCTTCAGCTCACCCGACTGCTCGGCGGCCTCGATCATCCGCACGGCGATCCGGTCCTTGACCGACCCGCCGGGGTTGAAGTACTCGACCTTCGCCAGGACGGTGGCCTGGATTCCTCGGGTGACGTTGTTGAGCCGCACGAGCGGGGTGTTGCCGACGAGCTCAATCATCGAATCGTAAAACTGCACGGTGGTCTCCGCGGTCGGGGGCACGCTCTCCTGCGCCGGTGCGGCCAGCCTATTGCCCGGGTCCGTTAGAGGAAGGACGCGTTGCGTTCCGTGCAGGAACGGGCAACACCCTGTTGTAGGAGTTCTTGCCGTTTCAAGAGCGCGTCCGGCCCCGGGCCGCGGCGCGCCCGCACTGTACGGGGAGGTGCCCGGCCCATGCCGATGACGATGTCCAGGGCGAGAGTGGCCCGGCGGATCGCCACCGCTGCCGCGTTCGGCGGCGGCGGGGTCGGGCTGCTCGGCGTCGCCGCCGTCGGGGTGCTGCTGACCGAAGTGCGGCTGGCCCGCCGGACGGTCGGCGGCTCCAGCGACATCCCGCCGTGCGCCGACGGCCGCTACGGCGCCGCCTTCAGCCACCGCACCGACCGCCCGCCGCTGCGCCTGGGCTTCCTCGGCGACTCCACCGCCGCGGGCCAGGGGGTGCACCGCGCCTCCCAGACACCGGGCGCCCTGCTCGCCTCCGGTCTGGCCGCGCTCTCCGAGCTGCCGGTCGACTTCCGCAATGTGGCGCTGCCCGGCGCGCAGTCCGACGATCTGGAGCGCCAGGTCGAGCTGATGCTGGCGGTCGGCACCGAGGTCCCGGACGTCTGCGTCATCATGATCGGCGCCAATGACGTCACCCACCGGATGCCGCCCGCACAGTCCGTGCGCCATCTCGCCGACGCGGTGCGCCGACTGCGCGCGGCGGGCTGCGAGGTGGTCGTCGGCACCTGCCCTGATCTGGGCAGCGTCGAGCCGGTCTACCAGCCGCTGCGCTGGGTGGCCCGGCGGCTCTCCCGGCAGCTGGCCGCCGCCCAGACCATCGGGGTGATCGAGAGCGGCGGCCGTACGGTCTCCCTCGGCGATCTGCTCGGCCCCGAGTTCGAGGCGCGGCCGCGGGAGCTGTTCGGGCCGGACAACTACCACCCGTCGGCCGAGGGCTATGCCACCGCCGCGATGGCCGTGCTGCCGACGCTGTGCGCCTCGCTCGGCCTGTGGCCGGAGGAGGAGCGCCCCGAGCCCGCCCGGGGCGAGGGCCTGCTGCCGATCGAGCAGGCGGCCGCCGAGGCGGCTTCCGAGGGCGGCACCGAGGTCACCGCCTCCCGTGCCCCCTGGGCGCTGCTCAAGCACCGCAGGCGCCGTCAGCTGCCCACGGCGGAGCGGACCGGGCCGTCGTCCGTCACCCCGTGAGGGAGCGGGCGCCAAAGCGGCGGTGAGCGGGGCGCGGAGGAACGGGGCGGGGCCGTACGGGAATACCCGGCGGCCCCGCCCCGTTTCCATAAGCGCCCGCTTAGAAAAGAGGCCCGCATCACAGCACGCACCCCGTGACCTCAGCAGTACGTGCAGGTAACTTCCCTCACAGTCCGCCCTTTTCCCGCGCACCTGGAGCCGTGTGATGCCCGAAGCCGTGATCGTCTCAGCCGCCCGCTCCCCGATCGGCCGCGCCTTCAAGGGCTCGCTGAAGGATCTGCGGCCGGACGACCTGACCGCGAAGATCATCGAGACCGCGCTCGCCAAGGTCCCCGAGCTGGACCCCAGGGACATCGACGACCTGATGCTCGGCTGCGGTCTCCCCGGCGGCGAGCAGGGCCACAACCTCGGCCGCATCGTGGCCGTCCAGATGGGGATGGACCACCTCCCGGGGTGCACCATCACCCGCTACTGCTCCTCCTCCCTCCAGACGACCCGTATGGCGCTGCACGCCATCAAGGCCGGTGAGGGCGATGCCTTCATCTCGGCCGGCGTCGAGACCGTCTCGCGCAGCATCAAGGGCAGCTCCGACGGCCTGCCGGACACCCACAACCCGCTCTTCGCCGACGCCGAGGCCCGTACCGCGGCGCGCGCCGAGCAGGAGGGCGCCGACTGGCACGACCCGCGCGAGGACGGTCTGATCCCGGACGCGTACATCGCGATGGGCCAGACCGCGGAGAACCTCGCCCGCCTCAAGGGCATCACCCGCCAGGACATGGACGAGTTCGGCGTCCGGTCCCAGAACCTCGCCGAGAAGGCGATCAACGACGGGTTCTGGGAGCGGGAGATCACCCCGGTGACGCTTCCCGACGGCACGGTCGTCTCCAAGGACGACGGCCCCCGCGCCGGCGTGACCGTCGAGGGCGTCTCCGGCCTCAAGCCGGTCTTCCGCCCCGACGGCCTGGTGACCGCCGGCAACTGCTGCCCGCTGAACGACGGCGCCGCGGCGCTGGTGATCATGTCCGACACCAAGGCGCGCGAGCTGGGCCTGACCCCGCTGGCCCGGATCGTCTCCACCGGCGTCTCCGGCCTCTCCCCCGAGATCATGGGCTACGGCCCGGTCGAGGCCAGCAAGCAGGCGCTGCGCCGCGCCGGCCTCTCGGTCTCCGACATCGACCTGGTCGAGATCAACGAGGCGTTCGCCGCCCAGGTCATCCCGTCCTACCGCGACTTGGGCATCGACCTGGACCGGCTGAACGTCAACGGCGGCGCGATCGCCGTCGGCCACCCCTTCGGCATGACCGGCGCCCGCATCACCACCACCCTGATCAACTCCCTTCAGTGGCACGACAAGCAGTTCGGCCTGGAGACGATGTGCGTGGGCGGCGGCCAGGGCATGGCGATGGTCATCGAGCGGCTGAGCTGAGCGCGGCCACGGGCACGAGCGGGCCGATCCGAGCGGCGGCGCCATCGCTCCACGGGGTGTGCGCGGGAAAACGGACCAACTTCCGCCCCGCGCACACCCTTCGCGCTCGCATGAACACGGGCGGCGACACGGCGTGATCTGGGCCACTCGTTAACGAGATCGCGACCCAATCTCCCCCAGGATTGTGACCAACGCCCTGGGGGAGCAGTGTTCTTGCAGGTCAGCAGGGGTGCGCTGACCCATACGGCGCCCTGACTCCCCTCCATTTCGGGACATAGGGCACAAGGTGCGGTCGCCGACCACCGGCAGGCTGATGTAGGAAGTCGGAGAACAATCTGCTAACGGGAGTACGCCGGTGACCGAGCCGCTACCAGGCGTGATCCCGAGCGAGCGCATCAAGGGGGTCGCCCGGCCCGACGGCCGGGGGAAGTCCGAGTACCGGTGCGCGGCCCCTGGGAACAGGGCCGCCGAGCGAAGTGGGGAGGACGCAGCATGAGCGAGCGCCCCCGAGCGGGTCAAGAGGTGCGCGTCTCGCCCATGCGGGACCGAACGGAGAGAGGTTTCGGCGTGAGCGAGTCCGGCGAGCGAACCATTTACGGGGGCGCGCCTCGCGAATGCGAGGCCGAGCGAAGCGAGGTTTCGGCGTGAGCGAGCCCTGCGAGCGAACCAACGAAGGGGGCGCGCCTCGCGAATGCGAGGCCGAGCGAAGCGAGGTTTCGGCATGAGCGTCAACACCCTCGTCGTGCTGGTGGCCGCGGCCACCGCCGTGGCACTGGGCGCCGCCGCCCTGCACACCGCCCGCGCCCTGCGCCACCAGATCGCCGAGCTGCGCGCCGAACTCCTCGCCGTCCGTCAGGACACCGCGGCCGGCGCCGCGGCGGCGCATCCGGCCACCGCGGCCATCCCGGCCGCCCGCACCGTCCCGGCCGCCGAGACCCCGCTCGCGGACATACGTGCCGCCGTCGCGGACGCGCTGGCCGAGGAGCGGGAGCGCGAACTGGCCGAGGCCCGCGCCTTCTGGGCCGCGCAGGAGGCCCGGGACGCCGCCGACGCCCCGTCCCTGCTCGGCGGACTCGTCGGCCTGGGCGACGAGGGACTGCTGGACCCCCGCGATCAGCGCGAGCCGTCCGAGCGCCCGGAGTCCGACCGGTTCGACATCCAGCCGTTCCTGCCCCGCCAGGCGGATCTGGCCGGTCTGGAGCCGCTGCTGGGCCCGGACGCCCTGGAGGCGATGGATCACCTGGAGTCCATGGAGGCGCTGGAAGCCCTGGACGCGCCGGAGTTGGAGCCGGTCGAGGAGACCGAGTCCGCCGAGCTGGCCGCCGCGCGCCGGCGCCACCCCTCGCACCCGGACTTCTCCCCGTCCCCGGTGATCAGTGATCATGAGCGCACGGTGGCGCGCCTGGAGGAACTGGCGCAGGACGCCACCCCGCTCGCGGACGTCCGCCCCGGCCCGCTGGGCACCCTGGACGTCTATGTCTTCGCCGACGGCACCACGCTCTGTCTGACCCCCGGGCAGCGCGAGACCGCGGAGCGCGTGGCCGACGCACTGCACGCGGGGCGCACCCCCGTACTGCTGGGCGGCTCCGGTATCTCCGGCGCGTACGCGCTGACCTTCTCCTGGGGCGAGACCCGCGAGGAGAGCGTCTACATCCTCGCGGACCGCGTCATCGCCTCGCTCTGACCCGGCACGGCGGGCCCGGCCGACGAGGTCTAGTAGCGGTCCGCCACCGCCCGCACGCATCGCAGGGCCTCCGCCAGTTCGTCGGCGGGGGCCACTTTCGCGTCAGAGTTCGCCGTCCCGTCGGCCGTGTGCGCGGCCGCGGCCCGCAGCGCCTCGACAAGATCGTGCCCGGCCACCGCCAGTTGGTCGCCCGCCGCGAACATCCCGGCGTCCGGCAGCTCGTACGGCGGCTCCCCCGGCCGCTCGATCAGCTGCGCCCGGGTCGCCAACTGCCGGGCCAGTGCGAGCGCTTCGGCCGCGGCACCCCGGTCGAGCCTGCTCTGGGGAAGCGATCGGAGGCGGTCGGCGAGGGCGTCCACGGCGGTCTGCAAAGGGGTCACGTCAAGCACGTCGTGAGCCTATGCGCCACTCCCGGGTGGTTGCCAACGCCCGAACGCTCAGGCACGGTGGCCTGAAGAACCAGCATCGACCGCGTCCGGAGGCGCCGATGTCTCAGCTCTTCTCCGAAGAGACCCACCGGAACATGCTCTCCCGTATCCCGCACTGCACCGGCCGGGAAATCTCCGACTGGCTCCGTACCGTTGACGAGGGCCCCGCCCTCTTCCGCTTCGATGAGAAGGTCAGCTGGCTCCGCGGCGAGCACAACCTCGCCTACGGCCACGCCAAGGCAATCGTCCACGAATACGATCTCAGGCGCGCCGCGCGCAAGTTCTGATCCACACTGCCGGGCTCCGTGCCGGTCCGGCTCAGGACATTCACCTCATCCGGCACTCCGCACGTCGAAGGGCCCGCGGGCAGTTCGCCCACGGGCCCTTCGACGGTTGCGCCGGCGCACGGGGCGCCGGCGTCGTGGGGCGTCAGTCGCCCCGGAGGATCGAGATCAGCCGCAGCATCTCCATGTAGATCCACACCAGGGTCAGCGTCAGGCCGAACGCCGCCAGCCAGGACTCCTCGCGCGGAGCGCCGTAGGCGATGCCGTCCTCGACCTGCTTGAAGTCCAGCGCCAGGAAGAGCGCGCCGAGGACGACGCCGACGATGCCGAAGACGATGCCCAGGCCGCCGCTGCGGAAGCCGAGGCCCTCACCGCCGCCGAACGCCATGAACAGCACGTTGACCAGCGACAGCAGGACGAAGCCCATCGCCGCGATCAGCACGAAGCGGGTGAAGCGGGCGGTGACCCGCACGATCCGCGTCTTGTAGGCGACCAGCATGGCGACGAACACCGCCATCGTGCCCAGCACCGCCTGCATGGGGGCGCCGTTCATATTCGGCAGGCCGTTGATGTAGCCGCTCAGCGCACCGAGGAAGAGGCCCTCCAGCGCCGCGTAGCCCAGGATCAGCGCGGGCGACGGCTTCCGCTTGAAGGACTGCACCAGCGCCAGCACCATCGCGACCAGACCGGCCCCGATCGCGAAGCCGAGGCTCCCGGTCAGGAAGATCCAGCCGACGGTGGCGCCCGCGATGACCGTGCCGAGCGTCATGCCCGTCCGCGCGACGACATCGTCCATCGTCATCGGGCGGGTCTGCGGCGTGTACTGCGGCGGCGCCTGGGTGGCGGGCTGCCCCTGGGCGTACGGGTTGGTCGGGTCCGCGTAGGGGTTACCGCCCTGCGCGTAGGGGTTCGCTCCGGCGTACGGGTTCGCGGCGGCCCCGGCCTGCGGCGGTGCGTTGAAGCCCGCGTAGCCGGTGTCGCGGCTGAACCCCCGTCGCGAGAAGACCGGGTTGCTGCTCCTCATCTCACTCCTCCATGGCCGCCCTGCGCGGCCTTGACGGCAAGCGTAATGGCTTGGCAAAGGCGCGTCGCTAGTTCTTGAGCAGGATCTTTCCCCGAACCCGGGACGGCACATCCGCCATGAGGAGGACGTGCGGGAGACCACAGACGTGCCCGGAGCAGGATGCGGGCCGCGCCGCGTCGCCGCGACGGACCGCTGTCACACCGTCACCCCTCCCGGTCCCGGGCATTCCCGGTATTCGATCTCCGGCCACCGCCTTGCCACCTTCTTGTCGTCTTCTTGTCGTCCTCTTGTCGCCGTCCGTTGCCGTCGTCCGCTGCCGACGGTCTCGAACTGGGATTTTCCTTCTGCTCCGCCCGGGGCTTCTTCCCGCTGCCGCCGAACGGAATCCGATAAATGTCTGATCGCAACGGACGCCACCGGACCCGGCAGGCAACCGATTCGCGGGAGGGGCCGTCTTCCCTGCCGGCCGGAGCTTGCCCTGGTGGGTGGTTCCGCAGGGCTGACGCATGGTCAAGATCCGACCCCGGAGTGCCCCTTCTCGATGCACCCGCGCCTCACTGTCCGTAGCGCTATGGGCGCGATCGGTTGTAATCCGAGGGTACAGATAGGGCTATTCTGGCGGGAAACAGCAGCGAAAGAGGGTTGAGGTGCCTGTGCCTGACGTCTCAGTAGTCGTCATCGTCTACAACGACGCCGACCGGTTGCCGACCGCGGTTCAGTCCGTGCTGGACCAAACGCTCCGGGACGTCGAGGTGGTGATCGTCGACGATTGCAGCACCGACCGTTCTTTCGAAGTGGCGCAGCGGCTCGCGGCCGATCACCCCGGACGGGTCAGAGCCTTCCAGCTGCCGGAGAACAGTGGTGCCGGAGGCGAGCCGCGGAACGTCGGCATCGAGCACACCGAGGGCCGCTACGTCATGTTCCTGGACAGCGATGACGTCCTGGAAATCAATGCGTGCCGCAATATGCTGGAGGCCGCCGAGGAATCCGGCTCGGATATTGTTTCCGGTCTGTGCGTCCGGCTGCACAAGGACACCCGCAATCAGAAGCGCGACGAGTGGTACGCCTGGCTGTACTCCACGACCCGCACTCTGGAATCCGTCACGGAATTGCCGGACCTGTTCGTCTGGGACACCCTTTCCACCAACAAGTGCTATCGCCGGGACTTCCTTGTCGAGAACAATCTCCGATTCCCCAAGGGGATGTTCTACGAGGACCTGATGTTTATCGCCGATGCATATCTGGCGGCGCGCCGCATCACATTGATTCCCAATCAGGTCTATTTCTGGCACGTATACGAACGGGCCGCCGTGAAGTCGGTGACGAACCGGCGTCACGAAATGACCAACTACACGCACCGGCTGGAGATCCACCGGCGCATCGACGCATTGCTGGCGGAACGCGGACTGGACGAGCTGAAGCTCGCCAAGGACGTAAAATTCCTCAAGCACGATCTGGTGCTGCATCTGCGGGATCTGCCGTTCCGCGACGATGCCTATCGCCAGGAATTCTCCGAGCTCTCCCGGGAATACCTCGCGAGCATCGCCCCCGAGGCGTACGAGCGCGTCCAGCCGATACAGGCCATCTGCGCCTACCTGCTCCAGCAGGGTGACTGGGACAACCTGATCCCGGCGGTCGACACCCTCATCAACCGCGACAAGCTCTCCTCTCCGCTCAGCGAGCACGACGGCCGGATCTACTGGTGCGGCGGCCACTTCGACGATGCGTTCGGGCGCGAGATCCTGGACGTGACCGACATCGGCTACCACGAGAAGCCGGTCAACCAGCTCTTCCTGCGCAACCAGCTCACCCGCTTCAGCGCGTCCGGGAAGTCGGTCTCGCTGGCCGGCCGGATCACCAATCCGCTCGGCGTCATCCCGCCCGGCGCCCGCCTCAAGGGCCGGCTGGAGTTCAGCGCCCGGCGGCGCAGCCTCCAGTCCTTCCACTTCCCGGTGCGGGAGCTGCGCCACGAGGGCGACACCGTCCACTGGGAGGCCGCCGCGGACCTCACCGCGAAGCTGCGCCCGCTCGGCATCGTCGACACCATCTGGGACGTACGGCTGCGCCTGGACGTGGACGGGGTACGCACCACGACCCGGCTCACCGTCGCCGACACCGGGCTGTCCGAGCCGCTGCCGGTGCGGCCGCGGCTGACGCGGATGGTCGCCGACCACCTCGAACCGCATGTCTCGGCCAAGGGACATCTGGCGTTCCGCCTGGTCAGCGAGGGCCGCAACGCCGAGCGCGTCCAGGAGCTGATCAACCGCGGGGTGCGCGGCAAGCCGGGGACGCTGGCCAAGACCGGCTACCGCAAGGCGAAGGCGCTGCGCCAGAAGGTCACCTCCGGCGACAACAAGCTCCGCGCCTACCACGAGGTGTTCTGCCGGCTGCCGATCAAGAAGCGCACGGTGGTCTTCGAGAGCCACCTCGGCAAGCAGTACAGCGACAGCCCGCGCGCCCTCTACGAGGAGATGCGCCGGCAGGGCCTGGAGTTCGAGGCGATCTGGTCGTACGCCGGGTCCCCGAAGGACTTCCCCAAGGGCGTCACGCTCGTACGGCGCTGGTCGCTGCCCTATCTCAAGGCGCTGGCGCAGGCCGAGTTCTGGGTGGACAACCAGAGCTATCCGCTCAAGCTCACCAAGCGCCCGGAGACCACCTACATCCAGACCTGGCACGGCTCGGCGCTGAAGAACATGGGCTTCGACCAGCCGGCGCTGAAGGCGCAGACCCGCCGGCAGCAGGAGGAGCAGCAGCGTTCGCTGGACCGCTTCGACCGTTTCCTGGTTCGCTCCGAGCACGATGTACGCACCCTGGCCAAGGCTTTCCGGCTCCAGGAGAAGACGCTGCTGCGGGTGGGATACCCGCGCAATGACGCACTGGTGCACGCCCGGCAGCGGGAGGCCGAGCGGGGGGTGCGTGAACGCGGGCCGCTGGCAGCGGAGTTGGGCATTCCCGAGGACCGGACCGTACTCCTTTACGCGCCGACGTTCCGCAAGGCGGGCGGCCGGCACGGGCGCTTCGAATTGCCCTTCGACGTGGAGCGTTTCGCCGATCAGTTCGGCGACCGCTATGTCCTCCTGGTGCGTTCGCACTACCTCAATCATGTGGTGCTGCCACCGACCGTGCAGGGCCGGGTCATCGACGTATCGGCGCGCCATGATGTGACGCCCCTGCTGGAGCTGGCCGACGGTCTGATCACCGACTATTCGTCAGTGATGTTCGACTATGCGCTGCTCGACCGTCCCCTGGTGTTCTTCACCTACGACTACGACGAGTATGTGCACGAGGGCCGCGGCACCTACTTCGATCTGCTGGAGCACGCACCGGGCCCGGTGGTCCGCACCGAGGACGATTTCCACGAGGCGATCAAGTCGTTCGAGTCGCAGGCGCTGGAATACGCGAAGAGCCGCAGGGAATTCGTCGCCAAGTTCGGTGAATACGACCGGGGCGACGCCTCCCGGAGCATCGTCGATCAGTTTTTTGCGCAGTGGAGCCGTTGATGACCAAGTCGAACGCATCCGAGCCGCGGGACATCTTCTTCGTGTCCAACAGCGTCAACGAGCTGGGTGGCATCACCAGTTGGTCGCACCAGATGGCGCGGCTGTTCAGCGAGCGGGGCCACCGGGTGCACATCGTCGGCGTGGTGCCGCCCCCCGAGGGCCGGGTCCAGGAGCTGGCCCCCGACGTGCCGTTCCGGACCACCACGCTGTACGCCGAGCACCCGCCGACGGTGACCCCGGTACGCGGCCTCAAGGACAAGCTCAACCTCGTCGAGCAGCGCCGCCGGGCGTCCCGGGAAGCCGGAATGCGGGAGCAGGCGGCCAAGTTGAGCGCGCTGTTCCGGGCGGCGAAGCCCGGCGGGGTGGTGATCGTCACTCAGGTGTGGGCCATGGAATGGGTCGCGCTGGCCGATACCGCCGGGCTGACGGTGTTCGGGATGAGCCATGAGTCCTTCGACACCTGCCGCAAGTCCTCCCGCTTCGCCCGGGTCAAGCGGTTTTACCAGGACGTCGACCGAATGCTGACGCTCACCCGGGAGGACGCGGACCGCTGGATCCGGCAGCGGATGGACAACGTCGGCTTCATGCCGAACCCGCTGCCCTTCTTCCCCGAGGTGCCCTCGGACCGCTCCGGCAAGTGCGTGGTCAGCATCGGCCGGCTGCACGAAGAGAAGGGCGTGGACCTGCTGTTGGAGGCCTGGGCCAAGGTCTCCCCGCAGCACCCCGACTGGACGCTGCGGGTCTACGGCTCCGGGGAGGAAGAGGAGGCGCTGCGCAAGCAGGCCGCGGAGCTGGGGATCGCCGCCACCGTCGAGTGGATGGGGCGGACCGGCGATGTGCCCGGTGCGCTGCGGGAGAGTGCGGTCTTCGCGCTCAGTTCGCGGGGCGAGGGCTTCCCGCTGGCGCCCATGGAGGCGATGGCGACGGCCGTGCCGTGTGTGGCGTTCGATGTGGCGCCCGGTGTCCACGAGATCATCACGGACGGCGTGGACGGTTTCCTCGCCCCGCCGGGCAATATCACCGAATTCGCCCGGCACCTCGACGCCCTGATGTCCGACAAGGAGCTCCGGGACACGATGGGCGAAGCCGCCCGGGAGAACATCCAGCGGTTCTCCACGGAGGAGATTGTGGGCCGCTGGGAGAGCTTGTTCGCGCTCGTGGAGCGCTGAGCCGACAACTCACAATGCGAGAAGGGGCCGCCGGCTTTCCCCGGCGGCCCCTTCTCGTTGAAAATTCAGTTAAGCTCCGCTGCGCGCGGAGTGCCCGGAGCCGGACTTGAACCGGCACGGCCGTAGGCCAGCGAGGTTTAAGCTCGCCGTGTCTGCATTCCACCATCCGGGCCTGGGATCCCCCATGCCACCTCAAAGAGGGCAGCACGAGCGTAGCCCGCAGTGCACGACACAGATCGGCCGCTCTTCCCGAGGTTGTCTTATTTTATTGGCAACTGAGTGAGCATCAGCGACCGGTACAGGCCTTCGGCACATGCCTGAAGCCCACCTTCGATGGGAAGCCCCCCGGCGCATTTTCATGCCCGAATTGACGGAAACTCGATGCCTCGCCGGCGTGACCGTCACCCCCGCCCGGCCGCTCCTCCGGCGGCCGTGAGCAAGGCAACAGCATCTGGAGTCGCCTCCTCCACAGGGATGACGAGCGAACCCCTCATACGCCCCGGGGGTGGTCGAAAGCGACCACAGGGGTTGACGCCCCCGCCCCGCCCCCGGGCCCACGATGGAGAACGTCCGCATTCCGTCCGCCACCCGAGTCCCCGGGGCCGCCGCGGACCTGATGGCCCCTCGTACGACAGGAGCACCCTCCCGTGACCACCCACCACTCCGGCGTCGCCACCGCCCCCGGCTCCACCACGGCGGCCGCCCGCGCCACGGACCTCACCAAGGTCTACGGACAGGGCGAGACCCAGGTGGTCGCCCTGGACGCGGTCTCCGTCGACTTCCGACCGGCCGAGTTCACCGCGATCATGGGCCCCTCGGGGTCCGGCAAGTCGACGCTGATGCACTGCATGGCCGGGCTGGACTCGATCTCCGGCGGCTCCGCCCGGATCGGCGACACCGAACTGACCGGGCTCAAGGACAAGAAGCTCACCCAGCTCCGGCGCGACAAGATCGGCTTCGTCTTCCAGGCGTTCAACCTGCTGCCGACCCTGACCGCCCTGGAGAACATCACCCTGCCCATGGACATCGCGGGCCGTAAGCCTGACCGCGCCTGGCTGGACCGCGTCGTGGCGACCGTCGGCCTCAGCGACCGCCTCAAGCACCGCCCCAGCCAGCTCTCCGGCGGCCAGCAGCAGCGCGTCGCGGTCGCCCGCGCGCTCGCCTCCCGGCCCGAGATCATCTTCGCCGACGAGCCCACCGGCAACCTCGACTCGCGCTCCGGCGCCGAGGTCCTCGGCTTTCTGCGCAACTCCGTACGCGAACTGGGCCAGACCGTGGTGATGGTGACCCACGACCCGGTCGCCGCCTCCTACGCGGACCGCGTGGTCTTCCTCGCCGACGGCCGGATCGTCGACGACATGGCCCGCCCGACCTCCGACACCGTGCTGGAGCGGATGAAGGGCTTCGACGCCAAGGCCCGCACGAGCTGATCAACAGCAGCCGCCCCGTACGACCTGACCTCTCCCCCAGGACCCCTCATGTTCAAAACCGCCTTGCGCAATGTGCTTGCGCACAAGGCCCGGCTGCTGATGACCGTGCTCGCCGTGATGCTCGGCGTGGCCTTCGTCGCCGGCACCCTGGTCTTCACCGAGACCGTCTCCCAGGCATCCCAGGCCCAGTCCAGCGAGGACCTCCGTGACGTCGACGTGGCGCTCCACGCGCCGTCCGGCAGCGGCTCCGGGGCGCCCGTCATCGACCAGAAGCTGCTCGACAAGTCCGCCCGGGTACCCGGCGCGGCCTCCGCCACCGGCCTCATCTCCGGCTTCACCGGCATCGCCGACAAGAACGGCGCGCTGATCGGCAACCCCACCTCCAGCAACGGCGGCAACTACTTCCCCGGCGCCGACGGCAAGGACGCCCGCTACCCGATGCGCGACGGCGCGGCCCCGCACGGCCCGCACGAGTTCGCACTGGACGCCCGCACCGCGGACGAGGCCGGCTACAAAGTCGGCGACACCGTACGGCTGTCCGCCAACGGACCGGTCCACAAGCAGAAGCTGACCGGCATCTTCACCACCGACGACAGTGAGGTCGCGGCCGGCGGCAGCCTCGCCCTGTTCGACACCCCGACCGCCCAGAAGCTGCTGGGCACCCCCGGCGGGTTCCAGGAGATCCGGATCAAGGCCGATCCGGGCACCTCCCAGACCGCCCTGAAGTCCGCGGTCGAGTCCGCGCTGCCCAAGGGCAGCGTCGAGGCCACCACCGGCAAGCAACTCGCCGACGACATCGGCAAGATGAACGCCAAGCGGAACAGCACGATGCAGACCGCACTGCTGATCTTCGCCGGTATCGCGCTCTTCGTCGGCATCTTCCTCATCGCCAACACCTTCACCATGCTGGTCGCCCAGCGCACCCGGGAACTGGCGCTGCTGCGCGCGGTCGGCGCCAGCCGCCGCCAGGTCACCCGCTCGGTGCTGACCGAGGCATTCGTCGTCGGCGGGATCGCCTCCGTCGTCGGCCTGGCCGCCGGTGTCGGCGTCGGCGCCGGGCTGCGCGCCCTGATGGGCAGCATGAGCGGCAACGTTCCCGACGGCCCCCTGGTGGTGCCCCTGTCGGCCGTGCTGACCTCGCTGCTCGTCGGCACCCTCATCACCGTCCTGGCCGCCTGGCTGCCGGGCCGGCGCGCCGCGAAGATCCCGCCGATCGCCGCGATGAACAGCGTGCACGCCACCGCCACCACCAAATCGCTGGTGCTGCGCAACACCATCGGTGCGCTCTTCGCCGGCGCCGGCGTCGCCGTGGTGCTCTACGGCACCAGCGCATCCGCCGGCAAGAGCGTCAACCTGGTACTGGCAGGCGGTGCGACGCTGCTGATGATCGGCGTGTTCATCCTGACGCCGCTGCTGTCCCGCCCGCTGATCGCACTGGCCGCGCCCGTCCTGCGGATCTTCGGGGTCGCCGGCACCCTCGCCCGGCAGAACTCGGTCCGCAATCCGCGCCGTACGGCAGCCACCGCCTCCGCGCTGATGGTCGGACTGACCCTGATCACCGGTCTGACGGTGGTCGCGACCAGTGTGCAGACCTCCGTCGAGAAGCAGGCCGTCGCCTCGCTCAAGTCCGACTACGTGGTCTCCATGGCCGGCCCGGCACCGCTCTCCCCCGACGTGGCGAAGAAGCTCCGCACCCTGGACGAGGTCACCGCCGTCAGCCCGCTGCGCCGGTCCTTCACGGACCACATGATCCTGACCGGCGTCACCGGCAAGGACTTCGACAAGGTCGCCCGGCTCAACTTCACCCAGGGCTCACTGGGCACGATCCAGGGCAACCAGGTGGTCGTGGACAGCGACACCGCCGAGGAGAAGGGGCTGCACCCCGGCTCCCGCTTCCCGGTGACCTTCGCGGACGGCAAGAAGAGCACGCTCACCGTCTCGGGTGTCTACGAGGGCAACGACCTCATCATGGGCGTCATCCTGGACAACGCCACGCTGGCCCCGCATGAGAAGACGGCCGACGATTCGCGGGTGCTGGTGAAGACCAAGGACGGCGCCACCGACGCCACCAAGGACGCCCTGGTCGCGGCGCTCGGCAAGAACCCGGCGCTCTCCGTCGCCGACAAGCAGGAGGTCACCGAAGCGATCGCCGGCACGGTCACCCTGATGCTGAACATGCTGTACGCACTGCTCGCCATGGCCGTGATCGTCGCGGTGCTCGGCGTCATCAACACCCTGGCGATGTCGGTCTTCGAACGCTCGCAGGAGATCGGCATGCTGCGCGCCATCGGACTGGACCGCCCCGGCATCAAGCGGATGGTGCGCCTGGAGTCCCTGGTGATCTCGCTCTTCGGCGGGGTGCTCGGCATCGGACTGGGCGTCTTCTTCGGCTGGGCGGCCGGTCCGATGATCAGCAGTGACATGCCGACGTACGCGCTGGTGCTGCCCTGGGGGCGGCTCGGCCTCTTCTTCGCGGCGGCGGCGCTGATCGGCGTAATGGCGGCCCTGTGGCCGGCCCGCCGGGCGGCGCGGCTGAACATGCTGACCGCCATCAAGGCGGAGTAGCACGCGGTGGGTGCGCCGGGCCCGGACGGGTCCGGCGCACCGCCGTGTCAGCCGGTCCAGTCCCGCGCCCGCAGCGGCATCCCCGCGTCCCCGGGCTCCGGGGTCCGGACCGCCAGCACCTGGTTGACTCCTATGCGGTTGCGCTCGAAGGACAGCGCCGACGCGGCCATGTAGAGCCGCCAGACCCGGGCCCGGCCGACGGAGGTGAGCCGCGCCGCCTCGTCCCAGTGCCGCTCCAGGTTCTCGACCCAGCTTCGCAGCGTCAGCGCGTAGTGCTCCCGGATCGCCTCCACGTCCCGGACCTCGAACCCGGCCTCCTCCAGCTGTCCGACGGTCCGGCCGACCGGGGCCAGCTCACCGTCCGGGAACACATACCGGTCGATGAACTCATCGACGTGGTACGCCTCCTCGTCCACGACCGGCCGCCGGGCGATCTGGTGGTTGAGCAGCCGTCCACCGGGCTTGAGCAGGGAGTACAGGGCCGCGGCGTACTCCGCGTACTGGGTGCGGCCGACGTGCTCGGCCATCCCGACCGAGGAGATCGCGTCGAACGGCTCGTCGTGGATCTCGCGGTAGTCCTGCACCCGGATCTCGATCAGGTCGGCGAGCCCGGCCTCGGCGATCCGCTTACGGGCGAAGCCGGCCTGCTCCTCGGAGAGGGTGATGCCGACCGCCCGGACGCCGTACTCGCGGGCGGCGTGCAGCACCATCGAGCCCCAGCCGCAGCCCACGTCCAGCAGCCGCTGGCCCTCCCGGAGGCCGAGCTTGCGGCAGATCAGGTCGAGCTTGTCGCGCTGGGCGTCCTCCAGAGTGGCCTGGGGGCTCTCCCAGTAGGCACAGGAGTAGACCATGGACGGGCCGAGGACCAGCGCGTAGAAGTCGTTGCCGACGTCGTAGTGGTGGCTGATGGCTTCCTTGTCGCGCCGCAGGGTGTGCAGCGGTCCGCGGCGGCGTCGGAGCTCTTCCGCGGGCGGGGCCGGCGGGACCGGGGCGCCGGCCAGGAGGAGCAGTTCCCGGGCGGCGGCGCGGATCTCCGGGCGGGCCAGGGCGCGTACGAGGGCGGCCCGCGACGGTCCGGGGGCGTCGCTGCGCTCCCAGATGAGCCCGGCGAGCCGGTCGAGCGCTTCGTAGAGGTCGCCTTCGATGTCGAGGTCGCCGGCCACCCAGGCGCGGGCCAGGCCGAGTTCGCCCGGCTTGAACAGCAGCCGGCGCAGCGCCCGGCGATGGCGGATCACGAGGGTCGGTGCCCCCGGCGGGCCGGACTCGCTGCGGTCCCAGGCGCGGATGCGTACCGGGAGCGGTGCGCCCAGTACCTCCTCGGCGAGCTTGGTGAGCCGTCCAGCGGCATCGGCCATGTCGCACACCTCCGTGTTGACGAGTCGGGCGAAGAAGATTCACCCACCACGTAAACGCCAATGGGGCGCCCAGTTAGTCCCGTTCACACGTAAGAGAACCGCACACCGCCCGCTTTGCGCCAGAGTGGACACGCCAAAGGGCGCCCGCCCCACGGATGGCGGACGCCCTTCGGGCTGGTCGGAGTAGCCGACCGGGAATTCAGGAGGCCTTGGCCTTGGTCTTGTCCCCGGCCTCGGCGGCGGTCGGCGGGGCCGGCGCCGGCTTGGCGGCCTCGTAGAACTCCTCGCGGGGGTTCTCCATGGCGCCGAGCGAGACGACCTCGCGCTTGAGGAACATGGCCAGCGTCCAGTCGGCGAAGACCCGGATCTTGCGGTTGAACGTCGGCATCGCCATGCCGTGGTACGCGCGGTGCATGTACCAGGCGAGACGGCCCTTGAGCTTGATCTTCATCTTGCCCATGACGATCATCGCGACGCCCTTGTGCAGGCCCAGACCGGCGACCGCACCCTTGTTGGCGTGGCTGTACTCCTTCTGCGGGAAGCCCCGCATACCGGAGATCACGTTGTCGCCGAGGATCTTGGCCTGCCGCAGCGCGTGCTGCGCGTTCGGCGGGCACCAGGCGTTCTCGTTGCCGTTCTTGCGCCCGACCAGGTCCGGGACCTGGGCGTTGTCGCCCGCGGCCCAGATGTAGTCGGTGCCCTGCACCTGGAGGGTGGTGTCGGTGTCGACGTGGCCGCGCGGGCCGAGCGGCAGACCGAAGCGGGCCAGCGCCGGGTTCGGCTTGACGCCCGCGGTCCACACGATGGTGTTGGAGTCGACCTCCAGACCGTTGTTGAGCTTCACGTGGCCGTCGACGCAGGAGTCCATGCCGGTCTTGAGGTAGACCTCGACACCGCGGCTCTCCAGGTGCTCCTTGCCGTACGCACCGAGCTTGGGGCCGACCTCGGGGAGGATCTTGTCGGCGACGTCGACCAGCAGGAAGCGCATGTCCTCGCGCTTCACGTTGTTGTAGTACTTCGCGGCGTCGCGGGCCATGTCCTCGACCTCACCGATGGTCTCCGCACCCGCGAAGCCACCGCCGACGAAGACGAAGGTCAGCGCCTTGCGGCGGACCTCCTCGTCGGTCGTGGAGTCGGCCTTGTCCAGCTGCTCCAGCACGTGGTTGCGCAGGCCGATGGCCTCTTCCACGCCCTTCATGCCGATGCCGTTCTCGGCCAGGCCGGGGATCGGGAAGGTGCGGGAGACCGCGCCCATCGCGATGACCAGGTAGTCGAAGGGCAGCTCGTACGCCTCGCCGACCAGCGGGGCGATCGTGGCGACCTTGCGGTCCTGGTCGATGGTGGTGACCCGGCCGGTGAGGACCTCCGCCTTGGGGAGCACGCGTCGTAGCGGCACCACGACGTGGCGGGGGGAGATGCTGCCGGCAGCAGCTTCGGGGAGGAAGGGCTGGTACGTCATGTACGAGCGCGGGTCGACGACCGTGACGGTCGCCTCGCCGTACCGCATCTGCTTGAGGATGCGGCGTGCCGCGTACAGGCCTACGTACCCACCGCCTACAACGAGGATCCTGGGACGCTCCGTGGTGCTCATGCAATCGAGTATCCACCCCCACATGGGGGGTCGCTCGTGAGCCCCTTCACAAGCACCGAAGGGGCATCTGCTACACTCCGCCGGCTTCGTGACCGACGCCATAGTCCAAAGCGGAACCACTGTAGGACGCAAGGCGTTGGAGACCCCTGTTGATCAGGCGTTGTTCCGGCGTCACGGCCCGTCGGGCGGCTGAACCACCGCCTCCGCGGGCGCCTCGGCGCGGCGTACGGAACCGCGCATTCGCCGGGTCGAGAAGACCTAGGACCTTCGAATGAGGGCCGAACGCTGAGATTGTTCGTCCAACGACAGGCTTTTTCATGTGAAGGATTTCACGAACTTTCTTCGCCGGCCCCTCCGCGAGGCCCGCCGAAAGCCCCCTGAAAGCCGCTCAGACAGGCCGCCGGCCCGCTCAAAAAGCCGGGCGGCAGAGGCCGTTGCCGGACCTCTGCCGCCCCGTGCTCACCTCAGCCGGCGAGGCTCCAGGCGATGCCGTCGAGGATGTCGTGCTCGCTGACGACGACCTCCGCCGCGCCGGTCCGCTCCATGATCGACAGCAGCACCAGCGCACCCGCGGCGATCACGTCGACCCGGCCCGGATGCATGACGGGGATGGCCGCGCGCTCGGCATGGGTGGAGGACAGCAGCCGGTCGGTGATCTCGCGGACCTTCGCCAGGGAGATCCGGGAGTGGTGAATGGCCTCGGACTCGTACCGGTCGAGGCCCAGCGCGATCGCGGCGACCGTGGTCACCGAGCCGGCCAGCCCCACCAGGGTGGCGGCCTCGCGCAGCGGGACGGTCTCCTCGGCCCGGTCCAGCGCCGTGGCGACATCGGCCTTTATCGCGGCGATCTGGCCCTCGGTGGGCGGGTCGCTGATCTGGCCCTCGTGCACCAGATGCCGCTCGGTCATCCGGACGCAGCCGACGTCGACCGAGCGGGCGGCGCGGACGGACGCGTCACCGAGCACGAACTCGGTCGAGCCGCCGCCGATGTCGACCACCAGGAACGGCCGTGCCAAGTCGGCGCGGCCGGTCAGCTCCTTGGTGGCGCCGTTGAAGGAGAACTCGGCCTCCTGGTCACCGGTGATCACCTCGGGCTCCACCCCCAGGATGTCCACCACCCCGCGGACGAAGTCGTCGCGGTTCTCCGCGTCCCGGGAGGCGGAGGTCGCCACGAAGCGGACCTGTTCGGCGCCCAGGCCCTTGATCACCGCGGCGTACTCCCGGCAGGCCGCGAAGGTGCGCTCCAGCGCCTCGGGCGCCAGCCGCCCGGTGCGGTCCACGCCCTGGCCCAGCCGGACGATCTGCATCCGGCGGTCGAGGTCCTTCAGCTCACCCGTTGCCGGGTCGGCGTCCGCGACCAGCAGCCGGATGGAGTTCGTACCGCAGTCGATGGCGGCGACCCGCTTCACGTGGCGTCTCCTTCGGGGGCGTCCCGGTCTCCGGTGGTGTCCTGGCACGGGGTCACGCACGGCCCCTTCTTCCACCACTCCGGCAGCATCGCGAGGGCCTCGTCACCGAGCGGGTTGACGCCCGGCCCGGCCGCCAGCGAATGGCCGACGAGGACATGCAGGCACTTGACCCGGTCGGGCATGCCGCCCGCGCTCGGGAAGCCCGCCAGCACCTCGATGGCGTCCCGCCGCCGGATGTAGTCCTCGTGGGCCGCCCGGTAGGCGGCGGCGAGCTCCGGGTCGGTCGCCAGCCGTTCGGACATCTCCTTCATCACGCCGTTGGCCTCCAGCGTGCCGATCGCGGAGGCCGCGCGCGGGCAGGTGAGGTAGTAGAGCGTGGGGAAGGGCGTGCCGTCCTCCAGGCGCGGCGCCGTCTCGACGACATCCGGCTGGCCGCAGGGGCAGCGGTGCGCGATGGCGCGCAGCCCGCGGGGCGGGCGGCCGAGCTGCTCCTTGAAGGCGGCGATGTCCGCGGCGGTGGGCTCGGTGGGCTCGGTCTGGGGCGGGGGGGTGTCCATGTGCGCTTTCGGTGAGGTGAGTGGTGTGGAGGGGGCGGTGCGGCGCGGCGGGCCGTCCGCTGTCGACAGTACGGGCTGCCGCCCGCCGGCGGTACGGGCCGGCGTCACCGCTTGTCGGCGGCGTCGACGGCGTCCCACAGATTCTCGTACCAGGGACGCTGCGCCGCCCGCGCCCCCTTGGGTGCGGGACCGGTGCCGGAGCCGTCCGGGACGATGTATCCGGCCTCGCCCGGCATGACGTAGTGCAGATGCCGGCGGGCCTGCTGGCGTACGAACGCGGGGTCCTGCCAGCGGGCCTTCTGCTCCCGCAGCCGGTCCAGCGCCGCACCGGCGTCCTGGGCCTTGCGGCGCTGTTCGGCGATGTCGGAGCGCTGGGAGACGTACTGCCTTATGGGATACGCGAGCGCGACGACCAGGGAGCACATCACCAGCGCCAGCAGGGCGGCACGGCCGGTGAGGCGGTTGCGGCGGGGCGGGCGGGCGCGGTAGACGCGGGCGGCGGCCTGCTCGCCGAGCGCCTTGAGTCGGGTCGCGGTCGAGAACCGGTCCGCGGGCACGTCGTCTCCCCTTCACTGACGGACGCCTGACTGCTTCAAGCAGGTACGTCCCCGGCAACGGTACGGGACCGTCGCCGGGGACGTACGGGGCGCGGGGCGATTGCCTCGCCCGTTCAGCCCCTGCTGCCCTGTCCGGCTGGCAGCGGGCCGTCTTCGTCAGCTGCCGTGGCGGAAGCGCGGGAAGGCGGAGCGGCCGGCGTAGACCGCGGCGTCGTCGAGGATCTCCTCGATGCGCAGCAGCTGGTTGTACTTGGCGACGCGCTCGGAGCGGGCCGGGGCGCCGGTCTTGATCTGGCCGCAGTTGGTGGCGACGGCGAGGTCGGCGATGGTGACGTCCTCGGTCTCACCGGAGCGGTGCGACATCATGCACTTGAAGCCGTTGCGCTGGGCCAGCTCGACGGCGTCCAGGGTCTCGGTCAGCGAGCCGATCTGGTTGACCTTCACCAGCAGCGCGTTGGCGGAGCCCTCCTCGATGCCGCGGGCGAGGCGCTCGGGGTTGGTGACGAACAGGTCGTCGCCGACGAGCTGGACCTTGGCGCCGAGCTTGTCGGTGATGACCTTCCAGCCGGCCCAGTCGTCCTCGAACAGCGGGTCCTCGATGGAGACCAGCGGGTAGGCCGCCACCAGCTCCTCGTAGTACTCGGTCATCTCGGCGGCCGAGCGGTCCTTGCCCTCGAACTGGTACTTGCCGTCCTTGTAGAACTCGGAGGCGGCGACGTCCAGCGCGAGCGCGATGTCCTGGCCGGGGGCGTAACCGGCCTGCTTGATGGCCTCCAGGATGAGGTCGAGGGCCTCACGGTTGGAGCCCAGGTTCGGGGCGAAGCCACCCTCGTCACCGAGACCGGTGGACAGGCCGCGCTCCTTCAGGACCTTCTTGAGGGTGTGGTAGACCTCGGCGCCCCAGCGCAGCGCCTCGGAGAAGGACTCCGCGCCGATCGGGGCGATCATGAACTCCTGGATGTCCACGTTGGAGTCGGCGTGCGAGCCGCCGTTCAGGATGTTCATCATCGGGACGGGCAGCACGTGCGCGTTCGGGCCGCCGAGGTAGCGGAACAGCGGGAGGTCGCTGGCCTCGGAGGCGGCGTGCGCGACGGCGAGGGAGACGCCGAGGATGGCGTTGGCGCCGAGCGAGCCCTTGTTGTCGGTGGCGTCCAGGTCGAACATCGCCTGGTCGATCAGCCGCTGCTCGGTCGCGTCGTAGCCGACGAGCTCCGGGCCGATCTGCTCGATGACGGCCAGGACGGCCTTCTCGACGCCCTTGCCGAGGTAGCGGTTCGGGTCGCCGTCGCGGAGCTCGATGGCCTCGAAGGCGCCGGTGGAGGCGCCGGACGGGACGGCGGCACGGCCGGTGCTGCCGTCGTCGAGGCCGACCTCGACCTCGACCGTGGGATTACCTCGCGAGTCGAGAATTTCGCGGGCTACGACGACGTCGATCGACGGCACGTTGTCTCCTTCGTGGGTGTCTGGCGTTCTGCGCATGAGCCTAACGGCCCCGGGCTCGTCCGCCTGCCCTTGGCCCGCTCCGTGGGACGGAACACCCCCGAAAACCTGCCCAAAGGCCCAGTTCGCGGGACGTTTGGCACATTGTTCGCCGAAGGGGAAACGTGGCGGAACAGTGCCGGTCAGCGGCCTGCCGGCGGCCGGGGGGCTTGGGAGCGGTCCGGGACACGAGAAGCCCCGCCACGGCGCGCTGGGGGGAAGGGCGCGCCGTGACGGGGCGGTCTCACGGAGGAAAGAGGGGCCCGCCGCTCGGGCCCTCAGGAGCCCCGGTGAGCTCCGGCTCAGACGTTGAGCTGCTGACCCGGGATGATCAGGTTCGGGTTGCCGCCGATGACCGACTTGTTGGCCTTGTAGACGGACTTCCAGTCGGTGCCGTGGGCCTTGGCGATCTTGGCGAGGGTGTCGCCCGCCTTGACGGTGTAGTTGCCGTGACCGGTGGACTTGCGCTCGGCGGACCGCGAGGCACGGTCCTCGGACGGGGCCTTCTTGGCCTCCGGCTCGGCCGACTCCTGCTTCGGCGCGGACTTGGTCTGCGTGGAGGTGTCGACGTCGGGGGACGGACCACCGGCGGTCAGGTTGCCCGCACCGGCGCAGGACCAGGCGCCCGGGCCCTGGATGGCGAGGAGCTTCTCGGCGGCGGCGATCTGCTGGGCCTTGCTGGCCAGGTCGGCGCGCGGCGCGTACTGGGTGCCACCGGCGGCGGCCCAGCTGGAGTTGGAGAACTGGAGGCCACCGTAGTAGCCGTTACCGGTGTTGATCGACCAGTTGCCGCCGGACTCGCACTGGGCGACCTTGTCCCAGGTGGCGACGGAGGCGGCGGAGGCGGAGGTGGCGCCCATCAGCGGCACGGCCACGGCGGCACCGGCGACACCGGCGAGGGTGGCGACGCGGACGGCCTTGGAGGGACGACGGTGCTTGCCCTTGAAGATCAGCATGGTTCGTTCGTTTCCTCACCGACGCCTGCGAGGTGAGCTGTCGGGTTCGGACTGATGAGTCGCCCGGCCGTGTGCGCAGGACGCACGTGGCTTCACCCCAAGCCGGTTGACCCGTTTTCACGGGCGGGGCCGGCACAAATCCTGGGTCCCCCGCTCCTGCCTTCGGCGCTTGCGCGTCAAGTGCCTTCGACCACCGGCAGGATTCGGCGTGTGATCGAAGGGCCCGCTTTGGCGAGCGATCCTGACGTTAAGCAGTAATGCCCTTGGGGTTCAAACCCCACCATCTGAACCAAGTTGACCGTTTTTGATCACGGGTTGGTTACATATCCGCAGGTGAGGCCCGGTATGCCGGTGTTGCGCAGACCGGACCCCACCGGAGTCAACGAGACCCTTGTCTCACTTTCCCAAAAGAGGGCGAAGGGTGCCGAACTACCCCGCGTTCCGCCCGAGATCGAGCTGCTGGCCGGGCTGGATCAGGTCCGCGTCGGACCCGATGACGCCCTCGTTGCGGTCGTACAGCGCGCTCCATCCCCCGGGCAGCCGGTGAGCCACGGCGATGGCTGACAGGCTGTCACCCGGGCGCACCGTGTAGTCGCCGTCGGCCGCCGGGCCCGTACGGTGCGCGTCGTCGCCCCGCGAGGCGTGCCGGCCGCCGGACCTGCCGTCGTCGCTGCCCTTGGCGCCCTCGTCGCCCGCCTCGCCGCGGTGCTTGCCCTTGGTGGGCACCTTGTGCGGCGTGCCGGTGCTGTCCGTACGGCTGCCGTCCTCGGACGGGTCCGTGGAGGGGCTGCCGGACGGGTCGTCCTCGGACGGGTCGGCGGACCGCGACGGGTCGTCGTCCCGGTCGCCGGGCGTCGCCGGGTCGGACGGCTCCGGGCTCGTGGACGCGTCGCCGGGCTCGCCGGAGTCCGAGGGGTCGGGCGAGGGCGTCGCGTCGGACGGCCGCCTGTCCGCGTCGCCGTGCTCGTCGCGCGGCGCGTCGTCCTGCCCGGCGGAGTCCCCGTCGTCGTGCGACCGGGACGAACCGGAGGTGTCCCAGGGGTCGAGGGAGCCCTGGGAGTCCGACGGGTCGGGTGCGGGGGTGCTGGTGCTGCCCGGGTCGACATCCGGGGCCTTGCCGTCGCCGGTCAGCCCCGCGTTCACGGCGCAGCTCGGCCAGGCGTCCGGCCCGCGGTCGTCGAGGATCGACTCGGCCACGGCGATCTGCTGGGAGCGACTGGCGTAGTCGGGCCGCGAGGCGTAGGCCGAGCCGCCGTAGTTGTCCCACATCTCCTGGGTCAGCTGGAGGCCGCCGTAGTAGCCGTTGCCCGAGGCGGCGCTCCACACGCCGGCGCTCTCGCACTGGGCGACCTTGTCCCAGGTCGCGGTGTCGGCGGCGTGTGCGCCGCTCGCCCCGAGGAGGGGGAGGGCGAAGCCGGCGCCGGTCACTCCCGCCGTGACAAAGATGGCCGGTGCCTGACGGGGGCGACGATGTCGGCCGTTCCCGGAACGCATGCGGATGCCTTTCGCGCGGCGGTTGAGTTGTTCGACGAGCTCTTCGAGCTGCTCGACGGAGCCTCCGGCCGGCCGACGCACGCGAGCGGCACCGTTACACCGGTCCCCCACATCACCGCTTCGACCGATCGAGTGAAGCCAGTCGATCGTCGGGTCGAAAGGTAGCCGGGGTCTCGGGTAGTCACAAGTCGGTGTAGTGCGGATCACGTAATGGTCACGCGGTTGACTCTGCGTCACATTTTGTCTTGTCGCTGGTCAGGGCCGATCCGGAGTGAACTCCACCGGAAGTGAACGCAGTCCGCGCATGATGAGTCCGCCGCGCCAGCGCAAATCATCCGGTTCCACCGCAAGCCGGATGTCCGGGAGCCGGGTCAGCAGGGTCGCCAGCGCGGTCTGTCCTTCGAGCCGGGCGAGCGGCGCGCCCAGGCAGTAGTGGATGCCGTGCCCGTATCCCAGATGCTGGTTGTCACGCCGGGTCAGATCGAGCACATCCGGCTCGTCGAAGCGTGCCGGATCGCGGTCGGCGGCGGCCAGCACCACCAGGACCGGGTCCCCCTCGGCGATCCGCTGCCCGCCGAGCGTCAGCTCCTCGGTCGCGAACCGCCAGGTCGCCAGCTCCACGGGGCCGTCGTAGCGGAGCAGTTCCTCGATGCCGGTGGCGAGCAGCTCGGTGTCGCCCGCCGCGATCGACTTCTGGAGCAGCTCCCGCTGGGCGGGGTGGCGCAGCAGCGCGTAGATGCCGTTGCCGATGAGGTTGACGGTGGTCTCGAAGCCCGCGAAGAGCAGGATGAAGGCCATCGCTGCGGCCTCGTTCTCGGTCAGATGCTCCCCGTGGTCGGAGGCCCTGATCAGGGCGGAGATCAGATCCTCGTCCGCCTCGGCGGTGTCGCCCAGCGACGCGCGCTTGCGGTGGATCAGCTCGGCGAGATAGCCGCGCATCTTCTTCACGGAGCGGGCGACGCCGCCGCGCGGCCCTCCGCCGTGCCGGATCATCATGCCCGCCCAGTCCCGGAAGTCGTCCTGGTCCTCGCGCGGCACCCCCAGCAGATCGCAGATCGCGTAGATGGGCAGCGGGAAGGCGAACTCATGGATCAGGTCGGCCTCCCCGGCGCCGCCCGGTTTGGCGATCATGGCGTCGATGAGCCGGTCGGTCAGCTCCTGGACCCGCGGGGCGAAGGCGGCGACCCGGCGCGGGGTGAACGCCTTCGAGACCAGCCGGCGCAGCCGGGTGTGGTCCGGGGGGTCGATGTTGAGCAGATGCGTCATCAGGTTGGCGCTGCGCTCCCCCGGGATGCCGACCTTGCCCTTGCCGTGCGCGGCCTCGCTGTGATGGACCGGGTTCTTGGACAGCCGGGCGTCGGCGAGCGCCTGCCGCGCCTCCGTGTACCGCGTGACCAGCCACGCCTCGACACCGCTGGGCAGCTCGGTCCGGTGCACCGGCGCATGCTCGCGCAGCCAGGCGTACGCGGGGTACGGGTCGGAGGCGAACTCCCAGGTGAACAGCGCGGGGGCGGGCCCGGCGGCGGGGCAGCCCGCGGGGGCGTCGGCGGCGGTGGTGTGGGGCTTGTCGTGCACCTTCCGACCGTAACCGCTGGGCGCACAACGGCGCGCCCGCGTACCGGGCGGGGCCCGGCCAGGGCCTGTCGTCGCAGTCCCGTCGTGCGCCGCGAGGCAGGCGGGGCTTCGAAGACGGGCCCTACGCCACCTCCACCCCCAGCCCGGTCAGAAAGGCCACCGCCGCCGGCGACGGGCCGAGGCCGCTCCACACCACCCGCTCGGTCCGCTCGGGCGCCGGGCGCACCCGCACGATGTGCAGCCCGGCCAGCTCGGAGGCGATGGCCTCCGGGACCATGCCGACGCCCAGGCCCGCCCGCACCAGCTTCGCCAGGAACTCGACCGTGGTCACCTCGAACGCCACCTCCGAGGTCAGCCCCGCCGCACGGAACGCGTCATCGCGCTGCCGGCGGGCCGCCGACCCCGCCGTGAAGTCGACGAAGGTCTCCCGCGCCATCCGCGACAGCGTGGTCCACTCCCGCCCCGCCAGCGGATGCCCCGGCGGCACGACGGCGACCAGCTCGCCGCGCGCCAGCTCCTTCTCCCGTACGCCGACGGTGCGGGCCGCGGGCACCAGCCCGACGAAGGCGACGTCCAGCACGCCCTGCCGCACCTGTTCGATGAGCTCATCGCTCATGTCGGTCTGGAGACTGATCCGCACCTGCGGGCACCGCGTACGGAAGGCCCCCAGCTCACGGGCGAGATCCACGGCCGCGACGGTGGTGATCGCGCCGACCGCGAGCCGGCCGCGCACCTCCCCGGTCGCCGCCGCCACCTCGGCGCGGGCCCGTTCGGCCGCCTCCAGCGCCTGCCGGGCGACCGGAACGAAGGCCTCCCCGGCGGCGGTCAGCCGGACACTGCGGCTGGTCCGGTCGAAGAGCCGGGCCCCGAGCTCCTTCTCCAGCCGGGCGATCTGATGGCTGAGCGCGGACTGCACCACATGACAGCGCTCGGCGGCCCGGGTGAACCCACCGGTCTCGGCGACCGCGACCACATACCGCATCTGCTGAAGCTCCATGACCACCGACTCTAAAGCCATTGATCTGCATCCACGATCAATGCGATGACAACAATGTGTTGGACTCATGGATCCCCCGGCCCCAGGCTGGACCGTGCCCGCCGCCGCGGTGGCGGTGGGCGCACCGAGGAGGTCAGGTCATGGAGACCGAGCACATACCGGAGCCGGACGCCGGGGACTCCCCCGCGACGCGACCGGGCCTGGGCCGCGGCACCCTGCTGCTGATGTCGGTCGCCACCGGGCTCTCCGTCGCCGGCAACTACTTCGCCCAGCCGCTGCTGGACGTCATCGGCCGCGATCTGCACCTGTCCGCGTCCACCGCCGCACTGGTCGTCACCGTCGCCCAGGTCGGCTACGGACTCGGGCTGCTGCTGCTCGTCCCGCTCGGCGATCTGCTGGAGCGGCGCCGGCTGGCCGTCACCCTGACCGCGGCGACCGCGGTCTTCCTCACCGTCACGGCGAGCGCCCCCAACGCCGCCCTCCTGCTCACCGGCACCGCCCTGACCGGTCTGGCCTCGGTCGCCGCCCAGGTCGTGGTGCCGTACGCGGCGACCCTCGCGGCGCCCGCCGAGCGCGGCCGGACCGTGGGCACCGTCATGACCGGACTGCTGCTCGGCATCCTGCTGGCCCGTACGGCCGCCGGGCTGCTCGCCGAACTGGGCGGCTGGCGCACCGTGTACTGGGTCAACGCGGCGCTGATGCTGCTGATGGCCGTGCTGCTGCGGCTCCGGCTGCCGGCCCTGCGCACCACCGTCGGGCTGCGCTATCCGGCGCTGCTGCGCTCCACGCTGGCGCTGTTCCGCCAGGAGCCGGTGCTGCGGTGGCGGGGCGCGCTGGGCGCCCTGACCTTCGCGGGCTTCAGCGTGCTGTGGACGGCGCTGGCGTTCCTGATGTCCGGGCCCTCCTACGGCTGGCAGGAGTCGGCCATCGGGCTGCTGGGGCTGGTCGGCGCGGCCGGCTCGCTGTCCGCCTCGGTGGCCGGACGGCTGGCGGACCGCGGCCTGGCGCACCGGGTCACCGGCGCGGCGGCGTTCCTGCTGCTGGGTTCGTGGGGCCTGCTGGCCCTCGGCGGAGCGGGCGGCGCCTGGTCCCTGGCCGCGCTGCTCGCCGGGGTGATCATCCTGGACCTGTCCGCGCAGGCGGTCCACATCAGCAACCAGCACCTGGTCTACGCGGTGCGCCCCGAGTCCCGGAACCGCCTCAACTCCGCCTACATGACCAGCTACTTCGTGGGCGGCGCGGTCGGCTCCGCACTGACCTCGGTGGTCTGGGGCGCCGCGGGCTGGTACGGGGTGTGCGTGCTGGGCGCGGTGCTGGCCGCCGTGGTCGTGGCGCTGTGGGTGCTGGAGCGCATGCGACGCCGGGCTGCCGGCGGGGGCCGGAAGGGGCGGGCCACCGCAGCCGACGTACCGGCGCCGTCGCTCACGTCCACCCGTTGATTGTCAGCGCTTACTCGGCACTGCCCTCGGCGGCCACCACCGCATCGCGGTAGGCCCGCGCCGCCGCGCGCAGGGCGGCCTCCGGGTCGACGCCCTCCGCCTCGGCCCGTACGGCGAGCGCCAGCAGGTCGTAGCCGATGCCCTCCCCGGCCGGCGGCGCGACCTCGATGCCCGCCGTCCGCACCCGCGACGCCAGCTTCGCCGCGAGCGCCAGCCCCGGCTGGGCCAGCGGAATCCCCTCGGTCACCGACTCCCGCTGCTTCTCCTCCGCCTTCTTCCGCAGCCAGTGCGCCTTGACGTCCTCCGGGGTGGCCGCGTCCTCGTCCCCGAAGACATGGGGGTGGCGGTGCAGCAGCTTCTCCACGAGCGTGCCCGCCACATCGTCGATGGAGAACGGCTCGTCCGGATCGTCCTGCGCGATCCGGGCATGGAAGACGACCTGGAGGAGCACATCCCCGAGCTCCTCCCTCAGCTCCGCGCGGTCGCCCTCCTCGATGGCCTCGACCAGCTCATACGCCTCCTCGATGCCGTACTTGGCAAGATCGCGGTGCGTACGGACGCTGCTCCAGGGGCACTCGGCGCGGATCTGGTCCATGACCTGGACGAGATCGAGCAGCCGGGCACCGGGCAGGTCGTAGGAGCCGGGCAGCAGCTCCAGATCCGGCATGGTCTCCCGGCCGGAACCGGCCAGCCGTGCCAGCCCGTCGGTCAGCGCACTCTCACCGACCGCCGAGGTCAGCACGACGGCCGTACGGGCCTCCGGCACGCAGTAGTCGACCAGTTCGCGGGCGGCGGGCGCGGCGGTCTCCACCTCGATACCGGCCTCCCGCAGATAAGGCAGCTGCGGATGATCCGGATCGGCGCTCACCACACGGTCGGCCGCCCGCAATATCTGCCATGCGGGCCAGGACAGGAGCCCGGGGGCGACCCGGTGGCTGGTGGTGAGCAGAACCAGGCGTCCGGTACCGGCACCCTCGGGACGGGCGTCGGCGCCGGTACCGGCGGCGGAGGCGGAGGCGTCAGCGTTCACGCCTCGAACGTAACGCACGGCACTGACACCGATCGGTGGCGGTGGGTGGGCGGGGCTGACGAAGCTGACGGGGCCGACGGCGGGCGGGCCCCGGCCCCGGCCGCCGGCCGTCCACCCGTGCGCCGGTCAGGCCTGCTGCTTCGCGGGCTCCCGGGTGATCCACGGATCCTTGGTCTCGCCGAGGATGACCTGCTGGTCGTCCCACTTGCCGAACCGCGGATTGACGTCGATCCCCATGGAACGGGAGGTCTTGGCCAGCGCGCGGGCGAGCTTCTGCTGCCCCTGCGGCGCGCGCCGGTCCGCGTGCAGATGCTCGGCGACACCGTCGAGCAGCAGCTGATTGCGGACCATGGCGTCGATCTCGTCCGGGGCCACACCCTGCTGAAGCCACATCGCCTTCAGCCGCTCGGCACTGCCGGCCTGCTTCTCGGCCCGGCCCCGCCACTTCTGGATGTCACCGCGGCTGACCGTGACCCCGGCGTCCCGCGCACCGCGCGCCAGCACCTCGTCGAAGATCATGCCGTTGAGCGTGGCCAGGCTCAGCCGCCCGGTGCTCATGATGAGCTGCCCGCCCTGCGGGGACTTGGCCTGCGCGGCACGCACGTCCTTCACCTTCGCCTGGAGCTGCGAGACGGTGATCCGCTTCCCGTCCACGATGGCCGCGGCACCGGGATGGGCGTCATTGCCGCACGCGGCCAGCAACGGGGCCGCGGCCAGCAGAGCGGCGGTGGCGGATACGGAGAGCGCTGTCCTTCGGCGGAACACATGGCCTCCCGGCAGATCGTGCGACGGAGTCTCGACCTTGATTGATCGATGCTATGGAGTCGGCGTGGCCCAGGCCACTGCTTCGGCCAACGATCTGTGCCGGAGTCGGTTTCTGCTCCGCTGTGCTCTCACCACGCGTCGTCTGCCGCGATCCGTTCCGCCCGGGTCCGCGAAACGGTCAGTGCCGCCGGTTCCTCCGCCGGCCACTCCCGGCTTCCTCGTCCCCGTAAGTAGATGACGCCCTTCCGGATGTCGGTCACGACCGCCCGGCGCCCCAGGCCGTACTCGACCTCATCGCCCACTTCCGGGCGCTGTCCGAGGCTCACTACGCGGCCTCGATCGTGTCCAGGGCGGTCGTCCACTCCACTCCGCCGCCCTCCGGCGAAAGCCATGCCACGGGCGGTGTGTCCGGGACCTTGAGGACCGGATCAAGACTGCCGCCCTGCACGTCGGGGGCGAGAGCGCGGAGGACGCCGACTCGGTCACCGTGGGCATGGTCGATCACGCGTTGGCCGAGCAGAGGGTGCGACCAGTGGCCCAGGCCGAGCGCCCGGTGCTGCGACGTCGTCTTCATCGGAGAGTCCTTCCCGAGAGTCCTGAGGCGAGACGGTCCGCGAAGCGAGGTGACGCCGGACCGCGAAGCCACCACAGCGTCCGAAAGCCGACGGAATTCCGTAAGCACCTGAGAGCTGCGGGCAGCTTCGCTCAGCTAACGCGACGGCAAGGGGTCACGGTTAGTGCGTTCCAGCAGGCCCCTCGTCGCACGCCTAGGGCGATTTGACCGCCTATTGGCCTGACTGCCGGGTGCTCCGGGCCCTACCGTGCGGACATGGACACCACGCGGAATCAAGCGCTCACAGCGTGGATGGCTGAGCACGGCTACAGCTCCAACTCACTGGCCGACACGGTCAATCGGGCCGTCGGTGACCTCACCGGACGGACCGGAGGGCTGGACGGGTCATCGGTACGGGACTGGAAGGCGGGGCGGGTCCGCTGGCCGAAGTCCGCCACCCGGGCCGCCCTGGAGAAGGTCACCGGTCTACCGGCCACCGCTTTAGGGTTCGTGCCCCGAGGCCGCGCCGCACCCGCCCCGGCACCATCGCAGGAGGACCCCGTGAATCGCCGCAGCTTCCTCACCGCCACCGCGGCTTCCGCCGTCGCACCCCTCCCCACCGCCGCCGCACCCCACCGCATCGGCATGTCTGACGTCGCCCGGCTTCAGCGGAAGTTCGCCGCTGTTGTGGCCGGGGACCATCAGCACGGCGGCATGCGCGGCATCGAGACCCGCGCGCTCGAACTGGCCGCCGAGGCCATGGATCTTCAGGACAGTGGGTCTGCCGGTCAGCGGGTGCGCAGTCATCTCTATGCCGTGGCCGCGGCCTTCACGTCCAGCGCCATGTGGGCAGCGATCGACGGGCGCCGCTTCGATGCGGCACAGCGGCACCACGACAGGGCCTCCCGCCTGGCGGGAATGTCCGGCGACCAGGCGATCCTGTTCCGGATCTGGTCGCACGCCGGAACTCTGTACCGGCACCTGGGCCGCCCGTCGGACGCACTCGCGGCCAACGACGTGGCGCGAAACCTCTCCCTTGCCCGGCGTGATCCGCTCTTTGGCTCCCTGGGGCACGCCCGGCATGCTGCCATCCACGGCACCACTGGCGACCGGTCAGCGGTACGCCGGTCACTCGGCCATGCGCAGGAAGCGCTTGACCGGGCGGAGAGCGCTGTGGCTCGGCCGGTATGGCTCGAAGCGTTCTACGGCCAGTCCGAGTTGGACAGTCTCGCCCTCGCCGCGCACCTCGCCCTCGGCGAATGGGGCACGGCGGAAGCGCACGCCCATCGCAGCCTGGCAGCGCTTCGCACCCACATGCACCGGTCTCGCGCCATCACCACGGCACGACTTGCCCGCGCTCAGCTCGGACAAGGAGATCTCGAACCCGCCGTTTCCACGGCGACGAGCATCCCTCACGCAGCCGTTCGCCATCCCCGTATTTCCGGGATGCTCCGGGCATTCGGTACCCATCTGCGCGAGTGGGCGCCGCAAAGCCCACACACCCACACATGGACGCAGTACGAGCGAGAGGCTCTGGCATGACCGCACCCGTCAAGCTTCAGCACTACACAGCCTTGCCGCGCGCCCGGCAGAAGCTCATCGACCTGTACACGGATGTACGGGCAGAGCTGCTGCACCTCCCGAACTACCGCGCGGACGTGTTCGCCGAGCGTCTCGACCGCCATGCCGCTGAACCCGGCTGGCAGGGCGTCATCGCCTACGTGGGCGATGCCGCCGTCGGCTACGCCTACGCCAACACCATCGAGCCCGATGACCGATGGTGGGCGCGGATGACCACACCCGTTTCCGCGCTCTACACAGCCGCTCCCGCGGTTGCGGTGAAGGAGATCGGGGTGACAACGCCGTGGAGGGGAAAGGGAGTTGCCCGTCGCATCCACGATGATCTGCTGGCCGACCGGAGCGAACCGTACGCGACCCTCATGGTGAACCCGGCCGCAGGGGACGGGAAGGTTCAGCAGCTCTACGAGGGATGGGGGTACACAGTCATCGGAGAGGTGCAGCCGTCGCCGGAGTCACCGGTACTGGCATGCATGGCCCGCCCGGTGCGTGACGGCGCAAAGTAGCTGACCGACCCAACTGCCCGGCCCCGCCACGCCGGCATAACGCCCGTGGCTCAGAAGGGCGGCCACCACGGGCGAAGGGCCAACTCGACGAGCTTCGGGGCGCACATCACTGCCAACGCCAGGACGGCAAGCCGTAGGCGCCCCTTGCGCCACGCCAAGATCGCTATGGCGGCGGACAGGGCGAAGGTGAGGACGAGGGCGATGACGCCTGGATTTCGCCAGCCGTCGCGCCCGGTCGCGCAGGCGATGGTGCCGAACACCGCCAGCCCGGAGGGGACGAGGGCGAACCGTCCGAGCTTGGACCGCTTGACCGCCTCTGACTGGTCAACACTCACCGGCATGCGTCCTTTCGATGTCAGGCCACCGCATTGTGGCAAGCCGCTTAATGGCCTGCTGACGCTCGTGTCCGGTGGGCCGGGGCGGGTGGGTGGTGCCCCTCTTCACCCCTGCACCCTCCCCAGCCAATACAACGTCCGTCGCAGTTCCTCCGGGAAGGGGTGGTGGGGGCCGTGGAGGCGTTCGGCGTCGTGGAGGAGGCGGGTGAGGGTTTCGTGGGCGGCGCCGCGTTCGCCCTGGGCCAGGAGCAGGTGGCCTATGGAGCGGCGGATTTCCAGGGGGCGTACGGGGTCGTCGGCGTAGTGCTCGAAGTAGGGGAGGAGGGCGCGGTACTCCTCCAGGGCCTGGGCGACCTCGCCGAGTTGTTCCAGGCACTGGGCGGCCTCGTAGTGGAACTGGAGGGCCTGGCGGGTGGCGCCGGCGCCGGATTCCTGGCCGAACTCCTCGGCCAGCAGGCGGAGTTCGGGCAGGGCACGGCGGTACTGGCCGTCGTCCATGAGGGTGGCGGCGTACTGCTTGCGCAGGGAGCGGACGACCGGGGAGTGGGCGCCGTGGCGTTCGGCGGCGGCCGGCAGGATGCCGCCGAGGATGTCCACGGCGCGGGTGATCCGGCCCTGGTCGAGCAGGCTCTTGACCTCGTCTACGGCGGCGGCGACGTCCGGTCCGGAGGTGGCGGCAGGTGCGTAGGCGGGGGCGGGAGCAGGGGGAGCGGTGGAGGGGGCCGGGGTGTGGGGGACGGCTGCGGAGGTCCAGGCGCCGGGGCGGGAGGTGGCCGGGGCGGCGTGGATGGCGGAGGTGCGGGGGTCCGGGGCCGGGGGCGGGGTTGCGGCCGGGCGGGAGGAGCTGCCTTGGCGAGGTACGAGGCCCGGCCCGGTGGGAGGCGGGGACACCGGTACTTGTGGGGTGGAGAGGGCGGTCGGTGTCGGGGCGGCGGCCGGGGAGCCGGCGGAGCGGGTCGGCCAGGGGGCGTGGGGCTGGCGGAAGGGGCGGGTGGGGTCCATGGGGGCGAGTGCGGGCGGGGGTTGGGTCGCGTGGGGGCCGGTGGTGGCTGTGGGGAGGAGGGGGGCCAGGGCCTGGTAGACCTCTTGGGCGTCGGTGGGGCGGGCCTGGGGGTCCTTGCGGAGGAGGCGGAGGACGAGGGCTTCGAGGGCCTCGGGGACATCGGGGCGCAGCGTGCGTACCGGGACGGGCTCCTCGTGGAGGTGGCGGTGAAGGACGCCGAGGGCCGTGGAGCCGGCGAACGGGACCTCACCGCTGAGGAGTTCGTGGAGCAGGACCCCGAGGGCGTAGAGGTCGGTGTGCGGGCCGACCGCGCCGCCCATCGCCTGTTCGGGCGCCATGTAGGCAGGGCTGCCGATGGGGGAACCGGTGTGGGTGAGGCGGGTGGTGTCGGTGTCCAGGGCGGAGGCGATGCCCAGGTCGAGGATGACCACGGAGCCGTCCGGCCGGATCATGACATTGCGGGGCTTGAGGTCGCGGTGGACGATCGGGACGGCGTGGACGGAGGCCAGTACGGCGCAGAGCTGGGCCGCGACGGAGACCGCCCAGGGCCAGGGGTAGGGGTCGTGCTCGGCGAGGTGGTCGGAGAGGTCGGCGCCCTCGACGTACTGCATGACCAGGTAGAGGTCCTCGTCGTCGCTGCCCGCGTCATGGACGGTGACCAGCCCGGGGTGGTCGACCTGTGCGGTGACCCGGCATTCGCGGACGAAGCGGCGGCGCATCTCCTCGCCGTCCGGGGTGCCCGCGACCCGGTCGGGGCGCAGCAGTTTGACGCCCACCCGGCGGTCCAGGCGGCGGTCGTAGCCGATCCAGACCTGGCCCATCCCGCCCTGGCCGAGCAGCGCGGAGAGCTCGTAACGCCCGCCGATGACCCGGCCGTTCACCGGCCCTCCTCCTTCCGGAGGTAGTCGCTGAGCTCATCGAGCTCGGCCCGCACCCGGTCGATGCGCTGCGGCGGCTGGAGCCGGTCCGGAGGCGGGGCATACGGGCCAGTGGGCGGCGGTGCGGGGTGGGGCGGTGCGGCCGGTCCCCCTGGCTGGGGCAGCCGGGTCTCGGTCAGGGCGTACGGGTTGACGGGGGTGGCGCCGCCCGGTGCGCCGTACGGCTGGGGCTCCGGGGCGTGGTGCGGGACCGGCGCCGGACCGTACGGGTGCGGCGGCGCCCCGGCGGCCGGATAGCCCGCCGGGCCGGCGCCGTAGGCGGCCCCGAAGCCCGGCGGCGGCTGCCCGTACGGCTGGCCGGCCGGCCGTGCCGCGCGCAGGTCGACCACGAGGTAGTAGGCCACCGCGGCGGCCATCTGGAGCAGGATCACGGCGACCGCGACGTCCGTGTGCCAGTCCGTTTCGGGATAGCCCCCGGACCACATGATGGTGGCGGCGAGCAGGGCCACATCGGCGCCGAACAGCCACCATCCCAGCGGCCTGCGCTGGACGAGCGCGGCCCGCAGCAGCGTGGCCCAGGCCAGAAAGCCCAGGCTGAGCACCGCGACGGCCACGAAGAGCACCCGCAGCAGAACGACCGTGCCCGGTGCCGGGGAACGGTACGGCGGAGGGGCCGGGACGGGGCCGTGCATTGCTGCTCCTGACGGATCGTTTCGTGGCGGGCGGGGCGGCGTCGTGCGGGCCCGCGGCGCCACCCCCTCGCGCGGGCGGGCCCGGCTGCGCATACCTGCTTGCGAGCGTATATACGACGCCGACCGCGCGTGCGAGGTTGTACGGATTGGACGATCGGATCTGCGGGTCCGGGACCGGCCCGCGCGGCTGCCCCTTCCCGGCTCGGCCGGGGGCTCCGTCCGGTGGGCCTCCGCGGCCCGTGCGCTGCCCCTCCGGTGGGCCCGTGCGACTGCCCGCCTCGGCCCGCCGACAGCGACTCCCCCGGCCCCGTCCGGCAGCAGCTCCTCCGGCCCCGTCCAACGGCCCCTTCCGCCCCGGCCGACGACCCTCCTCCAGCCTGTCCGCCCGGCACCCGGCACCCGGCACCCGGCGCCCGGCGCCCGCCGAGTCAGCCCGGCACCACCGACCCCCTCCGTCAGCCCGGCACTTAGGCGCCCCTCGTCAGTCCGGCGCCACCAAGCCCCTCCCCAGCCCGGCGCCACCAAGCCCCGCCGTCAGTCCGCCCCCGCCGCCCGTCAGTCCGGCGCCACCGACCCCTCCGTCAACCCGTCGTGCAGCCCCTGGACCAGCTGCTCGCCGAGCCGGGACGCCAGTCGCAACGCGCCTTCGAAGTCGGCCAGTTCGCGGAAGCGCTGCCCGTAGCGGCGCTGCTCGGCGAGTGGCAGCCGGGGCAGGTGCAGCCGGCGGACGTCGAGCCGGGTGGCGGTGGAGGCGTAGCTGCTGGCCTGCCGGGTGTTGGCGGTGCCCCGTAGGAAGCCGGCGAGGAACCAGGGGTCGAGGGCGGCCGGATCGGGCCGCAGCAGGGTGAGGTTGCGGCCGAGGGCGGCGCCGGCGGTGGCCGCGTCGACGACCCGGGCGACGGCGCCGCCGCCGAGGACCGGGACGACGACATCGCCCTCGCGGAGCAGCACCGCCTCCTCCGCGGGCCCGGAGGCGGGCGCTTCGGGGAGGGCGCCGGACGGGGCGCCGCCGCCGAGCACGTCATGGTCGGTGAGCACCGCGGGCGCCTCCCCGGCCTCCCGGCCGCCCTCGGGCGGGGTGGCGCCCATGAGCAGGGTGGTGCCCGTGCTCGTCGCCGCGGTGCCGGCACCGCCCGCGCGCAGCACCAGGGCGCCGGAGCGGGCGAGTTCGCCGACGGTGGTCAGCGGCCGGCGGGCGGTGCCGGCCGGGTCCGGGACGGTGTCACCGGCCGCGGGCCGCGGGGTGAGCTCCGTCGTACGGGCGAGGGTGGCGGTCAGCCGCTCGCGGACCCGGGCGAGTTCGGCGGGGCCGCCGGCTGCCGCGGGCGGCGGGAGGTGCCGGGCGGGGGCGAGATCGACATCGTCGTCGAGGAGGTCGATGGCGGCCAGCGACCGGCGGACGCCGGGCTGTTCCTCGATGCCGCCCTCGCGGTCGAAGGTCTGCCAGGCCTCGACGGCGGTGGCGTGGACGCTCTGCCAGTCGGGCCGGTCACGGCCGGCGGGGGTGCCGGTGGCGAGGTCGGCGGTGTCGACGACGAGGAGGTGGGGGGCGGGCGGCTGGCCGCCGCCGGGCTTGCGCAGCACCCACAGGTGCAGCGGGACGCCGTTGGGCGGGGCGGCGCCGGCGGGCAGCGCGATGACGGCACGCAGTGCGCCGCGGCGCAGCAGGTCGGCGCGGATCCGGCGGCCGGAGCGGCGGGAGGCGGCGGCGGGCGGCATGAGGAGGACGGCGGTGCCGCCCGGCCGGAGCCGGGCCAGCGCGTGCTGCACCCAGGCCAGTTCGGATTCGGTACGGGCCGGGAAGCCGTACTCCCACCGGGGGTCGTAGGCGAGTTCGTCATGGCCCCAGTTGCGCTCGTTGAACGGCGGGTGCACCAGGACGGCGTCGGCGGCGAGCTCCGGGAAGGCATCGGCGCGCAGGGTGTCCGCGGCGCGGACCCGGACGGGGGCGCCGGGGGCGCTCAGGGCGAGGCGGAGCGCGGTGAGCGCGGCGAGGTCGGGATCGGCTTCCTGGCCGTGCAGGGTGACGGGGGCGTCGGGGGCGCCGGCCTGCGGTGCGGTGGCCTGCGGTGCGGTGGCGCCCGCACCGTTGCTCCCGTCAGCGGTCTGCTGCCCGGCGCGCTCCTGGGCGGCGGTCAGCAGTGCGCCGGCGCCGCAGGCCGGGTCGAGAACGCTGCCCAACGGTCCGCCCGAGGCGGCCAGTTCGGCCATCAGCGCGGCCGGTCCCGGTGGGGTGAGGGTGTACTGCCGGGGGTTGGCGTCCAGGTGACGGCCGAGCAGGAAGGTGTACGCCTGGGGGGCGCCGTCCGCGGCCGCGAGGTCACCGGCGGCCCGCACCAGCGCGGCGGACGGAGCGAGTGCCTTACGGGTCAGTCCGCGTACGGGGTGCTCCGGGCCGAGCCGGGCGGCGAGGACGGCGTCGAGCATCGCGGGGAGTACACCGGTCAGTTCGGCGTCGTCGGCGGCGGTGCGCAGCTGCTGCCAGACCGCGGGCCGTTCATGGACGAGCAGCAGGACGGCGCCTGCCTGGCGCAGTGCGGTCGCGGTGCCGGCCGGGTGCCCGACGAGCTGCTGCCAGACCCGTTCACGGAGCGGGACCTCGGCGAGTTTGCCCTGGTCGCGCAGCCATTGCTCGATCTCGCGGAGGGCGAAGGCGGGGCTGGTCTCGGTGCCGCCGACCGGCTTGGGGAAGTCCGCGTGCCGGCGCCGCCAGTTACTGACGGCGGCCCGGCCGACCCCGGCGAGCCTGGCGATACCGGCGGCGGTGACCTCGGCGCTGCCGACGGTCACCCCGGCCGTGCTGCCCGTCGCGTTGTCCGGCGATGCGTTGTCCGGCACCTGGCTGACTCCCATCCGTGGCCCCCGACCGCTGTGTCGGCAAGCATACCCAGCAGCGATACACCTGCCCCTTCACAGCGTGAACTACTCACCTTCATCCATTCATGTTGACTCGGTTCACAGCCTCTGCTCTTATTGACCCATCGCTTCGGCAGCACTTGATTCGAGCGCCCGGAAGGGGCCCCTTCGCATGTCTCAGCAGATGCACTACCAGCCCGCACCACAGGGGCCCACCGGCGCTCCGGCCCCCCAGGCGGCCCGCAACGGGCTCGGTGTCGCCGCCCTGATCCTCGGCATCATCGGCGCGCTCAGCGGCATCCCGATGATCCTGTTCTGGCTCGCCGGACCGCTCGGCGTCCTCGCCCTGATCTTCGGCCTGGTGGGCCTCAGCCGCGCCAAGAAGGGCCAGGCCACGAACAAGGGCGTGGCGGTGACGGGCACGATCCTGGGCGCCCTCGCGATCGTCCTGGCGGTCGTCGGCGTCATCGTCACCGTGCTGGCCGTCAACAAGGCGGTCGACGAGGTGCACAAGCAGGTGGAGCAGAGCTCCGGCCAGCCGAAGAACGGCTCCGGCCAGAGCGCCAAGGACCTCGGCCCGGGCGAGACGGCGAAGTACAACAACGGCGTCCAGGTGTCCGTCTCCAAGGCGGCCCCCTACACCGTCGACCCGAGCACCGTCGTCAGCGGCCACACCCAGGGCAACAAGGCCTACAAGCTCACCGTCACGATCAAGAACACCGGCAGCAAGACGTTCGACAAGCCCCTCGTCCAGACCAAGGCCCGGGTCAACGGCAAGGAGGCCGAGGAGGTCGACGACGACAAGCACGGCATCCTGCACCACGACTTCGGCAACGCGATCAGCCCCGGCGAATCCGCCAGCGTGGAGATGGTGTTCGACGCGCCGCCGACCGCCAAGCAGCTCGATGTCGAGGTCACGCCGGACCTCCTGCTCGACGCCGTGAGCTGGAAGCTGGCCCTCTGAGCCACCGGCTCCCCTCCCCGCTCCGGACCCCGGCCCGGCACCGCGACCCCGCGGTGCCGGGCCGGCGGCCGTCCCTCCCCGGGAACGCACCGACCCGGGACCCCGTCTGACCCACTGCCGGACCGGCCGTCGCAGCGCAGCGGCCACCGGGCGGACCGGTCAGCCAGTTCGAGTATCTTTTCGGGCACGGGGAGAGTGAGGATCCGCATGGACACGGCCGCAGCAACGGCTGGGGGCGCCCCCGGACGGATTCTGGGAGAGGACCGCGGCACGGTGCCGCCGCCCCGGACCGCCGGGCCGGCCGCCGCCGCGACCACGACCACCGACGCACCACCGGCCCGGCCCGGCCGGCTGCGGCACACCGCCGACCGGCTGCGGACCCGGACCGCGCCCCTCCGCGCCCCTCACCTGGACCCCTACTGGACCGCCGGGTTCTTCTTCATCGCGTTCGCGCTGGTCTCCCTCTGCCGGTTCCGCACCATGTCCATCTCCTCCTGGGACCTGGGCATCTTCGAACAGGCCGTACGGGGCTACGCGCACTTCCAGGCGCCGATAGTCGACCTCAAGGGCCCCGGCACGAACATCCTCGGCGACCACTTCAGCCCCGTGCTGATCGTGCTCGCCCCCCTCTACCGGGTGTTCCCCTCCCCCGTGACCCTGCTGACCGCGCAGGCCGCGCTGTTCGCGCTGTCCGTGCTGCCGGTCACCCGCGCCGCCGCCCGCCACCTGGGCCGCGTCCCGGGCCTGGCCCTCGGCATCGCCTACGGCATGTCCTGGGGCATACAGAAGGCCGTCGACTTCGACTTCCACGAGATCGCCTTCGCCCTGCCGCTGATCGCGTTCGCGCTGGAAGCGGTGTTGCGCGGACGGTGGACCACGGCGGTCTGCTGGGCCGCGCCCCTGGTGCTGGTCAAGGAAGACCTCGGGGTGACCGCGGCCACCATCGGCGCGCTCGCCCTGATACGCACCCGCCGGGCCAGCCCCCTGGCCATCGGCCTGGTCGCCTTCGGCATCACCGCCACCGCCGTCACCCTCGGCCTGCTGATACCCGGCTTCAACGGCTCCGGCTCATACGACTACTGGACCAAGTTCGGCGCCGACGGCGGCGGCGCCACCATCCCCCTCGACGACGCCCTCCGCACCACCCTGTGGGTCCTGCTCCCCACCACCGGCCTGCTCGCGCTGCGCTCCCCCCTCCTCCTGGTCGCACTGCCCACCCTCGGCTGGCGCTTCCTCTCCCACGAGCCGCACTACTGGGGCACCGACTGGCACTACAACGCCGTCCTGATGCCGGTCGTCTTCCTCGCACTGATCGACGCCCTGCCGCGCATACGGGTATCGGCCCGCCCCTGGCTCCGCTCGTACGCCCACCATCTGCCGGCCGCCGTCCTGGCCGCGGCCCTCGCCCTGACCGCCAATCTGCCGCTGTCCCGGCTCACCGAGGCCGCCACCTATCGCACCCCGCCGAACGTCACCGCCGACGAGAAGCTGCTGGAGCGCATACCCGACGGCGCGACCGTGGAGTCCGACATCCGGCCGCTGAGCCGCCTCACCCACCGCACCCAGGTCTTCTGGATCGGCGACACGGGTGGGCTGTCGCCCGACTATGTCGCCGTCCAGCTACGCCAGGACCGCACCCCGCGGCAGGTACTGGCGGAAACCACGGCCCGCCATCCCCACTCCACGTATGTGGTGCTCGGCGACACTGCGGATCTCCTGGTCTTTCGCCGCACCTCTGCGAAGTAGTTTTTCGGCCCACGTTGTCGTCTGCGGCGCCGCGCCGCCTCCGGCGGGGGGGTGGGGGTGTTTGGGCGGGGGCCGCGGTTGTTGGTGGTGATGCCGGGTTCGGTCCTCCGGGGGTGGGTTTCCGGACTGCTTCGCTTTACGTCCGGAAACCCACCCCCTCCGGCCCGCCCCCTCCCGCCCGGATGGCGACCCCCGTCCGGTGGGGGAAATGTCAAAGACCAGTAGTGCGGCCGCACCGTGGCGCGGCCGAGCTACTGGTCTTTTGCATTCTTCACCCCCACCGGGGTGGGGTCCTTCAACGGCGGGAGGGGGCGGGGCCGGAGGGGTGGGTGTTCGGACGTAAAGCGAAGCAGTCCGAACACCCACCCCGGAGGCCCCGCACCCGGCACCCACCACAAACCAGGGGCCCCACCCCCACACACCCCTCCCGCCGACAGGCGAAAACAGGCACGGCGGGCCACCCGACAACGTGGGAAGCGGGGCTACGAGCCCAAAATGGTGGAGAGGAACTCCCCTGTCCACGCGAGCAGCTCGCGCCCAACCACCGGCTTGCCGCCGATCTTCCCCGTCGTCGGCCGCGGTACAAGGATTTGCTGGGTGGCCGGCTTGAGGACCGTACGGGGGTGGAGCCGCTTGAGCCGCAGTTCCTGGGACTCGCGCAACTCCACGGGGCCGAAACGGACGTTGGTGCCCTGGAGGGTGATGTCGGAGACCCCGCATGCGCGGGCCAGCATCCTCAGGCCGGCGACCAGCAGCAGGTTCTCGACGGGCTCGGGCAGCTTGCCGTAGCGGTCGGTGAGTTCCTCGCGGACGGCCGCGATGTCCTCCTCGGAGGAGGCGGAGGCGATGGCGCGGTAGGCCTGGAGGCGCAGCCGCTCGCCGGGCGCGTAGTCGTGCGGGACATGCGCGTCCACCGGGAGTTCGATCTTGACCTCCAGGGGCGGCTCCTCCTCCACGCCGCCTTCGAGGGAGGCCCGGTAGTCGGCGACCGCCTCGCCGACCATACGGACGTAGAGGTCGAAGCCGACGCCGGCGATATGGCCGGACTGCTCGCCGCCGAGCAGATTGCCCGCGCCGCGGATCTCCAGGTCCTTCATGGCGACGTACATACCGGCGCCCATCTCGGTGTGCTGGGCGATGGTCGCCAGCCGTTCGTGGGCGGTCTCGGTGAGCGGCTTCTCCGGCGGGTAGAGGAAGTAGGCGTAGCCGCGTTCCCGGCCGCGGCCCACCCGGCCGCGCAGCTGGTGGAGCTGGGAGAGGCCGAAGTTGTCGCCGCGCTCGACGATCAGGGTGTTGGCGTTGGAGATGTCGATGCCGGATTCGACGATCGTCGTCGAGACCAGCACATCGAACTTCTTCTCCCAGAAGTCGACGACGACCTGCTCCAGTTGGGACTCGCCCATCTGGCCGTGGGCGGTCTGGATGCGGGCCTCGGGGACGATCTCGCGGAGCCGGGCGGCGGCCTTGTCGATGGACTCGACCCGGTTGTGGATGTAGAAGACCTGGCCCTCACGCAGCAGTTCACGCCGGATGGCCGCGCCGATCTGCTTCTGCTCGTAGGGGCCGACGAAGGTGAGGACCGGGTGGCGCTCCTCGGGCGGGGTGGTGATCGTCGACATCTCCCGGATGCCGGTGACCGCCATCTCCAGGGTGCGGGGGATGGGGGTGGCGGACATGGTGAGGACGTCGACGTTGGCGCGGAGCTTCTTCAGCTGCTCCTTGTGCTCGACGCCGAACCGCTGCTCCTCGTCGACGATGACCAGGCCCAGGTCCTTGAACTTGGTCTCGGAGGAGAACAGCCGGTGGGTGCCGATGACGAGGTCGACGGAGCCCTCCCGCAGCCCTTCGAGGACGGCCTTGGCCTCGGTGTCGGTCTGGAAGCGGGACAGCGCCCGGACGTTGACCGGGAACTGGCCGTAGCGCTCGGTGAAGGTGCCGAAGTGCTGCTGCACGAGGAGGGTGGTCGGCACCAGGACGGCGACCTGCTTGCCGTCCTGGACGGCCTTGAAGGCGGCGCGGACCGCGATCTCGGTCTTGCCGTAGCCGACATCGCCGCAGATGAGGCGGTCCATGGGGACCGACTTCTCCATGTCCTCCTTGACCTCGGCGATGGTGGTGAGCTGGTCGGGCGTCTCCGCGTACGGGAAGGCGTCCTCCAGCTCGCGCTGCCAGGGGGTGTCCGGGCCGAAGGTGTGGCCGGGCGCCGCCATCCGCGCGGAGTAGAGCTTGATCAGGTCGGCGGCGATCTCCTTGACGGCCTTCTTGGCACGCGCCTTGGTCTTGGTCCAGTCGGCGCCGCCCAGGCGGTGCAGCGTCGGAGCCTCGCCACCGACGTACTTGGTGACCTGCTCCAGCTGGTCGGTGGGGATGTAGAGGCGGTCGCCGGGCTGGCCGCGCTTGGCCGGGGCGTACTCGACGAGGAGGTACTCACGGGTGGCGCCCTGCACCGTGCGCTGCACCATCTCGATGTAGCGGCCCACCCCGTGCTGCTCGTGGACGATGAAGTCGCCGGCTTCCAGGGTGAGCGGGTCGATGGTCTTGCGGCGGCGGGCCGGCATCCGGGCACCGTCCTTGCCGGCCGCCTTCTGGCCGGAGAGGTCGGTCTCGGTGAGGACGGCGAGCCGGAGCGAGGGGTCGATGAAGCCGTTGTCGAGGGAGCCGCAGGAGACATGGACGACGGACGCGGCGATGTCGGCCAGCTCGGCGTCCAGGCGGGCGGGGATGCCCTCGCCGCCGAGGACCTCGACCGTGCGGGCGGCCGGGCCGTGCGCCTCGGTGAGGAAGACCGTGCGCCAGCCGTCCGCGAGCCACTGCTTGGTGTCGGCCAGCGCCCGCTGGGTGTCGCCGCGGTAGGTGTCGGGGGCGTGCATGCCCAGCTTGAGGGTGTCGCCGTCGGCCGCCAGGTCCTCATCGGCCGCGAACGGGCTGACCGACCACCACAGCATCCCCAGTTCACGCGCCCGGTCCCGGACGTCGGCGATGCCCCACAGGGAGGCCGCGCCGACATCGATCGGGGCCGCTCCGCCGTCGGCCGGCTGTCCGCCGCCCGCGCCGTTCATCGCGGCCGCCGCCCAGGACGCCTGGAGGAACTCCTGGCTCGTGGCCACCAGATCGGCGGCCCGGGTCCGCACCCGCTCCGGGTCGCACACCACGGCCATCGAGCCCTTGGGCAGCACGTCCAGCAGCAGCTCCATGTCGTCCACCAGGACCGGAGCCAGTGACTCCATGCCCTCGACGGCGATCCCCTCGGCGATCTTGCCGAGCAGCTCGCCCAGCTCGGGATGCTGCTCGGCGAGCGCCGCGGCCCGCTCCCGTACCTGGTCGGTCAGCAGCAGCTCCCGGCACGGCGGCGCCCACAGCCCGTGTTCGGCGACCTCCAGGGACCGCTGGTCGGCGACCTTGAAGTAGCGGATCTCCTCGACGTCGTCGCCCCAGAACTCGACCCGGAGCGGGTGCTCCTCGGTCGGCGGGAAGACGTCCAGGATGCCGCCGCGGACCGCGAACTCGCCGCGCTTCTCGACCAGCTCCACCCGTGCGTACGCGGCCGCCGCCAGACCGTCGACGATCTCTTCGAGGTCGGCGGTCTCCCCCGTGCGCAGACTGACCGGCTCCAGGTCACCGAGGCCCTTGACCTGCGGCTGGAGCACCGAGCGGATGGGGGCGACGACGACGGAGACGGGGCCGGCCGTGGGGTCGTCGTCGCGCGGGTGGGCGAGCCGGCGCAGTACCGCGAGGCGGCGGCCGACGGTGTCCGAGCGCGGAGAGAGCCGCTCGTGCGGCAGCGTCTCCCAGGACGGGAACTCCACGACGGAGTTGTCCTCGCCGGCCGGCATCAGGCTGCGCAGTGCGGCGGCGAGGTCCTCGGCCTCCCGGCCGGTGGCGGTCACCGCGAGCACCGGGCGGCCGGCCTGCCGGGCGAGCGCGGCGATCGCGAAGGGGCGGGCGGCCGGCGGCCCCACCAGATCCACCTGGTGGCGGTGCCCGTCGGTCGCGGCCTGCACCGCTTCGGCGAGCGCTGGGTCCTTTGCGACGACGTCGAGCAGACCAGTCAGGCTCATGAGAAGGTTCCGTCCCAGCGAGGCGAACAACGCAGCAGCCCGACACGTCTCACGGGCCGGGGTTGCCAAGCGTACGCCCGCCCACCGACAGCCCGGGCCGGAAGCCGGGGACGGCGCCCTCGCGCCCCCGTGCCACCTGGCTTCGCGGTTCCGTACCCCCCGCTCCCATGGAAGGGTGCACCCTACAAGGACCTCAGGAGGGGGCACGGTGAGCGGAAGCACGCGACGTACCGGAGACAGTGGCACGCTGCGGGCGCCGGCCCCGCCGCCCACGGGCCCGCCGCCCCGCCCCGTCGTCGCCGCCCTGATGCTCGGTATGGCGCTGGCCGCGCTCGACTCGACGGTCCTCGCCACCGCCGTCCCGCAGATCGTCGGCGACCTCGGCGGCTTCGCCGTCTTCTCCTGGCTGTTCTCCGGCTATCTGCTGGCCGTCACCGTCACCCTGCCGGTCTACGGCAAGCTCTCCGACACCTTCGGCCGCAAGCCCATCCTGATCACCGGCATCGTGCTCTTCCTCGTCGGCTCGCTGGCCTGCGCCGGCGCCTGGGACATGGCCTCGCTGATCGCCTTCCGGGTCGTGCAGGGCCTGGGCGGCGGTGCTCTCCAGGGCACCGTCCAGACCATTGCCGCCGACCTCTACCCGATGAAGGAGCGCCCCAGGATCCAGGCCCGGCTCTCCAGCGTCTGGGCCACTTCGGCGGTCGCCGGGCCCGCCCTGGGCGGACTGCTCGCCGCCTACGCGGACTGGCGCTGGATCTTCCTGGTCAATCTGCCGGTGGGCGCGGTCGCCCTCTGGCTGGTCGGGCGGCACTTCACCGAGGCGCAGCGGAGCCGGCCGGGTCCCGGTGCCCGCCCGCGGGTGGACTGGCCCGGCGCGCTGGCGATCTTCGCCTGCGGTGGGCTGCTGCTGACCGCCCTGGTGCAGGGCGGAGTGGCCTGGGCCTGGCTCTCCACCCCGTCACTGCTGCTGTTCGCCGGCAGCGCGGGGTGCGCGACGGTCACCGTCCTCATCGAACGCCGGGCCGCGGAGCCGATCATTCCCGGCTGGGTGTGGCGCCGCCGCACCATCTCCGCCGTCAACCTCGCGCTGGGCGCCCTGGGCCTGCTGATGGTCGCCCCGACGGTGTTCCTGCCCACCTACGCCCAGTCGGTGCTGGGCCTGAGCCCGACCGCGGCCGGCTTCGTGCTGTCGGTGATGGTGCTGAGCTGGCCGGTCTCGGCCGCCCTCAGCAGCCATGTCTACAACCGGCTCGGCATCCGCCGCTGCGCGATGCTCGGCATCGGCGCGGCCGGCCTGGTCCTGCTCGCCTTCCCCGTGCTGCCCTACCCCGGCGCCGCCTGGCAGCCCGCGCTGATCATGCTGGCGCTCGGGGCGGCCCTCGGCCTCTTCCAGCTCCCGCTGATCATCGGCGTGCAGTCCTCCGTCGGCTACCGGGAGCGCGGCACCGCCACCGCCTCCATACTCTTCTGCCGCCAGGTCGGCCAGTCGCTCGGCGCCGCGCTCTTCGGCGCCCTCGCCAACGCCACCCTCAACGACCGCCTCGCGCACGCCCCTTCGGGTATCCGCCCCGGCCTGCCCGACGACCTCGACGCGGTCTCCCGCGCGCTGGAACACCCCGACGGCCTCACCGCACAGGCCACCGACTACCTCCGCCGCGCCGTCGACACCACGGTCGACCACGTCTACCTCGGCGCCGCGGCAGCCGCCGGGCTCGCGCTGCTCGCCCTGCTGCTGGCACCGCGGCACTTCCCGGTGCACACGGACTCGGGCGGCACGGGCGAGGGCAGCGGAACGGGCGACGGCACGGGCACGGGTGAGGGCACGGGCAGGCAGGACGGGACCTGACCGGAAGACCGGCGTCCGGGCGGTGGCGTGGCCGTCCGTCAGGCGCCCGCGCCGCCGCCCGCGCGGGGCAGTTGCGTCTCCAGGGTGTCCTCCGCGTCCGGGCCGACGGCCTCCGCGGCATCGGCTTCCCGCCCGCCGCCCGGCGTCCCGTCGTCCTCGTCCGGTGCCGGTGCCTTCCCGGTGAGCGCGGCCAGGCTGTTGCGCACATGGGTCATATGGGTGCGGACCTCTTCGCGCTGCGCGTCGTGCTCCCGCAGGATCCGTGCCGTGGTGCGCTCGATGCGCTCCACCTCGGCCTCGGCCTGGGCCAGCAGACCGGCACCGCGGTCCTCGGCGTCCTCCTGACGGTGCCGGGCGGCCTCCTCGGCCTCCGCGTAGAGCCGCTCGCTGTCGGCGCGGGCGGCCTTACCGCGGGCGTCCAGCTCCGCGACGAGCCGGTCGGTCTCCGCCTCCCGCTCCGCGATCTCCCGCCCGGCCGCATCCCACTCGTCGGCCTGCCGCTTCTCCTGGTCGCGCAGCAGCTGCGCGGTCCGCCGGTGCACCTCCGCCAGCTCCGCGGCCGCCTCCTCCCGGAGCTTCCCGGCCTCCTCGGTCGCCACGGTCACCAGCTCCGCGGCCTCCCCCCGCGCCGCCTCCCCCGTACGCCGGGCCCGGGTCTCCGCCTCGTCGCGCCGCGCGTCCGCCGCCTTGCCGGCCGCCTCCCGGACCTCGTCCGCATACACCGCGGCCGCTTCCCGGATCTCCTCGTCCGCCTGCTGTGCCCCGGCCCGCAGCCGCGCCGCCTCGGACTCCGCGGTCGTCAGGATCAGCCGGGCGTCGCTGCCGAGCGAGGCATACGTCTGCGGCGGCAACTGCGCCACCCGCTCTTGCAGTTCGGTGAGTTCGGCCGCCATCTCGTTGGACAGGACCGTGAGCCGCGCGGCGCGCTCCCAGCAGGAGTCCCGGTCGACCGAGAGCCCCTCGACGCGCCGGTCCACGTCCTCCGGCCGGTAGCCACGCCCTCGTACGGTCTCGAACCCGTGAGGCGAAACCGATGCACTCATCCTCAAGCCCCTCTCCGCCGCGCGGCCGTCGTGCGATCCGCGGCCTTCCGCGCTCTTTCGCATGATTGTGTGCAGGACTGTGCCGTTATGCGCACTTCCCTTGGGATCGGTGCGAGATCGCACCCTCGCGACACTTCACCCCATCCACCCCACCAGGATGCGTTATTTGGTGCCAGAAGTCGGAATCCGGTCGTCGTGGCGCAGCGCCCCGAACAACTCCCGCGCACCGCTCTCGTTCCACGCCAGCACCGACCCGACACCACTGACCATCACCCCGGGCCGGTTCACCGGAACCGTCGTCGCCGTACCGCCGCCCCCGGCGATCTGCTTCATCGACCAGCCCATATCCAGCACCCGCGCCATGTCCGCGCCGTCGTCCACGACCAGCGCCGCCAGCGAGGTGTCCAGGACACGCTGGAACCGGTCCGGGTCGAGGAGCACCGACGGGGCGGCCATCTCCTCCGCCACCGCACCGAGCAACTGCCGCTGACGCTTCACCCGTCCGAGGTCACCCTCCGGGTCGGCATACCGGGCCCGTACGAACGCCAGCGCCTCGGCGCCGTTCATCCGCCGGCAGCCGGCCGGGAAGTCCGCGCCCGACTTCTCGTCCTTCAGCGGGGCGTCCAGACACAGCCGCACCCCGTCCAGCGCGTCCACGACCTGGACGAACCCGAGGAAGTTCACCTCGGCGTAGCGGTCGATCCGCAGTCCGGTCGCCTGCTCCACCGTTCGGGTGAGCAGCTGCGGGCCGCCGTCCGCATATGCCTCGTTGATCTTCCGGCTGCCATGGCCGGGTATCGGGACGTAGCTGTCGCGCGGCAGGCTGACCAGCGTGGGGCCGTGCTCACCGGAGTGCAGCACCATGATCGTGTCGGTGTTCTGCACCTCGTTGTTGCCGACGTGCAGCTCATCGCGCTGCTCGGGGGTCAGCGCGGTACGGCTGTCCGTGCCGACCAGCAGCCAGTTCGTGCCCTTGCCCGCGGCCGGACGCCCGGCGTACTCGCCCAGCGCATCGACGTGCTGGAGCTGCCGCCCCGCCGAGACGTACAGCCAGGCCCCGCCCGCGACCACCAGGGCGACCAGCACCAGCAGTGTCACCAGGGTCCAGGTGAGCCACGCCCGCCGGCGGCGGCGCGGCCCCGGCCTGCGCGGCGGCCGGCCCGTCGGCCCGCGGTGCCACCACCGCGGGCGCCCTGCCCGGTACAGCGTCGTCGACGACGCCTGCGACAGCGGGGGTATCGGACGGCCCATATACGCATGGTCAGGGCGCCCGGCCCATCCCGCAGGTCGAGCGCCCGGCCCCGGACCGGCGCCGGCACCCGCCGCCGGACCGGTGACGCAGCGCTACAACAGCCCGTCCCACATCTGCTCCAGCAGGACCGACCACCAGGTCTCCGGCGACCCCAGCGCGGGCGGGTCCAGGGCGACCAGCTGTGCCTGGAAGTCGACGGTCCAACGGCCCGCCTGCTCGGGCGTCAGCCCGTACCGCAGCCGCCACATCCGCCCCAGCATCGCCAGACAGCGCACGAACTCCGGCAGCCCCGAGTTCACGAACTGCGGTGTCGCCGGCTGCCCGCCCGGCCCGGCCTCCATGGGCACCGCCACGATGTGCGCGGTCCCGTACTGCACACACAGCTGACGGCCGAAGTCATTGCCCATCACCAGATACGAACCGGCATCCGCGGCCGGCTGCACCATCCGCTCCGCCGCCAGCTCCGCCAGCGTCGGCACCGGGCGGTGCGGCTGCGCCTGCGCCCAGAAGAACGGCCCGAAGTCGACCGGCAGCCCGGCCCACACCAGCATCTGCGCCACCACGTCGGGTACCCCCTGCCGGGAGACCGCCCGCTGGTCGAAGCGGAACAGGGCCTGCGGGCCGAACGCCTGCTCCAGCTCCTGTCCGATCACCTGCGGGGGCACCGGCGGCACCGGTGGCACCTGCGAGGGATGCGGCAACGGCACCCGCACCGGCGCCGGCCGCGCCGGGCCGTCCGCGACCTGGTGCAACTCGCCCTGATGCTCGACGAGATGCCGTACGCCCTGCTGGCGCGAGGCATGGTCACGGCCGTACGCGGCGGTGTGGCTGATCCGCACCTGCGGCCAGTTGTCCCGGATCATCCGGGCGCAGTAGCCACCCGGCAGGTCACAGCACTCCAGCTCGGTGTGCAGCTCCAGCACCTGCTGCGGCGGGACGTTCATCGCGCGCAGCTCATGCAGCAGCTGCCACTCCGGGTGCGGTGTACCGGGCGCGGAACGGCGCACGATCTTCTGCTCGGACCCGTCCGGCGCGCGATAGCTCAGCACGGCCATATAGCCCGGACCGACCGTCGGCTGACCGCTCGGCGCCTGCGGATAGCCGTACCCACCGCCGCCGGGGCCCGGCGCGCCGGGCGGCCCCTGCGGAGGACCGGGCGGCGCCGCGGGCGGGGGCGTGGGCCCGGCCGACGGGGGGACACCCGGCCCGCCGGGACCGCCGTCGGGCAGCGCCGCGCCGCCGGCCAGCATCGTGGCCGCCGCATGCACGCCGCCGCCGGTACCGCCCGCGGCGGGCGGCGGGGGCGGCGGGGGCGGACCGCCCTGGCCGCCGGAGCTCCGGCCGTCCGCGGGCACCCCGGGCTTACCGGGCGGGCCGGGAGGCTTGGGCACGCCCGGCACACCGGGCGGCGCGGGCGGCGGCGGCACCCCGGGGCCACCAGCGGCACCGCCCGCACCCCCGAGGGACGCCTGGAGGGACGCGCCGTCGGCGAGCATCGTCGCCGCGGCATGCACCCCACCGGACCCGGAACCGCCGGCCGCGGGGGAACCGGCGCCACCGGAGCCGGACCCGTCGGACCCGGCGGACGCGTCCGCCCCGCCCGGCCCGTCCACCGCGCTGAGATCCACGTCCGCCGCGTCCAGCTGCGAGACCAACTGCGTCGGCACATAACCACCGGCCGGGACTCCCGGCGCACCGGGGCCGGACGCCGCGGGGCCGCCGGACGGGCGCAGCCCGGCGTCGCCTCCGTCGGCGGGCTGCGGCGCACCGTCCCGGCCCGCACCGGGCGAACCGGGCGCGGCGGGCGGCGGGGGCGGACCCGCGGCGGCGTTACCGGGCAGCGACGAGCCGTCGGCCAGCATCGTCGCCGCGGCATGCACCCCACCGCCCGCGGGCGGCGCGGGCGGCGCGGCAGGCGGCGGCACACCCGGCCCGGCCGCGGCGGGCGTACCGGCACCCGGCGGGGGCGGCACATCGGTGACCGGCGCGCCCGACGGCGGCGGCAGATCCGGCAGCGGACCGGCGGCCGGCGGCGCGGGCGGCATCGGCGGAGGCAGCGGACCGCTGCCGGCCCGGGCCCCGTCCTCCGGCAGATCCAGCGCGGGCGAGACCTGCGTACGCGGCAACTGACTGCCGCCGTGCAGAAGTTCGGTCTTGGCGTCCGGCCGGGCCCGCGGCGCCGACGGGGCGTCGTCCTCCTCGTCGAAACCGGCCAGCGGCGGTGCGAACACCGTCGCGGGCAGCCCCACCGAACGGTCCTCGCCCCCCGCGCCGGAGGTGGTGTCCGCGTCGGCCCACGGCGTCGGCACCCCGGCGGCACCGGCCCCCGGGCCCGTCTCCGCCGTCTGCGCACCGCTCTGCGCGGCCGCGCCGTCCGTGCCGTTGACGCTCACCTCGGCCCAGGCGTCCGACGCCGACGCCGCGGGCCCGGGCGCGGGAGCGGGAACGGACGGCGGGGCCGCCGGGGTCTGCTCACCGCCCGCGGTCCGCTGCTCCGGAACTCCCCGCGCGTCCGCCGCCTCCTGCAACCACTCCGGCGGCGTCAGCAGGAACGAGGTGGCCTCCAGGTCGATCCGCTGCGGCGGCGCCTCGGCCGCGCCGCCGTCCACAGCGGCGCCGTACTCCTCCTCGTAACGCCGGATCACCTCACCCACCGGCAGCCCCGGCCACAGCGTCGTCTCCCCGCTGTCCCGCGCGATCACCAGCCGGGCCCGGCCGCCATCCGTCGCCGGACCGCCCTCCCGGTCCTCTGCCCAGGCCACGAAGCCCAGATCGAACTCCCGCACCCGTACCTCACGGTGGAGCGCCGCCGGCACGTCGCCGTTCACCCACCGCTCGGCGCGCTCCTGCGCCTGCGCGAACGTCACCACCGCGCTCAACCCCCCACCGCGACCGCGTACGCGAAACCGCCGTCGACCATCAGATCCGCCACCGTCTCCAGCTCCGGCGGATTGCCCGCCAGCCGCTGGAGAAAGTCATCGAAATCCGCGCCGCACGGCAACAACAGCCGCTCGACCCGCTCCTGCACCGTCCACCCGTCCTGGTCCCGCGCATCGTCGTACGGGCAGAACCACACCGAGCCGAGCGCCTCGCCGCGCACCTTTACCGCGACCACACCGCCCTGCACGAACGCCACGCCCAGGTAATCCTTGGTGAAGTGGTCCCGCAGGCACTTGTTCACATAGAGCAGGTCGTTGACCGCCGCGTCATCGCGCACCGTGAAGAACGGCTGGTCGACCAGCAGCCCCAACTCCGCGTCCAGCGCCGCTCCCACGGGCGCACACCCGCCCGCCGCCTTCAGAAACGACCGGTAGGCGCCCGGCAGCCGGTAGCCCAGCGCCTCCTCGGCCTGCGCCAACTGCTCCTCGCCCACGGACAGATCACGGTGCGGCAGCCCGAAGTGCGCCGGCCGCGTCTCCTGCAACGGGCGGGTACCGCGCTTGTCGTGCGCCACGGCGGCCGTCGCCAGCCCGCCGTGATGCCGCAGCAGCGCCTTCACCTCGACCGGGATCAGCTCCATCCGCCGGGTACCGGCCACGTGATGCCAGGTCCAGCCGTGCGGCGTCGCCACGGCCGGCACATCTATCCACAGCTCGTGCCCCTGCGCGTGCAGGGCCGCGTTCGCCGAGACATAGTCCGTCAGCCGCAGTTCATCGACGCCGAAACCCTCCGGCGGCTCGGCGATCTCCGCGGCCGCGCGCGCATACGGTGAGAACTCCGGGAAACCCCGTTCGTCCATCCGCACACCGGCGGGGTACCGTGCGGCACGGACCGGATCCGGAAAATGCACGACCTGCCCGGCATAGGCCGAATTCGGTGGCGCGGCATGTCCCGCCGCCCGGGGGCCGGGGAGTGCCCCCAGCCCTTGCCGACCTGTCGTCATCGCGCTTGCCCCCTGGCTGAAGCTGGCTTTGGAGCACAGCCTAAGCCGTACCGCTACGCCCTCCCCCCTCCCCCGTCCCTGTCCGTCAGCCCCGCGACACACCGACGTCACCCACCGCCCCACCACCCCCGAGCCCCCCGCGCACCACCCCGCCCACCAGCCCCGTTACCCCACGACCGACGCCCCGTCAGCCCGCCGTGAGATCATCGACAGCCCGCCCGACTACCGCAACACCCAGCACATTTGGCAGGCTGACCCTCCCCCACCTAGGGCCGGGGGGACCCCCAGCTACACGGGGATTCGGGGAGGGAAAGCACCACCATGAGCACCACTGCACGCCACCACAACTCAGCCGCCGGCGACCCCCGCATCGGCTGGAGCGGCACCGCCGACGGCGCACCCGCCCTCCACCACCGCCGCGACGGCATCCTCCCCACCATCGGCGCCGCCCTGTCAGTACGCGGACAAACCCTCACCTGTACCGCCGGCAAGGCCGAACAGCCCCCCGCCCTGCACCCCCTCGTCCAGGACTTCCTCGACACCCTCGCCACCGCACAACGCGAACGTTTCACCGGACGCTGCCCCGAAGCCGTCCTGCTCTCCCGGCACCTCACCGCCGTCGAAGGCAACCGCGGCAAACGCGCCTCCCGCAAACCTCTCACCAACGGCGAAGCCCGCCGCTCCCTCAAACACTCCAAACTCACCGCACGCCACATCCGCGAGGACGGCGACCCCCAGCACGGCAGCTACGCCCCGCCCTGCCGCTCCTGCGACGCCCTCCTCGCCCACTTCGGCGTCATGCCCATCAGCGGCACCACGCCCACAGGAAGCTGACCGCCACCATGCCGCCCACCACCCCCGGCCCCCGCACCCCCGCCCACGACCGGACCGACTCGACCCGCTTCCCGGCGGCCGTCGACGTCGCCCTCCACGAAGCCGGCTGGCACCCCGGCCGCTGGGACATAAAGCAGGCGGAACACTGGGCCGACACCCTCCGCGCCCACACCTCCCCCGCGGGCCACCGCCACACCGTCTTCCCCGCCGCCGTCGAGGCCTGGGCCGAATTCGGCGGACTGCACATCGCCGGGCCCGGCCCCGGCCGGCACATCGCCCCCACCCCCTTCGCCGTCGACCCGCTGCACGGCCTCCACCTCGCCCGCACCCTCGGCGACCTCGGCCGTGCCCTGGAGACCGACGTGGCCCCCCTGGGCCGCGAAGAACTCACCACCCACGACGGCGCCACCTACGGCCAGGCCACCCTCGCCATCGACGCCGAAGGCCGCGTCTACAGCCTCGACCACACCGGCGACTGGTACCTGGGACCGGACATCGACAGTGCGCTGGGGGTCCTGGTGCTGGGGTCACGGCCCGTACGGCTGGGCGTCGCGGGCCACACCGGCGACTGAGCGGCCGCGGCCGGGCGTACGCGCGTCAGCTCACCGCGGAGGCCGCCGGCAGCACCGCCGACACCCGGAAGCCACCGGCCTCCGTCGGGCCCGAGACGAACACACCGCCCAGCGCCGTCACCCGCTCCCGCATCCCCACCAGGCCATTGCCGCCGCTCGGCAGCCCCGCATCGGCCGCGCCGCCCTCGCAGGGGCCGTTCTCCACCTGCACCGCGAGCTCCCCCTCCCGGTGCGCCAGCCGCACCCGTGCCCGCGCCCCCGGCGCATGCTTGTGCACATTCGTGAGCGCCTCCTGCACCACCCGGTAGACGGTCCGCTCCACCGGCGGCGCATACCGCTGCCCGGCGGCAGCCGCCAGCTCCCCCTCGGCCGCCCCGTCCACCGTCAGCTCGACGACCATCCCGGCCGCCCGGGACTGGCCCACCAGATCCCCGAGCTCCGCCAGATACGGCCCCTCGGAATCCGCCTCCGCGGCCGCCGGCGCGGCCACCGGCGCCCCGCGCTCAGGGCCCCCGTCCCCCGCGGACTCCGCGACCACGGACGCCTCCGGCGACCGCGTCTGCACCGTCGCCTGCGCGCCCGCCCGGGAAGCCACCGCCGCCAGCCGCTCGGGCGCACCCGACGCCGCGGCGCCCCGCACCGCCGCCCCGTCGGCCGTCCGCAGCACCCCCAGCATCTCCCGCAGCTCCGTCAGCGCCTGCCGCCCCATGTCGCCGACCAGGCCCGCGTTCTTCGACGCCTTCTCCGGGTCCTTCAGCGCCACCGCCTGCAACGCCGCCGCATGCACCACCATCAGGCTCACCCGGTGCGCGACCACATCGTGCATCTCCCGCGCGATCCGCGTCCGCTCCTCGTTACGGGCCCACTCCGCCCGCTCCTCGGCCCGGTCCGCCAGCAGCGACAGCTCGCGCTCCAGGCCGTCCGCCCGCTCCCGCAGGCTCTCCACGAGCCGCCGCCGGGCCCCGACATACAGCCCCCACAGCACCGGCGGCGCCGTCAGCACCAGCCCCAGCGCCAGCGACATCGCCGGCAGCAGCCACATCGGCGGCTGGAAGTCCTCCTGCGCCAGCACGTCCTGCCGCAGGCTGAGGAACGTCGTCACCAACGTCCCCGCCACGGTCATCCCCGCCAGCAACCCCGTGATCCGGCGCGGCACATCCGACGCGGCGAGCGTGTACAGCCCCACCGTGCTCAGCAGCCCGCCCATCTCCGCCGGGATCACCGCTATCGAGACCAGCACCACCACCACCGGCCAGCGCCGGCGCACCAACAGCACCGGACCCGCCAGCAGGCCGAGCAGCACCCCGACCAGCTCGGGCAGCTGCGCCCCCGAGGCGAACCGTGCGCCCTCGAACGCACACTCCACCGCGGAAGCCGCCGCCAGCACCACATCCAGCACGGCACTCCGCCGCCGGGCCCACCACCACGGCCCGCTCACCGGCGCACCCCGCGCGCCCACACCTTCACTTGCCCCCGTCGCGGTCATACCGACCAGCCTACGGGCGCCCGTCCGCGATTCCCCCGGCCCGTTATCGGCCACAGCCAGGCCGTTACCGGCATCGCGATCGAGCCGGGCTGCTGATCCGGGGGCGACAACGTGCAGAGCTATACCGTCGCATCGAAGGCTGGTGGTACGGCATAGTGTTGGGTGCCAAGCGGCCAGACCGACGAGATGTCCAGTTTGAGTCGCTCTACTATCCCCTGTGGTGTAATTGGCAGCACTGAGGCTTTTGGTGCCTTATGTCCGGGTTCGAGTCCTGGCAGGGGAGCACATGCACAACGGGCGAATTTCCGGGTCCTGACCACCACGTCAGGACCCGCCCGCGTTTCGGCTGCTATACGCACCGGTATCCTTCGGATGACCACCACCCGAAGTAGCCAAGAAGCCGAAGGGCATCCCCGTGAGCGCCAACCGCCCGGCAGCCGTCGTCGTTCTCGCAGCGGGTGAGGGCACCCGCATGAAGTCGGCCACACCGAAGGTCCTGCACACCGTCAGTGGCCGCTCCCTCGTCGGCCATGTCGTCGCCGCCTCCCGTGAGCTGGACCCCGAGCATCTCGTCGTGGTCGTCGGCCACGCCCGTGAGCAGGTGCAGGCACATCTCTCCGAGGTCGACCCCGATGTGCGCACCGCGGTGCAGCACGAGCAGAACGGCACCGGTCACGCGGTGCGCACGGCTCTGGAGGAGCTGAGCCAGAGCGGCGTGGCCGTCGACGGCACGGTGATCGTCGTCTGTGGTGACACTCCGCTGCTGACCGGTGAGACGCTGCGGCTGCTCGGTGACACGCACGCCGCGGACGGCAACGCCGTCACGGTGCTGTCGGCCGAGGTGCCGGACGCCACGGGTTATGGGCGCATCGTGCGCGAGGAGAGCTCCGGCGCGGTGACCGCGATCGTCGAGCACAAGGACGCGAGCGTGGCGCAGCGGGCGATCCGGGAGATCAATTCCGGGGTGTTCGCCTTCGACGGGCGACTGCTGGTCGATGCGCTCGGCAAGGTGCGTACGGACAACAGTCAGGGCGAGGAGTACCTGACCGATGTGCTGGGGATCGTGCGGGAGGCCGGGCACCGGGTCGGTGCGGCGGTGGCCGCTGACCACCGGGAGATCCTGGGGATCAACAACCGGGTGCAGCTGGCGCAGGCGCGGCGGCTGCTGAACGACCGGCTGCTGGAGCAGGCGATGCTGGCCGGTGTGACGGTGGTGGATCCGGCGTCGACGTGGGTGGATGTGTCGGTGACGTTCGAGCCTGATGCGACGGTCCATCCGGGGACGCAGCTGCTGGGTGCCACGCATATCGCGTCGGGTGCCGAGGTGGGCCCGCATTCCCGGTTGACGGATACGTCGGTGGGTGCGGGCGCGGTGGCGTCGTTCACGGTGGCCGAGGGTGCGCGTATTGGCGACGGGGCGAATGTCGGGCCTTACGCCTATCTGCGTCCGGGGACGGATCTTGGTCCGAAGTCGAAGGCCGGTGCGTACGTGGAGATGAAGAACGCGTCGATCGGTGAGGGCACGAAGGTGCCGCATCTTTCGTATGTGGGAGATGCGACGATTGGCGAGTTCACCAATATCGGTGCGGCGAGTGTCTTTGTGAACTACGACGGTGAGGCGAAGCACCACACCACGGTCGGTTCACATTGCAGGACGGGGTCGGACAACATGTTTGTGGCTCCTGTCACGGTCGGGGACGGCGCTTATACGGCGGCCGGCTCTGTTATCACCAAAGATGTGCCCCCGGGTTCGCTGGCGGTCGCGCGTGGCCAGCAGCGGAATATCGAGGGTTGGGTCGCGCGGAAGCGGCCTGGAAGCGCCGCCGCGCAGGCGGCTTCGGCTGCTCGCCAGGAGTCCGAGGGCGAGCGGTGATCGTGCAAGGGGTGCGCCGTGCGGGGCGTACCGTGATGAACGCACGCAAACTGTGATTCGAGGAGATTTGCTGTGACCGGGATCAAGACGACCGGCGAGAAGAAGCTGATGCTCTTCTCCGGCCGCGCCCACCCCGAGCTTGCCGAGGAGGTCGCGCACCAGCTGGGTGTGGGCCTGGTCCCGACGAAGGCATTCGACTTCGCCAATGGCGAGATCTATGTCCGCTATCAGGAGTCGGCGCGTGGCGCGGACTGCTTTTTGATTCAGAGCCACACGGCTCCGATCAATAAGTGGATCATGGAACAGCTGATCATGATTGATGCACTGAAGCGGGCCTCGGCCCGGAGCATCACCGTGGTCGTGCCGTTCTACGGTTATGCGCGTCAGGACAAGAAGCACCGTGGCCGTGAGCCGATTTCGGCGCGGCTGATCGCCGATCTGATGAAGACGGCGGGTGCGGACCGTGTGGTGACGGTGGATCTGCACACCGACCAGATCATGGGCTTCTTCGACGGCCCGGTGGATCACCTTTTCGCGCTGCCGGTCCTCGCGGACTACGTGGGCGCGAAGGTGGACCGCTCGAAGCTGACCGTCGTGTCGCCGGACGCGGGCCGGGTGCGGGTGGCGGACCGCTGGTGTGACCGTCTGGGCGCGCCGCTGGCGATCGTGCACAAGCGGCGTGACAAGGACGTGGCGAACCAGGTCACGGTGCATGAGGTCGTCGGTGACGTGAAGGACCGGGTGTGTGTCCTGGTCGACGACATGATCGACACCGGTGGCACGATCTGCGCGGCGGCGGATGCGCTGTTCGCGAATGGCGCCTCGGATGTGATCGTGACGGCGACGCACGGTGTGCTGTCGGGTCCGGCGGCGGACCGGCTGAAGAATTCGAAGGTGAGCGAGTTCGTCTTCACGAATACGCTGCCGACGCCTTCGGAGCTGGAACTGGACAAGATCACGGTGCTGTCGATGGCGCCGACCATTGCCCGGGCGATCCGTGAGGTGTTCGAGGACGGTTCGGTGACGAGCCTCTTCGAGGAGCAGTGAGGCAGGGACGCCGGGCGGGCCTGTGAGGTAGTCCGGGTCTGATCGACTTTGGGGCGGCCTTCCGGCCGGGTAGACTCATCGAGTTGCTCGGCGAGGGAGGCCGCCCTTTTGTGGTGGCTGTCCGTTATCGACGCGCTCTTCGTAGCAGGTCTGTCGTGGGCCGGGTAACGCCCACCAGATGTTTCTGAGATACGAGGAGTGCAGTCATGGCTGAGGTCAAGCTCGACGCCCAGGTCCGTACCGACTTCGGTAAGGGTGCCGCCCGTCGTGCGCGCCGTGCGGACCTGGTTCCCGCGGTCATTTACGGTCACGGCGCGGAGCCGCAGCACGTGGCGATCAACAACCACGCGCTGATGATGGCGCTGAAGACGCCGAACGCGCTGATCCGTCTGGAGTTCGACGGCAAGAGCGAGCTGGTCATCCCCAAGGCCGTGCAGCGTGAGGCGATCCGCCAGTTCCTGGTGCACGTCGACTTCCTGGCCGTGAAGAAGGGCGAGAAGGTCAACGTCGAGCTGCCGATCCACACCGAGGGCGAGCTGGCCCCGGGCGGCAACCTCCTCGAGTACGTGCTGAACACCCTGCCGGTCGAGGCCGAGGCCACCCACATCCCGGAGTCGGTCACCGTCTCCATCGCGGGTCTGGACGCCGGTCACTCGGTGCACGCCAAGGACATCGCGCTGCCGGCCGGTGTGTCGCTGGGCGTGGAGGACGACGCCGTGGTGCTCCAGGTCGTCGCGGCGCAGGCGGAGGCGCCGGCCGAGGAGGCCGCCGAGGGTGAGGGCGCCGAGGGCGCCGAGGCCTGAGTCGTTTTTCGCTGAGACGGTTCTCTCAGCTTTGTCCAGCCGCTGCCGCGCGCCTTTGGGTGCGGGGTGGCGGTTGGGCTGTTTCATGGGCAGTTGCGGTCGGGGCCGGCGGGTGTGGCCGGCGGATGTGGGAGTGGCTGAGATGGCGGACGCTGATCCGTGGCTGGTGGTGGGGCTGGGTAATCCGGGCCCGGAGTATGCGCGTAATCGCCACAATGTGGGGTTCATGGTGGCGGATTTGCTGGCGGAGCGGATGGGGGGCCGTTTCAAGGCACACAAGTCACGGGCGCAGGTGGTGGAGGGGCGTTGTGGTGCGCCCGGTCCGTCGAGCCGTCGTGTGGTGGTGGCGAAGCCGTTGTCGTTCATGAATCTGTCGGGTGGGCCGACGACCGCGCTGCGGGATTTCTACAAGGTGCCGGTGGCCAATATCGTGGCGATTCACGATGAGTTGGATATTGATTACGGTGCGCTGCGACTGAAGCTGGGCGGCGGTGACAACGGTCACAACGGTCTGAAGTCGATCACAAAGTCGCTGGGGTCGGAGTATCACCGGGTGCGTTTCGGGATCGGGCGTCCGCCGGGCCGTATGCAGGTGGCGGATTTTGTGCTGAAGGACTTTTCCGCGGCGGAGCGGCGTGAGTTGGACTATTTCGTGGACCGTGCGGCGGATGCGGTGGAGACGCTGATCGTCGACGGTCTGGAGCGGGCGCAGACCACGTACAACTCCTGAATGGGACAGGTGTGGTCAGGCTCTGACGAACCGTTGTCGGAGGTTGACCGGGTGCTGGTGCATGGCCAAGGATCGCGGCCATGCCCAGAAGCAGCACGCGCACCCGTTCGGTCAGACGTAGTCGTACCCGGCGGATCGGTGAGGGCGCCGTTGGGGCGCTGCTTGTCGTCCGGGTGGGGTTGATGGGTCTGCTGGCGTTGCTCCTGCTGGTGGCGGGGGTGTGGACGTCGTGGCAGACGGCGCAGTACGCGATGCTCGTCAAGGCGCAGGGGCGCGGTGTGATGAAGGTGTCGGCGTGTGCGGGTGAGCGGTGCACGGGCCCGTATGTGCCGTCGTCGGGTCAGACGCGGAAGCTGGCGAAGGTGTCGATCGCGGAGGGGGCCGCGGACAAGGGCACGCAGGTCGAGGTGACGGTCAAGCCGGGGACGACGCACGCGGTGCGGACCGGGGCGGCCGGGATTCTGCATGCGTGGGTGCCGTTCGCGGGGTCGTTGCTGCTGGCGGCGCTGGTGGTGGCCGGGGGGATGCGGCTGCGGCGTACGGCGTGGGTGATGGGGTTGCTGGGCGCGGTGTTGCTGGGCGCCGCGTTCACGGCGCTCTAGGGCTTCCCCGGGATTGAGGCCCCCAGGGCTTCCCGGGACCGATACGGCGGCGGCCCGTCCTCCTCGGTGGGAGGGCGGGCCGCCGCCGTGTGTGGTGCCGGGGCCGGGTCAGCCGGTGTTGCGCAGTCCGGCGGCGACGCCGTTGACGGTCAGCAGCAGGGCGCGGGCGAGGACCGGGTCGGCCTCCTCACCGCGTTCGGCGGCGCTGCGCTGGCGGTCCAGCAGCGAGACCTGGAGGTAGGAGATCGGGTCCAGGTAGGCGTCGCGGATGTGGAAGGTCTGCTTGAGGACCGGGTTGGAGTCGAGGAGTTCCTTTTCGCCGGTGACGCGCAGGACCTCGGCGACGGTGAGCTCGTGCTCGGCCTTGATGACGTCGAAGACGTGCTTGAGCTTGTCGGGGACCAGGGTGTCGACGTAGTGCTGGGCGATCCGCAGGTCGGTCTTGGCCAGCGTCATGGTGACGTTGGACAGGAAGTTGCGGAAGAAGTGCCAGTACTCGTGCATCTCGTCCAGCACGCTGTCGAGTCCGGCTTCGCGGGCGGCCTTGAGGCCGGTGCCGACGCCGAACCAGCCGGGGACGATCTGGCGGGACTGGGTCCAGCCGAAGACCCACGGGATGGCGCGGAGTCCGTCGAGGCCGGCGCCGGAGTCGGGGCGGCGGGAGGGGCGCGATCCCAGGTGGAGCTCGGCGAGCTGGTCGACGGGGGTGGAGGCGAAGAAGTACGCGGGCAGGTCCGGGTCCTCGACGAGGCGGCGGTAGGCGCCGTGGGCCGCGTCGGAGACCGTCTCCATGGCCGCGTCCCAGCGGGCCAGCGCCTCGTCGGACTGCCGGGGGGCGGTGTGCAGGGCGGAGGCCTGGAGGGTGGCGGCGACCGTCAGCTCCAGGTTTTCCCGCGCCAGCGAGGGCACCAGGTACTTGTCGGAGATGACCTCGCCCTGCTCGGTGACCTTGATCTCGCCTTCGAGGGTGCCGTAGGGCTGGGCGAGGATCGCGTCGTGCGAGGGGCCGCCGCCGCGGCCGACGGTGCCGCCGCGGCCGTGGAAGAGGCGCAGCCGTACGCCGTGCCGGTGGGCGACGTCGCGCAGCAGGCGCTGGGCGCGGTGGATCTCCCACTGGGAGGTGGTGATGCCGCCGAACTTGGAGGAGTCGGAGTAGCCGAGCATGACCTCCTGGACGTCGCCGCGCAGGGCGACCAGGCGCCGGTAGGAGGGGTCGGCGAGCATCTCGTCGAGCAGCTGGTCGGCGATCTTGAGCTCGTCGGTGGTCTCCAGCAGCGGCACGATGCCGACCTTGGCCCAGCCGGCGTGCAGATCGATCAGGCCGGCCTCGCGGGCGAGGACGGTGGCGGCGAAGACGTCGTCGGAGCCCTGGCACATCGAGATGATGTAGGACTCGATGACCTCGGGGCCGAAGGTCTCCTTGGCCTTGAGGATGGTGCGGAAGACGCCGAGCGTCTTGGCGCCGGCCTCGTCGAGGGGCGCCGGGGTGGGAGCCAGCGGACGGCGCGAGCGCAGCTCCTTGGCGAGGAGCTTGCGGCGGTAGTCGCGCGGCATGTCCACGTAACGCCAGGACTCCTCGCCGAGGCGGTCGAAGAGCTGCCCGAGGGCGTGGTGGTGCGCGTCGGCGTGCTCGCGGATGTCCATGGTGGCGAGCTGGAGGCCGAAGGCGGCGATGGTGCGCAGGGTGCGCTCCAGACGGCCGTCGGCGACCAGGCCGCCGCGGTGTTCGCGCAGCGAGCTCTGGATGAGCGCGAGGTCGTCGAGGAGCTCGGTGGTGCCGAGGTAGTCCCGGCCGGGGACGTGCGGGGTGTCGCCGGCCAGGCGCTCGCGGGTGTTGAGGAGCTTCTGCCGGATGCAGGTCGCCTTGAGGCGGTAGGGCTCCTCGCTGTTCAGCCGCTTGTAGCGCGGGCTGATCTCCGGGAGGAGGTCGAGGTCGCGCTGGAGGGAGGCCAGCAGCTCATCGGTGGCGCCGCAGTTGCGGATGGAGTTGGACAGCGCGCCGCGCAGCTCGTCGACGTGCTCCAGGGCGTCGGTGATCCCGTGCTCGTGCTGGAGCAGCAGGACGTCCCAGGTGACCTGGGGGGTGACGTTGGGGTTGCCGTCGCGGTCGCCGCCGATCCAGGTGCCGAAGGTGAGCGGGCGGGTGCCGGCGGGCAGCTCGGTGCCGGCCCGCTCCAGCTCGGCGGCGAGGTCCTCAAGGACGTCGCCGACCGCGCCGCGGCCCAGCTCGTCGAGGTAGTAGATGGCGTTCCGGGCCTCGTCGGTGGGCTCGGGGCGGGCGACCCGCAGCTCGTCCGTCTGCCAGATGAGGTCGATGTTCTCGGCGAGGCGGAGGTCGGCGCGGCGGCGCTCGCCCTCGGGGCTGTCCAGCAGCTCGGCGACCTTGCGGAGCTTGGTGAGGACGGAGCGCCGGGCGGCCTCGGTGGGGTGCGCGGTGAAGACGGGGCGTACGCCGAGGTTGCCGGCGGTCGCGCGCAGGTGCTCGGGGTCGGCGTCCTTCAGCATGTCGGCGGTGCGGGCGAGGATGCTGCCCTCGGCGGCGCGCCGGGCGCCCAGCTCGCGGCCGCGGTGGACCTGCTCGGTGACGTTCGCGAGGTGGAAGTACGTGGAGAAGGCGCGCACCAGCTTGGCGGCGGTGGCCAGGTCGGTGTCGCCCAGGAGCCCGGCAGCGGCTTCGCCGTCGGAACGGGTCAGGGCGCGTACCCGCTCGACCAGATCGAGCAGTTCCTGACCCTCCTGTCGGACGAGGGTCTCGCCGAGGAGATCACCGAGGCGGCGGATGTCGGCACGCAAGGCGACGTTGTCGCTCGGGCCGGCTTCGGGGCCTTCGATGGACACGATCTCGGCTGGAGTGTTGTCGGCACTGCTCACTGGTGCGGCTCCTTGCGGCGATCAGGGACGTCGCACGTGACCCATGGGTGGGGCCGGTACGGGCGACGGGTTGGGCAGGTTCTGATGCGGGCGGGTTGCGGACCGCGCTGTCCGACGTCCCCAGGATAGGTCTGTCCCAGCCTCGGCAGATCACACCGTCCGCAGGGTGGGCACTGCGTCACAGCCGGGCGGGTGTGGCGCCTGTCACGGCCTTGCCCGTGGCGGCGGCACTGCCATACTTACGAGACCGTAGGTTACGGTTCCGTAGCCGTAGCCGTGCCCCCGAGCCCCCGACGAGGGACACCATGACCGCTGGTCCTGAAGCCGTAGAAGATCCCCCGATTCCCGCCGATTCCGCCGTCGCGGCACCGTCCGCGACGCTCGGCGGTGAGCAGCGCAGGTCGGTCGAACAGATCACGCTCCTGCTGTTCATCACCGTCCCGTTCGTGGCCCTGGTGGCCGCGGTGCCACTGGCCTGGGGCTGGGGGGTGAGCTGGCTCGACCTGGCGCTGATGGTGGCGATGTACTACATCGGCTGCCACGGCATCACGATCGGCTTCCACCGCTACTTCACGCATGGTTCGTTCAAGGCGAAGCGGCCGCTGCGGATCGCGCTCGCGATCATGGGGTCGCTGGCCGTGGAGGGGCCGCTGGTGCGCTGGGTGGCCGACCACCGCAAGCACCACAAGTTCTCCGACGCCGAGGGCGACCCGCATTCGCCGTGGCGCTTCGGCGAGACGGTCCCCGCCCTGATGAAGGGCCTGTGGTGGGCGCACATCGGCTGGATGTTCGACGAGGAGCAGACGCCGCAGCAGAAGTACGCACCGGACCTGATCAAGGACCCGGCGATCCGGACGATCTCCCGCCAGTTCGTACTGTGGACGACGGTGTCGCTGCTGATCCCGCCGCTGGTGGGCGGCCTGGTGACCTGGTCCTGGCAGGGTGCGCTGAGTGCGTTCTTCTGGGGTTCCCTGGTCCGGGTGGCCCTGCTGCACCACGTCACCTGGTCGATCAACTCCATCTGTCACGCGGTCGGCAAGCGCCCCTTCAAGTCCCGCGACCGCTCCGGGAACGTCTGGTGGCTGGCCGTCCTGTCGTGCGGCGAGTCCTGGCACAACCTGCACCACGCGGACCCGACCAGCGCCCGGCACGGGGTGATGAAGGGGCAGCTGGACTCCAGCGCCCGCTTGATCCGCTGGTTCGAGAAGGCGGGCTGGGCGTATGACGTCCGGTGGCCGGACGCGTCCCGTCTCGATGCCCGACGCGCGGAGAAGGCCGCCGGGGGTGCCGCCCGGCGGTAGCGGGGAAGGCATGATTGACGGGTGGCGATCGACGACAGCAGTACCAGCGGCAACAAGGGCAAGTCTTCCTCCGCGGGCACGCGGCGGGCCCGCAGGGTCCGGATGACCGGTGCGGAGCGCCGGGAGCAGCTGCTGGACATCGGTCGCACGCTCTTTGCCGAGCGGGGCTACGAGGGCACCTCGGTGGAGGAGATCGCGGCGAAGGCCGGGGTGTCCAAGCCGGTGGTCTACGAGCACTTCGGCGGCAAGGAGGGCCTGTACGCGGTGGTGGTGGACCGCGAGATGCGGCAGCTGCTGGACATGGTGACGGGCGCACTGACCGCCGGCCATCCCCGCGAACTCCTCGAACAGGCGGCCTTCGCGCTGCTCGACTACATCGAGACCTTCACCGACGGTTTCCGCATCCTGGTCCGCGATTCCCCCGTCGCCCAGTCGACGGGCACCTTCGCCTCTCTCATCAGCGATATCGCCACCCAGGTCGAGGACATCCTGGGCCTGGAATTCAAGGCCCGCGGCTTCGACCCGAAACTCGCCCCCCTCTATGCCCAGGCCCTGGTCGGCATGGTCGCCCTCACCGGCCAGTGGTGGGTCGACACCCGCAAACCGAAGAAGGCCGAGGTGGCGGCCCACCTCGTCAACCTGGCCTGGCACGGCCTGGGCAACCTGGAGGCGAAGCCGCGGTTGATAGGGCATCGGAAGAACTGAGGGCCCGTACCGGCCTCGGACCGGCGTCCCCACTCACGAATGCGCTTGAGCGGGAGGTGCCCCCCTCATGGGCGGCGCGCTGGATGGGGTCGAGGCCGGTGAGCACGGCGTGGGTCACCTCGGAGGGCGAGCGTCGCGGGGTGGCCGTGGGCAGCGGGCGTCAGTCGGCGGCCGGCTTCCGGGCGACGGCGAAGATGCGGCGGAACGGGAAGACCGTGCCGTGGCGGCCGGTGGGGTAGGCCTTGCGGAGGGCGTCGCGGTATTCGGCGAGGAAGGCTTCGCGGGCGGCCGGGTCGTGCTCCAGGGCGGTGAGGACGGGGCGCAGGGCGGTGCCCTTGACCCAGTCGAGGACCGGATCGTCGCCCTCCAGGAGCTGGACGTAGGTGGTTTCCCAGACGTCGGTGGCGCAGCCGAGGTCGGCGAGGCGCTCCAGATAGTCAGCCGGTTCGAGGACATGGACGAAGCGGCGGCCGTGGGTGGTGAGCCGCTCGCGCCACTGGGGGGCGTCACACAGTTCGCCGAGGAGGGCGTGGCTCGGTGAGGTGAAGTTGCCGGGGACCTGGAAGGCGAAGGTGCCGCCGGGGGCGAGGGCCTCGATCCAGCGGGCGAAGGAGTCCGGGTGGTTGGGGACCCATTGGAGGGCCGCGTTGGAGACGATCAGGTCGTAGGTCTCCTCGGGCGTCCAGTCGGCGGCGTCGGCGGGGGCGAAGTCGAGGTGGCCGCCGCCCGGGGTGGGGCCGGCGTGGGTCTCGGCCTCTTTGAGCATCTCCGGGGAGTTGTCGTAGCCGGTGATGTGCGCGTCGGGCCAGCGGGTGGTGAGCTGGGCGGTGACGTTGCCGGGGCCGCAGCCGAGGTCGGCGATGCGGGCGGTGCGGTCCTGCCGGGGCAGGTCGGGTATCCGGTTGAGCAGGTCGTGGAACGGACGGGTACGGTGCCCGGAGTGGCGGAGGTATTGCTGCGGATCCCAGGTTGGTGCGTCGTGCATGTTCGAAACCCCTTTGCCGATGCAGGGATGACACAAGGCCGGCACGGTCTGGTTCGGGCCGTCTCGGCTGGAAACCGAGCCCCCGCCGACGATGCCCCATAGTCCAGCGAAATATATCTCGACGTCAAGAGACTTCATGTCGACAGACCCTCTACACTGATCGTCATGGAGGACGAGGTCGACCGACTGGTCGCAGCATGGCGCCGCGAGCGCCCGGACCTCGACGTGGAGCCGCTTGAGGTCCTCAGCCGCGTCTCCCGGCTGGCCAGACACCTTGACCGGGCCCGCCGTATCGCCTTTTCCGAGGTGGGCCTGGAGCCCTGGGAGTTCGATGTGCTCACCGCGCTGCGGCGCGCCGGGGCGCCCTACCAGCTCTCCCCCGGGGCGCTGCTGACACAGACGCTGGTCACCTCGGGGACGATGACCAACCGCATCGACCGGCTGGCCAAGAAGAACCTCGTCGAGCGGCTGCCCGACCCCAGCGACCGGCGCGGCGTGCTGGTCAGGCTGACCGCAGAGGGCCGCGACAAGGCCGACCGGTCGCTGGCCGGACTGCTGATCCAGGAGCGCGCGATTCTCGCCGAGCTCTCCCGGCAGCAGCGTGGCGAACTGGCCTGTCTGCTGCGGAAGTTGACCGGTCCCTTCGACAACACTCCCGGCTAGGGCCACAGCGGCGCGGCCCGCCCCGGGCGCGGCCGGAGAGGCTTCCCGCCCCGGCGTACGACCGGTTGGCGCACCGTATTTGGCGGCGCGAAAGAAAGTGGCGTGCGCCCCCTGAATCCTCGTGCGCCCCTCTCCCCCTCTGTGCCCTTGCCCGTCGCTCGCCCCGTGGGCTTGGATCGCGCCATGAGCCAGCAGCGCGCATCGCATCCGCCGAACGGCCCGTACGGCAGGCGGTTCGAGGGCCGTACGGTCCTGGTGACCGGGGCCGCCGCCGGGATCGGGGCGGCCACCGCCGACCGGCTGGCGGCCGAGGGCGCCGGGGTGCTGCTGCTGGACATCGACGACGCGCGCGGTGAACGCACCGCGCGGCGCATCCGGGCGGCCGGCGGCCACGCCTCGTACGAGCACTGCGATGTGGCGGGCGAGGACGACTGGCGGCGCGCCGTCGAGGCGGCGCGGCGGCGCTACGGACCGGTGGACGGGCTGGTCAGCAACGCCTTCCTGGCGCATGTGGCGGCCGCCGGGCACACCTCGCTCGCCGACTGGGACCGGCAGCTGGCGGTCAATCTCACCGGTTCGTTCCTCGGCGTACGCGCCGCCCTGCCGGATCTGCGGGCGCGCGGCGGTGCGGTGGTGCTGACCTCGTCCGTGCATGCCCTGGCCGGGCTGCCGGGGCGGCCCGCCTACGCCGCGGCGAAGGCGGGACTGACCGGTCTGGGCCGTCAACTGGCCGTCGAATACGGGCCGGAGGTGCGGGTGAACAGCGTGCTGCCGGGTCCCGTGCTGACCGCGGCCTGGGACGGTATCGGCGAGGAGGAGCGGCAGGCCAGCGCCGCGGAGACGGCGGCGCGGCGGCTGGGGCGGCCCGAGGAGGTCGCCGCGGTCATCGCCTTTCTGCTCTCCCCCGAGGCGTCCTTCGTCACCGGCGCGAGCCTCGTCGTCGACGGCGGCTGGAGCGTGTTCAAGAACTCCTCGTGAGGCGTGCGCCGTGCCTGCTGACGGCGCGGGCTTCGGTCCGTAGGGAATCCATCGATCCGTAGGGGCATCCATGGGCATCCATTTCGGCGGCGACTACAACCCCGAGCAGTGGCCCGAGGAGGTGTGGGCCGAGGATCTGAAGCTGATGAAGGCGGCCCATGTCACCATGGTCACCGTCGGCATCTTCTCCTGGGCCAAGGTCGAACCCCGGCCCGGGGCCTGGGACTTCGGCTGGTTCGACCGCGTCATGGACGGCCTGGCGGGTGCCGGCATCGCCGTCTGTCTGGCGACCATGACCGCCTCACCACCACCGTGGCTCTCGCGCGCGCACCCCGAGATCCTGCCCGAGGACGCCGACGGCCGGCGCCGCTGGCCCGGCGGCCGGCAGCACTACTGCCCCTCCAGCCCCGTCTACCGCACCCACGCCGTACGCCTCGTCGAACAGCTCGCCACCCGCTACGCCGACCACCCCGCGCTCACCATGTGGCACATCGGCAACGAGTACGGCTGCCACACCCGCCACTGCTACTGCGAGGTGTCGGCCGAGGACTTCCGGCGCTGGCTGCGCGTGCGGTACGGGACCGTCGACGCGCTCAACGCCGCCTGGTCGACGGCCTTCTGGTCGCAGGCGTACGGCGACTTCGACGAGGTGCTGCCGCCCCGCACCGCGCCCACCTTCCCCAACCCCGCACAGCAGCTGGACTATCTGCGCTTCGGTGACGAGGCGCTGCGCGCCTGCTATCTGGCCGAAAAGCAGGTGCTGGAACGCGTCACCCCAGCAATTCCGGCCACCACCAATCTGATGCCGCAGCACAAGCCGGTCGATGCCTTCGCCTGGTCGGCCCATATGGACGCGATGGCACTGGACTTCTACCAGGACCCCTATGTGCCCGACGACCACCTCCGGGCCGGCTATGTCTTCGACCTGATGCGCTCGGCGCGCTCCGGGCAGCCGTGGATGCTCCTGGAACAGGCGCCGGGCGCGGTCAACTGGCGGCCCCGCAACGGCCCCAAGCCGCCCGGCGCGATGCGGCTGTGGAGCTGGCAGGCCGTCGCCCAGGGCGCGGACGCGGTGCTGTTCTTCCAGTGGCGGCAGTCGCTGGGCGGCGCGGAGAAGTTCCACTCGGCGATGCTGCCGCACGGCGGGACCGACACCCGCATCTTCCGCGAAGTGACGGAACTGGGCCGGGAGTTGGCGTCGCTGCCGGGGATCGAGGGGACCCGGTCGCGGGCCGAGGTGGCGCTGCTGGCGGACTGGCACAGCTGGTGGGCCCTGGAGCTGGACTCCAAGCCGTCGACCGCGCTGGACCACTCCCGGATCGCGCTGGACCACTACCGGCCGCTGTTCGAGGCGGGAGTGGCCTGCGATGTGCTGCCGCCGCGGCGCGACCTGTCCGGCTACCGGCTGGTCGTGGCCCCCAACCTGTATCTGCTGACCACCCCGGACGCCGAGCGGCTGGCCGCCTACGTACGCGACGGCGGGCAGCTGCTGGTGTCGTTCTTCTCCGGCATCGTCGACGAGCACGACCGGGTGCACCCCGGCGGCTACCCGGCGCCGCTGCGGGCGCTGCTGGGACTGCGGGTGGCGGAGTTCTGGCCGCTGGACGCGGGCCGTTCGGTGGCGGTCGGCGACGGGGAGTACACGGGGCGGGCGGACCTGTGGTCGGAGGCCCTCGACCTCGAAGGGGCCGAGGCGCTCGCCCACTTCACGGACGGGGAGCTGTCCGGCCGGCCCGCGCTGACCCGGCACTCCTACGGGCGCGGCACGGTCTGGTACGTCGCCACCCGGCCCGATCCGGCGCTGATGCGGGCGCTGCTGGACGATGTCCGCGCGGCGGCCGGGGTGGGCCCCGTACTGCCGGGCCTGCCGCCAGGCGTCCAGGCCACCGTCCGCGAGGGCGTCGGCGGACGCTATCTCTTCCTGCTCAACCACGGGGCGGAGGCCGTCGATGTCGGACTGCCGTCGCCGATGCGGGACGCGCTCGCGGCGCGCGGGACGGCCGGGGCCGGCGCCACCGACCGGATCACGCTGGGGGCACGGGGGGTGGCCGTGCTGACGGAGCCCTAGGGGGCGTCCGCGAAGTCCCGCCTGGCTCGGAGCCACCCCTAGGGGTGTGTCCTGGCCGGGACGGGTGCGGTGGTGATCACGCGTCAGGCGGACCCGGTTGGCGTGTGATCCGTCCCGTCACCCGAGGCGTTCGCCATGCCGACGGTCGCGCCGGGCCGGGGCGACGGCGGTGAGCATCAGCGCGGCGGTGAGGGCGAAGGCCACGGGGTAGCCGACCCCGTCGGCGAGCACGCCGAACCCGAGGGCGCCGACGCCCATACCCGCGTCGTAGGCGACGTTCCACAGGGCGCTGACCGTGCCGTAGCCGGCGGCAGAAACCCGCGTGTACATGAGGGTCAGGGTGGCGTTCTGGATGACCCCGAAGCCGATCCCGAACAGCGCCGCGCCGGCCATGACAGCGACGGGGCGGTGGGTCATCGCGGTGAGCAGCGTTCCCGCGGCCGCCGCGGCCAGGCCGGGCAGCACGAGTCCGGCCGGCCCGCGCCGGTCGCTGTGCCGGCCCGCGACCCAGCGGGCCACGGTCGCTGCCGCGGACTGCGCGAACAGCGCCACGGAGACGAGTCCCAGCGAGACCGACGGCACGGCCAGAGGGAGAAAGGTGACGAGGATGCCGGCGGCGAGCGCGGTGGCCGCGAAGACGGCAGCGGGCCGCAGCAGCGCCGCGGTGCGGAGCCCGGACAGCATGGTGACCGACCGTTTCGAGGCCGGCTCCCGGTCGGGCAGGCCCGGCACCGAGACGATCGCGGCCAGCGCGGCCAGGCCACCGGCGAGGCAGACCGGTGCGTACCCCACGTGCCCGACCAGCCACACCCCCAGTGGCAGCGCCACCAGCGACGGCACCCCGGACACGATGCCGACCAGCGCCAGCCCCTCACCCCGGCGCTCCGGCGGGATCAGCGACGCCGTCAACGCGCCACCCGCGACGACCGTGAAGGCGAAGCCCAGACCGCGCACCAGACAGACCGCCACGATCCACACCATGTCCGCGGAGGCGGTCAACACCAGTGCGGGCGCCCCCAGCAGGACCAGCCCCGTCGCCAGCACCAGGCGGTAGCCGAAGCGGGCCACCAACCGGGGAGTGGCCGGCTCACCCACGACCGTGGCCACCATCAGGGCGCCCGTGGCCGGGCCCGCCGCGCTACCGCCCCCACCGGACGTCTCGGCGTAGAGCGGCACGACCGACAACAGGAGGAAGAAGCTCGTCGAGGCACCGATGATCGACACGAACCGCAGCAGTAGCGGCCGCGTCACGAGCGCTGGGCGCGAACCGGCGTCCCGCGACGGGGAGTTGGTCGTCTTCGTCATGCCTCGAAGCTAGGGTCCGAGCGGATCACCAGTAAGCTCCAATTCCATGCCTCTTGAGTGGTCCGGTCTGTCCCCCGACCTGTTGTTGGACATCGACCGGGACGGCGGCGGGCCACTGCGGTCACAGCTGGAACGCCAGATACGGGACGCGATCCGTACCCAGCGGCTGCGGGTCGGCGAACGGCTGCCGTCCACCCGTGCACTCGCCCGGACACTCGGGCTGTCACGAGGCCTGGTGCAGGACTGCTACGCCCAGCTCCAGGCCGAGGGCTACCTCGTGGCCCGCCCGGGCGCCGCCACTCAAGTGGCGGCGGGCGCAGGCGTACCGGCCGCGCCCACGCCACCCCCCGCGGCGCCGCCACAGCTGCTGGCCGACTTCCGATGGGGCGTCCCGGATCTGAGCGCCTTCCCGCTGTCCGACTGGATGTGGGCCACCCGCGATGCGGCACGCACCCTGCCGACCGCGGCACTCGACTACGGCGACCCGCGCGGCAGCGCGGCGTTGCGCGAGGTCCTCGCCGGATATCTGCGGCGCGTACGGGCCGCCGCGGCGGATCCCGAACGGATCGTCATCTGCTCCGGCTACGCGCAGGGCCTCGGTCTGGCCCTGCGGGCCCTGGCCCGGACCGGTGTCCACACGGCGGCGTACGAGGATCCCGGCTCACCGGCCAGGCTCTCCTCGACCATGTCCTGGGCCGGCCTGTCGGCGGTCCCCGTGCCGGTCGACGCGCACGGCATCGACGTACGGGCCCTCGCCGCCACCGGCGCCCGTGCGGTCGTGGTGACCCCCGCGCACCAGTGGCCCACCGGTGTCGTCATGTCACCGGAGCGGCGGCTCGCACTGATCGAGTGGGCCAGGCATCGGGACGCCGTGATCATCGAGGACGACTACGACGCCGAATTCCGCTACGACCGGGAGCCGGTGGGTGCCCTGCAAGGGCTCGCCCCCGACCGCGTGATCTCCATGGGGACCGTCAGCAAGTCCCTCGCGCCCGCGCTGCGCCTCGGCTGGATGCTCTGTCCGCCCGCCCTCGCCGAACACATCACCATGCACAAGCAGTTGAACGACCGCGGGTCGCCCACGCTCGACCAGCTCGCCCTGGCGAGGATGATCGAGTCCGGGCGCTTCGACCGGCATCTGCGCCGGATGCGGACGGCCTACGCGGCCCGGCGCACCGCCCTGGTGGCAGCGCTCGCCGCGCACGCCCCCGAGGCCCGGGTGACCGGCCTGGCGGCCGGCTTCCACGCCGTCGTGCACCTCGGCGGATCGACCGACGAGCAGACCGTCATCGCCGCCGCCCGCGCCCGCTCCGTCGGCCTCTACGGCATGCGCGCCTGCCGCACCGCGCCGGCGGCACAGGAGACACAGCTGGTCCTGGGGTTCGGCAATGTCGGCGAACGCGCCCTCACCGCAGGTATCGCGGCGGTCGGCGACCTGCTCAGAGGCGAGCGGCCCGGCCCGGCCCGGCCGGGTCCGCGCTCCCGTCCCGGGCCGCCATGACCTCGTCGTCGGGCGCGAGGACCGCTGCCCCGAGCGCGTCGACCGGGGTGCGCGAGGTCACCCCCGGGGCGGCCGGCCCGTACACGGGCCCCGCCCCCTCACGGCACCGGCACCGACGCGGCGGCCGCCGCCTCCAGCTCGACCGGGCCGACCCCGGCCCGGCGGGCCAGGGCCACCGCCGCGAGGGTGGAGTGCACCCCGAGCTTGCCGAGCACATTCTGCATATGGGTACGGACCGTGTGCGGGGAGAGGAACAGCCGCTCGGCGACCGCCTTGCGGCCCAGGCCGGCCACCATGCAGCGGAGCACCTCACGCTCGCGCGGAGTCAGCGACTCCACCAGCCGTTCGCTCTCGGAGCGGTGCTTGCGGGCGGCCGTCAACTCCCGCAGGACACCGGTCAGCAGCGCGGGCGGCAGATGCGTCTCGTCGCGCAGCACCCCGCGGATGACGGCGAGCAGCCGGGACAGCGAGCAGTCCTTGGCGACCCAGCCGGAGGCACCGGCCTGTAGGGCGGCGGCCGCGCGGCGCGGGTCGTCGCGGTCGGCGAGGACGACGGTGCGCAGATACGGATGGCTGGTGCGCAGGCCGGAGACCAGCGCGATGCCGTCCCGCGGCACGGCGCGCGGCACCGCGTCGCGGGCCGCTCCCTGGGCGGGCACCGCCAGCAGTGGCGCGGCGAGGTCGGCGTCGGCGAGCAGCACGTCGAAGCGGCGGCCGTCGGTGGCCGCGCGGTCCAGATTGCGCAGGGCAGCGGGGGCGCTGCCCGCGGCTGCCACGTCCACGTCCTGTTCCGCGGCGAGCGCGGCCGCCAGGGATTCGGCGAAGATGCGGTGGTCGTCGACCACCAGAACCCGGATGCGTTGCACAGAGACCCCCTGTCTCGGTGAACGGACCATAGCGGGCACGACGCCCGGATTGAAGATCGCCGCAACCGCACGGCCGCCGCCGTGCCGACATGACTACCCCACCCCGGGCGCCGTACCCGAACGGTCTCGCCCCCTGATCGGCACCGGCCCCCACCGGTGCAGGTTCCCAGCGTACGGACGGGGTGCGACGAGGGAAGGTGATTGGCGAAACTGCTCCGCCGGCCGGGCCATTCGGTGCCTGTCCGGTGGCTTCACGCCGTCCGGCGCGCCCTACGCGACGCGGTGCGCCCCCGCACTGGCGACGGCCTCGAAGATCCGCGGGGCGGCATGGCCGGCCGCCGCGAACGCCTCGCCGACCGCCGTGCCGACGGCCGTGGCAGCCGCCTCCTCGACGAGCACGATGGCCGAGCCGCCGAAGCCGCCGCCGGTCATCCGGGCCCCGAGGGCGCCCGCCGTCAGCGCGGTGTCGACGGCGAGATCGAGCTCCCGGCAGGAGATCTTGAAGTCGTCGCGGAGCGAGGCGTGACCGGCCGTCAGCAGGGGGCCGATGGCGCGGGTGCGACCCGCGTCGAGGCAGGCGATGACCTCTTCGACGCGGTGGTTCTCGGTGACGATGTGCCGGACGAGGGCCTGGACGGCGGGTTCGCCGGCCAGCCCGGCCAGTGCCTCGGACAGATGCGCGTAGGGCACCTCGCGCAGGGCACGCACCCCGAGCGCCCGCGCACCACGCTCGCAGCCGGCGCGCCGCTCGGCGTATGCGCCGTCCCCCAGCTCGTGCTTCACGCGGGTGTCGACCACGAGGAGCCGCAGCCCCTCCCCCGCCAGGTCGAACGGGACCTGGCGCCGGGTGAGGTCGCGGGTGTCCAGGAACAGGGCGTGGCCCTCGGTGCAGCAGGCCGCGGCGGTCTGGTCCATGATTCCGCAGGGCACCCCGACGAAGGCGTTCTCGGCCCGCTGGGCGAGCTGCGCCAGCCGCTGCGGCTCCTGGCCGAGCCCGTACAGGTCGTTGAGGGCGAGCGCGGTGACGACCTCCAGGGCGGCGGAGGAGGAGAGTCCGGCTCCGGTGGGCACCGTGCTGTCGTAGTGCAGATCCGCGCCGCCGACGGGCAGTCCTGCTTCCCGCATCGCCCAGACGACGCCCGCCGGGTAGGCCGCCCAGCCTCCCTGGGGTGCCGGGCGCAGCTCGTCCAGGCGCAGTTCGACGATGCCGCCGTCGGCGCCGCCGGAGTGCAGCCGCAGCACCCCGTCGGTGCGGGCCGAGGCGGCGGCGAGCGTGGTGTGCGGGAGGGCGAGCGGCATCACGAAACCGTCGTTGTAATCGGTGTGTTCACCGATCAGGTTGACCCGGCCGGGCGCCGCCCAGGTGCCCGTGGGGGCGGCGTCGTACACCGCGGCGAACTGCGCGGCGGTGTGCTGAGCGCGGTGCGGGCGCTCGGTGGCCGGGACGGCGGCTCCGTGTGCGGTCATCAGGACTCCTTGGTCCGGTCGAGGTGCTGCGCGAACTCCCAGGCGTCGGCGACGATGCCAGCGAGGTCGGCGCGGGCGGGCCGCCAGCCGAGACGGTCGACGGCGGTCTGCGCGGAGGCCACCAGCACGGCGGGGTCGCCGCCGCGGCGCGGGGCGACCACCTCCGGGATGGGGTGCCCGGTGACCTTGCGGACGGTCTCGATGACCTCGCGGACGGAGAAGCCGTTGCCGTTGCCGAGGTTGCAGATCAGGTGCTCACCGGCGGTGGCGGCGTCGAGGGCGAGGAGGTGGGCCTCGGCGAGGTCGGCGACGTGGATGTAGTCGCGGACGCAGGTGCCGTCGGGGGTGGGGTAGTCCTCGCCGAAGACGGAGATCGCCTCGCGCTTGCCCTGGGCGACCTGGAGGACCAGCGGGATCAGATGCGACTCGGGGTCGTGGCGCTCACCGCAGCTGCCGTAGGCGCCGGCGACATTGAAGTAGCGCAGCGAGACGGCGGCCAGACCGTGGGCGGCGGCCTCACCGCTGATCATGTGGTCGACGGCGAGCTTGCTGGCGCCGTACGGGCTGGTGGGCGCGGTCTCGGCGGACTCGGTGATCGGGGTGGACCTCGGCTCGCCGTAGGTGGCGGCGGTGGAGGAGAAGACGAGGGTGCGGATGCCGGCGTCGCGCATCGCGGCGAGCAGGTCCATGGTGCCGCCGACGTTGTTGCGCCAGTACTTCTCGGGGTGCACGACGGACTCGCCCACCTGGGAGAAGGCGGCGAAGTGCAGCACCGCGTCGTAGGAGGGGTCGAGCCACTTCGCCGCGTCCTGGATGCGGCCCTCGATGAAATGCGCACCGGCGGGGATGCCCTCGCGGTGGCCGGTGGACAGGTCGTCCAGCACGGTCACCTCGTGACCGGCCTGGAGCAGATGTGCTGCGACGACGCTGCCGACGTATCCCGCACCACCGGTGACCAGGTACTTCTTGCTCACTCGCTCGCTACCTCTCGCAGTCGGTCGGCCGCGGCCTCCGGCGGCACGTCATTGATGAACACGTTCATGCCGGATTCGGAACCCGCGAGAAACTTCAGCTTGCCGGAAGTACGGCGGATGGTGAAAAGCTCGAGGTGAAGCGCGAAATCACCGCGGTGCTCGGCGCGCAGCGGCGCCTGGTGCCAGGCGGCGATGTACGGCGTGCGGGCGGTGTCCGCCCGCTCCCCGCTCCCGCCGCCGGGCACGGCCCCGCTCCCACCACCCCGCCCGGCGAAGATCCGGTCGAAGCGCCGCAAGACTTCCAGGTAGATCTGTGGGAATTCTGTGCGCGCGGCGTCGTCGAGGGCGAGCAGGTCGGGGACCCGGCGCTTGGGATAGAGGTGCACCTCGTAGGGCCAGTGGGCGGCGTACGGGACGAAGACCACCCAGTGCTCGCCCTCCAGGACGATCCGGCGGCCGTCGGCCAGCTCGTCGGCGACCGTCTCGTCGAAGAGGTTGCCGCCGGTGGCCTCGCGGTGGGCGGCGACCGAGGTGAGCATGCGCGCGGTGCGCGGGGTGACGAAGGGGTACGCGTAGATCTGGCCGTGCGGGTGGCCGAGGGTGACGCCGATCTCCGCGCCGCGGTTCTCGAAGCAGAAGACCTGTTCCACGCCCGGGAGTTGGGAGAGCTCCGCGGTGCGGTCGGTCCAGGCCTCCAGGACCAGGGCGGCCTGCTCCTCGGTGAGGTCGGCGAAGGAGGCGTCGTGGTCGGGGGTGAAGCAGACGACCTCGCAGCGGCCGCTGTCACCGGCGAGGGAGGGGAAGCGGTTCTCGAAGACGGCGACGTCGTAGTCGGGTGCGGGGATCTCGGAGAGCCGGCCGTCCCGGGAGGGGCACAGCGGGCACTCGTCGGCCGGCGGGTGGTAGGTGCGGGCCTGGCGGTGGGAGGCGATGGCGACCGAGTCGCCGAGGAGCCGGTCGTGGCGGATCTCGGCGGCGGTGGCGACGGGGTCGAGGGGGCGGGGGTCGCGCTCGCCGCGGACCGCGTCGTCGCGCAGGTCGTAGTAGATGAGCTCCCGGCCGTCCGCCAGCCGGGTCGTCGTCTTCTTCACGGAGCTCCTCACGCGGCGACCAAACACAAACAAACACAATGAAGCACAACTAAACAGCGGCGTCAATGTCAGGCGCAGCACCGGGCACAGCACGGATCCCCGGGAGACATTCGCGACATAACGACAAGCTCAATCACGAATCAACAACTCAACCAAACAAAAGTATTCAGTTTCTGAAGGCCCGGGCGTAGCTTTCTGTGGATTCCGATCGCGCAGAGAAGCGAGTTCCCACCATGATCACCTTGGCCGAGGGGCTACGGCTCCCCACCAACGGGCTCGATTACACGATCCTGGCCCTCTACTTCGTCGTCGTCCTCGGCATCGGATTCGCGGCGAAACGCAGCGTGAAGACGAGCCTGGACTTCTTCCTCTCCGGGCGGTCACTGCCCGCCTGGGTCACCGGTCTCGCGTTCGTCGCCGCCAACCTCGGCGCCACCGAGATCCTCGGTATGGCCGCCAACGGCGCGCAGTACGGGGCCTACACCGTCCACTGGTACTGGATCGGCGCCATCCCGGCGATGGTCTTCCTCGGCCTGGTGATGATGCCGTTCTACTACGGCTCGAAGGTCCGCTCGGTGCCGGAGTTCCTGCTGCACCGCTTCGGCCCCTCCTCGCACCTGCTCTCATCGGTCATCTTCGCCGTCTCCTCCGTACTGATCGCGGGCGTGAACCTCTACGCCATGGCGATCGTGCTCCAGGCGCTGCTCGGCTGGCCGCAGTGGGTCGCGATCGTCGTCGCCGGCTTCTTCGTCCTCGCGTACATCACCATCGGCGGCCTGTCCTCGGCGATCTACAACGAGGTACTCCAGTTCTTCGTCATCCTGGCCGCGCTGATCCCGCTGACCGTCGTCGGCCTCAAGCGCGTCGGCGGCTGGGACGGCCTGACCGACTCACTCTCCTCTTCACACGGGGACGCCTTCCTCACCGCCTGGAAGGGCACCGGCATCGGCGAGGCCAACCCGCTCGGCGCGAACTGGCTGACCATCGTGCTCGGCCTCGGCTTCGTGATGAGCTTCGGCTACTGGACCACCAACTTCGCCGAGGTGCAGCGCGCGCTGTCCGCGAAGAACCTCTCCGCCGCCAAGCGGACCCCGCTGATCGCCGCCTTCCCCAAGATCTTCATCCCGCTGGTGGTGGTCGTCCCCGGCCTGATCGCGCTGGTCATGGAGCCGACGCTGGGCAAGTCCAAGGACGGGCTCCAGTACAACGACGCGATCCCGGTGCTGATGCGGGACCTGCTCCCCAACGGCGTCCTGGGCATCGCCGTCACCGGCCTGCTCGCCGCCTTCATGGCCGGCATGGCCGCCAACGTCTCGTCGTTCAACACGGTCTTCACCAACGACATATGGGCGGCGTACCTGAAGAAGGGCCGCGATGACGCGCACTACCTGAAGACGGGCCGGGTGGTCACCGCGGTCGGTGTGCTGATCGGCATGGGCACGGCCTTCATCGCCTCGTCCTTCAGCAACATCATGAACTACCTCCAGACGCTGTTCTCCTTCTTCAACGTGCCGCTGTTCGTCGTCTTCATCATCGGCATGTTCTGGAAGCGGACCAGCGCCGCGGCCGGCTTCTGGGGCCTGCTCTCCGGCACCGCGGCCGCGATGGTCAACTACTTCTGGCTCTACAAGCAGGGCATCATCGCGATCCCCTCCGACCAGGGCGCCAACTTCGTCTCCTCCATCGTCGCCTTCGTCGTCGGCGCGCTCGTGATGTTCGTGGTCACCCTGTTCACCGAGCCCAAGTCCGCCGAGTCGCTGGCCGGACTGGTCTACGGCACGAGGTCCCCCGGCATGGCGGAGCTGCCCGCCGAGGGCGACGACGCCTGGTACCGCAGGCCCGCCCTGCTGGGCTGGGGCGCCGTCGTCCTCGCCGCCCTCTGCTACCTCCCGTTCTCCCTCTGACCTGCCTGAACCAGCGGAGTTGACGCATCCATGAGTGACTACCAGCACGAGGTCGAAGAACTGGAACGCGAATCGGCGACCGCCGCGCGGCTCTTCGACGTACGGCGCATCATCGGCGGCCTGTTCACCGTCTACGGCGTGATCGTCACCATCGCCGGCCTGATGGCGACCGACGCGGACCTGAAAAAGGCCCAGGACATCAACATCAACCTCTGGACGGGCCTGGGCATGCTCGCCCTCGGCCTGTTCTTCCTCATCTGGCAGACGCTGCGGCCGGCGGTTCCGCCGACGGCGGGGGAGCTGGCGGACGAGGGGGACGGCGGGCCGGAGAGGGAGGCGGGGGGCTGAGGGGCGCTACCGGGTGGCGGGCCTTCGCGGGGCTGAGGGACGCTACCCCGGTGGCGGGCCGAGACGGACGTGAAGGGCTGAGGGGCGTTACCGGGTGGCGGGCCTGAGAGGGACGCGAACGGCTGAGGGCCGCTACCGGGCGGCGGGCCTGAGAAGGACGCGAACGGCTGAGGGCCGCTACCGGGCGGCGGCCCCTCGCGGGGCTGAGAGGCGCTACCCCGGCGGCGGTACCGGGGCGTCGGGTCCCGCCGAGGCGTCCGGTCCCGCCGGTGCGTCCGGTGCCGCCGGTGCGTCCGGTCCCACCGCCGTGGCGCGCGCGGTCTGCCCGCCCGCCCGGTCCAGCAGCCCCGTACGCGCCGCCAGCGCGGCGGCCTCCAGCCGGGAGCCCACCTCCAGCTTCATCAACACCCGCTGCACATGCGTCCGCGCCGTACTGGGCGCGATATCCATCCCCGCCGCGATCAGCCGGGTGTCCTCGCCGTCCGCGACCCGCATCAGCACCTCGACCTCCCGCGGGGTGAGCAGCTCCAGCAGCCGCGCCCCCTCGTCGTCCGGCTGCGCCGCGGGGTGCAGCAACTCCTCGAAGGCCTGCTGCAACAACTGCGGCGACACCGCCGACTCCCCCGCCCGCGCCTTCATCATGGCGCGCTCCACACCCTCGATCCGCTCGTCGTTACGGACGTAACCGGAGGCCCCGGCGGCAAAGGCAGCAGCGATCCCCCGCGGGCTGGGCACCGGCCCCAGCACCACCACCGCGACCTGCGGCCGCTCCTTCTTGATCCGTACGACCGGGTCGAAGGCACCCGGCCGGGCCGGCGCGGCGGTCCCCAACAGGCACACCTCGGGCGCCCGGCTCACCACCAAGTCCGCGGCCCCCGCACTCGGCGCGGCCGCCGCCAGCACCCGGTGCCCGCGCAGTTTCAGCGCCGAGGCGAGCGCCTCCGCGAGCAGACGATGATCGTCGACCACCATGAGCCGCACGCCCATCGAGCAACCTCCCCCGCTCCGGCGGGCCCCGGCGCAGCCCCCGACCGGGCCGCTTGTCCCCGGGAAGCTACACGCTCGGCTGCAAGAGCGCGCCCCCTACCCGGAAGAAGCCCCCCGGAATGCTGGAATCCCGGCCATTCGGGGCCGATTGGCGTGCTTTCGGTGGGGTGGGGCCGGGAGTAGGAGACTGCGGCATAGCCGTATCCAGGGGAAGTGCGCCTTCAGGGCGCGCCGTTGAGGGGTGCGCGGACGCCGCCGCAGGCTCGGCCTGCCGGCCCCCGATGCGCCTTCGGGATAACGGGACTGCTCAACCTGAGAGTTGAACGACGTCACGTATACCTCGCTGTTTCGGCGGCACGCAAAGACGGGCACATATAGAAACACCCCTCCCCTGGGCCGAACCGAACTACGCACGCCACCAACTTCGTTGAATTCAAAAAGAACCGCCAGTCGGTTTTCACTGCGAGTGTCGCCACAGCGTTGTCAGTGCCGTATGCGAAAGTGGGTTCGGTAGCTGAACAGAGCATCGGGGGAGGCGTCCGGCCCGTCATGTCATTGGCCGACGAGGTAGCAGTAGTTCATGCAGGGCGGCCAGATCCAGCCGCTTTGGTGGGGGAAGGGGAATTCCGCCGCACACATGTCTTGATCCCAACGGTCAACGACACCCTCATGTCGGCGGAGTTGGACGGTATCCGCTGGCTGTACGCGTTCACCGACGAAGACACCCTGTCCCGCTTCGCCCTCTCCCGCGGCAGCGAGCCCGGGACGGAGTGGCGGTATGTGACCGCATCCGGCGCCCGGGTCCTTGACGTGCTGATTCCTGCCTGCGAGGGCCCTGTGGGGGTGGCCCTGGACGCGGGCAGCGAGCAGGGTGCGCTCTTCCCGCCGGTGGCCGGAATCGTTCCGGACAGCGCAGCAGTGGACATATCAACGGGCGAAATTTCGGACGTAGCACACAAGGGGGAAGAATAAATGAGCCTGCTCGACGGAAAAGGTTACCTACTTGAACCCGAGGCTTTTGAGCGGCTCACCAAGGGAATCAAGGCGGTTGATGCAGGACGCCAACGAATTCCCCAAGAAGCTCGGAATTACCGCTGACATAAGGCACCTTAATCCAGGCTTGAAAATCGCCTCAGGTCGTGGCGGGCAGGACGGACCTCCCCGGCAATGCGTCGACATGAAAATGCCAACTGACATGATTCCAACTGGTCAGCAAATTTTTACGACACTGTCGCTCTATGGGTCAGTCGAGTGGATCAGAACATCATCCGGGCGCAACCCTGTGGAAGGGTATATACAATCCCCGCATGTCGCTTGGCGCTTCCGGGGTGGCAGCGACGCAGAAATGGCACAGCTCATCGCAACGCTGGTGAGCGACACCAGCACTCAGGAAGAGTGGACCCTTGATCACTCTTCCAGAAACTGGCTTCTTGCGCCGTCGCGTGTTCTGCATGAGTGCGCCACTGATAGCCTCACGTTTCGAAAAGAAGCCGTGCGAATTACCTTGTCAGATCCGGAATTCTGCGAGCGAGCCAACCACGACTTGGCGCTCATCATCTCCCGGCTGCGCGATTACACGAGACTCTGAAGACACTGGAAACAAGTCCGTTGGCGACACCGCTCCGCAACCCGATGGCCTTTTTTGAGGCAACTTGTGATACACCCACTCGAACGCGGGATGCAACTGGACTTACGAGCGTTCCCATTCACACCTCAAGAAAGTAAGAAGTAGATGACTACACCGCAACAGTCGCAGGGTGGTTTCGGGCAGGTGCCGGGTTATGGTGCACCGCAGGGGATGCCGCAGGCCGGGGTACCGGGTGGGTATCCGGGGGGTGCGGCTCCCGGTGGGCCGGGGCCGTACGGCCAGCCACCGCAGCCGATCGGGCCGGTGCCCTACGGCCAGCCCGGCCCCTACGGAATCCCGCAGCAAGCGCCCCAGTTCGGGTACGGCGGCGGGCCGGGGATGCCGCCCATACCGCCGAAGCGGAAGGCCGGGAAGGCCTGGGGAATCCTTGGCGCCGTGGCCGGAATGGTGGTGGTCGGGACGGTGGTGTCGGCCATGGGGATCCGTGGTGGAGGGAGTTCGTCGGGTGGGTCCGACGGTGGACCGAGGTATCGGATCACGGTTCCGCAGACGCTGGCGGGTGGGGAGTACAAGCTCGCCAAGGACATATCCCAGCAGGCCGGCAGTGCGGTGCCGTCTGACGGGGCCAATGAGCACAACATCAAGGCAGTGGGCGGGCAGTACTCGTCGGGGACCAAGTCGCTGGTGATGCTGGGGCTCTACGGCGTCATTGATGATCCCGATACGACCATCGAGCACACCATCCGCGGCATGACGCGTGACGGTAAGACGGAAGTCGCCGTCGCGGACAAGGAGTTCAGGCCCCGTGGGGGTGGGGATTCGCTGACCTGTGGTGTGGATGTGCGGACGGAGATGGGGCAGAAGGTCACGCTGCCGTTCTGTGTCTGGGCGGATTCGAGTACGAGCGGGAATGTCGCGGAGACCGACGCCTCGGAGCTGGCGAAGGATCCGCAGTCCGTCGACCTTCAGAAATTCGCGGACAAGGTGGACAAGATCCGCGGTGAGGTCAGGAAACCGTTGGGGTGACCGCCCGCGCTCGCGTCCGCACCCGTGCGCGGGCCCATTTGCCCGGGTCCGTGCGCGAGCCCGCGCCCTCCCTCGATGACCTAGTGACGGCACTCATGGCGCCACAAAATGCCCCCATTTAACCTTTGCGAGACGCGATGAAAAAGCGCCCCTTTAGCCGTCGATCTTCTGTCGAGGAGCTCGAAGGCCATACCTGGCCGGATCCCCCCGATGACTCCACCGGCCATGTCAGGGCATGCACGCCCTCCGTCGGCGACCCGTCGGAGACCTCACACCAGAAGAATTGGCGCGCCTCATTGGGCAGAATGTCGGCCTGCCCTGGAGCCTGCCCCTTGCTATTGCATTCCTGCGGGACACAGCACCACATCAAGCTGCCGGGGGATGGTACGACGACGACTTGCTGTCCGCCGTACTCACCCGCAAGGCAGAGGACTGGGCAACGTTCCCCGAGCTCGCGCATGAGGTCGATGGGATCTTGAGCGTCCTCACCGACCTCTCGCCTGATATGCAGCGAGACATCAAGCGATTCCGAGCTGCGCTTCCGAGGGGCGACTGACTCAGGAAGTCCCGCCAGCCGGCCAAGCCTCCTGCAAGCGCCTCCGCACACCCGGCCCGGAACCAGCAGTGCTCGGGCAGCCTTCATGCCTTGCCGGCAAGACGGGCTCAATTCGTGGTGAGGTGCAGGAAAAAGCTGGGGAGGTCCCGGAAGCCGGGTGCTCTGAGGCACCGCCGGTCACCGCGCAGTCGGAAGGCCGTTGCCCGGTGGCCGACGTCGCTCCAGCGGCGCGCCTCTGTGGGCAGCCGCGCCGTACGCCCCCTACGCCTCCTCCGCCAACTCCAACCACCGCATCTCCAACTCCTCCTTCTCCGCGCTCAGTTCGCGGAGCTGGGCGTCGAGGCCGGCGACCTTCTCGAAGTCGGTCGCGTTCTCGGCGATCTGGGCGTGGAGCTTGGTCTCCTTGTCGCCGATTTTGTCCAGCTGGCGTTCGATCTTCTGGAGTTCCTTCTGGGCGGCGCGGTTGACCGCGGCGGCCTTCTTGGGGGCCGCGGTCTGCTGTGCGGGGGCCGGGGTGGCGGCGTCGATGACCTGTTGGCGGCGTTCCAGGTACTCGTCGAGGCCGCGGGGGAGCATCCGAAGCGTGGCGTCGCCGAGGAGGGCGTGGACGCGGTCGGTGGTGCGCTCGATGAAGTAGCGGTCGTGGCTGATGACGATGAGGGAACCGGGCCAGCCGTCGAGGAGGTCCTCTAGCTGGGTCAGGGTCTCGATGTCGAGGTCGTTGGTGGGCTCGTCGAGGAAGAGGACGTTGGGCTCGTCCATCAGGAGGCGCAGGATCTGGAGGCGGCGGCGTTCACCGCCGGAGAGGTCGCCGACCGGGGTCCACTGCTTCTCCTTGGTGAAGCCGAACTTCTCGCAGAGCTGGCCGGCGGTCATCTCCCGGCCCTTGCCCAGGTCGACCCGCTCGCGCACCTGCTGGACGGCCTCCAGCACCCGCAGCGTCGGGGGGAGTTCGCCGACCTCCTGGGAGAGGTACGCCAGCTTGACGGTCTTGCCGACCACGATCCGGCCGGCCACCGGCTGCGTCTCGCCCTGGGTGCGGGCGGCCTCGGCCAGAGCCCGCAGCAGCGAGGTCTTGCCGGCGCCGTTGACGCCCACCAGGCCGATCCGGTCGCCGGGCCCCAGCTGCCAGGTCAGATGCTTGAGGAGGATCTTCGGCCCGGCCTGGACGCTGACGTCTTCCAGCTCGAAGACGGTCTTGCCGAGCCGCGAGCTGGCGAACTTCATCAGCTCGGCGTTGTCGCGGGGCGGCGGGACGTCGGCGATCAGCTCGTTGGCGGCCTCGATGCGGAAGCGGGGCTTGCTCGTACGGGCCGGGGCGCCGCGCCGCAGCCACGCCAGCTCCTTGCGCATCAGGTTCTGCCGCTTGGCCTCTTCGGTGGCGGCGATCCGCTCCCGTTCGGCCCGTGCGAAGACGTAGTCGCTGTAGCCGCCCTCGTACTCGTGGACGTCACCGCGCTGGACGTCCCACATGCGCGTACAGACCTGGTCGAGGAACCAGCGGTCGTGGGTGACGACCACGAGGGCGGAGCGGCGGGCGCGGAGGTGGCGGGCCAGCCAGGAGATGCCCTCCACGTCGAGGTGGTTGGTGGGCTCGTCGAGGACGATCAGGTCCTGCTCGGCGATCAGCAGCTTGGCCAGCGCGATACGGCGGCGCTCGCCACCGGAGAGCGGGCCGATGACCGTGTCCAGGCCCTGGGTGAAGCCCGGCAGGTGCAGATCGCCGAAGAGGCCGGTGAGCACGTCGCGAATCTTGGCGTTGCCGGCCCACTCGTGGTCGGCGAGGTCGCCGATGACCTCGTGCCGGATGGTGGCGGCCGGGTCAAGGGAGTCGTGCTGGGTGAGGACGCCGAGGCGCAGGCCGCCGTTGTGGGTGACCCGTCCGTCGTCCGCACCCTCCAGCTTGGCGAGGATCCGGATCAGGGTGGTCTTGCCGTCCCCGTTGCGCCCGACGACGCCGATCCGGTCCCCCTCGTTGACGCCGAGCGAGACACCGTCGAGCAGGGCACGGGTCCCGTACACCTTGCCGACGGCTTCCAGATTGACGAGGTTGACGGCCATCTCACTCCTGCACTCAGACCTGCGCTTCCGACCTGCACGTCAGATCGATCGACCTACCCAGCCTAGTCGGCATGCGGAGGAGGGCCGCCGGGAGATAAATACCTGTGGATAAGTGCGGGGAGATGAGTAGCGGGAGATGAGTATCCGTACTGATGGCAGGGTCGGCGACCGGACCTAGCGTGGCCGCATGATCAACGACCGGGCGCAGAGCGTCCCTCCCGTGCGCGACGAGGCACCGTCGGTGACGGGTTCCGCCGTGGGCCGGATCTTCGCCGGCCTGCTGGTGCTGGCGTTCGCCGGGGTGACCGGGCTGTTCGCGCCGCTGCTGGTGATGGCGAGCGACAGCTGCTCCGAGGAGGACGCCCGCACGATCTGCTCCGCGAGCGCCCAGCAGATCGTCGGCGGCCTGCCGGTCGGCGCCGCCTTCGTGGCCGCCCTCCTGGCGGTGGTGGGCATGGCCAACAGGAGCGCGGCAGGCTGGGGCTGCCTCGTGGCGGCGCCGTTTCTGCTGGTCGTGTCCTGGGTGGTGGCGCTGGGCCTCGCGGGCAGCTGAGGCCCCCGGCTCGCCGTTGTAACGTGCCGTCATGGCACCGGACATGGGCATGACGGACAGGACAGTGGAGACGGTACGCGGGCTGGTCTACGGCCCGGGCGGCAAGCAGCTGGATGTCCACCGTCCGGCCGGGGCGTCCGGCGCGCTGCCGACCGTGCTGCTGTGGCACGGCATCGGCCCCGACGAGCGCGACGTCCTGGAGCCGCTGGCGCGGACGACGGCCGCCCTCGGGGTGCTGGTGCTCGTCCCCGACTGGCGCTCGGACGCCGCGGACGGCGGCCGGTCGCAGCTGCTGGAGTCGCTGGCCTTCGGCCGCAAGGAGGCGGACGGTCTGGGCGGCGACGGGGCGTCGTACGTACTGGCCGGGTGGTCGGCGGGGGCCGGGGCCGCGCTCGGGGTCGCCCTGCGGCCCGATGCCGTGGCGGAGTGGCGGCCGCGGGCGGTGGTGGCCGTGGCGGGCCGCTACGACCTGCCGGCGCGCACCACCGGGACCGCGCCGCTGGACGATCTCGCCGCGGGCCACGACCCCGGCGTACCGGTCCATCTGCTGCACGGCACCCGCGACACCGTCGTGGACGCCCACTACTCCCGCGACCTCGCCGCGACACTGCGGACCGCGGGCCGTGCGGTGACCCTCCAGGAGCCGCAGACCGACCACGCGGGCGTCATCATGACCGCGTACGACCCCGCGGCGGACCGCTGCGTCCCGACGACGGCCGAACACGCGGTACGGGCGGGACGGCTGGTGGGCGGGGTGCTGGCGGCGGCCGGGGCGTAGCGGGTGGTGGCCCGGCAGGCCGACCATGTGGTGTACCTGTCGACCGATGTCGCTGATCTCGCCGACGGTGCGCAGGCCGCGTCCTTCGTGTGCGCACCTGCCCGCCGCCTGGGCGACGCCCGTGCGCCGGCGTCGGACGGCCCGCTGACGGCTCCCGACCGCGGCCGGCCGGCGGGAAACGGCGGAGGGGTCTCCCGGAGCTGAGCTCCGGGAGACCCCTCCTGTGCCCGGCGGCGATCACCACTGCGGCGTCACCGCACGCCGGGCACCCGGCCCTGCCGGTTCACGGCGACTGGAAGGCGAGCCGCGCCGCGAAGCCGATGAGCAGGATTCCGGTCACCTGCTCGATCCGGGCTCTCACCCGCGGACGCCGCAGCACCTTGCCGAACTGGTCGACCGTGATCACGTACAGGCTGAACCACAGCAGGTAGATCACCGCGAACGCCAACGACAGCAACAGCGCTCTGGGGAACACGTTGTGACCGGCAGGCAGGAACTGCGGCAGGAAGGTCACGAAGAACAGGGCGACCTTGGGGTTGAGCGAGTTGGACAGGAAGCCGTGCCGCAGATACTTCGTGTCCAGCTTCGCGGCCTCCTGGCCACCGTCCTCCGCCTTCTGGGCCATGGTGCGCCGCGCGCTCAGGAACGTCGCGATGCCCATCCACACCAGATACCCGGCGCCCACGACCTTCAGGACGGTGAACGCCGTCGCCGAGGCGACCAGCAGGGTGGAGATGCCCAGCACCGCCGCTGCCACATGAACGCTCAGCCCGAGCGCTCCGCCCACCATCGTGAGCAGCCCGGCCGCCCTGCCGCCGGCGAGGGCGTTGCGGGTGATCAGGGCCTGGTCCGGGCCGGGGATCATGACCAGGACCAGCGACGCGGCGGCGAAGGTCAGCACGGTGCGCTCCTCTCCTTCGTACGGACCGTCCGGAGCGCACCCGCGAGCGACCGCAGGACGGCGGCGGGCTGCTCAAGCAGATAGAAATGGCCGCCGGGGAACTGCTGCACGGTGACCTCGCCCGTCGTGAGCTCCTGCCACGCCTGGAGCTGTTCGGCGGTCACATGGTCCGCGCTGCCGCCGAGCACCGTGATCGGCAGCGACAGCGGCTCCCCGGCACGCCAGGAGTAGGTCTCCAGGACCTGGTAGTCCGCGCGCAGCGCGACGGCCGCCAGCTCCCGCAGCTCCACAGAGGCCAGCACCTCCTCCGGGATGCCGCCGTGGATCCGTGACACCTCCTCGATCAGCTCGGCGTCCGGCAGCGTGTGCAATTCCTGTGAGGCGCGCGGCAAATGGGGCGCCGGATAGCCGGAGACCACGAGCCGCTCGGGCAGCGGACGGTCCTCCCTGCGCAGCGCCCGGGTCACCTCGTACGCGATGAGCGAACCGAGGCTGTGCCCGAAGAAGGCGTAGGGCGCACGGCCGAGCGGCACATTGGCCAGCACGCCGTCGACGAGGGTGTCCATCGAGGTGAACACCGGTTCGCTGAGGCGCGATCCACGGCCCGGCAGCTGTACGGCGTGGAATTCGGCTCCCGGCAGGCCCCGGGCCCACCGGAGGTACTCCGCGGCCGAGCCGCCCCCGTGCGGGAAGCAGTAGAGCTTGGGGGCGGCCGGCCGCGGTGCCCCGCTCACCAGCCAGCGGGGCATCGCGACTGTGTGCATGATCGCCTCACCCCTTCGCCGGGACGGGTCCGGCCAGATAGCGGGCCACACCCTCGGCCGTGAAGTGCTGGAGGACGTCCTTGGGGCGCACCCGGGCGCCCAGGTCCTCACGGAGTCTGGCGCAGATCACCAGGACGGTCGCCGAGTCGGCGCCCAGCTGGTCCAGCGGGGCCTTCGGGTCGATCGCCTCAGGGGAGGTGTCGAGGATCTCCGCCAGGAAGTCGAGGAACCAGCGCACGATCCGCTCGTGGGTCAACGGGGGGTTCTCGGTCATCACTTCTCCTGCGGCGGTCATCACTTCTCCTCCGGCATCAGCTCGGACGGGCCGAGCAGTTGCTCCAGATACGTATCGAGTGCCTCCACCGTCGTGTGCTGCAGAATCGTTCCGACCGGCACGGTGACATCGAACGCCAACTGCAGGTTGGCCGCCAGGCGCGCCGCGAGCAGCGAGTCGCCGCCCGCTTCCAGGAAGTCGTCGGCCATGTCGACACTCTTCAGCCCCAAGACCTCCCGCCAGATCTCGACCAGCTTGAACTGCCGGTCGGTACGCGGTGGTTTGGCCGGGCGGTTGCGCATCGAACTGCGCGCTCCCGCCTTCACCAGGGCCTTGCGGTCCACCTTCCCGGTGCTGCTGAGCGGAAGCTCGCTCAGTGCGAGAAGCTGCGCCGGCACCATGTACTTGGCCAAATGCTCGGCGGCGAAGGAGCGCAGCTCCTCCGGGGCGAACCGGCGTCGTGTGCCGGGGCCCTGGGCGACGATCACGTCGAAACCGACCGAGCCCGGACCGCCGGAGGTGGTGATCACCTCCGTGTCGGCGAACCCGGCGGCCGCCAGCTCCCGCTGCCACTGACCGCGGTCCAGCAGACAGTGCCCGGTACGCAGATCCGTGTCCTCGAAGTTGTCGAAGCCCTGCTGAAGGCCCATGACCAGGTCGAACCACGGATGGAAGGTGGTCTGCTCGACCAGCAGGAGCACGCCTCCCGGCGCCATCACGGAGCGCAGACTGTTCAGCGTGCGCCGGATGTGGCGCATGTCGTGCAGCACGCTCGCGGCGATGACCAGGTCGGCGGACTGGTTCTCGAAGCCCTGGGTCTCGGCCGGCTGGTCGAGGTCGAACAGCTCGTACCGCACGAACGGGAAGTCCTCGAAGGCGCACTGCGCCCGGTCGGTGAAGTAGCGCGAGATGTCCGTGAAGACGTACTCGGTGCGGTCGGGCGGCAGCAGCGGCAGCAGATGCTGCGTCAGCGAACCGTAACCGGACCCGACCTCCAGCACATTCAGCGGCCGGTCGGCGGGCCAGGCCGCCACCATGTTCCGTACGGCCTCGGTCGCGGTCGCGTAGGTCGGGCCGAACAGCTTCTCGTAGATGCCCGGGGTCCGGTCGGAGGCGTACAGCTCGGCGGAGTGGATGCTCTGGGTCAGTACGCCGGCCAGGTCACCGGCGAGGGAGAGCATCCAGTCGCTGACGTCCTCGGGGATCTCCAGGACGTCCTTGAGCACGGTCCGTGCCCGCTGCGCCAGCTCCGGGGGGACAGCGGTGGGCAGCTCCCGCGCCACCTCGTGTCCGCCCGGGCCCCGCCGCAGAAAGCCGGCCTGCTCCAGGGAACCGACCGCGCGCGCGAGCCAGCGCTCGTAGCGCGGCGCGATACCGGCCCCGCGCAGTGCCGCCGGGTCGAACGGCTCACCGGGAGAGTGCGGCAGCCCGAAGGAGCGGAAGGCGGCCGCGGACGCGACGGCGTGGACGTCGTTGAGCACGTCCCAGGCGGTCCGCAGCTCCTCGGGGCCCGGCCCGGGGGCAGGCGTCCCGACGGTGTCGCGCAGCGCCTGCCACTGGCCCTGGCTGACCTCCTGGTCCGCGTGCTCGGTCACGAACAGCGAGCTGTCGTCATCCGACGGCACGACATACCCGAGCAGCCGGGACGCACCACCGTCGTCGGACGCCTTCACGACCACGGCGCTGTCGACGCCGGGGTGGCGGGCGAGGGTCGTTTCGATCTCGCCCAGCTCGACCCGGTGCCCGTTGATCTTGACCTGGCCGTCCTGGCGCCCCAGGAACTCGATCGTGCCGTCCGGCAGATAGCGGCCGAAGTCGCCGGTCCGGTAGAGCCGTTCGCCGGTGAGCGGGTGCCGGATGAAACTCGCTGCCGTCCGCTCCTCGTCCGCCCAGTACCCGCGGGCCAGGCCCACGCCCCCGATGTGCAGCTCACCCGCCGTCCACACCGGGCACGGGTCGAGGTGGGCGTCCAGGACGTGGAAGGTCTGGTTGCGCAGCGGTACCCCGTACGGCACGCTCTTGGCGCCCGGTTCGGTGTCGCCGATCCGGTGGTGGATCGACCAGATCGACGCCTCGGTGGCGCCGCCCAGGCTGATGACCTCGGCGTCGGGCCACAACGCGCGGATGCGGTCCGGCAGATCGACCGGGACCCAGTCGCCGCTCAGCATCACCAGCCGCAGCCCCTCGGGGATGTCACCCCCCATTTCGAGGTGCTCGACCAGCATCTGCATCTGAGCGGGTACCGAGTTCCAGACGGTCGTGCCATAGGTGGCCATGACCTTCGCCCAGTGCGCGGGATCCGACCGCAGGTCCTGGTCGGGCAGCACCAGCGTGGCGCCCGCAGCGAAGGTGCCGAACAGGTCGTAGACGGACAGATCGAAACTGAGGTCGGCCAGGCCGAAGACGAAGTCCCCGGGGCCGACGCCGAAGCGCTCGTTGATGTCGATGACGGTGTTGAGCGCGGCGTGGTGCTCGATCATCACGCCCTTGGGCGCCCCGGTCGACCCGGAGGTGTAGATGACGTACGCCAGGTCTTCCGGCCGGGCCGGCCCCGACGGGTGCCGTAAGGAGCCGCGGGCCTGGGACCCGCCCTGATCCTGGTCGGCGGAGATGCGCGGCACGCCCTGCGGCCACTCCAGTCCGCTCTCCAGGGCCTTGTCCGTGATGACCGCCAGGGCCTTGCCGTCCTCCAGGATGCGTGCGCGGCGCTGCAGCGGGAGTGTGGCGCTGACGGGGAGGTAGGCGCCGCCGGCCATCATCGCGCCATAGGCGGCGGCGACCTGGGCGGGCCCTTTGTGCAGGGTGATGCCCACCAGCCGGTCTTGCAGGCCGGAGTCGCCGGCCTGCTCGGTGAGGCGCCCGGCGATGGCGTGTGCCTGTCCGGCCAGTTCGCCGTAGGTCAGGGTGCCGGCGCCGCTGAGTACGGCGGGGCGGTCCGGGTGGCGGGCGGCCATGTCGAGCAGCGGTTCGTGGAGCAGTCCGGCGGGGGCCTGGCCGGCGGTGTCGTTGGCCTGCTCGCGGCCGGTCAGCTGCCGGGACGGCAGAGTGACGCGCAGCTCCTTTTCCCACAGCGAGTCGTCGGAGGCCAACTGCTCGACCATGCCGCAGTACGTGGCGAACATGTCGTCCAGGAGCCCTGCGGGGAAGAGTTCCTCCACGCAGTCCCACGTCAGGTTGAGCGACCCGGTGATGTCGACCACTTGGTGGTCGAGCCATACCTGCGGCGTCTGGCTGATCCGGTAGGAGATGTCACCGAAGCTGTCCATGGCCTGCGAGACGTCGGCGGCGGTGCCCAGCCCGCTGGTGAACACCACGGGCATCGTCTCGAACCCGTCCTGCAGTCCGAGCCGGCGGCGCTCGCGCAAGGTCTGCAGGGCGCTGACGTGGCGGTGGCGCAGATCGCGCTGGAGCTGAAGCTGGGTGGTGTTGACGCGCTCTTCGAGGGGTCTGCCACCGCTGGCGTCCATCTCCAGCAGACAGATGGAGGTGAAATCGCCGACGACCCGCCGCAGATGGGGATGCAGGCTGCGGTGACCGGCGTCGTTCTCGGTCAGCAGCAGGGGCAGCCGGTTGAACAACGTGAGGTTGAGGGTGAAGCGCCGGGTCCCGCTCCAGGCCGCCAGCACTTCGGAGAAGACCGTGGCCAGCACCGCGGTCGGTGTCAGGCCGCGGTCCTCGCAGCGTTCCTGGAGGCGCCGCCACTCCTCTTCGGGGAGATGGAACTCACGGTGCGAGAAGCGGGGCTTGTGCACACTCACCGGGGACTTGGCGAGCGGGAGGTCCGGCGGAGGGGCCAGTGTCCGTGCCCGGCCGGTCCAGTACTCCAGTGCCTTCTGGTGGCGGGGTGCCTGGCTTCCCCGTTCCAGCGCCAGCGCGTAGTCGCGGAAGGTCACGTCCACCGGTTCGAGGTGGTGGTCGGGATCCACGTACAGCGCACTCCACTCACTGAAGAGCAGAGTGATGCTGGCAAGGTCGACCATCAGCAGGTCGAGGCTGATGTGGATGCGGTCGTAATCGGCGAGACGGGTGAGCCGGATGTCGAACAGCGGCCAGTCCGCCGCGGTGTAGACGTGATGTGACATCTCTTCCCGGATGCCGTCGAGGGTGCGCTCCGCTTCGTCCGCGGGCAGCGAGCGCACATCGGTACATCGAATCCGGAAGTCGGGGACTCGTTCCAGGACGCGTTGGTGACCGTCTTCCGCCACGACGGCCCGCAGCATGTCGTGGCGCGCTATGAGCCGGCACCAGGCGCTGGAGAGCCGGTCGAGGTCCAGTCGGCGCCCTTCCAGTTCGAAGTAGGCGTGCGGAGCCACGTTGCCCAGAACGAAGTTGGGGCCCCGGCCGACCCAGTAGGCGTACTGGATCTCGGTCAGCGGAAACTCTTGAAACCTCTCTTCGGGGACATTCGCGTCCGAAGGGGCGGTATTCATAGATCTCCCTCTTGGTTACACGGTTGCCGACGGCTGCGTATGCGCCTGGAACCGGTTTTGCTGCGGGCAGACTTCGGAGCAAAAGGTGATGCACAAATCACCGAGTTAAGCGCGTGCGTGACGGCAGTCCGGATATAATTAACCAATCAACATTGGGCCGATATCTTGCCATTGCAAACAGAGCGTACCTGGGAGGGACTGCGCTCCGAAGAAGCCGAAAACCTTTGGCTTGATCATTACGCACGGTTGCTCCGCACCCTTGCCGGAACGGGTGCCGCGCAGGCGCCCCGGCAATACGTGTGAACTGGGCGTATGAGCAGGCCTGGCGCTTCCCGGGGCCCACAAAGGGACACCCGAATGGGACGGGAACCACGGGAAGGGGTGACCGATTCCTAGCGAGGTGCGGTCGCCCGGCGCCACGGCGGCGACCACGTGCCCGTCGAGCACGATGACCGGCCACGGGCCCCTGCTGCCCCAGCTCAAAGCCGGGAGCAGCAAGGGCCATACCCCAGGACAAGAAGCCCCATCGACAGGGTCTTGGTGGAAACGTCCCGGTAATGTCGGTATCCCTGTCCACACTCACATCGCTGACGCTTGCGCAGTCGCACGACGGTGGCGTCTGCATTGTCGCCGCAACCGACTTCCCGACATCCCACCGCAGCACCGGTTATGTCCTGCACGGTCGAGGAAAACAGGGTGAAGTTGGCGACCCAGGATCCCTTCACGGGGAAGAGCAACTCGTGCAGCCCGGTGAGCGAATACGCGGCAGGTGACGTTTCGCGCATCCCCCCGTGGCATGTCATAGAAAACGGCAACCGGCTGCTGCTGCCCCTTGGTGACCGCAAGGCCGATAGTCGTGTCGTTCCGCTCGTTCTCCGTGCCGGCGCCAAGTGAAGGAGTAGCCCGTGGGGAACGCGCCCCAGGACGGCTCGAAAACCTCTGTCAAAACAACATGGACACCATGCACTGGGGTGGCGGGTACGTACTCGGAGTCCGGTTTTGCCTGGGCGGCAAGTCTGCCCGGAGATTCCTGCGCATCGGTTCAGCGCTTGTTTCCGGCCGGAACTCTCGATGCGAGGGGAACCCATGCCCGTCCTGCGGTCCCACCACAGTTGCTCTTGGGCCCATACGAGAGCGCTCCTGAGTTCCCGTCATGGGCCGTCCTGACCGTCATGAGGCCGTCATGGGCCCGTCAGCGCCCAGGAGTCGGCCGGGTCGTCCAGCCACACCCGTTCGCCCTCGGCCGTCACGGTCAGACCGAACCGGGTGTGGCCGGGCCTCCCCCGGCCCGCCCACCAGTGGAAGGCGGCCTCCACCTCGTCCCAGAGCCTGCGGGGGCCGGACTGCCAGACGCGGGCGGTGTCCCGGTCCCGGAACGGCACGCATGCCCAGGACGCGTCGCTCAGCCCGTAGAACCACACCGGGCGCGCGCCGTCGCGTTTGTCCGCCACAACGTGCAGGCACCGGGGCACGCGCAGGCCCAGGGCGAACCGCTCGGGGCCGAACCGCTCCCCGGCGAACTCCGCCTCGGTGAGCGCCGTGGACGACTCCTCGCCATCCGCGACGCTCCCCGTCACATACGCGGCGTGCTCCACGGCGGCCGGGCGCTGGGCGCGGAGCTTCATGAACTCCACGGGCCCGGTGAAGCGTCCGGCGGCGCTCTTCCCGTCCGGTGCGACCACCAGGCGGGCCACCGCGTCGCCGTGGCTGTAGTGCGTCCCCCACGGGGCCACGATGAGCCCGCCGGGGCGGCACTGCTCCACCCACGCGAACGGAACGGACCGGACGCCACACGTCGCCATGATGCGGTCGTACGGCGCCCCTTCCCGGTGGCCCCCGCTCCCGTCGCCGTGGACGACGCGGACGGAGTTCCCGAACCGCGCGGCCGTGGCGCGGGCGGCGGCGGCCAGCGCCCCGTCGACCTCCATGGTGGTGACGTTCCCCGGCCCGGCACGGTGCGCCATGAGGAGTGCGTTCCACAGCGTCGCGGTGCCGATCTCCAGGACCTTGTGTCCGGGGTGGAGGTCCATGTCCTGGAGCATCCGGAAGACGACCGAGGGCATCGACGCGGAGCTGGTCGGCACCTCGCCCGGTTCGGTGCCGGGGTGCTGCCCTTCGTCCCATTGGGTGACGACGGGAACGTCCGCGTCCGCGTACTCCTGCCACGCGTCCGGGCTCTCCGTCCGGGACACCGGAACGCTGCGCCCGGCCGCCATGTCGAACGGCCAGATGAGGTCGGGCAGCACGGCGGACCGGGGTACGGCCGTATAGGCGGAGACCCAGTCCGGGGAGAGGACGCCCGCCGCCATGAGGGCATGCCCCAGCCCGTCGAGACGGGGCGCTCGTTACCTGTCGCGCCGGCCACGGTCAGACGGCCTTGGGCGGGTTCGGGACACCGGGACCACCGTCCGGCGTCGGCGCCGGGTGCGGACCGGGGTAGGGCCGGCCGGGCAGCTTGTCGCCGCCAACGTTGCCGCCGTTGCCGTCGTTGCCGTCGTTCTGAAGAAGCATGTGCATCCCTTCTCTTCCTCCTGATGTCTTTGTGAGTGGTGCCTTCGGGAGTGGTGCCCTCGTGGATGGCGCCTTTGTGAGCGGTGCCTTTGTGCGTGTCGGTCAGCGGCGGCCGCCCCCACCGGACGACCAGGTGTTGAGCCGGCGTACGGCCTCCCCCAACTCCCGGCGCCGGGCCTCCTGATCGCCGGGATGCCGCGCCTCCTCCGACGGACGGCCGCTGGCCCGGACATACGGCCGGACGAGATGAAGGCCGTCCTCACCGCACAACGACAGCAGTTCGGGCGGCAGCCGCCGGACGCGTACGAGGCGGCGCCGTGCCGGAGCCTTCGGCAACCAGGCCGTGGGCGAGAGGGCCCCGGCACTACGGGACGCCCGGTGGTCGCCACGGCCTGGGAGTAACCAACTCAGCAGCCTTCCGAGGGCCGTTCGGACGAGGCGGTGCACTCCGTTCAACGGGTGGCCGCTTTACGCAGGACCTCGGCGAGGCGGCGGGCGGTGGCCGCGTTGCAGTTACCGAGCGCGACCAGCGAGACGCCGTAGACGCCCGCAAAGCCGGGCAGGTCGACGCCGAGCGACGGGAGCGTGATGCCGTGGTCCTTCAGCGCGGTGCGCAGCTCTTCGGCACTTTGGTGTACGTCGTCGGGGAGGGAGCGGTCGAGGGGCATGGGCCAGCCTTTCTGTACGCATAGCAACGAACCGCTTACAGAGTGACGTTACGCGGCGTAGCGTGAAAGGGGGTTGGGCTCCCGGCGGCGGTCCGGGGAATGCGCGGTATGACCTGGTGGAAATGTGGGGACCGCCGTGGCTCGTCCGCATCGACTGTGAACCAGCTACACGTACGGCGGTGAACCGTGGCACGACGCAAGGACATTGACGGCTCAGCGGGAGTCCCCACCTTCTACGGCAAGGAGCTGCGCTACCAGCGGGAGTTGGCCGGGCTCACGCTTCAGCAACTGGTCGAGGGCAGCTTCTACGGCCAAAGCCACCTCAGCGAGATCGAACGCGGCGAACGCCGGATGCCGCCGGAACTGGCCGAGCACGTGGACAAGGTCCTCAAGACGGATGGCTTCTTCCAGCGGTGTTGCGAGGACGTGCGGAAGGCGAGGCGGACGGGGCACGCCGAGTACTTCGAGCGGGCGTTGGAGGCGGAAAGGTACGCGGAAAGCATCGAGGAGTGGTCCCCGACCGTAGTTCCTGGCTTGTTGCAGACCGAGCCGTACACACGGGCAGTGGTGCAGGCAGCGCACCCGCTGGCGTCCGACGCAGAAGTGGACGAGAAGGTCAACGCGTCTACCGCGCGTGCCTGCCTCTTCGAGCGCAACCACAAGACCCCGGAGTACTGGGCAATCCTGCACGAGTCGCTACTGCGCCACCCCATCCTTCCGCCGGAAGCTGCGGCCGACCAGCTCGACCGCATCTCAGCGTTGGCACGGAGCCGCCGGATCGTTCCACAGATCCTTCCGTGGAACTGTGGACCGCATCCGCTCATGCCCAGCACAGTCATGATCATGGCCTTCCCGGACGCCCCACCGCTGGTCTACACGGAAGCGCAGTACAGCGGTGACACGATCGACGATCCAGTCCTCGTGAAGAAGTACCGCAAGGCATACGATCGGCTCAGGGCCGTCGCGCTGCCGCCGGAGGCGTCCCTCGCCATGATCGAGGAAGCGGCTGAGGATTACCGAAATGGCAAACAGCCAAACTGACTTGAGCACGGCCGTCTGGCGCAAGAGCAGCTACAGCAACGGCGACGGTGGTAACTGCGTCGAGGTCTCCGACAACCTCCCCGGCATCGTCCCCGTCCGCGACTCCAAGGACCCACACGGCCCGGCGATCATCTTCCCGGCCGCCGCCTGGTCGTCCTTCGTCACCGCCGTCAAGGACACCGGCTTCCCGGGCATCTGACGTCCTCCCGGGCGCCCGCAGAATCCGGGCGCCCGCGGAAATGCCGCTCAGCCCCGCCGCGTTGTAGCTCCGCAAGGCGGGCAGGCTTCCCTTGCGGGGACCGAAGCAGCGGCAGGGAAGACCGGAACGGGCCAGAAGCCCATGTCACCGTTCCTCCGCCTCGAATGCCTGGGCGACGGCGAGGCTGTCCTCGTAGACATGGTGCCGAGTGACAAGGCCGTCTTCGACGGTGAGATGCAGGGCGAAACGGGCACGATACGCACGTCCCGTGGGCCGGGCGGTCTGGCGGATCTCGCCGAGCACGACCGCGTCGTCTCCGTCGATGAGAATGCGCTCGACCTCAGTAGCCACGTGCTCCGGCACATGGTGCTCGGCAAGCTCGCGGTAGTGGGCGGCCGCGTCGGCCCGAGTGGACCGGTGACGGATCCACGGAGTGGCAGCGCGGCCGTGCTCGCCCTCCGGCCAATCGAGCTTCCAATCGCCCTGTTCGGCATACAGCTCGGCGATGTGCTCGGGGTCGCCTTCGCCGATCCTGCGCAGCAACTCCTCAACGACGGTGCGCGTGTTCGTACGTGCGGCTATGGACATGGCCGACCTCTCCGTCCTGGTCCGCGTCCTCCGACGCGGAGAGATCGCCAACCCTGCCAGCGCGGGCGGGTCAAAACGATTACCTCTGAAGTAAGCAAGCGCCTCACCAAGATCCACTTTCCTGCTTGAGCAAAGCCGAGAGCTTGGGGAAGATCGATGTCTCGGTCCGCTTCGCGGCGCGGATCCCTGTCCGGCCGGTGCGACTGATCGCTGAAGCACGTCCTACGTCGTCAGCTCAGTGCCTTCTCGATAGCCTCGAAAATGTCGGCGTCGGTTCTCGGAGTCTACGGACGATGAGATCGCCGCCCGCGTCACCTCTGCCAGCGGGACCTGGCACATCAAGGGGTTGCGCACCGACCACCCCCGCGCCTGGACCCAGCGCCGGGAGGCGGCCGTCGCCCCCTTTCTCACCGGAGTCGGTCCCGCGCTCCACTGGCGCGTCGAAGCCGCCGGATGGGACCTCCTCGGCTTCGAGGCCCTGGACGGCCATCACGCCGACTACTCCCCCGCCTCCCCCGACCTACCGACCTACAGGAAGTCGCCGCCCTCCTGGGCCGTCTCGGTGGAACGCCCCGCCCGGACATCGAACTGCGGCACGCCGAGCAACGCCTTGAGCGCTACGCCGCCCGCCCCGGCGACCTCCGCTTCTTCGGGGGAGACCACCTCCTGCACACCGATCTGAACAACACCAACGTGCTGGTCAACGGCCGTGCCCCACAGGGAGATCGGGCCCGCCTCGTCGACTGGGGCTGGGCCACCCGGGGAGCGTCCTGGCTCGACGCCGGCTACTGGGTCATCTGGCTCATCGCATCCGGCCACGCCCCCGCCTCGGCAGAACGCTGGGCCGCAGAGGTGCCCGCGTGGCACACCGCTCCGGCCGAGGGCATCGCCGCCTTCGCCGCCGCCAACCGCAACGTCTGGGACGAGATCAGCACCGCCGACCCCGACCCGTGGACCCTGCGCCTCGCGGCTGCCGCGGCCACCTGGCACGACCACCGCGAGGCGAGCTGAGCCGGCTCTGCGCCCGCCCTAAACCACCACAGCCCCCACCGCCGGCGCCTCCGCCACCCGTACCTGCCGGCACGTCCCCGACGCCAGCAGCGCCGACGCGACGACCGCTGCCGCCTCCGCGTCCTTGACCAGGAAAGCGGTGGTCGGCCCCGAGCCGGAGACCAACGCGGCCAGTGCACCGGCCGCGGTGCCCGCCTCCAGGGTCTCGGTCAGTGACGGTCGCAGGGACAGTGCCGCGGGCTGAAGGTCATTGGACAGGGCCGAGGCGAGCGCGGTGGCGTCGCCGGACTTCAGGGCGGCCAGCAGCTCGGGGGCCGCCTCCGGCTCCGGTACGTCCGTCCCTGCCGTCAGGCGGTCGAATTCGCCGTAGACGGCGGGGGTGGAGAGGCCGCCCTCGGCCACCGCGAAGACCCAGTGGAAGGTGCCTCCGACGGCCAGCGGCGTCAGCAGTTCGCCGCGGCCCCGTCCGAGCGCCGCGCCGCCGACCAGGCTGAACGGGACGTCGCTGCCCAACTCGGCGCAGATGGCGAGGAGTTCGTCCCGCGAGGCTCCGGTGGACCACAGGGCGTCGCAGGCGAGCAGGGCGCCGGCCGCGTCCGCGCTGCCGCCGGCCATACCGCCGGCGACGGGGATGTCCTTGCGGATGTGGAGGTGGACGTGCGGCTCGATGCCGTGCCGGGCGGCGAGGAGTTCGGCGGCGCGGGCGGCCAGGTTGGTGCGGTCCAGGGGGATCTGGTCGACGTCGTGGCCCTCGGCGGTGATCCGGAGGGTGTCGGCGGGGGTGGCGGTGACCTCGTCGTAGAGGCCGACGGCGAGGAAGACGTTCGCCAGGTCGTGGAAGCCGTCGGGGCGGGCGGCGCCCACGGCCAGCTGGACGTTGACCTTGGCCGGTACCCGGACGGTGACCGGGGTGGCGGTCATGTCGGTCGTGTTGGTCGTGTCGGTCATGCCTGCTCTCCCCCTGATGTGCGCTCTCCCCGTGACTGACGGATGCCCGGCGCACCGCCCGGCCCCTTGTGCTCGGCGATCCGCGCGAACTCCTTGACGGTCAGTGCCTCGCCGCGGGCCTGCGGCGAGATGCCCGCGGCGACCAGGGCGGCCTCCGCGGCGGGGGCCGAACCGGCCCAGCCGGACAGTGCGGCCCGCAGCGTCTTGCGGCGCTGGGCGAAGGCCGCGTCGACGACGGCGAAGACCTCGTCGCGGCTCGCCGTGGTCTCGATCGGCTTCTCGCGGCGGACGAGGGAGACCAGGCCGGAGTCGACGTTGGGGGCGGGCCAGAAGACGTTGCGGCCGATGGCGCCGGCCCGCTTGACCTCGGCGTACCAGTTGGCCTTCACCGACGGCACGCCGTAGACCTTGTTGCCGGGGCGCGCGGCCAGCCGGTCGGCGACCTCGGACTGCACCATGACCAGAGTGCGGTCGATGGTGGGGAAGGTCGCGAGCATGTGCAGCAGCACCGGCACGGCGACGTTGTAGGGGAGGTTGGCGACCAGCGCGGTGGGCGCGGGGCCGGGCAGCTCGGTGACGTGCATCGCGTCGCTGTGCACCAGCGCGAAGCGGTCGGCGCGGTCGGGCATCCGGGCCGCGACGGTGTCCGGCAGCGCGGCGGCCAGCACCTCGTCGATCTCGACGGCGGTGACCCGGTCGGCGGCCTCCAGCAGGCCCAGGGTCAGCGAGCCGAGGCCCGGGCCGATCTCGACCACGACATCGTCGGGCCGGACCTCGGCGGTCCGGACGATCCGGCGGACGGTGTTGGCGTCGATGACGAAGTTCTGGCCGCGCTGCTTGGTGGGGCGGACGCCCAGCGCGGCGGCCAGCTCGCGGATGTCGGCGGCGCCCAGCAGGGGGCCGGGATCGTCGGTGGTGCTCTTGCTCATGCCACAGCCTCGTTGCGCTCGTTCACCCGTGAAGCTTACGGCCGCAGACCGGCCACGGGCTCGCCCCCCTTCTGATGTAGAGCTTCTTGGCGCGGTAGGTCTGTTCCTGGGGGGTGGCGTCCTGTGGCCGGCCGTGGCCGCCGAGGGCCCGCCAGGTGCCGACATCGAACTGGTAGAGCCCGCCGTAGGTGCCGGAGGAGTCCACGGCGTTCGGCCGGCCGCCGGCCTCGCACTGCGCCAGCGCATGCCAGGCGAGGTGGTCGGCGCCGCGTACGGAGGTGGGCAGCTCCCGGATGCCGAGGTGCACGATCTGCGGGCGCGGGGCGCGCACGACCTCGCTGTGCAGCCGCTTCGGCCGCTGTTTGACGCCGTTGACGGTGCGCACCCGGTAGGTGACCCGCCGGACTCCGGGGCGGCCCTGCTGGACGACGACCACGGTGCCGCGGGCCAGGCGGGCGTCGGCCCGGTGGATCGTACGGAAGGGGATGGGCCGGTCGCGGACTTCCTTGGAGCCGGTGATCCGCAGCACCGAGAGGGTCTGGCCGTCGTGCGGGAAGCTGTCCGGCGGCACCGAGGTGGTGTCCTGGTCGCGCAGTGCGAGCCCGGCCTCGGCCAGGGCCTCGCGGACGGTGGCGGCGTTGGTGCGGAGGTGGTGTGCGCGGCCGTCGGCGACGATCGTCACCGAGCGTTCGGTACGGACCGCCAGCTCCAGGCCGCGCTGCCCGATGCGCCGCGAGCGGGAGGCCGACACATAGGCGCCGTCGGCCCGTACGCCGAGCTGGTGGAGGGCGCCGGCGACGGTCTCGGCGGTGGTCCACACCGTGCGGCGCTGTCCGTCGATGGTCAGCTCGACCGGGCGGCCGTGCCGGACGACGATCTCGTCACCGCTGCTGAGGGCGGTGCCGGGGGCGGGCGCGACGATGTCGTGGGCGCCGATGTCGAGCCGTTCGTCGGCCAGCAGGTCGTCGACGTCGGAGGCGAAGGTGTGCAGGGTGCGCGGGGTGCCGTCGACGGTGAGCCGGACCGCCTTGTCGTGGGCGATGAAGGCGGTGGTGCCGCCGGCGAGGAAGGCGACGACCAGGGCCCGGGGCAGCAGCAGACGCAGCGCGTCGGGGTGTTCGGCACGGCGTCTGCGACGGCCGCGCGCGGCGCGGTGGCTGCTCTGCGAATGACTCACGGCGCGCTCCACATGCCCCGGCTGCGGTTGACGGCCGGAATGTAGCGGAGTCTTCGTGACTCTCCAAAGTTGACCCACTACGGACAGTGATGGAAGTGGCCGGATGTGGGCGGGATTCGGGGGTGCGGGCGGGCGTTCCGGTGGGGTGTACGGCCTCCGCGGGGGCCGTACGAGGGCCGCCGCGAACCGTCAGTAACCGAAGGCCCGCGCCGTGTTCGCCGCGACGGCGGTGGCCATGGCGTCCTCCGTCATGGCCGTGACCTCGGCCATGGCCCGCAGCGTGACCGGAATGAGGTACGGCGCGTTGGCCCGTCCGCGGTACGGGGCGGGGGTGAGGAAGGGGGCGTCGGTCTCGACCAGGACCAGCTCGGGCGGGGCGACGGCGAGGGCGTCGCGCAGGTGCTGGGCGTTTTTGAAGGTGACGTTGCCGGCGAAGGACATGAAGTAGCCGGCCGCGGCGCAGATCTTGGCCATCTCGGCGTCGCCGGAGTAGCAGTGGAAGACGACCCGGTCGGGCGCGCCCTCCTCGCGCAGGATGCGCAGTACGTCGTCGTGGGCCTCGCGGTCGTGGATGACCAGGGCCTTGCCGTGCCGCTTGGCGATCTCGATGTGGGCGCGGAAGGAGGCCTCCTGGGCGGCCATGCCCTCGGGGCCCGTACGGAAGTAGTCCAGGCCGGTTTCGCCGACGCCGCGGACCTGCGGCAGCGCGGCCAGCCGGTCGATCTCGGCGAGGGCGGCGTCCAGGGCGCTGTCGCCGCCGGGCTCCCGGGCGCCTTGCCGAGACCATCCGTCGGGGTCCCCAAGGACGATCCGGGGCGCCTCGTTGGGGTGCAGGGCGACGGTGGCGTGCACACTGTCGTGGGCCGCCGCGGTCTCGGCGGCCCAGCGTGAACCGGCCAGGTCGCACCCCACCTGGACGACGGTGGTCACCCCGACGGAGGCGGCCTTGGCGAGCGCCTCCTCGACGGAGGAGTCCTGCATGTCCAGGTGGGTGTGCGAGTCCGCGACCGCCACCCGAAGCGGTTCGGGCAGCGGCGGCGGGGTGTTCTTGTCCTGCGGTGCCATGGCCGCGATCCTACGAGGGCCGCGGCACGGGGCTCACTTCCGGTGGTGCTGGAAGGGATGCAGCAGGTCGGAGAGGTGCCAGTGGTGGCGGCCGGTGTCCTTGTCCCCGGCGGTGCCGTCGGTGGCGTCCGGGTCCGCCGCGGGGGCTTCCTTCTTCTCGCCGCCGGGCCGGCGCTGATGCATGTTCGCCATCGCCTCGGAGACCATCGAGACCTGGCCGGAGCGCATGATGCGGACGACGTCACTGCCGCAGTTCACGCAGGTGGGGCAGGTCAGCGGGGACGGGACACGCGCGCCGTCCGCGTAGTAGACGACATGGAGCTCGCCCTTGCCGTCGACCTGATGGACTATCTCGTAAGCCTGCTCCCAGCCGTGGCCGCACCGCATACAGGCGAAGGAGTACGCCTCGTGCGCGGCGGCGTCGGGCCGGGGGGCGGGGTGCTCTCCGCCGGTGGTCGTCGTGGAAACTCCGGGGGTCCTGGCGAAATCCGTCATGTGCTGCGCTCCTCTTGTCCGCTGGACAAGGTCTTCGGGAACCGGTTCGTCCCGACGTCCAGTGGACGCCCTTCCCGGTCACAAAGCAGCAGATCGCCGACCGTATTGGCCCAGATTTGGCCGGGGGCAGGGAAAAGTACCCGCCATACCGGCCAGTTCTTTACCTTTCAGGCCAGTCATTTACCTTCTGATGGGTCGGTTTTCGCCGCGTTCTTCGCCGCGACCACCGCATCGAAGACCTCCCGCTTGGGCAGCCCGGCGTCCGCGGCGACCGCGGCGATGGCTTCCTTGCGGCGCTCCCCGGCCTCTTCGCGGACCCGCACCCGGCGCACCAGCTCCTCGGGGCCCAGATCCTGCGGCCCGCTCTCCGGGGCGCCCTCGACGACGATGGTGATCTCGCCGCGTACGCCCTCGGCCGCCCAGGGCACCAGCTCCGCCAGCGGCCCGCGCTTGACCTCCTCGTACGTCTTCGTCAGCTCCCGGCAGACCGCCGCGCGCCGCTCGGCGCCGAAGATCTCGGCCATCGCGGCGAGGGTGTCGTCCAGCCGGTGCGGTGCCTCGAAGTAGACGAGGGTGCGGCGCTCGTCGGCGACCTCGCGCAGCCGGGTGCGCCGCTCACCGCCCTTGCGGGGCAGGAATCCCTCGAAGCAGAAGCGGTCCACCGGCAGCCCGGAGACGGCGAGGGCGGTGAGCACCGCGCTGGGGCCCGGGACGGCGGTGACCTTGATGCCGCGTTCGACGGCGGCGGCGACCAGGCGGTAGCCGGGGTCGGAGACCGAGGGCATCCCGGCGTCGGTGACCAGCAGCACCCGCGCCCCGCCGGCCAGCGCCTCGGCCAGCTCGGGCGTCCGGGCCGCCTCATTGCCCTCGAAGTACGACACGATCCGCCCGGACGGCTGAACCTCCAGTGCCTGGGTCAGCCGGCGCAGCCGCCGGGTGTCCTCGGCGGCGATCACATCGGCGGCGGCCAGCTCGGTGGCGAGCCGCGGCGGCGCGTCCGCGATCTCCCCGATGGGCGTTCCTGCAAGTACCAGCGTTCCAGTCACCTGCCCATCCTCCCAGGGCGCCGGCGCGCTCCGGCCGGTCGGTGTCCCCCGGTGCGGTCCACGGCGCTCCACAGGCGGCTTCCCTACGATGGGCCGGGTGACGAGTGACACCACCGCGACCGACGCCGCCGCGCAGCACGCCCCGGAGCCGCCCGGAGCGCCCCCCGTGTGGCAGCGGCGACTGCGCCGTTTCGGGCTTCCCGCCCGCCCGCAGACCGATGTCCGCGCGCGGCTGGTGCCCGCCTTCCCCGAGCCGAGCGGTCGTCTGTGGGCCGTGTTCGGAGCGGGACCGGAGGCCGCGGCCCGGCTGACGCGCTGGTCGGGCTGGCTCGGTCCGCTGCTGGTGGCGCTGTTCGCCGGGGTGCTGCGGTTCTGGAACCTGGGCAGCCCGCGGAAGGTGATATTCGACGAGACGTACTACCCCAAGGACGCCTGGTCGCTGCTCCAGTACGGCTACGAGGGCACCTGGGCCAAGAACGCCAATGACGCGCTGGTCGGGCATCCGCCGCAGCTGCTGCTCTCGCCCGAGCACTCGTATGTCGTCCACCCCCCGATGGGCAAGTGGCTGATCGCGGTCGGCGAGGGCCTGTTCGGGATGAACCCGTTCGGCTGGCGGTTCATGGTGGCGCTGCTCGGCACCCTGTCGGTGCTGCTGGTGTGCCGTATCGGACGCCGGCTGATGCGCTCGACGGCGCTGGGCTGTCTCGCCGGCGCCCTGCTGGCGGTGGACGGTCTGCACTTCGTGATGAGCCGGACCGCGCTGCTCGATCTGATCGTGATGTTCTGGGTGGTGGCCGCGTTCGGCTGCCTCCTGGTGGACCGGGACCGCACCAGGGCCCGGCTGGCGGGGGCGCTGCCGGTCGGGCCGGGAGGGGTGCCGCTCCCCGACGAGGGGGTCGGCGGCCGGCTGCGGCTCGGGTGGCGGCCGTGGCGCATCGCGGCCGGACTGTGTCTGGGCCTGGCCACCGCGACGAAGTGGAACGGTCTGTACTACCTCGCGGCCTTCGCGCTGATGGCGGTGCTGTGGGATGTCGCGGCACGCCGTACGGCCGGTGCCCGGCACCCCTTCCGCTCGGCCCTGCGCCGCGATGTCCTGCCCGCCTTCGGGGCCACCGTCGTCGTCGCGCTCGCCACCTATCTGGCGTCGTGGTCGGGCTGGATCGCCACCAAGGGCGGCTACTACCGCGACTGGGCGACCTCACCGGAGGGCCGTACGGGCCACTGGACCTGGCTGCCGGACTGGCTGCGCAGCCTGTGGCACTACCAGACCGAGGTCTACTCCTTCCACACCGGACTGACCACCCCGCACGCCTACCAGTCCAACCCGTGGAGCTGGCTGGTCCTGGGCCGCCCGGTCTCCTATTTCTACGAGGACCCCAAGGCGGGCCAGGACGGCTGCACGGCGGCCGAGGGCTGCGCCCGCGAGGTGCTGGCGCTGGGCACCCCGCTGCTGTGGTGGGCGGCCTGCTTCGCGCTCCTCTATGTCCTCTACCGCTGGCTGTTCAAGCGGGACTGGCGGGCCGGGGCGATCGTCTGCGGTGTCGCGGCCGGCTATCTGCCGTGGTTCCTCTACCAGGAACGGACCATCTTCCTCTTCTACGCGGTGGTGTTCGTCCCGTTCCTGTGTCTGGCGCTGGCGATGCTGATCGGGGCGCTCATCGGGCCGCCCGGTTCGACGGAGCGCCGCCGCACCATCGGCGCGGTCGGCGCCGGTGTCCTGGTTCTCCTGATCGCATGGAATTTCATCTACTTCTACCCCCTCTATACAGGGATGCCGATCCCCAAGTCGGCCTGGCACCACCGGATGTGGTTCGACACCTGGGTGTAAGGGGCGCCCATTCGACAGTTCTGTAACAGCCGTACAACAGCGCGTCACCGGACCGTGCCCGTATCGAGACTCACAGCCCTCCCGTGTCCCTTAGAGTGCGAGGCACGTTCTTGTGTGCGTATTCAAGGACGAAGCTCTGGGAGGGAATCAGTGGCATGCGCCGTGAGGTGAAGTACGGGCTGATCGGCGGATCGGTGGCCCTGGTGGCGGGAGTCGTGGGCGGCTTCACGCTGTTCGGCGGCTCGGACGAGTCGTCGCAGGAGGTCAGCTCGGCGGATGCCAAGTCGGGCGAAGACGGCACCAAGGTGCCGACCGGCCCGCTGTCGGCCAAGGAAGTGCAGACGACGTCGCGGCAGTTCCTCACCGCATGGCAGTCCGGCGACGCGGCCAAGGCGGCCGGACTGACCGATGACCCGGAGAAGTGCAAGAGCGCGCTCGCGGCCCTCGGCAAGCAGGCACGGTTCTCGAAGGTGACGCTCACCCCGGGCGCCCCGGCCGGTGACAAGGTGCCGTACACCGTCGCCGCGCAGATCGACTACAAGGGCATCAAGGCCGCGTACTCGTACCGCACCTCCGCGACCGTGCAGCGTGCGAAGGCCACCGGAAAGCCGCAGATCGCCTGGAAGCCGACGATGATGCACCCGGGCCTGGCCAAGGGTGACGAACTGCGCACCGGCGAGGCGGAGGCGCCGCCGATCAAGGCCGTGGACCGCAAGGGCACCGAGCTGACCCCCGAGGCGCATCCGGCGCTGGCCGGGGTGCTGGACAGCCTGCGGGACAAGTACGGCGACAAGACCGACGGCAAGCCGGGCGTGGAGCTGTTCATCCACCGCGCCAAGAGCGCCAAGCCCGCCGACCAGCTGCCCGAAAAGACGCTGAAGGTGCTGTCCAAGGGGACGCCGGGCACGCTCAAGACCACCCTGGACGCCGGTATGCAGTCGGCGGCCGAGCGGGCGGTCAAGGGCAAGAAGTCCGCCTCCGTGGCCGCGGTCAAGCCCAGCACCGGTGAGATCCTGGCGCTCGCCAACTCCCCGGAGAAGGGCTTCAATCTGGCCACCCAGGGGTCGCTGGCCCCCGGCTCCACGATGAAGATCGTCACCGCGGCGATGCTGATGGACAAGGGCATGACCTCGCCGGGCAAGTCCCACCCGTGCCCCAAGTACGTGACGGTCGGCGGCTGGAAGTTCCAGAACCTCGACAAGTCCGAGATCAAGAACGGCACGTTCGCGCAGAGCTTCGCGGCGTCCTGCAACAACGCCTTCATCTCGCAGGCCAAGGACCTCAGCGACGACGATCTGACCAAGGAGGCCCGGGACGTCTTCGGTATCGGCCTCAACTGGCAGACCGGCATCCCGACCTTCGACGGCGCGGTGCCGGTGCAGAGCGACGCACAGATGGCGGCCTCGCTGATCGGCCAGGGCGGGGTGCGGATGAACCCGCTCAATGTCGCCACGCTCGCCGCGACGGTCCGGGCCGGCTCCTTCCACCAGCCGTACATCGTCTCGCCGGAACTGGACCACCGGACGCTCGCCAAGGCCCCCCGCACGATGAAGCCGTCCACCCTCAGCGGGCTGAAGTCCCTGATGAAGCTGACCGCGACATCCGGTACGGCCGCCCAGGCGATGTCCGGGGTCAGCGGTGACGTCGGTGCCAAGACGGGCTCGGCCGAGGTCGACGGGCAGAAGAAGCCCAACGCCTGGTTCACCGCCTACCGCAACGACCTCGCCGCGGCGGCCGTCGTCCCGGCGAGCGGCCACGGCGGCTCCAACGCGGGCCCGGTGGTCCGCGCCCTGCTCACCTCCGGCTGACGCGGGACGGGGCGCTGTGGGGGCGCCCCGTCTCAGTCGTCGAATCCGGTTCGCATGGCCCGTACAGCTTTCGCTAGCGTGCGGGCCATGAGCGATTCCGCGTCCGGCACCGCCCCGGGAACCCCGACCGCCATAGCGACCGGCGTGCGCGAGCGCACCTCGTGACCCCGCTCGTCGTCGCCGCGGTCCTGATGGCCGCCGTGACCCACGCCAGCTGGAACGCCATCGCCCACGGCATCCGCGACCAGTTGCTGGCCTTCACCCTGGTCGGCGGCGGCGGTGCGGTCTGCGGCCTCGCGCTGGCCGCCGTCACCCCGCTTCCGGCCGCCGGCGCCTGGCCCTTCCTCCTGGCCTCCGCCGTGCTGCACATCGTCTACCAGGCCCTGCTGATGCAGTCGTTCCGCCTGGGCGACTTCGGGCAGATGTACCCCATCGCCCGCGGCACCGCGCCCCTGGTCGTCACCGTCCTGGCCGCCGTCTTCGTCCACGAGCTCCCCGACGGCTGGGCCCTGGCCGGCGTGGCCCTGGCCTCCACCGGCCTGGTCGGGGTCGCCCTCTGGGGCATCCGCGGCTCCGGGACCAGGCCGCACTGGCCGGCCCTGGTCGCCGCTCTCGCCACCGGCCTCGCCATCGCCTCGTACACGACCGTCGACGGCCTGGGCGTACGGGCCTCCGGCAGTTCCCTGGGCTATATCGCCTGGCTGATGCTCCTCGAAGGCATCGCGATCCCGGCCTACGCGCTCGCCACCCGCCGCGGCCGACTCCTCACCGAGCTCCGCCCGTTCGCGCTGCGCGGGCTGGCCGGCGGCGTGCTCTCCGTCTTCGCCTACGGCCTGGTCCTGTGGGCCCAGACCCGCGCTCCCCTCGCCCCCATCGCCGCGCTGCGCGAGTCCTCCATCATCGTCGGCGCCGCGATCGGCGCCCTCTTCTTCAAGGAACGCTTCGGCGCCCCCCGGATCGCCGCGGCGGGCCTGATGGTCATCGGCATCGGCCTGATGCTGCACACCGGCTGAGGGCGCGGCGCGGACCGCTCAGCCGGCCGTCCGTCCGCCACGGACGCGCCGCACCAGGTCGTCGGCGGCCTGCGGCCACGCCTCGTACGCGAAGGTGAAGCCCGCTTCGCTCAGCCGCCCGGGCACCACCCGGCGGCTCTTGAGCAGGAGTTCGGTGTCGGAGCGCAGCGCGAACGCGCCCAGCTCGGCCATCCACTTGGTGGCGGGCAGCCCCACCGGGACGCCCCAGGCGGCCCGCAGCGCGCGCATGAAGTCCCGCTGCGGCAGCGGACCGGGCGCGGCGAGATTCACCGGCCCGGTCAGGTCGTTCCGGTCGACCAGGAACTCGACCGCACGGACGAAGTCGCGGTCATGGATCCAGGACACATACTGTGCGCCGCCCGCGACCGGGCCACCGAGCCCCAGCCGGGCCAGCCGCAGCAGCACATCGAACACCCCGCCGCGATCCGGACTCATCACCATCGCGGAACGCAGCGCGACCTTGCGGGTGTCCGGGGTGGCGGCCTCCTCCTGCGCCCGCTCCCATTCCTTGGCGATCTCGACGCTGAACGCCCAGTAGTCCGGGACACCGGGCTCCGCGCCGCCGATCTCACCGGTCGCCTCGTCATGGGGCGCGTCGAACCGATGGGCGTAGAGGGTGGCGGTACTCATCTGGAGCCAGACGCGGGGCGGCCGGGCGGCCGCCGCGATCGCCTCGCCCACGACCCGGGCGGAGTCCACCCGGGAGTCCATCATCTCCTGGAGGTTGGCCCGGGTGTAGCGGCAACTGACGCCGCGCCCCGCCAGGTTGATGACGACGTCACTACCTTCAAGCGCCGCCGTCCAGGGGCCGGCCGTCGCACCGTCCCAGGCCACTTCCCCCGCGCGCACCGGACGTCTGGTCAGCACCACGACCTCGTGGCCCGCGGCGGCCAGCGCACGGCGCAGGATGCCGCCCACCTGACCGGTCCCGCCGGGTATCACTATCTTCATCGGGCTCCCCCCTCGTGGTCGCCGGGCCTGCCGGGCGCGGGAACACCGCGCCCGGCACCAGCAGATGCCACCGCCCCGGGCCCCGTCAACGACGCGGGTAGACCGTGCCGTCGGGCGGTGTCTTCAGCGTACGGAGATAGGTGTCGACCGCCCGTGCCGGGAGCGGCGATTCGCACTGGCGGTAGAGCCAGTGGCCCACCGCGTCGAGGACGGCGAGCCGCCCCTTCGGGAATTCCTGCGCCATGCGCCGCGCCCCCGGCAGCGGGGTCGCCAGGTCGTGCTTGGCGTTCACCACCAGGACGGGCGGGAGGGTGCCCTTGCCCCGGGCCGGCTCCGGCTCGGGCGCGGCCGGCCATCCCTGGCAGCCGAGGATCATGTCCAGGGCCTGGGCGTTGTAGCGGGCGTGCGGAGCGGCCGACCGGGCCTGCTGCCGCAGCTCGCGGTAGTGGTCCCAGTCACGGAGGCGGAAGTCGTAGTCCCGGCACATCACGGTGCGCCAGGCGAGGTCCGGAGTGCTGTCGGTCCAGTAGACCTTGCCCTTGCCGCTGTTCAGGGCACTCAGCTGCTCGGCGGCGGTCTGCGGGTTCCACTTCCGCAGGTACTCGGTGAGGAAGCCGGACAGCTGGTCGGCGGTGACCTTCTTCCGCGTGGGGCCGTGCCGCCCCGGTTCGGACAGCGTGCCCGCGTCGGCACGCGCGAAGAGCCCCCGGACGACGGCCTTCACGTCCTTGCCCTTCAGCGCACAGGACGTGTTCTTCGCGCACCAGTCCGCGAGCTGCTGCACCCCGCCCTCGGCGGCGGCGGAACCGTCCGTGAGGAAGCGCCCGGCGTCCGGCCGGGACGGGTCCATCGCGCTGTCGAGGGCCAGCGCCCGGACTTTCTGCGGGAAGAGGCGGGCGTATTGGCGGCCGATGAGCGTGCCGTAGGAGTGCCCCAGGAAGCTGATCTTCTTCTCCCCGAGGGCGGCGCGGATCGCGTCCATGTCACGCGCGACGCTGACGCTGTCCATGTGGTCGGCGACCGGCCCGCTGCCCGCCCGGCAGCTGTCGGCGAGCTGCTTGTTGAGGGTGCGCATCCGCTCGAATTCGGCGGCGTTCTTCGGGCGGGTGGGGATCTTCCCGGCGAGCTTCTCGTCGCACCGGAGCTCTCCGCTGCGGCCGATACCGCGGGGGTCGAAGCCGATGATGTCGAAGCGGCTCCGGATGCTCTTGTCATAGCCCTCGTCCGGGCTGTCGGCGTAGTAGGCGTCGTCCAGACCGCTGGAGCCGGGGCCGCCCGGGTTCGAGAGCAGCACGCCGAGGCGCTTCTCGGGATCGGTGGCCTTCTGCCGGGCCACCGCGATCTTCATCGTCGGCCCGTCGGGCTTCGCCCAGTCGACCGGAACCTCCACGGTCCCGCACCGGGTCCGCTTGCTCGGGTCGGGGTAGGGCGGCTCGGCCTTGGGGCAGGCGGCCCACTTGACCGTCCCTACGGGCCCCGCCCCCGCCGCCGGCTCCGGACTCGCCCCCGCACTCCACGGCACCAGCAACGACCCGGCAAGCACCACCACGCCCACCGAAGCCGTGCGGCCCACCCTCCGACGCGACCAGCGCGCCCGACCGTCCAAGCTCTCGACCGGCCCGTCCCCGGGCCGCGAAAAGGAATCTGAAGCGTTCATGCCGCACACTGAACCGCCCCCGCATCATGGCCCTTCCATGACCGGATGATGGCGACGTAACAACCCCCCGCAGCCAACTCCCCACGGGAACCCCCACCTTCCCCTCCCCACCCCCACCGGGCCGGCCCGCCCACAAACGGGAGGGTTCGGGGCCTCGGGGGTGGTGTTGAGGACGTAAAGCGAAGCAGTCCACAACACCACCCCCGAGGCCCCGAACCCGGCACCCCCCACCCACGAGAAGACGGGTCAGCCCACAATCTCCCCCGGCTCCCGCCGAAGGCGGGCACCAACTCACAGAAGAAGAACGGCGGATCACCCGGCAACGTGGGAAACCGCAGCAACGGCCCGCAGCAGCGCCTGGGCACGCGGATCCGCCGTAACCCCCCGCTGCATCCCGTTGGTGACATAGCCGAACGCCAGCCCGCTCTCGGGATCGGCGCAGGCGAGCGCGCCACCGCGCCCCGGGTGGCCGAACGAACCGGGCGCGAGGAGCGGCGAGGCCGGCCCGTGGAGCATGAAGCCCAGGCCGAACCGCGTATGGACCAGGAGGGTGCGGTCGAGGCCCGCGGACTCCTCGGTCCGGGCGAGGGTGAGGGTCGCGGGCGCGAAGAGCCGGGAGCGGCCGTCGACGGGGCCGATGAGCGCGGCGTAACAGCGGGCCAGCGAACGGGCGGTGGCGACGCCGGCGGAGGCGGGCAGCTCGGCGGCCCGGTACGCGGGCGCGTTCTCGTCGGGGGCCGGCGAGATCGCGGCGAAGGCGCGGCTGGTGAGCGAGTCCGGATCGGCGTACGCGTCGGCGACGGATTGCTTCGGGCGGACCCGGAGCCCGGACGCGGCGGGCGGGGCCGGGGGCTCGACGGCGGCGAGCCGCCCGACGCGGGACTGCTCCGCCTCGGGCAGGCCGACCCACAGGTCGAGGCCGAGCGGCCCGGCTATCTCGTCGGCGATCCAGCTGCCGATGGTGCGGCCTGTCGCCCGCAGCACCAGCTCGCCGAGCAGCCAGCTGTAGGTCTGCGCGTGGTAGCCGTGGTCCGTGCCGGGCTCCCAGGCGGGCGCCTGGGCGGCGAGCGCGGCGGGGCCGCTGACGCCGTCGATGGCCTGGTCCGGGGTGAGCGGGGTGTCCAGGACGGGCAGCCCGGCGCGGTGCGAGAGCAGATGGCGGACGAGTACGCGTTCCTTGCCGGCGGCCTTGAACTCGGGCCAGTACGTGCCGACCGGCGCATCGAGGTCGAGCTGTCCGCGCTGGTGGAGCAGCAGCGGGACGACGGCGGCGATGCCCTTGGTCGCGGAACGGATCACCTGGGCGGTGCCGGCCTCCCAGGGCGCCGCGTCCGCCGCGTGCTTGCCGGCGTCTCCGTCCCTGGTGCCGCCCCACAGGTCCACGACCTTGCGCCCGTGCCGGTAGACGGCCACCGCCGCGCCCCGCTCACCGCGCCGCGCGAAGTTGGCCATGAAGGCGTCCCGGACCGGCTCGAAGCCGTCCTCGACCGTGCCCTGGACGTCCACCACTGACTCCCGCTTCCCACTCATCCGTCGCTTTCGTGACCCATCCATGGTGCAACGCGCGGATCAGTGCTCATGACCAGGACCGCGGCCCGTGGCGTTCGTCACATGTGAACAGCGCGGCCGGGCCGGGAGAGTCTCAGCGGTGGGTCACAGCGGGACGTCGACCGACCGCGGGTCGAAACCGAAGGGCAGCTCCAGCCGGTGGGTGCGCATCAGTTCCGCGTCGCACAGCAGCTCCTGGGTGGTGCCGTCGGCGACGAGCACCCCGCCGGAGAGCACGACGGACCGCGGGCAGAGCTCCAGCGCGTACGGCAGGTCGTGGGTGACCATCAGGACGGTGACGTCCAATGACCGCAGGATGTCGGCGAGTTCCCGGCGGGAGGCGGGGTCGAGGTTGGAGGACGGCTCGTCGAGGACCAGGATCTCGGGGCGCATGGCCAGGACGGTCGCCACCGCCACCCGGCGGCGCTGGCCGAACGAGAGATGGTGCGGCGGCCGGTCGGCGAACTCCGCCATACCGACCCGGGTGAGCGCCTCGGTGACCCGTGCGTCCAGTTCGGCGCCGCGCAGCCCGGCGGAGGCCGGCCCGAAGGCGACGTCCTCCCGGACGGTGGGCATGAACAGCTGGTCGTCGGGGTCCTGGAAGACGATGCCGACGCGGCGGCGGATCTCGGCGAGATGTTCCCTGGCGACGGGCAGCCCGGCGACCGCGACGCTGCCGGCGCCCGCTTCGAGGATGCCGTTGAGGTGCAGGACGAGGGTGGTCTTGCCGGCGCCGTTGGGCCCGAGCAGGGCGACCCGCTCGCCACGGCCGACGGTCAGGTCGACGCCGAAGAGCGCCTGATGGCCGTCGGGGTAGGCGTAGGCGAGCCCGGAGACGGCGAGGGAGGGGGGCGTGGTGGTGCTCAAAGGGTCCATCCCAGGAGGCAGACGGCGAGCGCGGCCAGCGGGAGGGCGGCCGCGCGGGTCCATTGTGTGCGGGTGGCGGCGCCGGCGTCGACCACGGGCATGGTGCCGGTGTAGCCGCGGCTGACCATCGCGAGGTGGACCCGCTCCCCGCGCTCGTAGGAGCGGATGAACAGCGCCCCGGCGGATTTGGCGAGCACGCCCCAGTGGCGGACGCCCCGCGCCTCGAAGCCGCGGGAGAGCCGGGCGATCCGCATCCGCCGCATCTCGTCGGTGATCACATCGCCGTAGCGGATCATGAAGGACGCGATCTGGACGAGCAGCGGCGGCATCCGGAGCCGCTGCAGGCCCAGCAGCAGTTCCCGCAGCTCGGTGGTGGACGCGAGCAGCACGGAGGCGGCGACGCCGAGCGTGCCCTTGGCCAGGATGTTCCAGGCGCCCCACAGTCCGGACTCGCTCAGGCTCATTCCGAGGACGGCGACCCGCGGCCCCTCGGCGACGAACGGCATCAGCACCGCGAAGGCGACGAACGGCACCTCGATCAGCAGCCGCTTGAGCAGAAACCCGGCCGGGACCCGGGCGGCCCCGGCGGCGGCCGCGATCAGCAGTGCGTACAGCCCGAACGCCCAGACGGCCTCCCGCGGGGTGGAGACGACGACGAGGACGAAGCCGAAGACCGCCGCGATCTTGCAGTGCGCCGGCAGCGCGTGGACCGGCGAATGCCCGTGCCGGTAGAGCTTGTGCGCGTGTCCCGCGCCCATCTCAGACGCTCTCCGACGGGCGCCCGGCACCCGCGTCGGACCGCTCGGCGGTGGCGGCGCTCCGGCGGCGGCGCAGCACGACGAACACGCCGGTGCCCACGGCCAGCGTCGCGCCGACGCCGATGACTCCGGCGAGGCCGCCGGACAGCCGCGGGTCGGTGATGTCCTTGACGCTGTAGTCGGCGAGCGGGGAGTCCTTGGCGGCGTGGTCCTCGGCCTTGCGGTCGATGCCGTGGTCGTGGGCGACCTTCTCCAGGCCGTCGGGGTCGGCGGAGGCGTAGTAGCTGACGCCGCCCGCGCACACCAGGGCGGCGGCGAGGCCGGCCAGCCAGACACGGCGGACGGAGCGGCGTGCGGGGGCCGGGACGGGGGAAGCGGGCACGGGGGACGGCTCGGCAGCCGGGGCGGCCCCGTCGGCCGGCCCGGCGAGCGGCGAGGTCCGCAGCTCCAGCGGCTTGGTCAGGCCGCGCGCGCCGTAGACCAGGTCGGGGCGCACCGCGATCACGGCGCCTACGGTCAGGGCGGTGATCGCCGCCTCGCCGATGCCGATCAGCAGATGCACGCCCACCATGGCGGTGAAGACCTTGCCGATCGGCACGTCCGCGGTCCCGCCGAGCGCGTAGAGGGCGGTGAAGGCGACCGCGGCGGCGGGCACCGAGAGCAGCGCGGCGACGAAGGAGGCCACGGTGACCGAGCGGCGGCGCCGCGGCAGCACCTTCACCAGGCCCCGGAACAGGCCGTAGGCGACCACGGTCGTCACGATCGCCATATCGGTGATGTTGACGCCCAGCGCGGTCAGCCCGCCGTCGGCGAACAGCACGCCCTGCATCAGCAGCACCACCGAGACGCACAGCACACCGGTGTACGGGCCGACGAGTATCGCCGCGAGCGCACCGCCCAGCAGATGTCCGCTGGTGCCCGCGGCGACCGGGAAGTTCAGCATCTGTACGGCGAAGATGAACGCCGCGACCAGTCCGGCCAGCGGCGCCGTACGCTCGGCGGCGGCAGCGCCGACCGGCCCCGCACCCGCCAGCTCACGCCGGGCACCGCGCAGGCTGACCGCCACCGCGACGGCGGCGACCACTCCGGTCGCCGCCGATACCGGCGCGTTGATGAATCCATCGGGTACGTGCATCTCGGCTTCTCCGCTCCAGGCGCTGCAACCCACCAATGGTGGGGCCTCCTGCAAATATGTTGCAAGAGCGCCCATGATGCGGAACCGCCTCGGCGCCCTCGAAGGGGGGTCTCATCTGGGCACCCTCCCCCGCTGGCACATACGTACGAACGGGCGGAAGCCGGGCCGGTCGGCCGCATACCGAGGGCCGATGTTCACCCGACCGAGTTGCCGCCGCTTGCTCGTCCCGAAACGATGGGTGCGTGAGCGATGCACCCGAGGCCGTCGGGCCGCGCCCGGAGCCACACCCCGCCAAGCCTCGCGGGCGGCTGCGCCGCATGCCGGCCCGGCCGGACCCGCCCGGCGGCTCATATCTGCGCTTTCCGCATCTGCACGGCGAGCTGCTCTGCTTCGCCGCCGAGGACGACCTGTGGATCGCCCCGCTCGCCCCGGACGGCGCGGAACCCGGCCGCGCCTGGCGGCTGACCGTGGACCGCACCCGCGTCGGCCACCCCCGCTTCTCCCCCGACGGGCAGCAGATCGCCTTCACCACCTGGCGCAGCCTCGACCCCGAGGTCCATGTCGCGGCGGTCGAGGGCGGCCCGGCTCGCCGGCTGACGTACTGGGGCAGCACCGACGCCCGGGTCTGCGGCTGGACGCCCCCCGACCACGAGGGCCAGTCCCACATCCTCGCGGTCTCCTCGCACGGCCAGCCGTTCTCGTACTACTCGTGGGCCTACAGCCTCCCCACCGACGGCAGCCCCGGCGGTCAGCTGCCCTGGGGGCCGGTCTCCGACATCGCGGTCGCCGACATCGACGGGGAGCACCGCACCCTGCTGCTGAGCGGCAAACCACCGCACGAGCCCGCCTCCTGGAAGCGCTACCGCGGCGGTGCGATGGGCAGGATGTGGCTGCACGGCACCCGGCTGCTGCCGGATCTGTACGGGCATCTCGACTCGGTGATGTTCGTCGGCGGCCGGGTCGCGTTCCTCTCCGACCACGAGGGCATCGCCAACGTCTACTCCTGTCTGCCCGACGGCACCGATCTGCGCCGCCACACCGACCACGCCGACTTCTACGCCCGGCACGCCTCGACCGACGGCGAGCGGATCGTCTACCAGTGCGCCGGTGACCTCTGGCTGGTCGACGACCTCGGCCCGGACGCGGTACCGCGCAAGCTGGCGGTGCGCCTGGGCGGTCCGCGGGCCGGCCGGCGCAGCTACCAGGTCCCGGCCGCCGCGCATGTCACCGCGCTCGCGGTGGACGCGACCGGGCGGGCCAGCGCGGTCGGCGTCCGCGGCAGCCTGTACTGGCTCACCCACCGCGACGGCCCGGCCCGGACCATCCATGACGTCCCGGGCGTACGGGTCCGGCTCCCCGAAATGCTGGGCGACAGCGGGCGGATCGCCTATGTCACCGACGCCGAGGGCGAGGACGCGATCGAGATCACCAACCTGCCGCGGGCCAGCGCGCCGGGCGAGCCGCGCCGGCTGGCCGCCGGTGAGCTGGGCCGGGTCCAGGAGATGACCGCCGCCCCGGACGGGGAACGGCTGGCGGTGGCCGCGAACGACGGCCGGCTGCTGCTGGTGGACGTGGCCCGGCCCGAGGAAGGGGCGGGCGAGGAGGAGACCGCCTCCGGCGGGGTCACCGAGCTGATCCGCTCCGTCAACGGCCCGGTCCGCGATCTGGCGTTCTCCCCCGACTCCCGCTGGCTGACCTGGTCGCACCCCGGCATCGGCCGCTCGCTGCGGCAGATCAAGATGGCCCGGCTGGCCGACCGGCACATCGTGGATGTCACCAACGGCCGGTTCGAGGACGAGCAGCCGGTGTTCACCCGCGACGGCCGCTATCTGGCGTTCCTTTCCTGGCGCGGCTTCGACCCGGTCTACGACGTGCACACCGGCGATCTGTCGTTCCCGCTGGGCTGCCGCCCCCATCTCGTCCCGCTGTCGTCGGCGACCCCGTCCCCCTTCGCACTGTCCCCGGAGGGCCGGCCGGCCGCGGGCGGCCTGGACCCGGACGAGATTCCGCCGGCCGGTGAGGGGCCGCTGCTGGTCGAGGTGGAGGGGCTGGAGAACCGGGTCACGCCGTTCCCGGTGGCGGCGTCCAAGTACTCCTCCCTGGAGCCGGTCAGCGGCGGCGGGCTGGTCTGGCTGCGCTGGCCGATCTCGGGTGCGCTGGGCGAGACCTTCGCCAACCCGGCCGAGACCTCGGGCCGTCCCACCCTCGAACACTTCGATCTGACCAAGGCCCGGCGCACCGAACTCACCAGCTCCCTGGACGGGTTCGCGCTCAGCGGCGACGGCTCCCGGCTGGTCGTCAACGACGAGGGCGAGCTGCGCGCGGTGCCGGCGACCGAGCAGCCGGACAGCGACACCACGGTCTTCCTGGACCTGCGGCGCATCCTGCACGACGTCGATCCGGTGGCGGAGTGGCACCAGGCGTTCGAGGAGGCGGGCCGGATCACCCGGGCGTACTTCTGGGAGCCGCGGATGTGCGGCATCGACTGGGACGCGGTGCTGGCGCAGTACCGTCCGCTGCTCGACCGGGTCGCCTCCCCCGACGAGTTCGCCGATCTGCTGCGCGAGGTGATGGGCGAACTGGGGACCTCGCACGCCTATGTCACCGGCGCCCGGCGCAACGAGGGGCCGCCGCACTACCAGCGCGCCATGGGTCTGCTCGGCGCCAACCTGGTGCGCCGGGACGGCCGTTGGGTGGTCACCCGGATCCTGCCCGGTGAGTCCTCGGACTCCAAGGCCCGTTCCCCGCTGGCCGGTACGGGCATCCGCGAGGGCACCGCGCTCACCCATGTCGACGGCCGTCCGGTGGACCCGGTGACCGGCCCCTATCCGCTGCTGGCCGCGGCCGGCGGCACCACCGTCGAGCTCACCTTCTCCCCGCCGGACGGCGACGGTCCGGCCCGCCGGGTCGCGGTGGTCCCGCTGATCGACGAACGGCCGCTGCGCTACCAGGACTGGGTGGCCAAACGCCGGGCGGTGGTACGGGAGTTGAGCAGCGGCCGGTGCGGCTATCTGCACATCCCCGACATGGGCGGCTCCGGCTGGGCACAGTTCAACCGCGATCTGCGGATGGAGGTCTCCCGGCCCGCACTGATCGTGGACGTCCGGGGCAACGCGGGCGGCAACATCTCCGAGCTGGTGATCGAGAAGCTGACCCGCACCATCATGGGCTGGGACCTGACCCGGGACGCCGAGCCCGTCTCGTACACCAGCAACGCGCCGCGCGGCCCGGTCGTGGCGGTCGCCGACGAAATGACCTCCTCCGACGGCGACATGATCACGGCGGCCTTCAAGCTCCAGGGCCTCGGCCCGGTGGTCGGCATGCGCACCTGGGGCGGGGTGGTCGGGATGACCGGCCGCCACCGGCTCGCCGACGGCACCGCGATCACCGTCCCGATGAACGCCGCGTGGTTCCGGCTCTACGGCTGGGGCGTGGAGAACCACGGCGTCGAGGTCGACATCGAGGCGCTGCGCTCCCCGCTGCACTGGGCCGAGGGCCGGCATCCCCAGCTGGGCGTCGCGATCCGTACGGCGCTGGAGCTGCTGGAGCGGCATCCGGCGGCGATGCCTCCGGATCTGTCGGACGTGCCGGACCTGCGGCGGCCGCCGTTGCCGCCGCGGAGCGGAGGCGCGGCCGAGGCGGTCGGCGCCTGACACCGGCGGGCCCCGGGCCGCCTCACCGTGGGCCGATCAGGAATTTCTGGTCGTCCGCCCCTGTGCAGGGCCGGGCGAGGGCGGTGGCGCCGGGCCCTCCGCCGCCGACGGTGACGCACCGGCCGGCGTCGTCACCGCTCAGCCGCAGCCGGTACGCCGCCCCGCCGGCCGCCGCCCGCCCACCGGCCGGCTCGACCCGGAACAGCTGCGCGGGCCCGCCCGCCGTGCAGTCGTCCCACGGCTCCAGCAGCCCCGCCAGTGCGGGCTCGCTCAGCAGGACCAGACAGCCCTTGCCCCGGTCGGGGTGGGTCCACTGGATGCGGTGGCGCCCGGCGCCGGCTGCGGTGAGATGCGTCTGCGGCGGCACGGCCTGCGCACAGGGCCGCTGCACGGCGACCGTGCGGTACTGACGCGCCCGCAGCACCCGGCCGTCCGTCAGACACAGGTCCGGATCCCGCAGCGGACGGATCCGGACCTCACCCGTGGGCAGCGGCGACCGCGCCACGGCCTGGGGCGGGGCGGTGCCGTCCCCGGTCAGCAGCGGTATGCCGGCGGCGAGCAGCAGCGCCACCAGGGCGGCGGCGCCGCTCAGCAGCACCCGGCGCCGGCGGTACGGGCCGGGGCGCGGGGTGCCCGGCACGGTGGCGCCGCCGGGTGACTCGTCCGCCTCCGGTGCCTCCCCGGCATCCGGCGGCTCCTGGGCGCGGGCCGCCGCCCGCTCCTCGATGCCCTGCCGCGCCGCGAGCCAGGTATCGACCTCACCGTCCGCGCAGCCGCAGGCCCGGAGGAACACGGCGAGGAGTTCGGCCCGCGGCAGGGTGCGCCGGCCCAGGACATCGGCCAGGGTGCTGCGGGCCAGCACCTCGCCCCGTTCCGCCGCCCGCTGTTCGAGCTGACGGTAGGTCAATCCTGACTGTTCCTTGAGCTGTTGCATCAGCCCGACGAGTGCGACCGCGTCCTCGGCCGCCGCCGGATCCAAGCCGCCTAAGCCCCCCGTGCTCTTCATGCGGGCCATTGAACCGCCGCCGGGCCACGGCCACAACACCGTCCCCGTCACTCCGCACAGCGTCCGACACCCCTCCGGACAAGCCGCCGCCCCCCGTCCGAACTGCCCGGACATCGCCGGGGTGTCCGGGCCCCCGGATTCCCCTTGCCGGACAGCCGCGGCCCCAGCAACGTCGTGTCCTGCCCGGCCGGCATCGCCCCACACACCAACGGCTCACCACACAACGGGAGATACTCCGATGGGAATCCGTCACCGGTTCATTCCGCTCGCCGCCGCACTGGCGCTCACCGGCGGCCTCGCCGCCGCCGAGGCGGCCCCCGCGCTCGCCGCCCACCCGGCGTCCGGGCAGTCCGCAGCGGGCGGAACGTACCTCTACTTCAACAAGAACCAGAGCAACCCGAGCAACTCGCGGCTCTACCTGATGAAGAGCATTCCGAACGCCAAGGACAAGGTGCTGGCCAAGTACCGCGCGGGCTCCGGCAACGGCGGGCGCAACGCCAGGAACGAGTGCGCGAGCATGCAGGGCTGGCTGCCCAACGGCAGCTACCGGGTACTGGCACACACCGAGCGCCACAACGGCGGGGCCCGGGGCATCAACGGCTATGCGATCCACGTCCAGGACAAGGTGTGCAAGAACGGCCGGACCAAGCGGACCGAGCTGTTCGTACACAGCGAGATGAACGTCAACGGCACCCAGGGCGCCCGGCAGCCCGGCCGGGACAACCCCTACCGCTGGGACGGCGTCCGGGACTACTACTCGCTGGGCTGCATCAAGCTCACCCCGGCCCACATCAAGAACCTCTTCTCCAGGGCCGCGCACTACGGCTGGCCGAAGCGGCTCAAGGTCGTCAGCTGACCGGTTCCGGCGGCCGGCCGGCGCTGACCGACGCCGCCTGACCGCCGCCACCTGACCAACGCCGCATGACCGGACCGGGACCCAACTGACCTGCACGGACAGCCGGGTTCCGGTCCGAGACAGCTGATCACCTTCCGGTTACGTGCTCATCACATGGGGGTCATAGCGTTCCCGGGCCGGGGCATCCGCACGAGCCCCGGCAACACCCCCACCGCAACGGAGATACACCCATGGGAATCCGTCACCGGATCGTGCTGCCGGCCGCCGTGCTGGCTCTGGCCGGCGGCCTGGCCGCCACCGCAGCCGCCCCCGCGCTTGCCGCCCAGCCGGCGTCCGGGCAGACCACCGCAGCGGCCGCGGCCGACGGTACCTACCTCTACTTCAACAAGAACCAGAGCGACCCGGGCAACTCGCGGCTCTCCCTGATGAAGAGCGTTCCGGATGCCAAGGACGAGGTGCTCGCCACGTACCGCGCGGGCTCCGGCGACGGCGGCCGCAACGGCACGGACGAGTGCGCCGGTTCGCAGGGCTGGCTGCCCAACGGCAGCTACCGGGTGCTGGCCCACGACGCTCACTACAACGGCGGGGACTTCGGGGTCAACGGCAAGGTGATACACGTCGAGGACAAGGTCTGCGAGAACGGCCGGACCAAGCGCGCCGAGCTGTTCGTGCACAGCGAGATGTGGCCCGAGGGCAGCCAGGCGTCCCGTCAGCCCGGTAAGGACAGCCCCTACCGCTGGGACGGCCCCGATGACTACCGCTCACTGGGCTGCATCAAGCTGAAGCCGGCGGACATCAACAACCTCTTCACCAAGGCCGGGCAGGCCGGCTGGCCGACGAAGCTCAAGGTCGTCAGCTGACATGCGGTGGGGCGCACCCGGTCGACCGGGTGCGCCCCTCACGCATGGCGCGTACGTCGCCGCGCGTGGTGTTCAGGACGTGCCACGTCAGCTCTGGAAGCGGCCCTCGGCGGCGTCCATCGCGTCCTGGGCCGGGCGGCGGCCCTGCTGGCGGTCACGGGGCTGCTGGCCACGGTCCTGGCCACCCTGACGCCGGTCGCTCTCGCGCTCCGGGCGCTGACCGCCACGCTCCTGGTCCTGGCGCTGACCGCGCTCGTGACCCTGCTCGCGAGCGTCGCCCATGGCCTTGTGCGCCTGGTCCTTGAGCTCGTTGGCCTTGTCCTGGAACTGGTCCTTGATGCCCATGCTGTTCACTCCTAGTGGGGTGTAAGGGGGGTTTTGGCCCCGATTCAGCGTGACACGCCCGGACATTGCTCGCATTTCGATCACGATTGACTACGGTCCGTGAGGATCGCCGCTCATCGGCGGCGGCTCACCGGTCCGCCCGTGCCTTCTCGTCGGCCACGCCGCCGGCACCCAGCAGACCGACCCGCAGCCCCTCCAGCCGGTCCCCGAAGCGCCGCATCTCCCGCTGGCCCACCGTCCCGATGAGCGCGGGCAGATATCCCCGGACCGACTGCATCCCGCGCAGCCACCACTGCCCGTAGACATGCGCCGAGCGGCGCTCGATGCCCGCGACGATCCGGTCGACGGCGGGGCCCAGCGGATAGGTCTTGTTCGACGGCCAGGGCAGCCGGGAGCGCAGCTCGCGCATGAGGTCGTCCTGGTCGGCGCCCCGCACCATGTCGGTGTCCGTCCAGCTCAGATAGCCGACGCCGACCCGTACGCCCCGGTGGCCGACCTCGGCGCGCAGGCTATGCGCGAAGGCCTCGACACCCGACTTGGACGCGCAGTACGCGGTCATCATCGGCGCCGGGGTGATCGCGGCCAGCGAGGCGATCTGGAGGAAGTAGCCGCGGGACGCCGTGAGGAGGGGCAGGAAGGCCCGGCCGGTGACCGCGCCCCCGATGAGGTTGACCTCGATGACCCGCTTCCAGGCGACCGGGTCGGAGCCGGCGAACGGGCCGCCGCTCGCCACCCCGGCGTTGGCGACGACCACATCGACCTTGCCGAAGCGGTCCTTGACCTCGCCCGCGACCCGGGCCATCGTTTCGTGATCGGTGACATCGGCGTGCCAGTGGTGCGCCGGGCCGTGCAGCCCGGCCGCCACCCCGCGCAGCTCGTCCGGCTCCAGCCCCACCAGTGCCAGCGTCGCCCCGCGCGCCGACAGCTTGCGGGCCAGCAGCGCACCGACCCCGCGCGCCGCACCCGTCACCACCACGACCTGCCCGGCCAGACTCCTGCTCGCGCTCATACCGTCTTCTCCTTCTTCTGCCGGGTGCCATCGGGGACTTCGGTGGTCGCGGCGGTGCCGGTGCCGCGCAGATGGTCCTGTACGAGTGCGCGCAGCCGTCCGGAGACCGCGCCGGGGTCTTCGATCGGCGTCATGTGCCCCAGGCCCGGCAGCTCGGTCAGCCCGCGGAAGTCGGGCAGGACGGAGGCCAGCCGACGGGCCTGCACCGGCGGGGTGAGCCGGTCGGCGGTGCCCGTGAGGACCGCGGTCGGCAGCTCCAGCCGGGCGGCGCCACCGGTCAGTTCGAGGCCGTCGAGCACCGTGCCCCAGCGGGCCCGTACCGCCGTCGGGCAGCCGTGCACGATGCGGGCACAGGCCTCGATCTGCTCGGCGGTGGCGCCCGGCCCCATCGTGGCGTACTTCAGGGCGCTCCGGGTGAGCGGCGATACGGGGCCGAGCGGGGCCCGTGAGCGCAGCATCAGCCGGTGCGCGCGCCGGCGGCCCCGCGGGCTGCGCAGCGGGAATACCCGTGATTCGGCGGGCAGATCGGCGCTGCCGGTGCTGCACAGCAGCGCGGCCGCGGCGCGCTCGCGCAGCTGGGGCCGCTCGGCGGCAGCCATGATCGTCATGCCGCCCATGGAGTGGCCGCCCAGCACGGCGCGTTCGCCCGTCTCCAGGGTCGCCTCCAGTACGGCGACCAGGTCGTCGGCGAGGGCATGGGTGCTGTGGCCCGCCGGGCCGACGGCGGGGCTGCGGCCGTGGCCGCGCTGGTCGTAGACGACGACCTTGTGGTCGGTGGCCAGCTCGCGGACGACCGGGGCCCAGAAGGCGGTCGAGCAGGTCCAGCCGTGCGCGAGGACGACGGCGGGGGCGGACTCGGGGCCGTGGATCTCGGCGTACAGCCGGGCGCCGTCGGCCGAGGTGACGGTCCGGGTCGTGCGCGGCACCGGCGGGGCGTACGGACCGCTGGTGACGTGGGCGGGCCGGCGGCTCATGCGGCCACCTCCGCACGCTCGCCGGTGCTCTTGCCCGCGGCCTTCGGGGGCCGCAGCACCTCGTACTCCGCGAGGTCGACCTGCCGGGTGACCTTCTTGAACTCCCCGGTGGTGCCCGGCCAGACGGTGGTGTTGCGACCGTTGGCGTCCAGATACCAGCTGTCGCAGCCGCCGGTGTTCCACACCGTGCGGGTCATCCGCTGCTGGACCTTGCGGTTCCAGTCCCGGACGGCGGACGGCCGGGCGTCGAGTGCGATCTTCCCGCCGAGGACGTCCAGCTGGCGCATGAAGTCGGCCAGGTAGTTCAGCTGCGCCTCGATCATCAAGATCATCGAGCTGTTCCCGAGGCCGGTGTTGGGCCCGATGATGGTGAGGAAGTTGGGGAAGCCGGCCGCGCTGGCACCGCGCAGCGCCTCCATGCCGTCCTTCCACTCCTCGGCCAGCGTCGTGCCGTGGGCACCCGTGACGCGCTGCGCGATCGGCATATCGGTCACATGGAACCCGGTGCCGAAGACGATCGCATCGGCCTCCGCCTCGCTCCCGTCGGACCCGACGAGGGTGCTGCCGCGGACCTCCGTCAGCCCCGCGGCGACCAGGTCCACATTCGGCTGCGCCAGGGCCGGGTAGTAGGTGTTGGAGAGCAGGATGCGCTTGCAGCCGATGCGGTAGTCGGGGGTCAGCGCGGCCCGCAGCGCCGGGTCCTTGACGGCCTTCTTCATATGGTTCCGGGCCAGGAACTCGATCAGGCCCAGCTCATTGGGGCGCTTGGTGAAGGCGCTGACCTGCATTTCCCGGAGGCCCCACAGCAGCCCGCGGCGCGCGGCCCGGGTGGCCGGGACCTTGGTGTGCAGCCATTTCTCGGCCGCGCTGATCTTGCGGTCGGCGCGCGGCAGCACCCAGGGCGGGGTGCGCTGGAAGAGCGTGAGGCGCTCCACGTCCGGCTGGATGGCGGGCACGATCTGGATCGCCGAGGCGCCCGTACCGATCATGGCGACACGCTTGCCGCGCAGGTCGTAGTCGTGGTCCCAGCGGGCGGAGTGCGAGACCTTGCCGGGGAAGGTGTCCAGCCCGGGAATATCGGGCACCTTGGGGTCCGACAGCGGCCCGGTCGCCGACACCACCACATCGGCGGTCAGCGGCCCGCTCGCCGTCTCCAGCTCCCAGTGCAGCGCGTCCCCGTTCCACCGCAGGGCGCGCACCTCCGAGTTGAAGCGGAGGTGCGGCCGCAGCCCGAAGGTGTCGGTGACCCGCTCCAGGTACGCGCGGATATGCGGCTGCCCGGAGAAGTTGCGCGGCCACTCCGGGTTGGGCGCGAAGGAGAAGGAGTACAGGTGCGAGGGCACATCGCACGCACATCCCGGATAGCTGTTGTCCCGCCAGGTGCCGCCCACCGCACCGGCCCGCTCCAGGACCACGAAGTCGGTGATCCCCTGGCGCCGCAGCCGGACCGCCGCCCCCAGACCACCGAAGCCCGATCCGATCACCGCAACCCGCACATGCCCGCGCTCGCGCTCGGCCATCCCGCCGCCTCCCGAGTTCGACGTTCTTCCCTGCCATCTTCGGTGCCATGACCTTCGGCGTCACAGCCGCCCGCCCAACTGCGCCAGCAATCACTGGCGCAATGGGAGCGTAGGGCAGCCACGTACCGAGCGGTAGGGGGCGGGCGGCAGGAAGTTACCGCCGGTCGCACGCCGCTCGTACGCCGGACCCGCGTCGCACCCCCGGCATAGGCTGAGTCCGTGGCAGCGAACGAGAACCCCCAGGACGAGCGGACGGAGCCCGCGGGCCACCCCGCCGCGCGCGAATTGCGCATGGCCGACCTGGCCGAGGAAGCCGGCATCACGGTCCGTACGCTGCGCTTCTACCGCGAGCGCAAGCTCATCCCGCCGCCGCGCCGCGAGGGCCGGATCGCCTGGTACAACGAGCACCATCTCGCCCGGCTGCGCACCATCGGCGCCCTCCTGGAGCGCGGCCACACCCTCGGCGGCATCGCCGAGCTCCTCTCGGCCTTCGACAACGGCCGCGATGTGGGCGAACTCCTCGGCCTGGAGAACCCCCTGGTCCCGGCCTGGTCCGAGGAGACCCCGGTCCGCCTCACCCCCGAGGAACTCGCCGACCACTTCAGCGAGGACATCACCGCCGAGAACCTCAGCACGTCCCTGGACCTCGGCTATCTCGCCGTCGACGGCGACGAGTTCGTCCACATCAGCCGCCGCCTCCTGGACGCCTCCACCGAACTCGTCCACCAGGGCATCCCGTTGGCCGCCGTGCTGGAAGCCGGCCGCCAGGTGCGCGCCCACGCCGACGCCCTCGCCGATGTCTTCACCGGCCTCATCCGCACCCACCTCCTCTCCGACGTCCTCAGCCGCATCGCGGCGTGCGAGGACGTCGGCCCCCAGGAGGTCGACCACATCGGCGAGACCATCGAAAAGCTCCGCCCGCTCACCAAGGGCGTGGTCGAGGCCGAGCTCTCCATGGCCATGGACCGCCGGGTCCGGGCCGAGCTGGCGCAGTGGCGGCGCGAGGAGGGGCGCCAGGAGCAGTGACCGCGGGCCGCCGGGCGGCCGCGGCTCAGTACCGCCCCGGCCCGTAGCGCGCCGTGTGGTCGCGCAGCCGCTGCCGGGCCAGGTCCCGCTCGGTCGGTGTCTCCTCGACCGCGACGAGCTGCTCGGCATAGATGCGCACCAGATCGGTCCGTACGTAGGACCCCTGCGGCTGCTCCTCGACCAGGTGCGCGTCACCCAGTTCGGCGAGGTGGCGGTGGGTGCGGTCCAGATCGCGGCCGGCCAGTGCCGCGGCGGTGGGCGCGTCCACGTCCGGGCCGGGGTGCAGCCCGAGGAGGCGGAACAGCCGGGCGGCCCCGCTCGACAGCGCGCGATAGCTGAGATAGAGGCTGGTCTCCACCGCCAGGTCGGCGTCGTGCGCGGACAGCTCCTGGAGCCGGCGCCGCTCATCGGCCAGCTTCGCCGTCCAGTGCCCCAGCGACCAGTCCGGGTGCGCCATCAGCCGGGCCGCGGCGATCCGCAGCGCCAGCGGCAGTCTGTCGCACCGCTCGACGAGCGCCCTCGCGGCGTCCCGGTCCGCCGCGACACGGAACCGGCCCAGCACGTTGTCCAGCAGCTCCAGGGCGTCCTCCGTGGCGAACGGCCCGACCGTGAGCAGGGCCGCCCCGTCGCGGACCACCAGCCCGCTCAGCCGCCGCCGGCTGGTCACCACCGCCAGACAGCCCGGTGTCGCGGGCAGCAGCGGGCGCGCCTGCTCGGCCGTGCCGGCGTTGTCCAGCACGACGAGCATCCGCCGGCCGGCCAGCAGCGAGCGGTACAGCGCCGAGCGCTCCGCCAGGGTTTCGGGGATCCTTGCCTCCGGCACCCCCAACGCCCGCAGGAACATGGCCAGTACGGTGGCCGGCCGCATCGGGGGACGCTCCAAGCCCCGCAGGTCGGCGAAGAGCTGCCCGTCGGGGAACTCGTCCTTGTGGGAGTGCGCCCAGTGCACCGCCAGCGTGGTCTTGCCGGTCCCTCCGGCGCCCGTGAGCACCACACAGTCCGGCCGCGGCAGCCGGTCCAGCTGCTGGTCCAGCGCGACAATCTCCCGCACCCGGCCGCAGAAGTCGGCTATACGGGGCGGAAGTTGGGCCACGGCCGGGGGCGGTGACGACGGGAAGCCGGAGCCGTACGGGGCGGCGGGGCCGGGCCCCGGGCCGGGGCCGGAGCGCGGACGGGAGCCGTGACCCGGGCCGGGGCCGGGGCCGGAGCCCGGACGCGGGCCGGAACCGGAACCGGGGCCGGAACCGGGACCGGGACCGGCCGGCGTACGACCGGCGTACGGCGGGGCGCTCGCGGGGTTCCCGTCCAGCACCGCCAGATAGGTCTCACGGAGGGCCGGGCCGGGATCGATGCCCAACTGGTCCTTCAGATGGCGTCGGGTGCGGTGATAGTGGTCGAGGGCCTCGGCCTGTCTGCCGCTCGCCTGAAGCGCGTGCATCAGCAGCGCGGTCAGCTCCTCGTGCAGCGGATGCTCCGCGAGCCAGGCCATCAGCTCCGTGACCAGCTCCCCGTACCGGCCGAGCAACAGCAGCTTGGCGCCGAGCTCCTGGAGCGCCGCCACCCTCGCCTGGGTCAGCCCGGCACCCAGTGCCCGCCGCACCCGTTCGCCGGGCACATCCGCCAGCGCCTCGCCCCGCCACAGCCCGAGAGCCTGGCGCAGCTTCGCGACGGCGGTCCGCGGCTCGGCCTCGCGGGCCCCCGACACCAGATACCGGAACCGGTTGACGTCCACCGCACACGGATCGGCGAGCAGCACATACCCCTGGCCGCGGGTGGCGATCTCGGCCTGTCCGACCAACAGCCGCCGCAAACGGTGCACATGGTTGTGGACCACACCTCTCGCCCTGGCCGGCGGGTCCGCGTCCCAGGCCAGGTCGATCATTCTGCCGACCGTGATCACCTGATTGACCTCGCTGATCAGAATCGCGGCCACGGTACGCAGGCGGCCCGTTCCGAGGCTCAGCAGTCGCCCATTGTTCACTTCGATTTCAACCGGCCCTAGTAGCCGCAACTGAACCATTGTGACCTCGATTTCACGCCGCCGATGCAGGCACGGCAAATCGCCTCTTTTTCCAGAAAGACCGCGGATGGGAACCTAGGGTTCCGTTTGCCTCGACCGCTCTCACTATGTGGACACCGTCAGCGAATTGACGGAATGTCAATGAAAAACGCGGGCTGTCGGCGGAGACCATGATCGCGATGTGAGCGGATCATGAGCGCCGTCTTGAAACATCACTTCCGTGCCGGCGACCGCCGCTTTCCCCCGCGGCCGTCCGGGCCACCTCTCCGGTCCCCTCCACCCGCACAGGGGACCGGAGAGGCATGCATCCGTACCCATCGAGGAGAACCATGTCCAAGAAGAACCTCGTGAAGAAGAGCCTTGCCACGGCGGCCCTGTGCGCCGCGCTGGCCGGCACGGCCGTCGCCTTCCCGGCGACCGCCTCGGCGGCGCCCGCGGCCCCCGCGGCCCCCGCCGCCACGGCCGGCGAGTCGCCGGTCAGCGTCGGTGCCAACGCGAACCTCAACATGAACGTCGACGTTCTCGGCATCGCCAACAAGATCGAGTCGTCGATCAAGACCGCGCAGAACCGTGAGGGCTTCGTCAAGAGCTTCATGGAGTCGGCGTTCTACGCGGCCGGCGGCAAGTACAACGTCATGGTCCACAACCTGAGCCAGCCGTACGAGGACCACTTCAACGGTGTGCAGTCGTTCGGCACCGCCACCTATGACGGTGTCGTCTACGGCATCTGGGTCTTCGAGGACGGCGAGTTCACGAACCAGGGCGACGGCGGCTACATCAACTGGGCCTTCCGCGGCATCTTCGAGCGTCCCGACAACGGTGGCTACGTGAAGTTCTCGCGCGTCTCCTGACGCAGCGGTCGCATCACCCCCCAGTGTGACGGCCCGCCGGAATCTCCGGCGGGCCGTTTTGCTGCTCGCGGCCGTCGCGGACAACCCCCACCGGCCTCTTGCGTGTCACCCGGCAGCGGGAAATGCCGCGCACCCCGCCACCGGGAATTCCCTCGGCGCCCCCGCACACGGGAATGCCCGGCGGAATCCGGCGTCTCCGGAAAGCGGGCCCGTGGGAGACCGGCTCACTTCCCGAGCCACACCTCGGCCAGGTCGCCCTGGGCGCTTTCCGAGCGCCTGACCCGGAAAAGGGACGCCCGCAAGTCCTGCTGGGTACTCCAGTCGATGTCGGCGAAGCCGCCGACGAAGAAGTCGGTGTAGCGGTCCCAGTCGCACCAGTCGATGTTGTCGGGTTCGTCGGGGTCGGTGTACGTGTTCCGCACCGTCGCGGGATCGATCCCGATGACCCGCAGCAGGTCCTCCGGGTCACCGGTGACCTCAAGGCCCTCGGCGTCGATCCACCCGCTGACGTCCAGCCGACGGCCCCCGGGCAGGTCCACCGCGTGCTGGCAGTAGGTGAGCCCGTAATCCATGGACATCGTCCCGACGATCCGGGCCTCCGGATGCAGCGCGCGCTGCACACCGATCTCCCCGTCCATTCCGCACCCCATGCCGTAGTCACCCAGCGCCGGATCGCTGATCCACACCAGGTCGCCCCAGCAGCCGACCGCGACATAGTCGAGGTCGGCCCGCATCTCCGGCTCCTCCAGGTCTGCGGTCCGGCGGACCGGCAGCTCCTCCAGGACCGCGTCGACGGTGCCCAGCGACTCGACGACGCGGCGGGCGCGTATGGGGTCGTGCGGTTTCGGAGTCCACGGAACGGCGGCTGCCGCCGGGTCGCGGAACGGGGGGAAGGACAAGGTCAGCAGGGTGGTGCTGCCCCGCCACGCCCTGACGAGATCGGGGTGGTCGACCCACGCGCCGTCGTATGTCTCGGCCTCTGTGTATCCCATGATCCGGACAATAACTGCGGCCACTGACAACGCAGTTGGGCCCGCGGGCCGGCCACCGCCGGCTCACCGGCTCCTGGAGCCCGTACGGCCCACCCGGGGCCTACCGGTCGAAGACGGCCGTCACGGGTGCGTGGTCGCTCCACCGCTGGTCATAGCTGGCCGCCCGCTCCACATACGCCTTCACCGCACGCGCGGCGAGACCGGGAGTGGCCATGGCGTAGTCGATCCGCCAGCCCGCGTCGTTGTCGAAGGCGCGGCCCCGGTACGACCACCACGAGTACGGGCCCTCGGTGTCCGGGTGCAGGGCGCGGACGACGTCCACGTAGCCGCCGCGGGTCCCGTCCAGGACGTCGGTCAGCCAGGCGCGCTCCTCCGGGAGGAAACCGGACTTCTTCCGGTTGGCCTTCCAGTTCTTCAGGTCGGCCTCCTGGTGCGCGATGTTCCAGTCACCGCACACCAGCACCTCACGGCCGTCCGCCGCGGCCCGCTTGCGCAGCCCGACCAGGTACGGCAGGAACTCCGCCATGAAGCGTTCCTTCTCGTCCTGCCGCTCCGTGCCGACCTCCCCGGAGGGGAGGTAGAGGCTGGCGACGGTCACACCGGGCAGGTCCGCCTCGACATAGCGACCGCTGGTGTCGAATTCCGCCGAGCCGAAGCCGATCCGGACCCGGTCCGGCTCCCGCCGGGTGTAGAGCGAGACGCCGGCCCGGCCCTTGGCGGCCGCCGGGGCGTGCACGGTGTACCAGCCCGCGGGCTCGCGCACCTCGTCCGGGAGCTGGGCGGTCTCGGCCCGGACCTCTTGCAGGCACAGCACATCCGCCGCGGTCTCCGCCAGCCACGGGACGAAGCCCTTCTTGGCAGCGGCACGCAGCCCGTTCACATTCACCGAGGTCACGGTGTACAAAACCCTCACCCAGCCCTTTCCCGGCCCCATCGCTTCACCTCGGGCCAGGGGTCAGGCTCCCATACCCCGGGCGCCCGGTCCTCGCGGCCCGCGGCCCCCGGCCTCATCGCACCCGGCGCCCGCCCGCCCGTACGCTTTCTGGAATGGAGATACGCCCCGTCCGCTATGACCACCCCGACGCGGTCGCCCTCGACGCGCTGGTGCAGCAGGAGTACGCCCGGCGCTACGGCGACGACGGCGACATCACCCCGCTCACCCCGGAGATGTTCACCCCGCCGCACGGCATGTATCTGATCGCGTACGACGGCACCCGCCCGCTGGCCACCGGCGGATGGCGGCGGCAGGAGGACGCGGCGGAGGGGTACGCGGTCGGCGACGCCGAGATCAAGCGGATGTTCGTGCTCCCGGAGGCGCGCGGACGGGGGCTGGCCCGGCGGATCCTGGCCGCCCTGGAGGCCGACGCACGGGCCGCGGGGCGCTCCCGGATGGTGCTGGAGACCGGGACCAAGCAGCCGGAGGCGCTGGAGCTGTACGCCTCCAGCGGCTATGTGATGGTCGAGAAGTTCGGTCTGTACCGGACGTATGAGGAGAGCCGCTGTATGGCGAAGGCGCTGGTGGCGGAGGGCTGAGGCAGCCGGGGCAGCCCGCCGTCCGGCGCGGGCGGAGGGCTGCCCCGCCACCCCCGCCCGCCCATTGTTGACATGCCTCCGTACCGCTCCCCATACTCATTCCACTAATGAACTAGCTAAAGGGGGGATCCGGGTGAGCGACCCGAGCCCATGGGCCATCGAGGCCGAAGGACTGGGGAAGAAGTACCGCCGCGGCTGGGCGCTGCGGGACTGCTCCTTCCGGCTCCCTGCGGGCCATATCTGCGCCCTCGTCGGCCCCAACGGCGCCGGCAAGAGCACCTTCCTGGGCACCGCGACCCGGCTGGTGCAGCCGACCACCGGCACGCTGAAGCTGTTCGGCGTCCCCGTCTCCGACCCGGCCGTGCTGTCCCGGGTCGCCTTCCTCGCCCAGGACAAGCCGCTCTACCCCCGCTTCACGGTGGCCGAGACGCTGCGGCTGGGCCGTGAGCTCAACCCGCGCTGGGACCAGGCGCTGGCCGAGCGCATCGTCCGGTCCGGCAAGGTGCCGCTCAGCGCCCGCATCGGCACCCTCTCGGGCGGCCAGCGCACCCGCGTCGCCTTCGCCCTCGCCTTCGGCAAGCGGCCCGAGCTGCTGCTGCTCGACGAGCCGATGTCCGACCTCGACCCGCTCGCCCGGCACGAGCTGTCCGGGCTGCTGATGGCCGAGGCCGCCGAACACGGCACGACCGTCCTGATGTCGTCCCACATGCTCTCCGAGATGGAGGTCATGTGTGACTACCTCCTCGTCCTCGCCGAGGGCCGGCTGCGGATGGCCGGCCTGACCGAGGACCTGATCCCCGCCCACCTGCTGGTGACGGGCGTCGCCGAGGGGGACGACGGGGTGCCCGGGGAACTGCGCCGGCACCACACCGTCGTCGAATCCCGGGTCACCGGGCGGCAGTTCAGCGCCCTGGTCCGCACCGGCGGCCCGCTCTCCGACAGCTGGGAGGTGCTGGCGCCGAGCATGGAGGAGGTCCTGCTGGCCTATCTGCGCGCGCCCGACGCCCCCACCCTCGTCATGGACGGGACCGGCGCCGACGGAGCGGAGGAAGCCGCGGCATGAGCACGACCGACACATCCGGCCCTACCGCCGCGGCCGAGGGGGGCGGCCCGGCCGGTACGGCCACCACCCGCCGCGGCCTGCTGCACGGCCTGCCCTGGCTGGTCTGGCGCCGGCACCGCACCCTCCTGCGCCTCACCCTGCTGGCCACCGTGGTGGGCTGCGCCGCCTTCGTCTACCAGCGCATCGGCGTACAGGACTTCCTGCACACCCAGGGCACCACGCCCGACCTCGACGGACGGCTGGTCACCGCGTTCCAGAACCGCTACGGCTCGGCGTTCGACAGCGACATCGCCCTGCTGCGGTACCTGCCCGTCGTCGTCGGCGTCTTCCTCGGCGCACCGCTGATCGGGGGCGAGCAGGAGCACGGCACCCTCAAGCTGGTCACCACCCAGTCGGTGAGCCGCGGCCGCTGGATCGCCGCCACGCTCGGGCTGCCGCTGGCCGTCACGGTGCTGTGCACCACCCTGCTGTCGGCCGTCTTCACCTGGCTGTGGGCCCCGGCCCACAAGCTGATCGCGACCGGCGACTGGCTGGCGGGCGGCCCCTTCGACAGCACCGGCCCCGTCCCGGTCGCCATGGCCCTGCTCCTGACCTCCTGCGGTATCGCCCTCGGCATGCTGATCAAGCGGGTGGTGCCGGCCATGGCGGCCACCGCCGTCCTCGCCACGGTCGGCGGTGTGCTCTGGGCCGAGCAGGTCCGGCCCCGGCTCGGCACCCTGCGCAGCGTCAGCTACCCGTACGACTCCGACAGCGGCCCCCGCCTGCCGTTCGACGCCGTACGGATGGACGACTGGGTGTCCACCGCGGACGGCAAGCTCTATGGCTTCGGCACCTGCGTCAACGGCGACGCCGAGGCCTGCCGGGCCAAGCTGGGCATCGTCAACCGGGTGACCCAGTACTTCGACTACGAGCAGATGGCCGGGATGCAGTGGCGGGGCGCGGGGATTCTGCTGGCGCTGGCCGTCGTGGTGCTGGCGTTCGTCGTGTGGCGGGCACACCGGCGGCCGCTCTGAACGGGCAGCCACGCGACGGCCGGTACGGGCGGCCGACCGCGGGAGAATCGCGTACGGGGCGCGTCCCGGGCGGCGCTTTGACACCCGGGACGGCCGGCCTGATCATCAAGCGGTCGGGCAGCCCGGCCCCGGCGCCCCACAGGCCGGCACGGGCGGAAGAAGCAGAGAGGTGGTGAGCGTCGTCGAGTTCCGGATCGACCGCCGCAGCGGTGTCGCCACCTACCTCCAGATCGTCCAACAGGTCCAGCAGGCACTGCGGTTGGGCGTCCTGGTGGAGGGCGACCGGCTGCCGACCGCCGCCCAGGTGGCCGCCACGACCAAGGTCAACCCCAATACGACCCTGAAGGCCTACCGCGAGCTGGAGCGGGAGGGCCTGGTCGAACCACGCCCCGGCCTCGGCACCTTCGTCAGCCGTACGCTCGCCCGCCCCGAGTCCGCCGCGGACGCCCTGCTCCGCGAGGAACTCCGCTCCTGGATGGACCGGGCCCGCGCCGAGGGCCTGGACCGGGAGGACGTCCAGGCGCTGGTGGCCTCGGTGCTCCAGGACCGGTATCCGGACGGCTGAACCGGCCGGACGGGCCCGCCGCCCGCCCCTCGCGAACGGCCCCGACGGGGCGGGCAGCCCCCGGCACCCGCCCCGCCCCCGTCCCGCTTGACCCTCACGCAACGTCAGGCCCCACTCTGAAGCCACGGCACGGCCCCGGCCACCGGTGACCTCACCACCGGAAGACGGCGGGCCGACCGGACATGACGGGACGAAAGGCGCTGCGATGAGCTACTCGGTCGGGCAGGTCTCCGGCTTCGCGGGGATCACGGTGCGGACCCTGCACCACTACGACAAGTCCGGTCTGCTCTCCCCCAGCGACCGCAGCCCCGCCGGCTACCGCCTCTACAGCGACGCCGACCTCGCGCGGCTCCAGCAGATCCTCTTCTACCGGGAACTCGGCTTCCCCCTCGACGAGATCGCCGCCATCCTGGAGGACCCGCAGGCCAACGCCCTGGACCACCTCCGCGCCCGGCACCGCCTCCTCAACGACCAGATCACCAAGCTGCGACGGCTGGTCGAGGTCGCCGAACACGCCATGGAGGTCCAGCAGACCGGCGTGGAGCTGACCCCCGAGGAGCGGTTCGAGGTCTTCGGCGAGGTGACCTTCGACCTCACCTACGCCACCCAGGCCCACCTCAAGTGGCAGCACCGCGAGGGCCATCAGCGCTCGATGGCGCGGGCCGCCGCGCACTCCAAGGAGGACTGGGCGAAAATCATGGCCGAGGCCGCCGACTGGCGCCTGCGGCTCCGCACCGCCTTCGACGCCGGGGAACCGGCGGACGGCACCCCCGCCATGGACCTCGCGGAGGAGCACCGGCAGCACATCGCCCGCTGGTTCACCCCGTGCCCCACCGACATGCACGCCCGGATCGCCGACGACTTCGCCACCGACCCCCGCGCCTTCGCCCTGGTCGTCCCACCCACCGAACAACGCCCCGGCCTCGCCCCCTACCTGCGCACCGCCGTACACGCCAACGCGGTCCGCCAGTCGCGGGGTGACGGGGGCTGAGGGTGCGGCTGCCGGTACGGGGCGAGGGGCGGGCGGCTCCCGGTACGGGCTGAGGGACGGGCAACTGCCGGTCACGGGGGTGCCGGGCAGCTGCCCGCCCGGGGCCACTGCCGGGCGGCTGCCGGCCGCGAGGGCCGAGGCATCCGCCCCATCGCCATGCCTGCCTGCCGTGCCTGCCCTGCGCGGCACACCCGCGACGCCCGTCGCACCCGGCATGCGCGGCATTCCCGTCCACGGCGGCCATCCCCGCCCTGCCCGCCCCGAAGCCGCATGCCCCCACTCACCCGACCGAACGCGCCCCCACCCGACCCGAAGAAGGGCTGACCGTCCCATGACAAAGATCCTGATCACGGCCGCCGGATCGTACGGCGACATCGCCCCGTACACCGGCCTGGGCGCCCGGCTCCGCGCGGCCGGCCACGAGGTCGCCCTCGCCACCCACGACAGCTACGCCGCACTCGTACGGGCCGCCGGCCTGGAGTTCCGCCGGCTGCCGGCCGACCCCCGCACCCGCCCCGCCGCCACCGCGGACACCGCCGAGCCGGGCCGCCCCCCGGGCCCCGGCGGCAACCGCGACCTGATGCGCCAGGCCGCCGCCTTCATCAAGGAACTGGGCGGCGGCCTCGCCGACGCCGCCCGCGAGGACACCGGCCTGCTCCTGCTCTCCGCCACCACCGCACCGCTCGGCCACCACCTCGCGGAGGCGCGGGGCATCCCGTTCCTGGACCTGCCCCTCGTGCCCGGCGCCCCCACCGGTGACTTCGCCCCGGTGGTCAGCGGCGGCCGCTCCCTGGGCCGGTGGGGCAACCGCGCCGCCGGCCGGCTCTCCCTCCGCATCGTCGACCGCCTCTACGCCGACGCGACCCGCGAACTGCGCGCCCGCCTCGGACTGCCGCCCGCCACGCCCCGTACGGTCCGCCGCCGTGCCGAAACCTCCGGCCGGCCGGTCCTGCACGGCTTCAGCGAGGTCCTGGTGCCCCGCCCCACGGACTGGCGGCCCGGCCTCGACGTCGTGGGCAACTGGTGGCCCTGGCATGCGCCGGACGACCGACTCCCGCCGGTCGTCGAGGACTTCCTGGCCGCGGGCCCGCCCCCGGTGTTCCTCGGCTTCGGCAGTATGGCGGGCGGCGAGGGCGAGCGGCTGAGCACGCTCGCGGCGGCCGCGCTGCGCCGCGCCAAGGTCCGCGGCATCCTCCAGTCCGGCTGGGCCGGCCTGTCCGTCGGGCACACCTCCGCGGACGCCGACCTCCTCACCATCGGCGAGGTCCCGCACGCCCTCCTCTTCCCCCGGATGGCCGCGGTGGTGCACCACTGCGGCGCCGGCACCGCCGCCGCGGGCGTACGCGCCGGAGTCCCCACCATCCCGGTCCCGGTCACCGCCGACCAGCCCTTCTGGGCCGCCCGCCTGGCCTCCCTGGGCGTCGCCACCGCCCCGATCCCCTTCAAGGAGCTGTCCGGGGACCGCGCCGTCGCCCGCCTGTCCCAGGCCATCACCCAGGCCACCGCCGCCCCGGCCCGTCGCGACCACGCCCGCGCCGCCGCCCACCGTCTCGCCGCCGAGGACGGCGCCGGCGAGGTCCTCAAGGCAGTCGAACGCCTGGCAGAAACCGCACACCCGGCGGGCTGAGCCACCCCCGGCCCCGCCCGGCACCTGCCCGACCTCGTCCCGTCCACCCGCCCGAGCTCATCCCCCACCCGCCGACCGTCCGGGCTCGTCCCCCGCCGCCCGCCCGAACTCACCCCCGTCCGAACTCACCCCCGCCGCCCGAGCTCATCCCTCACCGCCCGCCCGAACAAGACCCGCCCGGCGGACGCTTCTCCACCCGTTCGGCGGCCCGCTGCCCCGCCCCGGGATGCGCGCGCCCGCCACCAGGCGTGGGCTCGCAACTATGACCACGTTCCGCAAAAGCACCCCGCTGCGCAGAATGCTGCTGCTCGCCATGGCCCCGACGGCCACGAGCTGTGTCCTCGCCCTGGCGGCCTCCCAGGTGGCCCTCGCCGCCCCGGCCGGCACCTCGGACCACCCCACGAAGGTCCGCCACCGCATCAGCTCGCCGTACGGCGTCCGCGGCAGCTGGCAGGCCGGTCACCACACGGGCATAGACCTCGCCGTCCGCACCGGGACCAAGGTCAGGTCCGTGGGCTCCGGCACCGTGGTCCTCGCCAAACGGTCGGGCGCCTACGGGAAGGCCGTGACGATCCGGATGAACGACGGCCACTACACCCTCTTCGGCCACCTCTCCCGCATCACGGTCCGCCCCGGCCAGAAGGTCCGCGCCCGCACCCACCTCGGCTACAGCGGCGCCACCGGCCGCGCCACCGGCCCCCACCTCCACTTCGAGGTCCGCACCAGCCGCCACTACGGCTCGGACATCAACCCCCTCCCCTACCTGGCCAAACGCGGCATCCGCCTCACCCACCCCACCCCCACCTCACACCCGCACCGCCACCACACCCGCCCCAGACACCACCACAGCCACGGCCCCGGCCGCAGCCACAGCCACAGCCACAGCCACAGCCACAGCCACAGCCATCATCACCGCCCTCACCACCCTCACCACCCTCACCGCCACCACCGCTAGCCCCCACCGCCGACAGGCCCCCACCCCACTCCCCTTGAGCCCCCCTCAGCCCGCACCCGGCCGGCCGCCGAGGCCGAGCGAGGGCCGACCGGCCACTCAACCGCCGCCCGATGGCGGCGGCCTCACCCGCCCCAGTGGGTGCTGTACTTTCCTGCTGTACACAGGGGTGGGATGAGCACGCCGGGGGACCCGTGGCAGCGTTCGGTTTCGTCTTCGTCATGCTGCCGTGCCTCGCCATCGCCGGCTTCACATGCTTCGCCGCATGCCGCGCCCAGCGCCCCAAGGTGTTCAAGCTCCTGGCCGGCGTCTGCCTTACCGTCGGCCTGGCCGCGGCCCTCACCCCCGTCGGCGTCATGCTCTGGCTCTTCACCCTCTGACTCCCGCAGGGGCCGCAGCCGCAGCTCCATGAGCGGCGGTTGGCGCCCGGCCACCGCCGGCACCGACAGGCACGCCATACGAAAAAGCCCCCACCGGATATCCCCGGCGGGGGCTTTGACGTGCTGTGGACCTGAGGGGATTCGAACCCCTGACCCCCTCGTTGCGAACGAGGTGCGCTACCAGCTGCGCCACAGGCCCTTGCGACGAGTGAAACTCTAGCATCTCGGTCGCGGTGCTCGGAAATCGCTTCCGGTGCTGGTCAGCGGAGGGCCGTCACTCGTTCGCCGCGCGTGGGCGGTCCTCGTCCTCGTACTGGTCGAAGAGGGGGGTGCGGCCGCGGATGCGGCGGCCGGGGTGGGTGGGGCGGTCCGCCTGGGGGTCGTGGTGGGGGTGGTCGGCGGCGGCGCTGGAGCGGGCGGAGCTCCAGGCGTCGTCGGCGTCCAGGTCGACATGGCTGGTGGCGCGCGGGGCGACCGGGGCGGTGACGTAGGTGGGGAGGGGGACCGGGACCGGCTCCCAGCTGCCGGGGGCGGGGCGCTCGCGTTCGCGCTGCTGGTCGACCCACTCGGCGTGGTCGGTCTCCTCCACCAGGGCGCGGCGGCCCGCGGTGTGGGCGGGGGTCGCGGTGCGGGGCGGTTCCGGGGCGGCCTCGGCCGGGAGGTCAGCGCCGGCCTCGGCCGCGTGATCGTCGGCGGGCGGCTGCTCGGCCGCCTGCGGAGGGCGGCGCCGCCCCTCCCGCAGTCGCTGGGCCGCGGCCTCCGCCTTGCGCCGGTCCATGGTGAAGGTGAAGCGCCGCCGCTCCTGGGCGCGCAGGTAAATGATGTACGCGGTCAGGAGGAGGGCGGGGAGGGCGGGGGCCCAGAGGAAGGGGAGGCCGCCGACCGCGGCGACGATGGCGCCGACGGTGAAGGTGAGGAACAGGATGGTGGTGGTGCGACGGCGGCGGGCGAGGACCTTGGCGCGCTTGGTCCGCTCGGCGGCGGAGGGGCGCGGAGGAGCGGACTGCACCCGGGTGTGGCCGGCCTCGGCCGGGTCCGCAGCGGGGTCGCCAAAGGCCCGGGCGGCGGCCTCGTCGGCCGGAGCGTCCGGGTCCTCTTCGCCCGCATCGTCGGCGGGGTACTCCCCGTGCCGCTTGTCGTAGCGGCGCTGCATGGCCGCGCGTCCGGACAGCAGCCGGATGGCGGTGCTGAAACGCTCGGTCGGACGGGCCTCGTTGAGCTCGTCCTGCCTACGGAGCCACATCGGCACCAAATAGGCAGCCCAGGCCCCGACGATGACTGCGTAGATGAGGCCGCTGCTTCTCACAACTCACACGGTAGAGGGGTTTGCATGGGGCCATCCGCCAATTGGGCCGGTGTGTCGCACGATCTGGCTGATATCTCGAACTTTTTTGTGATCGTAGAGATCAGCTCCTCCGCCGATCCGGTCATTCGGCGAATACATTCGAACATTTATTTTATTTGTGGGGTGCGCCGGGCGTCCGGGGTTTCCTTCGCCGCCAGCGGTTGAGCATGCCTTCGGGCACCTCTTCCGCGGTGAGGACGAAAACCGCGTGGTCGCGCCAGGCGCCGTCGATGTGCAGGTAGCGCGGGCGGATGCCTTCTTCGCGGAACCCGAGCTTTTCGACCACCCGGCGGCTGGGGGTGTTCTCCGGGCGAATGCAGATCTCGATGCGGTGCAGGCCCACGGCCCGGAAGCAGTGGTCGACGGCGAGCGCCACGGCCGTCGGGATGACACCGCGGCCGGCGACTTCCTGGTCGACCCAGTAGCCGATATGAGCGGAGCACATGGAGCCCCAGGTGATACCCGCCACCGTCAGCTGGCCGACGAGCCGGCCGCGGTATTCGACGACGAACGGCAGCATCCGGCCGGCGTGCGCCTCGCCGCGGAGGTGGCGGACCATCTGACGGAACGTGGGGCGGTTCGGCGGCGCGAGGCCCGGCGGGGGCGGCGGGATGGTGGCTTCCCAGGGGCGCAGCCAGTCGCGGTTACGGCGGTTGACCTCGCGCCAGGCCCGTTGGTCGCGCACCCTTATCGGGCGGAGGGTGACCTCACCATCCGTCAGGATCACCGGCCAGGGCGCGTTCAGCTCGGGCTCCCGGAAGGTCTGGGGTGGTCGCCGCCGCGGATCTGGTCGACGGCGTGCGGCAGCAGGTCGGTGAGGACGGCGAGGCCGTCGCGGACGCCGCCGGAGGAGCCGGGGAGGTTGACGATCAGGGTCGTACCGGCGACGCCCGCCAGGCCGCGGGAGAGCGCGGCGGTGGGGACCTTCGTGCGGCCGGCGGCGCGGATCGCCTCGGGGATGCCGGGGACCTCGTAGTCCAGGACCCGGCGGGTGGCCTCGGGGGTGCGGTCGGTGGGCGACAGGCCCGTGCCGCCGGTGGTGAGGATGACGGCGTAGCGGGCGGAGGAGACGGCGCCGCGCAGGGCGGCCTCCACCGGCTCGCCGTCGGGCACCACCTGCGGGCCGTCGACCTCGAAGCCCATGGCCGCCAGGCCCTCGGTGAGCAGCGGACCGCTCTTGTCGGCGTAGAGGCCGGCCGCGGCGCGGTTGGAGGCGGTGACGACGAGGGCGCGGGCGGAGGTCATGACCGGCTCCAGTCACCGGACTTGCCGCCGGTCTTCTCCTCCACGCGGATGTCGGAGATCACCGCGGCCTTGTCGACGGCCTTGACCATGTCGACGACGGTGAGGGCGGCGACGGAGACCGCGGTCAGCGCCTCCATTTCGACGCCGGTGCGGTCGGTGGTCTTGACCGTGGCGGTGATCTCGACGGCGTCGTCGGTGACGGTGAGGTCGACCGTGACGCCGGAGACGGCCAGCGGATGGCAGAGCGGGATCAGCTCGGGGGTGCGCTTGGCGCCCATGATGCCGGCGATCCGGGCGGTGGCGAGGGCATCGCCCTTGGGCATGCCCTCGCCCCGCAGCAGCTCGATGACCTGCGATGACACCAGGACGCGGCCGCGGGCGCGAGCGGTGCGGGCGGTGACGTCCTTCCCGGAGACGTCGACCATCCGCGCCGCGCCCGCCGCGTCGAGATGGGTGAGGTGTTGCTGGCCGCTGCTCATCGTTCTCCCGGTACCAAACTGCCGCCTGTGGGACGACACCGTACCCCCGGCGGCAGCGGGCTATCCGAGCAGGACGACCTCCACGTCCGCGCCCGCGGGGACCTCGGTGGTGTCCTCGGGGACGATGATCAGCGCGTTGGCGTGCGCCATGGCTTTGATCAGGTGGGAGCCGGCGCCACCGACGGGGGTGACCGTGCCGGCCCCGGCGTCGTAGGAGCCGCGCAGGAACTGGCGCTTCCCCTTGGGCGAGGAGGCGACGGCCTCGGTGCACCGGGCGGGAGTGGTGGGCCGGTGGACCTCGGACAGGCCCATGAGGGCGCGGATGGCCGGGCGGACGAACAGCTCGAAGGAGACATACGAGCTGACGGGGTTGCCGGGCAGGGCGAGCAGCGGGATGCGGTCGGGGCCGATGAGGCCGAAGCCCTGGGGCTTGCCGGGCTGCATGGCGAGCCTGCGGAACTCGACCGTGCCGCCCGCGAGGGACGAACCGTCGGCCTCCGTGGCGGACAGGGCGACCAGGGTCTCCTTGACGACGTCATACGCGCCGACGCTGACACCGCCGCTGGTGACGAGGATGTCGGCCCGGATGAGCTGGTCCTCCAGGGTGGATCGGAGGGTGTCGGCGTCGTCGGCGACGGCGCCGACGCGGTAGGCGATGGCGCCGGCGGCGCGGGCGGCGGCGGTGAGCTGGAAGCTGTTGGAGTCGTGGATCTGGCCGGGGCCCAACGCCTCGCCGGGCTGGACCAGTTCACTGCCGGTCGAGAGCACCACGACGCGGGGGCGGGGGCGGACCCGGACCGTGCCGCGGCCGATGGCGGCGAGCAGGCCGATCTGGGAGGGGCCGAGGACCGTGCCCGCCCGCAGGGCCATCTCGCCTTCGGTGACATCGCTGCCGCGGGCGCGGATATGGGCGCCGGCGGCGGCCGGGCGGTGGACGCGGACCTCGCCGCCGGCGTCCTCGGGGGCGGCGCTGTGGGCGCGCATCGTGGCGGCCGGCCCCTGGCCCGTGCCGCCGTCGGTCCACTCGACGGGGACGACGGCCTCGGCGCCGGGTGGTACCGGGGCGCCGGTCATGATGCGGGCGGCCTGGCCGGGCCCGATCCCGGGCAGCTCGCCGCTGCCCGCCGCGACGTCGCCGATGACGGTGAGGGCGACCGGGGCGCTCTCCGTGGCGTCCGCGACATCGGCGGCCCGGACCGCGTAGCCGTCCATCGAGCTGTTGTCGAAGGGCGGCAGGGCGACGGGGACTGTGATGTCCTCGACCAGGACGCAGCCCTGGGCGTCGAGGAGTTGCAGCTCGATCGGGTCGAGCGGAGCGATCTTCGACAGCACGTCGTCGAGATGCTCGGCCACCGACCAGACGCGGTCCTGGTGGCTGGTCCGGCCGGTGGCGTTGTTCAACGTCTTACATCTCCTCGGTGACGTAACTGCGAAGCCAGGTCCGGAAGTCCGGGCCCAGGTCTTCACGTTCGCATGCCAGTCGGACAATGGCACGCAGATAGTCGCCGCGGTCGCCGGTGTCATAGCGGCGGCCCTTGAAGATCACGCCGTGCACCGGGCCGCCGAGGGCGGGGTCGGCGGCCAGCGCCTGGAGGGCGTCGGTGAGCTGGATCTCGCCGCCGCGGCCCGGGGCGGTCTTGCGCAGCACCTCGAAGACGGCCGGGTCGAGGACGTAGCGGCCGATGATGGCGAGGTTGCTGGGGGCCTCGGCCGGGTCGGGCTTCTCGACCAGGTCGGAGACGACCACGACATCGTCGTCGCCGGTGGGGGCGGCGGCCGCGCAGCCGTAGAGGTGGATCTGCGCCGGGTCGACCTCCATGAGGGCGATGACGGAGCCGCCGTACTGCTCCTGTATCTCGACCATGCGCGCCAGCAGCGGGTCGCGGGGGTCGATCAGGTCGTCGCCGAGGAGGACCGCGAAGGGCTGGTCGCCCACGTGTGGTGCGGCACACAGCACGGCGTGGCCCAGGCCCTTGGGGTCGCCCTGGCGTACGTAGTGCATGGTCGCCAGGTCGCTGGACTCCTGCACCTTGGCGAGGCGGGACTCGTCGCCCTTGCGGTGCAGGGCCTCTTCGAGCTCGTAATTGCGGTCGAAGTGGTCCTCCAGCGGGCGCTTGTTGCGGCCGGTCACCATCAGGACGTCGGAGAGCCCGGCGGCGGCGGCCTCCTCCACCACGTACTGGATGGCGGGCTTGTCGACTACCGGGAGCATCTCCTTGGGTGTGGCCTTTGTGGCGGGGAGAAACCTGGTGCCGAGGCCGGCTGCTGGGATGACAGCCTTGCTGATCCGTGTGTGCGATGGGGTCATGCGCGACACCATAACCGGCCCTATCGGCACGATGATGAGGGTCCGGTGAATAGAGCATGAGAGCGGGAGCAAGGGCGCACAGTGAGCATTGGCCACGATAGGAAGCGCAGGTTGCGGCAGGACCTCCTGGAGGTGAGGAGAGCGTTGCCGCGGGATGTCGTCGCGGCGACGGGCGAGGCGCTGGCCCGACGTGCGCTGGAGCTGGACGAGTTGGTGTGGCCGGTCGCGTCGCGGCCCGGGGCGCTGCCGACGGTTGCCGCGTATGTCTCGATAGGCGGTGAGCCCTCCACCCGCGCCCTGCTCGATCTTCTGCGGGCAGAGGGGGTGCAGGTGCTGCTGCCCGTGCTGCTGCCCGACAACGACTTGGACTGGGCGCTCTACGAGGGCGCCGAGGGCCTCGTACGGGCGGGCCGCGGGCTGCTGGAGCCGGACGGGCAGCGGCTGGGCCCGGAGGCCGTCACGGAGGCGGACGTGGTGCTGCTGCCGGGGCTCGCGGTGGACCGCAGCGGGCTGCGGCTGGGGCGCGGCGGCGGCTCCTACGACCGGGTGCTGGCGCGGCTGGAGCGGGCCGGGGCGCGGGCGTCGCTGGTGGTGCTGCTGTACGACGCGGAGGTGCTGGCGGAGGTGCCGGGCGAGCCGCACGACCGGCATGTGCATGCCGCGGTGACCCCGTCGGGGGTGCATCGGTTCACGGAGCCGGGGGAGTCCGCGGAGGGCTGAGGCGGGCCGTATACGGGCGGGCGGCTGCTGGGGCAGCGCACCCGGCGCGCGACCCGGCAGCGCGGCCCGGCAGGAGCCGGAAAAGCCGTCGGGCGGACCGGATTCCTCCGGCCCGCCCGACGGCTCGGCGCTCACCAGGTGGCGGCGTGCGCGGCGCCCGCCCCTACGGGGACAGCGTCAGCGTGTCCTTGCCCGCGTTCTTCACGGCCTTCTCGCTGTACGCCCAGGGCAGCAGGTCGCCCTTGGCCCACTTGTCGGTCTGGTCGTAGTAGTGCGCGTCGTAGGCGTGCCCGGAGGCGCCGGTGAGGTTGATCCAGCGGGACTTGTCGAGGTCGGCGAGGTTGACCACCATCCGCATCGACGGGACCCAGGTGACCTGGTAGCCGCCGGCGGCGTTCCAGCCGGTGGCGTCCACCGCGGCCTCACCGCCGCCGAGGTTCCAGGGGCCGCGGTTGAACAGGCCCTGGAGCATGCCGGGTCCATCGGTGCCCAGGGTCTGGTTCGTCAGGAACATCTGGTGCAGCCGTCCCCAGCTCCAGTTGTCGATGTTCTTGCCCAGCTTGGAGGTCAGCTCGTAGCGCGCGTCCTTCATGGCGTGTGCCAGGAGCTGGTCGCGGTTCTTGTCACCGGGGCGGTTGGGCCGGTCCTCGGTCTTCCACCAGGCGTTGTCCGGGTCGTCGAGGATGCCGCGGACGACCTCGTACCAGCGGTCGCCGCCGTCGGGCTGGGCGGTGTCCCCGGCCCGCTCGCCGCATTCGCGGATGTACTTGTCGTTCTCGTCGGCGGGGCCGGTCTCGTCGGCCGGGCGGACGGTGAGGCACTGCCCGTCGGGGCGTACCTCCTTGGGCATCTTGTTGCCGAAGGCGAGCTTGAGGGTGTTGCGCCAGACGGCGTTGAAGTAGGCGGCCGCGGCGGAGTCGGGCTCCTGGGTGAAGTCCCAGCCCTCCAGCAGCTGCTGGGCGTCGCGGACGTACTTGTCCTTGATGTCGATCTTCGTCAGGTAGGGCGTCAGCAGCCGGGCGATCTCGCTGCTGTTGTCCTTCTGGAAGGCCTGCATGTCGTCGGTGGAGACCTTGCCGCCGTCCTTGATCTTCGACTCGATCAGGTCGTTGATCCGCTGGCTGCGGGAGCCGTAGCCCCAGTCCTTGGTGAGGAGGTAGGGGTACTTCTCGTCGGTGACGGCCTGGTTGGCGGTGACGATGTAGCCGCGCTTCGGGTTGTACTCGTACGGCAGGGCCTTCTGCGGGATGGAGCCGGTCCACTGGTACTTCGGGTTCCAGCCGGGCGCCGGGTAGGTGCCGTCGAACTGGCCCTCCCCCTTGCCGCGGACCGGGATCCGGCCGGGGGCCTGGTAGCCGATGTTGCCCTTGGTGTCGGCGTAGATCAGGTTCTGGGACGGGACCTCGAAGTGCGCGGCGGCCTTGCGGAAGCTGTTCCAGTCCTTGGCGCGGTTCATCTCGAAGACGGCGTCCATGGACTTGCCGGGGTCCAGCGCGGTCCAGCGCAGCGATACGGCGTAGCCGTCACCGCGGTCCGGGGCGGCGTTGCCGACGGGGGCGTCCTTGCCGACGTTGGCCAGTTCGCCGTCACGGTCGGAGACGATCGGCCCGTTCCTGGTGGAGCGGACGGTGATCTCGCGGCTCTCACCGCCGGCGACCTTGATGGTCTCCTTGCGGGTTATGAAGGGCTGCTGCTTGTTGTCGTAGAAGTACCCGTCGGCGTTGACCTTCTCCAGATACAGGTCGGTGACGTCGGCGCCGAGGTTGGTCATGCCCCAGGAGATGTCCTGGTTGTGGCCGATGACGACGCCGGGCATCCCGGAGAAGGTGAAGCCGGAGGCGTCGTAGTTGCACTTGGGGCTCCTGGTGCGGCAGTGCAGGCCCATCTGGTACCAGAGCGACGGCATCTGGGGTGCCAGGTGCGGGTCGTTGGCGAGCAGCGGCTTGCCGGTGGTGGTGTGGGCGCCGGAGACGACCCAGGAGTTGGAGCCGATGCCGTTGCCGTTGGGGCCGAGCAGCGCCGGGACCTCGTTCATCGTCTTGGACAGCGAGGACAGCTGCGACTGGAGGCCGGCGGTGACCCCGCCGGGGCCGGCCGGGGCGGCGTTGGCCGAACCGCCGGGCGTGAACCGCTTGGAGGCGGGGTCGACCGAGCCGCCCTCGACGATCGGCTTGTTCCGCTTGTACGGGTATGCCGGGTAGAGCTGGGTGATCTGCGCGGGGGTGAAGCGGCTGGTCATCAGGGACCGGTCGATCTCCTCCTGCATGTTGCCGCGCAGGTCCCAGGCCATCGCCTTGAGCCAGGCCACCGAGTCGACCGGGGTCCACTTCTCGGGCTTGTAGTCGTTCTCGAAGTCCAGCGCCGCGTACTCCAGGGAGACCGCCGAACCCTCGTGGTCCTTCAGGTAGGCGTTGACGCCCGCGGAGTAGGACTGGAGGTACTTCTTGGTGCCGGCCGACAGCTTGGTGTCGTACTCCTTCTGCGCCACCTCGTGCCAGCCGAGGGTGCGCAGGAACGAGTCGGTCTTGACCTGGCTCTTGCCGAACATCTCCGAGAGCCGGCCGGCGGTCATGTGCCGCCGTACGTCCATCTCCCAGAATCGGTCCTGGGCCTGGACGTAGCCCTGGGCGCGGAAGAGGTCTTCGTCGGTGTCGGCGTAGATCTGCGGAATGCCGTGGGCGTCGCGGGTGACGTCCACCGGGTTGGTCAGACCCGGGAGTTTGAGCGAGCCCGTGGTCTGCGGGAACGACGCACGGACGGTACTGACACCCCAGAACGCGCCGAAGCCGATGCCCGCCACGAGCAGCAGCACGACCGTAATCGCGACGAGGCGGCCGCGCCGCCCCTTCTTCTTCCTGGGGACTGGGCCGGACTTGTTGGCGGGCATCTCTGTCCTTCGAGGGGCAGGGTGGGAGTGCTGGAGCAACCATAGGCGCACGGGTTCAAAGACCCCTACGCGGAGTCACCGCCAGCACAGCCAACCTTCAAGTAATGGTAAATTGTTAGTCTCAGTAACTAGATAGGGTAAGGAAAGCCACCCCCGGAACCGGAACCCGTGCGAGGAAGGATCAGCTCCTGTCTGTCGACCACCTCAATGAACTCCTGCTGATCTGCTCGCTCGTACTGCTCATTGCGGTCGCCGCGGTACGGCTCTCCTCGCGCAGCGGGCTCCCCAGCCTGCTCATCTACCTGGGGATAGGCGTCGCCATCGGACAGGACGGGCCCGGTGGCGTCATCTTCGACAACGCCGAGCTGACCCAACTCCTGGGCTATACGGCGCTGGTCGTGATCCTCGCCGAGGGCGGCCTGGGCACCAAGTGGAAAGAGATCAGACCGGCACTGCCCCGGGCGGCAGCACTGTCGACGGTCGGCGTCGCGGTGAGCGTGGGGGTCACCGCGGCAGGAGCGCACTACCTGGCCGGACTCGACTGGCGCCAGGCACTGCTGATCGGTGCCGTGGTCTCCTCGACGGACGCCGCGGCCGTCTTCTCCGTGCTGCGCAGTGTGCCGCTGCCGGCCCGCCTGACCGGCGTACTGGAAGCCGAATCCGGCTTCAACGACGCCCCCGTGGTCATCCTCGTCGTCGCCTTCTCCACCGCGGGGCCGGTCGAGCACTGGTACACCCTGCTCGGTGAGATCGCCCTGGAGCTGGCGATCGGCGCCGCCATCGGTCTGGCCATCGGCTGGCTCGGCGCGTACGGCATGCGGCATGTGGCGCTGCCCGCGTCCGGTCTGTACCCGATCGCCGTCATGGCCATCGCGGTCTCCGCCTACGCCGCCGGCGCCCTGGCGCACGGCTCCGGCTTCCTCGCCGTCTACCTGGCCGCGGTGATCCTCGGCAACGCCAAACTGCCGCACGCCCCGGCCACCCGTGGCTTCGCCGAGGGCCTCGGCTGGCTCGGCCAGATCGGCATGTTCGTTCTGCTGGGCCTGCTGGTGACCCCGCACAACCTAATCGACGACATCGTCCCGGCGCTGGTGATCGGCATGATCCTCACGCTGGTGGCCCGGCCGACCTCGGTGTTCGTGGCGCTGATGCCGTTCCGGGTGCCGTGGCGGGAGAAAACCCTGCTGTCGTGGGCCGGACTGCGCGGTGCGGTGCCGATTGTGCTGGCCACCATCCCGATGGTGAGCGAGGTGCCCGGCAGCGAACGGGTCTTCAACATCGTCTTCGTCCTGGTCGTGGTCTACACCCTCATCCAGGGGCCGACGCTGCCCTGGCTGGCCAGACGGCTGCGGCTGGGCGACGGCGAGGAGGCCGCCGACCTGGGCATCGAGTCGGCGCCCCTGGAGCGGCTGCGCGGCCATCTGCTGTCCACGTCCATCGGCCCGGCGTCCCGTATGCACGGCGTCGAGGTCGGCGAGCTCCGGATGCCCGCGGGCGCCGCGGTCACCCTCATCGTCCGGGACGGCTCCAGCTTCGTGCCCTCGCCCTCCACGGTGCTGCGGCGCGGCGACGAGCTGCTGGTGGTCGCCACCGATCCGGTCCGCGACGCGGCGGAGCGGCGGCTCCAGGCGGTCTCCCAGGGCGGCAAGCTGGCCGGCTGGCTGGGGACCGGCGGCCCCACGGGACGGTCCCGCCACCGCCACCGCTGAGGTCCGGCCGCTCCCTGGACGGGAATGTGCTGCATCTCTCCACGGATCCCAAGGAAATCTGCGTGAAGCCCTGACCGATCCCAGGGCTTCACGCCCCGCAGCCTGTAGTATGAAGAGGCACATCGACGAACCAACTCTGCCTGATGCAGAGCTGGCGCGACCGCTCGGCGGCCGCGGTCCCCCTGCCTTACGCAGCCACCTCTTCCGGTGCGGACCACGCGGTATCACTCGGTCCTGCGCGAGAGGACAGCTCTCGGCGCGTTCCCGTGACGACCTCGCGGGTGGCGCGCTACCAGGCGGCAGAAAGGCCCGGCCGTGGCATCCGCGGTCAAGGACTCCCGTTCCGGATACGGACCACTGCTCCGCACCCCTGGTGCATGGACATTCCTGCTGCCCGGCTTCCTGGCCCGGCAGCCCTTCGCCATGCTGACGATCGGCATCGTGCTGCTCGTCCAGTCCACCACCGGCTCGTACGGCACCGCGGGCGCGGTGTCCGCCACGACCGGTGTCGCGATGGCCCTGTTCGCCCCGCAGAGCGGCAAGCTCGCCGACCGCTTCGGCCAGCGCGCGGTGCTGATCCCCGGCGTCCTGGCGCATGTCGCCGGTGTCACGGCACTGATCATCCTCGCCCTCGCCCACGCTCCCCTGTGGGCGCTGCTCGCGGTGGCGGTCCCCACGGGCGCCTCGACGCCGCAGGTCGGCCCGATGGTGCGGGCCCGCTGGGCCGCCCGGCTCGGCGGCAGTCCGCTGATGCCGACGGCCGCCGCCTTCGAGTCGGTGACCGACGAGTTCACCTTCGTGGTCGGCCCCGTACTGGCGACCGCGCTGTGCACCGGCATCCATCCGGCGGCCGGGCTGGTCGCCGAGGCCGCGCTGACCCTGGCCGGCGGGCTGCTGTTCGCCGCGCAGCGGCGCAGCCAGCCCCCGGTGCACCGGTCGCAGGCCGGCGACCGGCCGCGGGTCTCGGCGCTGTCGGTGCCCGGCGTACGCGTCCTGATCGTGGCGTTCCTCGGCATCGGCGCCGTCTTCGGCGGGATGCAGGTCTCGCTGACGGCCTTCACCCAGCACATCGGGCAGCCCGGCATCAACGGCGTGCTCTACGGGATCTTCGCGGGCGGCAACATGCTCGCCGGTATCGCCTGCGGCGCGATCGCCTGGAAGGTCGGCCCGCGGCGCCGGCTGCTGGTCGCCTACGGGCTGCTGGCGCTGGCCACCACTCCGCTGTGGGCGGTCACCGCGGTGCCGCTGCTGGGCGCCGTCGGCCTGGTCGTCGGCCTCTGCATCGCCCCGGCGCTGATCACCGGCTACACCCTCGTGGAGTCGCTGGTGCCGGCCGCCGCCCGCACCGAGGCCTTCACCTGGCTGACCGGCGCGGTCGCGCTGGGCCAGGCGGCCGCGGCCACCTCGTCAGGCCAGCTGGCGGACCGCTTCGGCCCGAGCATGGGCTTCCTGGTGCCGCTGGCCGGTACGGCGCTGGCCCTGACGGTGCTGCTGGCACTCCGCGCCCACCTGCTGCCGCGCTCCTCGACCGTGGCCGCCGGCGGCCCGGCGGACGGCGCCGAGGACCGGGTCCCGGCCGTTTCCGAGGACCGCGAACGGGAGCTGGCGCGCGCCTGACCGAGCGTGGAGTCGGTCACCGTCCGCCGGTCACGGTGGACTGGCGCGCGGGAATACTGCAATATGGAGCGTCGTTAGCACTCATCGAGTGAGAGTGCCAGGAGGAAGACAAGTGCCGACCTACCAGTACCAGTGCACCGAGTGCGGCGAGGGCCTCGAGGCGGTGCAGAAGTTCACCGACGACGCGCTCACGGAGTGCCCCGCCTGCAACGGACGCCTCAAGAAGGTGTTCTCCGCGGTCGGCATCGTCTTCAAGGGCTCCGGCTTCTACCGCAACGACAGCCGCGGCTCGTCGTCCAGCAGCAGCCCCGCCAAGAGCGCCTCCACGTCGGGCACGACGTCCTCCTCGGACTCGTCGAGCTCCTCGTCCGGCAGCTCCGACAGCAAGTCCTCCGCCCCGGCCGCCGCTTCGTCCACCGGCAGCAGCTCGGGCACCAGCTCCGCCGCCTGACCCCGCACGTGCCCGGACCCCGCCGTCACCGACGGCGGGGTCCGTCGCCTTACGGCTTTCTTTCGTTTCCGCCACCCGCCTTCCCCCGCCGCGGCGCCCCGATAGTGTGATCGGCATGGCTGACGCGGAGATTGGCGTTATCGGCGGATCGGGTTTCTACTCGTTCCTCGACGACGTGACCGAGATCACGGTGGACACCCCGTACGGGCGCCCGAGCGATTCGCTGTTCCTGGGAGAGATCGCCGGCCGCCAGGTCGCGTTCCTGCCCCGGCACGGCCGCGGCCACCACCTCCCGCCGCACCGCATCAACTACCGCGCCAATCTCTGGGCCCTGCGCTCGCTCGGCGTACGCCAGGTCCTCGGCCCGTGCGCGGTCGGCGGGCTGCGCCCCGAGTACGGCCCCGGCACGCTCCTGGTCCCCGACCAGCTCGTCGACCGCACCAAGGCCCGCGCCCAGACCTACTTCGACGGCGAGCCCCTCCCCGACGGCAGCGTCCCCAACGTCGTCCATCTGACCTTCGCCGACCCGTACTGCCCCACGGGGCGGCAGGCCGCCCTCTCGGCGGCCCGCGGCCGCGACTGGGAGCCGGTCGACGGCGGCACCCTCGTCGTCATCGAGGGCCCCCGCTTCTCGACCCGCGCCGAATCGCGCTGGCATGCCGCACAGGGCTGGTCGGTGGTCGGCATGACCGGCCATCCCGAAGCCGTCCTGGCCCGCGAACTGGGCCTCTGCTACACCTCGTTGACCCTGGTCACCGACCTGGACGCGGGCGCCGAGACCGGTGAGGGCGTCTCCCACGACGAAGTCTTCCGGGTCTTCGCCGAGAACGTCGGCCGACTGCGCGAGGTCCTCTTCGACGCGATCGCCGGCCTGCCCGACAACGCGGCCCGCGACTGCCTGTGCACCGGCGCCCACGTCGGCTGGGACCTGGGCATCGAGCTGCCGTAAGCGCCCCGCGGAGCGCCAGGGCGTCTCCTGCCCGCAAGGTCCCGTCGTCCGCCGGGGGCGGGGCTCGCGGCTTCTGGTGCGTTCGTGCCAGGCGTCGCAGCCGGGCGGGACCTTGCGGACACGCCCTGGCCCTCTCCCTCCCGGGTGGCCGAGTTGTCCACAGGAGCGGGGCCGTCCACAGCCCGGAGCAGGCGGGCGAAGTCTTCCGGCACGGTGGTGATCAGCGGTTCACCCGACCCCTCACCCTCTGGCGGTGCCACCATGCTCCGGACCACTCCCGCTCCCCCTTCCCCGGCCGTCCCCGATTACCTCTCCCCGCCGCTGCCCGCTCCCCCGCCGTGTGAAGTGCCGCACTTCGCACCGGTCCGGGCGGGCGGCGGCCGGCACCGATGGGGACGGCCCGCGCGGCAGCGCTTACTGGCGGCAGGCCTGGCGCTGACCGCCGCAGCACTGGCCGGCGGGGCGTCGTACGGTGCCGTACGGGACGTCCCGGCCCCCGGCTGCCCGTCGGCGGCGGCCCCGGGAGGGCGGTGACCATGCTCCAAGATCGAGTGGCCTGCGCGCCCGCCCCACGCGAGACTGCTGCGCATGGCGGGGCACCCGCCGCGCGCCAATGGGGGCGCGCCCACCGCACCGGTACCGCGGTTTCCGTCCATACGGCCCGCAAGCTCGGCCCTCTCCCCCGGAACCACCGATTCCGCGCCGACGCACCGGCCGCTGGATGGTTCATGTCACACGACTGGACACCTCTGCCCTGCCCTGCCGTAAGTTGCGGTGCTGATTGTTGGTGCACCGTCCGTAGTGAGCATGGAAAGAGGCTGTCAGGTGAGCGAGAGCAAGGGCGTCCTTCAGGGATTCAAGGAATTCCTGATGCGCGGCAACGTCATCGAACTCGCGGTCGCGGTCGTCGTCGGTGCTGCCTTCACCAACATCGTGAACGCGGTGGTGAAGGGCATCATCAACCCCATCGTGGGCGCGCTCGGCTCGCAGAACCTCGATCACTACCAGGCCTGTCTGACCGCCACCTGCGCCAAGGATCCCAAGACGGGCGCCTTCACCGACGGGATCTACATCCTCTGGGGCTCGGTGCTCAGCGCCGCCCTGACGTTCCTGATCACCGCTGCGGTCGTTTACTTCCTCATGATCCTTCCGATCAACAAGTGGAAGGAACGCCAGGCGGCCCGGCAGGCGCTGGAGGCGGCTCCCGCCGACCCCACCGAGATCGAATTGCTCACCGAAATCCGCGATGCCCTGCTCGCCCAGCGCACCGCCGCACCGTCCGCGCCCACTTCCACCTCGGGCAGGATCGGCACCCAGAAGACCCACGAGTAACAGACGCCCGCGGCCGGCGGACGCCGCCCACTCACCCCGCTCAGAGGTGGTGGGGCGGCTTCTCGTCCAGAAAACGAGCCAGGTCGGCAGCGCTGTCGCCCCCGGCCGGGCGCTCGCCCCAGCCGCGGTCGGTGTCGTCCGAGGACTGCTGGTTCAGCGGGTCGTCGAAGATCAGCTTCGCGGCGGGCCGGGGGGTCGCCGGGCGGACGGTGGGTGAGGGCACAGGGGTGCGCTCAGCGTCGGAAGGCGCCTGCTCGGTGGCGGAGGGCGCCTGCTCGGCCTCGGAGGGGGCCTGCTCGGCGTCGGAAGGGGTCTGCTCGGCGTCGGAGCCCTCGTGGGGCGCGGGCACCGGCTCGGATTCGGGGGTGGGGCTCACGTGTCCAGGGTACGGGCGGGGCGGGAGCGGGTCAGGCGTCGGCTTGGACCGGATCGGGTGGCTTGGACCGGACGGCTTGGGACTGGGGCCGGAGCGGACGGCGTGGGGCTGGGGCCGTCCGGTGCCGGGGCCCCTGGGCATGAGTGGGGGCCGCGCCGTCCCGCGGGGTGGTCGGCTCTGTCGGTCAGGGCTGATGGAGCGCCCGGGCGCGCGCGGAGTCGAGGGGCCCGTCCGCAGGGATCTGGAGGTAGTGGTTCACCTGCCACGCCTGGGTGGTGCGGGCCTGCCGGTTGGTGGTCTCCACCCACGGCGGGTAGACGCGAAACGCCCGCTTACCGCCGGAGCCGTTCCGGGAAACGATGCCGCGCTCACAGAGCACCTCGCGCGGAAAGACGAAGTGCCCGAAGTGGCCGCCTTCGCGAGTGCTGATGACGAAAAGATCCACCGGATCCTCGGCGTCGAACGGCTGAATCGGCCCGCCGGGGCTCCGCTTCCACACCGTGACGAACTGACCGACCTTCGTCGGGGTGGTCTTGGCTACCCGGAACCGGACGGAGGAACCGTCGAGAGTGAATTCATGTGCCGCGTACTCAGCACTCTCCGCTTCGGGAATTGGCCGAGAGCAGATGAATCCACAGGGGTCGTAAACCCACTTCTTCGCCGCGAGGAGCTCAGCGTGCAGGGATTCCCCATCCACCCAGGGCTCGGGACCCATGGACCGGCACTCCGAGGATTCTTCGGGCTTTGTCACCATTCCCCCATCGTGTCATTGCCGCCCGTCGGGCATACCTGCGGGATGGGGATACCGATGCCCGCGGCGGGCGGTGGGGGCAGCCAGGGGCGCCCCGTCGGGTGCGCCTACCAAACAACACGACCTCTACCGGTTCGTCGGTAAGCCCGCGCACCCTCACGGGCCGGACATGGCCGCCCAGCGAGCGACGTGAGCCGAGTGGGAGGGGAGGCGAACACCCCCTGCCTTAGCGGCCCTTGTCGTGGGTGGGTATGGGGTGCGGGCGATGTCCGTCATGGGGCCGGGTCGGCGGTCCCTGTGACGCGCGGCTACGCCTGAGGGGCCACCTGCGATCACTGCCGGGCAGGGGGTGGCGGGGGTGCGCGTACTCATGACGAGCCATGGGCCGACGGCCTTTCCGGTGGGGGGCGGGGTGGGGGTGGGGGCCCGGGGCCCCGGGGGGGAGGGGCCGCTGATCGGAGTGGTGTGGGGGACCAGCGCTTGGGCCGATGCTCGGGCCGGTGCTCGGCCGGATGTCGGGGCCGGATGTCGGGGCCGGCGCTTCCCACGCGCACCACGCTAGGCGCGGATGAGGCGAATGGCCCGTTTGGTGACCTGAGTGGGTGAGGGCTGTACGGGCACGGGCTCTGCGGGCTGTGCCTCGTCGGTGGGTGACGTCGTGAAGCTCGTCAGTCGGTGAGACGCAAGCCTCTTCAGTGCGGCCGTCTCTTCAGGGATACGGGGCTGGGCTGAGCTCTCCGGGAAAGCCAGGCTCGCCCGCGCCGGGCTTCCCCCAAGGGCCGCCCTCCGCGCCACGCCCAGAGCGCGGGACCTTCCTTGCCGAGCCTTGAGCATCGCGTTCCCCGAATCCCCAGGGCCCCCGCGCCATGCCCCAGCCGGGCCCCTAAGGGCACGCCCCCCGCCGTGCTTTCCCGGAACCCCACACCCGCGCAGGGCCCTGGAGCGCTCGGCCTGCCCACCGAGCCTCCGAGACCCGCTCCCCTCAGGGCCCAGGCTCCCCCCGCGCAACACTCCCCAAGCGCCGCGTCTACAAGGGCTAGACCCCCGCCGCGTCCCCGAACCTCCAGGCCCCGCGCCGCACTCTCCCGAAGCGCCGCGCCCCCGCCGCACCCCCGAAAAGGCACGCCCCCCGCCGCCCCGAAGAGGCACGGCCCCCGCCGCGCTCCCCCAGAGCCCCGCACACCCGCGCCGCGCCCCGGAGCACCCGGCCTGCGCACCGAGCCCCCGACCACCACGCCCTTCGAGGCACCGCGCGCCCCGCACCGCGCGCCCCCGCACCGCGCTCCCCCAGCGCCACGCGTCCAGGGCTACGCCCCGCCCCTCCCCCGAACCACCAGGCTTTCCCCGCACCGCGCTCCCCCGAAGCGCCGCACCCCCGCCGGGCCCCCAGTCCACCGGCTCCCCTCGCGCCGCTCTTCCCCAAGAGCCGCACCCCCCCGAAAGACCCGTGCCCCCGGCCACGCTCCCCGAAAGACCCGCGCTCCCCCAACCACGCTCCCCGAAGGATTCCGCCGAGGGGCCCCCACCCCTTGAAACGATTTCCCCGAAGTTCGCGCCCCGCGCGCCCCTTGAAGGGCCTTGCCCGCTCCTGGCAGCCCCCTTGACGCCAGGCCGCGCTGCGTGGAGAAAGCAGGCCGCCGCCCGTCTGCCGCGATGACGTCGTCAGTGGGCCGCGGACGGTACCCCCAGTGCCTCGTGCCACCACATGTCGCGGCCCGGTTTCCAGGAGACCGGGCGGGAGCAGCGGTTCACCACCAGGACGGTTCGGTCCATGGCACCGTCTGCGGCCGCGCTCCGGGCCAGTGCGTGGTCGAGCAGGGGCTTCACCGGCCGTACGGCGCCGTCCCAGAACGCTGCGTCGGCCGTGATCAGTACCCGGGCCGAGGACTCGCGGGTCCGCGCGACCAGTTCGGGCACCGTCAGGGAGACCGGCAGCGTGGCGCGTATCGCGTCCAGACGCCCACAGGCGAGCGTGGCGATCACCGACTCGGGCACCAGCGGCAGATGCACCGCGACCCGGTCCCCGGCCCGTACGCCGAGCCGCCTGAGGACGGCGGCGGCGCGTTCGGCCTGGTCGAGGAGCATGCCGTGCGTCAGCTCCTCCTGGCGCCCGGGCTCCCCACTCCAGGTGAGGGCGATCCGCGACGCCTCCGGCTCTTGCACTTCCCGGGCGTCGTCTGCATGCTCTGAAGTCACACGGCTCAACATGCGGTTCAGCATGGAGATCACCGATCAACGATCGCTGAACGTCCGTTGTACGGAGCCGACGCCGCCCCTTCCCGCACCACGCGGCAGCAGAGCGCTGCGGGCCCGGCCTCTTCCGGTCGCCGTACCGGCCGTCCCGGCTCATCTCGCCGGGTTCCCCGGCCGTGCGCGCAATCCGCTCCCGGGTTCCTGCCCCGTTCCGGTGCTCTTCATCCCTCCCTCCCCTCCCGTTTCTCGCTTTCCTCCGCAAGCGCGCGAGGCGGACCCGTGAGAGGCGGCCCCTGTGCCCGTCATGCCGAAGCCCGAACCGCACCGCACCCACCTGGACGCGCAGGCCAGTTGAGCGCTGAACGCCGTTGTCCTTGGCGCGTTCTGTGTCCAACTGGACTCCTTCGCGCGGAATCCGGCGCTAACCGTCGTCCGCGAAGCGCTGCACGATTCCGCGACGGCCACCCCCTGGGTCGTCAGTGGCTATCTCCTCTCCGCGTTACTGCGCGCCCGTACCCACCGCGTCGTACCCCCCGATCACATCGCAGACGTCGGCGAACCCGCGCGCCTCCAGCAGCGCTGCCGCGATCACCGACCGGTTGCCGCTGCGGCAGTACAGGACCACCGGGCGGGACGGGTCCAGTTCGGCTAAGCGGTGGGACAGGCCGGCCAGGGGGAGGTTGCGGGCGCCGGGGAGGGCGCCTGCCTCGTACTCGGCCGGGTTACGGACGTCGATCAGCTGGATGTCGGCCGGTACGGAGTCGGTGGGCGGGGAGTCGGTGGTCAGGGAGTCGGTGGGTAGGGAGTCCGTCGGTATGAGATCGGCCGGCTCTGTGCCGCCCGTCCGGGCCCCATCGGTCCCCGCTGCCCCCGCCAACTGAGGCTCTCTCAGGCCCAGTTCCTCATAGCGGATGCGTCGGCTGCGGCTGCTGAGGGCCGGGCTGCGGTCCAGTACGGCGGCCGGGTCGGGCAGGTGGCCGAGGACGTGGTCGTAGCCGATGCGGGCGAGGCGGAGGCGGGCTTCCTGTTCGGTGCCGGGGTCAGTGAGCAGCACGATCGGGGTGCCCGGGGTGACCACGCTGCCGGCGTATTCGGCGAAGCGGGTGTCGAGGCTCGTGTGGAGTGAGCCGGTCAGGTGCGCGCGGGTGTAGGCGGCCAGTGGGCGGCAGTCGAGGAGGACGGCGCCTTGCTGGTCGCGGGCCGCGAGGGCCTCGTCCAGGGTGAGGGCGGGCGGCGGGCCGGGCTCCAGGAGGGGATGGCCGTCGCGGTTGAGGGCCGCGTCGTGGGCGAAGTAGCCGGGGGTGGCGGGCTGTCCCGCGGTGACCAGGCGGATGAAGTCGTCCACCGGCATGGGCTGGAGGGCGTAGTTGAACCGGCGCTGGTCGCCGATGGTGGAGCTGGTTTCGCTGGAGAGGCTGCGGCCGCAGGCGGAGCCGGCGCCGTGTGCGGGAAAGACCCGGGTCGCGTCCGGGAGGGTGAGGAGTTTGGTGTGCAGGGAGCGGTGGAGACGGGCGGCCATGTCCTGCGGGGTGTGCCCGGCGGCGGAGAGCAGGTCGGGGCGGCCGACGTCGCCGACGAAGAGGGTGTCGCCGGTGAGCACGCCGAACGGCACGTCGTCGTCGGGGTGTTCTCGCAGGACCAGGCAGATGGATTCGAGGGTGTGGCCGGGGGTGGCGAGAACGGTGAGGGTGACGCCCTGGTCGTCGTCCGCGCCGAGCGAGAGGCGCTCGCCGTCCCGTAACCGCCTTATGGGGAAGCCGGTTTCGGCGGCCTCACCGAAGGCGATGGTGGCGCCGGTGGCCCGTGCGAGTTCGAGGTGGCCGGAGAGGAAGTCGGCGTGAATGTGCGTCTCGATGACGAGTTCGATCCGCAGGCCGGCGGCTTCCGCGTCGTGCAGGTAGTCGTCGATGTCGCGGCGCGGGTCGACGAGGACGGCGCGTCCGGTGGTCTTGTCGCCGATCAGATACGACGCCTGGGAGAGGCAGTCGAGGTAGTACTGCGCGAAGTGCACGGTCGGCCTCCAGGGGTGCGCGGGGCCCGTGCCCGGCGGCCGGGGCCCGTTCGGGCAGGGTGCGTTGTGCGGATGCACGGATGTACGTACATTAGGTAGCCGGAGGGCGGGCGACAAGCCGCGCAGGCATGGACGCCCCGTCACCCCGTAGGGAGCCGAGATCAATTGACCGGGCATCGACTGTTTCCGACCGGCACTGCGCTCGGCGGCCCTCGCTCCGGCAGCACCCCTGCAACCCCCGTACGCCCGCGGAGGAATCCACCATGACGACCGAGCCGCCGCATGGCGCGCACGGCCCGCGTCCCCTGGACCGGCGCTCGCCGCTGCCCCTGTGGGCGCAGCTCTCCGCCGATCTGCGCCGCCGGATGGAAGCCGGCGCGTTCCGTGCGGAGTTCCCGGCCGAGCACCGGCTCACCGGCGAGTACGAGGTCAGCCGGCACACCGTCCGGGAGGCGCTGCGCAAACTGCGTGCCGAGGGCCTGGTGATCGCCGAACGCGGCCGGACGAGCCGGCTGAACACCCGCCGCATCCAGCAGCCGCTGGGCTCGCTCTACAGCCTCTTCCGCGAGCTGGAGGGCCAAGGGGTGGAGCAGCGCAGCGAGGTGCTCCGGCTGGAGCGGGCCGTGGACGGGACGGTCGCCGGGCGTCTGGGGCTGGTCCCGGAGGCGCCGCTGGTCGTACTGGAGCGGCTGCGGCTCGCGGACGGTGAGCCGCTCGCGCACGACACCGCGTATCTGCCCGCCGAGGTTGCCGAGCCGCTGCTGGAGGCCGACTTCGGGCACACCTCGCTCTACGGCGAGCTGACGCGGCGCTGCGAGGTGAAGGTCACCGGTGGCCGGGAGCGGATCCAGCCGTTCCTGCCGGACATCCGGCAGGCGTGGCTGCTGGGGCTGGCCGACCGGGAGGCGGCGTTCGCCATCGAGCGGCTCGGGCAGGCCGGGGAGCGGCCGGTGGAGTGGCGCGAGACGGTGGTGCGCGGCGACCGGTTCACCTTCGTCGCGGAGTGGTCCGGCGACAGCCGGGCCGTCGCCCTTGCGCCGCGGGCCTCGTGTCCGTCCTCGTAGCCCTGGCGGCGCTGCCGTGCGGGTTGCTGATCGGGCTGCTGCTGGGGGCGCTCGGCGGGGGCGGTTCGGTGCTGGCGGTGCCGGCCCTGGTCTATCTGCTGGGGCAGTCGCCGCACGAGGCGACCGCGGGGGCGCTGGTCGTGGTCACCGTCGGCGCGGTGACCGGGCTGCTGTGTCACGGCCGGGCCGGGCGGGTCCGGTGGGCGGCCGGTGCGGCGTTCGGTGCCCTGGGGACGGCGGGCAGCTACCTCGGCTCCCGGTGGAGCGCGGCCCTGGACCCGACGGTGCTGATGGCGGCGTTCGCGGGGCTGCTGCTCGTGGTGGCGGCGATGCTGGTGTTACGGGGGCGGGGCGAGCAGCGGGCGGCGGCGGAGACCCGTCCCCTACGGGAGCCAAGGGAGGGGACACCGGTCCGAGGCTTGCCGGAGGCTGTGCCCTTACGGGGGTCGGGGGAGAGGGGTTCCTTGGCGGAGCCCGGGGAGGCGTTGTTCTTACCGGAGCCGGCAGAGACGCGGTCCTCACAGGAACCCGCAGAGACGCGGCCCTCGCAGGAGCCGGCGGAGTCGAGGGCCGCACAGGAGCTCCCGGAAGCGGTCTCCTTACCGACGCCCGAGGAGCCGCTCTCCCCACAAGAGCCCGCAGGGACGCTCCCCTCACAGACGCCGTCGGAGCCCGCACCCTTACGGGACACCATGGTTCCGCCCCCCTCCGACACGGTGAACGGCTCCGCCCGCCCCGCGCCCCTGCGGCCCGTCCGCTTTGCCGTGACCGCCTCCGCCGTCGGGCTGCTCACCGGGTTCTTCGGGGTCGGTGGCGGTTTCGTCGTCGTGCCGGCCCTCACTCTGGTGCTGGGTCTGGAGATGCCGGTCGCCATCGGCACCTCGCTTCTCGTCATCCTCATCAACTCCCTTACGGCGCTGGCCACCCGGGCCGGCACCGGGGCCCTGGACTGGCCGCTGCTGGCCGGCTTCGCGGCCTGTGCGGCGCTCGGCAGTCACCTCGGCAACCGTCTGACCACCCGGCTGCGCCCCCAGGTGCTGGCCACCGCCTTCGCCTGCCTGGTCGCCGTTCTCGCCGTCCTCATGGCGGCCACTGCCCTGCCCCGTCTCTGGTAGCCCCACGCCCCGTACCCCGTATACCGACCACCCGATTCCGACCACCTCCAGGAGGAGCACATGGCCCCCGCACCCGCCGCCCCGTCCCATCACCAGGTCCTCATCGTCGGCGGCGGCACCGCCGGCATCACCGTCGCCGCCCGGTTACGCCGTGCCGGTGTGCGGGACATCGCGCTGCTGGAGCCGTCCGAGACGCACTGGTACCAGCCGTTGTGGACGCTGGTCGGCGGCGGTCAGGCGCCGCTCCGTGCCTCGCTGCGCACCGAGGCTGATGTCATCCCGCCGGGGGTGCGCTGGCTGCGGGAGCGGGCCACCGCCGTGGACCCGACCGCGCGGACGGTGACCACCGCCTCGGGCCGGGTCCTCTCCTACGGGCGGCTGGTGCTCGCGCCGGGCCTCCAGCTCGACTGGGACGGGGTGCCCGGTCTCGCCGCGGCCCTCGGCCACGGCGGGGTGAGCAGCAATTACCGGCCCGATCTCGCGCCGCTGACCTGGGAGTTGATCCGCCGGATGCGGCGCGGGACGGCGGTGTTCACCATGCCGTCCGGGCCGGTGAAGTGCGGCGGCGCGCCGCAGAAGATCGCGTATCTGGCGGCGGATCACTGGCGTAAGCGCGGGGTGCTGGGTGCGATCCGTACGATTCTGGTGCTCCCGGAGCCCGCGATGTTCAAGGTGCCGGTGTTCTCCCGTGCGCTGACGGAGACGGCCCGGCGGTACGGCATCGAGGTGCGGCTGAGTTCGGAGATGACCCGCCTCGACGGTGCTGCGCGCGAGGCAGTGATCACCGATCACACCACCGGCACGGCCGAGACCGTCCACTACGACCTGCTGCACGCCGTACCGCCGCAGCGCGCCCCCCAGTGGCTGGCGGACGGCCCGCTCGCCGACCCCGACTCCCCGTACGGGTACGTCAAGACCGACCGGGAAACACTCCAGCACCCGGATTTCCCGAATGTGTTCGTGATCGGCGATGTCGCCAATCTGCCGACGTCCAAGACGGGCGCCGCGATCCGCAAGCAGGCTCCGGTCGCGGTGGCCAATCTCCTCGCCGGGCTGCGCGGCCGTCCCGCCGCCGCCCGCTACGACGGCTACACCTCCTGTCCGCTGGTCACCGCCCGGCACAAGATGCTGCTCGCCGAGTTCGACTACGACCTTCAGCCCACTCCTTCGATCCCCTTCCTCGACACCACCCGGGAACGCACCGACATGTGGTTCCTCAAGCGCTACGGGCTGCCGCAGCTCTACTTCAAGGGGATGCTCAAGGGCCTGGCGTAACCACACCCCCCACCGGGCAGGGCTCACGCAAGGGGCACATCTCCCCCCTAGGGGACCGCCCCCCACCCCGCCCTAAGCCCCCGTCATCTCCGCCACCACACACGCCACGTTGTCCGGCGCTCCCGCCTCGCGGGCCAGCCGGATCAGTTCGTGTACGGCCTGGTCGGGGTCGTCGGCCTCGGTCAGCACCTGCTGGATGGTCTCGGTCGGCACCACCCCGGTCAGGCCGTCGGTGCACAGCAGATGGCGCTCCCCCGGCCGGGCCTCCAGGAGTTGCAGATCGGGGGCGAATTCGGTGGCCCCGTCGAGGGACCGCAGCAGTTGGGCGCGCTGCGGATGCGAGGCGGCCTCCTCGGGGGTGAGCCGGCCCTCGTCGATCAGCGACTGGACCAGGCTGTGGTCGTGGGTGATCTGGAAGAGGCCGGAGTCGCGCAGGACATAGGCGCGGGAGTCTCCGACGTGCAGCAGCGCCAGCTGTGTGCCGGAGCGGAGCAGCGCGGTGAGGGTGCTGCCGGTCGTACTGCCGGTCGCCTCGTCCGCCGCCGGGGCGGCGCGGTGGTCCCGGTGAGCGCGGTGGTCCCGGTGGGCTCGGTGGGCCGCGTCCTCCAGGGCGCCCAGCAGGTCCGCCGCGGTCAGGTCCTGGTCTTCCAGGCCCTTCAGTGCCTCAATGGCGGCCTTCGCGGCCTGGCCGCCGCCGGGGCCGTAACCGTCGGCGACGGCCAGCAGCCGTGGGCCGGCGTGCGCGGCGTCCTGGTGTGCCGGGCGCACCAGCCCCTGGTCGGTCAGGGCGGCGTAGCGCATCGTCAAGGGCGTGTGTGGTGTGGTCATGGCGGTGTTCTTCCTCTCCAGCTGGTCGACGAGGAAGGCGGCGAGGTCCCGGCGGGCCGCGGTGTCGGCCTCGACCTGCGCCCAGTACGCGGCGACCGCCACGGCCGCCGCATCCGGTGCCAGCTCGCACACCTCGCGTATACGGGCCAGCGGCATACCGAGCCGGCGCAGCCAGGCCACCAGCCGGGCCCGCTCCAACTGGGCGGGGGCGTAGTGGCGGTAGCCGCTGTGCGGGTCGACATGGGCCGGGGGCAGCAGGCCGAGCTCGTCGTAGAGGCGCAGCGCCTTCGGCGAGAGCCGGGAGGCCCGTGCGAACGCCCCGATGGTCAGCAGCGCAGCGTCGTCGTACGGCGCCGCGCGCCCGTCTCCGTCCACCCGTCCGTCCTCCTCGTACCGGGCACCTCGCCCGGCACGCCCGATGCTGGGGCTTGCCCCAAGGGCAAGGTCAAACACGGCCCTCGCCCCGCCCGGACCTGCTCCGCCACCCCCATCGCACCCGTCGCATCACCACGCCCATCACTCCCGTCGCATCACCACCCCCATCACCCCCTCACCCCTTCCCCCCACCTCCCAACCGGCTGAGCGCCGCGACCGTCAGCGCCTCCACCCCCATGCTGAGCGTCGGCCGGACCACGGGAAGGAAGTGCGGCGAATGGTTCGACGGGATGTCCTGGGCGAGCCGGCCGGCCGCCAGCGCCGTCCGGAACTCCTCCGGGTCCCAGCCGCCCAGCCACCAGTAGTAGAGCGGGGCCCCGGCGGCGGTCGCCAGCAGGCCGGCGTCCTCGCTGCCGGTGGCCGGGTCGTAGGCGAACAGCCGCTGTGCGCCGAAGAGTTCGGTGAACTGCTCGTTGACCTCCCGCAGGGTCGTGGCGTCGTTGACGGTGACGGGGAAGGAGTCCAGGACCTCGGTGTCGGGCGTGCGGTCCGCGCCGGAGGCGGCGGCCTCGGCGCGCGCGATGCGGTCGATGGCAGCGAGCACGGCGGTGCGGACCGTTTCGTCGAAGGTGCGGACGCTGAGCCGTACGACGGCGCGGTCGGGGATCACATTGGCGGTGTCCCCGGCGTGGAAGGAGCCGACCGTGACCACTGCCTGGTCCTTCGGGGCGACCTCGCGGGCCACTACGGACTGCACCCGCTGGACGAAGGACGCCGCCATCAGGATCGGGTCGATGGTGGTCTCGGGGCGTGAGCCATGGCCGCCGGTGCCGTGGAAGGTGATCTCCAGGCTGTCGGCGGCCGCCATGCAGGGGCCGGGGCAGTACGCGATCATCCCGGCGCCGAAGGGGGCGACATGCTGGGCCAGCACCACATCGGGGGTGGGGACCAGGCTGTCGCTGTAGAGGCCGGCGTCGAGCATGGCGCGGGCGCCGCTGCCGACCTCCTCGGCGGGCTGGAAGAGCGCGACCAGGGTGCCGGACCATTGGTCACGGCCCGCCGCGAGCAGGTCGGCGGCGCCCAGGAGGCAGGTGACATGGACGTCGTGCCCACAGGCGTGCATCCGGCCGGGGACCGTGGAGGCGTAGTCCAGGCCGGAGTTCTCGGTGACGGGCAGCGCGTCCATGTCGGCGCGCAGCAGGACCACGGGCCCGGGGCCGTTGCGCAGTACGCCGACGACACCGGTTTGCGCGATGCCGGTGGTGACGTCATAGCCGCAGGCGGTCAGCCGGCGGGCGGCCTCGGCGGCCGTACGGGTCTCCTGGAAGCCGAGTTCGGGGTGGCGGTGCAGGTCTTCGTAGAGGGCCACGAGGTCCGCGAGACGGTCGTCGAGCGGAGCCAGGACTGTGGCGGGGGCGGAGCTGCCGCGGGGGTCGGCGTTAGCGGGCGTACCTGTCGTGTCGCTGTCGCTCATACACGCATTCGACCATGGAACCGTCCGCCGGCACCGGGCGATGGCCCCGGCATTCCCCGGAGCGGGCCCTTAAGGGGCCCGGCCCCGCGCTGGCCGGACTTCGCGGTTGCCGTTCCCGCCGTCCGTGACACCGGGGCCCGCGGCTGCAACCGTGGATCACCGCCTGCGAACGGGATCAGCGAGCCCGAGCCGATGACTGGAGGCTGACGTTGGCCACTTCCCCCAACCGACCGACCGGCGAGCCCCGCGACCTCACGGCTCATCTGATGGATCTGGCGCTGGGCCATCTCTTCTCCGCCGCCCTGCGCACGGCGGCGCACCACCGCCTCGCCGACCACCTCGCCGGGGGGCCGCGCACCGCCGAGCAACTGGCCGCGACGACCGGCACCCATGCCCCGCATCTGCGTCGTGTGCTGCGCTATCTCGCCACCCGTGGCATCTTCCGGGAGGACGCCGCGGGCGCCTACCAACTGACGCCGGCCGCCCAGCCGCTGCGTACGGATGTCCCCGACTCGCTGCACGCCGCCGTACTGATGGCGACCGACGAGCTGTTCCTGCGGACGTCGGCCGCCATGCCGGAGGCCGTGGAGCACGGCGGCGCGTCCTTCGAGCGGATCTTCGGGGCGCCGCTCTTCGCGCATCTGGTGACGGATCCGGCCGCCCGCCGGCTCTTCGACGACGGGATGTCGTCGGTGTCCGCCCCGGTGGACGAGGCGGTGGCCGCCACCTACCCCTTCCCCGCGTCCGGCACGGTCGTGGACATCGGCGGCGGCCGCGGCGGGCTGCTGCACGCCGCGCTGCGCCGCCACCCGCAGCTGACCGGTGTGCTCTTCGACCAGGCGCCGCCGCTGGCCCACCATCTCCTGGACGGCGACGAGTTGAAGGGCCGCTGGCGCACCCAGGAGGGCGACTTCTTCGAGTCCGTACCGGAGGGCGGTGACCTCTATGTCCTCAAGCATGTGCTGCACGACTGGGCGGACGAACCGTGCCGGCGGATCCTGCGCAGCTGCCACCGGGCGATGACGGCCGGCAGCCGGCTGCTGGTCATCGAATCCGTGCTGCCGCCGGGCAACGCCCCGCACTTCGGCAAGACCATGGACGTCGCGATGATGGCGGTGCTCGACGGGCAGGAGCGCACCGCGGAGGAGTTCGCGACGCTGCTGTCGGCCGGCGGATTCCGGCTGACGCGGGTGCTGCCGACCCCGGCCTTTCCCTCGATCGTGGAGGCGGTCGCCGAGTAGCCGCCGGCCCCGGGGCGACACGCCGCGCCCCGCTCCCCTCGTTGGCGGTACCGCCGGCCCGCGCTCTACTGAGGGCGGGCCGTATCGGCCGACGAGAGGAGCTGACGTGCCGGTTCTCATGCGGGCGCGCCGACGCGACGAGCGGCACCGCGCCGCCACGCCACTGGAGCTCCTCTTCGACCTCTGTTTCGTGGTGGCGGTCGCGCAGGCCGGCCGCCAGCTGGCGCATGCGCTCGCCGAGGGGCACCCGGGGCACGGCGTCTCCGGCTATCTGATGCTCTTCTTCGCCGTCTGGTGGGCCTGGATGAACTTCACCTGGTTCGCCTCGGCGTACGACACCGACGACGCCCTCTATCGCGTGGTGACGCTCGTCCAGATGGCGGGGGTGCTGATCCTGGCCGCGGGCGTGCCGCGGGCCTTCGCGCACAGCGACTTCACCGTCATCTGGTTCGGGTACCTGGTGATGCGGCTGGCGATGGTCACCCAGTGGCTGCGGGCCGCCCACGGCAGTGCGGGCGCCGAGCGGCGCACCGCGCTGCGCTACGCCCTGGGGGTGACGGTGTGCCAGATCGGCTGGCTGGGTCTGCTGGCGCTGCCCGAGCACGACATCCCCTGGGTGTTCGTGGTCGTGGGCCTCCTGGAGCTGGCGGTCCCCGCGCTGGCCGAACGGGAGCGGCAGACGACCTGGCATCCGCAGCACATCTCCGAGCGCTACGGCCTGTTCACCATCATCGTGCTGGGCGAGACGATCGCGGCGGCCACCCTGGCCGTGCAGGCGGCGCTGGACAGGAACGACGCGCTCAACACGCTGCTGCCGATCGCGGCCGGCGGGCTGCTGCTGGTCTTCGCCGCGTACTGGATCTATTTCGCGGTGCCCATTCACTTGCATCTCCGCTCGAACCGTCAGGCGTTCCTGTGGGGCTATGGGCACTACCTGGTGTTCGGCTCGGTGGCCGCGGTCGGCGCGGGCATCGAGGTCGCGGTGGCGGAGTCCTTCGGCCGGGCGCATCTGTCGGCGTTCGCGGCGGCCGCCTGTGTCACGGTGCCGGCGGCGCTGTTCATGCTCACGGTGTGGCTGATCCACTCCCGGCACCACAAGCGCGGCCCGGCGCAGCAGCTGGTGCTGCCGGTGTCGGCGCTGCTGGTCCTCGCGTGCACGTTCGCCGGGCACGGGGCGGTCCTGGCGACCGGGCTGGTGGCCTCCGCCACCGTGGCCGTCGGCGTCACCCTCACCTCCCGTCAGGCCACCGCGCCGGCGGAATGAACGGCCCCCGTCACCCATCTCGACGATCCCCCCGGCACCGATCTCGCCGAAGGTGCGACCGCCCGCCCGAGCGAGCCTTCGGAGCCGCCGCTCCCCGCCTCCGTCAGCGGACCTGACGCCCCGTCCAGACCCGCTCCCACCCTGATCCCGCATCAGATTCGGCCATCTTCGCCCTCCGCCGGACGAGGGCCCGTCATCAGCACGGACACGGCTCCCAACCCACCCCATTGCCCGTCAATTACCCACCAATGGACCCCACTTCCCGCCACTTCGGGCTCTTGTTCCCCACTGTTCACACAGGCCAGCGGAGGCGCATGGGCGTGGAAGCGGTAGGGTGCAGATTGCCCTTTTTATGACAGGGGGTGTCCTTGTGGGAGACCCGCAGGAAGCCCCGGGACCGACCGCCGTCCGTACCTGAGGAGACGCCAGCCATGGCCCGCCACGCTCAGTCCCGCGCCCCGCGGACACGACTGTCCCGGCGCAGCAAGGCCGTGAGCGGTCTCGCCCTCTCCACCCTGGTCGGCACCGCCCTGTGGGCGTGGCCGGCCTCGGGCGACGACCACAACAGCAGGACCGACGCCAAGAGCACCATGTCGACGACGGCTTCCGGCCCGGACACGCCACGTACGCCCGTGTCCGCGCCGAAATCCGCCCCGAACGCCGCACCGAACGCCCCGGCCGGACGGCCGATCCCGGGCCTCAGTGACGCGGCCAGGAAGCGCATACCGGCCGACTCCCGGCAGGTACTGGTCGTCACGGGCAAGGACATGGACTCCTTCCAGTCCCGTGTCGTCCTCTACACCCGCGAGGAGGGCTCGGACGACTGGGAGCCGGGCCCCACCTGGTCCGCGCACAACGCCGCCCGCGGCTGGACCGACGACCACCGCTACGGCGATCTGCGCTCCCCCATCGGGGTCTACCGCCTCACCGACGCGGGCGGCCTGCTGGCCCCGCCCGAGGGCACCAAACTCCCCTACGACCGCAACGGCAGCTTCGTCGCCGACGGCACCGGCGTCGAGGGCGAGCCGCTGGCCGGGGCCTTCGACTACGTCATCGCCATCAACTACAACCGCGAGCCGGGGACCTCCCCCCTGGACCAGCAGCGCCCGTGGGGCGCCGCCAAGGGCGGCGGCGTCTGGCTGCACGTCGACCACGACGGCCCCACCCAGGGCTGCATCAGCCTCAAGCCCAGGGTGATGCGGGAACTGCTGCGCACCCTCGACCCCGACCTGCACCCGGTCATCGTGATGGGACCGGCCGATTACTGAGCAGCCGACGGGCCCGCCGTACCCCACGGGGCCGCAGGACGCCCTCACCGACGTCCTCGGCCTCCGGGTCGGCCACGCCCAGCGCATCGGTGACGGCTACCTGACCGGCACCACCGTCGTCCTGGCCCCCGAGGGCGGCGCCGTCGCGGCCGTCGACGTACGCGGGGGCGGCCCCGGCACCCGGGAGACCGACGCGCTGGACCCGCGCAACCTCGTCCAGCGCGTCGAGGCGCTCGTGCTGACCGGCGGCAGCGCCTTCGGGCTTGACGCCGCGTCCGGTGTCGCCGGCTGGCTGGAGGACCAGGGCCGGGGCTTCCGCGTCGGCCCGGACCCCGCCCAGGTCGTCCCGGTCGTCCCGGCCGCGGCCCTCTTCGACCTGGGCCGCGGCGGCAAGTGGCGGGCCCGGCCGGACGCCGCCCTGGGCCGGGAGGCGGCCGCCGCAGCGGCGGCCACCGAGCCCGGCGCTCCCGTCACCCGGGGCAACACGGGCGCCGGCACGGGCGCAGTGGCCGGCGGCCTCAAGGGCGGCACCGGCACCGCGAGCGCCGTCCTCCCCTCGGGCGCCACCGTCGCCGCCCTGGCCGCCGTCAACGCCGCGGGCTCCGTCACCGACCCGCGCACCGGCGCCCTCTACGGCCATCTGTACGAGTGCCCCACCGCCCTCCCGTCCCCCGAGGTGCACGCCGCCGCCCTGCGCCGTCTGGCCGAGGCCCGGGAAACCTCCCTGGCCCGTTCGGCGGCGTCCGTCGGCCCCCCGCTCAACACCACCCTCGCCGTGGTCGCCACCGACGCCGCCCTCACCCGCGCCCAGGCCCACAAACTCGCCGGCACCGCCCACGACGGCCTGGCCCGCGCCCTCCGCCCCGTCCATCTCCTCTCCGACGGCGACACGGTCTTCGCCCTGTCCACCGCCACCCGCCCGCTCACCCCCGAAGACCCCCTCACCGACCCCGCCTTCGGCATCCACACCGAAGCCGGCGCCCTGAACGAGCTCCTCGCCGCCGGCGCGGACGTCCTGACCCGCGCCGTGGTCAACGCCGCCCTCGCAGCGGAAACGGTGCGCGGCCCCGGTGGCGTCTTCCCCTCGTACCGGGACCTGTACGGAAGCGCCTGACGGGCGACGCCGGTCATCCACCGCATCGGGCCGCCCGGACGGACCTCAGCCGTATCCCGTTCTCGTGACCACCGACAACGACATCGGGCTGACGGCCACGGCCCACCTCGTCGGCCTGTTCAGCGGAACGTCTTGGCCCCGAGCGGGTGCTGCTGGTCGAAGCCGGGGAGGATGAGGAAGGTCGCGCCGGCCTTGGTGGTGGTGAATCGCAGCAGTGCGTCGGAATCATCCATACGGGCAAGCGTGTTGGTGAAGGTGCGTAAGTCGTTCTGGAAGCTGATGAAGAGCAGGCCGGGGTCGTCGGTGCTGTAGGAGCGGCGGAGCATGAGGCCCACGCCGACCACATGGGGGCTGGCCCGGCGGACGTGGGCGTCGGCCGGGACGAGGTAGCGCCCGTCCGGTGTTTTGGCGCCGAGGTCCGGGTCCCAGGCCGCGGTCCCGCCGGAGAGGGGCACGCCGGTGGCTCTGCGCCGGCCGAAGACCGCCTCCTGTTCGGCGACGGAGAGCGCGGAGAACCGCGGCAGGTCGAGTTCCATGCGCCGTACGACGGCGATCGTGCCGCCGGCGACGGCAGCCGGCCCGGCCAGCCACAGGTGGCGCCGGTGTTCGGCCGTCGTGTGCGGGCCCACGATGCCGTCGATGAAACCGAGCAGATTTCGTGGTGCGGAGATGCCCTTGTCCACGGGGATGTCCGGGCCGCGGCGTCCGGACTGCCGCCAGCGTTCACATACCCGGTGACCGGCCTGCTCCAGAAGCGCGGCGGCGACGACCGGTAACAGCAAGGGGTCGCCGGCGCAGATCTGTAGCAACAGGTCCCCGCCGCGCGCCTGCGGGGCGATCTGCTCGCGGGAGAAGCGGGGCAGGTCTGTCGCGCCGGGCAGGGAGGGGTCGGCCATGCGCACCAGCCGTGGGCCCACCCCGATCGTCACGGTGAGATCGCCCGGCGGCAGGCCCAGCAGTCGTGGATCGGTGCCCGCGGTGAGCGTGTGCACGGCCTGGCCGAGTTCGGCCAGCAGCGGGCCGACGGCCACGGCGTCACCGAGGTCGGCCACCACCACCAGGAGGTTCGGCTGGGCCGGTTGCGGGAGCGTGATGCCTGCCTGATGGCGTCCGGTCGGCGCCACCCGTGTAGGTGACGCGGGGGAAGGGGGCCGGCTCGGCCGAGGTGCGGGCGATTCACACCCGGCGGTGAGCCCGGTGGCCGCCGCTGCCCCGGTGGCACCGATGAACGCGCGGCGTGATGGACGGGACTCGGCTCGGCTCACGGCGTGCAGAATGCCATATCCCTTATGGGGCAAGCGAGTTGATCGGCCTCCGGGCAGGGATGACTTCATGCCAGGATGACGCCATGCCTCGTCTCCGTCTTCGCGTGATGGTCGCGTTACTGAGCACACTGACATGCGTACTGGCGGGCTGCGGGCCCGGCGATGACGGGTCGAACCACGGCCGGCGGCCACCCGGCGCGCACGTGACGATCAGAGTGCCGGCTGACGCCCCGTCGATCTCGGCTGCGGTGTCTCTCGCTCGCCCCGGTGACCTGGTGTTGGTCGCGCGGGGCGTGTACCACGAGTCGGTGAAGGTCTCCACGCCCCGTATCACCCTTCGTGGGGAGTCCCGGGACAAGGTCGTGATCGACGGGCGGTTGCAGCAACCGAACGGTGTCGTCGTCAGCGCGCCCGGGGTGGCCGTGGAGAACCTGACCGTAAGGAACAACACGCAGAACGGGGTCCTGGTCACCGGTTCGGCGAAAGCGGTCGCCGGGCTACCGGGGCGTTCCGGGGGCTACGACACCGGCGATGAGCCGGTCACCTTCCTGAAGTCGTTCCTGGTCTCCTACGTGACCGCGACCCGCAACGGTCTGTACGGCATCTACGCGTTCTCCGCGCAGAACGGTGTCATCGAGCACTCGTACGCGTCAGGCGGGGCCGACTCGGGCATCTACGTCGGACAGTGCAAGCCGTGTCGCATCGTGGTGCGGGACAACATCGCCGAACTCAACGCGGTCGGTTACGAAGGCACCAACGCCAGCAAAGACATGTACGTGGTCCGCAACCGCCTGGTCGGCAACCGGGTCGGTCTGACCACCGACTCCGACCACCAGGAGAAGCTGCTCCCGCAGCAGGGCGCCGTCATCGCGGGCAATCTGATCGCGGCCAACCAGCAGACGGCCACCCCGGAGCAGGCCGACGGCGGATGGGGCACCGGGATCGGCATCGACGGCGGCAGCGGCAACCACTTCCTCCGCAACCGCGTCACCGGCAACAGCAACGCCGGGCTGGTGCTCACCGCAACCGCCGACCTCCCTCCAATGGGCAACCAGATCGTGGACAACACGTTCACCGGCAACGGCATCGACGTTGGCTGGACGTTCCCCACCGCCACGCGGGGACGGGGCAACTGCCTGCGGGGCAATGATCTGCGCAACACCGTGCCCGCCCGGCTCGCGACGGCCGCGTCCTGCCCGCTGCCGGCCCGGTCGTCCTCACCGGCCGGCCGGTGGGCGATGCCGGCGGCGCCCCGTGGCATCCCGTTCACCGAGGTCGCGGCGCCGGGTCCACAGCCGCAGTTCCCCCACGCCACCACTACGGGCGCCACCGCTGTCCCGGCCGTTCCGGCCCTGCCGAAGACGGCAGGCATCCCGCTGCCGTCGGCGTCCCTGCTCGCCGCGCACGCGCGGGTGCGGACGTCCTGAACAGCGGCTACCGGGTCGGGGTGACTCCGGGTACCGGCTTGACCGGAACGTACTCGTGGGTGTCGAAATCGATGACCACCGGCTGCGGCTCGGAAGCCACGCTGACGCGGACCCGGTACATGGTGCCGTCCGAACCGACCCAGTAGCGCACGTTGCCCGCCGTACCGGAGCGGTCTCGGGAGGACGGCCCGGTCATGACGTCCACCCGGTGCCCGTCCACCTGATCTCGTCCCCACCAGGCGGCGCCGTTCTGCGGCAGCAGTTCGGCGTTGTCCGGCCGGTCGCTGCCGAGCTTGAGGGCGATGCTCAGCGAACTGTCCAGCGCGCTGCCGGACGACAGCAGCGGACGGCTGTGCCAGGCGGAGCGGGGCGGCGACGCGGGTGCGTGCGCCGGGGCGTTCGCCATCGGGTGGACGAACACCGAGGTGGCCGTCCAGCCGATCAGCCCGTCGCTGGAGGTGTCGCGCCCGGTGCCGTGCACCACGCCGTAACCGAGCTTGCCTTGGTAGTCGACGGACCCGGTGACGGTCAGGCCGCCGGCGGTGCCCGGCACAGTGATCGTCACCGCGCGGCCGTGCGCCGCGTAGTTGCGGAACCGCGTGATCGCCAGCCGGTTCGCCTCATCCGACGTCAGTGTGCGCGGACCGCTGGGGCCGGAGCCGCCGTCGGCGACCAGGAACGCGGCCACCGCGAGGGCCGCTATGGCGAGGACGGCTGCTGCCCAGTGTGGCCGCAGCCATCGCCGCCGTTCAGCCGCACGGCCCGGTAGAGCGTGCTGGATTCTCCCGCTCCGCACGCGGCTCGACGCTGACACTCTTCTGATTCACCCTCTCGATCACCACACTGCTCGGCCGCCGCGCGGTCGCGGCGGCACCCGGCAGTCCAGTGGCAGACGACGCCGAGGCCGGCCCTCGTGGACCGGCCGGGACGTGATCTGCCTGCCCGCGCCATCCGGACGGCGGGCAGGCAGATCACTGTGGTGCGGTTCGTTCGGTGTTTCTCAGTGTTTCCGGGCGCGACGCTTCCGGCTCAGGAACGCGATGGCCAGGCCCGCACCCACCAGCAGACCGACCAGGGCGATCATCTGTGGCAGCCCGGACATACCGGTCTGTGCCAGCGAACCCGTGCTCCCACCGGCCGGGGGCGGGCGGTGGGCAGGCGGCTCGGGTGCCGGCGGCGTGGCGGCCGGTGGCGAGGCCGGCGGCAAGGCCGGGCTCAGTGACGAGGTCGGGGTCGCGCTCGGAGTCGAGGGCGGAGTCGGAGTCGACGTCGAGGTCGGGGTCGGGGTCGGGGTCGGGGTCGGAGTCGGGCTCGGCGTTGCCTTCGGGATGTACACCCCGGCGTCAATCGTGTGATCGACCCCGCCCGGCTTGTCCGGCGCCGTGACAGGCGCGTGGCCGTTGCACAACTTCCCGGTGGTCGGCGGGGTCACATTGGAGTCGTGCGCACGGTTGGCACCGGCTCGCGGGAGCGTGAACCGCAGCTCGCTCGCCGAGGGCCGGCCGGGCACCTCGCCGGTGTCCGCGGTGCACACATCGAACTGCACCGTGTATTTCGCACCCGGTGTGAGCTCGTACTCGGCGCCGACACCACCGAAGTAGTACTCGCCGGCGGCATTGGTCCTGGTCGTGGCGACCTGTTTGCCGTCCGCGTCCAGCAGGTTGATCGTCGCCCCCGGCAGCAGCACGTGCCCCGGGTCCTGGATCCCGTTGTGATCGCCGTCGAACCACACGACGTTGCCGATCTGGATCGGCGCGTTCGCCGCCGCGTACGCGATGTCACCGAGCCCGCCGGCCTTGCCGAAACCGCCTTGTACCCCGCTGACGAACTGGAACCCGTTGGCGGTCGGGTTGTTGCCCGGGCCCTGACCGGTCGTGATGTCGTGGTACCCGGTCCCTGAGGTCGCGACGTTGACGACCGGGTCGAACTCCGTGCTGACGACCCACTGTTGCTGCGGGATATAGGCCACCGACCCCAGCGCGGTCTCCTGGTGCGCGTTGGCGTAATAGTCGCCCGGGAAGTATTCGACGACATCGGCGGCCTGGCCGCCACTGTTGGCGGGGGTGGCGTGGTTGGGGCAGCTCCCGGTGCCTTCCCACTGGTATTCACCAGTGGGAGTGGCGCAGACCATGGTGATGTCACCACCGGACATGCCGCTTTCCGCGGTGTCGTTCCCCGGGCGGGGGTCCAGCCCTCCCCAACTGAGCACGTCCATGAACCGGTCGCGGAAACCCAGGATCATCGAGCCGTCCCGGGCGAAGGCGAGGGAGGCCAGCTCGGGCTGCGGATCGATGAAGACGCCGCCCGCCTTCCGGTCGTCCCACGTGTCCAGGCCGGTGTTCCACGGGTTCCAGTGCGTGGCCTTGTCGCCGGAACCGAAGACACTGCCGCGTTTGTCCGTGAGCGGGTGGCTCAGCACCGTGGTGAACCGCTTGCCGTCGTAGGTGGAGACAAAGGCCTTCAGGTCCGCGCGCTGCCGCGTGCTCTCCGCGCTGCACACGCCGCCGACGTACAGCGTGTTGTTGTGGACCTGGAGACCGAACGGCCGCCAGTCGTGGGGGCTCGCGCACCCCGGGTCCGGGATCGGGACCGTCGACTCGGGCGCCGCGGCGGTGGCCCCTGTCGCGTCGAAGCTCACCAGGCTGCGGGTCCGCAGGTTCACCGCGTACAGCATGGAGCCGTCCTCCGACAGGGCCAGGCCACCGATGCTCTCCTTGCCCGGCGTGTCGGTGAACCCGGGATCCTTGATCATGTTGGCGGTGTCGTGCCGCGTCACCGCGGCGTCCGGCACCCGCGCGAACAGCTCCGGCGCACCCGAGCCGTTGACCGGCACCGTGTAGATCGCGCCCCCGCCCTGCGGCCCGTACGGGGCGTACCGGCGGGCGAACGCGCTCTGGAACAGCCGGGTCCGGTGCTTGTCGTACGCCAACCCGAACGTCGTGCCCACCTGGTCCTGCGTGGCCAGCGTGGCCGGGCACGCCACATCGGTGGGACACGTGCCCCGGGTCTTCGTCCCGAACGCCACCAAGGCCCGGTTGTCGTTCCCGTTGGCGCCGTTGTGGACCGGTACGAAGTACCGCGAGTCCGGGAGCGTGTAGTCGGCCGGATCCCACACCCCCGTCACCACCGAGGCGTTCTTTCCGTCCGACACATCCACGAACGACGTGAAGCTGTCGAAGTGGTTCTCCGCCGTCGACGCGGGCGCCGCCCGCAGGTAGTCGCCGTACGGTGCCGGGATGCTGACGTCGACGCGGTATCGGCCGCCGCTCAGCACGGCCGACCGCGACACCACGACCTTTCCGGTGGCATCCGTGACGCCGGTGACATCGTGCCCGGCGGGGTCGGAGATCTCCACCCTCATGCCCCGCTGTGGGACGTCCATCGTCGCGTTGATCACGCCGGTGCCGAAGAAGTCGCGCAGCACCTGAACCGTCAGCGTGCCGTCGGCGGTCGAAGCGGCGGCTGGTCCGGCCGTCGCTCCCACGGCACCGCCTGCCAGCAACAGAACGGATAACCCTATGCGTGCCAGCGGCTCCACGAGCCCACGGGCCGAACGGCGAGAGTCTCTGCCGACTCGGTTCATGGCATCACACTCCACACTTTTCTCGTCAGGAAAACGAAGTACCTGCTTCTCGCTGCACGTCGACTTCGTGGCCCCGGACGCGGACGCCGGTGCGAACGCCACGGAAAAGAAAAAAGACGGCCCACGCCGTTGCGTGGACCGCTTTGTGGTGATCGCTGGAGGATATTGCGGGCGAGCCGTAAGCCTCGCAGGCCAGGAAAAGCGAACGCGCGTTCAGGGCCTCGGGTAAGGCGGCCGCGGGTGGTGTGTTCCTGCAACGCACTCACGGCGCCCTCGCCCCCCACCGCCGACCTCGCCGACCGCCATCGCGAGCAGCGCGCGAATTCTATCCGCTGGAGTCTCGCCATCACCAGCAGAACGCCTGACATCCATCGGGATCCACGAGAGTCCCCAAGTCCCCGGAGAATGGCGGCCGGAAGAATGTGCGATAACGGCACGATGGCCGAATCCGGTCCCGTTGGGCGTTGCTTCGTTCACTTCTGGACAGCGCTTGTCGATGAGCCTGTGCGGCAGTTGTTAATCGACGGGACAGGGATTTTCACGGGAAATGAGTCCGGCTCGGATTCTGTGGCGGGGCACGCCGAGTACGCGGTTGCGGAAGACGATTTCAGCGCAAGCTCGTACCCGGCCCCAGGCCCCCAGGCCCCTCAAACCCCCGCCGCTCCCAATACCGACCCCGCCGCATACGTCACGCCCATCGCCACCACCCCACCCCCCACATTCCGCAACATCGCCCGCCCCACCGGCGCAAAACCCATCCGCGCGCTGCTCCACCCGCACAACGCCAGCGCCGCGACCACGGCAATGACCGTGATCCACAACCGATCCGCGGCCGACGGCAGCACAATCGCCAGCAACGGCAGCAACGCCCCCACCGTGAAGGCGAGAAAGCTCGCCCCCGCCGCATGCCACGGATTGGTGAGTTCGTCGGGGTCGATGCCCAACTCCACCTCGGCATGGGCCCGCAGCGCATCGTGCTCGGTGAGCTGCTCGGCCACTTCCCGGGCCAGCTGCGCGTCCAGCCCCTTCCCTTCCAACATCTCCGTCAGCTCGATGAGTTCCGCCTGCGGCTCGGTCGCCAGCTCCCGCTTCTCCTGCGCCAGCGCGGCCTTCTCCGAATCGCGCTGAGTGGAGACGGACACATACTCACCGGCCGCCATCGACAGGGAACCGGCCAGCAGCCCCGCCAGCCCGGCCGTCAACAACGCGCCCCGTTCGTCGGTGGCTCCGGCGACCCCGACGACGAGTCCGGCGGTGGAGACGATGCCGTCGTTGGCCCCGAGGACCGCCGCCCGCAGCCAGTTGAGCCGGCTGCCCAGTCCGCCGCCGTGCGCCTCGTCGTGGTCCGGTGTCTGCAAGGTCATCGGCAGAGCGTCTCACCCGTACCGGCCGTGCCCCGCTCGACGCCCCCGCGCCGCCCCGGATTGGCCGGTGGTAGAAACGGCTTATGTCCGCACCACCCCCCTCACCGCCTCCCCAGCCGCCACCGCCCACCCTCGTCCAGCCGGCCCCCCGCAAGCCTGCCCCTCGTCGCCGACTGTGGTGGCACCGGCTGATATTCGGGCTCTGGTACCGCCCGGTGGAGGTGCTGGACGAGGCGCGGGACCGCAGCGCCTGGGGTGCGGCGGTGCTGCTGTCGCTGATCAGCGGCGCCATCGGGGTGCTGTCGGTGGACGCGTTCCACACCCAGTGGGCCGTCGACCGCACCGCGGGCCTCCAGCTCATCGGGCTGGCCGAGGCGGGGGTGCTGACCGCCAGCTTCGTGCTGGGCGCGGTCGCCCACGCGATCGCCCGCACACTGGGCGGCATAGGCCGCTTCGCGCCGACCGCGAGCCTGTTCATCGTGCTCTTCTGGGTGACGGATCTGCCGCGGCTGGCGATCGCCGCCTGGCTGCCGACCGACGCCACCTTCGTCCAGGCCGCGACCTGGACGACCTGGGGCTTCGGCTATGTCCTCGCCATATTGCTCATACGGGGCCAGCACCATCTGTCGACGTGGAAGTCGGCGGCCGCGGTCTCCGTACAGATGCTGGCCGCACTGGCCCTGCTGCGGCTGGGCCCGGTCCGCTGAATCCGGGGCCGGCCCGCGCGGCCGGCCCAGCTACGAGCGGCTCAACTACGGCTGGTCAGCTGCCGTACGAGTCCCTCGAAGGCCGCCCGCTCGGCGGCGCTCAGCTCCACGCACTCCGAGGGCGGCCCGCCCGGCCCGGTCTGCCGCGGCACCGACCCGAGCAGCTCCGGCTGTGCGGGCAGCCCCGTCCCGGACAGCTCCTCCGGCCCGGGTGCGGCGAACGAGCCACCCGGTGCAAAGCGTCCCCGCGAGGCGTACCGTGCCCGCATCTCCCGCTGGTCCCGCCGCAGGGCGGCCTCGTACCGGCCCCGTCGCAGCAGTCTGGTGATCCCGATGGCCCAGACGACGCCGACCGCGACAAGGACGCCGAAGCCGATCTGCTGGAGAATCGAAGCGGAGGGAAGCATGTGGTCCTCCCGGAGGGGTGAGGCGCTGGGCCAGGACTTGTCGGTGGACGCCGCGGACTGATCCGGGCCGATCCGAAGGAAACAGCCCGGAGGCCAGTAGACACCACGCTTCGGGACTTCCGACAGGAGATCTTGGGCCATACGTCCCGAAGTGACGCATCTCCTATGACATATCGCCACATTCCCGGCACGACCCGTGAAGGCGCCACCCCATGAGGCCGCCCCGGCAGGATTGCCCCCGTCCCGTTGGACACCCCGGAGGCTTCCGCCCGGCGAAGATCGTCCGGACGATGGCGTCACCCGTCCGCGACGTGAGGAGCACGCACGTGCCGCAGCCGCACCGGCCGCAGCCCCGGCCGCCCGCCGACGCCTCCCCCGGGCCGACCGGCACGCCGCCGCCCGACCGCGGGCCCACCGGCACCGGCCCGACCGACGGTGCGCCGCCCGCCCGTGCCCTGGACGGCATCCTCGTCGCGGACTTCAGCCGGGTGCTGGCCGGACCGCTGGCCGCCGCGACGCTCGCCGACCTCGGCGCCGAGGTGATCAAGGTCGAGCGGCCCGGCACCGGGGACGACACCCGCGCCTGGGGCCCACCGTTCGTCGCGGACCCCCCGTACGGCGCGGAGCCGAGACCGCGCGAGGACAGCGCGCCGGGACGCGGGACGGCCGCGTACTTCGATGCCGCGAACCGCTCCAAGCGCGGCCTGGCGCTGGATCTCGCCGACCCGGACGACGCGGCCGCGGCCCGCGAGTTGGCGCGCCGGGCCGACGTACTGATCGAGAACTTCCGCCCCGGCTCGCTCGCCCGCTACGGCCTGGACCACACCGCCACCCGCGCCGCCAACCCGGGCCTGGTGCACTGCACCATCACCGGGTTCGGCTCCGGCGCGGGCGCCCGGCTGCCCGGCTACGACTTCGTCGTGCAGGCGGTCGGCGGGCTGATGAGCATCACCGGCGAGCCCGGCGGCACCCCCCTGAAGGCGGGCGTCGCACTGGTGGACGTGCTGACCGCGAAGGACGCCACCACGGGCATCCTGGCGGCGCTGCGCCACCGCGACCGCACCGGTCAGGGCCAGCTGGTCGAGGTCAATCTGCTCTCGTCGCTGCTGGGCTCGCTGGTCAATCAGGCGTCCGGCCATCTGGCCACCGGCCGCGATCCGGGCCCGATGGGCAATCGCCATCCGAGCATCGCCCCGTACGAGACGCTGGCCTGCCGCGACGGGCAGCTGCTGGCGGTGGCGGTGGGCAATGACCGTCAGTTCCGGGAGCTGGCACGGGCACTGGGCGCCCCGGAACTCGCCGAGGATCTCCGGTTCGCCCGCAATGAGGACCGGGTGCAAAACCGCACAGATCTCATCAAGGCGCTGGAGAGCCGACTGGCCTCCGACACCCCGCACGGCTGGACCGAGCGGCTGACCGCCGTGTCCGTGCCGTGCGGCCCGGTCAACACCGTCTCCGCGGCCCTGGAGTTGGCGGCGCGTCTCGGTCTCGATCCGGTGACACCGGTCGGCGAGGGGCGCGTCCCCCAAGTCGCCAGCCCACTCCGGCTTTCGGGGACGCCGGTGGCCCAACCCTTCGCTCCACCCCGCCTGGACGAACACGGCACGGCACTGCGAACCTGGCTGTCAGGGCCATCCGACGCCCCCTTGCCGCCACGTATGTGACCTTCATCACAAGAGAGCCGTACCCGCAACCAAATCCGCCCGCTCGTGCTGTTTACCAGCACGGAATCACAACCCCCTGTTATGGAGCAGCTCGTGACAACGCCGGACAACCCCGCGCCCGCTCGGTCCCGCACCCCGCACCAGCTGCTCCCGTCAGTCGAGCAGCCGGCGCCGGGCGCGCCGCGCCGTAACCGGCGGATGCGCCGCACGCTCGCTGTGACGGCCCTGTTCGCCGCGGGCGCGCTGACCCTGTCCGCCTGTGGCGGGGACGCCTCGGCCGGGGGCAACGACGACGGCAAGAACGGCCAGGCCGGCGCGGACGCCGCGGCCGCCAAGAACGCCTCCGACGTCAAGATCAAGGTCTCGTCGGACGACGGCGCCACCAACGCCAGCATCAACGACACCGGGGTGAAGGTCACCGACGGCAAGTTGACCGAGGTGAAGCTCACCGACGCGAACGGCAAGGACGTCGCCGGCGCCATATCGTCCGACGGCACGTCCTGGAAGCCGGGCGCCCAGCTGGAGCGCGGCACCAAATACCGGATCGTGGCGAAGGCCAAGGACGCCAAGGGCCGGGCCGCCACCGAGAACGCCACCTTCACGACGGTCTCCTCCGCCAACAGCTTCATCGGCAGCTACACCCCCGACGACGGCAAGACCGTCGGCGTCGGCATGCCGGTGTCGTTCAACTTCGACAAGGCGATCACCAACAAGAAGGACGTCCAGTCCCACATCAAGGTGACCTCCAGCAGCGGCCAGCAGGTCGTCGGCCACTGGTTCGGCGCCCAGCGCCTGGACTTCCGGCCCGAGGACTACTGGAAGGCCGGCTCCAAGATCACCATGAAGATCGACCTGGACGGGGTCAAGGGCGGCCAGGGCATCACCGGTGTCCAGTCCAAGACGGTGTCCTTCACCATCGGGCGCTCGCAGGTCTCCACCGTCGACATGAACACCCAGACCATGACGGTCAAGCGGGACGGCAAGACCCTCAAGTCCGTCCCGATCTCCGGCGGCAGCCCCGAGAACCCCACCTACAACGGCCAGATGGTGATCTCGGAGAAGTTCGAGCAGACCCGGATGGACGGCTCGACGGTCGGCTTCAAGAAGAAGGACGGCAAGGGCGAGTACGACATCCCTGACGTCCCGCACGCCATGCGGCTGTCGGCCTCCGGCACCTTCCTCCACGGCAACTACTGGGGCGACCCGTCCATCTTCGGCAAGGCCGGCACCAGCCACGGCTGCGTCGGCCTGCGGGACAACAAGGGCGGCGGGGGCGACACCCCGGGCAAGTGGTTCTTCAACGAGTCGCTGATCGGCGATGTCGTCGTCGTGAAGAACTCGAAGGACGACACCATCAAGCCGGACAACGGCCTCAACGGCTGGAACATGTCCTGGTCCGAGTGGCAGCAGGGCAGCGCGGTCTGACGGACGGCGTTCGCGCGGCATATCTGAAGGCGGTGCCCGGTCCCTGAGAGGGGCGGGCACCGCCTTTGTGCGTACGGGGCTGCTGCGTCGTACGGGGCTGCTGTCTACGGGGCCGCTGTAAGACGGGGCCGCCGCATATGGCTCCGGCGGATCACCGGGGCCGCCACCGCGGCCGGGCCACCCCGCCGGGCCACCCCCGCCAGCCGCGCCACCCCGCCCGCTCCGGGTCAGTCCACCTCCACCGGGTCCACCGCCGTCCGCAGCGGCACCTCCCGTACGAACCAGGCTGCCGCGAAGCCGAGCGCGGCCAGCACCGCAGCGCCGATGAGCACCCCGTGCAGCCCGCTGGTGACCGCCGCCCGGTAGGCGGCCCGTACCGGTGCGGCCACCCCGTCCAGCACCTGTGGCGTCAGCTGTCCGGCGCCCGCCGTCAGCCGGTCCGCGGTGCCCTCCCCCACCCGGTCGGCGAGCCCGCTGTGCAGCCGTCCGGTGAAGACGGCGCCCAGCAGGGCGACACCGAGCGAGCCGCCGACCGTGCGCAGCAGGGTGACCGTGCCGCTGGCGGCGCCCATGTCACGCGGTGCGGCGCTGTTCATGGTGATGATCATGGTGCTCTGCATGACGAACCCGATGCCCATGCCGGCGACGACGGTGAGCGCCGAGGCCAGGGCCGTCGCGGTGTCCGTACCGAGCAGCAACAGGAGCAGGACACCCGCGGTCAGTACCCCGCCCCCCAGGATCGGATAGATCCGGTAGCGGCCGTTACGGCTGATCAGGGCCCCGGTGCCGAGCTGCACACCGAGCATCCCGAACATCAGCGGCAGCAACAGCAGCCCGCCGGCCGTCGGCGACAGGCCCTGCACGAACTGGAGGTACTGCGGCAGATAGCTGGTCGCGCCGAGCATCACCGCGCCGACCAGAAAGCTCAGGATCTGCGCCAGGGTGAAGTTGCGGCTGCGGAACAGCCGGGGCGGGATGACCGGCTCCACGGCCCGCCGCTCGACCCGTACGAACCAGGCCAGCGTCACCACGCCCACCGCCGCCAGCCCGAGGATCTGCGGCGATCCCCACCCGTAGCGGACACCGCCCCAACTCGCCAGCAGGGTCAGCGCCAGGATCGCGCCGGACAGCAGCAGGACGCCCGGGTAGTCGATCCGCGCCGTGCTCCGCTCGGTACGGCCCAGCCGGATGCACACCCCGACGATCACCAGCGCGACCGCGCCGAGCGGCACATTGACGTAGAACGCCCACCGCCAGCTCAGCTGATCCGTGAGGAAGCCGCCCAGCAACGGCCCCCCGATGAACGCGACCGGCATCATGGCGCCGATCATCGACTGCATCCGGCCGCTGTCCCGGGGCGGCACCAGCACCCCGATGATCGCCAGCGCCCCGACCATCAACCCGCCCGCGCCCAGCCCCTGGAGGGCCCGGAACGCGATGAGCTGCCCCATGTCCTGTGCCAGCCCGGACAGCATCGACCCGGCCAGGAAGAGCGCGATCGCCGCCATGAAGGTGCCCTTGCGGCCGTAGAGATCGCCCGCCTTCCCCCAGATCGGTGTGGCCACGGCGGTGGTGAGCAGATAGGCCGTCACCACCCACGACAGCTGTTCCAGGCCCCCGAGCTCCCCCACGATCGTGGGCAGCGCGGTCCCGACGATCATGCCGTCCACCATCGCCAGGAACATCCCGAGCAGCAGCCCGAACACCCCGAGGTACAGCGACCGCGGCCGCTCCCCGTCCCCCGCCGCCCCGTCGGCCCCCTCGGCCCGGCCGGTCCCACCGGCCGCTTCCGCCGTACTGTCCGTCACCTTCACTGCGCCCCCTCGCTCCGTCTCTCCGCGGCTTCCGGTGCGCCGTCAGGCGGCGTACGGCCGGACGGCCTTGGCTTCGGCCAATGCCCGTGCCCACCAGGCAAGTTGGTCGAGCATGACCTTGGCCGCGCCCTCGGCCGCCGGGTCGGTCGGCCGCCCCTCCGCATCGAACTTGTCCCCGTAGTTGTGGAAGCTGACGGTGTGCCGGACCGTCATCGCGTTCAGCTCCGCCAGCACCACGCGCAGCTGTTCCACGGCCCGCAGCCCGCCGGACAGCCCGCCGTAGGACACGAAGCCGACCGGTTTGGCCTGCCACTCGGTGTGGTGCCAGTCGATGACGTTCTTCAGGGGCGCCGGGAAGCTGTGGTTGTACTCGGGCGTGACGATCACCATCGCGTCGGCCGCCGCCAGCCGCGGTGAGATCTCGGCGAGCAGCTCGGTGGTACCGGGCGCCGGGAGCTGCCCGAACGCGGGAAAGACGGTGGGCGCCGGCGTCTCGACGAGATCGATCACCTCCGCGGCCATGTCCCCCCGCTGGGCGATCCGTTCGGCCACCCACGCGGCGACCGTCGGCCCGAACCGGCCGTCCCGCGTACTCCCGACGATGACCGCGACCCGCAGGCCCTTCTCGCTGTCCATGACGCATCCCTCCCACTGCGCGCAGGCCGCTGTACGGCATGCCGCTCCGCTGCTGTGTACGGCGTCGCGGTGCACGACGCCGATGCGTACGAACGCCGGCGCTCGTGACGCTGACGTGCACGGCGCCGACGTGTACGGCGCCGACGCGCACGACGTTGACGCGCACACCCCTGACGCGAACGCCCTGACGTGTACGACGTATCGAGCGAGTACAACGTACACAGCAGCCTGTACAACGTCTACTCCTGATACGTTGTACGCGACTCCGGGAGGACCCGGGAAGGAAGTGGGGCCCATGGCCAGCAAGAAGACCGCCGATGCCGAGGGCCGGCGGCCGTCCGGGTCCGCAGCGGACGCGCCGGACCCGGCGGAAGTCTCCCTCTGGGAGCGGCTGGACCGTCCGGCGCCGGCCCCGCGGGCCACTCTGACCCCGCAGAAGATCGCCGCGGCCGCCGTACGGATCGCCGACACCGATGGCATCGAGGCCGTCACCATGCGCCGCCTGGCCACCGAACTGGGCGTCGCCCCCATGGCGGCCTACCGCTATGTCTCCGGCAAGGGCGACGTCCTGGACCTGATGACCGACGCGGTCTACGCGGACCTGCAACTCCCCGACGACCTGGAGAACTGGCGCGAGGTCATGCGCGCCCACGCGCTGCGCACCCGGGAGATCGTGCTGCGCCACCCCTGGCTCATCCAGATCTCCTCACCGCAGGCGCTGCGCGCGCTCACCCCCAGCCGGATGGCCTCGGCCGAGCGGGCGCTCTCCTCCCTGGACGGCCTGGGACTCGACGTCGACACGATGATGGCCGTGGTCGGGACCGTCGCCTCCTATGTCCACGGGGCCGTGTCGGCCGAGTGCGCCCAGTACTCCCTGATGCAGGAGCAGGGTTGGGACAGCCCCGACGATCTGCGGATCGCCCTCGGCCCGCAGATGCGCTACCTGATGAGCACCGGCCGCTACCCCACCTATCACCGCTACCTCCGCGAAGCCGTCCACAAGGACGACCCGCAGTGGCGCTTCGAGACCGGTCTGGACAGCGTCCTCGACGGCATCGCGGCCCGACTGGACATCTGAGCCACCGGCGCCAGGTGCGCGGGCGGGGCCTCCCGTGCACCTGCGCGTCTGCGGTGCACGGCGCCCAGTGCGCGGGCGCGGCCTCCCGCGCACCTGTCCGTCACCGGCACCCGGCCGCGCACCGGCTCCCCGCCGCGCACCGGCACCGCAACTCGCCCCGCCTCAGCGCGGGTGCACCAACTCCACCAGGCCCGCCAGCCCCTCGCTCCCGTGGCCGTCCGCCACCCGCCGTTCCATCAGCGCGAACAGCGGCGCGAAGAGTTCCGGGCTGACGCCCTGTGCGCGGCTGACCTCCCCGATGCTGTCGTGCGCGACCTGCATGGCAAGGGGGGACCCGGTGACGGAGTAGTCGCCGGAGTCCACCTGTGCCGCCATCGCGGGCAGACTGCCGGCCATCGCCCCCAGCCACGGCTGAAGCAGCGTCGTGGTGAACTCCGCCACCGAGCCGCCCGCCGAGCGCACCAGCGCCGCCGCATGCAGAAAGCCGCCGAACATTCCATACATACCGCTCAGCAGCGCAAGGTCGTGGAGCGGCGCGAGCCCGGGATCCTCGCCCAGGTAGACGCTGCGGGCGAACGCGTCCAGCACGCTCCGGTGCGCCTCGAACGCCTCCCGCGAGCCGCTGTAGAGCACGAAGGCATCCGGGCTCCCGATGATCTCGGGCACGGCCATGATCCCGCCGTCGAGGTAGGCGGCCCCAAGAGCCGTCACCCGCTCCGCCATCGCACGGGCCTCCTCGGGCGACCCGTTGGTCACATTGACCACCACCCGCCCCTGCAACGCCGCCCGCCCGCCGCCCTGTTGCTCCAGCAGCGGACCGATATCGCCGTAATCGAGGATGCAGACGAGCACGATCTCACCGGCCGTGACCGCCTCGGCCACCGACCCGGCCCGCCGCGCTCCACGCGCCACAAGCCCCTCGGCCCGGCCGGGCGTCCTGTTCCACACGCTCACTTCATGCCCGGCCACCATCAGCGCATCCGCCAGCGCCGCCCCCATGCTCCCCAGCCCGAGGACCGCCACACTCTTCTTCACCGTCGACACGAACCGAACTCCCGCCTCATTGCTCATAATTCAGCGGCTGCCCGGGGATTCCGGGGGCCGCCGCATCAGTCTTGAACGGAGCTCAGCACGGGACAAGTACCTACTTTTTGGTGCGTACTTACCTCTGGGTGGGTGGTCGGGCGTGGTCGGGAGTGGTCGGGCGTGGATGCCCGGCAACGCCGACAGCCCCCGTCGCGGGCGAGCGGCGGGGGCCGGTTTGCGGGTCGGTCCCCTGGGACCGGGAGCGTCAGGCGCCGGGGAGTTCGCCGCTCTTCACAGCGGTGACGAAGGATGCCCACGCGGACGCCCCGAAGAGAAGGGCGGGGCCGTGGGGAGCCTTGCTGTCACGGACGGGGACGACGGCGGGGAGGCCGTCGGCCACCTCGACACAGTTACCCCCGTCCGGGTTGCTGTAGCTGGACTTGCGCCACTGAGCGGCGCTCACTTCGGGGTGGCGGACGGACATGTGACTTCCTCCAGGAGGCGCAGTATGAACTCCGCGGTATCGCGCGGGGACAAGGCGTGGTCGCGCAGCCGATCGTAACTGAACTGAAGCCGCTCAACTCTGGCGTTTTCCTCGATCAGTTGACCGTCGTATCCAGTCTCCACCCAGGCCGCAGTCCGGCCTTCAGGCATACGCAGGAGGGCGGTGTCTGTGTTTGGCAACTCGCAAAGCCCAGCGGCGAACGGGAGAATCTGGAGCGTCACATTGGGCTGCTCGGCAACGTCGGCGAGGTGCTTCAGCTGCTCCTGCCATTCCGCACGGTCCAGCAGCCCCCGACGCAGCACGGTTTCGTCGAGGATCGCCCGGAATTGCGGCGCCCCGGCGACGGACAGGATCTCGCGGCGGTGCATCCGCGCTTCCACTTGCTGATCGAGTTCGGCGCCAGGAGCCAGGCCGCCACGGAACAACAGCCTGTACGCGTACGTCTCCGTCTGGAGCAGACCAGGCACCACGGCGGGCGAGTACTGCTGAATGCCCACTGCCTTGGCCTCCAGCGCCATGAAGCGCCGATACCGCTCCCGGAACTGCGTAGGATCCCCCGCCGCCAACTCCCACAGTGTCAGCAGCAGTCCAGCCGTCCCGTAATGCTGGTCCAACGCCTGCGCGACCTCTGGGCCGCCTAGCGTCTCGCCCTTCTCCATCTTGCCGAAGAGCGACCAGTCCCAGCCCAGCACCTCACCGAGCTGACGGAGGCTGTCGCCCTTCTGGGCGCGCAGTAATCGCAGTTCTTCTACGTAGCGCTGGCGGGGCTCCTGGCTCCGGCCGGTGACCGCTCGCCTCGGCGGCATGGCGACCTCCTCCGTGGAAGGTGTGGAACTAACGGTGCGTGGCGACGAAGTACCGCCTACAAGCGGCATTCGCGCCCAATTCCGGGCCCATTACCGTAAGGGCCGGAATACGCACGGTAGTGGTCCGCCAGTGGCTCGGGCAGGGAAACCGTAGACAGAGGCGGCAGGGGGTCAGGCGACGACCGTCACCGCGGACTCGTCGTCGGACGGTGCGGGCGCCGGGTGGCCGGGCGACGGCTTCCGCAGGCCCTTGAGGAGGATGACCAGGGCTGTGCTGACGCCTACGCCCGCGGCGATGGCGAGGAGGTAGAGGAAGGGCTGGCCGATCAGGGGGACGACGAAGATGCCGCCGTGCGGGGCGCGGAGGGTGCAGCCGAAGGCCATCGAGAGGGCTCCGGTGACCGCGCCGCCGGCCATCGCGGAGGGGATGACGCGCAGCGGGTCGGCGGCGGCGAAGGGGATCGCGCCCTCGGTGATGAAGGAGGCGCCGAGCACCCAGGCCGCCTTGCCGTTCTCCCGCTCGGCCTTGGTGAAGAGCCGGCCCCGGACGGTGGTGGCCAGCGCCATCGCCAGCGGCGGGACCATGCCGGCCGCCATCACCGCGGCCATGACCTTGAGGCTGCCCTCGTTGGGGTTGGCGAGGCCGCCGACCGCGAAGGCGTACGCGACCTTGTTGAGCGGGCCGCCGAGGTCGAAGCACATCATCAGGCCGAGGATCACGCCCAGGATGATCGCGTTGGCGCCGGTGAGACCGGACAGCCAGTCCGTCAGCCCCTTTTGCAGTGCGGCGATCGGCTTGCCGATCACGAGGAACATCAGGAAGCCGACGATCGCCGACGAGATCAGCGGGATGACCACCACCGGCATGATGCCGCGCAGCACCGGTGGGATACGGACCCGCTGAATCGCCATCACCACGGCGCCCGCGATCAGGCCGGCGATCAGGCCGCCGAGGAAGCCCGCGTTGATGGTGAGCGCGATGGCGCCGCCGACGAAGCCCGGGACCAGGCCCGGCCGGTCCGCCATGCCGTACGCGATGAAGCCGGCCAGGACCGGGACGAGGAAGCCGAACGCGACGCTGCCTATCTGGAAGAGCAGCGCCGCCCAGCTGGCGGACTCGGTCCAGAGGAAGTGCTCGGCGACGGACGGGGCCTTGTTGATCGTGTAGCCGCCGATGGCGAAGGCGAGCGCGATGAGCAGGCCGCCCGCGGCGACGAACGGCACCATGTAACTGACGCCGGTCATCAGCCACTTGCGCAGCCGGGTGGCGAAGTTGTCGCCCGCGTCGGCGCCCTTGTCCATGGGGGCGGCGGCGTGCGCCGGGGCGCTGGTCTCGCCGTGTGCGGCCTTCTCCCGTACCTCGGCGATGAGTTCGGCGGGGCGGTTGATGCCCGCCTTCACGCCGACGTCGACGGTGGGCTTCCCGGCGAAGCGTTCCTTCTCCCGGACCTCGACGTCATGCGCGAGGATCACGCCGTCCGCGTCCGCGATGAGCTGCGGGTCGAGCCGCTGGAAACCGGCCGAGCCCTGGGTCTCGACGAACACCTCGACACCGGCGGCCTGCCCGGCCTTCTCCAGCGACTCCGCGGCCATGTAGGTGTGCGCGATGCCGGTCGGGCAGGAGGTGATGGCGACGATGCGGAAGGGGGCGGGAGTGGCGGAGGAGGGAGCGGAAGTGGCGGTGGAGGGGGCGGGTTCTGCCGTCGGGCCGGGGGGCGTCGTCGGCTCGGGGGCCGCCGTCGGCTCGGGGGACGCCGTCGGCTTGGGGACTGCCGTCGGCTTGGGGACCGCCGCCCGCTGTGCGTCCTGGTCGGTCGCGGCAGGCCGCGGGGCCTGGGCCGAGGGCTCTGGGGCCTGGGCCGAGAGCTCCGGCTCCGCCCCGGACACGGTCGGCTCCGGCTCCGCATCCGCCTCGGCCGCCCCCGGTTCGTCCCCCCGGATCAGTGCCGCCGTACGCTCCGGGGCGGTGGCGGACCGCAGCGCGCCGGTGAAGGTCTCGTCCATCAGATGCCGCGCGAGGGTCGAGAGGATCGACAGATGGTCGGCGTCGCCGCCCGCCGGGGCCGCGATGAGGAAGATCAGGTCGGCGGGGCCGTCCGGCGCACCGAAGTCGATACCGGAGGCACTGCGTCCGAAGGCCAGCGTCGGCTCCGTGACGTGCTCGCTGCGGCAGTGCGGAATGCCGATCCCGCCGTCCAGACCTGTCGGCATCTGGGCCTCGCGTGCGGCGACATCCGCGAGGAAGCCCTCCAGATCGGTGACGCGACCGGAGGCGGCCATCCGCTCGGCCAGGGACCGTGCGGCGGCTTCCTTCGTTTCTGCGGACAGGTCGAGGTCGACCAGTTCCGCGGTGATCAGCTCACTCATCGCGGGCTCCCTTGCGCGCGGTACCGCCGTGGGGGCGGTGGGGACGGGACGGGGGGTGGCTGGGGCGCCGCCCGGTGCGGGCCGGGGGAACGGCGGAGGGGATGCAGGGATGCGCCGCAGACCCGGCAACCCCTGCTCCGTACGCGGCGGTCACGGCGCCGGCCCGGCGCGCGGTGTTCATGGCACCGGCTCCGTCAGCGGGCGGTCGAACGGCACCGCGTCGGTGGTGCGGACCGCGGAGGTGTCCAGGTCGGCCGGGGTCGGCATCTGGCTGCCGGGGAGTTGGACGGCGGCCGCGCCGTGGGCCAGGGCGACGGCCAGCGCCCTCGGGCCCGTACCGCCCGCCGTGAGGAAGCCCGCCAGTGAGGCGTCGCCCGCGCCGACATTGCTGCGGACGGCGGCGACCCGGGCGCTGCCGTAGTAGGCGCCTTCCTCGTCGACCAGGATCTGGCCGTCGGCTCCCAGGGAGGCCAGTACGGCGCGGGCACCCCGGGCGCGCAGTTCCTCGGCGGCCTTGACCACGTCGCCGAGAGTGGTGAGCGGGCGGCCGACCGCCTGGCCGAGCTCCTCGGCGTTCGGCTTGACGACGTCGGGGCGTTCGCGCAGCGCCGCGGTCAGCGAGGGGCCCGAGGTGTCCAGGGCGATCCGGGCGCCGACCCGGTGGGTGCGGGCGACCAGCTCCGCGTACCACTCGGGGGCCAGACCGCGCGGGAGGCTGCCGCAGCAGGCGATCCAGTCGGCGCCCACGGACCGCTCGCCGACCGTGGCGAGCAGCTCCTCCGACTCCTCTGCGGACAGTTCGGGGCCGGTCGCGTTGATCTTGGTGAGGGTGCCGTCGGGTTCGGCGACGGAGATGTTGGAGCGGGTCTGGCCGGCCACCGGCACCCCCGCCACCTCGATGCCCTCGGCGCTCAGCAGCCCGGCCAGCGCCGCACCGGCGGGTCCGCCGACCGGAAGCACGGCGAGGGTCCGGTGCCCGGCGGCGGCGACCGCGCGCGAGACATTGACGCCCTTGCCGCCGGGGTCGATCCGGTCGCCGGTGGCCCGGAGCACGGCCCCGCGGTCCAGCGCCGGGATCTCGTACGTACGGTCCAGGCTGGGGTTGGGCGTGACGGTGAGGATCATGCGCGTACTACTTCCGTGCCCGCACGCTCGATGGCGAGGGCGTCGTCGGGGCTCAGACCGGTGTCGGTGATGAGCAGGTCCACGTCCGACAGCTCGCCGAAGCGGGCGAAGTGCTGCTGCCCGAACTTGGCGGAGTCGGCGAGGAGGACGACCCGGCGGGCGGCCGCGATCAGCGTCCGCTTGACGGCGGCCTCCGCGAGGTCCGGGGTGGTCAGGCCGCCGTCGGGGGAGAAGCCGTTGGTCGCGAGGAACAGCACATCGGCGTTGATCTCGCGGTAGGCACGCAGCGCCCAGTCGTCGACCGCGGCCCGCGTACGGTGCCGGATGCGGCCGCCCACGAGGTGGAGGGTGAGCCCGGGGTGGTCGGCCAGCCGCGCGGCGACCGGCAGACCGTGGGTGACGACGGTCAGCTCGGCCTCCAGCGGGATCTCGGCGGCGAGCCGGGCGGCGGTGGTGCCGGCGTCCAGGATCACGCTCCCGGAGCTGCCGGCGCCGCCCTCGCCGCCGGGGAGCTCGGCGAGCGCGGCCCGTGCGATGCGCTGTTTCTCGTCGGCGGCGACGGCGTCCCGTTCGGCGAGGTCGGGCTCGAAGTCCAGCCGGCCGGCCGGGATGGCTCCGCCGTGCACCCTGCGCACCAGACCGGCCCGGTCCAGGGCCTTGAGATCGCGCCGCACCGTCTCGGCGGTGACCTGGAACTCCTCCGCGAGGGAGAGCACATCGACCCGGCCGCCCTCACGGGCGAGCCGCAGAATCTCCTGCTGGCGCTCCGGTGCGTACATCAGCGTGTGTCCATTCATGCCCGAGCTTGTGGTTCCAGCCCGATGCTACGCCCGGATTTCTGCAAAGTAAACAGATCCGGGCGTCAGGCAGACTCAAACGGACATCCACTCGGCGACGGCGATGTCGGCGCTCTCCACGGCTCCGGACGCAACGGAGCCCCGACGCCTCGAAGGGCGTCGGGGCTCGTCCGTCACAGACCGTGCCAGGGATCTCGGCGCGCGCACCCGCGCGCTCGCTACGCGGCCGCGTCGAATCCCGTGTCATGCGCCATCCGCTTCAGCTCCAGCAGCGCATGCTTCTCGATCTGGCGGATCCGCTCACGGGTCAGGCCGTGCTGCTTGCCGACCTCGGTCAGCGTGCGCTCGCGGCCGTCCTCGATGCCGTAGCGGGCCTTGATGATCGAGGCGGTGCGGTGATCGAGGCGGTCGATCAGGTCCTCCAGCTCCTCACTGCGCAGCAGCGTGAGCACGGACTGCTCGGGCGAGGCCGCGGAGGTGTCCTCCAGCAGATCGCCGAACTGGGTGTCGCCGTCGTCGTCCACCGACATGTTGAGGCTGACCGGGTCACGCGCCCAGTCGAGAACGTCGGTGACACGGGCGGGCGTGGAGCCCAGCTCGCCGGCGACCTCCGCCGGCTCCGGGTCCCGGCCGTTCTCGCGGTTGAACTCGCGCTGCACCCTGCGTATCCGGCCCAGCTCCTCGACGAGGTGCACGGGCAGCCGGATCGTGCGCGACTGGTCGGCGATGGAGCGGGTGATCGCCTGGCGAATCCACCACGTCGCATACGTCGAGAACTTGAAGCCCTTGGTGTAGTCGAACTTCTCCACGGCACGCACCAGACCGGCGTTGCCCTCCTGGATCAGGTCCAGCAGGGGGAGCCCGGCGCGCGGGTAGCGGCGGGCCACGGCCACCACCAGGCGGAGGTTGGAACGGATGAAGACGTCCTTGGCCTTGGCGCTCTCCTCGACCAGCGCCGCCAGCTCCTCACGGCCGGCGCCTGCGGCATTGCCGTCGGTGACCTCGCCGTTCAGGATCTGCTGGGCGTAGACGCCCGCCTCGATGGTCTGGGACAGCTCCACCTCCTTGGCCGCGTCGAGCAGTGGCGTACGCGCGATCTCGTCGAGGTACATGCCGACCAGGTCGCGGTCGGCGATCTCCCCGCCTACGGCGCGAACACTGTTGGCCCCGTCAGAACCGCTGCTGCTTTCCTGACGGCGGGCGACGGCACGGGTTGCCATGCGTGTGCTCCCTTTGCGATGAGTCGGTCGCGGGACGGTGGGCGGGCCGGGTGGCATCGAAGCCGATGCTCGCCGCGAGGCCCGTCCGAAGGAAACAACGGCTGGAATCCGGACAGAATTCCCAGGAGGCCCCGCTATTTTTCTGATCATGCAGTACCCTGCGGCACCATTTAGGAGGCCACATGCTGCAACAACACGGGGAAGTGCAGGTCAGGGCGGGCGTCGAAGCGGACCTTCCGGCCCTTACCGATCTTTACAATCACTACATCCGTGAGACCTCCATCACGTTCGACCTGGAGCCCTTCACTCCGGACCAGCGCCGCCCGTGGTTGCTCTCCCACCCCCAAGACGGCCCGCACCGCCTTCTGGTTGCCCAAGAGACGACAGAACGGATGAAAAACCCGCACAACGGGCCGACGCACGGCCCCTCCGCGGGCTCGACGGCCCCCGGGCCCGGTCAGCCGGCGGGTGCGCTGCTCGGTTACGCGACCAGCAGCGCGTTCCGCCCGAAGGCCGCCTACGCCCCGTCCGTCGAGGTCACCGTCTACTGCGCGCCGCACGCCGCCGGCCGCGGCATCGGCACGCTCCTGTACAAGGCCCTGTTCGAGGCGCTGGCCGACGAGGACGTGCACCGCGCCTACGCGGGGATAGCTCAGCCGAATGAGGCGTCCCACCGCCTCCACACCCGTTTCGGCTTCCGGCACATCGGTACGTTCACGGAGGTGGGCCGCAAGTTCGGCCGCTACTGGGACGTGGCCTGGTACCAGAAGGATCTGGGCTGAACCCGCTCGTCACCGTCCCCCGCACCGCCCCACGGCTCCGGCGCCCGCCGTTCCGGTTGCCGCGGGCGGCGCCCGGGTGTCGCCTGGACAGAAGGGGCAGCGGGGGAAACCGAGAGGAGCCCGCCATGGACCAGCACGCCCAGCGGCACGGCGCGAGGGCCGCCCGCTCCCACGGCACCGTCGAACCCGAGCACGGCGCGACGACCGACGCACCTGCGCTGCCGCGGGCCTCGGGAATGGCCGGGATGAAGGAGCGGGCCAGGCACATCCCGCCGACGGTGACGCTGCCGATCCTCACGGCGCTCGCCTTCGGCTGCTTCATCGTCTTCCGCACGCACACCGCCGGCATCAAGGGCGGCCCGGCCATGCTGTACGGGCTGGCCGGGGCGGTGGTGTCGGGCGTACTGGGCCTGGTGCTGGCCCACTTCCAGTCGACTCTGATCACCGAGACCCGGGCGGCCGCCTACGGTGGGCTCTTCGGCTGCTCGCTGGGCTGGGTCTACAGCCTCGGCGGCGAAGCCATCCTCAAGTCGTGCGCCTTCGGCCTCACCATGGGGGCCGTGATGTTCGTCGTCGCCCTCTATGTCTTCCGCACCCACCGCGTCCGCGAGCCCCACGGCCTCCACCGGCCGCACGAGCACCACCGTCACCGGGACGACCGGGCCCACCGACTGCCGGTGGCCACCCACTGAAGCGCCCGCCCGTTGACCTCAATTGCACTTGAGGTCCTAGCGTCAGCGATATGACCACGCCCTCCCACGGCTCGACGCCGCACGCCCCGGACACCTCGGCACCGGACGCCGCCGCCCCGCCCGCCGCGACGGCGCCCGCCCCCGGCACCGCCGGGAAGGTCTTCACTCCCACGGAGCGCGCCTACCTCGCCGGCCAGCCGCTGGCCCGTCTGGCGACCGTCGGGCCGGACGGCGGGCCCCAGGTGCGCCCGGTCGGCTTCGTACTGAACGACGACGGCACCCTCGACATCGGCGGGCCCACACTGCGGCGCAGCCAGAAGTACCGCAACGCCCAGGCCCGCCCCGAAGTCTCCCTGCTCATCGACGACATGGCCCCGGCCGACGACCCGGTCGCGCCCGGCTGGGGCCGCGGCGTGGAGATCCGCGGCCGCGCCGAACTACTGACCCTCGACGCGCCGCCGATGGCCCCCGACTTCTTCAGCAACGACGTGATCCGCGTCCATCCGCGCCGCGTCATCAGCTGGCACCTCGAACCGGACGACGGCCACTCCCGGGCCCGCGACGTCGGCTGAGCCCAGCCCGCCTGCCCCCTCACTCCCCCCGCCGCGCCGGGTCGTTGGAGGTCCGCCGGATGGTGCGCAACCCCCGGCCCGGCGCCCAGGTCTCCACCACCAGATACGGGGGCTCGGTGGACGTCCGCACCACCTCCGTCAGCTCCGCCCGGAAGAGATGGAACGGCTCCGGCGGCCGCACCGCCGCCGCATAGCGCGCGACCTGACCGGGGTCGGTCACCTCCACCGCCCGCCCGGACACCCGGACATCCCCGCCGGCCAGATCGGCGCCCGGCCCCGGATTGGCATGCAGCGAGAACCGGGGGTCGCGCCGCAGATCGGCCACCTTGCGCGAGCCGGTCATCATGCCCAGCCACAGTTCCCCGTGGCGGAAGTCCGCCTCCAGACCGGTGAGCCGCGGTGCGCCGTCCTTCCGCACGGTCGCCAGGACGTGGTGCCGGTGCGCCCCGAACCGCTCGCGCACCCGCCGGGCGAGTTCCGGAACCACCGCCTCCACCCCCGACCAGCCGACCGCGTCGCCCTCGCCGCCCGCACCGCTCCCGATGCCTTCCCCATCTCTGCTCTCACACGTCATGGCAGCACCCTCCCCCCAATACCCGACATCTCCTGTCCGGTTTGGCTGCGGGCCCCAGGAGCCGGAACAACGGACTCGGGACACCGGGCTCGGGACACCGACGCACCGCGGCACCGGCGTCTCCCCCGCGACCGCCCCCAGCAGCGGCCTTACGACCGGCGCCGTAAGCCGTGGAGGCCGGCGGCGTAGGCCGCGAAGACCAGCGGTGTGGGCCGGAAGCCCGATACGGGACGCCTTCGCGCCGACCTAGCCTCGGGCCATGGAGACGACGAACCGCACCCTCGACGAAGCCCTGTTACGCCTGCACACCGCCGGCCCCGAGTTCGGGGGCTATCTGAGCAACCACGGCCCGATGGCCGTCGAAGCCATGGTCCGCAACGGCCAGGCCCGGACCGTCCACCGCTGGCTCGACACCTACGCGCGGAAGCTGGAGGACGTACCGGCTCCCCAAGGCCGTATCACCGACACCAACTGGCAGCAGGCACTGGGCGATCCGGGCCGGGTCACCGACTGGACCGGCTACTTCACCGAGCAGATCGCCGAGCGCCCCTGGCGTGCGCTGCTCGCCGAGTGGTGGCCGCGGCTGCTGCCCGGCATCGCCGGCGCCGCCACCCACCCCGTCATCCGCGTGGGCCATGCCGTACGCAGCCTGCTGACGGAAGGGGAGGACGAGGCCCGGATCGCGGAGCTCGCGCACGCCCTCGGCTACTGGGCCGCCCGCCATCTGCTTCTGCCCACCACCGTGCGCCCCCAGGGCGGCGCCACCCCGGCCGAGGCCCTGGCCGCCCTCCCCCGTATCACCGAGCGGAACGTGATGCCCCTGAACGGCTACGCCCAACTCCCGCACATATCCGGCTGGTTGAGCACCACCGAATCGCTGCACATCCCCGAGGACCCCGAAGCCGCCCGCGAGGGCCTGACCGCGCTCGTGCGGGCCGCCACCCTCAACTACGCGGACCACGGTCATGGGCACGGCATCCTGCTGGTACACGCCGCCACCGCGCCCAACGCGGTGCTGCGCACCCTGCCCGCGCTCCCCCGGGAGCTCTGGGCGGGCTCGTTCGCGGTGGCCTGGGCGGCGGCCTCCGCGCTCACCACGCTCTACGCCGCGGACACCGCGCGCCCGGCACCGAGCGCCGCGGGACTCGCACCCGAGGAGGTCTTCGAGCGGGCGGTCACCCACGGCGACGAGCATGCGATCAAGTTCGCCGACACCGCTCTGGACGTCGCGGCGGCCTCCGAGGACGGTGACTCCCGCGCCCTGTCGGCCGCCCTGAACGCCATGGCACTGATCGACAAGGCCGACTGACGGACGGACCGTTGTGCCGGACAGATCGTCGGCCGCCCGTTACGGACATCACTGCTTCACGGGGTCACACTTGGCAGTAGTGGATGCAGAGGATCGCAGCATCAACAGAACCACATACTTGAAGTTTCAAGTGTCAGGATTTGGGCACAATTGGACGTTGTTAAAACTTAAATAACTCTCCGAGTGGTGAGAGAGTGGATGGTATGAGCAACGAACCCGCAGCCGAGCCGCGCTGGCTCAGCGACGAGGAGCAATTCGCTTGGCAGTGCTACCTCCACGCCACCACGCTCCTGGAGGACCACCTCGACCGCCAGCTGCAACGGGACGCGGGGATGCCGCACGTCTATTACGGCCTGCTCGTCCAGCTCTCCCGGGCACCGCGGCGCCGGATGCGGATGACCGAGCTGGCTCAGAACGCCAAGATCACCCGCTCCCGGCTCTCGCATGCGGTCGCGCGCCTGGAGAAGAACGGCTGGGTACGGCGCGAGAACTGCCCTTCCGACAAGCGGGGCCAGAACGCCCTTCTCACGGATGAGGGGATGCGGGTCCTGGAGAAGGCCGCCCCCGGACATGTCGCCGCCGTACGCTCCGCGATCTTCGACCGCCTCTCCCCGGAGCAGGTCGGCCAACTCGCCGAGATCTGCCAAGTGATGACCGAAGGGCTGCAACCGAAAGGCGCCGACCTCCCCTGGCTGCGCTGACGGATCAGCGGAGCCGGGAGAGGCCGACGCCCGTGTGAGCGAAGGGCCGGGCAAGGACGGCGCAGGTGCGGCGCTCGCAGCGCCCCGAGGCCGGGGCGGGCCGGCCACGGCCGGGCCCGCCCCCCGCGGGACGCCGTACGGTCCGGCCCGTAGCCGTCCGCTCAGTGCGCCATGACCGGCACCTGGATCTCGTCCCGGCCCTCCGACGAGCCCAGGACCGTGCGCTCCTCCTCGGCCGAGGAGGCCGCCGGCGAACCGGCGCCCGGCCGCCCGGTGTTGATGAAGGTGAAGGCGATCACGCCCGCCAGGGCCAGGATGCCGACCGCCCACCAGATGGCGGTGGTGTAGCCGTGGACCATCGCCTGGAGCTTGAGCAGGTCGGCCGAGTGCGCACCGGCCGCGTGCGAGGTGGCGTACGCGGTGGTGGCACTGGCCGCGATGGTGTTCAGCAGGGCCGTGCCGATCGCCCCGCCCACCTGCTGCGAGGTGTTGACCATCGCGGAGGCGACACCGGCGTCGCGCGGCTGGACACCGTGTGTGGCCAGCGACATGGCCGGCATGAATGCCGTGCCCATGCCCAGGCCCATCAGCAGGAAGCCGGGCAGGATCAGTGCGGGGTAGGACGTGTCCAGGTCGATCCGGGTCAGCACCAGCATGCCGAGTGCGGCGACCGTGAAGCCGGGCGCCATCAGCAGCCGCGGCCGGACGCGGGTCATCAGCCGGGCGCCGATCTGCGTGGAGCCGGTGACCATGCCGACGATCATCGGGAGGAAGGCCAGACCGGTGGTGACCGGCGTGTAGCCCTTCACGATCTGGAGGTAGTACGTCAGGAAGAGGAACAGACCGAACATGCCGATCACGGCCAGGCCCAGCGAGGCGTAGACACCGGCACGGTTCCGGTCGGTGAGCACCCGCAGCGGCAGCAGCGGGGCCTTCACCCTGGCTTCGACCAGCACGAACGCCAGCAGGAGCACGGCCGCCGCGGCGAACAGGCCGAGCGTCGGCCCGGCGAGCCAGCCGTCCGACTCGGCGCGGGTGAACCCGTAGACCAGCGAGACCAGGCCGAGGGTGGCCAGGATGACGCCGGGGATGTCCAGCCGGGACGGGTTACGGCCCTCCGCGGGCTCACGGATGACCAGGAAGGCGCCGGTCGCGGCGACCACGGCGAACGGGATGTTGACGAAGAAGGTCCAGCGCCAGTTCAGGTACTCGGTCAGCACCCCGCCGAGGATCAGCCCCACGGCGCCGCCGCCACCGGCGATCGCACCGAAGATGCCGAACGCCTTGGCCCGCTCCTTGGCCTCGGTGAAGGTCACCGCGAGCAGTGACAGCGCGGCCGGCGCCAGCAGCGCACCGAAGACGCCCTGGAGGGCACGCGCACCCAGCAGCATCCCCTGGTTGGCCGCGGCCCCGCCGAGCGCGGAGGCGACCGCGAATCCGACGAGCCCGATGATGAAGGTCCGCTTCCGTCCCCACAGGTCGGCGACGCGCCCGCCGAAGAGCAGCAGCCCGCCGAAGGCCAGTGCGTAGGCGGTGATCACCCACTGCCGGTTGGCGTCGGTGATACCGAGATCCTGCTGGGCGGAGGGCAGCGCGATGTTCACGATGGTCGCGTCGAGCACGACCATCAGCTGGGCGAGAGCGATGAATATCAGCGCTTTCCAGCGCCGGGGATCGACGGACGGGACGGTTTCAGGCATGGCGGGATCCACCTACTGGTGCAGTGAGCGAAAGGGAGCGAAGGACGGGACGGAGTGACGGTCGGCGGTGCGGCGACCGCCGGGGTTACGAGCGGCGCCTCAAGTCATCCAAAGTGGCGGCGGCGCCTGGGAGTTCGGAGCGGGCGGGTGCCTGGAGACCGTCCAGGAACAGTTGCAGATGCCGGTGCACGAACTGGTCGAAGTCCGGACAGCGGCTGCCCGGCAGCGGCCGGGTGAGCTGGGTGATCGCGACCATCAGATCACCGACGGCGATGTCGGTGCGCAGCCGGCCGCTGTCGCGTGCGGCGGCCATGACGGCCTCGACGGCCGCCTCCAGCCGGTCCCGCGCCGCGCACAGATCGGGGTGGTCCCGGTCGACGCCATCGGCGAGCAGCGGGCACAGCGCCCCGATCCGCTCCTCCACCGCGGCGTGGACGAAGCGCCTCAGCGCCTGGAAGGCATCGGACTCCTCGGCAAGGGCGCTCTCCGCGCGGTCCGCGGTACGGGACATGACGGACAGCGTGACGTGGTGGATCAACTCCAGGCGATCCGCGAAGTGACGATAGAGCGTCGCATTACCGACACCCGCGCGCCGGGCGATCTCATCGAGCGGGACCTCGGCCCCGAACTCGACCATCGTCTCGCGGGCGGCCGCGATGATCCGCTCCCGGTTGCGCAGCGCATCGGCCCGCAGCCGGGGCTGCTGCTCCTGCTTCCCGGACTTCACGCGTGCGGCGGCGGTCACGGCGGCTCACTCCTCTCCTCTGTCGGCGCATCCGACGGCTGGGTCCTGGTGCGGTCTCGACGACCCGCACGAACCGGGGACAGGCTCCCCGTTTCACCCGGACGCCTGGTTAAACGGGGACACCCTCCCCGGATATTTCACGCCCTCGTGTGACCTGAACCACACCCCGGCCCGCCGCGGCTGCCCACCCGACCCCGCCATGACTCCAGTTGACGTAATCCCGCGCGCGAGCGATCACCCGCCGACACAAGGTGATCGATATGAAGCACAAGGTCTCCGCGGTCCTGGCCGCAGGCGCGGCCACCGCCGCCGCGGCGATAGCCCTGGGCTCACCGCCCAGCGCCGTGGCCATACCCTCGGTGCCCGGCGCCCCGCCGAGCGGCCCGTGTGCGCTGCGCGGCATCAGCGACGACGTCGCCGAATCCGCCGAGACCCCCGCCGGTTTCTCCCGCTCGTCCGGCACCGTGGAGGCACTGACCCTCTTCATCGACTTCCCGGACGCCCGCGCCACGATGTCCCCCCGCGACCGCTTCGCCGAGTTCTTCCCGGCCGCGACGGACTACTTCCGCACCAGCTCGTACGGCAGGCTGACCTACCGCCCCAGGCCGCTGCTCCGATGGATCCGTATGTCCCGGCCGCTCGCGGCGTACGGCATCCAGCGCGGCGCCGGCTTCGACCCGGCCTCGGACGGCGGCTACCACGCCCTCTCCCGGGAAGTCGTACGCGCCGTCGACCCCCTCGTCGACTTCCGCGACTACGACGTCATCAACATCATCGCGACCCCCAACGCGGGGCCGCCCGCCACCCGTACGGTCCTTTCGGTCACCTTCAGCGGTGGCGACATGGGACTGCGGACCGCCGACGGGGTGCCGTTCCGGAATGCATCGTTCATCTGGAGCCGGCAAACCGGGGCGAGCGCCTTCCGCGTCCTCAACCACGAGAACGCCCACAGCTTCGGCCTGCCCGACCTCTACTTCACGGACGGCCGCGACGCCCCGCCCCCCGCAGGGCACTGGGATCCGATGGACGAGGACTGGGGGCCGAGCAATGACTTCGTCGGCTGGCACAAGTGGAAACTCGGCTGGCTCTCCGCCGATCAGGTGCACTGCGTCCCTCACCGCGGGACACCCGGCGAACACACCCTCACCCCGGTCTCCGCCCGCGGCGGCACAAAGATCGTCGTCATCCCGACCTCCCCGCACACCGCCCTGGTGGCCGAGGCCCGCACCCGCGGCCTGCTGGACCCGACGGTCTGCCGCCCCGGCATCCTCATCTACCGCGTCGCCACCCACGTCCCCTCGGGCCGCGGCCCCCTCCGCATCGTGGACGCCACCCCGCACAGCGGCGGCTGCTACCGGGACAACAAATACGTCGACCCGGAACTGACCGACGCCACCTTCCGCCCCGGCGACACCTACACCGACCGCACCACCGGCGCGGCCGTCACGGTCCTGACGGAAAACCCGGACGGCACCTATCGCGTACGGGTGACCCCGGCACGCGCCTAGGGGGTGTCCCCCTTCCCCCTCCCCTCCGCCAGCCAGTGCCGCCGTCCGACGCTGATCAGCCGCAGCTGACGCCGCGCCACCCGTACGACCTGCTCGGCCGCCCCCTCCGCACCGTCCGCCTCGGCATCGAGCAGCGCCGCGGCCGTCGTCACCAACCGGTCCACATACAACTCGGCCAGCATCCGCACATCGTCATCGCGCCACCCCTCCGACACCGGCTGGGACTTGAGCGCCGCCGCGACCTCCTCCGCGAACCGGTCCAGCTCCCCCGCGATGGCCAGCCGCACATCCCGCACCCCGCCATGCCGCTCGCGCGCCACGAACCGGATGTGCAGCGGATGGTGGCGCACATGCTGCTGGACGACCGCGACCGTACGGTCGATCCGCTCCTCGGCCCCGTCCTGCTCGGCGAGGATCGCCCGCACCATCACATGCAGACTCCCCAACGCCTCCTCGACCAGGGCGACGCCCAGCTCCCCCATGTCCCGGAAGTGCCGGTAGAACGCGGTCGGGGCGACCCCCACCGACCGCGTGACCTCCCGCAGCCCCAGGCTGCTCAGGCTCTGCTCCTCCAGCAGCCCGAGCGCCGCGTCGAGCAACGCCTGACGGGTCTTCTGTTTCTGGGCCTGCCGGACCCCAAGACTGTGACTCATGTCATCCAGTAAACAACCGTTCTCTGAACTACTCCACCCGGTGGCAGTCGTAGACTGAAGGAACTGAGTGAACAACTGTCCTCTGGAATCGGAAAGGAAGATCATGCTCTTCCTCGTCGCAGCCCTCCTCCTGATGGGGATCCTGCTGGGCACCGCGGCACACCTCCCCGTCCCGGTCACCCTCGTCGCGGCCGCCGTCATCGCCGGCTGGCTGCTCGTCTTCTTCCTCCGCGAACGCCGCCACAACGACGAGGTGACCTCCCGATGACCACGCTCAGCGAAGCCATACGGACCACTCCGGCCAAGCCGGCCCGGACCACCGAACCGACCCAGGCCGACGACCCGGCCACCTCCCGCCTCCGCCGCCACGCGGACGGCATGGCCGTGGCCTCCTTCGTCCTCGGCCTGCTCGGCACCCTGGTCCTCAACCTCCTCCTCGGCCCCTGCGCCCTGGTCCTCGGCACCCTGGCCCTGACCCGCGGCACCACCCGCCGCGGCCGCGCCCTCCTCGGCCTCACCCTCGGCGCCACCGACCTCCTCATCCTCGCCCTCCTCGCCACCACGGACGGCACAGTCAGCTGGCACATCGGCGGCTGACCCCCGACGGCGGTGCCCCCACCACCACCGCCCCCGGGCCACGCCCACCACCCCGCTCTCCCCCACACAAGCAATCTCCAGCGAAGGCATCAGCTACCCTGTCAGGGGTCCCATCCCATGCCTCCGTAGCTCAGGGGATAGAGCACCGCTCTCCTAAAGCGGGTGTCGCAGGTTCGAATCCTGCCGGGGGCACCATGCATTACCGCTCTGACCTGGGTTCTCCCAGGGAGGCGCTCTAGTCGGCCTCGGACTCCTCGTCCGGGGCCGTTTGCGTGAGCGGTGCATGAGCGGACGGGTCGCCAGACCCCGATATTTCTCCCGATGGATATCAGCACCATCCGGGTTCAGACTCCGCTTCGGGTGCGGTGTTCTCGGAGGTGGCGCGTGCGCGCGGCACGACCGGACCGCAGCCTCGGCGATCACCAGATCCGCCTCGGGCAGCAGGCTCGTGTAGGTGGTGAACCGTGATGGCGATCGAGGCGTGGCCGAGCATTGCTGAATGACCTTCAGCTCGGCCCCGGCGGCGTGGGCCAGCGTCGCGGCACTGTGGCGCAGATCGTGGAGCTGAACCGGTGGAAACCCGATCTCCCCGTACGCCTTGGGGTCGTCCTCGCATACCTCCCATCCGTTCACCATCGTGATGCTCACCCTCGGCCCGTAGACGGGTAGTTCGCCGTGCTCGAGCCAACGCCACCATCTCGTCGAGCGTGGCCCACAGGCGACGAGAGCCGCCCTGGTGCACGGTGGCGGAGCGTTCGCCGGGCTCGGCGGGTACGGGACCATGAACCGTCGGCATGCAGCCTCAACACCGGTTTGCCGCCGGGAGATTACTTCGCACGCTGTACGGCGGTTTTCCCGCAGCCCGGACCGGGGCCAGTCACGAGTGGCATCGGGTCTGGGAAGGGTCGAGGGTGTCCAGCCCCAGGTCCAAGTACAGCCAAGGGCCAGTCCATTCCAGTCCGCGGCAGATCCAAACGGCGGAGCTTACGGCAAGCCAGCCCACACGCCCAGCGAATGTGCACCTTCAAGCCAACGCAGGCATGATCCATGCGGCTGAAACGAATTTCGAGCCACCTTGACCGCACACACCCAATGACACCCCCTGAACGCGTGGCTTGAACGCACCCCAGCCCAAGAGGGCACGAAAGAAAGACTTCGAAACGGTTTGATCACTCTGGGTAATGCGGGCAAGCAGTGACTGAACTGGAGCATTCCGCTCCGCCTCATGGGCTTGCAAGCATCTTTCAGGCATCCTTGACACACGCCATTTTAGGTCACATCAGATCAGGCTCTTCTTTCCTCATGGCGCCGACCACCACATTGCTCCTGTGGAAGCATTCAAGACTCAGGTAAAGCTCTTCCGAACAGGAGGGCACGGGGGCAAACGGGATAGAGCTACGCGCATTACGGGGAACCAACGCGACGCCCGAGGCAACCTTTCTGGCAGATTCAGCCGAGCCCGGCCAGCCGCGATAGCGACCTCCCCTTTTCGGCTTTCTCGCGGCCAACATGCGGCGAGAAAACACATCAGGTGCAGGTTCGCGTCCACATGGAGCCTTTCCGCCTTGACCTCAGCGACATGACACAAAGACTAGTGGCGCGCCACCCGCGCCCCTTCGGCGGAGTTAAAGAAAACCTTTTCCCGCCTTTTTTCCACTTCATTCCCACAAGGAAGGACGGAGTCGCCACTCATGCAACACATAACCCTTTGCGCCGACGACCTGGCACGTATCAGAATCACCTACCCGATCGGGCAGCAAGTTGAGGCGATTTTCGCCGTGGATGCCTTGCGCAACACGAAGAGTGAATTCTTCCGGACCTGGCGCCGAAGGGTCAATGCGAGAATCCTGCATGCAGGTCAGCGGCTTGATGGGGTTCGAAGACTGGCCAGGGTGCGCGGTGGGTCCCGGGAGATTCTGTCCGACTGGTTAGGCGGCGCGGACACGTCGGATACGAACCACTCCGGTATCCTCGGGGTGCAGCAATCGCAGTTATTAGCCGCCGTTGAAGACATGCGCCAGGTGGCCGTGCAGCCGTATTGGAATCGCATTTACGAGCATCTCGCCTCGACCCAGGATTTCCGCCGGGACATCATGTGTGGGGACGGAATCGAGGTACTGCTGAACAGCCTTGGTCCGGGAATACGGTGGGCCGCGCCCGTACTGGAAATCGACTCCGAAAGCACCGCGCATCTGAAGCCGAACGGCCGGGGGCTGCTGCTGTCTCCTTCACTCTTCCTGCAAGACTCCGGCGCGGTGCTCCCGTCGCCTCCGGGGATTGCGGACGGCAGTCCAGTCCTGATCTTCCCCGACCGTCCCAGTGACCAGTGCGGTCTATTCCCGGACGAGGGCCTGTCGTCCGTGCCTGCCGCCGCCCGCCGACCGCAGGAGAGCCTGGCCGGCCTGGTGGGCAGGACCCGGGCAGCGGTCCTCCATGCCTTGCGCGACGGCTGCAGCAACGGCGATCTCGCCCAGAAGCTGGGGGTCTCCCCCGCAGCGGTAAGCCAGCACACCGCCACGCTGCGGAATGCCGGACTGATATCGACCCGCCGTAGCGGCAGCCAGGTCGTGCACACCGTCACCACGCTCGGCCGCCACCTGCTTCGCGACGGATCGGATTCCGGCGAGCTGTGCGGCCACGTGGCACCCGGTCCTCGAACGGCAGACTTCGCTCCCGCGTGTGGTGGCTTGCGCCCTCGCACCCCGGATGCCTTGCGTGCGCCACCACCCGTAATTCGACGTTCCGCTTAAGCTGACCCTAAAAAGGTTGTCATCCTCACGACCGACCCAAATCATGAGCTATGTCGATAGGGGCACGGGAGTCCGAGCTCACTTGGCGCCCAGCGCGCCATTGAACGAGGACTCCCCACGGGCAAGGGAAAATGGGGGGGAAGTGGACCCGAATTATGGGCCGTATATCGTTGCCGATTCCAACTGGTACGAGCCATTGGAGCGCTGTGACGATGCCGCCTCGCGGTTCTCTTTGACCAAGCGGGAATTCCCCGTTGAATGGAAGCGGAGCCGGCAAGGCGTCTGGGAAGTCCTCGCTCCGGTTGGTGGGCAACGGTTACCCCAACAGGGCTGGAAGATTCATATCACTGCCACGCCCGATACTGCCGAGGAAGTTATCGAGCAGACCTGGGCAGTGTGCCGACGGTTGAACCTGCCCTGGAAGTTCCTGCGCAGCCGCCGCATCATGACCGTACTCAACAGCAAGTACGCCAACCGCGCCGCCAGTGGCAAGGTCGTCACGGTCTACCCGCGCGACGCGGAAGAGCTGCACACCGCCCTCACCGAACTCGATGCGGTACTCGGTGGCCGCCCCGGCCCGTACATCCTCTCCGACCACCGCTGGAACAAGGGGCCGGTGTCGGTCCGGTACGGGGCGTTCGCGCTCATGTGGTGCGAACTACCCGACGGCTCCCGGGTGCCGGCACTGCACGATCCGCAGGGCAACGCCGTTCCCGACCGGCGACGGCCCGCTTTCACCGTTCCGGAGTGGGCCGAGACCCCGGGCTTCCTCACCACCAGCCTCGCCGCAGCAGCAGCCGAGGACCCTGCCGCCACACTCAAGGGCTACACGGTCCTCAAGGCCCTGCACTTCTCCAACGGTGGAGGTGTGTACCTGGCCAAGGCCCCCGACGGCACTCAGGTCGTCCTGAAAGAGGCGCGGCCGCACGCGGGCCTGGACGCGGCCGGCGCCGACGCGGTGGACCGGCTGCGCAACGAATGGTCGGCCCTGAAAACCGTCGGCCACCTGCCATTCGTCCCGCGCCCCATCGAGTACTTCGCCGCGTGGGAGCATCACTACCTGGCCATGGAGCACATCCAGGGGCACTCCCTCAGCACGTGGATGGGCCGTGACTATCCCCTCACCCGCCACGCACCGGACGAGCGGGCACGCGCCGAGTACACCGCACGGGCCCTTGACTACCTCGGGCAGGCGGAGGCCGCCATCGAGACCCTGCACAAGGCAGGGATGGCCTTCGGTGACCTTCACCCGCACAACATCCTCATCCGTGACGACGGCACCGTCGCCCTGGTGGACTTCGAGATCGCCACGGCTGTTGACACCAAGCGCACCACCGTGCTCGGCGCCCCCGGTTTCATCGACCTGTCGCTCACCAACGCCCGCGACAGTGATCTCTACTCCCTGGGCTGTTGCCAACTCACCGTGTTCATGCCGCTCACCGGCCTGGTGCAGCGCACTCCAGAGGTCATCGGCCACCTGATCGAGATGGCCACCACCGCCTTCCCGACACTGCCTGCGGCGTACGTCGAGCGGACGGCAAAGCGCCTGGCGCTGTCCCCGAACGTGCGTCCCCACCTTCCCGGACACCGGGCCGACGCGGTGCCCCCGCTCGCGCCTCCGCGCGCCGCCCCCCTGCTGCGAGGTATCAGCAAGTCCGCCGACACCACTCGCATCGACCGCCTCTTCCCCGGCGACATCGCCGGGCATCGGGAAGGCGCGACGCTGGGACTTGCGTACGGAACTCCTGGGGTCCTCCTGGCCCAGCTGAGCGCAGGATCCTCCGTGGACCCCGAACACCTCACGTGGTTGGAGCACGCAGCCCGCCGGGCCCCGGCCCGCACCCCGCTCGGGCTGTACGACGGGCTGGCCGGCACGGCATGGCTGCTGCACCGCCTCGGCAACCCACTGGGCGAGGAGCTCATCGACCGCATCCTCTCCAGCCGACTTCCCTCCTCTCCCGGGCTGTTCAATGGCCTGACCGGCATCGCCCACCTCCTCTTGGACGCCGGCATGCGCGACGAAGCACTCAAGCTGGCCGCGGCCATCCGTGCACGCATTGGCGACGACGGAGTGCTGGACCGCCCCGGACTGATGTACGGCTGGTCCGGGCCGGCCGTTCTGCTCGCCCGCTGCGCCCGGCTGACCGGCGACGAGGAGTGGGCCGAGGCCGCCGCGACCGCCGTACGAGCCGACCTCAAGCACGCACGGCAGTTGGACGGAACACTCCAGATGAGCAGTTCCCATCGGCTGCTCCCCTACCTGGCCGAGGGCTCGGGCGGAGTCGCCCTGGCGGCCATGGCGCTACCCGAGACCCAGGCTGCCGCGATCGGCGCCTACGACATCGTGGCAGGGGCGGCGCACGCCACAGCGGTCCACACCGTGTCCCAAGGCGGTCTGTTCAACGGCCGAGCCGGGAACATCTACTTCCTCTCCCACGCCGCGGCTCACATCCGGCAAGCGCGCTCGTGGGCCGAGAACCAGCTACGCCTCCTGTCACTGCATGTGGCTGATCACGACGGGGGACAAGCTCTTTTCGGTGACCAACTCCTGCGCCTGTCAATAGACTTGGCCACCGGATCCGCTGGTGTCCTGCTGGCAATGGAGGCAGCCAAGACCCCCGGCGCCCGCCTGCTCCCCGGGGCTCACCCTGACCAGGGGTGAGCCCCGGCCGGAGCGGCCCGCCGGCCCCCAATCACCGACTGTCTGAAAGGAGGTGACCGACCATGACGAACGTTCTCGCG
>NZ_BBNO01000005.1:0-312536 GCF_000829715.2 Streptomyces lydicamycinicus | reverse complement strand
TAGCTCTCATCCATGAGAGACCAGTGCGGGGAGGCCACGATGAGGGTGGCCTCCCCGCACCGTCTCCAGCGTATCGCCCCGTGGAGGACAGGAATCCGTGTCTGCAGCGCTCCCCACCCCGCCCCCACTGACCATCACCCGTGCCACCCCGACCCGCCTCCTCTTGTCGGAGATACGGGCTTATCCCGGGCGGGTCATCGGCGCGGCGACAGCATGCTGCGCCACCGCGGCGGGTGTCGGGGCCTGCCTGCTCCTGCTGCTGGGCGCGAGCCTTGCCGATCACCCGGCGGACTCTCCCGAAGCGGCCGCCGCCAAGAGCACCCAGGACATCATGGCACTGCTGATGTCCCTGCTGCTGATGTGCGCGGTACTGGTCATCGGCTCCACCGTTTCGCTGTGGACCGGACAGCGGCTGCGGCAGTTCGCCGTCCTCAGGGCCCTGGGGATGACCGCCGCACGGCTGCGGCGTATGGCGGCCGTGGACGTGGCGCGCCTGGCCCTCGTCTCGGCGGCCTTCGGCACCGCGGCCGGAGCACTGCCGCTGGCAGGACTCGGACGCCGCATCCTCATCGAACAGAAGTTATTCCCCGCCGCCACCGAACTGCCGCCGCCCGCCCAGACCTGGGGTGCCTGCGTCGCCGTGTGCCTGGGAACCGTTGTCATCAGCGTGCTCGCCGCGCTGCTGAGCGTGCGGGCCGCCGGGCGGGTCAACGCGATCGATCTCCTCAAGGACCACGAGGGTGGGCCGGGGACCAAGCGCAGCCGGGCCCGGCTGATCACCGGTCTGTCCATGGCGGCACTGTTCTGCGCCCCGCTGCTGGTCGTCATGGCAGTCCCGGGGCTGCCTCCGAAGGTACGCGCCGGTGTCGCCCCCGGACTGGCGCTCTTCGTCATCCCCACCCTGGCCGTGCTGGCCCCGTGGGTCATCCCGCCGTTGACGGGCCCGGTGTGCGCCGTCCTGCGCGTGCTGGACCGGCGCGTGGGCACCATCGCCGCTGCCGGCCTGCGGGCAACGCCCGCGCGCACCACGGCCCTGGCCGTTCCCGTCCTGTTGTCCGCAGGAGTCACCGCCTGTCTGCTGGGCGGCGGCACCACCATGGGGCGCGCGGCCCAGCAGGAGGTCGAGGCGGCGCTCCGAGCCGACGCTGTTATCAGCGCGGAACCCGGCGCCCGGCTTCCGGCCACGCCCGGCCCGCTCTCCGGAGCCACCGCCACCCCTGTGATAGCCACCAAGGTCACTGTGCCTGGCCCCAAACGCCGTTCAGCGCCCAAGCCGACCCGTGCTTGGGGAGTGGACGGACGCGTGCTGTCGCGAGTGGTGAACCTGTCCGAGCGAGAGGGCGACATCACGAAGGTGGGCGAAGGCACCTTCGCCGCGGGTGCCGAATTCGCGGACCAGGCGAAGTGGAAGGTCGGCCAGTCCGTGGAACTGACCCTGGCCGACGCGACGCCGAAGCGGCTCACCCTCGTCGCCGTCTACGCACGCGACCTGGCCTTTCCCCACATGATTCTCCCGCGAGCCACCGCGCTCGCGCACACCACCTCTCCCACCGCCGACCGCATTTTCCTGACCGGACCGAGCAGCGCCTGGCCAGTGGCAAAGGGCCAGACCATCGCCTCACGCGAGGACTACGCGCAGACCTTCACCCGCAGTCCCGCCGACGATCTGGCCACTCGCCTGATAGCGGCGGTGGTCGCGGCGTACGCGCTGTTGGCGGCGGCCAATACCAGTGCGCTGGCACAGCGTGACCGGGTGGCGCAGCGCGCCCATCTGCGGGCCCTGGGCCTCAGTCGGTTCCAGATGCTGCGCTGTGTGCTCTACGAGGCACTCGGCGCGGGAGCGATCGGGGTGGTGCTGTCCGGCCTCGTCGCCGTGGTGTGCCTGGTCCCACTGTCCGTGACGCTCGGCCTCGGCCCGCTGCCGACGTTCGACGGCCCATGGACCGTCGGTGTATTGGCGGGTGCCGTGGTGGCGCTCGGCGTTCCCGCGGCCATGACCGCCCATCCGCTGCTGTCCGTCCAGCGGCAGTTCGCCCGGAGCGGGCAATGATGGCAGTGCCGTCGAGGCCGACGCTGGGCAGACCCTTCTGGCTGTTGTTCGGCGGGGAGGCCGCGTCGGCATTCGGAACGTCCGCCTCGATCGTCGCACTGCCGGTGGTCGCGTTACAGGCATCCGGGGACGTACGGGAAGCGGGACTGGCGAGTACGGCGTTGTCCGCGGGCGTTCTCCTGGCCCGTCTGCCTGCCGGGGTGTTCGCGGACCGTTTCGACCGCCGGGCGCTACTGCTCGGCGGCAATCTGCTCGGTGCGGCAATTCTGGTAACTCTGGCGTTGGTTCAGGCACGGGATGCCCTTTCGCTGCCCGTGCTGACACTTGCCGCGCTGCTTCTGGGCATGGTCGGCAGCACGTTGTCCCCGGCCGAGAACGTCGCCATCCGGAGTTTCGTCCACCCCGATCTCCTCGCCAGGGCGCTGTCGTTGACCCAGGCGCGGACGGCCGCGACCCTGATCGCCGGGCCGGCGGCCGGCGGCGCGCTGCTCGCCACGCAACCGGTGTGGGTCTTCGCCCTCGACGCCGCCACGTATCTCGTCGCGGCCGTCTGTATGGCGGCCCTGCCGTCGAGGGCCGGCCCCGTCGGCGTCGGGCGGCCCACGTTGAAGGCCGCCTGCGAAGGAATCCGCTTCCTGTGGCGCTCGCCGTTCCTGCGGTACGCGGCGGTCAACGCGGCCGTCCTCAACCTGGTCTTCAACGGCCTGCTGATCGTCGTCATCGCCTCGGCCGACGGCGGGGCGCAGGCCGCTCTGGGCATCGGGGCGCAGACCGCGGCGATCGGGGCCGGGGCCCTGGGAGGCTCCCTGATCGCCGCTCCGGCAGCCCGACGTCTCCCAGCGACGCGTGGGATCGCCCTGTCCACCGGCGTGATCGCTGTGGCGCTGGTGGGCTTTGCCACCGTCCACGACAGCTGGGCTGCCGCGTTCCTGCTCGCTCTCGCCTCCGCTTGTGGACCGGTGGTCACCGTCCTGCTGGCCACCGTGCAGATCCGGATGACACCGGCTGAGCTCCAGGGCCGGGTGCACAGCGGGACCGGTTTCCTCGCCCAGGCCATCTCCCCGCTGGGCCCCACCCTCGCGGCCGTGTCCACCCAAGCCTTCGGGCTCTTCCCGACCGTGCTGGGGGCCGCGCTGCTGGTGGTGCTCCTCGCCCTCGCCGGCGGCGCCATCACGGCTCGCCACCTCCACGCCTCGCCCCCGTACACGGCCGGACACACCACGGCCGACGGAGCCGGTGCCGACAGGGCTGACGCCCGTGGAACCGACGGCGCCGAGCCGACAGCGACGGGTCGGCACCAGGGCCGGCGATCAGAAACCGACGGTCAGGAACTACAGATGAGGAGCCGCGCATGATCCCGTCGCACCCCCCGTTGGGCCGTCCGGACCATCCCCCGGCAGCCGCTGCCCGCGACCTCACCAAGGTCCACGACATGGGCGGCCACCAGGTAACAGCGTTGGACCAGGTGTCCTTCGACGTCCACCAAGGTCACTTCACGGCCATCATGGGCCCCTCGGGTTCCGGAAAGTCCACCCTGATGCACTGTCTGGCCGGGCTCGACTCCCCGTCCTCCGGCGCGGCCTGGATCGGCGAGGTCAATCTCGCCAAGCTGTCGGACCGGCAGCTGACGTTGATGCGCCGGGACCGGATCGGGTTCATCTTCCAGGCGTTCCATCTGCTGCCGACCCTCACCGTCATGGAGAACATCACGCTGCCGATGTCCCTCGCCGGGAAGCGCCCGGACCAACAATGGCTCACCGAAGTGATCGCCACGCTGGGCCTGCGGGAGCGGCTGGCCCACCGGCCCCCTCAGCTGTCCGGCGGTCAGCAGCAGCGAGTCGCCTGCGCCCGCGCGCTGCTGAATCAGCCGGAGATCATCTTCGCGGACGAGCCCACCGGGAACCTCGATTCCCGGGCGGGGGCCGAGGTGCTGCGGCTGCTTCGGGAGTCGGTCCAGCAGCTGGGGCAGACCATCGTCATGGTTACGCACGACCCGGTGGCCGCCTCCTACGCCGACCGCGTGGTCTTCCTCGCCGACGGCAGGATCGTCGACGAACTGCAGCAGCCAACGGCGGACGGAGTGCTGGACCGTATGCGGATGTTCGATCCTATGGATGGCGCGTGAAGCAGCGGCCCGTGGCGCGGCGGAGCTGTCGGCATCGCGATCACGATGCCGACCATCCGTCGGTGCGACTGGACACCCCGGGTCCATATGCCGGCCAGACGCCGGCCGGACAACCGAACCTGAATACCCGTCAACCACCCCTGCCCAGCCGACCAGCCGGCGCGGCGTTCACAGCGCGCCATCGGGCCCACGTGCCAGTAGCGGCGCAGGCTGTCCGGCCAGTGGCCGGTGAAAGAGATCCGGCCGTGGGTCGCCTTGAGCGCGACGATGCCGGTGTAGTGGGCCGATCCGCGCATCGAGATCGCGACGTCGCTGCCGAGGCCGATCGCTCGAGGTGCGCCCGGACGACCTCCAGCGGGGACAGCTCCCGCGTCCGGATCCGGGCGGCCAGGTCGGTGGCATCCAGGAAGCAGATATCGGTCGGCGTCATCGGCACTCATCACGCGAAACCAGGGACAACGGAACCCCCTCACCTCGCTTCGAACGCGTGCGCGATCAGGCTGCCTGGGGGTGGGCGGCCCGATCAGCAGCCGCTTGCCGGAGTGGGCGGGGAGGCTATGAGGCCGGTGGGGTGAGGCCGGTTCGCCAGGACCAGGCGGCGATTTCGACGCGGTTGCGGAGTTTCAGCTTGGCTTGGATGTTGGCGAGATGGGTCTTGGCCGTGCCCGCTGAGATGACGAGTTCGGTGGCGATTTCCTGGTTGGTGAGGCCTCGGGCCACCAGGCGGGCGATGTCGCGTTCGCGGTCCGTGAGGGCGTCCGGGCCGGGGCCGGGGTGGGGGTGGGGGTGCGAGGGCGGCGGCGGGGAGAGCCGGCGGAGGAGTCGTACGGTGATCTGGGGGCTGATCAGCGCGTCGCCCGCCATGGCTGCGCGGACGCCCTCGATCAGCAGGTTCGGGCCGGAGCGTTTGAGCAGGAAGCCGCAGGCGCCGTGGTGCAGGGCGGTGTGGACGTAGTCGTCGAGGTCGAAGGTGGTGACGACGACCACCTTGGTCGGCCGGGGGGACTCGGGCCCGGCGAGCAGGCGGGTGAGTTCCAGCCCGTCGAGGCGGGGCATGCGGATGTCCGCCAGGACGACGTCCGGCCGCAGGTGGCGGGCCAGTTCGAGGGCGGTGGCGCCGTCCGCGGCCTCGCCGATGACGGTCATGTCCGGCTGCGAGTCGAGGACGAGCCGGAAGCCGCTGCGGACGTCGTCCTGGTCGTCGGCCAGGAGGATGCGGGTGGGGGTGCCGCTCATGTCGTCTCCGGGGGGAGCGGGTGGGTCTGCGGGAGTACGGCCCGTAGCCGCCAACCGCCGTCGTGCGGGCCGTAGGTGAGGGTTCCGCCGGTCGCCTGGACGCGTGCGCGCAGGGAGGCCAGGCCGCGGCCGCCGTGGCCGGCGCGTTGCCGTCGGGCGCGGAGGGCGGTGGCGGGAGCGGTTCCGGCGTCGTTGGTGATCTGGATTTCGAGGGTGGGCACCCGGGGGTGGGCGGTGAGGTCGCTGCCGGTGGCTGGGGTGAGGGTCACCTCGACGCGGGCTGATCCCGGGGCGTGGCGGCGGACGTTGGTGAGGGCCTCCACGACCATCCGGTAGGCGGTGGAGCTGGTCTCGCGGGAGAGGGTTTCGGGGGTGGTGGGCGGCATGGTGAGGCGAGCCTCGGTGGCTCCGGCGGAGGTGAAGCGTGCGATGAGGGTGGGGAGTTGGGCTACGCCTGGTAGGGGCTCGGGGTGGGGCGTGGAATCCAGGGGTGGGGCGGGGAGTGTGGGGGCCTGCTGGGGCGGTGGGGCGGCGGGTGGTGAGTTGAGGGCGTCAGGTGTTTGGGAGGCAGGAGGTGGTTGGTGGGCCTCTGATGGCCTGGGGTCATCTGTTGCTGGGCGGGCCTGCGGCGGTGTGGGCGCGTCCGGGCGGCTGATGCCGTTGCCGTGTGCCTCGTGGAGCATGCGTACGGTGCGGTCCATGGACGCCAAGGCGTTCAGGCCGGCTCGTTCGATGCGTTCCAGTGCCGGCAGGGCCTGACCCGGGTCGGATTCGGCCACGAAGCGGGCGGCCTGTGCCTGCGCGACGATGCCGCTGATGTCATGGGCGACGAAGTCATGCAGATCTTGGGCGAGTTCGAGCTGCTGGGAGCGCCGGGTCTCGATGACCAGCCGGCGCCGTCGATTCTCCACCAGCCGTGGATAGCCGCCCACAACGGCCGCGCCCAGCACCGGAAGCGTCCAGAACGCAGCGGCACCGGCCAGCGGCAATACGGACGGGTCCGGGACAAGGGGCAGCGTCCATGTCGCGACTGCCACCCCTGCCACCACAGCCGCGATCACCGCCTGCCGGAGCGGCGCCCAACGCGCCACTACGGCAAGGAGCATCAGCAGCATCGCCATTTCGGCCAGCCGCCATACGGACCCCCAGGGCGCCGACGGAGGGTCGCAGGCCACTGTGGTCATCAGCGACAGGCTTCCGACGAGCGCCAACGGGCGAGCGAGGCGGTCACGCGAGCCCGGCCAACGGGCAACGGCCCAGAGGAGCAGGGCGGCGGACGCGAGGGCCGGGACGGCTCCGTAGGGGACCGCCGGCCAGGTGCCGTACGCGAGGGGGAAAGCGAGCAGGGCTGCGCAGCCCGTTAAGCCCGTCCCCATGTGACGCCTCATCCAGGCCCACCCCCCATGTACCGCCCGCCACGGGCGGGCACAGCCCCCGTATCGCTGTATGGCCATGCGCCGCCCTGGCTGCTCAAGGCGTGCATCGGCCCACGCCGTCGATCCTACGAGCGGCCGCCCGGGCACTCCCTCCGCCGAACGGCAGAGAGGACGCCCGCTTCGGCGCCCGGAATCCGCTGATCGGCAGATGGCCGGGCGCCGCGGCCCGGCGTCAGATGGGAGGTGTCATCGACAGGGCGGTGGCCGTCAAGGCTGCTGCGTATTGAAGGAGTTCATCGTGCCCGGCATTACTTCTTCCGTTCGTTCGTCGTGCCTCGCCGGTACGGGCTTCGCCAGTTCTCGCCGTCGTAGGGCCGTAGTGGGAGCCGGTGCCGCTGTGGCCGTGCTCGTCGGGCTGACGGGGAGTACGCCCGCCGCGTCCGCTGCTCCCTCGGGTGCCGCGGCCGTCTCGAAGGCGCCGACCGGGCTCGCCCGGGTGAGTGGCCAGGCGCGCGTCTTCTACGCCTACTCGCCGCATGACGAGATCCGCTTCTCCGTCGATGCGACAGCTGCCCCGTTCAGCCGGCCGGTCGGCGGGCTGCCTCAGGGGATGCCCACCGACGCACGGGGCACTGTCACGGTCTCCCACTGGTCGCCCGGGAAGGGGCAGGGCCGGCGTGCGGAGGCCGCGGTGGACTGCCTGGTCACCGGGGGCGGCACCGCGACGCTCAGCGCCAGAGTGACCAAGTCCGAGGACCCCGACGAGATCGGGGAGCGGCTGGGCTTCAGCGTCACGAGCGGTGGGCCCGGCAAGGGGCGGATCGGCTTCTCCTGGGCCGTGTCGAACGTCGACGTCGTCAATGGCAAGGCCGTCTTCCCGCATGTCGGCACGTGTATGGCACCGGCTCCCTTCGCCGCGGTGACGAAGGGCGGCTTCAAGGTCAGGCATGCGGAGCTGCCGCCGCTGCCGACGGGGTGGGGGAAGCAGGCCGAGGGGGCCGGCACCCGATGACGACGCCCGCGGTGCGCCCGCTCGTACCCCGTCCGGTGCGGTGGGCGGCGCATGCCGCGCCGCTGACGCTGCTGCCGTCGGGGCTGTGGCGGTGCGCCATAGCCTTCGGGGTGCCGTCCGGGTTCGATGTGAGTCATCCGCTGCACCGGAGCAACTTCCCCGGGTGGACGTCGCTGTATTTGATCGGGCTGAGCCTGGTTGCCGAGGGGCTGGGGCTGCTCACCCTCGGACTGGTCCAGCCATGGGGCGAGCGGGTGCCGCGCCGGGTGCCCGTCCTGGCGGGCGGCGCATTCCCGTCCCGGCCGCCGTGGTCCCCGCCTCACTGGGCGCCGCCGCGGTCACCGTGATCACGGTGGTGTCGTCGTTCGGCTGGGGCGAGGAGATGTCCGACCCCGGCGCCCCGAAGGGCGTGGCGGCCTGGGTGATGACCGTCTCCTATCTGCCGCTGCTGGCCTGGGGCCCGCTTCTGGGGTGGGTGACGGTGGCGTACTGGCATCGGCGCCGCAGGGCCGGCTGACGGCGCCGGACGGTGTGAGTTATCCACAGGGTCGACGGGGACCCCCGCGAAGCTCGTAGGCTTTCGGAATGGCTCTGGCGGACGTGGAAGTGGTCGTGGACATGGATGTGGAAGGCGCTTCGGACGCAGGCGAGGCGGTGCAGGTGCTGCGCCGGGTGTTCGGGTATGACGCGTTCCGCGGCAGCCAGCAGGAGATCATCGAGCACGTCATAGGGGGCGGGGACGCGGTCGTCCTGATGCCCACCGGTGGCGGCAAGTCGCTGTGTTATCAGATTCCCTCGCTGGTCAGAAGCGGTGTGGGGGTGGTGATCTCGCCGCTGATCGCGTTGATGCAGGACCAGGTCGACGCCTTGCGGGCGCTCGGTGTGCGGGCCGGGTTCCTGAATTCGACGCAGGATCTGGAGGAGCGTCGGCTCGTCGAGGCGGAGTTCCTGGCCGGAGAGCTGGATCTGCTGTATCTGGCGCCCGAGCGGCTGCGGGTCGAGCAGACGCTGAATCTGCTCGACCGCGGGAAGATCTCCCTCTTCGCGATCGACGAGGCGCACTGTGTCGCCCAGTGGGGCCATGACTTCCGGCCGGACTATCTGGCGCTGTCGATGCTGCACGAGCGGTGGCCCGAGGTGCCGCGGATCGCGCTGACCGCCACCGCGACCGAGGCCACGCATACCGAGATCACCTCACGGCTGCGGATGGCGGACGCCCGGCATTTCGTGGCGAGCTTCGACCGGCCGAACATCCAGTACCGGATCGCGTCGAAGAGCGAGCCGAAGAAGCAGCTCCTGGAGCTGCTGCGGAACGAGCACGCCGGAGACGCCGGGATCGTCTACTGCCTGTCGCGGGCGTCGGTGGAGAAGACCGCGCAGTTCCTGGTGGACAACGGCATCGCGGCGGTGCCGTATCACGCGGGGCTCGATCCGCGGACGCGGGCCGAGCACCAGGGCCGGTTTCTGCGGGAGGACGGACTGGTCGTGGTCGCCACGATCGCGTTCGGAATGGGCATCGACAAGCCGGATGTCCGGTTCGTGGCCCATCTGGATCTGCCGAAGTCCGTGGAGGGCTACTACCAGGAGACGGGGCGCGCCGGGCGGGACGGGCAGCCGTCGACGGCCTGGCTTGCGTACGGGCTCCAGGATGTGGTGCAGCAGCGGAAGATGATCGACGGGTCGGAGGGCGACGAGGCGCACCGGCGGCGACTGGCGGCCCATCTCGACGCGATGCTGGCGCTGTGCGAGACGGTGCAGTGCCGGCGGGTGCGGCTGCTGGCCTACTTCGGGCAGGAGAGCAGCGCGTGCGGCAACTGCGATACGTGCCTGGCCCCGCCGCAGACCTGGGACGGCACGGTGCCCGCGCAGAAGCTGCTGTCCACGGTCGTACGGCTCCAGCGTGAGCGCGGGCAGAAGTTCGGCGCGGGCCAGATCATCGACATTCTTATGGGGAAGAAGACCGCCAAGGTCATCCAGTTCGATCACGACGGGCTGAGCGTCTTCGGCGTGGGCGCCGACCTCCGGGAGGCCGAATGGCGGGGCGTCGTACGGCAGTTGCTGGCGCAGGGGCTGCTCGCCGTCGAGGGTGATTACGGCACGCTGGTGCTCACGGAAGCCAGCGGCGAGGTGCTGGGCGGCCGGCGCGAGGTGCCGATGCGGCGGGAGCCGGAGAAGGCGGCGCGGGCGGCCCGGACGAAGGCGAAGGGCAAGCGCGCGGTACCGGCGGACCTGCCGGAGGCGGCACTACCGGTCTTCGAGGCGCTGCGCGGCTGGCGGGGCCGTACGGCCAAGGAGCAGGGCGTGCCCGCGTATGTGATCTTCCACGATGCGACGCTGCGGGAGATCGCCACGCTCGGGCCGACGACGATGGCCGAGCTGGGCACGGTCAGCGGTGTCGGCGAGAACAAGCTCGCGAAGTACGGCCAGCCGATCCTGGATGTGCTGGCCGGGCGAGAGGCTCCGGAGGGCGTGGGCGCGGACGTGGGCGCAGCCGCCGGTGCCGCGCAGGTGGCTGGGGCGGGCGAGGCGCATCACGCCGTACCGGAGCCGGAGGACGAGGAGCTGCCGGAGCCGCCGGATGACATCGATTGGTGAGCCGGAGGGTGTCGTAGCGGTCGGGGGGTGAGAGCGGCTGGGGTGGGCGCGTCGAATGGGCACGACCAAGGGGGGAATTCGATGGATTTGGCCCGGCCTGCGCGGGCGTTCCTTCACAGGACCGATCCCAGAGATCTCGGTGACTGTTACACAACAGATGGGTCGCCGTTAAGGACGCTCCGTAGCGTGCTGACTCTCATCGCGTTCTTTATCGCATCCCTACGGCGGCCCGGGCCGCCCACGACGAGGAGTACCCATGCGGGCCCAGCGCCGCTCCGTGATCCGTACCGCCACCGTGGCCACCGGTGCGCTGGCCGTGCTGCTGCTCCCCACGGGCGCCGCCTTCGCCGCCGAGCCCGGCGTTTCCTCGGAGAGCCGGACCTCGATCATGCTGCCCGACGACGGGCTGGTCGGACTCGCGGAGAAGGCCGGCCACCTGCCCAAGGCGGGCCTGATCGGTGGCGCCGGTGTGCTGGGCGTGGCCGCCACGGCCCTCACCGTCCACCGTCGACGGCACGGAAGCCGCAGCCAGCAGGCCTGAACCTATTCCTCCTCCCCCACCAGCCGCTGTACCTCGGCGTAGCCCAGGACCTCGCCGGCCGCCCCGGCCGCTTCCGCCGGCTGCTGGCCGGTACGGATGGCGTCCGCCGCCGTGAGAGCGGCCTGGAGGCCGGTCCGGAAGAGCAGGGAGCCGGTGCTGATGCGGCGTACGCCGAGCTCCGCCAGACGGCTGACGGTGTGCCGGCCGGGAGCGAAGAGGATGTTCAGCGGGGCGGGGACCTCGGCGACCAGGGTCGAGATCTCCTCGTCGGCGACGACGCCCGGCACGAAGACGCCGTCCGCGCCCGCGGCCAGATACGTCTCGGCGCGCGAGAGCGTGACCGAGAGGGGCGGCGGGTTGTCCGCCAGCCAGTGGGTGTCGATCCGGGCGTTGAGGAACAGGCCCGGGGCCCGTTCCTTCACCGCGCTGATCAATTCGGCCTGCTGCACCGGATCCTTCAGCCCCTCGCCGCCGGGCAGCCCGTCCTCCAGATTCAGCCCGGCCGCCCCCGCCTCCGCCAACTCTGCGGCCAGATCCCCCACTTGGCCTGCATCGCCGCCGAAGCCACCCTCCACGTCGACCGTGTAGGGGCAGGCCAGCCGACCATTGAGCCGCAGCGCGAGCGCCACCGTGGCGTCCCGGACCTCGGCGAGCCCGCGCCCGTCCGGGTAGCCGTGGGCCGCGGCGACGCCCAGGCTCGTGGTGCCGACTGCCGCGTATCCGGCCCCGGCGAGTGCGACGGCCGAGATGACGTCCCAGGCGTTGGGCAGCAGCAGCGGCTGATCGGCGTGGTGCAGCGCGTGGAAGTGGAAGGTGGCGTACTCCGGGGAGGTGCTCATATGGGCACCGTAGGCCGGAGTCCCTTCTGTAGGGGGCGAAGACTCGCGGCGGACGACGCAGTCATGACCACTCCGGCGTACAGCCACCGTGCGCCACCGCCCGTCCGCCCCCCGGAACCGCGCACACCGCCCGGCCCGGTGGCCTCGGCTCCTCCATCGCCGCCCGGCCCGCGCCCTCGGCTCCCTCACTGCCGCCCGGCCCGTGCCCCTCCCCTCGGCTCCCCCACCACCGCCCGCCGACCCCGCGCCCCGAAATCACCGCGCGCCCGCCCGCCCCGGCGCCATACCGTACGAGCATGATCGAGACGTCGCCCCGGAGCGAGGCCGCGCCCACCACCCTCACCCTCTGGCGACCCACCGGCCCCGAGGAGCTCGCCCTGGTCGAGGCCTCCGGCTGGCGCGCCTGGCCGCCGCGCCTGCCCGACCAGCCGATCTTCTATCCCGTGCTCAACGAGGACTACGCGATACGGATCGCCCGCGACTGGAATGTGCCGGCCTCCGGCGTCGGCCATGTCACCCGCTTCGAGATCGAGGCGGACTTCGCCGCGCGCTATCCGGTACGGCAGGCGGGCGGCGAGACGATCCTCGAACTGTGGGTCCCCGCCGAGGAGCTGGCGGAGTTCAACCGGCACATCGTCGGGCGCATCGAGCTGGTCCGCAGCTTCCGGCCGGCTCGGGAGGGGCCATCGGAGAACGGGGAATGAGGGGACGGGGAGCGACCAGTCAAGGAACGGCCGGCAGGGAGTGACCAGCCGGGGGTGACCGAGCGGCGAACGGCCGGGGCGGGATGACCGGGCGGGGAATGACCCGGCAGGGAACAGCCCCAGAGGCCGCCCGGCCGGGACCAGCACCACCGCCCCGCCCGGCCGCCCCCTCCATACGCCGCCCACACCTACGCCGCCCCCGGAAAGCACCGCCAAGCCCCCCGGCTCACCTCCCCCTCGCCGAGCCCCCGCCTACCGACCGCCTCCCCCACCACATGCCCCCGGCCGCCCGTACACCGTGATCCGGGCGCCCCGGACCTCCCTGCTGCCACAGATCTCGAAGGCGGCGCGCAGCGTGGACCGCTTGGCGATTTCCTGGCCGCTGTCATCGGCCGGCTGACCGTCCGGGTCCCCGGCGACGACGATCCGGCGGGCGGCCAGCATCCGGTCGCGGATCACATCGCCGGCGCGCTCGGTGCCGTAGAGGGTGTGCGAGGCCAACGGGCTCTTGGCCAGCGCGAGATCGTGCAGCCCGCGGAACTCGTGCGGCAGGGTCGCCCGCCAGATCCGCCGCCGGGCCGGCATGAACAGCAACCCGTCGCCGGGCTCGGCCACCGCGCGTACGGCGTGCGCGACCGCGGTGACATCGTCGACCCGGCTGTCCGGGCTGCGCAGATGGACGTTGACCGGCAGCAGCGCCGCCGGCAGCAGCGCCACCGCCGCCGCCCGACGCAGTCGCCGGCCACGGGTCTGGCCCCGCTCACCGGCCGGCCGCAGCAGCCGCGCCAGCGCGGCGCCCGCGAGCAGCGCGAACCCGACGACGTAGTAGAGGACATAGCGGTCCACGTACGCCGGCTCGACATGGGAGAGCAGCAGCAGGAGGAGGGTGGGCAGAAGCAGCAGCGGGACGCCGAGGGCCCGCAGCCCGATGGGGCCGCGGGAACGGATCCGGACGCGGGCGCAGGCGATGCCGAGGACGGCGAGCACGGCGAAGGTCAGCAGTTGGAGGGGGTCCGGCCACATGAGCCAGCTGATCTGGGCCGACTGGCGGGTGCTGAACACCGCGAGCGGCGCCAGACCGGCAAGGACGGCGGCCGAGGCGAGCAGCCAGGCACGCAGTACGCGGCGGGGCAGCCGCGCCAGGACCACCGCGGCGCCCTGCGCGGGCAGCGCCAGCACCGCGAACTCATGCAGCAGGCAGGCGGCCAGCATCAGCGCCGTATAGCCGGCCCACAGCCCTTTGCGCGGCCGGGTCGCGGCCAACACCAGCACATACGTGGCCCAGACGACCAGCGCGCAGACCATCGCGTATGAGCGGCCCTCCTGCGCGTACTGCTGGACGACCGGGATCAGCGCGAAGGTGAAGCCCGCCAGCAGCCCCGCCCGCCGGCCGACCAGGCGCTGCCCCAGCAGCGCGACGCCGGCGGCAGCGACCGTCATCGCCACTACGGACGGCAGCCGCAGCCCGACCGCATCGCCGAAAGTGCCACGGAGGGTGGCGTCGTAGCCGGCGAACCAGAGGTGCATCAGCGCGTAGTACAGGCCATGCACGACATCGACGTGCTGGAGCGTGTGCCACAGGTCGGCCAGGCCGCGGTGCGCCATGTCGTAGGTGACCGCCTCGTCCCTCCATATGGCGTCCTGGCGGCGGATCCCCCATGCCCCCAGGAACAGCATCAGCCCCACGGGCATCAGCACCACCGCGCCCTGCGCCACCCAGGTACCGCGGGCGGCGACGGCGGACACATACGTCTTCTGCGCTTGCGCTACGTCGATGACGGGCTCCGGTCACGGACGGACAGACGAACGGACGGACAGACGAACGGTCAGACGAACGGGGCCGGACCAAGGGGTTCAGACGAACGGGGTCGGACGAGATGAGTCAATCGATGAGACAAACAAGGGGGTGGGCGAGGGGTCGAACGACGAGACGGGCGGACGATCGGCCGAAGGCCGAAAGGCCGAAGGCCGAAAGGCCGAAGGCCGAAAGGCCGAAGGCCGAAAGGCCGAAGGCCGAAAGGCCGAAGGCCGAAAGGCCGAAGGGCCGGGGACGACCGGTGGCCTGGGGCACTCCCCCTCAGCCAACCAGCGCCCCCGGCCCCCGGCCCCCGGCCCCCTGCTCAGCCGATGCGGATCAGCTTCGCGCCGAAGCCCGGCTCGACAAGGTCCTGCTTCAGGGCCACCGGCACCTTCTGCGCGCTCTCGCCGTCGCCGACCGTCAGCACGCCCACCTCGGTGCCGGCCTTCGCCGTGTGCGGGATGCTCTTGCCGCCGTCGCTCATGGAGAACTTGGCCTTCATACCGGCCCAGCCGACCGCCGACAGGTTCTTGGTCGCCACGACCGGCGTCTCACCGCCGAGCCCGTCGTCCACATAGCCGACGACCTGGCCCTTCTTGACCACGGTCGCCGAGGTCAGCGCGTCGCGGGCACCCGTGATCACCTTCGAGGTGTTGTTCAGAGCCAGCGGGAGCGAGCTGGAGCCGTTCGGGTCCGGGCCGCTGACGTGCTGATCCATCGTCACACCGATCAGCAGCTGGTCCTTGTCGCCGACGGTGCGGTAGCCGGCCCACATGAACGTTCCGCCGGCCGGCGTGCTCGACCCCGTCTTGATGCCGGCGACCTTGCCCGCCATCGTCGTGAGCAGCGTGTTGTTGTTGTAGATCCGCTCCGGCAGGCCCGGGATCTGGACGTTCTCGGTGCGCACGACCTCGCGGAAGGCGTCGTTCTTCATGACCTCTTCAGCGAGCTTGAGCTGGTCGACCGCGGTGCTCTTGGTCGACGCGTCCAGGCCGCTGGGGTCGGTGTAGGTCGTCTTGGTCATCCCCAGGTCCTTGGCGGCGGCCTGCATCTTCTTCGCGAAGGCCTTCTCGGACCCGGCGTCCCAACGCGCCAGCTGCCGCGCGGCGTTGTTGCCGGAGGGGATCATCAGCATCTGAAGCATCTGGTACTGCGTGAACGTCTGCCCCTTCTTGAGCGTCACACGCGACTCGTCCCGCTTCTGCGAGTCCGCCTCGGCCTGCGCGTCGATCGTGATCGTCTGGCCCTTCTCGCCCTTCTTGAGCGGGTGGTCACGCAGGATCACATACGCGGTCATCGCCTTGGCGACGCTCGCGGTCGGTACGGGCTTGGCCTCGCCGGACGTGCCCATGTTTCCGACGCCGACGACCTTGACGGCGGCCTGGCCCTGGTTGGGCCACGGAATCGAGAGCTTGCCGCCCTCGAAGGTGAACCCGGTCGACGTACCGACGGCGAGCTCGGGGGCAGGCAGCGGACGGACCGCCTGGACGACCACGAAGATGATCGCCAGCAGCACCGCGAGCGGGGTCCAGATCTTGAACCGGCGGACGACCGTACGCAGCGGGGTCTCGGGCGGCGGCGGGGTGTTGGTGAGCTGCGCCAGGAGGTCGAGCGGCGGCAGCGGCTGCTGCTTGGTGCGCTCGGCCTCGGGCAGCTCGGACGGGGCGGCCGTGGCGCCCGTGGTGGCGGGCGGCATGGCGCCCGGCCGGTCCGCGGGCTTGGGCGCCGCGGCCGGCTTGGCGGAGCCGGCGGGCTCGGCGGCCGGCAGCGCGCCGGTGGCCTTGCCGGCCGGCTTGGCACCGGACTTGCCGGCGGGCTTCTCCGCGACCTTGCCCTCGGGCTTGTCGGCCGTCTTGTCCGCGGGCTTGCCGACGGCCTTGTCCCCGGGCTTGTCCGCGGCCTTGTCAGGCGTACGGGCGGGCGTCTTCGGCGCCGTCTTGCCCAGCGACTTGCCCGCCGTGCCGTCGTCCGCCGACTTCAGCGCCACGAACTGGCTGGTCCGCTCCGAGTCCCGCTCGGCGACCTTCGCCGCCTTGGCCTCGTTCTTGACCTCGGCGTTCTTGTCCTTGGCGTCGGTCTTGGCGTCGGCCTTGCCCTTGCTCTCGGGCTTGTCCTTGGCCTTGCTCTTGGCCGCGTCGCCGTCCTTGGCGGGCGGGGTGATCTTGAACGCGGTGGTCGCCTGATCGACGGCCTCCGCCTCGGCACCCTTCTTTGACTTCGCAAACGCAAAGACGCGCGTCGCCTCATCGACCGCCGACTCCTCGGCCTCAGCCGCTTCGCCGCCCGTGCCGTCCCCGTTGCCCTCACTCGCCGCACCGGCCGCCCCACCGGGCTTGCCCTTCTGCGGCCCGACGGTCTTGAACACGGCGGTCGGCTGATCGACAACCTTGGCCTTGGAAGACGAGGCGGGCTTACCCCCGGAGCCGGACTTGGCCTGCCCCTCAGACTTGCCCCCGGAGCCGGGCTTGGCCTGACCCTCAGACTTGCCCTCGGAGCCGGGCTTGGCCTGCCCCTCAGACTTGCCCTCGGCCTCGGACTTGCCCTCAGGGCCGCCCTCGCTCCGGGCCTCACCCTTACCCTTGGGCTGGGTCTTCGCCTCGGGCTGCGACTTCACGCCGGCCTTGGAGCCACCACGGCCGGCATCGGCGCCGGCGTCCGCCTCGCCACCGGCATCCGTCTCGGCATCGGCGTCAGTGTCAGCGTCGGTGTCAGCTCGGGAATCGGCGTCGCCGTCGCCCTCCGCCCCGGACGCGGCAGACTTCACCCCGGCCCCGGACCCGGACCCGGCCTTCGCCGTCGCCCCGGCCTCAGCACCCTCATCGGCGCCCTCGTCCGCGCCCTTCTCCGCCTTCGCCTCCGCCTTCACCGACGGCCGTACCTCAGACTTCGCGCCCGGCTTCGCACCGGGCTTCGCATCGGCCTTTGCATCGGCCTTTGCACCAGACTTCGCTTTCGGCTTTGCGGCGGCACCAGCACCAGCCCCCGAAGCCTCACCCGACCCAGCGGCCGACTCCGCCTCTGCCTCAGCCTTCACGTCGGACGCCGACGCCGCAGCAGCGCCGGCCTCACCGTCGCCACCCTCACCCGCCTCGGCGCCCTCGGCATCCTCGCCGCTCTCGCCGTCCTCATCGCCCGTGCCCGCGACCCAGGCGGCCACAGCGGCGCGCAGACGGGCGTCGCCACCCTCGGTGCCCGCACCGCCCTCCTCGGCCCCCTGAGGCTCCGCAGGCGCGCCCTCAGACGCGCCCTCGGACGCCGACTCGACCCGGGACTCCGCCTCCGCCGCGGCCTCCGCCCCGTCCTCCTCAGGCTTCGGATGCTTCCCGGCATCCGATTCCTTCGCCGATTCGTCCGGCTTCCCGCGGAAGGCCGACAGCCGCGGATCACGTTCGTTCCGCGCCGTCTTCCCCGACGACTGCTTCTTGTCCGACTTGTCGGGGGACTCGCCCGCCACCGATGTCTCCTTCATACGTCCCACTGCTGCCTGGCCCAGTGTTCCCAAGTGTCCTGTGTCCACGTGGCCTCATCTCGCCGCCACGCGTACCGGTAGGTGCCGCACCCCTCAGAAAGATGTCGCCGACGTGCAAGACGAGAACGACATACCTACCGGTTCCATACCGAACCCCCCACGCACTCTCGACAGATGAATGTGAGAGGGGTCACCCTGTCATTCATCCACGCGGGGAGGCATGGATGGGCAGGAGCCGCAGAACAATTCCGGAGGAGCTTCTGCTGCTCGCTTTGGACCCGACAACGGGCACCACAGCGCAGCCGCAGTCGCTCGACCTCGGCCTGGCCGGGGCACAGCTAGTAGAGCTGGCTCTGGCAGGACGGATAGCCCCAGACGGGGATCGTATCGCCGTGGTGATGGCACGGCCGACAGGAGATCCAACTCTGGACTCCGCGCTCGAACTGCTGCGCCGACGCGGCAGTCCGGTGCGCGCGGTCCACTGGATCGGCGGGCCCCGACTGGGGCTGCGCCAGACCTACCTCACACATCTCGAACGGTGCGGCATGGTGCATGCCGTGGCGGGACAGATGTGCGGGGTGCTGCCGACGACGCGCTACCAAGCGACGGAGACGGCCATCAGCCGGGAAATCAGGGCCCGGCTGGACAACGCGATCCGCACCGGCGTACCCCCGGACCCGCGGACCGCGGCGCTCGCCGCGCTGGCCCATGCGGTCGGCCTCGGCAAGCATCTGTATCCAGGGAACGAAGGGCGGTCATCGCGCTCCCGTCTCCGGGATCTGATCCGGCACGACCCGATGGGCGGGCTGGTCGCACACGCCGTCATGGATGTGCAGAACGGTGTCGCGGCACAGCCCCGGAGGCAGCAGGCGGCCGCCGCGGGACCGGTCCGGCAGCCGGCGGCACGGGCCACGGCGGACCCGGCCGGCGCGCCGGTCCAGTCGCGGCACGGCCACGGCCGGATGGCCCGGGTAGGCGCCCGCTGACGCCGTAGAACGCCGTACGACCTCTCGCACCACCCAGCGCAGCACTCGTACCACGCATCACCCGCACCACCCGTCCCCAAAGTCCCGTACGGGAGCCGCAGCAACAGGCGCGGGGTGACGGACCGACCGTTCCAGAAAACGGCCGGCCCGCCACCCCGCGCATCTGCTCGCTCGCCTTCTGTGTGCATTTCACTGCGCGGCGTCACCCCGGAGTGGCAGTCTGCTGAACAGAAAACGACAGCAGCACGGAGCCGGAGGTGCACGTCCCGTGGCGTCCAATGTCAATCCCACCGTCAGGCGACGCCGATTGGGCCAGGAGCTACGAAGGCTCCGTGAGCTCAAAGGCATGACGGCGGAAGAGGTGGCCGAGCGGCTGCTGGTTTCCCAGTCGAAGATCAGCAGACTGGAAAACGGCCGCCGCAGCATCAGTCAGCGCGATGTCCGCGATCTGTGCGGGGTCTACGAGGTCGAAGACCACCGCATTGTGGATTCACTGATGCAGATGGCCAAGGATTCGCGTCAGCAGGGTTGGTGGCACGCCTTCGGCGACATCCCCTACAGCGTCTACATCGGCCTGGAGACCGAGGCGGCCTCGCTGCGGATTTACGAGTCCCTGCTCGTGCCCGGTCTGCTACAGACCCCCGGCTACGCCGAGGCGGTCATCCCCGGCACGGTCCCCGAGCTGGCGTCCGACCACCTGGAGAAGCGCATCCAGGTGCGGATGCGCCGCCAGGAGCGGGTCACCGATCCCGAGCGCCCGCTGCGGCTGTGGGTGGTGCTGGACGAGAGTGCGCTGCGGCGGGTGGTCGGCAGCCATCTGATCATGCGCGAGCAACTGGACCATCTCGTCGAGATGAGCCAATTGCCGCATGTGACGGTGCAAGTTCTGCCGTACGACACCGGTGCGCATGCCGGAATGTCGGGAACCTTCTCCATCCTGGAATTCGACGACGCCGCCGATTCCAGCGTGGTGTACATCGAGGGCGTCACCAGTGACCTCTATCTGGAGAAGACCAACGATGTGCACAAATACACGATCATGTACGAGCATTTGCGTGCGCAGGCGTTGAGCGCGGAGCACAGCAGGGAGTTCATCGCCGCTGCGGCGAAATCGCATGCGGACGCCATGGGATGACATCCCCCAGGAAGTCAATGGCGCGGAATCCAGGATTCCGGTGAATGGGATCGCACGGTACACCTGCCGTCGCTCCCGTGAAAAGAGATCAAGAAATATGCCCTTCGTACGGGTGAACGGCCTCTGCGGCTGGTGATGTTGGCGCGTAGCGTCGTCAGTACCGAATCCCCGGTAACTCAGAGTGAGCTGGAGTGATCATGGCCGTGCAGCCCAATTCCGCATTCTCCTGGATCAAGTCCTCGTACTCCGGTGGCAACGGCGCTTGCGTGGAAATCGCCGTGCCGACCGCCGCAGCCATCGCGGTGCGCGACTCCAAGGACCCCGAGGGTCCGCGCCTCACCTTCGACAACTCCTCCTGGCGCCACTTCGTGTCGGACGTCGCCGGTGGCGCGTTCGACGCGGCGTGATCTGAGCCGTCACCGTCCGCAATTCGCAGTTGTGAGCCCTCTCGACTGGATCGCCGTCCCGGCCGAGGGGGCTCGGCCATGCCCGGGCTCCCCGTTCCGGCGGGCCGGCGGCCGTCCGTGTACGACCGCCGGCGACGTCCGTCAGCGCAGCTCGGACACATAGCGGTCCGTCCCGGGCACGGTCGGCAGAAATGGCGCCACCAGCTCCACCCGCCCCAGCCCCGACTCCGCGACCTCCTCCTCCAGGCCGGCGAACTGCTCCGGCCAGCCTTCGCGCGGGTCCTGCTGGAGGAACCACAGCAGGGTCAGCCGGGTGTCGACGCCCTCGACCTGCCGCACATACGACATCCGGTCCCCCGGCAGCGGCGTCGGGCGGAAGACCGTGACCATCGCGGCCGGGGAACCCGCCAGCCGCCGCGGCAGATGCCGGGCGCAGAGCCACTCCAGCAGCTGGTCCCGCCGTTCCGGGCCGTCCGTGTCGATCACCTCCAACACCAGCCCGGCGTACGGGTGGTCCAGTGCGTGGAAGTCGCGGGGGCCCGCCGCACCGTCCCGGTACACCGTCGCCAGGTGGTCCTGGAAGGCCGTGAAGACATGGGTACGGTCCTGGTAGACCCGGCCGTCCCGGTTGAGGCGCTTGTTGATGCCGACGGTCCACTTCATGTGCTCGTCGTAGCGGCCCGCGGTGATCCAGTACGTGGAGAGATAACAGCCCGCCGTGACCGGCCGGGCGACGGCGGACTTCTCGGGGCGGCGCAGCAGTTGCAGCTCGCGGGTGGCGACCCAGCGGCGGCCGGCGAAGATCCACGGCATCGCCATCGCGCCCGCGATGTAGTGGTCGTCCTCGTACCAGCGGTTGTAGGCGTATTCATGGCCGGGGTGCGGTTCGACCATGGTGATCAGCGCATGTCCGGGGTGCACACCGTAGGGGCCGACGGCGGCCAGCTCGGCATAGGCGGCGGGCCCGGTGCCGGCGGCTGCGGCGGTGGCGACCTCTGGCGCTCGTTCGCTGTCTGCGGTCATGACAGACAGGTGTAGCTGACGAGCCGTCAGGTGGGGAGGGGTGGTGCGCGAAATCGTCAGGCATCGCGCGCGCGGGACCGCCCCTGCCCAGACGCAGCCCCGGCCCCGCAGCCCCCGTCCGCATCCGCCCCCGTGTCCCCGCCCGCCCCGGCTCATCATCCGGTCACCCCTGCGCCCCGCCCCCCGGACGCTTAAGCTGCCGGGCATCTGTGGCCGGCGGTGGTTGCGCGCAGAACACGAGCGATGGGAGTCGTCATGGCGGACGCGATACTTGGCCACGCTGTTGCCCCCGTTCCCGGGCTTGCTGCCCGGGCGGCGCGGACCGGGAGTTCGCCGGTGCGGGACATCCTGGCGCTCACCGCCCGGCCGGAGGTCATCTCGTTCGCGGGTGGGCTGCCCGCGCCCGAGCTGTTCGATGCGGAGGGGCTGGCGGCCGCGTTTCAGCATGTGCTGGCGGAGGATCCGCTGCGGGCGCTTCAGTACTCCACCAGCGAGGGCAGTCCGGCACTGCGGGCGGCCGTCGCGGCGCGCACCACCGCGCGTGGGCTGGCCACCGACGCCGACGACCTGCTGGTGACCACCGGCTCGCAGCAGGGACTGACGCTGCTGGCCGGCGCCCTGTTGGAGCCGGGGGACGTGGTGCTGGTCGAGGACCCCTGTTACCTCGCGGCGCTACAGATCTTCTCCCTCGCCGGTGCCCGGGTGGTGCCGGTGCCGACCGACGACGAGGGGCTGGACCCGGTCGCGCTGGACGAGATCACCGCGCGGGAGCGGCCCAAGCTCCTCTATGTCGTGCCGACCTTCCAGAACCCGACCGGCCGCACGCTGTCCGCCGAGCGCCGGGCCGCGGTCGCCGAGGTCGCCGCCCGGCGCGGGCTGTGGATCGCCGAGGACGACCCGTACGGTGAGCTGCGTTTCGAGGGCGAGCCGGTGCCGTGGATCGCGTCGTTCCCCGGGGCCGAGGACCGTACGGCGCTGCTCGGCTCGTTCTCCAAGGTGATGGCGCCCGGTCTGCGGCTGGGGTCGCTGCGCGCGCCGGCCGCGCTGCGGCGCGCGTGTGTCATCGCCAAGCAGGCCGCCGATCTGCACACCTCCACCGTCGACCAGGCCGCGGCGGCCCGGTACTTGGCGGTCGCGGACCTGGACGCGCATCTGCTGCGGGTGCGCGACGCCTACCGTGAGCGGCGGAACGCGCTGGTCGACGGGCTGGCCGCGGCGCTGCCCGAGGGCTCGCGGTGGAACCGGCCGGCGGGCGGCATGTTCGTGTGGGCGACGCTGCCGGCGGGGTATGACGCGACGGCGCTGCTGCCCGAGGTGGTGCGGCATGACGTCGCGTACGTGCCCGGCGCGCCGTTCTTCGCCGGGCCGCCGGACGCCACGGCCGTCCGGCTGTCGTTCGTGACGCACTCCCCGGAGGAGATCCGCGAGGGGCTCGGCCGGCTCAGGAAGGCGCTGGAGGGGGCGCGGCGGCGCGGCTGAGCGCCGGGGGCGTCCGCGGGCCCAGTGGCGTCCCCTGATGACGAAGTGCCCTAGGGGAAGACAACCCCTGGGGCCGACTGCCCCTGCGCGGCTCCGTCTTGGCGAACGGCTCTGGTCTTCCCGGGGTGCCGGGCCTAATCTGACGCTCCATCAGGAGTCAGCTGGGCGGCCCGGCCGGGAGGCACACATGCTGCTGCGGAACAAGACCGTCGTCATCTCGGGCGTAGGCGCCGGGCTCGGCCATCAGGTCGCGGCGGCCTGTGTACGGGAGGGCGCCTCGGTGGTGCTGGGGGCCCGTACGGAGGCGACTCTCGCCAAGTCGGCGGCGCAGCTGGACGCTTCGGGCGCACGTACGGCCTGGCGGGTGACGGATATCGGCGACGAGGCGCAGTGCGCGGCGCTGGCCGCGCTGGCCGTGGAGCGGTTCGGCGGGATCGACGCGGTGGTCCATGTCGCCGCCCTGGACTCGCTGTTCGGGGGCCTGCGGGATGCCGACTTCGACTCCTGGCACCGCGTCGTGGACGTCAATCTCTTCGGCACGCTGCGGATGACCCGCGCCTGTCTGCCGTCGCTCACGGCGCGCGGCGGCGGCTCGGTGGTGCTGATCGGCACCCAGTCGTCGGTCGCCGCGCCGTCACAGGTCCAGCAGGCGGCGTATGCGGCGTCCAAGGGCGGGCTGGTCTCTGCGATGTACTCACTGGCGCGCGAGCTGGGGCCGGACCGCATACGGGTCAACACCGTGCAGCCCGGGTGGATGTGGGGCCCGCCGGTGGAGGCGTACGTACGCATCCAGGCGCAGCGCGAAGGCGTCCCGGAGTCCGAGGTGCTGGCCCGGCTCACCGAACGGATGGCGCTGCCCGAGTTGGCGACGGACGCGGACGTGGCCGAGACCGTGGTCTTCCTGGCCTCCGACCGGGCGCGCGCCATCACGGGGCAGTCGCTGCTGGTCAATGCGGGGGAGTTGATGCGGTAGGCGGGGCGGGGGCGCCTCGACGTCGCGGGGGTGCCTCGACGTCGCCGGGGCGGCCCCTGAGCCTCTGCCTTTGCGGCCGCCCTACGCGCGCGGGTAACGGGCGAGCCAGCCCGGCGACGATCCGCCCGGGCCGTGCAGCGCGGCGCCCTGCGTCATCTCCATCGAGAAGTCGTCGGCCAGCTGAAGGATCGTGTCCCGGCCCTCCAGCTCGACCAGCCAGACCGGCGGCAGTGCCGTCTCGCCGTGCAGGGTGCCCAGCAGATTGCCGCAGATCGCGCCGGTGGAATCGCTGTCCCCGCCGTGGTTGACGGCCAGCAGGAGGCCGTGCCGGATGTCCTCGGCGACCAGTGCGCAGTACACGCCGATCGACAGCGCCTCCTCGGCCGTCCAGCCCTCGCCCAGGGACTCGACCCGGGCGGGCGTCGGCATGCCCTGCCGTACGGCGCCGAGCGCCCGCTTGAGGGCGTCGGTGGTCTCCTCGTGGCCGGGGCGGGTGGCCAGATGGGCCAGCGCCTTCTGTACGGCGCTGTCGAGGTCCTCACCACGGGCCAGCGAATGGCTGATCACCGCGAACGCGCCGGCCGCCAGATAGCCGGTGGGGTGGCCGTGCGTCTGCGCCGCGCACTCGACGGCCAGCTGGAAGACCAGCTGTGGCTCCCAGCCGACCAGCAGCCCGAACGGCGCGGAGCGCATCACCGCGCCGCAGCCCTTCGAGTCCGGGTTCTTGGGGCTGTCGAGCGTGCCCATCACCTCGTCGCCGAGACCGCTCAGACACGCCCGGCCCGGCGCCCGCCGGGAGTACAACCACTCCTCGCGGGCGAGCCAGCCGTCGTCCTTCCTGCGCTCGTCCGGTCCCCAGTCGCGCTGGGTGGCGGACCAGCGCAGATAGGCGCGGTGGACGTCGGTGGGCGGATGCCAGGCGCCGGTGTCGCGGCGTACCTGGGCCCGGATCAGGCCGTCGACGGTGAACAGCGTCATCTGGGTGTCATCGGTGACCGCGCCGCGCCGCCCGTAGGCGGGGACCAGATCGGTCACGCCCTCTTGGCCGTGCGCCTTACGGATCGCGTCGAGCGAGTCGAATTCGATACCGGCACCGAGCGCATCGCCGATGGCGCCGCCGAGCAGACAGCCGCGTACCCGGCTGCGGAAATCCTGCTGCTCCGCGCGCCCCCAGATGGCGCCGCCGCCCACTGCGCTCATGCCGAAACCTCGCTCCGCTCGGCCTCGCATTCGCGCGGCGCACACCTCTGAACGGCACGCTCGCTGCGCTCGCTCACTGCGCCCTCCTGAAGCTCACTACGTCCCGGGGCCCTGCGGGGCCCCTGGCGCAGCACTGTAATCGACCGAGAATGATCAATTTTTGGCCAGGAGGTTATTGCGAATAGTCATTCGTAAGGAGGCTTTTGGCCGGTAGCGTCCGATGGGTGCGGGGTCGGGTGGTGGATTCGGGGTCGGGTGGTGGGTCCGGGGTGGGGTGGTGGGTGCGGGGTCGGGTGGCGGGTGCGGGGTCGGGCGGGGGCACCCCTCCCTGATCGTCACCATCCCCTCCTTCCCCCTGACCACCGTCCGGCCATCCACCACCCACCCTCTAGGGAGATCCCCCATGACTCCGCGCTGCGCCGTACTCGACGACTACCAGGGTGTGGCCCTCTCCATGGCCGACTGGTCCGTGCTGGCCGATGCCGTGGACGTCCGCACGCTGCGGCAGCCCTTACGCTCCGAGGACGAGGTGGTCGCGGCGATCGGCGACTGCGAGATCGTCGTGGCGATGCGTGAGCGCACCCCGTTCCCGGCCTCGCTGCTGGCCCGGCTGCCGCGCCTCCGGCTGCTGATCACCTCCGGAATGCGCAATGCCGCCATCGATCTGGCGGCCGCCGCCCGGCACGGCGTCACCGTCTGCGGTACGTCCAGCAACACCGAGCCGCCCGTCGAACTGACCTGGGCGCTGATCCTCGGGCTCGCCCGCAACATCACCACCGAGAGCGCGGCGATGCGCACCGGCGGGCCCTGGCAGAGCACCCTTGGCGCCGATCTGCACGGCCGTACGCTCGGGCTGCTCGGCCTGGGCAAGATCGGCACCCGGGTCGCACGGATCGGCCAGGCTTTCGGTATGAACGTGACCGCGTGGAGCCCGAATCTGACCGCCGAACGGGCCGCGGAGACGGGCGTACACGCCGCCGCCGACAAGGTAGAGCTCCTGGAGACCAGCGATTTCGTCTCCGTCCACCTCGTCCTCGGCGAGCGCACCCGCGGCCTGCTCGGCCCCGGCGAACTCCGCCGTATGCGGCCCACCGGCTGCCTCGTCAACACCTCGCGCGCCGCCATCGTCGACCAGCCCGCGCTGCTCCGGGCGCTGCGCGAGAACTGGATCGCCGGCGCCGGCCTGGACGTCTTCGACCACGAGCCGCTGCCCGACGATCACCCACTGCGCACCCTCCCGAACGTGCTGGCCCTCCCCCACCTCGGCTATGTCACCCGCCGCAATTACGAGGGCTACTTCCCACAAGCGGTCGAAGACATCACGGCCTTCCTGGCGGGCAGCCCGATCCGTCAACTGGGCTGAGGCAGCACCGGTCATCCGGACGTGGGACCCGCCCTGGGGGCCGGGGCCGACCGACCTCACCCGGCCGCTCCCGGCCACACGGAGCGTGCCACCGCACCGGGCCGCCGGGCCTCGACCGACGCCTTCGTCCCGGGGGCCCTCGGTCGGTCCCCCCATCGGTTCGGGCGCGCAGTCGTGCCCGTCCCCGCCCTTCTCCTCGTCTTCGTCCTCGCCCTCGCCCTCGTCCTCCTTCCCGCCCTCGTCCCACTGGATGTCCGGCGCCACCCCCGTCTCGCCTTCCCCTCGCGCCCCCGCCTGGGCGGGCATCCGTTCGATGATGGCGGCGGCGCCCGTTGGGCATGCTCTCCCCATGTCCGAGTACGAGTGGGATCGCACCACCATGGCTGTCGTCGCCTCCGCGCTCTCCGGAGACAGCGACGGCGCGGTGGAACTCCTTCGGCCGCTCCCCCAGAGCGATGTGTGCCATATCGCCGTACGGCTCGCCGCCATGGCCGCCGACGCCCTGATCGTCGCCGCCCAGGACAGCGGAGGGGACCGCGAGGAGGCCCTGTCGCAGTGGCAGCAGTGCATCCTTCAGCACGAGGCGGAGTACGAGGGCGGAGTGGGGGATTGAGCACCGGGGGCCATGGCCGCGGACGCTGAGCTGTCTTGGTGGGTGGCATGGGCGGGGATGGTGGCAGGGTTCGGGTCGGTGGCGCGGTCCCGGGCGGTGGCGCGGCCCCGGGCGGTGGCAGGTCCCGGACGGTGATAGGTCCCGGGTCGGGTCCGGCTCAGTGGACGCCAGGGGTGGTAGCGATCCCCCGGGGGCGTCTGATCACCTGCGGCTGACCGTGCGCCCGGGCCGCTGTCACTCCGGGGCGCCGTCACCCCGGGGCGCCGTCACTCCGGGGCGCCAGCTGCCACCCGCAAGTGGCGTATCAGCCCGCTGCGTATCGCCTCCAGCCGCTCGGTATCCGCGCCCGGCAGGCGCACGAGATCCCGCAGCCCCAGTTCGGTCTCGGCAACGGCCTCCCAGGAGCCGCCGTCCAACAGTTCCGCTATGAGGGCCTCGGCACCCGACCAGTCGCCTAGAGCACATCGAACCAGGACGGCGACGGACTCCGGCGATATGAGAGCCGTCTCCAGGAGTGGGGTTGGGGCGGAGGGGGCGTTGCTGCCGTGCAGAGGGGCGGCCCGGTCGGGGTTGGGGGTGATGTGCCGCCCGCGTTCGTTGGCAACCACGGCCCCAGACGTGGCCCCGGCCCCTGACGCAGCCGCGGCCGCGGCCCCTGACACAGCCGCGCTCGTGGTGCCGGCCCCTCTCGCCAGCCCACCGCCACGCATGGCGGCAAGCAGCGACGCCTCGTATCGAACAACCAGGCCGGCGTCCGAGTCGTCGCCCGAGCCGGCATGCATCGCCTCCCGGGCGGCCTCGATCGCCTCGCGTGCCGCGTCCAGGTGGCCGGTCCGGCGGAGGCAGCCGGCCTTGAGGGACAGGAGGGTGGCGGTGGCGGACGGGCCGGTGTCGGCAAGGGCGCGGTTGAAGTCGGCGAGGGCGCGGGGAGTATCGCCTCGTAGGAGGTGGGTCTTGCCGCGGCGGGCGAGGGTGTGGGTGGGGGCGTCACCGAGTTCGAGGGCTCGGTCGAAGTCCGTGAGCGCTTCGGTCAGTCGGCCGGTGAGCAGGTTGATCGTCCCGCGGGTGGCTGTGAACCGGCTCGAATCGGGGGTGAGGCGTACGGCGGTGGAGAGGGCGGAGCGGGCTTCCTCGATGCGGCCCAGAGCCGTCAGCGCCAGGGCGCGTTGCCAATGGGTGTGGCCGTCCCCGGGGTCCAGGGCGATCGACCGGTCGAGGTCCGTGAGGGCCTGTTCGTAGCGGCCCAGGTGGCCGCGCACCGCGCCCCGCAAGCCCCACACCCTGGCGTCGTCCGCGTGGAGTTCCAGGGATCGGTCAAGGGCGGCCAGTGCCTCGTCGTGGCGGTCCAGGGCGTGCAGTGCGGTAGCGCGGGCGCGGTGGGCCCAGGCGTAGTCGGGGTCGACGGCGAGGGACCGGTCGGCCTCCAGGAGCGCTTGCTCATGCCGCCCGCTCTCCAGGCAGGTGTGGCAGCGCTCCGCCCATACCCAGGGGTCGTTCGGCTGGAGTTCGGCCGCGCGCCCGAGGGCGTCGAGGGCTTCGTCGTGGCGACCCATCACCCGCAGGGTGATCCCACGGCGGGCGTGGGCCCAGACGTAGGCGGGATTGACGGCGAGGGCGCGGTCGAACTCGGCCAGGGCCAGCTCGTACTGTCCCGTGTCGCGGTAGGTGGCGCCCCGTTCGGCCATTGCCCAGGCGTAGTTCGCGTTGATCTCGATGGCGCGCTCCAGGCCCGTCAGCGCTTCCTCGTGGCGGCCGAGGCGGCGCAGACAGACGGCGCGGCTGGCGATGCTGAAGGCGTGGCGGGGGTGCTGGGCCAGGGCCCGGTCGAACTCGGTGATGGCCTGCTCGTAGCTGCCCTGGAGGCGATGGGCCTCGCCGAGTTGGGAGGCGGCTTCCAGGGAGTCCGGGGTGATCTCCAGGGCACGGGTGTAGTCCTCGGCGGCGCGCTCGAAGCAGCGCATATAGCGGTGGGTCAGACCGCGGCCGAGCAGGGCGGAGGCGTTGTGCGGGTCGAGTTCCAGGCAGCGGTCGAAGTCGGCGAACGCCTGTTGCCAGGCCTCGGCCTTGCGGTGTTCGCGGCCCCGGACGCGGTGGATACGGGCCTGCCCCTGCACATCGAGGCCCGGGTGACCGAGCAGCGCGGTGAGCATCGCGATCAGCCCGCCGCCGTCCTCGGTGAGCGCGGTGATCAGGCGGTCGCCCCAGTCGCCGACCTCCGGGGCGCCGGCGTCCTCACCGGCCTGGCGGATGGTCTCCACGACTCTGCGCACGGCGGCCGGCGCGTGTTCGGCGGCGTCCAGGGTGTCGGACAGCGCCGGGGTGAGGGACGCCTGCGGGTCCGCACAGAGGGAGTGGTAGATCTCCCGCAGCCGGTGGTCCAGTTGGCGTTCGTGTGACCAGGAGTCCGCGGGGTTCGCGTGGGGCGTGTGGTCCGTGCGGTGGCGCCGGGCGGCCTCGGCGAGTTGGCGGTGCCGGACCGTCCAGGTCTGCGGTGATCTACGGCGCTGGAGGCGCAGCATCGCCGTCCGCACCACCTCGTGGTACTGCCATCGCCCGGCCCGGTCGGTGACGAACGGGAGCCCGCACAGCCAGCCGAACTGTTCGGCGGCGGCCGGGTCCACCGCGGCCCGGAAGATGTCCTCGTCCACATGGCGCGGCAGGGCGGCCGCCAATGCGGCTTCCCGGCGCACCGGGTCCGTCTCCCATTTCAGAAAGCGCTCGACGGCGGTGTCACTGGGGTCGTCGACGGCCTCGACGGCGCGCGGGCGGTTCTCGGCGAGGGTGGAGACCAGCACCGGAAGGCCGCCGGACAGCCGCAGGATCACCTCGACGACGCGCTCGTCGGTGATGTCCCTGGTCGCCAGGAACTGGCGTGCCTCGTCCTCGGTGAAGGCATCCAGCGGCAGATCCGTCACGCAGTCCAGGCAGTCGGCCCAGCACCGGCGGTCCAGGGCGGTCCGGCCGGCCAGCGTCACCACCACGTTGGGCGCCAGCGGGCCGTAGCGATCGCTGACCAGGACGTCACGCAGCCAGATGTCGAGCAGCGGGCCCGTCCGCTCATAGGTGTCGAAGAAGAGCGCCACCGAGGGCGACTCGTCCGCGACGGCGCTCACTTCACGCACGAAGACGGGCGTCAGGACCTCCAGCGGCGCCATCACCAGCTGCACCTCGTCATGGCTGCGCAGCCGGGCGCTGAGCAGACCGCGCAGCCGGTCGGCGCCGCGCGCCACCTGGCGGGCGTCCAGCCCTCCGGTGAGGGCGCCGACGCCGGGTAACAGCCCCAGGCCGGCCAGCCCGGCCTGGGCGGCGATCATGCTGCCGGGCGAGGGCGCGGCCCCCTGGGGGTCGTCCTGGTCCGCCGGGCCGGGCGCTGCCTCCGCGGCGACAGCCGCCGCTTCGGCCTCGTGGCGCCGCTCCCGGTAGGTGGTGAGCAGCTTGTCGAAGACCTTCAAGGGGTGGCCCTGCGCGGCGAGTTGACCGCTGATGGCCGCCATCGCCTCGGGGACGTCGTGCACCGTCTCGTCGACATACGCGGTCGGCGCGCCCTGCTCGCGCGCGGTCTCCTCGAACTGCCGGACCAGTGATGTCTTGCCGACGCCCGCCTGGCCGTGCACATGGAAGAGGAACTGGTGCGCCGGATCCTCCACCGCGCGGGCGAAGTTGTCCCGGAACGCGGCGATCTCGCCGCGCCGCCCGACAAACCCCTCCCGCCGCCGGAGCCGGATCAGCTCCTGCCGCGAGAGCCTGCTGCGTGCCATCGATTCCACCCCCTCCGCCCCGGCGATTGCCGCGGTGCCGGCTTTTCTGCCCTGCTCCCGCAGATTAGCCGCCGGCGGCGGGGCGCGAAGCGGGCTGTGGATAACCGCGGATTCCGGCCCCCACCGGCTACTCCACGACCGGCAGCAGCTCCGGCAGATGTCCGTCCGACGCGAGGGCGGCGGCCTGGCGTTCCTCGGTGACCGGGGCGTAGGTCGTGGTGCGGGGGCGGGCCGGGCGGCCGGCCCGGTCGGCGATGGCGATGAGGTCCTGGATGGAGCGGTACGAGCCGTAACTCGAACCCGCCATCCGGGAGATGGTCTCCTCCATCAGGGTGCCGCCCAGATCGTTGGCGCCGGAGCGCAGCATCTCGGCGGCACCGTCCGCGCCGAGCTTGACCCAGCTGGTCTGGATGTTGGTGATATGCGGGTGCAGCAGCACCCTGGCCATGGCCGTCACCGCGCGGTTGTCACGGGTGGTGGGGCCGGGGCGGGCGATACCGGCGAGGTAGACGGGGGCGTTGGTGTGGATGAAGGGGAGGGTGACGAACTCCGTGAAGCCGCCGGTCTCCTGCTGGATTTCGGCGAGCAGGCGGAGGTGGCCCAGCCAGTGGCGGGGCTGGTCGACATGGCCGTACATCATCGTCGAGGAGGAGCGGATGCCCAGCTCATGAGCGGTCTTGATGACCTCGACCCAGGTGGCGGTGGGCAGCTTGCCCTTGGTGAGGATCCAGCGGACCTCGTCATCCAGGATCTCGGCGGCGGTGCCGGGGATGCTGTCCAGACCGGCGGCCTTGGCCTCGCTGAGCCACTCGCGGACGGACAGCCCGGTGCGTGTCGCACCGTTGACGACCTCCATGGGCGAGAAGGCGTGCACATGCATGCCGGGGACGCGTTCCTTGACGGCGCGCGCGATGTCGAAGTAGGCGGTGCCGGGCAGGTCGGGGTGGATGCCGCCCTGCATGCAGACCTCCACCGCGCCCACGTCCCAGGCCTGTTGGGCGCGGTCGGCGACCTGGGAGAGGGAGAGGGTGTAGGCGTCGGCGTCCGTGCGGCGCTGGGCGAACGCGCAGAAGCGGCAACCGGTGTAGCAGACGTTGGTGAAGTTGATGTTCCTGGTGACGATGTAGGTGACGTCGTCACCCACGGTGTCGCGGCGCAGCTCGTCGGCGACGGTGCAGAGCGTGTCCAGGGCCGGCCCGTCGGCGTGCAGCAGCGCCAGGGCCTGCGCGTCGGTGAGCCGGGTGGGGTCGTCGGCGGCCTGCGCCAGGGCCTGGCGTACGTCGGAGTCGATGCGCTCCGGTGCCATCCCGGGGGCCGCGGCCTCGCGCAGTGCCTCCCAGTCGCCGTAGACCTCGTCGAAGTCGTCGCGGCGGTCGGCGGTGCGGCCTTCGGTGTCGATGGTGTGGTGCAGGTCCGTACGGCCCGAGGAGCTCATCGTGAAGCCCTCGTCGGGCTCCTGCCAGGGGCGGCCCACCACGGGGGCGTCCTCGATGGCCAGACCCGTCTCCGGGTCGGCGAGGGCGCGGACATGCGGCAGCAGGCGGGGGTCGAGCCAGGGCTCACCGCGCTGGAGGAACTCCGGGTAGATGGGGAGCCGTTCCCGCAGCTCGAAGCCTGCCGCGGCGCAGCGCTCGGTCAGCTCGTCGATCTGCGGCCAGGGGCGCTCGGGGTTCACATGGTCGCGGGTCAGCGGGGAGACGCCGCCCCAGTCGTCGATCCCGGCGTCGATGAGCAGCTGGTATTCGCCGTCGACCAGGTTGGGCGGTGCCTGGATACGGGTCGAGGGGCCCATGATGTGCCGGGCCACCGCGATCGTCGCGGCCAGTTCCTCCAGTTCGGCGTCCGGCATTCCGCGCATCGCCGTGTCCGGCTTGGCACGGAAGTTCTGCATGATCAGTTCCTGGATGCCGTGGTAGGCGCGCTGGATACGGCGCAGCGCGAACAGGGACTCGGCGCGCTCCTCGTATGTCTCGCCGATGCCGATGAGCAGCCCGGTGGTGAAGGGGACGTTGGAGCGGCCGGCGTCCTCCAGGACACGCAGCCGGACGGCCGGTTCCTTGTCGGGCGATCCGTAGTGGGGACCGCCGGGCTCGCTCCACAGCCGCTCGGCGGTCGTCTCCAGCATCATTCCCAAGGAGGGGGCGACGGGCTTGAGCCGCTGGAAGTCCGTCCAGGACAGCACCCCGGGGTTGAGGTGCGGCAGCAGGCCGGTCTCCTCCAGGACACGGATGGCCATGGCGCGGACGTACGAGAGCGTGTCGTCGTAGCCGTGCGCCTCCAGCCATTCGCGGGCCTCGGGCCAGCGGTCCTCCGGCTTGTCCCCGAGGGTGAACAGGGCTTCCTTGCAGCCCATTTCGGCGCCTCGGCGGGCGATGTCCAGTACCTCGTCGGGCGACATGAACATCCCGTGGCCGTCCCGGCGCAGTTTGCCGGGGACGGTGACGAAGGTGCAGTAGTGGCACTTGTCCCGGCACAGGCGCGTCAGAGGGATGAAGACACCGCGCGAGTAGGTGATGACCCCCGGGCGGCCCGCGGCCTCCAGGCCGGCGTCCCGCACCCGGGCCGCCGAGGCGCACAGGTCCCTGAGGTCCTCGCCGCGCGCCTGAAGCAGCACCGCGGCCTCGCCGGCGTCCAGCGCGACACCGTCGCGGGCCCGCTTGAGCGCGCGGCGCATCGCGTTCGCCGTGGGGCGGCCCGCGGCGGCGGGGGCGTTCGTTTCGCGGTCGGTCCCTCGGTCGGATGCCTGCTCGGGTACCTGCGCGCTGGAAGTCATCCTCCGAGCATACGAGCGCCCACCGACAGCCCCGCCGCCGGAGAAGAGGCCGTTGATGTGCCGCTGATCACTGCGGACGGAGGTTCCGTCAGGGCAGGGAGAGGGCACTTCCCGCCGGCGGCGCACCGCACGCTTACATGCTTGCCAGCAGCTCGTCGGAGTACGTCCTGGTCAAGAACTCCATGTTGTGGCCGTCGGGGTCAAGGATGTAGACACCGCGGCCGCCGTCGTGGTGGTTGATCTCCTGAGGCTTGGTGTGCATGGGGTCGGCCCAGTAGGAGAGTCCGCGCTCCTGTATGCGGCCGAAGATCCCGTCGAACTCCTCCTCGGTCACCAGGAACGCATAATGCGTCGGGACGAATTCGCCGCCTGCGACATGCTCGGCGTAGTCGAGGGCCACCCCGTTGTCCAGCTTGAGGGCGGCGAAGGGGCCGAACGCCTTGGGCTCGGGCGCACCGAGCAGACCGGCCAGGAACCGGGCGGAGGCGAAACGGTCGGTGCTGTGCACGATCGTGTGGTCGAGGCGAGGCATGGGGTCTCCTTGATCTCTGTGGTCCCGTGATCGGCGTGGTCCCCTGATCTGCGGGATCGTCCGGACCGTGGCTCTTCCGGGGCCGTGGACCGTTCTCCTTGGACCGTTGAATGCGGGTGGTTCAACGGACCTCACCTTCGACGCTACGACTGGACGGGGCGGGCGCGAATCGGCCTCCGGGACCGATCCCGGAGGCGAGGGCCGTACACCGCTGGTCCTAGGGCGCGTCCGGCCCGGTCGCCCGCCACCAAGCCCTCCGGCGGCCCGTGCGCCGCCGTCACGCATCCGGTACGGCACGCTGCCGTACGTCACAAGAACTGCGCGAAGTCATCGAGCGTCCGCAGTACCTCCGCCTCCCCGGCCGGCGGCAATTGCAGGACCACCTCTTGCAGTCCCAGCTCGCGGTAGTGCGCCAGCTTCCCCGGTGACGGGTGGACCGCGTACGGGACCACCACCGGTTCACCCGTGCGCCCGGCGTCCGACCACGCCTGCCGTAGTACCGGAAGGGTCTCGGTCAGCCCCCGTCCGCCGATCGGCAGCCACCCGTCCGCGTACGCGGCGATCTGCCCGAAGAGCTTGGGCCCGGCCCCGCCGCCGAGGAGGATGCGCGGCGCGCCGTGGGCCGGCTTGGGGTGCGCGAAGGACGCCCGCACGGACCCGAATGCGCCCTTGTACGCGGTCGGTTCCGCGGCCCACAGGGCGCGCATCAGCGCCACCCGGTCCCGGGTCAGCTCCCGCCGGGTCGACCACTCGACACCGTGGTCGGCGGCCTCTTCGACGTTCCAGCCGTAGCCGATGCCCAGGGTGAAGCGGCCGCCGGAGAGGAAGTCGAGGGTCGCGATCTGCTTGGCGAGGTCGACCGGGTCGTGCTGGGCGACCAGGGTGATGCCGGTGCCGAGGGCGAGCCGCTCGGTGACCGCGGCGGCCTGGCCGAGCGCGATGAACGGGTCGAGGGTGCGGCCGTACTCGCGGGGCAGCGGCTCGCCCATGGGGGCGGGGGTGTCCCGGCTGGCCGGGATATGGGTGTGCTCCGGGAGATAGAGGCCGGCGAAGCCGCGCTGTTCCAGCTCGCGGCCCAGCCGGTCCGGCCGGATCGTCTCGTCGGTCAGGAAGATCGTGGTCGCGATCCGCATGCTGGGAACACCTCCGCGTCGGGCGTGTGCGTGACCGCATGTTGCCTCACCGCCCGACGGTTATCCACAGCCCTTTCGCTCGGTGTCACACCCGCGTACAACAGTTTTCACGCGGTGCGACGAGCGGCCGCGACGCGGCACTCATCCGACACGACATGACGCGGGGGCGGGGATGGAACGACGCGACGTTCTGAGACTTTCGGCGGTTGCGGGCGCGACGGGCGCGCTTACGCTCGGACGTGTGAGCTTCGCCGACGCGGCGTCCGCGGGCGGGCGGTCCGGCGGCGGGCCGGGCGAGCAGACCCGGCGGGTCACCGGCCATCTGCCCACGGGCGCACCCGACTTCGTATATCTGCCGGTCGAAGTGCCGCGCGGGGTGCGCGAAATCGCCGTGGCCTACCGCTACGACAAACCCACCGTCCCGGAGGGCACGGCCGGCAACGCCTGCGACATCGGCATCTTCGACGAACGGGGCACCGACCTCGGCGGCGCCGGCTTCCGCGGCTGGTCGGGAGGGGCGCGTACGGAGTTCTTCCTGCGCGCCGACGAGGCCACCCCCGGCTATCTCCCGGGCCCCGTCAACCCCGGCATCTGGCATATCGCCCTCGGCCCGTACACGGTCGCACCGCAGGGCCTGTCCTACGACATCACGATCACCCTGAAGTACGGCCCCCAGGGGCACACCCCGGCGCCCGTCCATCCGCCCGAGCGCGCCCGGGGCCGGGGCCGCGCCTGGTACCGCGGCGACAGCCATCTGCACTCCGTCCACTCCGACGGCAAACGCACCCCCGCCGAGATCGCCGCGCTGGCCCGCGCCGCCGGGCTGGACTTCATCAACACCTCCGAGCACAACACCACCTCCGCGCACCGTGCCTGGGACGGTCTGTGGGGCGACGACCTGCTGATCCTGACCGGCGAGGAGGTCACCACCCGCAATGGGCACGTGGTCGCGATGGGCACCGACCCCGAGGTCTTCATCGACTGGCGCTACCGGGCCCGCGACAACGCCTTCGGGAAGTACGCGCGTGCCATCCGGCGGGCCGGCGGCCTGGTCATCCCGGCGCATCCGCACGCCACCTGCATCGGCTGCAACTGGAAGTTCGGGCTGAACGAAGCCGATGCGGTGGAGGTCTGGAACGGGCCGTACACCCCCGATGACGAGGTCACCCTCGCCGAGTGGGACAACACCCTGGTCGCCCACACCCAGGGCCGCGCGGACTGGGTGCCGGCCGTCGGCCACAGCGACGCCCATCGCGATCCCGATGTCGTCGGCCTGCCGCAGACCGTGGTGCTCGCCGACGATCTCTCGCGCCGGGCGCTTCAGGACGGCATCCGGGCCGGACGGGTCTGGATCGCCGAGTCGTCGAAGGTCGGCCTGGCGTTCTCCGTCACCGGTGAGCGGGGTGAACACGCCGGAATCGGCGAGCGGCTGGCGGTCTCCCGTACGGCGAAGGTCACCGCCCGGCTGACGGTCTCCGGCACCCCCGGCAGCACGGTCTCCTTCGTCACCGACCAGGGGCGGCTGTACTCCACCGCGCTGCCACCCTCCGGCGACGGCACCGTCAGCTGGCAGACCACCCCGGATCACGCCGCCTACATACGCGCGGAGGTCCGCCACCCCGCAACGACACCGGGCCTGCCGGGCCCCATGGCGGCAATGACCAACCCGGTCTTCCTGGGCCGCCGGGGCTGAGCCCCACCGGGCACGGCGGACGGCGAGCGGCGCCCGGCGTGCCTCGGCGGCAGGAAGCGGCGCGCGGCGACGCACGCGGCGCGCCCTCGCACCGCAACAGCCCCGGCTCCCGCCCCGTACAGGACGCTCAGGCGATCTTCCGCAAGATGAGGAGGGCGGCGACGGCCAGTGCCACGATCGCCGCTGTGTCGATGCGGGCCACGCGCATCGTGGCGCTGTGGAGACCCGGTGTGGAGTAGGCGAGCAACAGGAACGACCCCATGCTGATCGCTCCGGCGGTGACGGCAGGGAGGTGGAAGGACGGGACGAACGCCGCGCAGAGCAGGGCGAGTCCGACGAGCCCCAGTAAGACGGCCCGGTGACGCAGCAGCACCGTCAGGTCGGCGGAGCCGGGACCCTCGGCCGAAACTCCGTACGCCGTCGTGATCTGCGACGGCGCGAACGCGACGAGGCCGGGGAGGAGGTTCACCAAGCCCACGAGGAGGAGCAGAGCGGTGGTGACGCGGTCGAGCCACATGTGTCATTCCAAAGGGTGGGAAGGGTGGTCGAAGTGCTGGCTAGCATGCCTGCATGCCATCAGTGCCGCTTTCAGAAACGTGCGGTGCTCCGGCTGCGCTGTGGTTGTGGCCCGGTCAGGCGCTGTACGTGGGACCGTCCCTGGCGCTGGACCTCCACTCCGGCTCGGTGAGCTGTCTGGCGGTCGGTGTGGACGAGGAGTTCACGGTCCAGCTGGAGAACGGCACCCGCCAGGTCGCCCGTACCGCACTGATAGCGGCCCGGGTTCGGCACCGGATCCTCCCCCACGGGAGCCGGATGGCGTTCTGTTACCTGGACCCCGCCTCGCCACGGGAGCGGGCGTGCCGTCGGATGATGAGCGGGAGCGCCGAGCTCGCCCGGGGGCACGGCCACGAACTCCCGCTCACGCGGCTGGCCGCGCGGATGGACGGAAGCACCCCGCTTCCGGCCGCCCTGCGCTGGCTGGACCTCGCCGGTCCGGACGACCGCACGGAGGCCAGGGACCCACGGATCCGGCAAGCCACCTTGCGGCTGGCGGAGGACCCGGGGCAGCAGCTCTCCGCCGAGAAACTGGCGGTGGAGGCCGGCCTGTCCGTATCGACGTTCCTCCGGCTCTTCCGGGCCCAGACGGGGACGACCTTCCGCCGCTACCGCCTGTGGACGCGCATGCTGCGGGTGGCGCTTCTGCTGGAGACCTGGCCGGATCTGAGCACGGCGGCCGTGGAGGCGGGGTTCGCCAGCCCCTCCCATTTCAGCAGCGCATTCCATGCGATGTTCGGTCTCCGGCCCAGCCGGCTCCTGACCCGGGGCGTGACGATCAGAGCAGCGTAGTCCGGGGCGCCGTCGCGGGGTTGGCGGGAGTGGCGGGACCGACAGGACGGGTGGGGCGCACTGACCGCCCGTCGGAGGAGCCCGTGAGTCTCCCTGCCGACGGTCAGCACCACCCGGCCCCACTCACCCCGGCCCAACTCACCCCGGCCCCGCTCACTCCACCCAACTCACCCCGACCCAACTCACCCCAGCCCCGCTCACCCCGGCCAGACGATCGCCTGAAGCTCGCTGTACGCATGCAGCGCGTACGAGCCCACGTCGCGCCCCACCCCGCTCTTCTTGAAGCCGCCGAACGGCGCCTCCATGTTCCGGCCGACCGTGTTCACCCCGACCCCGCCGGCCCGCAGCTGCCGGGCCACCCGGAAGGCCCGGGCGATATCGCCGGACCAGACGTAGTCGATCAGCCCGTAGTCGCTGTCGTTGGCGAGGGCGATCCCCTCGTCCTCCTCGTCGAAGGGCAGGACGACCACGACCGGGCCGAAGATCTCCTCCCGTACGACCCGCATGTCCGGGGTGCAGTCGGCCAGCAGCGTCGGCGCGACATAGAAGCCGCGCTCGGGCGCGGAGGGCCGTTCGCCGCCCGCCACGACCCGGGCGCCCTCCTTTCGGCCCAGCTCCACATACGACTCGATCCGGTCGCGGTGCGCGGCCGAGATCACCGGCCCGACCACCGTGCCCGGCGCGCGCGGATCACCGACCGTCAGCCGCCCGAGGTACCGCGTCAGCCGCTCCACCAGCGCCTCGTACACGCCTCGCTGGGCGAGCACCCGGGTCGGCGCCGTGCAGATCTGTCCGCTGTAGAAGGAGTAGGTCGTGCCGATGCCGGCCACCGCCGAGTCCAGGTCCGCGTCGTCGAAGACCACCGCGGCGCCCTTGCCGCCCAGCTCCATGAGCTGGCGTTTCATCCCGCGGCCGCACACCTCGGCGATGCGCTGTCCGACGGCCGTCGAGCCGGTGAAGCTCACCATGTCCACGTCCGGCGCGTCCACGGCCGCCGCGCCGACCGCCGGGGAGGCTCCGCTGACGACGTTCACGACCCCCGGCGGCGCACCGGCCTCGGCCAGCGCCGCGGCCATCCGGTAGACCGACAGCGGGTCCTGCGGGGCGGGCTTCACCACGACGGTGTTGCCCATCGCCAGCGCCGGGGCGATCTTGCCCGCAGGGTTGGCCCACGGGTTGTTGTACGAGGTGATGCAGGTGACGACGCCGACCGGCTGCCGTACCGCCAGGGCACCGACCACGCCGGCCTTCCCCATCGGCCCCGCCTCGTTGATCTGCGGCGGCAGCCCCTGCTCCACGGGCTCCACAGCCCCCTTCGCATACCGCCGGAAGCGCGCCACCCCCACCGCGACCTGCATACCGCGCGCCGTGCCGGTCGTCGCGCCGCTCTCCGCCTGTGCCACCTCGGCGTGTGCTGCGAAGTCGCGCTGCATCACCTCCGCGGCCCGGTCGAGGATCGCGGCGCGGCGCTGCGGTGGCGTACGGGACCAGGCGGGGAAGGCCTCGGCTGCCGCGGACGCCGCCGCGTACACCTGCTCCCGGCTCGCCTCGGGCGCGAGCCCGACGACCTCCTCCGTCGCCGGGTCGATGACCTCATAGTGGCCGCCGTCGGGCTCGGCCCATTCCCCGCCGATGAACAGCTGTCGTGCGGAGCTCACTTGACGCTCACCGCCACCGGCGCCCGCCCCACGAGCGGCCGTTCACCCCTGCCTCGCGCCACGACCGACACCCCGCCCGCACCCCGCTCCACAACCGTCACCTCAGCCGCGCCCCGCCCCGTACCCCACCCCACGACCGCCACCTCGTCCGCGCCCCACCCCAGGACCAGCACCCCGCCCGTCACGCCCCTCACTTCGTGCTCACCGTCCTCGTGTCCCGCCCCGACCGCAGTACCGTCCCCGGCACCGCGCCGGTCACCACGTCCTCGCGGATCGTCTCGACACCGTTGACCCACACCGCGTTGATGCCGATCGCCTTGGAATCCAGACGCGGGCTGTCGCCGGGCAGATCGTGGACGAGGGTGGCCTTGCCCGCGTCGATCCGCTCCGGGTCGAAGAGCACGAGATCGGCGTGCCAGCCCTCCTCGATGCGGCCCCGCTCCCGCAGCCCGAAGAGCTGGGCGGGGTCGTCGGTGAGCATCTTCACGGCCTGTTCCAGACCCATCAGTTTCCGGCCCCGCAGACAGTCGCCGAGAAAGCGCGTGGTGTACGGGGCGCCGCACATCCGGTCCAGGTGCGCGCCCGCGTCCGAGCCGCCGAGCATGACGTCCTCGTGCTGCCAGGTCTCGGCGCGCAGCGCCCAGGAGTCCGGGTCGTTGTCGGTGGGCATCGGCCACAGGACGGTCCGCAACTGGTCGTTGGCGCAGATCTCCACCAGGCACGCGAACGGCTCCTGGCCGCGCTCGGCCGCGATGTCCCGCACGACGCGGCCGGTCAGGCCCTCGTTCGCCGCGGAGTAGGTGTCCCCGATGACATAGCGGCCGAAGTGCGTGAGCCGCCGGAAGACGCCCGCCTCCTTGCTGTCCGCGCGCCGCAGCATCTCGGCCCGGACCGCGGGGTCGCGGAGCTGCTCGATCCGTTCGGGGACCGGCAGGCCCAGGATGTCGCCCCATCCGGGGATCAGGTTCAGGGCGCAGAAGGTGCCCAGGGACATGTTCATGGGGGTGAGGATCGGCATCGTCAGGGCCACGATCCGGCCGCCGGCCTCCCGGGCCCGTTCGCCGGCAACCAGCTGCCGTGGCACCCGTTCCGGCACGGCCGCGTCGATGGTCAGCACATTCCAGTTCAGCGGGCGCCCGGCGGCCGCGCTCATCTCGACGAGCAGCTCGATCTCGGCGTCGCTGAACTGGTCGAGGCAGCCGGCCACGATCGCCTCGATCTGGGTGCCCTCGTGCTCGGCGACGGCCCGCGACAGCGCGAGCAGCTCCGCCGGCGCGGCGTGCCGGGAGGCGACCGGCCGGCCGTCCCCGTCGGAGTGGGTGGCGGACTGGGTGGTGGAGAAGCCCCACGCCCCGGCCGCCATCGCCTCGTGGAAGAGCGCCAGCATCCGCTCCATCTGCTCGGGCGTCGGCTGCCCGCCGATGGCGTCCTCCCCCATGACATGGCGACGCAGTGCGCAATGCCCCACCATGAAGCCCGCGTTGACGGCGATCCGCCCCTCCAGGGCATCGAGGTACTCGCCGAACGAGCTCCACGACCAGGGCGCCCCCTCTTCGAGCGCCACCAGGGACATGCCCTCGACCTTGGCCATCATCCGGCGGGTGTAGTCGGCGTCGGCGGGCCGTTCCGGGTTCAGCGGGGCGAGCGTGAACCCGCAGTTGCCGCCCGCCACGGTCGTCACCCCGTGGTTGAGCGAGGGCGTCGCGTACGGGTCCCAGAAGAGCTGGGCGTCGTAGTGGGTGTGCGGATCGACGAAGCCGGGGGCGAGGACGAGCCCGGTGGCGTCCTCGCTGCTCCGGGCCTCCTCGGTGACGGTGCCGGACGGCGCGATGACGGCGATCCGGCCGTCGCGGAGGCCGACATCGGCGGTGTACGAGGGCGTGCCCGTCCCGTCCACAACGGTCGCGCCCTTGATCAGGTGGTCGAGCACGGTGTGCGCCCCTTCCCCTCGGCGGAATTCAGCTGCCCGTGGCCTGCCGGAACCGGGTCGTGCGGTGCACCGGATCGGTGTCGATCTTCGGGATCACGTGCTCGCCGATGAGCTTGACCGTGTTCATGGTGTCCTCGTACGAGATCCCGATCGGCAGCCCGAAGCTCAGCTGATCGGCGCCGGCCTGCTCCCAGCGCTTGCACTGCCCGAGCACCTCGTCCGGGTCGCCGCAGATCATCAGCTCCTCGGCGATCAGCAGCTCGATGATCTCGGTGGTGTAGTCGGGCAGCAGCTCGGGCCACTCGGGGATGCCCTCGGGCCGCGGGAAGGTGTCGTGGTAGCGGAAGACCAGCGACTGGAGGTAGTTGAGTCCCCCGTTGACCGCGATCTCCACGGCCTTGTCGTGCGTCTCGGCGCAGATCGCGGTCGAGGTGACCATCACGTTGTCGTTGACGAAGTCACCGATCGGCTCGGCGTCCCGGATCGCCGTCTTGTACTGCTCCAGCACCCACTCCATGTCGGAGACCTTCTGCACGCTGAAGCCGAGGACCCCCAGGCCCTTCTTCGCCGCCATGGCGTACGAGGTCGGCGAGCCGGCCGCGTACCACATCGCCGGGTGCGAGGCCCCGTACGGCTTGGGGAAGATCTTGCGCGGCGGCAGCTGCCAGTGTTTGCCCTGGAACCCGGGGTACTCCTCCTGGAGCCACATCTTCGGGAACTCGGCGATGGTCTCTTCCCAGATCTCCTTGGTGTGGTTCATATCGGTGATGCCCGGCAGGAACCCCAGTATCTCGTGGCTGCCGGCGCCCCGCCCGCTGCCGAACTCGAAGCGGCCCTCGCTGAGATGGTCGAGCATGGCGACCTTCTCGGCGACCTTCACCGGGTGATTGACCTGGGCGAGGGGGTTGAAGATCCCGGACCCCAGATGGATGCGTTCGGTCGCATGGGCCAGATAGCCGAGGAAGACGTCGTTGGCGGAGAGGTGCGAGTACTCCTCCAGGAAGTGGTGCTCGGACGCCCAGGCGTACTTGAAGCCGGACTTGTCCGCCTGGATGACGTACTCGGTCTCCTCCATCAGCGCCTTGTGCTCCGCGAGCGGGTCGGTCTCGGCCCGCTTGCCCACATATCCCTGTACAAAGAGCCCGAATTCCACGGAGGTTCACCGTCCCTGTGGCTAGATCTGACGAACCGTCAGATTCAATGAGCCGACTGTTCCACCGCGCCCGGAGAGCGTCAAGAGCCGTCACGCACTCGCCTGACGTGCCGTCAGATGATGCTGACCCCCGCCAGCCACCCGCCGTCGACCACGAACGGCTGCCCGGTGATGTACGACGAGTCCTCGCACGACAGGAAGAGCGCCAGCTTGGCGACCTCCTCCGGCTGCCCGATCCGCCCCAGCGGCACCAGCTTCTGGTAGAGCTCGTCCACCGCCCGCTTGGACTCGGCCGGATCGACGGCCGGATCGAGCGCGGCCGGGTTGGTCATCGGGGTGTCCACCGCCCCCGGGCACACCGCGTTGACCCGGATCTTCCTGGCCGCCAGCTCCACCGCGGCGACCCGGGTCAGCCCGAGGACGGCATGCTTGGTCGCGGCGTACGCGCCGACGAAGGCCATCCCGGTCAGCGCCGTGTACGACGCGGTGTTGACGATCGTGCCGCCGCCGGCCGCCTCGATCTCCGGCGCCACCGTACGGATCCCCAGGAAGCAGCCGACCTGGTTGACCTGCACCACCTGCTGGAACTCGTCCAGCGGCGTCGACACCAGCTCGTTGAAGCGCAGAATCCCGGCGTTATTGACCAGCCCGTCAATCTTCCCGAAGGTGTCCTTGGCGGCGACGACCGCGGCCTGCCAGTCCGCCTCCCGCGTCACATCCAGCGGGACGTACCGCGCGGAGGCCTCCCCCAGTTCCTTGGCGAGCGCCTCACCCTGCGCGTCCAGCACATCGCCGAGCACGACCTTCGCGCCCTCCGCGACGAACAGCCGCGCCTCCTGCTCCCCCTGCCCACGCGCCGCACCCGTGACGATGACGACCCGCCCGTCGAGCTTGCCCATACCCGCACTCCTCCGCTGGTGAGTTGCCCTGCGCCCGTCCGGGCCGTCAGCCGTTCAGCAGCGGCGCGACCTCCGAGCCGAACGCCACCATCTGATCGGTCAGTTCACTGCGGCTCCGGCTGCGGAACCGCACCTGGATCTGCTGCACACCCATCGCGCGGTACTCCCGCAGCGAGTCCGCGATCCGCTCCGCCGCCCCGGACAGCGTCCGCCGGCCGACCGCCCACCCCGGCTCGCCGACGTACAGCGGCTCGGCGATGGTGCCGATCACGACCGGCTCCTCGATTCCGGCCGCCTCCCGTAGCCGCCGCAGCCTGGTGATCTGGCCGGGCAGCTGTTCGCGCCGGTCACCCTGCGGGAGCCAGCCGTCGCCCCGCTCGGCGGCCCGGCGTACGGCGGCGGGCGAGGAGCCGCCCACCCAGATCGGCGGCCGCGGCGTCTGCACCGGCCGCGGCGCCTGCCCCAGCCCCTCGAACGCGAACCGCTCCCCCGCGAACTCCGGGAACTCCTCGGGCCCCAGCGCCACCTTCAGCGCGTCCACGGTCTCGTCCAGCACCGCCCCACGCCGCCCGAAGTCCACCCCGAGCACCTCGAACTCCTCCACCACATGCCCGGCGCCCACCCCGAGGATCAGCCGCCCGCCGGAGAGCCGGTCCAGCGTCGCGTACTGCTTGGCCGTGATCAGCGGATGCCGCAACCCGGCCACCGCGACATGGCTCAGCAGCCGGACCCGCTCCGTCACGGCGGCCAGATGCGCCAGCGTGGCCACCGGGTCGTACCAGACGGTGCTCATCGCCTCGGCCAGCCGCCGCGGGATCGCGAGATGCTCACAGCAGGCGACATACGCGAACCCGCACCGGTCCGCCACCCGCGCGATCTCGACCAGATCGGCGGGCCCCGCGGCCGCCTCCCAGCACTCCGCGAACAGCGTGCTCTGCGACTGCACCGGCAACTGCATGCCGTACACCAGCCGCCCGTCCGCCGGCCGCCACACCCCATCACGCTCGCCGCCCACAGGCCCCTCCAGCTATACCTGACGCATCGTCACATAGCTTGCGCGGGACATCGTGGTGCCTGGCGGACCATCAGGCAAGGGTGGCGCTTTGAGGCAATCGACTACACGGCACCCCGGGAGGCCCGCCACATGGTGTGTTCGCGACTGATCGCCTCCTCGGCGTCGGCCACCTCCTGCGTCCAGTCCGACTCCTCATGGGTCGCGGACAGCCGCTGGTGCACGATGCTCAGCTCGGTCGCCGCGAAGGTGTAGGCACGGCCGAGCGACTCGTACTGCCGCACCGCGAACCAGGCGGCCCCGGCACCCAGCACCGCCGCCAGCACACCGGGCAGATCGAAGTCGATGACCTCCATCAGGCGCAGCACGGCGGCGAGTACACCCAGCCCTTCCACCACGATGAGGCCGATCCGCCAGCGACGGGCCAGGGCGATGTTCATGGCCGCCTTGGTCCCGTACCACTGCTGCTGGTCCGCGATGCGCTCGGTGAGGTACGCCTGCTTACGGACCGCGAACGAGCTGCGGCGCAACTCGCCCATGGCCGGAGTGGCGGCCATCGAGCCGACCGGGACGATGCTGTCGACCGGCGCCTCCCTGAGCAGGACCTCCAGCCGCTCGTGGAACCTGCGGTCCGCGGCGTCCGCGGGCAGCGCGGCCGGGAACGGCTCGCCCGCCACCGCGTACCGCCACGACAGCGTCTTCGCCGACTCCGCCAGGGCGCGTCCGTCGTACCAGGCGCGCTCCGGCCGCTCCGCGAGCATCCACACCTCTAAGTAGACGGTCGCCAAGAAGGCCAGGAGCACCACCGCCACCGCGGCGTCCTTGCTCGACACCGCGCAGACGGCGGCCAGGATCGCCAGCACCAACCGCCATTTCGTACCCCACATATGGCGGCGCTGCCCCGAAAGAGAAGCGGCATCCGCCGACCGGAACACCGCCGGAAAATCCGCTTCGTTGAGTCTTTGTCCCTCGCTCACCGCAGCCCGCCCCCTCGCATCCCGCAACATGAGTCCGAAATACGAAAGAAGTGTAGAGCCGATCGACGGGGTCATCCCGGCATTCAGGGAAGGGGACCGGGACGAGGGCGGGACGGGTGCGGTGACGCCAACTTCACTGCGCCAAGGCGCCGTTGCCACCCTTCCCGACGATGTGGATGATGCGGCGACGGGGACGCGCGGTGGCCCGCGCCCGACCTGACGACGGGGGAACCGGAATGGCTGGTCAGAACGTCTCGCAGCACACCCACCGATACGACGCCTTCCTTTCCTACAGCCATGCGGCCGACAGTGCCAAGGCCGATCATCTCCGGCGAGGGCTCCAGAATTTCGCGCGCCGCAGCTGGCGGCAATTACGCGCGCTGCGCATCTTCCTCGACAACGCCTCGCTGTCCGCGAACCCGGGGCTGTGGCCCGAAATCGAGCGTCATCTCGCGGATTCCGGCGCCTTCATCCTGCTTGCCTGCCCGAGGTCCGCCGACTCGGACTGGGTGCAGAAGGAGATCAACTGGTGGCGCGCCGGCCTCGGGGCGCGGCGGATGCTCATCGTCGTCACCGGTGGCGAGCTGAAGTGGGACCACGGGGCAGGGGACTTCGACTGGGAGCACACCACCTGCCTGCCGCGCACCATGGCGGGGATGTTCAGCGACGAGCCACGGTGGGTCGATCTGCGCTGGATGTCGGAAGAGGATCCCGGCTCACTGCGGGACTCGCGCTTCCAGCAATGCGTGGCCGACCTGGCGGCCCCGCTGCACGGGCGCCCCAAAGAGGATCTGATCGGTGCGGACGTCACCCGGCAGCGCAGGACGAAGCGGCTCGTGCGCGGTGCGCTCGCCGTCATCACCGCTCTCGCCGTCGCAGCGGGCCTGGGCTGGGTGAACGCCGTCCAGCAGCGGGACGAGGCCCAGCGGCAGGCCCGGCTGGCGACCTCCCGGCAGCTGGCCGCGACCGCCCTGAACCTCAAGGACGGAAATCTGCGCCTGGCATCGCTGCTGGCGATCGAGGCGTACCGCATGCAGGAGTCACCAGAGGCCATCGCCACGCTGAACCGGCTCTCCACGGACAGCCCGCATCTGGTGAGCATGATGTCGAGCGCGGAGGACATCAGCGCGCTCGCCTTCAGCACGGACGACAAGGCGGTCGCCGTCGGGGACGAGGGCGGTGCGGTGGCGGTGTGGCGCGCCGACGGCCGCGCCCTGCGCGCCCGGAGCTCGCTGCCGGGCCGTATCACGGCAGTGGGCTTCAGCCAGGACGGGAAGCGGCTGGCCGCCGGGGACAGCAAGGGCAATGTGGGGGTCTATGACCTGACGCGCAGGACACTGCGGCGGCTCGCTCCCCAGCCGAAGGGCGTTTCCTCGCTGGGGTTCGGCATGGCGGGACAGCTGGCCGTCGTGGACGAGGCCGGCACGGTGGCACTGTACGAGGAGAGCGGGAAGATGGTCCGTGCGAAGCGCCGCGGGCACTCCGGCAAGGTGACCGTCTTCCAGAACGTCGACTCCCACCTTCTGGTGCGCGACGGGGTGGGTGGCGGTGCCCTGTACACCGTGCCGGAGCTGCGCACGGTCCTGGAGAGCGATCAGTTCTCGCTGCCCGCGGGCCAGGCCGTGGCGGCCGTCTCCAACGGTGGCCACTGCTTCGGCTACCTCAAATTCGGGCAGTTCATCAGCGGCGGACTGCCGAAGGTCAAGGGCCACGAGTCCCTCGCCGGCACCTGCCCGGACTTCCCCACGCTCCCCAACGAGGAAGCCGGGTTGCTGGCGCTGTCCGACAACGGCCGGATGGCCGTGGGCACCGCGTCCGGCATCACGGTGGCCGACGCGCAGACCAAAGAGCATTCCGGCCAGCTCCGCAAGCTCACCGGTGTCGGCCGCCCCTCGCTGCTGAAGTTCTCGGACACGGGCGACAGGCTCGCTTCCGCACACGGCCGGACGGTCGCGCTGTGGAACTTCCAGCAGTCTTCCCGGACGGCTCATCCACACGGCCTGCCCCTCTCGGACGACCAGACCATGATCCACAGCCCGGCGCTGGCCGCCGGCCCGGACGGCCAGGTCGCCTGGAGCAACCGCATGCAGGACGACCCCTTCGACAAGGAAACCGGGCTGCACGTCTGGAGCCCGAAGCGCCGCGGCACGCTCGTGGGCGGGGACACCCTCCTCTACGACGCGCTCGCCTTCAGCCCCGACGGCCGGACCCTGTACGCCGGTCTGGGCGGCGAGGTGCAGTCATGGCAGATCCAGGACACCCGCCTGGTGAAACGGCACACCGTGACCTTCTCCGGACGGCAGGACGACTACCGGGACCCCGTCATGATCGCCCCGCACGCGGACGGCTCCCTGGTCATCACCACGGACGACGGGGCCGTCCATGTCGCCGGCCCGTCCGCGCAGCGCACCCGGATCGCGGTACCACGCGGTACCGCCGACCCTCAGCGCGGGCTGCTCTCCTCATTGAGCGACGACGGCCGGACGGCCGCCGTGGAGAACACCAAGGGTGCCGTCGACCTCTACGACGTCGGCTCCGGCCGGAAAATGCAGTCGGTTCGCCTGGACGGCGAGAAGGTGAACGCGCTCGCACTGGCCGGCGGGGGACACTCCCTGTTCCTCGACGGCAGCAGAGGAACCTTCGCCCGCTGGGACCTGGACGAACAGCGGTTCCGCTGGCGGAGCGACGAACCGAACGGGGCCCGGGTGACCGCGAGCGCGGACGGCCGTACGGTCCTCACCCTGACCGACAGCGGCGCCTTGACCCGGTGGGACGCGGACACCGGGGACCGGCTGGGCGGGCCCGACATTCCCATCCCGCTCAACACGATGTCCGGGAACGGCGGCATCGGGGAGCACACCGGCTTCGCGGTGGACAACGCAGGCACCCTGTGGACAGCCACCGAAGGCGGCGAGGTCCTCTCCTGGGACTTCTCGGTGAACTCCTGGATCGAGGGCCTCTGCAGGATCGCCGACCGCAATCTGACCGACGCCGAATGGCGCCGCTATGTGGGGACCACCCCGCCGTCCCGGCCCACCTGTGACTGACAGCAGCCGGGCAGGGGCATTCGCCCCCGTGACACACCTGACCCCGCCGTCACACCTCCTGCCTCGGAGCGGACGGCCCCCAGAGCCCCTCCCCCGTCAGCCCCAGCAGCGAGATCGCGTTCCCCCGGACGATCCGCTCCACCACGTCCGGCGTCAGGTGCCCCATCTGGGACTCGCCGACCTCCCTCGACTTCGGCCAGGTCGAGTCCGAGTGGGGGTAGTCCGTCTCGTACAGCACGTTCCCCACGCCGATCGCGTCCAGGTTCTGCAGGCCGAAGGCGTCGTCGAAGAAACAGCCGTAGATGTGCTCGGTGAAGAGTTCGGACGGCGGGCGGAGGACCTTGTCGGCGACGCCGCCCCAGCCGCGGTTCTCCTCCCAGACCACATCCGCGCGCTCCAGGACATACGGGATCCAGCCGATCTGCCCCTCGGCGTACATGATCTTCAGGTCCGGGAAGCGGTCGAACTTTCCGCTCATCAGCCAGTCGACCATCGAGAAGCAGCAGTTGGCGAAGGTGATCGTCGAGCCGACGGCGGGCGGGGCGTCGGCGGAGGTCGAGGGCATCTTGCTGGACGAGCCGATGTGCATGGCGATGACCGTGCCGGTCTCGTCGCAGGCGCGCAGGAACGGATCCCAGTAGTCGGTGTGGATGCTGGGCAGCCCCAGGTGGGGCGGGATTTCGCTGAAGCAGACGGCCCGGACGCCGCGGGCCGCGTTGCGCCGCACCTCCGCGGCGGCCAGTTCGGCGTCCCACAGGGGGATGAGCCCGAGCGGGATCAGCCGCCCCCGCGCCTGCGGGCCGCACCACTCCTCCACCATCCAGTCGTTGTAGGCACGCACTCCCAGCAGCCCCAGTTCGCGGTCCTTGGCCTCCGTGAACGTCTGGCCGCAGAAACGAGGAAAAGTGGGGAAACAGAGCGCTGACTGGACATGATTGACATCCATGTCGGCCAATCGATCGGGCACGCTGAAGGAGCCCGGCCGCATCTGCTCGTAGGTGATGCCTTCGAGTTTGATGTCGTCACGCGCATAGCCGACGGCCGTGTCGAGGCGGGTCAGCGGACGGTGCAGATCTTCATATACCCACCAGTCGGCTATGGGCCCGTCGTCACCGACGGCACCCATCTTTGGAGCGAATTTTCCGCCCACGAAGCTCATTTCCTTCACCGGCGCCCGGACGATGCGCGGGCCGGTGTCCTGGTACTTCGACGGGAGCCGGTCCCGCCAGACGTTGGGGGGCTCCACCGTGTGGTCGTCCACCGAGATGATCTTCGGGAAGGTCTCCATGGCGATACGGTAGCGCCGATCTGACGACGCGTCAGCTAGTGCGCAGGCATGCCGAACGCCCGGGGGCGCACGGAAGCTTCAGCTCCGCGCCCCTGCCCTGCGCCGCCCCGCCTCCGTCACCGATCGTCCGAGGAGGCTTTGTGGACGGTCCGGACCCCTACTGACGTAAGCAGCCGCGACAAGGCAGACTGGCCGTTGCACACAGCGAGGTAGTGCGCACAGCGTGAACAGATGCCACACACGGCAGGGGGGCACCATGGACGACGGTCCGGGGCGGGAGCGGCTCCGCTTCACCGTGCTCGGTCCCGTACGGGCCTGGCGCGGCGCAACATCGCTGGCAGCGGGCTCCCCGCAGCAGCGGGCGCTGCTCGCCGCGCTCTTGCTGCGCGGCGGACGCACCGCCACCGCGGCCGAACTCGTCGACGCCCTCTGGGGCGATGAGCCGCCGCATGCCGCGCTCGCCGCGCTGCGCACCTACGCCTCCCGGCTCCGCAAAGCCCTGGGCGACGACGCCGACACCCTGGTCAGCGAGTCCGGCGGCTATGCGATCCGCCCGGTGGACGGCCGCCCGCTGGACCTCGACCACGATCACGCCGAGCAGTACGCCGCCGAGGCGGAGAAGGCCCGGGCGGCCGGCGACCGCAGCCGCGCCCGTGAACTCCTCGACAAGGCACTGGCCTTGTGGGACGGCGAACCACTGGCCGGCCTCGCGGGCCCGTACGCCGACACCCAGCGCACCCGGCTCGACGAGTGGCGGCTGTCCCTCACGGAATCCCGCCTCGAACTCATACTGGAAGCCGGCTGCCACGCCGACGCGGTGTCCGAGCTGACCGCGCTCACCGCCGCCCACCCGCTGCGCGAGCGGCTGCGCGAACTGCTCATGCTCGCGCTGTACCGCAGCGGACGGCAGGCCGAGGCGCTCGCGGTGTACGCCGACACCCGCCGGCTGCTCGCGGACGAGCTGGGGGTCGATCCGTGCGCCTCGCTCTCCGACCTCCAGCAGCGGATTCTGCGGGCGGACCCGGATCTGGACGCGCCCGCCGTCAGCTTCGACACCGACCCCACCGAACCCGCGGTGGTGCGCCCGCAACAACTCCCGGCCACGGTCGCCGACTTCACCGGCCGTGCCGCCTTCGTCACCGAGCTCGGCGACCAGCTCGCCACCGCCGAGGGCAGCGTGATGGCCGTCTCGGCCCTGACCGGCATCGGTGGCGTCGGCAAGACCACCCTCGCCGTGCATGTCGCCCACGCCGCCCGCGACCACTTCCCCGACGGACAGCTCTACGTCGACCTCCAGGGCGCCGGTCACAACCCCTCCGAACCGGTCGCCGTCCTCGGCGCCTTCCTGCGCGCCCTGGGGACGCCCGACGCCTCCATCCCTGATGGCATGGAGGAGCGTTCGGCCCTCTTCCGCTCCATCCTGGCCGGCCGCCGGGTGCTGGCCCTCCTGGACAACGCCCGGGACGCCTCCCAGGTCCGGCCGCTGCTGCCCGGCACGGAGGGCTGCGCCGCCCTGATCACCAGCCGCGCCCGCATGATCGACCTGGCCGGTGCCCACCTCGTCGATCTGGACGTGATGAGTCCGGAAGAAGCGCTCGCGCTCTTCACCCGCATCGTCGGCGAGGAACGTGTCACCTCGGAACGGCAGGCCGCCATGGCCGTCGTCGGGGCCTGCGGCTTCCTCCCGCTGGCCATCCGTATCGCCGCCTCCCGGCTGGCCGCCCGCCGTACGTGGACGGTGTCCATCCTGGCCCGCAAGCTCGGCGACGAGCGCCGCCGCCTGGACGAACTGCGGGCCGGCGACCTCGCCGTGAAGGCCACCTTCGAGCTGGGCTACAAGCAGCTGGAGCCCGCGCAGGCCCGTGCCTTCAGACTGCTGGGGCTGGCGGACGGCCCGGACATCTCGCTAGCCGCGGCCGCCGCCGTACTCGACATGGACGCCGACGACACCGAGGAACTCCTCGAATCCCTCGTGGACAGCTCGCTCCTGGAGTCCGCCGCACCGGGGCGCTACCGCTACCACGACCTGGTGCGACTCTACGCGCGTGCGTGCGCCGAGCGGGATGAACACCCGCCGTCGGAGCGGGACATGGCGATCTCCCGGCTGCTGGACTTCTATCTGGCGACCGCCGCACGGATGTACGCGCTCGAACGTCCGGGTGACCGTCTGATCGACCACATGGAGAGCACCAACTACCCGGGCCTCGTCTTCGCCGACCGGGCGGCGGCCTTGGAATGGCTGTTCAACGAGGCCGGATGCCTGCTCGCCTGTGCCCGGCAGTCCAGCAGCCCGGACACCCTGCGGCGGGCCGCCGATCTGCTACTGCTCACCAAGGACCTGGCCGAATCCGGTGCCGACGCGCTCCAGTACGAGCAGGCCAACGTCACGCTGCTGACGGCCGCCCGGGAGGCCGAGGACCAGCACGCGGAAGCGCGTTTCCACCTGGCGCTCACGTATGTCCGCACGCTGTCGGGACGCCTGGACGAGGCCGATGAGAACGCCAAGTCCGCCATGCTGCTCGGCCTCGCCTCCGAGGACCCCTACGTCTCGTCGTCCGCCCCCAACGACCGCGGCATCATCGCCAACGCGCAGCACCGGCATGCCGACGCGGAGGGCTATCTGCGGCAGGCCCTGTCCGCTTTCCGCGACGACAAGAACCAGCAGGCCGAAGCCAGCGCCCTGTGCAATCTCTCCCGTGTCCATCTGGACACCGGGCGCGTCGACAGCGCCATCGAGCTGGCGGAAGAGGGGCTCTCGATATACCGCCGGCTGGGGGCCAAGCGCCGGCTCGCGAACGGTATGTACGCCCTCGCTCTCGCATACACCCAGGCCATGCGCCTGGAAGAGGCGACCGAGCAGCTGACCGCCGCCCTGGCCATCTTCCGGGACAGCAGGCAGCGCTTCTGGGAAGGGATGACCAACTTCCGGCTCGCCGAGGTCGAGCTCGCCGCCCACCGGCCCGCCACCGCCGCCAACCATGCCGAACAGGCGCTGACCGCACTGCGCGGCATCGGTGGCGATTCCTGGCGCGCCACGGTCCTGACCACTCTGGGGCGCGCCCTGCACGCCCTCGGGCAGACCGGCCGTGCAAGGGTGTGCTGGCAGGAAGCGCTGGCTACGTTCGAGCGCCTGGGTTCTTCTGACGGCACCGCTGTGCAGGCACTTCTCTCGCCCACCGTGGTCGCATAAGCGCGTTCACCCGGCGGTGGACTCCGACGTTTATCGATCGTTCATCGCGGCGGGCCACTCTTATCAACATCGATCCGCCGCCTCGGGGGGCAAGCGGCTCGGTGCCCAGGCCGCGGAGTTATCGTGAGCGGCCATGCTACGCCCGTCCGGCGACCCACGGGGGAGTCGCCGGCCGGGTGACCAAGCAGTAAGCGCCCACACAGGAGTTGATCCAAGTGAACGCCGACAACAAGACCGCCGTCCCAGGTGAGCGGGACATCATCCGGCCCATGGACAACCACCAGCCCATCAGCGGAGCCGGCGTCGGCACGCAGGTGAAGAAGTCCGAAGACCGGGATGTCCTCAAGCCCATGGACAACCACCAGCCCATCAGCGGGGCCGGCGTCGGCACGCAGGTGAAGAAGTCCGAGGACCGGGACATCCTCAAGCCCATGGACAACCACCAGCCGATCGCCACGCCCCTGGCGGACGACAATCACCAGCCCACTCCGGGGAACGGCGTTTCCCAGAAGGACTGACGCCCGTTCACTATGACTCCGAGTGAGGGCCCGTTAAACCAACGGGGGGGTATTCGGGGGATCGCAGGGGCCGGTTTCGATGGCGCGGAGGGGATGCCATCAAAAACCGGCCCCTGCGGCGTTTTTGCCTTCCGCAGCAAAACTGGCGATATTTCTCGCATTTCCATGATGATCGAACATCTGCCTGCAATTACCGCTAGCGTGTTTCGGGAACATCAACCCTTCCCCTTCTCCGAGGAGTTGGAATGACCCACACAAAGAAGGCCTTTATCGTCGCCGGTATCGCACTGGCCGCACTGGGCGTCGCTACGCTGCCCGCCACGGCCGACAACCACATACCCGGCCCGCCGCACTCCCTCGCGGCCCAGGCCGACCACTCCAAGGCGATATCGCTGGCAACTCCGCTGTCGCCGCTGGACAACCACATGCCCTGATCGGGCCACGGAGCACACCCGGCATATCGCACAGGGCCTCGGCCGCTGGCGCTCGATGCGACGCGTGACACAGAGCGGGGGCCGGGCTGACGCTCGGGCCCCGTTGTGCTTTGTTTCCCCCTGGGCTGGTGCGTGACGGATCAGCCGTCGCCGCCACATTTCTCTCCTGACGCGCATCTGACCTTCCGTCAGTTCCGGTGCTACAGTGCCGCGGCACTCATCTGCCCTGCCAGCAGCCAGGAGGCGCCCCATGTTCGACCCCGCCCGCATACGGACGCTCTGGGAACTGGTCGAGTACCGCGCGCGGGTCTCGTGCGGGAAGCCGATGTTCTTCGACGGGGACGGGCGGTCGGTCACCTTCGACGGCGTGCGGGACGAGGCGCTGCGGGTGGCGGCCGGGTTGCGGGAGATGGGGGTCGGGGCCGGGACGCGGGTGGCGTGGCAGTTGCCGTCGCGGGTCGAGACGGTGATCGCGTCGTTGGCGCTGGCCAGGCTGGGGGCCGTGCAGACGCCCGTGATTCCGCTGCACCGGGAGCGGGAAGTCGGCTTCATCCTGGCGGAGTCGGCGGCGGAGTTCGTGCTCGTACCGGGCGTGTGGCGGGGGTTCGACCACACCGCGATGGTCCGGAAGCTCGCCGGGGACGGGGTGCGGGTACTCCCGGTCGGGGACGGGCTGCCGACGGCGGACCCGGCCGGGCTGCCCGCCGCGTCGGCCGGCGGGGACGGGGCCACCACCTGGATCTACTACACCTCCGGCACCACCTCCGCCCCCAAAGGGGTGGAGCACACCGATGCGTCCCTCATCGCCGGTGGCGTCGGGCTGGCCACCGCGCTGGGCATGTCCGCGGACGACATCGGCTCGATCGCCTTTCCGTACGCGCATATCGCCGGTCCGGACTATGTCATCGCCATGCTGGTCAGCGGCTTTCCCGCGGTCATCCTGGACACCTTCGAGCCGGGCCGGGCGGCCGCCGTCTACCGGCGGCACGGGGTCACCATGGCGGGCGGCAGCACCGCGTTCTACCAGGCGTTCCTGGACGAGTCGCGCCGCTACCGGCAGCAGTTGCCGCACGCGGGGCGGCTGATTCCGTCGCTGCGGCTGCTGTCCGGTGGCGGGGCGCCGATGCCACCGGAGCTGTATGCGGCGGCGGGGCGGGAGCTGGAGTGCGCGATCGTGCACGGATACGGGATGACCGAGTGCCCGATGATCGCGATGGGCACGCCGTACGACAGCGACGAGCAGCTCGCGCGGACGGTCGGCAGGCCGGTGGTGGGCGCGCGGGTGCGGATCGTCCGGCCGGACGGGACCGAGGCCGGGGCCGGGGAGAGCGGTGAGGTGACGGTCGAGGGCCCGATGCTGTTCCGGCGCTACACCGATCCGGCGCTGACCGCGGAGGCATTCACCGCCGAGGGCTCCTTCCGCACCGGTGACCTGGGGTATCTGCGCCCCGACGGGCATCTGGTGCTGACCGGGCGGCTCAAGGACATCATCATCCGCAAGGGCGAGAACCTGTCCGCACAGGAGATCGAGGAGCTGGTGCGCACCCATCCAGCGGTGGCGGAGGCCGCGGTGATCGGGCTGCCGGACCGGGAGCGCGGCGAGCGGGTGTGCGCGGTGGTCACGCCGGCCGATCCGGCCGCCCCGCCACTGACCCTGGACGGGCTGACCGCGCATCTGCGGGCGGCCGGGCTGATGACACAGAAGCTGCCGGAGCAACTGGAGACCGTCGGCGAGCTGCCGCGCGGCGGGCCGCTGAACAAGGTGCTCAAGACGGTGCTGCGGGAGCGGTATACGGAGTAGGGGCATGCCCCGGACACGCCGGACGCAGGAGACCACCGGGGCAACAGCGCCCCGGACGGCGTTGCTGCCGGATGCCGCTACCCGAGGTCAGGAGGCCCGGGTGTGGTGGTCCAGCAAGCGGGTGAGCAACCGCACGAGCTGGTCGCGTTCGGCCGGACTCAGCGGCGCGAGCAGTTCGTCGTGGAGGTCGTCCAGGACCTTGTCGAGGCGGGGCAGGCGACGGCGGCCCCGGGCGGAGATCGTGATGATGTTGCGGCGCCGGTCGTCGGGGTCCGGCACCCGCTCGACGAGGCCATGCTCGGCCAGTTCGTTGAGCACGCCGACCATGTCGCTGCGGTAGATGCCGGTGCGCCGGCTCAGCGTCGCCTGGCTGCCCGGCCCGTACTCCACCAGCGAGGCGAGCACGGCGTAGTGCCACTTGCGGGCGTCGACCCGGGCCAGCCCCTCATTGATCAGCCGGTCCGACCGCGCGGTCAGCTGCGACAGCAGCCGGCTCGCCCGTCGACGCAGCCTGGCGGGCGTCTGGCGCGCTCCGTCGTCGGACCGGTCCGCGGCTTCGGCTCTGGTCATGACGCCCATTCTAGTCATTGCGTTAGTCCCACTAACGATGTACCGTCCTCACGCCGAAAACGTTAGTGCAGTAAACGTTTATGCGGTGAACCCCAAGGAAGGAAGCTCCGCTATTCCCACCACGATGTTGCAGATTCCCACCACGGACGGCCAGGCCGACGCCCTTGCCGCCTTCCCCGACGACGGCGAGCGGCACCCAGGGGTGCTGATGTACGCGGACGGCTTCGGCATCCGGCCCGTGCTGACGGAGATGGCCCGCGAACTGGCCGGGCACGGGTACTACGTGCTCGTCCCCAACCTCTTCTACCGGCACGGCCCGGCACCGGTGATCGAACTCCCCGAGCACATCGGAGAAGAGGTCCGGCCCGCGGTCTTCGCCCGGCTGATGCCCTTGATCGAGGCGCACACCACCGAACGTGTCCTGCGCGACGCCGACGCCTACCTCCGGTTCCTCACCACCCGGCCCGAGGTCAGCACCGGCCCGGTCGCGGTGACCGGCTACTGCATAGGCGGCCTCCTGGCGATGCGGACCGCCGCGGCCCACCCCGGCCAGGTGGCGGCCGTCGCCGGATTCCACGGCCCCGTGGCAGCCGACGGGCCGGACGGCCTCGCCGGAATCACCGCTCAGGTTTACCTCGGCCACGCGGCATCCGACATGACGCCCGAGGCCCTCGGCGAGCTCAACCAGACCCTGGACGCGGCGGGTGTCGACCACACCTCCGAGATCTACCCCGGCACCGTCCACGGCTTCACCATGGCCGACACCGACGCCTTCGACCCCGCCGCAAGGCAGCTCCACTGGGAGCGCCTGCTCCCCCTCCTCGGCCGCACCCTGACCGACGGCTGAGGCGCCGGCCCCCGTCACCACCGGCGCCCCTGAGCCCGTCCCTGCTCCGCCGGACAGCCCCAGGCAGGGCCGGGCCGCGGTGTGGCGATGAGTTCCGGGGGCCGGTGGAGTCTTCACTGGGAGTGGCAGCGCGTGTGGGCCGGCCGACCGGTGGCGGCCCGGCAGCACGCACCGGCAGGACGGAAGGACCCGGACGATGACCGAGACGATCGACTTCGCGACGCAGGCCCGGCTGGTGTCGCAGCTCGCGGCCCGGACCGCCGATGAGCAGCTCGAAGCCCCCACGCCGTGCGAGGCGTACGCGGTGCGCCATCTGCTGGGACACCTCGTCGGCCTGACCGCGGCCTTCCAGGAGGCGGCGCGCAAGAACCTCGGGGTGATGACGGACACCGCCCCTGATGCGTCGGTGCCCGATGTGGAGTCCGGCTGGCGCGCCGAGCTGGACCGGAATCTGGTGGGCATGACGGAGGCCTGGCACGCGCCGGAGGCCTGGGAGGGCGAGACCCAGGCGGGCGGAGTGACGCTGCCCGCGGCCATCGCGGGCCGGATCGCGCTCAACGAGCTGGTGCTGCACGGCTGGGACCTGGCGCGTGCCACCGGCCAGGAGTACGCACCCGACGCGGCGAGCCTCGGGGTCTCGTACGCGCTGCTGGCGCCCTCGGCCGAGGGTGGGGAGCGCGGGCCGTTCGGGCCGCCGGTGGCGGTGGCGGCGGACGCCCCGCTCCTCGACCAGGTGGTGGCGCTCAGCGGCCGGCGGCCCGACTGGACGCCGCCGGCGTCGTAGCCGGAGTCCCCGGGCGGCCGGCGGGCGGCCCGGTCACCCGGCGGGCGCGGGCCCCGGGGCGCCCTCCCGCAGCCGGGTCTTGAGGATCTTGCCGCTGGCGTTGCGCGGGAGGGCGGGGACGAAGGTGACCTCCCGCGGGACCTTGTAGTTGGCCATCTCGCGGCGGGACCAGGCGATCAGATCGTCGGCGGTGAGCAGGGAACCGGCGCGGCGGACCGCATAGGCCCTGCCCACCTCGCCGAGGCGGGGATCGGGTATGCCGACCACGGCGACCTCGGCGATGTCCGGGTGGCGGCCGAGGAGTTGCTCTATCTCGGCGGGATAGGCGTTGAAGCCGCCGACGATGAACATGTCCTTGATGCGGTCGGTGATCCGGAGGTTGCCGTCCGCGTCGAGCACGCCCACGTCGCCGGTGCGCAGCCAGCCGTCGGGGGTGATCGCGCGGGCCGTGCCGGCCGGGTCCTCGAAGTAGCCGGACATCACGTGGTAGCCGCGGACCAGCACCTCGCCGGGCTCGCCGGGCGGCACCGGGCGGTCCGCGGCATCGACGATCCGGACCTCGGTGCCGGGGAGCGCCCGGCCGGAGGTCGCGGCGATCACCTCGGGTGGATCGCCGCGGCGGCACATCGTGACGACGCCGGAGCTCTCCGAAAGGCCGTAGGCGGTCAGGACTGTGGAGATCTTCAGCTCGCTGCGCAGCCGCTCGACCAGCTCCAGGGGGACCACGGCGGCGCCGGTGACCACCAGGCGCAGCGCGGAGAGGTCGTGCCGGCCGCGGTCGGGGTGGTCGAGGAGCTGCTGATGGAGGGTGGGCGGGCCCGGGAGGACGGAGATCCGCTCGGCGGCGATCTTGGCGAGCGCGGTCTCCACGCTGAAGACCGGCTGCGGGATCATCGTCGCGCCGCGCAGCAGACAGGCGATGATGCCGGCCTTGTAGCCGAAGGTGTGGAAGAACGGATTGATGATCAGGTAGCGGTCGCCCTCCCGGAGACCGGCCAGTTCGCTCCAGACGTCGTAGGCGCGCAGGGTCTGGGCATGGGTGATCACGGCGCCCTTGGGGCGGCCGGTGGTGCCGGAGGTGAAGACGATGTCCGAGGGGGCGTCGGAGCACAGGGCGTCGGCCCGGCGGCGGACGGTCTCCGACGGCACCGCGGCGCCGCCGGCGAGGAACTCCTGCCAGGTGGTGAAGTCGGCGGGCGCGTCGTCGGAGAGCACCACGACCTTCTCCAGCCGCGGGAGTCCGGGCAGCGGGCCGGGGCCGGTGCCTTCCCGGGCGGCGCGGCGGAGTGCGGCGAGGTAGGACGTGCCGAGGAAGGTGCCGGTGATGAAGAGGACTTTGGCGCGGGTGCGGCGCAGGACGTAGGCGGCCTCGGCGCCCTTGAAGCGGGTGTTGACGGGGACGAGGACGGCGCCGGCGGTGACGGCCCCGAGGGCGGAGACGATCCAGTCGAGGGTGTTGGGCGCCCATACGGCCACCCGGTCGCCGGGCGCGACCCCGGAGGCGATACAGGCGGCCGCCGCCCGCTCCACCCGCTCGCCCAGCTCGGCGTACGAAATCCGGGTGCGGCCCTCGACCACGGCCTCCCGGGAGCCGTACCGCCGGGCGGCCGCGCGCACCAGACGGGGGATGACGCCGTACTCCAGGTCCGCCCGCGCATCCACCTCGTCGTGCATCGCACTGCCTCCCGCCGAAGAGCCGTACGCCACTAGCTGACTGTCCGTCAGATTAGCGGTAGCCTCCTCCGCTGTCAGCACTGGCGACCGACCACGGAGGTGGCGATGGGGGCGACCCTCAAGGACGCTACGGCGATAGCCGGTATCGGACAGACCCCGTTCGCCCGGCAACTCCCGGAATCCGAGAAGACCCTGGCCTGCCGGGCCATCGTCGCGGCGCTCGACGACGCCGGAATCGCCCCCTCGGAGGTGGACGCCTTCGCCTCCTACACCATGGAGGAGACCGACGAGGTCGAGATAGCCAAGGCCATCGGCGCCGGGGACCTCACCCACTTCTCCAAGGTCGGCTTCGGCGGCGGCGGTTCCTGCGCGACGGTGGCGCATCTGGCCGCCGCAATCGCCACCGGCCAGGCGAGCGTCGGCGTCGCCTGGCGGTCCCGCAAACGCGGCTCGGGACCGCGCCCCTGGAAGAACACCCGGGTCCAGCTGCCCACACCGGGACAGTGGACCCGCCCCTTCGGACTGCTGCGCCCCGCCGACGAGATCGGCATGCTGGCCCGCCGCTATATGCACGAATACGGCGCCACCCGCGACCACCTCTTCAATGTCGCGCTCGCCTGCCGCAACCGGGCCAACCAGAACCCGGCCGCGATCATGTACGAACGTCCGCTGACCCGCGAGATGTATATGACCGCCCGCTGGATCAGCGAGCCGCTCTGCCTGTTCGACAACTGCCTGGAGACCGACGGCGCGCTGGCCTGTGTCGTGGTCTCCGCCGAGCGCGCCCGCGACTGCCGGCAGCGGCCCGTCTACGTGCACTCCGCCGCCCAGGGCCTGCCCGCCCAGCACCACGGCATGGTCAACTACTGGACCGACGACCCGCTCACCGGCCCGGCCTGGACGGCCGCCCGGCACCTGTGGAAAGGCGCCGACCTCGGACCGCAGGACGTCGACGTGGCACAGATCTATGACGCCTTCACCCCCCTGATCCCCCTCTCGCTGGAGGGCTACGGCTTCTGCGGACGTGGTGAGGGCGCGGCCTTCACCGAAGGCGGCGCACTGGAGATCGGCGGCCGGCTCCCGCTCAACACCGGCGGCGGCGGTCTCTCCGAGGCGTATGTGCACGGTTTCAACCTGATCAATGAAGGCGTCAAGCAGCTGCGCGGCACCAGCACCGCGCAGGTCCCCGGCGCCGCCACCTGTCTGGTCACCGCGGGCGAGGGCGTGCCCACCTCGGCCCTGCTGCTGAGGAGTTGATACGCCATGAGCCCTCGTGATGCCGCGCCCGAGTCCGTGCGGGAAAGCGTGCGGGAGCCCGTTCGTGAGCCGGGGCGTGAGTCCGTGCGGGAGTCCGTTCGTGATGCCATGACACCGAGCGTGACACCCGCCACTGACAATCGCTCCGACCGCGGCGCCGACCTGCTGCTTCCTGTCCCGGACGACGACGGCGCGCCCTTCTGGGAGTACGCCGCCCGGGGCGAACTGCGCATCCAGGCCTGCGCCGACTGCGACGCCCTGCGCTTCCCGCCCCGGCCCTGCTGCCCGCACTGCCGGTCCTTCGCCGCCCGCTGGCGGCGGATGAGCGGCCGCGGCCGTATCTGGTCCTTCGTCCTGCCGCACCCGCCGCTGCTGCCCGCGTACGCCGGACAGCCGGGCTACAACGCGATCGTCGTGGAACTGGCCGAGGCCCCGGGCATCCGCCTCGTCGGCAACCTCGTCACCGCCGCCGACGCCCCGCTCAACTCCGTCGACCCGGCCCGGCTGCGCATCGGCGCCCCGGTGAAGGCCGTCTTCCACACCATGCCGGGAGGCGTGACCGTACCCCGCTGGCTCCTGGAGCGGCCATGACGGTCCGCACGGAGCGCGCGGACGGGGTCGCGCTGATCACCCTCGACCGGCCCGAGCGGCACAACGCCATCGACCTCGCCACCGCAGCAGAACTCATCGGAATCTGGCGGGAGTTGCGCTTCGACGACACCGTACGGGCCGCCGTGCTCACCGGCGCCGGCGGCCGGGCCTTCTGCACCGGCATCGACCGCTCCGTCGACGTCCCCCAGCCGTCCTCCCCCTACTCCGTCGACGATCCGCTGCTCCACATCGGCCCGAAGGCCAACGACCTGTGGAAGCCGGTCATCGCCGCCGTCGAGGGCATGGCCTGCGGCGGCGCGTTCTACCTCCTGGGCGAGGCCGAGTTCCTCATCGCCGCCGAGAACGCCACCTTCTTCGACCCGCACACCACCTACGGGATGGTCAGTGCGTACGAGGCGGTCTTCATGGCGCAGCGGATGCCCTACGGGGAGGCCGCCCGGCTGGCCCTGATGGGGACGGCGGAGCGGCTGGGCGCCTCCCGGGCGTACGAGATCGGTCTGGTCTCCGAACTGACCGCACCCGGCGCCGCGGCCGAGGTGGCGCTGCGCCGCGCGGCCGTGCTCGCCGCCCAGCCGACCGGGGCGGTCCAGGGCACGGTACGCGCCCTGTGGGCGGCCAAGGAGGCGGCCAGATCGCAGGCCCTGGCGCACGCCCCCCAGCTGATCGCGCTGGGCAATCTGCCCCCGGACCGCCAGGCCGGACTGTTCGCCGACCGGAAGCGGCAGGACGGCCGGCCCGGCGACCAGGACGGGAGGCCGGACGGCAACGAGGACGGCGGGCGGCGCGGTCACCCCTTGGTCAGGTGACCCCTCACATACGGGTCTTGTGCGCCCTGGTGATCTCGCAGGTGAACCAGAACTGCCCGATGGAGGACTGATTGACGGTGTACTTGGCGGTGTACGTCTCGGTGTCGCCGGGCCCGACGGTGATCGAGCGCTCGTGCAGCCCGTACGCCTTGCCGTCGGCCGGCTTCGCCTTCATCCAGTTGACGGCCATGTCGTAGGAGAAGGAATCGTTCATCGACGGGTTGGTGATGGAGACCGTGTAGGTGAACTGGCGCAGCGAATCGGAGAAGTCGCAGTTGCTGCCCCTGACATCCGACCGCCCGTCCGGGTCGTAGGTCTCCTGGGTCGGCGAGGGCGAGTAGGTGGGCTCGTACGCCGGGGACGCGGACGCGTCGTACGAGCTGGAGTACGTGGGGCTCGGGAAGGAGACCGGCACCTTCACCCGGGGCCGGCCGAAGGCGCAGCCGCTCACCGTCGCCACCGTCACCAGCGCCAGCCCGGCCGCGACCGCTGCCCTGATACCCGTACGGGCGCCCCCGCGGATGCCCGTGCTCCTGCGCATGCGCTGCTTCATTCTGCCCATCCCCCGTGAAAACTCTGAGCTCGTCACTCTTCAATTGACGCGTGCACGGCACCCTAGCAAGCGTGGGTGACACCCCTTACGGGCCCCGGCAACGCGGGCGGGCGTATGTGGCTCGCGAGTACCAGGGCTCAGGCGTAGCGTCGGTCCCGGAGGATGACCGGACGACCCGAAGCGAGGCGACGCCCGTGGTGCGCAACGTTCTCGGGTCGCTGATCGCCCTCGCCGGAGCGGCGGCCGCCGTCTGGAGCCCCTTCCGTCCCTGGTACGACGGCCGTCAGGGCAGTGACGTGCGGATCGAGGACCTCTTCAACGGGGTCACCCGCAACAGCGCCGCACTCTTCGGTTCCGTCCTCCTCCCCATGGCGTTCGCCGCCCTGCTGACCCTGATCGGTGTCGCCCTGCGCTCCCGGGGGCTGGTCGCCCTCGCGGGCCTGGTGGTGCTGGGTTTCACGATTCTGTGGATGGTCCGCCAGGGCCAGGCCGCGAGCGAACTGACGGCCGGCGCCCGGGGCCTGGGGGTGGGCGTCGCCAACGCCCTGGGCGGCGGCGCGCTGCTGCTGCTCGGCGCCCTGATCATGCGGGGCCGCCCCCGCCGGGTCTACGGCTCGGACTACGACGACCGGCCGTACGACGACGGCCACTACGGCCGCTATCCGCACGACGAGCGCTACGACGAGCGCGCGCCCTACGACCCGTACACGCCCTATCCCCCGGGGACGCCCGAACCATGGGACGCGGGCCGCCCCGGTGCCGAGGAGTGGAATCCGGAGCCGTACCCGACCGGCCCCACCCCCGCCGCCGGCCCCCCGACCGCTCCCGGCGGACCCGGAGGCGGCCCGTACGGGCAGGGGCAGGACACCCCCACCACTCCCCTCCCGGTCACCCCGCCCCCACCGCCGCCCCCGCAGCAACAGCAACAGTGGACGCAAACGCAACAACAGCCGCAGCAACCGCCCCCACAGCAGCCACAACAACAGCGGCCTCCGCCCCCTCCTCCACCGCCGTCCCGGCCCGGCCATCAGCAGCCGCCCACACCACCGGTCGAGTGGGGCAGGGAGCACCGTCAGCCGCGCCCCACCCGGGCCGAGCAGCCCGAGCCGCCCGAACGGCGTGAACGCCCCCCGGAGGAACGGGAGTAGACCCACGGGCAGATACGGGGCCGACGAACGGCCCGGCCCCTGGGCGACGGCCCGTCCCCTACGGGAAGCGGGCGCCAGCCCAGCCCCTACGGGAAACAGCGCACAGCCCGCCCCCGCCTCACGACCGCCGCGCCAGCCCCGTCCCCTTGGCCGCGTCCAGCGCGTACACACAACGGTCCTTGCTGCACGCGTACACCACACCGCCGACCGCCACCGGCGAGCCGGTGATCTCGCCGCCGGTCTCCAGCTTCCAGCGCAGCTGGCCGCCCATCGCGTCGAGCGTGTACAGGCAGTGGTCGGCGGAGCCGAAGTGCACCCGGCCCTCCGCGACGACCGGAGCGCCGATGACCTCCGCGCCGGCCTGGAACCGCCAGCGCGGGGTGCCGGTCACCGCGTCGAGGGTGTAGAGCGCCTTGCCGCTGCCCAGATGGACCGCACCGTGCGCGACCAGGACCGGTTCGGTGGACTGCCGTGCCTCGGTGGCGATCCGCCAGCGGTCACGGCCGTCCGCCGGGTCCAGCGCGTAGACCGTGCCGAGGTAGTCCGCCAGATAGACCCCGCCGCCGGTGACGGCCGGGCCGGGGGCGAAGGCGGGCGGGCTCAGGAACACCGCGGGCGCCTCGAAGTGCCAGCGCACGTCGCCGCGTGCGATGTCGATCGCCAGCACCCGGGTACCGGCCACGACGTAGACCGCACCGTCCGACGCCGGCAGCAGCCGCATCGGCACCCCGCCGCAGGCCGCGGCGTCGCCCACCGGATACGACCAGCGCTCGGCGCCGGTCCGGGCCTCCAGTGCCTTGAGCCGGGCGTCGGCCCACACGAAGACCGTGCCCTCGTGCACCACGGGCCCGGCCTCGGCGGTCTCGAAGTCGGTCTGGACGCCGCCGGTCTCCCACAGCAACTCGCCGTTGGCGGCCTCCCATGCCTGGACGCCGCCGCCGCGGGTGCTGGTGACGACGGTCCCGCGGTCGACCTTGAGGGCGTAGACCCAGCCGTCGGTGTTCAGCCGCCAGCGCTCGGTGCCGTCGTCGGCGTCCAGCGCGTACAGGCTCGGGCCGTCCGAGGCGTGGATCCGGCCGTCCGCGACGGCCATCGCCCAGGCGACGTCACGGGTCTTGAACTTGCGGCGCCCGCTGGCCACATCGAGCGCATGCACCTCGAAGGAGGTGACGTAGAGCAGATCGTCGGCGACGGCGGGGGTGCCCCACACATCGTTCGACATCCGGAACCGCCAGGGGCGCCAGCGGCCCGCCTCGGGCGGCGCCTCGGGCGGCGGGGGCGGCGCGGCCTCACCGCGCGGCGGGCTCTCCCCGCCGTTGGCCGGGCCCTGCGGGGGCACCCCGGTCGTGGGTCCGGCGCCGGGCGGCCGTACCCAGTTCGTCGCGGCACCGGCCTGAGCCCGCGGCGGGGGAGCGTCGGCGCGCGGCCCCGGCCCTATGGGGGCGGCCGAGCCACCGAGCTGTACCGGACCGGCGGCGCCGCCCCCGGGGGCGGCCGACGGGACGGGCGGGGCGGAGGACAGCGCGGCGGCGGGGGACGGGGCGGCGGGCGGCGGCGCGGAGACCGGGGTCACCCGGGCCGTCGACGCATCCGGGCCGAGCACCGCGGGCTGCGGCATCGGGCCCGGGTGGCCACTGCGCGGGTCGCTGCCGCGGTGCGCGCCGGGGCCCGCGCCGATCTGGCCGGGCCAGCCGGACTCCGCGGCGGCGTGGACGCTCTCCGGCCGCGGCGGCGCCTGGACGGGCTGCGCGGCGGGCATCGGGGGTGAGGCGGGCGGGGCCGGCGGCGCAGCGGGCGCCGGGCGGCCGGCACCACGGCCGGAACCGGCCCGCTGACCGTTGCCGGGTACGGCGGTGCGGCCGCCGCGCCGGCTCTCGATGAGGCCCACCGCGCCGGGCGGCAGCCAGGCCGAGGCGGTACCGCTGTCGTCGCTGCCGGAGCCGAAGAGGTGCGGCGCGAGCTGGGACTGGAGGTCGGCGGGGGACGGCCGCTGGCCGGCCTCCATCTGCATACAGGACTCCATGAGCGGACGGAGTTCGTCCGGCAGGCCCGCCAGGTCGGGGCCCTCCCGCAGCAGCATGAAGACGGTCTCGACGGGGTTGGCGCCATGGAACGGCGCATGTCCGGTGGCGGCGAAGACCAGCGTCGACCCGAGGGAGAAGACATCGCTGGCGCCCGTGACACTGCGCGAGTCCCGGGCCTGCTCGGGCGACATGTAGGCGGGCGTGCCGACAGCCACATTGGTCATCGTCAGCCGGGTGTTGGACACCCCGGAGGCGATACCGAAGTCGATCACCCGGGGGCCGTCCTCGACGACCAGCACGTTCGACGGCTTCAGGTCGCGGTGTACCAGGCCCGCGCCGTGGATGGACTGAAGCGCCTCGGCGATCCCGGCCGCCAGCCAGCGCACCGCCTGGGCCGGGAGCGGCCCGCACTCATTGACTATTTCCTCCAGGGAGGGCGCGGGGACATAGGCCGTCGCGAGCCAGGGCACCGCCGCGCGCGGATCGGCGTCCACCACCGCGGCCGTGTAGAAGCCGCTGACCGCGCGGGCCGCCTCGACCTCGCGGGTGAAGCGGACCCGGAACAGCTGGTCCTCGGCGAGCTCGGTACGCACCGTCTTGATCGCCACGCGCCGCCCGGACGCCGAGCGCGCGAGATAGACCAGTCCCATGCCGCCGGCCCCGAGACGACCGAGCACCTCGAACGGGCCGATCCGCCGGGGATCGTGCTGCGTCAGCTGCTTCAGCTGCTCCACCACTTACCTGCCACCTCCCCGTGGGGCGTAAAAAGAGACTCTCAATAGCCACGAGCCGCCGAGAGCCACTGCCCCGTGCAGCGTCTCACCGCCTGGCCGAAACGGCCGTACGCGTGCTGATTCTTCCTGGCCGAGCCGACGGTTGCGAACCCGGGTCCTGTCCGTCGTGTCACGGCATACCTCCCGTAGCCCACACCTGGCCCGTTACCCGATGTCACCCCACCCCGCCTGACGTGCTCCGATACGTCCGCCGACGGGCGATTGACCACGGGGTTACCGATCGGTTCCAGGTCCCCTGCGCGGGGCACCGCCGACTATCTGGACGTTCACCATTCCGTTTGACGCGCACATGAGGAAATCGGTTGAGTCCCCGGCGCATCCGGTGGCCGCGGTGGCCGGAACCATGCCGTTCCACCGACCGCACGCACCCATCCCCCACCGGCCCTGCCCTCCCCGTCGTCGCGTGCGGCCCCAGGCCCCAATTCTGCGCGTTCGAAGGTCATTTCGGTGCCAGCGCGCCGGGCGTGGCGCCTTGATTGATGTGCGGACAGCGGAAAGCGGTCGCTGCCGTGGCGGCGATATGTCCAAGCTAGCGCCGGTTCACACAGTCCGCCCGGCGGGAATTCGAACGGGGAATCGAGTCCGGTGGCGCCGGAAAGGGGCGGCGGGACCGGCGTAAGGGAGGCGGTGGAGCTCAACCGGCTGTCACCGGCGTGCACTTGCTGCACGGAGGGTGACCGCTTATCCACCAAAGTTGTCCACAGGCTGTTGATAACACCGTTCACTGGTTCGGACCAAGCGGCGCCATATGAACCGTGACCGCGGCCGGGCCCGCCATCAGGGCACTCCCCGGGGCCATGCACCCTTAACTCCCCCATCCCCATTTGCAGGCAGCCAAATCGCGCTCCGATCACCCCTCGGTAAGCTGACGGCATGACAGGACAAGTTCGAACCGTCGACGGCAGAGTTGCCGGCCGCCGCGGACAGGCGACGCGGCAAAAGCTTCTCGACTGCCTCAGTGAAATGCTCAGTTCGTCCCCCTATCGGGACGTCAAGGTCATCGATGTAGCCCGAAAAGCGGGGACTTCACCCGCAACGTTCTATCAGTACTTCCCGGACGTCGAGGGCGCCGTCCTCGAAATCGCCGAGGAGATGGCCAAAGAAGGCGCCACTCTGACCGATCTTGTCGCCGGACGCTCCTGGGTGGGCAAATCCGCCTGGCAGGCCGCGGAAGATCTGGTCGAGGGCTTTCTCTCCTTCTGGCGCAAGCACGACGCGATTCTGCGCGTCGTCGACCTGGGCGCGGCCGAGGGCGACAAGCGTTTCTACAAGATCCGCATGAAGATCCTCAATGCCGTCACCAACTCCCTTACGGACTCCATCAAGGACCTCCAGAGCAAGAACAAGGTCGACAAGGACGTGAGCCCGGCCGCCATCGCCGGCTCCATGGTCGCCATGCTGGCGGCGGTCGCCGCGCACCAGAAGGGCTTCCAGAGCTGGGGCGTCAAGCAGGCCGAGCTCAAGCCGAATCTGGCGCTGCTGGTGCACCTCGGTGTCACCGGAAAGAAGCCGACCAAATAACGAAGCCACCGCGATAGCAGTCGGGGAAGCGGCCGGAGAAGCTGCCGCGCCTCGAAGTCCCGGTGCTCCCGGGACGGTTCGCCATCGGTCCTGTATCCGTCCTGCCATAGCTGTACACCACACGCAGCGGGCGCCGCGCGGCCCTCAGGGGTTCGGCACGGCGCCCGCTGCGCGTTGACGGCCCACCGGCCGGCCCGGCGCACCGGTCCGGTCAGCGGCGCTCCAGCCGGAACAGCCGGATCTCCCGCGTCACCCGCGCCTGATACGCCGCGTACGGAGGCCAGAGCGCCAGCGCCGCCCGCCAGGCCAGCGCCCGCTCCTCACCGGACAGCAGCCGGGCCCGCACCGGTATGTCGCGGCCCCGCCAACTCACCTCGGCCTCCGGATTCTTGAGCAGATTCCCGGTCCAGGCCGGATGTCCCGGCCGCCCGAAATTGCTGCCGACCAGCAGCCAGCTGCCGTCGTCCTCCGGTACGCACGCCAGCGGGGTACGCCGCGGAAGCCCGCTCCTGGCACCGGTCGCGGTCAGCACCACTCCGGGCAGCATCCGGGCGCTGAGCAGCACCTTTCCGCGGGTCAGCCGGTGTATCGCACGGTCCAGCGCGGGGATGACGTACGGCGCGGTCCGGGCGAACGCGCGGGTCGCGGAGACCTTCATCAGCAACCGCTCACCCGGGCGCATCAGACCTCCACCGCCTCCGGCGCACCGTCCGGAATCGGCGCACCGCCCGGCTCCCCCGCCCCGCCCGGGAACAGCCCCGCCTCCTCGGCGGCCCGCGCCCGCAGCCGGTGCACCGGCCCCAGCAGCAGTTCGTCGCAGGCCGCGCGCTTGAAGTACAGATGCGCCTCGTGCTCCCAGGTGAAGCCGATACCGCCGTGCAGCTGCACCGCCTCGGCCGCCACCGCCCGCAGGGCCTCCAGCGCCTGGGCGAGCGCCAGCGCCCCCACCCCCGGCTCGGCCGCCCCGGCACCCTCGGGCGCGGACCGTCCGCCGCCCGCCGCCCAGGCCGCGTAGTACGCCGCCGAGCGGGCCGCCTGGAGCGCCACATACAGATCGGCGAGCCGGTGCTGCACCGCCTGGAAGGAGCCGATGGGCCGGCCGAACTGCACCCGCTGCCGAACGTGGGCGACGGTACGGGCCAGCCCCGTATCGGCCGCGCCCACCGCCTCGGCCGCCAGCGCCGCGGCCGCCACCGGCCCCGTCGCGGCGAGCGCCCGGGCCACCGCCGCCGCGTCGCCGTCCCCCTCGCCCAGCAACTCGGCCGGTACGTCGCGCAGTTCGAGGCGGGCCTGCGGCCGGGTCTCGTCCATGGCGGTCTGCCGGGTCCGCAGCAGACCGGGCACACCGGGCTCCGCGCCGGGCCGGGCCGCGTCCGCCGCCCGTACGAGAAAGAGCAGGGTGCGACTTCGCGCGAACCCTCCGGTGTGGGCGGCCACCACGAGCACCTCCGCGGTGTGCCCGTTGAGCACCTGCCCGGCCTCGCCGTACAGCCGCCAGCCGCCGCCCGCCGGCCGCCCGCCGTTCCGCGAAGCGGCCGCCGCGTCCTCCTCCGGCACTCTCCTCGCCTGGATGCCGCCGGCCCGGCCGCCGCCCGCCCAGTCGCCGTCGTTCGGCCCGGTCAGCGCCAGTGCGGTGGCGAGCCGGCCACCCGGGACGGCCAGTGTCGCGGTCAGCTCCCCGGCGGCGAGGGCCGGGAGCAGCGCGGTGCGCTGGCGCTCGCTGCCCAGCGCGAGGAGGAGCGGGGCGGCCAGTGCGGCGGTCGCGATCAGTGGTGAGGGGAGGACGACACGGCCGGTTTCCTCGCATGCCAGGGCGAGTTCGGTGGGCCCGCAGCCCACCCCTCCGTACGCCGTGGGCAGCGCCAGACCGGGCAGGCCGAGCCGGCCGGCGAGCTGCTGCCACAGCTGGGTGTCGTACCCCGGTGGGGTGCGTACCGCCGCCTTGACCTCGTCCGGACCGCAGCGCTTGAGCAGCAGTTCGCGCAGCGTACGGCGGATTTCGTGCTGCTCCTCGGTGAACGCGGCATCCATCGGCGGGCTCCTCCCGGCCGTGCGACAACGCCCGTCCGGTCCGACGGGCCCTCCCCGCTTCCGATCTGACGGGCCGTCATAGTAGGGACGGGGGGTGCACTTTCCTAGGCCGGGTCCGCAAAGTCATCGTGGGCCAGGGGGTGTCGACGCCGGAGCGCGGGACGGAGCCGGGTCACGTCACCGCGACCCGGCTCCCGGACTCGCCGCCGGTCAGCGGATGAGATGGACGATGAGGTTCGTTTCCGTGTCACTGACGTTGACGGCGTGGATGTGGCCGTGGGCCGTGCGGTAGCGCCCGGTGCCGCCGGTGATCGCGAGGTCGATGTCGCCGGGGCCGGCGGACGTGACGGTGAACCGGCCCTGCACGGTGATCTGCCCCAGAGGAAGCGCGAGATCGGCCGCGCACTGGAGGTCGAACTCGTCGTTCGGGGCGGTCCGGGTCATGGTGCAGATCTGGCTGTAGGTGCCGACCGGGATGGTGCCGCGGAGCAGATTCCCGGAGATGACGAATTCATCGCCCTGGCTGGGCCCGGACGACCCGTCCACATCGACGAACGTGCCCTGGGTCTGCTTGGCGACCAACTGGAAGATTTCCTCTCTCGGGGGAAAGGAATCGGCACCGGCACCGCTTGCCGCGGCCGCGGCGGGTGCGCAGAAAAGGAGGGCCGACACTCCGGTGGCCGCGCTCAGCACGATCTGCTTGAAGGGACGCACAGTTTTCTCCTCTGGGACTGGAAGGGAATTGCTCTGACGCGCTGCCGTGAGGTGCTCTCATTCCCGGTCCGCTGTCGCGTGGACGGCAGGGCCCCGCGACTCCCGCCCGGCCCGTCGGCCGGGATTCCGGTCGGCCGGAAACTCGGTGTGCCGGTGCCGCGCCGGCCGGTCCGCCCGGTCGGCCGTACGGCATGTCCGGGTGGGTCAGATCTCGGGATCGGCGACGTAGGTGAACGAGCCGGAGGGCATGTCGCCGGCGGGACCGGTGACCACGACGGCGACGGTGCCGGCGGCGCCGCTGGGCGGGGACGTGGCGCTCACGGTGGTGTCGGAGATGACCGCGAAGGGCGCCGGTGTGCCGTTGAAGGTGACCTGCTCGGTGTAGGTCAGACCGGTGCCGGTGATCGTCACGACCGTGCCACCCGAGGTCGGGCCCGTATTGGGGCTGACGTCGGTGACGGTGGAGGAACTGACGTAGGTATAGGTCAGCCCCCCGGCGCTCCCGCCGGCGGTGGTCACGGTGACGGCGACGCCGCCCGGTGCCGGGGCACCGGAGGCCCGCACGGTGAGCTGGGTGTCGGAGGCGCTCTGGATGACGGCGCGGCTGGTGCCGAAGTACACATCGATCGCTCCGGCCAGGTTGCGGCCGGTGATGACGATCTCCTGGTCGCCGCCGGCGACCGGCCCCGAGGCGGGGCTGATGCCGGTGAGGGCGGGCGGCGGGGCGTAGTAGAAGGTGCCGAGGAAGCCGGTGCCCCCCGCGGTGGTGACCGTCACGGGGACGGCACCCGATCCGGCGGGCTCGGTGACGGTCAGCGAGGTATCCGTATTGGCGGTGATGGCGGCCTGCGCGGTACCGAAGCGCACGGCGGTGGCGTTGGCCAGGTGGTGACCGGTCACCGTCACGGTGGCACCGCCCGCCGTGGTCCCCTGGTCGGGCAGCACGGTCGTCGCGAGGACGCTGATGGTGCCGGCCTCGGAGTTGACCACATAGGCGTGCGTCCCGTCGGGGGAGACCGCGAGGCCGGTGGGGCCGGCCCCCACGCCGATGTTCTCGACGACGGTATGGGTGGCGGTGTCGATCACGCTCACCGTGTCCGGGAGGGAATTCGCCACCAGGACATGGGCGTTGTCCGGGGTCACCGCCGGGAACCGCGCCTGAGCGCTGATGCCGACGGCGTCGATGACGGCGTTGGTGGCGGTGTCGACCACACTCACCGTGGCGCTGCCGACATTGGTGACATAGAGGCGGGCCCCGTCGGGGCTGAGCGCCAGCAGGATGGGGACATCGCCGGTCGTGATCGTCGTCGTGACGGTGTTCGTGGCGGTGTCGATCACTCGGACGCCGACCGAATAGCACGCCACGTAGGCGCGGGTCCCGTCCGGCGTGATGACCACGCCGGTCCCCCCGACCCCGACAGGGATGGTGCCGGTGACGGTGTTGGTGGCCGTGTCGATCACGCTCACCGTGGTGTCGGCCTGCTGTGTCACGTAGACCCGGGTGCCGTCCGGGGTGACCGCCGCCATCGACGGTCCCGCCCCTACGGGGATGTCCGTGACGAGGGTGTTCGTGGCGGTGTCGAGCACGCTCACCAGACCGGCGTCTGCGACGGTCACGTATCCGCGGGTGCCGTCCGGGCCAAGGGCCACCAATACGGGCCCGGCCCCGTGGGGATGGTGGCCGTGACGGTATCGGTGGCGGTGTCGATCACGCTGATCGTGTCCGAGCCCCGGTTGCCGACATAGGCACGGGTTCCGTCGGGCGAGAGGGTAATTCCCTGGGGCAGCGTGCCCACGGGGATAACTGCCCCCGGAACGAATTCGGCACGTAATCCGGAACTACGGGCCGGCGCAAGCACCGAAATATGTGGTGTATAGGCGAACATGACACTCCCTGAGGCAGGCGGGAACATCTCGTCCCGCACACGGAAATGTCTGCTCCACCGCATGGGCAAACAGCGAGCAGTCAACCGGCCGGAAGCGACCGGTGAAATGCACAAAGCGATGTGAGAATACCGTCCCCCGGGAGTCATTTGAAGGCCACCGGAAACCTCCGATTCTCGGATAATCGCTTTAAGTCGGCCTCTGAGGGCGGCGGGGCCGCGACGACGCGGCGGCGAGGCGGGACCTCCGGAGCCGCATCCCGCGCCCTGCCCGCCCCACCAGATCTGATGTACCGTCAGATTCATGACCTCAGGGACCACTTACGGGAATCGCAAGGTCGCCGTCGCCGGAGTCGCGCTGTCCGACTGCGGACGCGTGGACCGGGCCACCCCGTACGCCCTGCACGCCCAGGCCGCCCGCCGGGCACTCGCCGACAGCGGGCTGGACCGGGCGGTGATCGACGGCTTCGCCTCGGCCGGTCTGGGCACCCTCGCGCCCGTCGAGGTCGCCGAGTACCTGGGACTGCGCCCCACCTGGGTCGACTCCACCTCGGTCGGCGGCGCCACCTGGGAAGTGCTCGCCGCGCACGCCGCCGACGCGATCGCCGCCGGCCATGCCAACGCCGTACTCCTGGTCTACGGCTCCACCGCCCGCGCCGACATCAAGGCCGGGCGGCGTACCGCGAACCTGTCCTTCGGCACCCGGGGCCCGCTCCAGTTCGAGGTCCCCTACGGGCACACCCTGATCGCCAAATACGCCATGGCCGCCCGCCGCCATATGCACCAATACGGCACCACCCTGGAGCAGTTGGCCCAGGTCGCGGTGCAGGCGCGGGCCAACGCGGCGGCCAATCCGGACGCCCTGTACCGCGACCCGATCACCGTCGACGACGTGCTGGGCGGGCCGGTGATCGCCGATCCGTTCACCAAACTGCACTGCTGCATCCGCTCCGACGGCGGCTGCGCGGTCCTGCTCGTCGCCGAGGACTACGTCCCCGACCTGGCCAAACCCCCGGTATGGGTGCTCGGTTCGGGCACCGCGGTATCCCACACCACCATGTCGGAGTGGGACGACTTCACCGTCTCCCCCGCCGCGGTCTCCGGCCGGCTGGCCTTCGACCGCGCCGGGGTCCGCCCCGCCGACATCGACCTCGCCGAGCTCTATGACGCCTTCACCTATATGACCCTGGTGACGCTGGAGGACCTGGGCTTCTGTGCCAAGGGCGAGGGCGGCGCGTTCGTCGGGGAGGGACGGCTGCTGCGGGACGGGGCGTTGCCGGTCAACACCGACGGCGGCGGGCTGGCCGCCTGCCACCCGGGGATGCGGGGGCTGTTCCTGCTGGTCGAGGCGGTACGCCAGCTCCGCGGCGAGGCCGGCCCGGACCGCCAGGTACACAAACCCGGCGGCCGGCTGCCCCAGCTCGCGGTCGCCTCCGGCACGGGCGGCTGGTTCTGTTCGTCGGGGACGGTGGTGTTGGGGCGGGGGTGAGGCGGGGCCCGCGACGGCCTCGGGAGGCCGGGCCCGGCCGGAGTCCCGGCGGAGACTCGCGGGCGGGCCCGGCGCCGGGGTCCGAGGGGAGCCCGGGAGGCCGGCCGTTGCTCAGTCGGCGGCCGGGCGGGTGCCGATACTGAAGGCCGTGCCGAAGGGGTCGGTGAGCGCGGCCATGCGGGCGTACGGGGCGTCCTCGGGGGTGCCGGCCGTGCCGCCGGCGGCGACGGCGCGGGCCGCCACGTCGTCGGTGTCCGCCACCTCGAAAACGGTCTGCCAGCGGGACGCCCGCGCCGCGGGATCGCCGAAGACGCCGCCGATCTCATGGCCGTCGGGCCGGCGCAGGAAGGTGAAGTCGAAGTCGGGGAGATCGTCGTTGCCGTCGAGCGTGAAGCCGAAGACGGCGGCGTAGAAGCGGCGCGCGGGCTCGGGGTCCGGGGACGCGAGGTCGTTGCGGATCAGCGCGCTGGGCTCGTTGACCAGCTCACAGCCCGGCAGCGTACGTCCCTGCCAGAGCCCGAAGCGGGCGCCGCCGGGGTCCGCCACGACGGCCGTACGGGCCAGCCCCGCCACGTCCGAGGGCGGCATCAGCACCGTCCCACCGCACTCGGCGATCTGCTTCGTCAGGGCGTCGCAGTCGTCCGTGGCGAGGTACGGCAGCCACCAGGACTCGCCCTCGATATCCGCGGCGGAGACCGGCCGCAGCGCCGCCACCCGCCGGCCGCGCAGCAGACACAGGGTGAAGGGGCCGGTCGCCGCCGACCGCTCCTCGTACTCCCAGCCGAACAGGGCACGGTAGAACTCCTTCGCCCGGTCGAGGTCGGGGACCCCGAGATCGATCCAAGTCGGCGTACCGAGCGGCTGATTGCTGCTGATCTCGCTCAACGTCTGCTCCTTCGCAGTGCCATTGCCCGTAGGTATCGACGGTAGCGAGCATCTAGGACAGGAGACGTCCTAGAGCCGCCAGGGACCCGCCGCCCTCACACGCCCTTGAACAAACGTCATAGACAAGCGTTTAAGACGCTCGTATAGTTCCGGCTGCCGGTCGGCGAATGCACCACGACCGGGCGCCGCGGCCGCGTGGCGCAGTGCATGCAGGAGCACCACGACCCCGAAGGGAACCCCGCCATGTCCGGCACCGTTTCGCCGTCCTCCCGCACCAGCCCCAGGACCGTGCTGATTTCCGGCGCGAGCATCGCCGGGCCGGCGCTCGCCCACTTGCTGCACCGCTACGGCTTCGCGGTGACCGTCGTCGAACGCGCCCCCGAGCTGCGGACCGGCGGCTACAAGGTCGACATCCGGGGCGCGGCGGTCGAGGTCGCCGAACGGATGGGCATCCTGGCGGACATCCAGCGCGCCAGTACGGACATGCGGACCGGCGCGTATGTGAACGACGACGGCAAGCGGATCGCCACCCTCCCCGCCGCCCTCTTCGGCGCCCGGGTCGGCCGGGACGACGAGATCATGCGGGGCGACCTGGCGCGCATCCTCTACGAACGCACCCGGGCGGACGTCGAGTACGTCTTCGGCGACTCGATCACCTCCCTCACCGAGCGGCCGGACGCTCACGACCACGGTCGCGGCAGTGTCGAGGTCACCTTCGAGCGGGGTGCGCCCCGCCGCTTCGACCTCGTCGTCGGCGCGGACGGTGTGCACTCGAACGTCCGGCGACTGGCCTTCGGCCCGGAGGAGCAGTTCGTACGGCACCTCGGGGCGTATATCTCCGCGTTCTCGCTGCCGAATGAACTCGGCCTGGACCGCGAGGAGTTGTACCACGCGGTACCCGGCAGGCTGAGCTGTGTCTACAGCTCGGCCGGGGACCCGGCGGCCAAGGGACTGCTCACCTTCCGCTCGCCGCGACTGGCCTACGACCACCGGCAGCCCGCCCAACAACTGGCGCTGCTCGACGCCGCGTTCAAGGATGTCGGCGTCCCCCCGTCCGGCGGCTGGACGCAGATCCCGCGGCTGCTCGAAGCGGCCCGTGCGGCGGACGACTTCTACTTCGACGGGCTCCAGCTGATCGAGATGGACCGCTGGTCGCGCGGCCGGGTGGTGCTGCTCGGCGACGCCGCGCACTGCACCTCCCCGGCCTCGGGGCAGGGCACGGGGATGGCGCTGGTCGGCGCGTATGTGCTGGCGGGGGAGCTCGCGGCGGCCGGCCGCGAGCCGGAGGAGGCGTTCGACCGCTATGAGAAGGAGCTGCGCGGCTATGTCGCGGTCAACCACGCACTGGCCGCGAAGTTCGCCAAGGAGATGACGGCGGACACCCGGCGGCAGATCCGCTTCCGGCATCTGATGATGCGGATCCTGCCGTACATGCCATGGAAGAACCTGGTCGCGAAGAAGATCGCCGAGGAGGTGCAGCGGGGCGCCAACGCGATCACCCTCAAGGACCATCCGGCGCCGGCCGCGGTCACCGGGCGTGCTCCGGCCACCGGGCACGCTCCGGCCACCGGAAGCCCGACGTACGCTGCCTGACATGAGCGATCACCCCGCGCACCAGGACTCTCCGGACGCCCGCCCCGCCGGCACCCCGGCGCAGCACGCCGACGACGCGGACGCCCAGGCGTTCCGCGAGCTGCTGCGCGGGCTGCGGGTCTGGGATGTCGCACTGCCGTCGTTCGACCCGGCGACGGCCCCGACCGAGCCGCTTCCCCTGTTCCGGCAGTGGCTGCGGGAAGCCGCCGAGGCCGGTGTTCCCGAGCCGCACACCATGACGCTGGCCACGGCGGACGCGGCCGGCACCCCTTCCGTACGGACCCTGATGCTGCATGACGCCGATGAGCGCGGCTGGCACTTCGCCTCGCACCGCGGCAGCCGCAAGGGCCGCGAGCTGGCGGTGCGGCCGCGGGCGGCGCTCGGCTTCTACTGGCCGGCGGTCGGCCGCCAGGTGCGGGTCAGCGGGCCGGTGACCGTGGCGGGACCCGAGGAGAGCGCGGCCGATCTGCACCACCGCTCCACGGGCGCGCTGGCCGCGGCGCTGGTCGGCCGGCAGAGCGAGGTGCTCGGCTCGGTCGAGGAGCTGGCCCGTGCCTCGGAGGCGGCATGGGAGCGCGCCCGGCGCGAGCCGGCGGCGCCGGTGCCGAGCTGGACGCTGTATGTGCTGCGCCCCGAGGAGGTCGAGTTCTTCCAGGGCGATGCGCAACGCCGGCACGTACGGCTCAACTACCGCTACGAGAACGGGCGCTGGGCGCAGGAGCTGCTCTGGCCGTGAGGCGCGGCCGGTGCGGGTGACACCGGCTCGTCCTCACAGCTGCTGATACATGATGTGCAGCCCGACATAGCCCTTGGTGGGGTGCCGGAAGCCCTCGGGGAGGGTCGTCATGATCTGGAAGCCCAGCGACTTCCAGAGCGCGACGGCACCGGTGTTGGTCTCCACGACGGCGTTGAACTGCATCGCCCGGTAGCCCTCGGCACGGGCCCAGGCCAGGACGTTTTCACCCAGGGCCCGGCCGACGCCACGGCCGCCGCACCGCGGGTCGACCATGAAGCTGGCACTGGCGATGTGCGAGGCGCCGCCCATGTGGTTGGGGTTCATCTTGGCCGTACCGAGGACCGTGCCGGAGTCGTCGACGGCGACGACCGTGCGGCCGGGCGGCGTCAGCAGCCAGGTCTCGCGGGCCGTCGCCTCGTCCATGTCCCGCGGATAGGTATAGGTCTCCCCGGCCGCCACGATGGCGTGGAAGAAGGGCCAGATGGCGGGCCAGTCGGCCGCGGTCGCCTCACGGATCTGCACGGCCACAGCATGCCTCGGGCCCGGGCGGGGCGCCACCGGAATTCGGGGGGGCGGCCGGGGGCCGGACGCCGTGCGGGCGGGGCGCCGTGGACCGGGCCGGAGCCCCGCGAGCGGGGCCGAGCGCCATGGGCGGGGCCGGGCCCCGGGGCGAGGGTTCACGCCGGGCGGAAGACGGGGACGGCGACCGCGGCGCCCTCGGCCCCGCTGTTGCCCTCGGCCCCGCCCTTGCCCCCGCCGACGCCCTCGCCCGCTTCCCGGAAGTGCACCACGAGCGGCATCCCGATCCGCAGCTCCGGCTCCGGGCAGTCGGTGATCTCGGTCATCATCCGGGGGCCTTCGGCGAGATCGACCACTGCCGCGACATACGGGACCCGGTCGCCGAACGGCGGGAGATCGTTACGGTGCACGACCGACCAGGTATAGAGGGTGGCACGGCCGGTGGCCGGCTCCCAGCCGACGTCCTCGCTCCAACAGGAGGGACAGAACTCGCGCGGGTAGTGGTGGGCCGCACCGCAGCCCTCGGCCCGGCAGCGGCGCAGCAGCAGCCGCCCCTCGGCCGCCGCGTCCCAGTACGGCCGGGTGAAGTCGTCCACCTCCGGCAGATCGAACCGCGCGGCGCTCCGTGCCGCACTCCGCGCCACGCCCCGAGTCTCCGCACCCCGCGTCTCCGCATCAGCCCTGGCCCTCACGGAACACCCCCAGCACCTCGCCGAACGACCATGCCTGCCGGCTCATCGCGAGCGGGGCGACCACCCGCTCCTGACGGTACGTCAGTTGAACCGAAGCGGGCCGGACGCGCAAGGGGGCCGCGCGATCCCCCCGGGGCCGGCAGCGACAACCGGGGACCGTACAACCTTTTCCCCTGCAACCCCATTCCTGACAGAGCGTCAGTTCAGTAATCTGACTATGCGTCAGTTATGGAGAGCCGTCACACAGGAGCGGGCGTCTGCGATGCTTGGATCGACTCACGGCACCCTCACCACTCACTCCCGGCCGGCCCGCGTCGTGGCCTGTGGGGAGCAACCACCACACACCGTCCACGGCATGAGTGAACCGCATCGCGACGGCGGGGGCCAGGGCGCCTGCCCCGTCGACCGGGATGTCAGCGGCCGTCCGCTGCACGCTCCGGTGCCCGACCTGGACCGGTTCTTCCGGCCCGAGTCCGTGGCGGTGATCGGCGCCTCGGACAGCGAGGGCCGTCCCAATACCGGCATCACCCGTCAGCTGATCGCCTGGGCGGAACGGGTCGGCGCCCGGCTGCACCCCGTCAACCCGGGACGCGCCCAGGTCTTCGGACAGCCCTGCCATGCCACCGTCGCCGATCTGCCGGAACCCGTCGATCTCGCGGTCCTCCTGGTCGGCGACCCGCTGCCGGTCATCGAGCAACTCGCCGAGGCCAAGGTGAAGTTCGCGGTGGCCTTCGCCTCCGGGTTCGCGGAGACCGGTGAGCGTGGTGCGGCCGCCCAGGAGCGACTGGCCGAGGCCGTCGCCCGCTCCGGGCTGCGGCTGCTCGGCCCGAACACCAACCTCAACGCCTTCGAGAAGTTCCGTACGGACCTGGACGGGCCGGCCATCGCTCTGATCACCCAGTCAGGCCACCAGGGCCGTCCCGTCTTCAGCCTCCAGGAGCTGGGCATCCGCCTTTCGCACTGGGCGCCCACCGGCAACGAGGCCGATCTGGAGACCGCCGACTTCCTCTCCTACTTCGCCACCCGCCCCGAGGTCGGGGCCATCGCGGCGTATGTGGAAGGGCTCAAGGACGGCCGCAGCTTTCTGCTGGCCGCCGACCGGGCCGCCCGTCACAAGGTGCCCGTCGTCGCCGTCAAGGTCGGCCGCACCGAGACCGGCGCCCGTACGGCCGCCTCGCACACCGGCAAGCTCACCGGCGCGGATGAGGTCGTGGACGCCGCGATGCGGCAGTTCGGGGTGATCCGGGTGGACGGGCTCGACGAGCTTCAGGACACCGCGGCGCTGCTGGCCCGCGCCAGGAAGCCCACCGCCGAGGGCGTCGCCGTCTATTCGATCTCCGGTGGCACCGGCGCCCACTTCTCCGACCTGGCGACCGCCGCCGGCCTGCGGCTGCCCACCCTCGGCCCCGCCAAGCAGGCCGAACTGCACCAGTGGATACCGGAGTACCTGCACGTCGCCAATCCGGTCGACAACGGCGGGCACCCGGTCGGCGACTGGCGCGGCCGCAAGATCCTCGACGCGATCCTGGCCGATCCCGCCATCGGCGTACTGATCTGCCCGATCACCGGCCCCTTCCCGCCGATGAGCGACAAGCTCGCGCAGGATCTGGTGGACGCGGCGGAGCAGACGGACAAGCTGGTGTGTGTGGTGTGGGGCTCGCCGGTCGGTACGGAGGACGCCTATCGCCGCACCCTCCTCGGCTCCTCGCGGGTGGCGACCTTCCGCACCTTCGCCAACTGCATCACCGCTGTCCGCGCCTACCTCGACCACCACCGCTTCGTCGACGGCTACCGCTCGCCCTTCGACGACGCCCCACGCGTCCTGTCCCCGTCCGCGCGCAAGGCACAGGCCCTGATGCGGCCGGGTCAGCAGCTCAGCGAGCACGCGGCGAAGCAGCTGCTGCGTGCCTACGGCATCCGGGTCCCGCGGGAACAGCTGGTGACCAGCGCGGCGGCGGCCGTACGGGCCGCGAGCCTGGTCGGCTATCCCGTGGTCATGAAGGCCTCCGGACCGCAGCTCGCGCACAAGACCGAACTCGGCCTGGTCAAGGTCCAGCTGACCTCGGCCAGCCAGGTCCGGGACGCCTATCGCGAGCTCACCGACATCGCGCGCTACGAGGACGTGCCGCTGGACGGGGTGCTGGTCTGCCAGATGATCGAGCGGGGCGTCGAGATGGTCGTCGGCGTCACCCGGGACAGCCTCTTCGGGCCGACCGTGACCGTCGGCCTCGGCGGGGTGCTGGTGGAGGTGCTGCGGGACGTCGTGGTGGGTGTACCGCCCTTCGGGGAGGACCAGGCGCGCGCGATGCTCGACGAACTCCGCGGCCGGGCTCTCCTGGACGGTGTGCGCGGAGCGCCGCCCGCGGACCTCGACGCGCTGGTCGAGACCGTCCTGAGAGTGCAGCGGATGGCGCTCGAACTCGGTGACGAACTGGCCGAGCTGGACATCAATCCGCTGGTGGTGCTGCCACGCGGACAGGGCGCCGTGGCCCTCGACGCCCTCGCCGTCTGCCGTTGACCGCACCCGCATCCGCGACCGCACCCACGCCACGGCCCGCGCCCAGGCCGCCGTCCACCGGACCGCCGGCCGCCGTGCCCACCCCGACCGCACCCTCTGGAGCCGCTCCCCCATGACACCCTCACCGTCCCCCGGTTCCGTTCCCCCCGCCGTGCCCGACGGGCCCGACGGGCCCACCACCCGCGCGGAACCCCTCGATGCCCTCGATGCCGTCGATGCCGTCGATGCCGTCGATGCCGTCGATGCCGTCGATTCATTGGTACTGCACGCCACTGACAACGGCGTCTCGTGGCTGACCCTGAACCGGCCCGAAGCGATGAACGCCGTCACCTGGGACCAGCGCGAACGCCTCATCGGCCGGCTCGCCGACGCCTCGGCCGACCCCGGCATCCGGGCCGTGGTGCTCACCGCGACCGGCAAGGGCTTCTGCGCCGGCGCCGATCTGCGCGGAGCGCCGCCGGCCGGCGAGCGGGTCGCCGGTGATGTCGCCCGGATGATCCGGAACGGCGCCCAGCGGCTGATCACGGCCGTGCTGGACTGCGAAAAGCCGGTCATCGCCGCCGTCAACGGCACCGCGGCCGGGCTCGGCGCCCATCTCGCGCTCGCCTGCGACCTGGTGCTGGCCGCCGAATCGGCCCGCTTCATCGAGGTGTTCGTGCGCCGCGGCCTGGTACCGGACGGCGGCGGCGCCTACCTCCTGCCGCGGCTGATCGGCCCGCAGCGCGCCAAGGAGCTGATGTTCTTCGGGGACGCCCTGCCGGCCGCCGAAGCGGAACGGCTGGGTCTGGTCAACCGGGTCGTGCCGGACGGCGAGCTGGCGAAGACGGCCCGGGAGTGGGCCGAGCGGCTGGCGGCCGGCCCGACCCGCGCGCTGGCCCTGACCAAGCAGCTGGTCAACGTCTCGCTCGACACCGACCGGAGCGCGGCCTTCGCCGCCGAGGCCACCGCCCAGGAGATCAATATGACGACGGCGGACGCACAGGAGGGCGTCGCCTCCTTCGTGGCGCGCCGCCGCCCGGCGTTCCGGGGCCGGTGACCACCCGGAGCCCCCTGGTCTCCCGGAGCCCGTGGGCCTACGTCACATCCCCCGGGCACTCCGGTACCTCGCGGGTGTTCCGCGTCCGCACCCCCGGCAGCCAGCCCCGCACCCCCTGCCCGCTGGTGACCAGATACCAGCGGGTGGAGGTGATGCCCGCTTCGTCGCGGACCATCCGGCCGTCCGTCACCACACAGCGCGCGGCCAGCGCATCGCCGTGCCAGACCCGGCCCGCGGAGTTGCCGCGCGCGGCGTACTTGGCGCGCGGATCGTTGGCCAGCCGCAGCGCGCACTCCAGGGAACGGCCCGTGCGACAGGCCCGTTCGCTGTTGTAGACCGTGATCTTCACGGTCGGGGCCGGTCCCGCCGGCTGGAGGGAGACGGGCCCGGGGCGCACCATCCACCACACCCCCAGTGCCACCGCTGCCACCGCCGCCGCCACGACGAGCACGACCATCCGCGGCCGCCTTCTGGACAGCGGCACCACTGCCGGCGCCTGCGCGGTGCCCGGCTCCCGGATGCGGTCCCACAGGCCGGGCGGTGTCTCGATCTGTTCGTCCGCGAGCCGCAGCCGGGCGCGCAGCAGCGCCTCGGCATCGTCCCCGCCGCCGTCGCCCCGGCCACCGCCGTGGCCCGGGCCGTCACCGCCCGCCGCGCCCGCACCGCCGTCGTACCGTGGCCCCACGTCCACCGTGCCGCTCACCTCCCGGCCTGCCCGTGCTCCGATTCAACGAGGTAGGCGCGCAGCCTGTCCAGCGCACGGGCGCGATGGCGGGCGGCGGTGCCGCGATGCACCTTCATGATCTTGGCGGCCTGGTCGATGGTGTAACCGTCGAGGTCGACGAGGATGACGATGCCGGCCTGCCGGTGCGACAACTTCCCGAGCAGGCGCACCGCTTCGATCTCGGACTGCCGCCGCTCCACCCCGCCGTCCCAGCCGCCGGTCGCCCCACCAGGGGCCCCGCCGGCGCCGCCGCCCGCGCCGGCCTCCTCGACGCCCTCCATGCCGTCGACCAGCACCTGACGCCGGTCCTTGCGGTAGGTGTCGCGGGCGACGTTGAGGACGGCGGTGAAGGCATAGGCATAGGGCTCGGGATGGGCCAGGAAGCGCTGGGGGCGGGCCGCGAGTTTGAGATAGGCCTCGTGCACCACGTCCTCCGCGGACTGTCTCGATCCGGCCAGCATCACCGCCCTTCGGTACAGCCGGGGCAGCAGCCCGCAGAAGACCTCGTCGAAGGTTGGCGCGGCAGACGAAGCTGACGACGCTCTCGCATCGGCCATGTACCGGAACTCTCCCCCGTGCTCGGCTACGGACGCGGCCGCAGTGGACGCTACCCGCGCGAACGACACGCAATCAGGAATCCAGCCCCCAATCTCCCCCGAATCCACCGCAGATCATCCCGGAGGAACGGGAAACCACACCTGCGGGTGGCGCCCGCGCCGGACACCTTCACATCTGACGCTCCATCAGATTCAATGAAAGACATGATGGGACATGCGGGAATGGCGGCCACGGTCGTGCGGTACCTACGCTCCGTCGGCGCGCCCACCACGGCGGCCGCGCCGTCCCCCGCCACCGCGCCGCCGCGGCCCGCGCTGCGCGCCGTACGCGAGGACGAGCGCGCCCCTCTGGACCCGGCGGAATTCCGCTCCGTCCTGGGGCACTTCGCCAGCGGCGTCACGATCATCACGGCCCCCGGGGAGCCGGGCCCGGCCGGATTCGCCTGCCAGTCCTTCGCCTCGCTCTCCCTCGACCCGCCGCTGGTCACGTTCATGGTGGCGCGTACGTCGACCACCTGGCCCCGGATCGCCCGCGCCGGGGTCTTCTGCGTCAATGTGCTCGGCGCCGGACAGGGCGGTCTCTGCCGCGGGTTCGCGGTCAGCGGCGGCGACAAGTTCGCGGGTGTCCCCTACGGGGCCGCGCCGGTGACCGGTTCACCGCGGCTGGCGGACGTCCCCGCCTGGATCGACTGCACGGTCCAGGCCGTCCACACCGGCGGCGACCACCTGATCGTGGTCGGCCGGGTCGAGGCGCTCGGCACCGACCCGGCCGCCGCCGGGAACGGCCCGCTCCTCTTTCACCGGGGGGCCTTCGGGCACTTCGTGCCGTGAGGGCGGCGGTACGCCGACGAGCACCGACCCCGCCCGGCCCCGGGGCCTCCTGCACGGACTACAGGCCCGCCGCGAGAAGGCCCGCACCCAGGACGAACGCGGCCAGGAAGCCGGTGCCCACGACAGTGAGCATCAGCCAGACGGTCCGCCGGGCGCCGGTACCCCGCCCGGCGACCGCGGCGAGCAGAGCCGCGGGAACGGCGGCCGCGGTGAGCGCCAGCCAGCACACGAGGTAGGCCCGGGGCGGCCCCACCGAGCGGGCGAGGAGCGCGAGCACCGTCCCGTACGCCAGGGTCGCACCGGCCGCGGTGAACGGGGCGGCGGCCGCCGTCCACCACCACTTCGGCCGTCCCTGCCACCCTCCCCACCGGGCCGCCAGGCGCGCCAGCGACACCGTGGGCAGCACCAGGGTGGCCGCCAGCACGAAGCCGGGGAGTGCGCCCAGGACCAGTGCGAACGGCAGCACGAAAGCCGCCATGAACCCATTGCCGGACGGGCCCCCCTGGGTGAAGGAGTACAGGGTGAGCCCGACCGTCGTGATGACGGCCTCGGCCAGCAGCGCCGCCATCGAGACCAGCAGGGTCCGGCCGCTCCAGACCGGGCCGAGGGTACCGGGCTCACCGGCCCGCCCGGGCGTACCGACCGCCTCGCTCCCGTCAGCCTCACCAGCCCCCTCAGCCCTACCGACCACGCCTCCGGTCGTCACCATCCCCCATCACTCCTCTCACCGGGATGATGCCCCGGGCAGGGGCGCGCCTCACCAACGGAGCGCTCTCCGGCCTGTGTTGGTGATCACCCTTGGGCCGCGACCACCCGCCCGTCCCCGGCACCCGCCCGCCCCTGCCGGATGACCAGGGCCATCAGCGCCGCGACGGCGCACAGGGCGCCCGACGCGTACCAGACCGGGTTGTACGTGCCGAACGCATCGCGCGCCAGGCCGCCCAGGAAGGCGATCAGCGCGGCGCCCACCTGGTGGGCGGCCAGCACCCAGCCGAAGACGATCGCGGCATCGTCCCCGTAGTGCTCGCGGCACAGGGCGAGGGTCGGCGGGACGGTGGCCACCCAGTCGAGACCGTAGAAGACGATGAAGAAGACCATCGGCGGGTGGACGGTGTCGGACAGCAGCAGCGGCAGGAACATCAGCGACAGGCCGCGCAGTCCGTAGTAGGTGGCCAGCAGCCGGCGGGTGTGGAAGCGGTCGGTGAACCAGCCGGACGCGATGGTTCCGGCGATATCGAAGATGCCGATCACCGCGAGCAGCGAGGCGGCCGCCGTCATCGGCATGCCGTGGTCGTGTGCCGCGGGTACGAAGTGCGTCTTGACCAGGCCGTTCGTCGTGGCACCGCAGATCGCGAAAGTGCCCGCCAGCAGCCAGAACGGACCCGTACCGGCCGCCGAGAGCAGTGCCCGTACGGCACGCCGGGCCGCGCCCCGCTGCGGCGGCGGCTTGGGGACGAACTCCGCCGCCCCGTACGGCGCGACGCCCACATCCGCCGGGTGGTCGCGCAGCAGCAGCCACACCAGCGGGACGACGGCGAGCGCGGCGAGCGCGACGGTCACCGCGGCCGGCCGCCAGTCGTACCGTTCGACGATCCAGGAGAGGGCCGGGAGGAAGATCAGCTGCCCGGAGGCGCCGGCCGCGGTGAGGATGCCGGTGACCAGCCCGCGGCGGGCGGTGAACCAGCGGCCGGTGACCGTCGCCGCGAAGGCCAGCGCCATCGAGCCGCTGCCCAGCCCCACCAACACGCCCCAGTACAGGACCAGTTGCCAGCTCGTCGTCATGAAGACGGTCAGCCCGGCGCCGATCGCGATCACCGTCAGGGCGACCGCCACCACCCGCCGGATACCGAACCGGTCCATCAGCGCGGCGGCGAACGGCGCCGTCAGCCCGTAGAGCGCGAGGTTCACCGACACCGCGAGGCCGATGGTGCCGCGCGACCAGTGGAACTCGGCGTGCAGCGGCTCGATGAGCAGGCCGGGGAGGGAGGCGAAACCCGCCGCGCCGATGAGGGTGAGGAAGGTGACGGCGGCGACGGACCAGGCCCGGTGCGGGCGGCGCCGACCGGGGACGGGGGCAGGGGCGGGGACCGCCCTGCGCAGGGGCAGTTCGGGTGTCTGGGTCACCGGAGCAGCTTCGTCCGTCACCCCCGGGCGGAACGAGTGGCCGGAAGGCCAGGGTTCATCAGGATCGGGCCAGGGCCGCCCCGGGACCCGGTCAGAAGGTCAGCACCCCCCGGGCCACCCGCCCGTGATGCGCGTCGTCCGCCGCCCGCGCGAAGTCCTCCACCGGATATGTCCGGGTCACCAGCTCGTCCAGCATCAGCCGCCCTTCCCGGTACAGCCGGGCGTACAGCGCGATGTCCCGCTGGGGCCGCGCCGACCCGTAACGGCAGCCCAGTATCGACTTGTCCAGGTACATCGAGGACACCAGGAACGACGCCTCCGCGGTGGCCGGCGGCACCCCGAGCAGCACCGCCTGGCCGTGCCGGTCCAGCAGATCGATGGCCTGCCGGATCAGCCGGGTGCTGCCCACGCACTCGAAGGCGTGGTCGGCGCCGGTCGGCAGGATCTCCTTCACCGCCTTGACACTGTCGGCCACCGCCGACGCATCGATGAAGTGCGTCGCCCCGAACTGCCTGGCCACCGCCTCCTTCGCGGGGTTGGCGTCCACCGCCACGATCACCGACGCCCCGGCGATCCGCGCCCCCTGGAGCACATTGAGGCCGATCCCGCCGGCCCCGATCACCACGACCGAGTCCCCGCGGTCCGCCTTCGCCCGGTTGAGCACCGCCCCGACACCGGTCAGCACCCCGCACCCGATCAGTGCCGCCGAGGTCAGCGGAATGTCCTCGGCGATCTTGACGGCCTGCACCGCCTTGACGACCGTGCGCTCCGCGAACGCCGAGTTCGACGCGAAGCTGAACAGCTCGCGCTCGCCCTGCCGGAACGGCTTCTGCGGCATCCCGATCGCCTTCCGGCACATCGTCGGCCGCCCCCGGTCGCACTCCGCGCACGCCCCGCAGTTGGCCAGCGTCGACAGCGCGACATGATCGCCGGGCACCACATGGCCGACGCCCGCGCCGACGGCCTCGACCACCCCCGCGCCCTCGTGCCCCAGCACCACCGGCACCGGAAACGGAATGGTCCCGTCGATCACCGACAGATCGCTGTGGCACAGCCCCGCGGCCCGGATCCCGACCAGCACCTCACCCGGCCCCGGGTCCCGTACCGCCAGATCGTCCACGACCCGGGGCTGCTCGCCGTCGAATATGACGCCTCTCATCACCGCTCCAGTCTGGGCAGGCCGAGCACACGCTCGGCGATGATGTTGCGCTGGATCTCGTCCGAGCCGCCGTAGAGGGTGTCGGCCCGGGTGAACAGGAACAGCCGCTGGAGCGCGTCCAGTTCGTACGGCGCCCGCGCGCTCCAGTCGACGGGCCCGAGCGCCGCCGCGGCCCCCCGCACCCGCATCGCCAGCTCCCCGAGCCGCTGGTGCCAGCCGCCCCACAGCAGCTTCGCCACACTCGGCGCCCCCGCGTCCCCTGCGGCGCCCAGGGTCCGCAGCGCGTTCCACCGCATGACCTGCAACTCGGCCCACTGCCGCACGAGTTGCTCCCTTAGCACCGGATCCCGCACCGCACCGCCACGGACCGCGGCGGCGAGCACGGCGGCCAGCTCCGCGGCGAACCCGATCTGCTGCACGAGCGTCGACACCCCCCGCTCCCGCGCCAGCAGCCCCATCGCCACCCGCCAGCCCGCGCCCTCCCCGCCCACCACGTGCGGCGCCAGCGCCCCGTCGAAGAACACCTCGTTGAACTCCGCCGTCCCCGACATCTGCCGGATCGGCCGCACCTCGATCCGCCCCGGCTGATCCATCGGCACCAGCAGGAACGAGAGCCCCCGGTGCCGCCGCTCCCCCGGATCGGTCCGGGCCAGCACGAAGCACCAGTCGGCCTCCCCGGCCAGCGACGTCCAGATCTTCTGCCCGCTGACCCGATAGCCACCGCCGTCACGGACCGCCACCGTCCGCAGCCCCGCAAGATCCGACCCCGCCTCCGGCTCGCTGTAGCCCTGGCACCACAGCTCCTCACCCCGGGCGATGGCCGGCAGAAACCGCCGCCGCTGCGCCTCGTCCCCCGCCGCGATCAGCGTCGGCGCCAGCAGATTCTCCCCGATGTGCCCCACCCGCCCCGGCGCCCGGACCCGCGCATACTCCTCGGCCCACACGACCTGCTGGGTCAGACTCCCCACCCGGTTCCCGTACGCCCCCTCCGCACACTCCCACCCGAGCCCGATCCACCCCCCACTCCCCAACTCCCGCTCCCAATCCCGCCGCACCCCGGCCCCCAGATGCTCGCTCCCGGGCCCACCCGCACCGGCCAACTCGGCGTAAGCCCCGATGAGATGCCCCGAAAGCCACTCCCGGGCATCCGCCCTAAAGTCCTCATCCGCCCTACCGAACCCAAAGTCCACGACGCCCTCCCACGCCCACCCCCACCAACCTCACAACCACCCACCCACGGGAGGGGACGGGCCGGAGGGGCAGGGGTGTGGGACGTAAAGCGAAGCAGTCCCACACCCCTGCCCCGGAGGCCCGTCACCGCACCCCAACAGCCCCGCGCAGCGGCACCGCCCGCCGCAGGCGCAACGGCGAGGGCACCGCGCAGCGGGCCACAAACGGCGAGCAACACCCACGGCGGGAAAGCCGACAACGTGAGCCGCTCAGCCAAGCGCAGCGCCCCGCGCCTCGGCCGCCGCCGCGGCCGCGGAAGCCATCGCCGCCACCCGCCCCAGCATCGGCATCGGATCAACCCCCACCGACCCCGGCAACACCTCCGCCACCCGCTCCGGCGTCCACCCACCCCCGTCGGCATACACGGAGCGCAGCTCCACCGGCTGGGCCCACACGGCGATCTTCGGCCCGGCGACCGTATAGACCTGGCCGGTGATCTCCCGGGCCCGCTCGCTCAGCAGATAGACGACCAGCGCCGCCACGTCCTCCGGCTCGCCGATCTCGGTCAGTTCCATCGGCACCTTCTCCGACATCCGCGTCCGCGCGACGGGAGCCACCGCGTTGGCCGTCACCCCGTATTTGTGCAGCCCGAGCGCGGCGCTCCGTACCAGCGAGATGATCCCGCCCTTCGCGGACGCGTAGTTGGCCTGGGACACGGAGCCCTGGTGATTGCCGCTGGTGAAGCCCAGCAGGGTGCCGGATTTCTGGCGGCGCATCACCGCGGCCGCCGCCCGGAACACCGTGAACGTCCCCTTCAGATGAGTGGCGACGACCGGGTCCCACTCCTCCTCGGTCATGTTGAAGAGCATCCGCTCGCGCAGGATCCCGGCCACACACACCACACCGTCGATCCGTCCGTACTGCGCCAGCGCGGTGTCCACGATCCGCTGGCCGCCGGCCATGGTCGACACATCGTCGGCGACCGCGGTCGCGACGCCGCCCGCCGCCTCGATCTCCTTCACCACGGACTCGGCGATCTCACTGCTGGGTGCACCGCCATCGATGGCGACCCCGTAGTCGTTGACGACCACCTTCGCGCCCTGTTCCGCGCAGGCCAGGGCGACCGCCCGGCCGATGCCGCGGCCCGCCCCCGTTACGGCGATCACTTTGCCGGTCAAGAAGTTCCCCATGCCGTGACCCTTCCCGCAGTTTCTGACGGACCGTTAGATTTTTGAGCAGACCCGGTACGAACACAAGACCCCGGGCCGAACCGGCCCCGGCCGCCCCGAGGAGGCCCCATGCCCCTGCCCCAGGAGTTCCATGACATCGCCAAACGCGTGAACAACTGGGGGCGTTGGGGCGCGGACGACGAGATCGGCACCCTCAATCTGATCACTCGTCAGGTCGTCCGGGAGGCCGCCGGCAGCGTCCGCAGCGGGCGCCGGATCCCGCTCGCGCTCCCCCTCCGGCAGGACGGCGTACAGACCGGCGTGATCCCGGGCCGGGTCAATCCGCTGCACACCATGACCGCCATCAACCAGGAGATCTTCGGCCCCGGTACGGTCGCGACCTCCGACGACGCGGTCACCATGGGCCTCCAGGCCGCCACCCACTGGGACGGCCTGGCCCATGTCTCCCACTCCGGACGGCTCTACAACAACCGCCCCGCCGGCTCGGTCACCGCACACGGCGGCGCCACCGCCCTCGGCGTGGAGAAGGCCACCCCGATCGTCTCCCGCGGCGTCCTCCTGGACGTGGCCCGGGTGCACAACGCCGAAGGGCTGCCCGGCGGGCACGCCGTCACCCCGGAGGACCTGGACGCCGCCGAGGAACTGGCCGGAACGACGGTCCGGGCCGGCGATATCGTCCTCGTCCGGACCGGACAGATGCGGCACTATCTCGTCGGCGACCGGCAGGGCTACGCCTTCCCGTCACCCGGCCTGTCGCTGCGCACCCCGGAGTGGTTCCACGCACGCGATGTCGCGGCGGTCGCCAACGACACCCTGACCTTCGAGATCTTCCCGCCGGAGATCGAGAACCTGTGGATGCCGGTGCACGCCCTCCACCTCGTGGAGATGGGCATGCTCCAGGGCCAGAACTGGAATCTGGAGGAGCTGTCGGCGGCCTGCGCGGAGGAGGGCCGCTTCGCCTTCTTCCTGTCCGCGGTGGCCGAACCGTTCGTCGGCGGGTCCGGTGCGCCGGTCGCCCCCGTGGCGATCCTCTGAGGCGGCCGCGTCGGGTCGCCGACCGCACCGGCCGGCGACCCGACGGCGCCCGGCCGGTCAGGCGGCGGTGCGCTCATGCGCGCCCCGAGCACGGCACCGCGGACCGCCACCCTCCCCCGGCTCTCACCGGGCCCCCGACCGGGCCGCGATCCGCACTCGCCAAGGCCGGGCCGGAATCCCGGTCCCCACGACCTCGGCGTCCCCTCACGGCGCATCGCTTCACCCAAGAGTGATCAACTGAGCACGCCACGTCAACACCTGGTCTGGACTTCATGCGTGACGACCGGTTTGCCGGATCTGGTGGAGGAGCGCCGGATGTGCGCCGGTCGCCTCGATTACGCCTGGTGCGTCACGGTGCGTGACACCGCGCAAGAGGGCTCATACGTCCCGAGATCGGCCCCTGCCGCCATCAGCAGCGGGCGGCCGCGGTCCACCTCGCACCAGATCCGCTTGCCGGCGCCTTCCTGCTGCCAGCCCCAGCGGTCGGCCAGACCGTCGACCAGCTCCAGGCCGCGGCCGTTGGTGTCGTCACCGTCGGCGTGCCGCTGGCGTGGCGGGCGGGCGCTGGCGTCCCGCACCTCGACCCGGACCGTGCCCACCACGGCCCCCGAGCCGGAGAAACACATCCGCAGCTCGGCCGACGTGCCGGTGTGCACCACGGCGTTGGTGACGAGCTCGGAGATCAAGAGGATCAATGTCTCCGCGAGTGGCTCATCGATCCCTATGCCGGAACCCACGAGCCGCGACCGGGCCCACCGCCGGGCCCGCCCCACCTCCGCGGGGTCAGGCCGTACGTCCAATTGCACCTGAAGCACCTGCACCGCTCACACCATCCGAACCGGCGGAAACATCGCCTCGCGCCTCCACGGAGTCACGGTGCGTGACCCCGGCGAAGCACAGCATGGTTGACGTTCAGTCACCCCAACAAGCGCTTCGGGCATATTCCAGCGCAAGGGAGTATGCATCCTGCATACTGTGCGACGCACTTTGCGGGGAGTCGAACAAGGGGGGCGACCCGGCCCCTGCCTGAGGCGAGCGGCGCGCAGTCCGTACCCCGGAGCCGTCCTTCCGACGGCACCGGGTTCGTTGCGCCACAGAACCACTCGCACCCAACGGAGAGTACCCGAGCGGAACGCCGACTCCCCCCTGTGACGAGTCACGCCTAGGACACAACCCGATATCGACACTCCGTGACCACTTCTGCGTAGTGAGTCCGACATTCCGTACACGGAGTGCCACAGTCTGACACCGGCGGCACACACGCCCCCCGCAACGGCCTTCGCCTCGCGCCGTCAGGCGATCAGGCCCGCGGCCAGCAATTCCTCCGCCTCGCCCGCCGTTCCCCAGCGCTCGGCGTGCCACCAGGCCCGCTTCAGATGCAGATGGACATCGGCCTCCCAGGTGAAGCCCATTCCGCCGTGGACCTGCACACAGTCCCGGGCGTTGCGCACCGCGGCCTCGTCGGCGAGAAGTTTCGCGCCCGTGACATCGAGAGCACTCTCCGTGACCGCCGCCGCATACACCGCACTTCGGGCGATTTCCGCGCGTACCAGCATCTGCGCGCACAGTTGCTTGACGGCCTGGAACGAGCCGATGGGGACGCCGAACTGCTCGCGCTCGCGGGCATGGCCGGCCGCCATCTCGACCGTGCGGAGGGCGCTGCCGAGCTGCTGGGCCGCGGTGAGCAAGGCGGCCTCGCGGCGGAGCCGGGGGGCGTCCACGGCCACGGGGTCGGTGCACGGCAGGTCCAGGACGCGGGCGAGCGGAGTGAGGGGGTCGACGGAAGCAAACGGGGCGCAGGTCACCTGGTCCGGCGCGCTCCGGTACGCACCGACCGTGCGCCCCCGTGCGCCCTCCGCCCGGCCGTCGGCCTCACCGTCCGCCGGGCCGTCGCCGGCGTCCAGCATGATCAACTCATCGCAGCCGGCCGGGTGTTCCCACAGCAGCGGCTCCCGCGCCCCGTCGCACAGCCCGACGATCCGCTCGCCGGCCGCGACCCCGTCGACCACCCCGGCCAGCAGCTGGCACGCCACCAGCGGTCCCGGCAGCAGTGCCCGCCCGGCCTCCTCCAGGACCAGCACCGCCTCCGGCAGACCCAGCCCCACCCCGCCGTCCCGCTCCGGCAGCCGCAGCGCGAAGAAGCCGGCCGCGCCCAGCTCACACCACAGCGCACGGTCCGGCGTGGGGTCCTCGACGGCCGCCCGCAGCCGGTCCCGCCCGAACCGCCCGGCCAGCAGCTCCCGGGTGCCGTCCTTCAACGCCCGCTGTTCATCGGTGAGTTGGAAGTCCATCGCCCGGTCACCGCCCCTTCGGCAGGCCGAGAAGGCGCTCGGCGACGATGTTCTGCTGGATCTGCGAGGTACCGGCCGCGATGGTGTACGAGAGGGACGACAGCCGGTCCGCGACCCATGCGTGGTCCGCGTCCAGCGCACCGGCGCCCAGCACCTCGGCCGCTGTGTCGTACAGCTCCTGGCGGGCGTGCGAATAGCGCAGCTTGAAGACCGAGCCGCCGGTGCCCGGGACGCCGCCGCCCCGCTGCCCCCCGCGTGCCGCGCCCCGCATCGCCTCGCTCACATTCCACTGGGTCAGCCGCCACAGCGCCGTGAACTCCGCGCTCAGCCGGCCCAGTCTGCGGCGCAGCACGGCATCGTCCCAGCGGCCGTTGGCGCGGGCGGCCCGGGCCAGCTCGCCGAGTACCCGGCGGCAGGCGACCACTTCGCCGACGAAGGCGGTGCCGCGCTCGAAGGACAGCGTCACCATCGTCACCCGCCAGCCGTCGTTCTCCGCGCCGACCCGGTTGGCGACCGGGACCCGCACCTCGTCGAGGAACACCTCGGCGAACTCCGTCGAACCGGCGAGGGTGCGCAGCGGCCGGACGGTCACCCCCGGCGCGTCCATCGGCATCGCCAGCCAGCTGATGCCGCGGTGCCGGGGCGCGGCCGGGTCGGTGCGGACGAGGAGTTCGCACCAGTCGGCGACCTCGGCGTGCGAGGTCCAGATCTTCGCGCCGCTGATGACATAGTCGTCCCCGTCACGGACGGCCCGGGTGCGCAGCGCGGCGAGGTCGGAGCCGGCGTCCGGTTCGCTGAAGCCCTGGCACCAGATCTCCTCGCCGCGCAGGATCGGCGGCAGCCAGCGGGCGCGCTGCCCGGCCGTGCCCTCGGCGGCGAGGGTCGGACCGGCGTGCAGCAGCCCGACGAAGTTGGCGCCGACATAGGGGGCGCCGGCGCGCTCGGTCTCCTCCAGGAAGATCAGGTGCTGGGCGGGGGTGGCGCCCTGCCCGCCGGCGTCCCGCGGCCAGTGCAGGCCCGCGTATCCGGCGTCGTACAGCATCCGCTGCCAGGCCGTGTCGTACGCCCGTCGGCCGGGCCAGTCGGTCGCGGCGGGCGGCGCGGGAAGCTTCGGCAGCACCTCGTCGAGCCACCGGCGCAGCCGGGCCCGGAAGTTCTCCTCCTCCGGTGTGCAGCTGAGGTCCATGGCGGCTACCCGGCGGGGAGGGGGCCGGGGAGCGCCGGGCCGTGCCCCGGAGGGTATGCCGCCCCGCCGTCGAGGCCCTCGTTCGGGTCCGCCATCTCCCGCCCCCCTCAGCCATATCTGATAGATCGTCAGAAATAGGCTAGCCGCGCCGCTCTGGACCGACAAGGCACCGGGCTCTACTCTCGGCAGGCGATCTGACGCTCCGTCAGCCATGAGGAGGGCAGATGACCGGCACCACCCTCTGGGACCTGGTTGCCTGGCGCGCCGCCCGTACACCCGAGGCGCTCGCCCTCGTGCAGGGGGCCGAGTCCGCCCGGCAGGAACGGCGGATCACCTTCGGCGGACTGCACCGGCGGGCGGAACGGGTCGCGGCCGGGCTGTACGAGCGCGGTGTCCGGCCCGGCAGCCTGGTGGTCTGGCAGCTGCCGACCCGGATCGAAACCGTGCTGTTCAGCCTGGCGCTGGCCCGGATCGGCGCCGTCCAGAGCCCGGTCGTGCCGCTCTACCGCGCCCACGAGACCGGCCAGGTGCTGCGCCGCACCCGCGCGGAGTTCTTCGCGGTCCCCGGCGTCCGGGGCGGCTTCGGCCACCGCGCGACGGCGGAGCGGCTGACCGCCGGTCTGCCCGGTCCGCCCACCGTCATCGAGGCCTACGACACCCTGCCCGACGCCGACCCTGCCGTACTGCCGCCGCCCCCGGCCGACGCCGACACGGTTCGCTGGATCTACTGGACCTCCGGGACGACCGCTGCCCCCAGGGGCGTGCTGCACACCGACCGCAGCCTGCGGACGGCCGGCCGCTGGCTGGGCACTGCGCTGCGCCTCGGCCCGTCGGACATCGGCTCGATGGCCTTCCCGTACGCTCATGTCGCCGGGCCCGACTACACCGTCATGCTGCTGGAGCACGGCATCCCCGCCGTCCTCCTGGAACACTTCGCGCTGCCCGCCGCGCTCTCCCCCTACCGCCGGCACGGCGTCACCGTCGCCGGCGGCTCCACCGCCTTCTACGCCCTCTTCCTCGCCGAGGCACGCGCCCTGCCGCCCGGCCACCGGCTGCTGCCGTCGCTGCGGCTGCTGGCCGGCGGCGGCGCGCCCAAACCCCCCGCGCTGTACCACGAGGTCGTCGCCGGACTCGGCTGCCAACTCGCCCACGGCTACGCCCTGACGGAGGCCCCCATGGTCACCATGGGCGACCCGGACGACAGCCCCGAGCACCTGGCCGGCACCGACGGCCGGCCCCCGGCGGGCATGGAGATCCGGATCGCCCCCGGCAGCGGCGAGATCCTGCTGCGCGGCCCGTGCGTCTGCCGCGGCTACCTCGACGAGCCCGCCCCGTTCGACGCCGACGGCTTCCTCCCCACCGGCGACCTCGGCCACCTCACCGCCACCGGGCACCTCGTCGTCACCGGCCGCCTCAAGGACATCATCATCCGCAAGGGCGAGAACATCTCCGCCCAGGAGATCGAGGAACTCCTCTACCGCCACCCGGACATCGCCGACGCCGCCGTCATCGGCCTGCCGGACCCCGAGCGCGGCGAACGCGTCTGCGCGGTCATCGAACAGCCCCCGGATGCCGGGGAGTTGACCCTCGCCGCCGTCTCGGCGCACCTGCTCGCCCAGGGCCTGGCCCGGCACAAGCTCCCCGAACAGCTGGAGCTGCTGCCCGTCCTGCCCCGCGGCGCCACGCTGCGCAAGGTCCTCAAACAGGAGTTGCGGGAGCGGTTCGGAGGCGGCGGGGCGGCGGGCTGACTCCCCGCGGGACCGGCGGCCGGCCGTCTCAGCCCGGCCGGTAGGCGCTCGTCGCCTGGGTGTAGAGCTGGTCGACCTCGTGCCGGCCGCGGTCCGGGCCGATGACGAGGACCAGGTGGTAGCGGCCCTTGTGGATCATCGCGAGGTTCCGTACGTACACCTCGCGGCCACTGCCGTCGCGCCAGGAGAAGGTGCCCTCGGCCATCGCCGTCTTGCCGACATCGATCCGCTGGAGGCCGGAGGCCGAGGCCCAGCCGGAGGAGCGGTACGGGGCCAGCTCGGCTTCCTTGTTCTGGAGATACGCCATCGGGTCGGTGCCGAAGCGCGCCGTGGTGTCGCGGCCGGGCACCACCACCAGCTCATAGTCCCCGCCGACGTACCGCACCTGGCCCCGGTCGTTCGCGCCGCGCCGCTGCCAGCCCTCGCGGACCGCGACCTGGAAACCCTCCGGGTCGCTGCGTACCTCGAAGCCCTTGGCGACCTCGGCGGGCGCGGTGGTCTGCGGCGCGCCGGTGCCGGCCGAGGCGCGGGCGCCCTCCTGGTCACCGGACGGCGCCGGGTCGGCGGGCGCCGCACCCGAGCTGCCCGTACGGTCCGCACCGCGTTCGCCCGCCTTGGAGTCCGGGCCGGACTCCGGCAGGAACGCCATCGCGTAGACGACCGCGCCGACGAGCAGCAGCAGGATCGCGGTGAGCAGCACCCGGCCGAGGTGGCGCGACCCGCGGGCCGGGCGGGAGGCGGCGTCCGGGCCGGACCGGTCCGGTGTCCGCTGGTCGTACGGGTCCCGGTCCGCGGGCCCGCGCTGTCCGGGCGCCGGTCTGCCGGGCCGGGCCGGGCGGGCCGGTCTGGACTGCCGGAGCGGCTTCGGCTGCTTCGGTGGGCGCGGCGGGCGGGTGGTGGAGACGAGCGGGGTGGGCTCCTCCGGGGCCGATGCCCGCGGTACGGGCGGTGCGGCCGCGGCGGCCCCCACGGCGGCCGGGGCCGGCTGCGGCCGGGTGCGGCGGGCCGGCCGGGTCTTCTTGTGCCGGCCCTTCCGTACGAGTTCGCCGCGGCGCCGCACGATCGGCAGCCGCCGCGGATCGGCCCCCTCCGCCGGCATCGTCACCAGCCGGCTGCCGACCGCCGGCTCCGGCGCCGTACGGATCAAGGAGCGCAGCCAGCCGCTCAGCTCCTCGGCATCCGGGCGGTCGGCCGGGTCCTGACGCAGCAGCGACTCGACGACCGGCCGCAGCGCCCCGCACTCCTCGGCGTCCGCGGGCGGCTGCGAACAGACCAGCTGCGCCAGCTCGACGGCGCTGTCCTCGGGGAACGGCGCCTGCCCCTGCACGCTCCGGAAGAGCAGCGCGCCGACCGCCCACAGATCGGTGGCCGGGCCGACCGGCGGCGCCAACTGCCAGTTCTCGTGCACCGGTCCGGCCTGCTCCGGCGCCCAGCGCTCGGTGAGCGGGCCGACGACGGTCAGCCGTGCCTGCCGGGCCCGTTCGGCGGCGAGCCCGGCGGTGGGCCGGCCGTACGCGGGGCCGGTGGTGGCGTCGTCCGGTGCGGGCTTGGTCAGCGAGGTCTTGGTGGCCGGGGCATCCGGCGCGGGCTCGTCCGGCGGGTCCCCGGCGGTGGGCGGCTCGGTCCCGCACAGCGCTTCCTGCGCCGCGCCCGCCGCCAGACCGGTCAGGATGGCCCGGCCGTCGTCGCAGACCAGGACCGTACGGGCGGTGATGTTGCGGTGCAGCCGGCCCTCCGCGTGCAGCACCCGCAGCACGGTGAGCAGATCCGCGGCGATCTCCGCGGCACGGTGCGGGGACAGCGTCCGCTCGGCGAGCAGCGCGGACAGCGGGCGGGCGAGCAGGAGTTCGGCGACGATCCACAGGCTGCCGTCCTGCGCGAAGACGTCGAAGACCTGCTCCAACCGGGGGTGATCGGCGAGCTGGGCCGCGGTCGTGGCGGCCTCCAGCGCGCGTCGTACGGCCGGGTCCCGGGGGCTGCGGTCGGCCACTCCCGCTCCGGCGGTCAGCCGTGCGGCACCGTAGCGGCCGCCGGCGGTCCCCCGCTCCGCGGGCCCGGCCGGCTCCGCCCCCACGACCTCCGCGTCGACCACCTCGGGCAGCGGCACCTGGCGGACCAGGACCTCCTGTCCGCTGAACGTGTCGAACGCCCGGGACTCGGTGAAGTCGTCATCGCCGAGGGGCCGCAACGGCAGGCGGTAACGCTCGGCGAGCACCCTTCCCGCGTACTCGTCCACGACGCCTCCCCGCAGCGCGCGCTGTGTCTACCGTCGCGCCGGAACGCCCTCGGCGCTGGGCGCCTCCGGTCACTTCCGGTCGTATTCCCGCCGATTGCGGATGCGTACGGTCTTCGCGGTCTCACGATACGTGCCCGCACCGCGGCTTGCGGGCCGGTCTGCGCAACGACGCGCGCTCTGTCCGTGCATCGCCCGGCCCGCACCCCGGTCCCGCGCTCAGTCCTTGATCGCGAAGGTCTTGAACGCGGTCGAGACCACTTCCTGGCACTCCTTGTCCGGCCACTTGTCCTTCTTGCAAGTGATCATGATGGCGTAGCCGTGCTGGTCGTCGGCCCGGAAGCCCCGGTCGAGAACGCGGACGTCCTGGCCGCTCTGACGGCGCGTGAAGGACCAGTCGGCGACGGTCGGATAGCCCCGCCACTTCACCGTCTTGATGCTGATGCGGTGGTAGTCCTCGCTGGAGCCGCGCACGGCCGGCTCCAGACCGCGCCAGGAAGCCGCCGCGTCGCTGCCGGGCTCGGCGTTGTAGTCCACCTGGACGCGGGGGAAACCGCCCGAGGCGCTGTAGATGACGCCGGAGCCCTCCCCCGCGGTGCCCGTCTGCTGGAAGCCCTTGGGCATCGCCATACCGAAGTGGAACCTGCCGTTGGACATCTGGGCGAAGCCGTCCGGCACCGCCTTGTCCCCCTTGCCGTCCTCGCCGCCGGTGTCGTCCTTGTCCTCGGCCGGGCTGACACCGCCGGGCGCCTGCGGGTCCGGCGAGCCGGGCCCGCCCTGCTTCGCGTCCTCGCCCGTGTCGGCCGATTCCGTGGAGGGCTTCGCCTTCGCTGCGGATGACGACTTGTCCTGCTTGCCGGCCGGCTTGCCGCTGTTCTTCGTGGTGTCGTCGCCGCTCAGCGCGACGGCCAGGACCGTGCCCAGCACCGCCAGGACGACGACCACGGCCACGATGACCAGGGTGCGGCGCGGGACAACATCGGTCACCGAAGCGCGGGTCGCCGGACGGTTCCCGTCAGCGGGTCTGGAGTCCGCACGGGCTCTCGCGGCGGCGGCCGCCGCACGGACCGTCCGCAGCGCACCGCGCAGCCGCTCCTTGGCGGCCTCGGTGTCGAACCCGGGACGGGTGAGCGTCGGACGGGACGCGGCGGAGCCGGCGGGGTCCGCGCCGGCCTTCTCCCCGGCGGCCGGGGCGGCCGTCCGCTGCGGGCGCCCGGTCCGCTCCGGGGTGCTCGTCGCGGCGGCCTTGGCGCTGCCGGCCCCGGCGGCACGGGTCTTGCTCTTGCCCGCCGTGGCACCGTCGGACGCCGAGGCGCTCCCGGCCGCCGGCTCCGCCACCGGGGCGGCGGCCGGCTTCGGCTTCGGCTTGCGCGGCACCCGCGACTTCGCGGCGGGCTTCGGCTTCGGCGCGCTGTCAGGCTTCGCCTTGGCCCGCTCCTTGGGCACCGTCGGCAGCACCATCGCCCGGGTCTCGTCGAGCGGGGGCTCCGGCTTCCGCGCCTCGGGGGCGTGCACCACATCCAGCAGCAGCGCCCGCGCCCCGGCGTCGTCCAGCCGGCCCGCCGGGTCCTTCACCAGCAGGCCGTAGATGACCTCTTCCAGTCCGCCGGCGCTCTTCGGCGGCTCGACCGGCTCGGTCATCACCGCCGTCAGCGTGGCGATCGCCGAGCCCTTGTCGTACGGCGGCACGCCCTCGACGCAGGCGTACAGCAGCCCGCCCAGCGACCACAGGTCGGCCGGCGGGCCCGGCTTCTGGCCGCGGGCGCGCTCCGGGGAGATGTAGGAGGGGGCGCCGACGAGCATGCCGGTCGAGGTCACGGAGGGGTCGCCCTCGACCTGGGCGATACCGAAGTCGGTGAGCACGACCCGGCCGTCATCGGACATCAGAACGTTGGACGGCTTCACATCGCGGTGCAGGATGCCGGCCTCGTGGGCGGCGCGCAGCACATCGAGCACCGCCAGGCCGACCTCGCCGGCCCGGCGCGGGGTGAGCGGGCCGTCGTCCCGGATGACCTCGGCGAGCGAGCGTCCCTCGACCAGCTCCATCACGATCCACGGGCGGTCGTCCTCGTCGACCACGTCATAGACCGTCACCGCGCCGTTGTTCCGGATCCGGGCGATCGCCTTGGCCTCGCGCAGCGTGCGGGTGATCAGACGACGCTTCTCGTCCTCCTCGACCCCGCCCGGGAAGCGCAGTTCCTTGACTGCGACCGTACGGCCCAGGACCTCGTCACGTGCCCGCCAGACCGTGCCCATGCCGCCCCGGCCGAGAACATCGGCGAGCCGGTACCGGCCGGCGAGCAGCCTGCCCTCCTTGCCGTCCATCTCGACCTCGTCGCCCACTGCATCCCCTCTGCAATCCAGCCGAGTTGGCAGCTTCGACATCCCATCGATCACCAAACTGGCCCAACTCGGACAACCCACCCTGGCAGAGCCTTCATTCTCCCTCATCCGCGGCCGTGCGGAAGGCCCGGGTCGGTGCCGAACAACACCCTGCCCCCGTCATGATGGCCCCGACGAACGGGAGTCCCGATGACGAAGCGCCCGCGCCGCCCGGCCGCGGCCCGCGCACTCCGCCCCGCGGCGCCCCCGGCGGGCCACCGTCACGCCATGGTCCGTACGGGCGCCCTGGCGGTCCTGGCCACGCTGCTCCTGACGGCCTCCACCGGCCAACCCCGCCTCGCCCCCGTGGCCCTGAAACCCGCCCGGCCGCCCGCCCGGACGGCACCGGCGCTGCACCGCCTGGTCGGCGACCGGATCCCGGGCGCGGCCGCCCTCACCACCCGCGCCGGTTTCCCCGCCGCGCGCTTCGCCACGGCCGGTGTGGCGGATCTGCGCAGTGGCCGCACCATGGGGCCCCAGGACCACTTCCGGGCCGGCAGCCTCACCAAGACCCTGGTCGCCACGGTCGTCCTCCAGCTGGCCGCCGAGCACCGGCTGGCCCTGCACGACAGCGCCGCCGCCCACCTCCCGCCGGGCCTGCCGGTCACGGGCCCCGGCGACCGCGGCGGCCTCCGCCGGGTGACGATCCGCCAGCTGCTGGACCATACGAGCGGTTTGTTCAACTACACCGACGATCCCCGGCTCGCACAACAGCTGTTCGGCACCGGCTTCGGCGCCCACCGCTACGACCGCCACACCCCCGCGGAGCTGCTGCGCACCGCCCTGCGCCATCCGCCGGCGGCCGCCCCGGGCGCCCGGTACTCCTACTCCAACACCAACTACCTCGTGCTGGGCCTGGTCATCCGGGCCGTCACCGGACACCCGTACGCCACCGAGATCCGCCGCCGCCTCCTCGTCCCCGCCGGGCTCCACCACACCTCGTTCCCCGGCACCGTCCCGGCGCTGCCGAGGCCGCACGGCCGGGCGTACTCCCACATCGGCGACCGGCGGGTGGACGCCACCTCACTGGACCCCAGCTGGGCGGGCGCGGCCGGCGAGATGGTCACCACCCTGGGCGATCTCAACCGCTTCTTCTCCGCGCTCCTCGGCGGCCGGTTCCTGGCGCCCCGCCAGATGGCTCAGATACGCAACGAGCGGCACACCGGCGGCACCTACGGCCTCGGCCTCTACGCGACCGAACTGCCCTGCGGCGTCACCGTCTGGGGCCACAACGGCGAGATCAACGGCTCCCACGCCCGCACCGCCGCCACCGCCGACGGCCACCATGTCCTCAGCTACCGCGTGAACACCGACACCCACTCCGCCCCGGTCGCCGACACGGCGGTGCTGACGGCGGAGTTCTGTGCCGGGCACGGCGGCCGTTAGAGCGGCGGAGTTCCGCGCCGGGCACGGCGTCCGTCAGAGCGTGCCGTCAGAGCGGCACGATGTCCGGTGCCCCCAACCGCGCCGCATCCGCCGTCAGATCGTCCGGCTGACGCTGCGATTCGCGCTCCGCCTCGACCCGCTTCCGGTAGTGCGCGATCTCCTTCTCGACCTGGTCGTCGTCCCAGCCCAGCGCGGGCGCGATCAGCTCGGCGACCTCGCGGGCGCTGCCGGTGCCCCGGTCGAAGGTCTCGATGGAGATACGGGTGCGCCGGGTCAGGACGTCGTCGAGATGGCGGGCGCCCTCGTGGGTGCAGGCATAGACCGCCTCGGCCCGCAGATAGTCGTCCGCGTGCGCCAGCGGTTCGCCCAGCGACGGATCGGCCACCACCAGCTCCAGCAGCTCCTCGGTCAGCGAGCCGTAGCGGTTCAACAGATGCTCTATACGGGCGACATGCAGTCCGGTGCGCGCCGCGATCCGGGCCCGCGCGTTCCACAGCGCCTTGTAGCCCTCGGCCCCGACCAGCGGCACATCCTCGGTCACACAGTCCGCGACCCGCTGGTCGAGGCCGTGCACCGCCTCGTCCACCGCGTCCTTCGCCATCACCCGGTACGTCGTGTACTTGCCGCCCGCCACCACGACCAGCCCCGGCAGCGGATGCGCGACGGTGTGCTCCCGCGACAGCTTGCTGGTGGCGTCCGACTCCCCGGCCAGCAGCGGCCGCAGCCCGGCGTACACCCCCTCCACGTCGTCCCTGGTCAGCGGCGTCGCGAGGACCTCGTTCACATGCTCCAGCAGATAGTCGATGTCCGCGCTGGAGGCCGCCGGATGCGCCTTGTCCAGATCCCAGTCGGTGTCCGTCGTCCCCACGATCCAGTGCCGCCCCCAGGGGATGACGAACAGGACGCTCTTCTCCGTCCGCAGGATCAGTCCCGTTGTGGAGTGGATCCGGTCCTTGGGGACCACCAGGTGAATCCCCTTGGACGCCCGGACATGGAACTGCCCGCGCTCCCCGATCAGTGCCTGGGTGTCATCCGTCCACACCCCGGTGGCGTTGACGATCTGCTGCGCCCGGATCTCGTAGTCGCCGCCCCCCTCGACGTCCTCGACCCGTACGCCGACCACCCGCTCGCCCTCGCGCAGAAAGCCCACCACCCGTGCCCGGTTGGCGACCTGCGCCCCGTAGGCGGCCGCGGTCCGCACCATCGTGGCGACATAGCGCGCGTCGTCCATCTGCGCGTCGTAGTACTGGAGCGCACCGACCAGCGCGTCCCTCTTCAGACAGGGCGCCACCCGCAGCGCCCGCTTCTGCGACAGATGCCGGTGCACGGGCAGCCCGCGGCCGTGCCCCGACGAGACCGACATCGCGTCGTACAGCGCCACACCGGAGCCCGCGTACCAGCGCTCCCAGCCCTTGTGCTGAAGCGGATACAGGAACGGGACCGGCTTGACCAGATGCGGCGCCAGCCGCTCCAGCAGCAGCCCCCGCTCCTTCAACGCCTCTCTGACCAGCGCGAAGTCCAGCATTTCCAGATACCGCAGACCGCCGTGGATGAGCTTGCTCGACCGGCTGGACGTGCCCGAGGCCCAGTCCCGCGCCTCGACCAGTCCGGTGGACAGACCGCGGGTCGCCGCGTCCAGCGCGGTCCCCGCGCCGACGACTCCGCCGCCGACCACGAGAATGTCGAGCTCCCGCTCCGCCATTCGGGCGAGCGCCTCGGCCCGCTGCGCCGGTCCCAGTATCGCTGTCTTCACCGCTGCCTCCCGCTGTGATCGGGGCCACACCCCCCGTCCGTCGATTCTGTCCACGCTGCGTGCCGGTATCCACCCTTCGCTCCGGGCGGCAACACCCCGCCGCCTTGATCCACCAATCCCTATTCTGGGTCAAATATCCGCTTAGTGTATTTATGCGCCCTCCGCACACGTCATGCGCACACGCCATCCGCAGTCGCTCGGGAAGGACGGCCGCAGCATGCCCGCAGACCTCGCCGTCATCGGACTCGGTCACCTCGGCCTCCCACTCGCCCAGGCCGCCACCGCCGCCGGCATCGGCACCATCGGCTACGACCCCGACCCGCCCACCGCCGCGTTCTCCGGCGCCGACGGGCCGCTGTCCGCCACCGAACTCCGCCGGCTGCTCTCCGCCGGCTTCCGCACCACCACCGACCCCACCGCCCTCGGCCGGGTCCGCACCGCCGTCCTCTGCACGCCCACGCCCCTCGGTGAGGACCGCGCCCTGGACCTCACCGCCCTGGCCGACGCCGCCCGCACCCTGGCGGCACAGCTGCGCCCGCACACCACGGTGATCCTCGAATCCACCGCCTACCCGGGCACCACCGAGGAATTCCTGCGCCCCCTCCTGGAGGAGGGCTCGGGCCTCACCGCCGGACGCGACTTCCACCTCGCCTGCTCCCCCGGCCGCCACGACCCCGGCAACCGCACCCACCGCTACGCCAACACCCCGAAGGTCATTGGCGGCCTCACCCCCGCCTGCACGGAAGCGGCCGCCGCCTTCTACGGCCGCCTCACCGACAAGGTCGTCCGCGCCCGCGGCCCCCGCGAGGCCGAGACCGCCAAGCTCCTGGAAACCAACTACCGCCACATCAACATCGCCCTGATGAACGAGATGGCGGTCTTCTGCCATGAGATCGGCGTCGACCTGTGGGACGTCATCCGCTGCGCCGAGACCAAACCGTTCGGCTTCCAGGCCTTCCGCCCCGGCCCCGGGGTGGGCGGCCACGCCGCACCCATCGACCCCAACTACCTCGCGTACAAGGGCCGTGCACCGGGCCACCCGCTCCGCATGGTGGAACTGGCCCAGGAGGTCAACGGCCGGATGCCGCGCTATGTCATCCAGCGCTGCGCCACCCTCCTCAACGAGCACGGCAAATCCGCCCGCGGCGCGCGCATCCTGCTGCTCGGCGTCACCTACAAGCCGGACATCGGCGACCAGGCGGGCTCACCGTCCCGCGAGATCGCCGCCCGCCTGCTGGAACTGGGGGCGCACCTCACGTACCACGACCCGTACGTCCCGCAGTGGAACGTGCTGGGTCGGCCCGTGCCCAGGGCCGACTCCCTGTACGAAGCCGCGGCCGCCGCCGACCTGACGGTCCTGCTACAGCCGCATCGCACCTACGACCTCCAGGGCCTGGCCGTGAAAGCGCAGCTGCTCCTGGACACGAGGGGAGCGACCCCTACGGGCGCCGCGCATCGTTTGTAGCCCCACGTTGTCGTCTGCGGCGCCGCGCCGCCTCCGGCGGGGGTGTTGTTTGGGCGGGGGCCGCGGTTGTTGGTGGTGGGTGGCGGGGTCGGTCCTCCGGGGCCTGTGTTGTGGACTGCTTCGCTTTACGTCCACAACACAGGCCCCTCCGGCCCGCCCCCTCCCGTACGGATGGCGACCCCCGTCCGGTGGGGGAAATGTCAAAGACCAGTAGTGCGGCCGCGTCGCGGTGCGGGCCGAGCTACTGGTCTTTTGCATTCTTCACCCCCACCGGGGTGGGGTCCTTCAACGGCGGGAGGGGGCGGGGCCGGAGGGGTGGGTGTTCGGACGTAAAGCGAAGCAGTCCGAACACCCACCCCGGAGGCCCCGCACCCGGCACCCACCACAAACCAGGGGCCCCACCCCAACACACCCCTCCCGCCGACAGGCGAAAACAGGCACGGCGGGCCACCCGACAACGTGGGACTCAGCGCCGAGGGGCGACCGTCACCTCGACCCGCTGGAATTCCTTCAGCTCGGAGTACCCGGTCGTCGCCATCGCCCGGCGCAACGCACCGAAGAAGTTCATCGAGCCATCGGGAACGGTGGACGGTCCCAACAGCACCTCCTCCGTCGTGCCGACCGCACCGAGGTCCATCCGCTTGCCGCGCGGCACGTCCTCGTGGACCGCCTCCATGCCCCAGTGGTGGCCACGGCCCGGCGCGTCCGTGGCGCGGGCGAGCGGGGAGCCCATCATCACGGCGTCGGCGCCGCAGGCGATCGCCTTCGGGAGGTCACCGGACCAGCCCACCCCGCCGTCGGCGATGACGTGGACGTAGCGGCCGCCGGACTCGTCCATGTAGTCGCGGCGCGCGGCCGCGACATCGGCGATCGCGGTGGCCATCGGAACCTGGATGCCGAGGACGTTCCGGGTGGTGTGCGCGGCGCCGCCGCCGAAGCCCACCAGCACACCCGCCGCGCCCGTACGCATCAGGTGCAGCGCCGCGGTGTACGTGGCGCAGCCGCCGACGATGACCGGGACATCCAGCTCGTAGATGAACTGCTTGAGGTTCAGCGGCTCGGCCGCGGAGGAGACGTGCTCGGCGGAGACGGTGGTGCCGCGGATCACGAAGATGTCCACGCCCGCGTCGACGACGGCCTTGGAGAACTGCGCCGTACGCTGCGGCGACAGCGCGGCAGCGGTGACCACGCCGGCGTCCCGCACCTCCTTGATGCGCTGCCCGATCAGCTCTTCCTTGATCGGCGCGGCGTAGATCTCCTGGAGCCGCTTGGTGGCCGTGGCGCCGTCCAGCTCCGCGATCTCGGCGAGCAGCGGCTCCGGGTCCTCGTACCGGGTCCAGAGACCCTCCAGGTTGAGGACGCCCAGGCCGCCCAGCTCACCGATGCGGATCGCGGTCTGCGGCGAGACCACCGAGTCCATGGGAGCGGCCAGGAACGGCAGCTCGAAACGGTAGGCGTCGATCTGCCAGGCGATCGAGACCTCCTTCGGGTCGCGGGTGCGGCGACTGGGTACGACGGCGATGTCGTCGAATGCGTATGCCCGGCGGCCGCGCTTGCCGCGCCCGATCTCGATCTCAGTCACGTGTGTGGCCTTTCCCTCTACGTCTGCCGTTCCAGTATCCCCGACACACCGAAGCCCGCGGCCGGGGAGCGGCCGCGGGCATCGGTGCTCAGTGCTGTCATCCGGTCCCTGTCGACCGGGGACGCTCAGCGACGAGAGTAGTTGGGCGCCTCGGTAACCATCTGGACGTCGTGCGGGTGGCTCTCCTTGAGACCCGCCGCGGTGATCCGGACGAAGCGGCCCTTCTCCTTGAGCTCGGGGATGTCGGCGGAGCCGACGTAGCCCATGGAGGCGCGCAGACCACCGATCAGCTGGTGGGCGACCGAGGCGAGCGGGCCGCGGTAGGGCACCTGGCCCTCGATGCCCTCGGGGACCAGCTTGTCCTCGGAGAGCACGTTGTCCTGGAAGTAGCGGTCCTTGGAGAAGGAGCGGGCCTGGCCGCGGGACTGCATCGCGCCCAGCGAACCCATGCCGCGGTACGACTTGAACTGCTTGCCGTTGATGAAGACCATCTCGCCGGGCGACTCCTCGCAGCCGGCCAGCAGCGAGCCCAGCATCACCGTGTCCGCACCGGCCGCGATGGCCTTGGCGATGTCACCGGAGAACTGGAGACCGCCGTCACCGATCAGCGGCACACCCGCGGCGTTCGCGGCCTGCGCGGCCTCGTAGATCGCGGTGACCTGCGGTACGCCGACACCGGCGACGACGCGGGTGGTGCAGATGGAGCCGGGGCCGACACCGACCTTGATGCCGTCGGCGCCCGCGTCGATCAGCGCCTGGGCACCGTCGCGGGTGGCGACATTGCCGCCGACGACATCGACGTTGATGTTGGACTTGACCTTGGCGATCATGTCGAGGATGCCGCGGCTGTGGCCGTGCGCGCTGTCGATGACGAGGAAGTCGGCACCGGCCTCGACCAGCGCCTGGGCCCGCTCGTACGCCTCGCCGCCGACGCCCACCGCGGCACCGACGACCAGCCGGCCCTCGGCGTCCTTGGCGGCGTTCGGGTACTTCTCCGCCTTGACGAAGTCCTTGACGGTGATCAGGCCCTTGAGCACGCCCGCGTCGTCGACCAGCGGCAGCTTCTCGATCTTGTGGCGGCGCAGCAGCTCGATGGCGTCCTCGCCGGAGATGCCGACCTTGCCGGTGACCAGCGGCATCGGCGTCATGACCTCGCGGACCTGACGGCTGCGGTCCATCTCGAAGGCCATGTCGCGGTTGGTCACGATGCCCAGCAGCTTGCCCGCGGCGTCCGTCACCGGCACACCGCTGATGCGGAACTTGGCACAGAGCGCGTCGGCGTCGGCGAGCGAGGCGTCCGGGCGGACCGTGATCGGGTCGGTGACCATGCCGGACTCGGAGCGCTTGACCAGGTCGACCTGGTTGGCCTGGTCCTCGATGGACAGGTTGCGGTGGAGCACACCCGCGCCGCCCTGCCGCGCCATGGCGATGGCCATCCGCGCCTCGGTGACCTTGTCCATCGCCGCGGACAGCAGCGGGATGTTCACCGTGACGTTGCGCGAGACCCGGGACGCGGTGCTCACCGCGTTGGGCAGCACCTCCGACGCACCGGGCAGCAGCAGCACGTCGTCGTATGTCAGCCCGAGCATGGCGAATTTGGCGGGCATACCGTCGACGTTGTCACTCATGACACCTTCCCCAATGCTCTTGCCTCAGCGCGGACTCCCATGCTAACGGCCTAATGGGGTGGCCCATTCCACGAGCGATGAGGGCCTCGTCACTTGTGCTTTTCTACGGCGACATCCGGCCGCTTCCGACCGGGAACCGCTACTGCTCGGCCAGCGCCCGCAGCCTGCTCAGCGCACGGTGCTGGGCCACCCGCACCGCACCGGGCGACATCCCCAGCATCTGCCCGGTCTCCTCGGCCGTCAGCCCGACGGCGACCCGCAGCAACACCAGCTCACGCTGGTTCTCCGGAAGATTCGCCAGCAGCTTCTTGGCCCACTCGGCGTCGCTGCTCAGCAGCGCCCGCTCCTCGGGACCGAGGGAGTCGTCCGGCTGCTCGGGCATCTCGTCGGACGGCACGGCGGTGCTGCCCGGATGCCGCATGGCGGCGCGCTGGAGATCGGCGACCTTGTGGCCGGCGATCGCGAAGACGAAGGCCTCGAAGGGCTTGCCGGTGTCGCGGTAGCGCGGCAGCGCACAGAGCACCGCGACACACACTTCCTGCGCCAGATCCTCGACGAAGTGCCGGGCATCACCCGGCAGCCGCGACAGCCGGGTACGGCAGTAGCGCAGGGCGAGGGGGTGCACATGGGCCAGAAGATCGTGGGTGGCCCGCTGGTCCCCCTCTACGGCGCGTGCGACGAGATCGCCGATTTCCTGCTTCCCGTCATCGCGCATCGGACCATGGTGCCTTGGCGCCGCGCGATCCGCGGCATCAGGTCCGCACTTGTGCACTGAAGCGTTATGAGCGGCAGGTGCGCCGGCTGATGTCATGTCCTGCGCCCTCCCCTCGTGCCCGACCGGCCCGTCCCCGAGGAACTCCATACTCCCAAGGATGCGGCACCGCGCGGCGAATCGGACCGCCGTCGTACGCCGACGGCCGCGGGGCGCTCTGCCGCCCCGCCCGCCACACGGCGGGCGGGGATCTTCACTCCCCCGCGTCGCTGCACGTCACAACGCCTTAGCGGACCAGTCCCCAGCGGAAGCCCAGGGCCACCGCATGCGCTCGGTCCGAGGCGCCGAGTTTCTTGAAGAGGCGCCGGGCGTGGGTCTTGACCGTGTCCTCCGAGAGGAACAGCTCACGGCCGATCTCGGCGTTGGAGCGGCCGTGACTCATGCCCTCCAGCACCTGGATCTCACGCGCGGTGAGCGTCGGCGCGGCACCCATCTCGGCGGACCGCAGCCGGCGCGGGGCGAGCCGCCACGTCGGATCCGCGAGCGCCTGGGTCACCGTCGCCCGCAGCTCGGCGCGCGAGGCGTCCTTGTGCAGATAGCCGCGGGCACCGGCGGCGACCGCGAGCGCGACCCCGTCCAGATCCTCGGCCACCGTGAGCATGATGATCCGGGCGCCCGGGTCCGCCGACAGCAGCCGGCGCACGGTCTCGACACCGCCGAGACCGGGCATCCGTACGTCCATCAAAATCAGATCCGAACGATCGGCACCCCAGCGGCGGAGGACTTCCTCGCCGTTGGCCGCGGTCGTCACGCGCTCGACGCCGGGCACGGTCGCAACCGCCCGACGGAGCGCCTCTCGGGCAAGCGGGGAGTCGTCGCAGACGAGGACGGATGTCATGACCGCCCTCCGCAGCTGATGCGCGTCACCTTGAGCCTCCAGGCTGGTACGTATCGTCACCTGAGCGATTGACGGCCCTCGGACATTTGCCCGGGGTCTACCTCTGCCAACCGCCTCCGCACTCTCAACGACGGTCACTCGAAAGAGTTACGGCTTCGGCGACCGAGTTCAGCACGCTCCGTGAGGAGCCGGATACGCAGACGACTCAATGGGCGACCGGCATCCGCGCGTGCACCCTATGCCCTATTTGGCTCTCTTTCTTCCATTTTCGTGGTGACTATGACTAGATTCGCAATGAGTCATATTTACATCTACTTCGACAGTAGATGTACCGTCGTGAGCACCGAGCCCGAATCAGCATCGCTTCGAGGGGACAAGCAATGGCAGATTTCTCCCGCCTCCCGGGCCCGAACGCAGACCTCTGGGACTGGCAGCTGCTGGCCGCCTGCCGTGGCGTGGACAGCTCGCTGTTCTTCCATCCCGAAGGTGAGCGCGGAGCGGCCCGCAGCGCGCGTGAGACATCGGCGAAGGAGGTCTGCATGCGCTGCCCGGTACGGGCCGAGTGCGCGGCGCATGCACTGGCCGTTCGTGAGCCCTACGGGGTGTGGGGCGGACTGACGGAGGACGAGCGCGAGGAACTCATGGGCCGGGCCCGGCACCGGCTGGTCCCCGCCTCTTCCATGACCGGCCACCCGGGCGCCTCCGGCGCCTGACACCCCGGGAGCGGACCGCTCCTGAAGAAACGTTCCTGCATGGCGCCGAAGCCGAAGGCCCCGGGCCGTCAGCGCCCCGCGGCGTCCACCAGCTTGTCGAGCGTCGCCTCGACGGCGGGGACCTGCGCCAGATCCGGCAGGGTGAGCGCGACGATCTCGCGATGGACGGCAGGCTCCAGACGTACCGCCGTCGCCCCCTTGGGACGCACCGACGCGAGGGTCAGCTCGGGCAGCGCGGCGACTCCCAGACCGGCCCCGACCAGGCCGATGACCGCCGGATAGTCGTCCGTGGCGAAGTCGATCCGCGGGGTGAAGCCCGCGCTCTCACAGACCTCCACGAGATGCCTGCGGCAGCGGGGACAGCCCGCGATCCACGGTTCGTCGGCCAAGTCGGCGAAGCGCGCGACGCCCGCCTTCGCCAGCCGGTGGCAGGCCGGCACCAGCCCGACCAGCCGGTCCGCCAGGATCGGGCGCACCACCAGGTCGTCCCACTCCGCCCCCGCCGCCGGGTCCGCACCGCGCACCTCGGGGTAGCGGAAGGCCAGTGCGATCTCGCAGTCACCGTTGCGCAGCATCTCGATCGAGCGCGGCGGCTCGGCCTCGACCAGCGAGACCCGGGTGCCCGGATGCGCGGCGCGCATCGTCGCCAGGGCCGTCGGCACCAGCGTCGAGCTGCCGGAGGGGAACGACACCAGCCGCACCCGTCCTGCGCGCAGGCCCGCGATGGCGGCGATCTCCTCCTCGGCGGCGGTGAGCCCGGCCAGGATGCCGACGGCGTGCCGGACGAGCGCCTCACCCGCCTGGGTCAGCCGCATCTCGCGGCCCGCGCGGACCAGCAGCGGGGTGCCGGCGGACTGTTCCAGCGCCTTCATCTGCTGGCTGACGGCCGGCTGAGTGCAGCCCAGTTCACGCGCGGCGGCCGAGAACGAGCCGGACCTGGCGACAGCGCGCAGCACACGGAGGTGACGGGCCTCGATCATATTTCGAGCATAAGCGCCGCTTGGATCGATCGGGAAAAATTGCGTCATTGCTTTTGGGGCACACGGCTAGCGTGCATCAGCGGCGCGTATGAGCTGGGGCGACGCCGGCGGAAGCCGGTCCCGGAGCACGCCGCACGACCGAGTTACGGAGCACCGTATGAAGCTGCTGAGCGTGAACCTGGGGCGGCCGACCCCGTGCCGGCACACCACTGCGGAGGGCGGTACGGGCATCGACAAGCGGCCCGTGGACGGGACGGTGGCGGTGTCCGCGCCGGGTCCCAAGGGCGTCGGCGGCAGCGGGCTGGCCGGTGACGCGGTGGTCGACCTGCGCCATCACGGCGGCGACGACCAGGCCGTTTACGCCTATGCCCGGGAGGATCTGGACGACTGGCAGCGGGAGCTGGGCCGCGAGCTGGCCAATGGGGTCTTCGGCGAGAACCTCACCACGTCGGGCGTCGAGGTCACCGGCGCCCGTATCGGCGAGCGCTGGCGGGTGGGTCCGCGGCTGCTGCTGGAGGTGACCTCACCGCGGATTCCGTGCCGGACGTTCCATGCGTGGCTCGGCGAGCGCGGCTGGATCAGGCGGTTCACCCAGGCCGCGGTGCCCGGTGCGTATCTGCGGGTGATCGAGCCGGGCGAGATCCGCGCCGGGGACGCCGTCGAGGTGACGCACCGGCCGGATCACGAGGTGACGATCGGGCTGATGTTCCGGGCCCTGACGACCCGGCGGGAGCTGCTGCCGCGGCTGCTGGAGGCGGATGCGGCGCTGCCGGAGGAGGCGCGGGAGAAGGCGCGGAAGTATGCGGAGCGGGCGGCGGGTTGAGCGGTTCCGCCGGGCCCGGGGCGGTGGGGCCCGGAGCGGGCGGCGGAGGATCTGCCTCCGGTGGGCCGTGGGGCGGCCGCGCCGCGGGGGTTGGGGCTCGGGCGCCGTGCCCGGGGCGGATAGCGTGCCCGTATGACGACTGCATTGATCACGGGAGCGACAGCGGGCATCGGGGCGGCGTTCGCCCGGCGGCTCGCGAGCGACGGCCACAGCGTGGTGCTGGTGGCCCGCGACGAGAAGCGACTGCGCGAGCAGGCCACCGAGTTGCACGACCGGCACGGCATCGAGGCGGAGGTGCTGAGCGCCGATCTGGCCACCGAGGAGGGCATCGCAGCCGTCGAGGCCCGGCTCTCGGACCCCAAGCACCCGGTGGACCTGCTGGTGAACAACGCCGGTTTCGGCAACAAGGGCGAGTACCTCGAGGTCTCGATGGCCGACGAGCTGACGATGCTCAAGGTGCACTGTGAGGCGGTGCTGCGGCTGACCACGGCCGGGGTGCGCGGGATGCGGGACCGGCGGCGCGGCGCGGTGGTCAATGTGGCGTCGGTGGCGGCGTTCGTACCGCGGGGCACCTACGGCGCGAGCAAGGCCTGGGTCGTGCAGTTCACCCAGGGCGCGGCGCGCGATCTGGCGGGCAGCGGCGTGCGGTTGATGGCGCTGTGCCCGGGATTCGTACGGACCGAGTTCCACCAGCGGGCCGGGATGGGGACGGACAACATCCCCGGGTGGATGTGGCTGGACGCCGACAAGCTGGTCGACGCCGCGATGAAGGACCTGACGCGGGGGAAGTCGCTGTCCATTCCGGATCCGCGGTACAAGGCGCTGATGGGCGCGGTGAAGCTGGCGCCCCGCGGCGTGCTGGGGGGACTGACGTCCCGTACCGGCCGTAAATACGGGCCCCGCTGACGCCGGGTCATCCGGCCCGTTGCCGAGGGCGGCGCCGGGGTGGTGCCATGGCCGTGGCGCGCGGGGCGGGGCGGTGGGGTGCGGGGGACGGAGCGTCCACGGGCCCGTCCCCGCGGAACGGCACAGGACGCACAACGACGCGAACCGGCCGGCGACGCGCGACGCGGACGAGCGAGGCGCGACGGCGGACGACCGCGAAGGAGGTCCGTTCAGCACTATGCACCCCACCTCTGACAGTCCCCCAGGACCTGCGGAAACGCCACCGGTCCGGCCCGGTCTGCTGCTGTCGATGGGGCCGGGCGTCGCCGGCCGGCTCCTCGGCGCCCGCCACCACACCCGCCTCGCGGCCCTGGCCCGTACGGATCCGCACCTGGTCGCCCACGATCTGGCCGACCCCACCCCCGAGGTCGCCGCCGCCCTCGCCGGCGCCGAGGTGCTGCTCACCTGCTGGGGCGCGCCACCGCTCACCGACCGGGTGCTGGCCGCGGCCCCCCGGCTGCGGGCCGTCGTGCACGCCGCCGGCTCGGTCAAGCACCACCTCACCGACGCCTGCTGGGACCGCGGCATCGCCGTCAGTTCGGCCGCCGCCGCCAACGCCCTCCCGGTCGCTGAATACACCCTCGCCGCGATCCTCTTCGCCAACAAGCGCGTTCTGCACGCCGCCCACCGCTACCGCGGTCTGCGCGCGCCCCACGACTGGCCGGGCGAACTCGCCGGGGCCGGCAACTACCGCCGCACCGTCGGCGTCATCGGCGCCTCCCGCATCGGCCGCCGCGTCATCGAACTGCTGCGCCCCTTCGACCTGCGCGTTCTGCTGTACGACCCGTACGTGGAGGCCGCCAAGGCCACCCGGCTCGGCGCGGCCCCGGTTCCGCTCGACGCGCTCTGCGCCGACAGCGACATCGTCACCGTGCACGCCCCGCAGCTGCCCGCCACCCGCCGTCTGCTGGGCGCCCGGCAGCTGGCCCTGATGCCGGACGGCGCGACCCTGATCAACACCGCCCGCGGCTCGCTGGTCGACGAGGCGGCCCTGCTGCCCGAGCTGGTCACCGGCCGGCTGCACGCCGTCCTCGACGTCACCGAGCCCGAACTCCCGCGCCCCGGTTCGCCGTTGTACGACCTGCCGAACGTGCTGCTGACACCGCATGTGGCGGGTTCCCTGGGCACCGAGCTCCACCGCCTGGCCGACCACGCCCTCGACGAACTCGAACGCTACGGCCGCGGCCGCCCGTTCCTCACCCCCGTACGGCGGGAGGAGCTGCACCACTCGGCGTGAACCTGCCGGGGCCCCGGCAGGGCCCCGGCCGCGCGCCGGAAACCCGAAGACCCGGCCCCCGCCAAGCGGGAACCGGGTCTCGGGTGAAGCAGTCCGGCGCGGCGCGTCAGCCGAGGTGACGGCTCACGTCAGTGCGCGACGGCTCGCGTCAGTGCGCGTGGCCGTGACCGTGACCGGCCTCCGGCTCCTCCTCGGCGGGCTTCTCGACGACCAGGGTCTCGGTCGTCAGCAGCAGCGAGGCGATGGACGCGGCGTTCTCCAGGGCGGAGCGGGTGACCTTGACCGGGTCGATGACGCCGGCCTTGACCAGGTCGCCGTACTCGCCGGTGGCGGCGTTGAAGCCGTTGCCCTTGTCCTGCTCAGCGACCTTGGCGGTGATGACGTAGCCCTCAAGACCGGCGTTCTCCGCGATCCAGCGCAGCGGCTCGACGACGGCGCGGCGGACGACGGCGACACCGGTGGCCTCGTCGCCCTCCTTGCCGAGGGAGCCCTCCAGCACCTTGCCGGCGTGGACCAGCGCGGAGCCACCACCGGAGACGATGCCCTCCTCGACCGCGGCGCGGGTCGCGGAGATGGCGTCCTCCAGACGGTGCTTCTTCTCCTTGAGCTCGACCTCGGTGGCCGCACCCACGCGGATGACGCAGACGCCACCGGCGAGCTTGGCGAGGCGCTCCTGGAGCTTCTCGCGGTCCCAGTCCGAGTCGGTGGACTCGATCTCGGCCTTGATCTGGGCCACGCGGCCGGTGACGTCCTCGGCCTTGCCGCCACCGTCGACGATGGTGGTGTCGTCCTTGGTGACGGTCACCCGGCGGGCGGTGCCGAGCACGTCCAGACCGGCCTGGTCGAGCTTGAGGCCGACCTCCTCGGCGATGACGGTGGCACCGGTGAGGGTGGCCATGTCGCCGAGCATCGCCTTGCGGCGGTCACCGAAGCCGGGGGCCTTGACGGCCACGGCGTTGAAGGTGCCACGGATCTTGTTCACGACCAGGGTCGACAGGGCCTCGCCCTCGACGTCCTCGGCGATGATCAGCAGCGGCTTGGAGGCACCGGCCTGGATGACCTTCTCCAGCAGCGGCAGCAGGTCCTGGATCGAGGAGATCTTGCCCTGGTGGATCAGGATGTACGGGTCCTCGAGGACGGCCTCCATACGCTCCTGGTCGGTGACCATGTACGGCGAGAGGTAGCCCTTGTCGAAGGCCATGCCCTCGGTGAAGTCCAGCTCCAGACCGAAGGTGTTGGACTCCTCGACGGTGATGACACCGTCCTTGCCGACCTTGTCCATCGCCTCGGCGATGAGCTCGCCGACCTGCTTGTCCTGCGCGGACAGACCGGCCACGGCGGCGATGTCGGACTTGTCGTCGATCGGACGGGCGGTGGAGAGAAGCTCGTCGGAGACGGCCTTGACGGCGGCGTCGATGCCCTTCTTCAGGGCGGCGGGGGAGGCGCCGGCGGCGACGTTGCGCAGACCCTCACGGACCAGCGCCTGGGCCAGCACGGTGGCGGTGGTGGTGCCGTCACCCGCGATGTCGTTGGTCTTGGTCGCCACCTCCTTGACGAGCTGGGCGCCCAGGTTCTCGTACGGGTCGTCGACCTCGACCTCACGGGCGATGGTGACACCGTCGTTGGTGATGGTCGGCGCGCCGAACTTCTTGTCGATGACGACGTTGCGGCCCTTGGGGCCGATGGTCACCTTGACGGTGTCGGCAAGCTTGTTGACGCCGCGCTCAAGGGCGCGACGGGCGTCCTCGTCGAACTTCAGGATCTTCGCCATGGGTTGCTTCAAGTCCTCTCATTGCGATCCTCGGCCACGACGTGGGGACCGCTGTCGCTCAAACGAACTGCGCCCCTGCCCCGGGTTGATTAGACGCGGGAACCAGGGGCGCAGATCACGGCAAAACTGGGTGACTTACTTCTCGACGATCGCGAGCACGTCGCGAGCCGAGAGAACGAGGTAGTCCTCGTTGTTGTACTTCACCTCGGTGCCGCCGTACTTGCTGTAGAGCACGACGTCGCCGACCTTCACGTCGAGCTCGACGCGCTTGCCGTCCTCGACCCGGCCCGGGCCCACGGCCAGGACGACGCCCTCCTGGGGCTTCTCCTTGGCGGTGTCCGGAATGACCAGGCCCGAGGCCGTGGTCTGCTCGGCGTCGAGCGGCTGGACCACGATGCGGTCCTCAAGCGGCTTGATGGCAACCTTGGAGCTGGTGGTCGTCACGATCCGACCTCCCCCTTCGGAGATCTCACGGGGTTAACTGTCTGAGGTGGCGACCAGGTGGATCCGTCGTCGCGGGTGCCGGACCTGCCCGTCGCTGTGTCTGGCACTCCCCACTGGAGAGTGCCAACGCCGAGACTATGACGCGGTTAGCACTCGGTCAAGCGGAGTGCCAGCGCGGCGGGGAGCTCTTCCCGCGACGCCGGTTGACCGGCCATCCGCGGCCCCGGTTCCCCGGCGGCCCCGGCTTCGGCGATCATGGCCATCTACAGCGGGGGCGGGGCGGGTTACGAGGCAGGCAGCTTCCCGCCAAATCGGACATGCCTTCCCCTTCCCTCGCAACCACGCCCTCGGCTGCCTCGTCTACTTCCTCGACTGACGGGCCGACGAACCGGGCCCGCACCCGGCCGGCCGGCGGCCTCGACAAGATGGCGGAGGAGAAGCCGTGCGTGCACCGACCAGAGTTCCCCGGAAGGCCCGGGTGCCGGAGAGGGATGTCGAGCGCACCATGACGTTCGCCGCGCTCGCCCAGGCCCCGGACCGGCGGAGAACCGAGGCCCGGCTGCTCGCCCTCGTCGTTTTAATCGCGGTCTTCGGCTACACCTACACCGGCCTGTCGATGGGCGGTCTGCTCCCCGGCGGACTGGCCGTCTTCACCGCCGCCATGCTGTTCATGACGCTGGTCCCGCATCTGGTCCTGCGCCGCTACGCGCCCCGCGCCGATCCGCTGATCCTGCCGCTGACGACCCTGCTGACCGGAATCGGCCTGGTGCTGCTGCACCGCCTGGACCTCACCTACGCACAGTCGCCCCGGCTGAAGACGGCCCAGGCGGCCAACGGCCAGCTGCTGTGGACGGTGATCGGGGTGGTGGCCTGCCTCGCCATCCTGCTGATGCTGCGCGATCACCGCATCCTCCAGCGCTACATCTATCTGACGATGGTGATCGCGCTGGTGCTGCTGATGGCACCGGCCTTCTTCGGCGCCGATATGTACGGCGCCAAGCGCTGGATCCTGCTGGGGCCGCTGTCGTTGCAGCCCGGTGAGTTCGTGAAGATCATGATCTCGGTGTTCTTCGCGGGCTATCTCACCGTCAACCGCGACGCCCTGGCGCTGGCCGGCCGCCGGGTCATGGGCATCCAGCTGCCCCCGGGGCGGCAGCTCGCGCCGATCTTCACGATCTGGGCGATCAGCCTGCTGGTGCTGATCTTCGAACGGGACCTGGGCACCTCGCTGATCTTCTTCGGCGTCTTCGTGATCATGCTCTACATGGCCACCGACCGCACCAGTTGGGTGGTGTGCGGCCTGCTGATGGCCACGGTCGGCGCGGCCGTGGTCGGTTCCCTCGAACCGCATGTCCACGGCCGGGTCACCGCCTGGCTCGACCCGATGCGGGCGTTCACCAAGGCGGGCCAGGCGGAGCACATGTCCGACCAGCTCGCCCAGGCCCTGTTCAGCTTCGGCAGCGGCGGCATCAGCGGCAGCGGCCTCGGCCAGGGCCGCCCCGAACTGATCGGCTTCGCCGGCAACAGCGACTTCATCCTCACCACCGTCGGCGAGGAGCTGGGCCTGGCCGGGGTCATGGCCGTGATCATGCTCTACGTACTGCTGGCCCAGCGCGGCCTCCGGGTCGGCCTGAGCGCCCGCGACCCCTTCGGCAAACTCCTCGCGGTCGGCCTCTCCGGCGCGCTCCTCCTCCAGGTCTTCGTCGTCGCCGGCGGCGTCACCGGCCTCATCCCCCTCACGGGCAAAGCCCTCCCCTTCCTCGCCAAGGGGGGCTCCTCACTGGTCGCCAACTGGCTCATGGTGGCCCTGCTCCTGCGGATCAGCGATCACGCGCAGCGGCGGCGTGAGCCGGTTTGAATTCTTCCCACGTTTTCGGCTGTCCCGCCGTGGTGGTTGCTCGCCGTTTGTGGCCCGCTGCGCTTTGCCTTCGGCCCGTGTTTTCGGCTTTCCCGCCGTGGTGGTTGTTCGCCGTTGCGCCTGCGGCGGGCGGGGCCGCTGCGCGGGGCTGTCGGGTGCGGTGACGGGTCTGCGCGGGTGGGGGTTGGCGTAGGTGGGCCGGTGCACCTCGTAGGGCCCGGTTATGGCTGACGGCGGCACGCCCCCACCCACCGTCACCCACTCCCCAACGGGAGGGGACGGGCCGGAGGGGCCTGGTGTGTGGACGTAAAGCGAAGCAGTCCACACACCAGGCCCCGGAGGCCCGTCACCGCACCCAACAACCACCCAGCCCGCCGCAGGCGCCACGGCGGGAAACCGCAAGCATCACCCGAACCCACGCCCGCGCAGCGGACCCGGCCCGCCGCAGGCGCAACGGCGAACAACCACCACGGCGGGACAGACAAAAACGTGGGAGGACAATGACACCGTGAATGACGGAGACACCCTCACCGCCCTCCTCACCCCCGAGGGGCAGGCCCTGCTGACAGAGCTGCGGGACCACGACCCGTCGGATGAGCTGGCGGCAGCCACAAGGCTGCGGCGGGAGCACCCCGCTGAGCTCGTTTCCGCCGCGCTCGGGCAGGCGCGGCTCCGGCAGCGGGCCGCGGCGAAGTTCGGGGCCGACGCGGGGCGGATGTACTTCACGCCCAACGGTGTGGAGCAGTCCACCCGCGCCACGGTGGCAGCACACCGTGCGCGACGGCTCGCCGCGCTGGGCGTCCGTACGCTGGCCGACCTGTGCTGCGGTATCGGCGGCGACGCGATCGCGCTGGCGCGCGCCGGCATCCGGGTGCTGGCCGTCGACCGTGACCCATTGGCCTGTGCGGCGGCGCGGGCCAACGCGGAGGCGCTGGGGCTCGCGGAGTTGATCGAGGTGCGCTGTGCGGATGTGACGGAGGTGGACACCGCCGGGTATGACGCGGTGTTCGTCGATCCGGCCCGGCGCAGCAAGGCCAGGGGTGGCCGGATTTTCGATCCGGAGGCGTACTCACCGCCGCTGTCCTGGGCCGTCGAGGCGGCCCGTAAGGCACCGGTCGCGGCGCTGAAGATCGCGCCGGGGGTGCCGCACGAGGCGCTGCCCGAGGACGCCGAGACGGAGTGGATCTCGGACGGGGGCGACGTCAAGGAGGCCGTGGTGTGGTTCGGGACCGGTGCGGGGGGCGTGCCCCGCCCGGTGCCCGGTGGCCGCCGCGCCACCCTGCTGCCCGCGGGGGACTCGCTGCTCGGTACCGGGCTGCCGGACCCGTCCGCCGGCGACGACACGCCACAGGCGCCGGTCGGCCCGGTCGGCGACTGGCTGTACGAGCCGGACGGGGCGGTGATCCGGGCGCATCTCGTCGCGGATGTCGCGGCGCGGATCGACGGGCGGCTGATCGACCCGACGATCGCCTACATCACCGCGGACCGGCTGGTCGGGACGCCGTACGCGACCGCCTATGCGATCACCGATGTGCTGCCGTTCCACGTCAAGAAGCTCAGGGCGCTGCTGCGGGAGCGCGGGGTCGGGATCGCGGTGATCAAGAAGCGGGGCTCCGCGGTGGAGCCCGAGGAGCTGCGCAAGAAGCTGAAGCTCGGCGGCGGCCGCACGTCCTGCACGATCTTCCTCACCCGGGTCGCCGGCGCCCCCACCATGCTGCTGGGGCACCCGGCCACGGACCCGGTCACGCCAGGTCGGTGAGGTCCTCGGCGTAGATCTGGGAGAGCGGCCGCGGGCCGATGTACTGCTGGCAGGTGCACTGGCCGGCCTCGTACTGCACCGGCTTGTGGTCGGCGTCCCAGGCGACCGCCATCTCCACCCGCTCATGACACTTGCCCTTTTTGTCATGCTTGGCGAGGTGGTGGGTGCACCCGCACACCGGCTCCGGCGGCTTCTGGGCGGCGGCCAGCTCCTGCCGCTCCTGGCGGGCGGTCTCCAGGCGCTCCATCTTGCGTTCGTGCCGGGTACGCAGCGCGGTGCGGGCGGTGTCGGCGACCTTCGCGAAGCCGCCCGCCATGAAGAAGATGAAGACCCACCAGAACCAGTCCACAGCCTGCCGCCTCCCCACTCGCACGCTCGGTGCTCCAGTCAGGGTAAGACCTCGGGCCGGACGTGGGGCCGGGGGCGGCGCGAGGACTCGAAGAAGTACAAAACGAGTCCTCGCCGGGCCTCAGGAGTAGAGGTTGTGCTTGCTCATCTCGTGGACGTGGTCATGGTCGTGGGAGTGGGAGTGCGTGTGAGGGGCGTCCTCGGGGGCCTCGCCGGGCACATGCGGTTCGGTGACCGGGAGGGACGAGTCCGCGGAGAGGTCCCAGGCGGAGGCCGGCCGGTTGCGGGCCACCATCTCCGCGCCCAGGGCCGCGACCATCGCACCGTTGTCGGTGCACAGCTTGGGCCGCGGTACCCGCAGGGTGATGCCGGCGTCCTCGCAGCGGCGCTCGGCCATCGCCCGCAGCCGGGTGTTGGCCGCGACCCCGCCGCCGATCATCAGGTGGTCCACACCGTTGTCCTTGCAGGCCCGCACGGCCTTACGGGTCAGCACGTCCACCACGGCCTCCTGGAACGACGCCGAGACATCCGCCACCGGCACCTCCTCGCCGGCCGCCCGCTTGGCCTCGATCCAGCGGGCCACCGCCGTCTTCAGACCGGAGAAGGAGAAGTCGTAGACCGGGTCGCGGGGGCCGGTCAGTCCGCGCGGGAAGCGGATCGCGTCGGGGTTGCCCTCGCGGGCGTAGCGGTCGATGACCGGGCCGCCCGGGAAGCCGAGGTTCAGCACCCGCGCGATCTTGTCGAACGCCTCACCGGCCGCGTCGTCGATGGTCGAGCCCAGCGGCCGTACGTCGGAGGTGATGTCCGGCGCCAGCAGGAGCGAGGAGTGGCCGCCGGACACCAGCAGCGCCATGGTCGGCTCCGGCAGCGCACCGTGTTCCAGCTGGTCGACGCAGATGTGCGAGGCGAGGTGGTTGACGCCGTAGAGCGGCTTGCCGAGGGCGTAGGCGTACGCCTTGGCCGCCGAGACGCCGACCAGCAGCGCGCCGGCCAGGCCCGGTCCCGCGGTGACCGCGATCCCGTCCAGGTCGGAGGCCGCGACCCCGGCGTCCTTCAGGGCGCGCTGGATGGTGGGGACCATCGCCTCCAGGTGGGCGCGGGAGGCCACCTCCGGCACCACGCCGCCGAAGCGGGCGTGCTCGTCGACGCTGGAGGCGACCGCGTCGGCCAGCAGGGTGTGGCCGCGGACGATGCCGACACCGGTCTCGTCGCAGGAGGTCTCGATGCCGAGGACCAGCGGTCCGCCGCGTGAGTCAGCCATGGTTGTCAAGTTCCTTGTACGGAGGGTGCTTCGGAGGAGGTCTGGGTGGTGCGGCGCATCACCAGGGCGTCGACGTTGCCGGGCTGGTAGTAGCCGCGGCGGAAACCGATCGGCTCGAAGCCGAAACGCTCGTAGAGGCGCTGCGCGCGGAGGTTGTCGACCCGTACCTCCAGCAGCACCTCATGGCATTCGAAGTCCGTTGCCGCGCCCAGGAGTTCGGTCAGCAGCCGGGCGCCGAGGCCGCTGCCCCACTGGTCCCGGGCGGTGGCGATGGTCTGGATGTCGCCGGTGCCGTCGACGGCGGCCAGCCCGCCGTAGCCGACCAGCCGGCCCGCACGCCGCCCCTCATCGGCGCCTCTACGCGGCGGCACCTCCAGTTCGGCGACGAGATAGCGGCGGGTGGCGGACGGGCCGCGGGCGTGCGCCAGCTCGGACCAGAACATGCCCGGCGACCAGGCGTCCTCGGGGAACAGCTCCCGCTCCAGCTCCAGCACCGGCGCTATGTCCCACCAGCGCATCTCGCGCAGCACGACCCCCGGCCGGGCGTCGTCGCCGCACTGGAGGTCCGCCCGGACAGCGTCTGAGGGAGGCGCCGGGGTGCGGGACTCGGACGACGGGCGGGAACTCACCGGGGAGTGACCACCTTGTAGTTGGCGGGGACCTGGGCATCCGGACGCCGCAGGTACAGCGGCTGCGGCGGCAGCAGCTCCTCCCCCGCCGCGAGCTTCAGGGCGGCCAGGTCCGCCAGCGCGCCGGCGGACTGGTGCTCGGGCGCCTCGCGCCGTACGCCGGTGAAGACCGTGTCGTAGAGCACCGCGCCCGCGCCCACGGCCGGGACGCCGGCCACCTGGTCGGCGAGGTCCGCGGGGCGGTCGACGGCCGGGTCCGTGAGCCTCGTGCGGGCATCCGCGTAGCGCGCCCAGTAGACCTCTTTGCGGCGGGCGTCGGTGGCCACGACGAAGGGCTCGGTCAGGCCGGAGGCGTGAGCGATGCCGTCCAGGGTGCACAGTCCGTGCACGGGTACGCCGAGCACGGACCCGAAGGTGGCGGCGGTCACCAGGCCGACGCGCAGCCCCGTGTACGGGCCCGGGCCCACGCCGACCACGATGTCGCTGACCGCGTCGAGCTTGTGCCCGGCCTCGGCCAGCACCCGGTCGACGGCGGGCAGCAGCAGCTCGCCGTGCCGGCGCGCATCCACCTGGCGGGACTCGGCGAGAACGCGGGTGCCGTCATGGAGCGCGACGGTGACGGCGGGGGTGGCGGTGTCAAGAGCTAGCAGCAGCACGTCCTTAAGACTACGGCTCGACGGGTGGTTCCCGTTCCCGGTGCTACCGTCGCCCCCGTAGCCCAGCAGCAAGCAGCCCGGCCTCCAGGCCCGGGACTCCCCGCCGGCGGCAGGGAGAGGGAGGAAAGGTGGCACAGCGGTGCCCGGTAAGAGCAGCACGATCGTCACCGCGCTGACCACGGCGGCCCTGGTCGTGGTCGGAGTGCTCGGCTACCAGGCCGCGGCGTCCGCCCCGGACACCCTCACCCAGGCCCGCAGCGACGGCCGGCACAGCACTCCCGAGAAGCACCCGGCCAAGCAGGGCAAGAAGCACAAGGCCCCGGCTCCGGCCCCGGTCCCGGCGGCATCCGGCAAGGGCCAGCGGATCGTCTACTCGCTCGGCGCCAAGCGGGTCTGGCTGGTCGGCGCGCAGGACAAGGCGCTGCGTACGTTCACGGTCACGCCGAGCACCGTCAGCCCGCCGCCGGGGTCCTACGCGGTCGCCTCGCGGTCGGTCAGCGTCACGGGCTCGGACGGGATCGCGATCGAGCACGTGGTGCGGTTCGCCAGCGTCAGCGGGGTCACGGTCGGCTTCAGCGCCGCCGTGGACGGCTCGCGGCCCGATCCGGGCGCGGGGAAGAAGACCGGCGGAATCCGTGAGTCGCGTGCGGACGGCAAGGCGATGTGGGACTTCGCACCCACCGGCACCAAGGTCGTCGTGGTCTCCTGACCGCACGGCTCCCGGACGGTCCGCGCTTAGCCCCTACGGGCTACGCCGCGTCGCGGCCTCCGGTGGACGCCGGTTCCTCGGACTCCTCCGCCTCCGGCTCCGCGGGCTGGTCCTGACGGGCCTCCGCGGCGGCGTCGGGGGGTGTGGAGACCGCGCTGGCCGCGGCGCACGCCGCCAGCAGCTCATTCATCGTCGGCGTCTCGCGGCCGGCGCGCCCGGCCGCCGCGACGGGGCTGTCCTCGCGGCCGTCAGACGGGGGGAAGGGCTGGTGGGCCGACATGGACGCCTCCCGGGGCTCCTGGGGCAAGCGACAGAAGCTAGGCTGGCTACTTAGGCACACCTAACTGGGGTCTCCACCCATGTGACCACGCCCGGCACCGGGTGCGCAACATCTTACCGACGGCTTGTCGGAAACTACCGGGCGCCCGGCCGGGTCCAGGGCCGGACCGGGGCGCCGCAGCGGCCGTCCCGCCCCGCCGTCAGCAGGTCTCCAGCGCGGGCAGGCCGGCGTCCGCCCAGCGCGCGCCGAAGCCGGTGACCGTCACCTCGCGCACATCGTCCGCGTCGGCCTCCAGGACCGCCGGACCGTCGTCCCCCACGGCGCGGCCGATGACCACGTGCAGCCGGTCGTCGGACAGCTCCTCGACCTTGCCCTCGCCCCACTCCACGACCACCACCGACTCCGGCAGCGAGACATCGAGGTCCAGGTCCTCCATCTCGTCCAGCCCGCCGCCGAGCCGGTAGGCGTCGACATGCACCAGCGGGGGGCCGCCGGCCAGCGAGGGGTGGACCCGGGCGATGACGAAGGTGGGAGAGGTCACGGCGCCGCGCACGCCCAGGCCCTCGCCCAGGCCGCGGGTCAGCGTCGTCTTGCCGGCTCCCAGCTCACCGGTGAGCAGTACCAGGTCGCCGGGGCGCAGCAGCGGGGCCAGGCGGCGACCCAACTCCTGCATCTGATCGGGGGACTTGACGGTGATGTGCGCCATCGCGCCGGTGGTGCTCATGCCGCAAATGGTACGTCCCGCCCGCCACCCGGCCGCCACCCCTCATCGACGCCCCTGCGGGACGGCAGCCGGTCCCCGTCGCCCCTTCGCCACCCCTTGGTCCGGCTGGGGCCCCGGCCTGCCGGGCCAGGCCCCGGCAGGCCATGACCTCAGGCGCGGGCGTGCCGGGAGCTGCGGGCCGCCGCGCCGGCGCGTTCCACCAGGGACACCAGATGTTCATTGACCAGCTCGGGCCGCTCCAGCATCACCAGATGCCCGGCGCCGGGGACACAGACCAGCTCCGCGTCGGGCAGCACCTCGGCGATCGTCCGGCTGTGGTCGGCCGGGGTGATCAGATCGTTCTCCCCGGCGAGCACCAGCGAGGGCACCGCGTCGTACGCGACCAGCGCCTCGGTCTTGTCATGCACCGCGAACGCCGGGAAGAACTCGGCGACCACATCGATCGGGGTCGCCTCGATCAGCCGCTCGCCGAACCGCGCGATGCCCGGGTCCACCTTCTCCGGCGTCCCGAACGAATACCGCTTGATCAGCCCGGCGAACAGATCGGCGGTGGCCCGCCGCCCGCGCTCGACGATCTCGCGCTGCCAGCCCAGCGCCTTCAGCACCCCCGGCGCGAGCCAGTGGAAGGCCTTGACGCCCATGGACGGCAGCCCGAAGCCGACCTCGCTGAGCCGGCCCGCGGACGTGCCGATCAGCGCCACCCCGACCACCCGCTCCGCGACGTACTCGGGGAACTGGTCGGCCAGCGCCATCACCGTCATCCCGCCCATGGAGTGCCCGACCAGCACGATCGGCCCCTCGGGGACCGCCGCGTCCAGCACCGCCTTCAGGTCCCGGCCCAGCAGGTCGATGGTGACGGGTTCGGTGCCGTCGATCTGGCCGTGGCCGCGCGAGGAGCGGCCGTGGCTGCGCTGGTCCCAGTGGACGGTCCGCACCGCGCCGCGCAGGGCGGAGCGCTGGAAGTGCCAGGAGTCCTGGCTGAGGCAGTAGCCGTGGCTGAAGACGACCGTGGGGGCCGTGGCGCGCCGGCCCAGCGCCGCCGACAGCCGCTTGCGCAGACCGCCCTGGGCCTCCTGCGCGGCCCGGGCCTCCTTGCCGCGCACCGGCTTGGCGGACCGGTCGGCCTTGCCGCCCTTGCCGTTCCTGCTCTTGCCCGGGTGGCCGTCCTTCTCCGGCCGGCCCGTCTCCACGCCCGGCTCGTCGACCTCGTAATACAGCTCGGTGCCGTCCTCGGCGATCGCCGCCCCGGGTGTGCCGCGCAGCGTGCCGTACGGGCCGGCGGCGTCCAGTGCGAGCCGGGCCCGGCGGCGCATCCCGCGGCCGACCGTCAGCCGCTCTATCGCCACACCGGCCGCGGCGCCCGCCGCGACCACCCCGATCGCGGCACCGGCCACACCGGCGTGCCGGCCCGCCCGCGCCCAGTTGCCGGCCGCCTCGACGGCCGTCTCGACCGCCTGCGCGGCGGCCTCCTGTCCCTCGGTCATGCCGTACCCCCCGTGAGCGCGCTGTCTCCTTCGGCTTCGCTCCGTATGCCGCTGTCCACGTAGACGCGCGGGACCCGGGATCCGATCCGTGTGACGATCTCGTAGCCGATGGTTCCGGCCACCCTGGCCCAGTCCTCCGCGGTCGGCTCACCACGGTCCCCCGGGCCGAACAGCACCGCCGGATCACCCGGCTCGGCGCTGTCGCCGCCCAGGTCGACCACGAACTGGTCCATCGCGATCCGCCCGGCGACCGTCCGCCACTTGCCGGCGACCAGCACCGGGCCGGTCCCGGAGGCGTGCCGCGGGATGCCGTCCGCGTAGCCGAGCGGGACCAGCGCCAGGGAGGTCTCCCCGGGCGTCGTGTAGTGGTGCCCGTACGACACGCCGTGGCCGCCCGGGACGCGCTTGACCGAGGCGAGCGAGGCCTCCAGCGTCATCGCGGGCCGCAGCCCGAAGTCCTGCGAGGTGCCGACCTCGGGGCTGGGCGAGATGCCGTAGATGCCGATACCGGTACGGACCAGGTCGAAATGCGCCTCGGGGAGGGTCAGCAGCGCCGGGGTGTTGGCGATATGCCGCACCTCGGGGTGCAGCCCGGCCCGCTCGGCGGTCCGCAACGCCTCCTGGAAGACGGCCAGCTGGGCGGCGATCGAGGGGTGGCCGGGCTCGTCGGCGCAGGCGAAGTGCGACCAGACGCCGGTGACGGTCAGCGTGCCCTCGGCCTCGGCGGCCCGCGCCGCGGCGGTCAGCTCGGGCCAGTCGGCGGGTGCGCAGCCGTTGCGGCCGAGCCCGGTGTCGATCTTGAGCTGGACGCGGGCGGGCCGGCCGCACTCCCGGGCCGCCGCGGTCACCTCACGCAGCGCCCACAGCCCGCTCACCGCGACCTCGATGTCCTGCTCGATGGCCCGGCGCCAGGGGCCGCCCGGCGTCCACAGCCAGCACAGCAGCCGCCCGGTGTCACCGGCCGCCCGCAGCGCGAACGCCTCCTCGGGCAGCGCTGTGCCCAGCCAGCCCGCACCGGCCTCACGGGCGGCACGCGCACAGCGCACCGCTCCGTGTCCGTAGCCGTCGGACTTGACCACGGCCATCAGCTCTGCCCGGGGTGCGCGGTCCCGCAGTGCACGCACATTCGACCGCACGGCGGCGAGGTCGATGGCGGCACGGGCGCGCTTCGCTGTCTCGTTCATCCCCCTCAGTGTCGCAGGCGACGCCGCGGGGCCCCGGGGGACGGGCGCGGAAACCGTGCTCACACGCCGGGCTTCCGCCCCCAGACGTACACGGTGTCGCCCTTCCTCAGCACTTCCCACGCCCGCCGCGCGTCCGCCATGGTGAGGTTGACGCAGCCGTGCGAGCCGGCCCCCGAGAAGATGTCCTCGTAGACGCCGTGCAGCGCCTCCCCGCGGTCGAAGAACTGGGCGTAGGGCATCCGCGTGCCGTAGAGGTTCGAGATGTGGTGCCGGTGGCGCAGATAGATCCGGTACGAGCCGGTGCGGGTCTCCATCGTCGGCGCACCGCTCCGGATCGCCACCGGTTCGAGGATCACCCGACCGCTCTGCTGCACCCACATCAGCTGCCGGTTCAGGTCGACACACGCGGTCCGCTGGGCGAGGGCGGGGCAGTGCCCGGCCCGGTTGGGGTCCTTCCTGGCCCGCATCACCCGCACGATCGCTCCCGTGACCGGGCCGGCGAAGCCGGTCGCCGGCGCGATGCGGTGGGCCTGCTGGAACCGCCGGATCGCCCGGCAGTCCCCCGTGCTCTGCCGCCCGTCCACCTGCCGCCCCAGGTAGCGCTCCGCCTGCCGCTGGTAGGGCCCGGTGGAGGCACTGCACCGGGCCGCCCGGCCGGCGGGCGCCACCTCGGACCGCGGCACGTACTCGATGTGCCGGGGCCGGGTGGTCGCCCGCACCGCGCGCGGCAGCCCGGGGACCAGGGCGGGCAGGCGGTACGCGGCGGACGGGGACGCCACGGTGGGCGACGGCGCCACGGCCACCGCGGGCGGCCCGGCGACAACGAGGAGCGAGGCGCAGACCAGCAACGCCGAAAGGGTGCGTTTCATGCCCTCACGCATGCCGTGGGCGCGCGGCCAAACCGCCCGCCGGGCGCCAGGTTCGCCCTGGTGCCCGGCGCATTCCCCCGCGGGGCGTAACGCCGCCCCGGCAGCTGTCAGTGCGTCACATCACGCCAGGCGGCGCCCAGATGGGCGGCGACCTCGGAGGCCAGGACCGGCGCGCCGTCCGGCCCGGCCGCGCGGCGCGCCGCCAGCCCGTGCAGATACGCGCCGACGGATCCGGCGTCCCGCGCCGGAAGGCCCGCGGCGAGCAACGACCCGGTCACCCCCGACAGCACATCCCCGCTCCCGGCCGTCGCCAGCCAGCCGGTCCCGGTGGGGTTGACCCGTACCGGACCGTCCGCCTCCGTCACCAGCGTCGTCGAGCCCTTGAGCAGCACCGTGGCCCCGTAGCGCGCCGCCAACTCCCGTACGGAGGCCAGCCGCGCCGCCTCGACCTCCTCGCGCCCGCGCCCGAGCAGCGCGGCGGCCTCCCCCGCGTGCGGCGTCAGCAAGGTCTCCGCCGTCCGCTCCCGGACCCGCTCCGGCGTCAGGAAGCGCAGGCCGTCCGCGTCCACCAGCACCGGCACGTCCGCCGCCAGCACGTCCTCCAGCGCGTCCGCCTCGTCCCCGATGCCGGGCCCGATCACCCACGACTGCACCCGGCCCGCCTTGTCCGGCGGCCCGGGATGCACCAGCGTCTCCGGGAAGCGCGCCAGCACCGCGTCGGCGGCCGGGCCGACATACCGCACGGCCCCCGCGCCGCCCCGCAGCGCACCCGCCACCGCGAGCACCGCCGCCCCCGGATACCGCGCGGAACCGGCGACCACCCCGACCACGCCCCGCCGGTACTTGTCGCTCTCGGGCGCCGGGCGCGGCAGCAGCTCCGCCACGTCCGCGTGCTGCAACGCCTCCAGTTCGGCCTCCTGCGGCAGCGTGAGCCCGATGTCCACCAGCCGCAGCGCGCCCGCCCGCTCCCGCGCCGGATCGATCAGCAGCCCCGGCTTGTACGCACCGAACGTCACCGTCGCATCGGCCCATACGGCGTCCCCGTGCACCTCGCCGCTGTCCGCGTCCACCCCGCTGGGCAGATCGACCGCGACCACGGGCGCCGACTCCCATGCCGCCCGCGCGAGTTGGGCGGCCTCCGGGCGCAGCCCGCCGCGCCCCCCGATCCCGACGATGCCGTCCACGACCAGATCGGCCCGGCCGATGTCCCGCGGCGCGTCGTCCGAAACCCGTCCCCCGGCCGCCCGCAGCGCGGCCAGGCCGCCCTGGTGGGCCCGTTCGGGCGAGAGCAGCACCGCCGCCACCCCGGCCCCCCGCCGGGCCAGCCGGGCACCGGCGTACAGCGCGTCCCCGCCGTTGTCACCGCTGCCCACCAGCAGCACCACCCGGCTGCCGTACACCTTGCCCAGCAACTCCCCACAGGCCACGGCCAGTCCGGCCGCCGCCCGCTGCATCAGGGCCCCTCCGGGCAACCGGGCCATGAGCTCTCGCTCCGCGGCCCGTACGGTCTCCACGCTGTAGGCAGTCCTCATACCGCCAAGTCTCGCCCCTCACCCACCAGGTGCGGGGGATTTCCCCCGGCCGGGGACGGCGCCCGCCGCGACGGACCGGACCGGCGCCGTACCCGCCTCACCCCTCGGCGATCACCACGGCGGAGGCGACCCCCGCGTCATGGCTCAGCGACACATGCCACGACCGGACCCCGAGCTCCACCGCCCGCGCCTCGACCGTGCCCTGCACCCGCAGCCGCGGCTGCCCGCTGTCCTCGACGTACACCTCGGCATCGGTCCAGTGCAGACCGGCCGGCGCCCCGAGCGCCTTGGCCAGCGCCTCCTTGGCGGCGAACCGCGCCGCCAGGGAAGCGATGCCCCGCCGTTCCCCGCTCGGCAATATCAGCTCGTCCTCGATGAACAGCCGATGCGCCAGCTCCGGCGTGCGCTCCAGCGCCGCGCCGAAGCGGTCGATCTCGGCGACATCGATCCCGACCCCGATGATCACTCCACCGTCACCGACTTGGCGAGGTTGCGCGGCTGGTCGACCTCGTTGCCGCGGGCGGTGGCCAGCTCACAGGCGAAGACCTGCAACGGGACCGTGGACACCAGCGGCTGGAGCAGCACCGGCGTCCGCGGGATCCGTACGAGGTGGTCGGCGTAGGGCACCACCGTCTCGTCGCCCTCCTCCGCGATCACGATGGTCCGCGCCCCCCGGGCCCGGATCTCCTGGATGTTCGACACGATCTTGTCGTGCAGCACGGACCGCCCGCGCGGCGACGGCACCACGACGACGACCGGCAGATCGTCCTCGATCAGCGCGATCGGCCCGTGCTTGAGCTCCCCGGCCGCGAAGCCCTCCGCATGCATGTACGCGAGCTCCTTGAGCTTCAGCGCACCCTCCAGCGCCACCGGATAGCCCACATGCCGCCCGAGGAACAGCACCGTGTTCTTGTCGGCGAGGGAGCGCGCCAGCTCCCGTACCGGCTCCATCGTGCCGAGCACCTGCTCGACCTGGGTGCCGATGGCGGCGAGTTCGCGCACCACGTCCCGGATCTCGTCGCCCCACTTCGTGCCCCGCACCTGCGCGACATAGAGCGCCACCAGATAGCAGGCCACCAACTGCGTCAGAAACGCCTTCGTCGACGCCACCGCCACCTCGGGCCCGGCGTGCGTGTACAGCACCGCGTCCGACTCCCGCGGGATGGTCGACCCGTTCGTGTTGCAGATGGCGAGCACCTTCGCGCCCTGCTCCCGCGCATGCCGCAGCGCCATCAGGGTGTCCATCGTCTCGCCGGACTGGCTGATCGCGATCACCAGCGTGTGCCGGTCCAGAATCGGGTCCCGGTAACGGAATTCACTGGCCAGCTCGGTCTCGCAGGGAATCCTGGTCCAGTGCTCGATCGCGTACTTGGCGATCATCCCCGCGTGGTACGCCGTCCCGCACGCCACGATGACGACCTTGTCGACCTCCCGCAGCACCTCCGGCGGGATCCGCACCTCGTCCAACGACAGCACGCCGGACGCGTCGATCCGCCCCAACAGCGTGTCCGCGACGGCCTTCGGCTGCTCCGCGATCTCCTTCAGCATGAAGTAGTCGTAGCCGCCCTTCTCGGCGGCCGAGGCGTCCCAGTCCACGTGGTACTCGCGGACCTCCGCCGGCGCCCCCTCGAAGTCGGTGACCGTCACCCCGTCCCGGCGCAACTCCACGACCTGGTCCTGGCCCAGCTCGATCGCCTCCCGGGTGTGCGCGATGAACGCCGCCACATCGGAGGCCAGGAAGGCCTCGCCGTCCCCGACGCCCACCACCAGCGGCGAGTTCCGGCGCGCCCCGACGACCACATCCGGCTCATCGGCGTGCACCGCGACCAGCGTGAACGCACCCTCCAGCCGCCGGCACACCTGCCGCATCGCCTCGGCCAGCTCACCGCACGACGAGTAGCACTCGGCGAGCAGATGCGCCACGACCTCGGTATCCGTCTCGGACGCCAACTCATGCCCGCGGTCGGTGAGTTCGGCGCGCAGCCCGGCGAAGTTCTCGATGATGCCGTTGTGCACGACCGAGACCCGGCCGGCGTTGTCCAGATGCGGATGGGCGTTCTCGTCGGTGGGCCCGCCGTGCGTCGCCCACCGGGTGTGCCCGATCCCCGTCGAACCAGCCGGCAACGGACGGTCCGCCAGCTCCTTCTCCAGGTTGGCCAGTTTCCCGGCCTTCTTGGCCGCCGCCAGCCCCCCATCGGCCAGCACGGCGACCCCCGCCGAGTCATACCCGCGGTACTCCAGCCGCTTCAGCCCGGCCAGGACAACATCAAGGGCGCTCTGCCCGCCCACATATCCCACGATTCCGCACATGGGGGCAGCGTACGCGCCGGGTCCTGCGCCGCGGCGGCACGGCGACGCGGTTGGCTCGCGGCCGTACCGCCGACCCCGAGGTCACCGTTCGCCGCGGGGCTCAGGTTCCGGAAGGAAGCTCTTCAGATACCGGTTACGCGGCGCGGAGGGCCGTATCAACACCCCAGTCATGATCATGACCGATGACCGCGCCCCCAGGGGACGCCCCCCCACACAGCGCGGCAAGGCCCACATGCCCGGGTCCCGCGGCGGCCGTCGCGGGCCTCAGTACCCCCGCGCTATCCGGTCGTGCGCCTCCCGCACCGCCTCCAAGGACTCCTCGTCCGCCTCCGCGTCCGCGCCGGGGCCGGTGCCCGGCTCGTAGCGCTCCAGGAAATCGGCGAGATCCTCTCCCAGGTCCTCGTCCGGCAGTTCCTCGGCCAGCTCGGCGTACACCTGGGCGGCGAAGCCGTCCGTGGTGCAGTCCGGACCGGTGTGGTCCGCGCCGGCACTTCTCCCCCATGGCCGATGTCCCAGCAGACCGGCCTTACGCGTGCGCACCCGAACCCCCCTGATTCGTCCGCGGCCCGTCTCCGGGCCCTTCCCCGCCGCTGACCGTACCGGGCAATATCGACCGGGTACAGACAGGGTGGCTGAGATTCACCCAAGACCACCCTGACATCCACAAGACCACCTTCCGGCGCCCGGCCGGCCACCCCGAGATGAACGGCGGGTGGCGGCTGCGCACAATGGGCGCGTGCCCCTGACGACCGATCCGCAGCAACGACGCCGCGCCGAGAGCTCCCCGTACGTCGATCTGACGCGCGCACAGTGGAGCGCCCTGCGGGAGAAGACCCCGCTGCCCCTGACGGCCGACGAGGTCGAACAGCTGCGGGGCCTGGGCGATGTCATCGACCTCGACGAGGTACGCGATGTCTATCTCCCGCTGTCCCGGCTCCTCAACCTCTATGTCGGCGCCACCAGCAATCTGCGCGGTGCGCTGAACACCTTCCTCGGCGACGCGGGCGGCGGCCCCCAGCCCGGCACCCCGTTCGTCATCGGGGTCGCGGGCAGCGTGGCGGTCGGGAAGTCCACCACCGCCCGGCTGCTCCAGGCGCTGCTGGCCCGCTGGCCCGAGCACCCGCGCGTCGAGCTGGTCACCACCGACGGCTTCCTCTTCCCCAACGCCGAACTGCACCGGCGCGGTCTGATGTCCCGTAAGGGCTTCCCGGAGTCCTACGACCGGCGGGCGCTGACCCGCTTCGTCGCGGCGGTGAAGTCCGGCAAGGCCGAGGTCACCGCACCGGTCTACTCCCACCTGATCTACGACATCGTGCCCGGCGAGCAGCTGACCGTGCAGCGCCCCGACATCCTCATCGTCGAGGGCCTGAACGTCCTCCAGCCGGCCCTGCCCGGCAAGGACGGCCGCACCCGCCTCGGGCTCGCCGACTTCTTCGACTTCTCCGTCTACGTCGACGCCCGCACCGAGGACATCGAGAAGTGGTACCTCGGCCGCTTCCGCAAGCTGCGCGAGACCGCCTTCCAGAACCCGTTCTCGTACTTCCGCAAGTACACCCAGGTCTCCGAGGACGAGGCCCTCGACTACGCCCGGATGATCTGGCGCACCGTCAACAAGCCCAACCTGCAACAGAACGTCGCCCCGACCCGCGGCCGCGCCAACCTGGTGCTCCGCAAGGGGCCGGACCACAAGGTGCAACGGCTGTCGTTGCGCAAACTCTAGGGAGTGCGAACGCCGTGCTGCATCTGCGCCTGATCATCCCTGCGGACCGTACGGACGAGGTGCTCCAGCTGCTGGAGCGGACCGTCGGGACCACCCATCTCGTCGTGCTGAGCGGGGCGGCCCGTGAGCCGCGGGGCGATGTGGTGCTGTGCGATGTCGCCCGGGAGGCCGGTGACGGACTGCTGGCCCGGCTGCGGGAGATGGGCCTCGACCGGAGTGGTTCCATCGCGCTGGAGCACATCGATCTGTCGCTGTCCCGGCGGGCCGACCGGGCGGAGGACGAAGCCCCCGGCGAGGGCGCGGACGCCGTGCTGTGGGAGTCGCTGACCGACGCCACCCACGAGGAGTCGACGCTGTCGGCCACTTACCTCGCGTTCCTGACCCTCGCGACGATGATCGCGGCCTGCGGTGTGGTCCTCGACAACGCCATCTTGATCGTCGGCGCGATGGCGGTCGGCCCCGAGTTCGGCCCGCTGGCGGGCATCTCCACCGCCCTGGTCCGGCGCGCCCCGCGGCCGGCCTGGCGCTCGCTGGTGGCGCTGGTCGTCGGCTTCGTTGTGGCGATGGCGCTGACCGGCGGCTTCAGCTACTTCATGGACGCGGTGGGGCTGTTCACCGAGCACCGGGTCGAGGGCCCGCGGCCCAATACGTCGTTCATCTGGCAGCCGGACTGGATGTCGTTCGTGGTGGCCTTCCTCGCCGGTGTCGCCGGCACCCTCTCGCTGACCTCGGCGAAGTCCGGCGCCCTGGTGGGCGTGGCCATCTCCGTGACGACCGTGCCCGCCGCCGCCAACGCCGCCGTCGCCTTCACCTATGGCGACTACGCGCAGACCTGGGGCTCCGTCGGCCAGCTCGGGCTGAACATGGTGGGCATCGTGGTCGCCGGCACCCTCACCCTGGCCACACAGAAGCTGCTGTGGGCCCGGCACGGCACTCTCCCGGTCGCCCGCTAGCAGACCGGAAACGGCCTCGCCCCGAGGCGACAAGATGCCACCCCGGGGCGAGGCCGGTGCGTCCGCGGCACCCGCGCCGCGGTCCGTTGCCTCAACGGCGGCCGCGGCCACCGCGTACGGGACTCATCCCAGCGCCGACTTGACCGCGTCCGCCAGCCGCTCGGCGACCGCGCGGGCCTGCTCGATGTCCGCCGCCTCCACCATCACCCGCACCAGCGGCTCCGTACCGGACGGCCGCAGCAGCACCCGCCCGGTGGCGCCCAGCTCGCGCTCCGCCTCGGCGACCGCCGCGGTCACCTCGGGCGAGGTGGCCACCCGGGACTTGTCGACGTCGGGGACGTTGATCAGGATCTGCGGCAGCCGCTCCATGACGCCCGCCAGCTCGGCCAGCGGCTTGCCGGTCGCGGCGACCCGTGCGGCCAGCATCAGACCGGTCAGCGTGCCGTCACCGGTGGTGGCGTGGTCCAGCACGATGACGTGCCCGGACTGCTCGCCGCCCAGCGCGAGGCCGTGCGCCTTCATCTCCTCCAGGACGTAGCGGTCGCCGACCGCGGTCTGGACGAGGTCGATGCCCGCGCCCTCCATGGCCAGCTTGAAGCCGAGGTTCGACATCACGGTGGCGACCACGATGTTCTTGCGCAGCGTGCCCGCCTCGCGCATCCCGAGCGCCAGGACGGCCAGGATCTGGTCGCCGTCGATCTCGTTGCCCTCGCGGTCCACCGCCAGGCAGCGGTCCGCGTCGCCGTCGTGGGCGACACCCAGGTCCGCGCCGTGCTCGACCACGGCGGCGCGCAGCAGCTCCAGGTGCGTGGAGCCGCAGCCGTCATTGATGTTCAGGCCGTCGGGCTCGGTGCCGATCGTGATGACGTCGGCGCCGGCCCGGGCGAACGCCTCGGGCGAGACCCGCGCCGCCGCGCCGTGGGCGCCATCGATGACGATCTTCAGCCCGTCCAGGCGGTTGGGCAGCACGCCGACGAGGTGCGCGACGTAGTTGTCGAAGCCCTCGTCATAGACGGTGACCCGGCCCACGCCGGCCCCGGTCGGCCGCTCCCAGGGCTCACCGGAGCTGTGCGCGCGGTAGGTCTGCTCGATACGGTCCTCCAGCTCGTCGGCGAGCTTGTGGCCGCCGCGGGCGAAGAACTTGATGCCGTTGTCGGGCATCGGGTTGTGGCTGGCGGAGAGCATCACGCCGAGGTCCGCGCCGAGCGAGCCGGTCAGATACGCGACCGCCGGGGTCGGGAGCACCCCCACCCGCAGCACGTCCACACCGGCGCTGGCCAGGCCCGCGACGACCGCGGCCTCCAGGAACTCACCGGACGCGCGTGGATCCCGTCCGACCACCGCCACCGGCCGGTGCCCCTCGAAGGTGCCGGCTTCCGCGAGCACATGCGCCGCAGCGACCGACAGACCGAGCGCCAGCTCCGCCGTCAGATCCGCATTGGCGACGCCGCGCACACCGTCCGTGCCGAAGAGTCGTCCCACTGGTGTCCTCCGAGTAGATGAGCTTGGACCAGAGCATTAAGTCCAGGTATACGCCCCTGGTCCCGGATAGCCGAACGCCCCGGCAGCACGGAGGTGCCACCGGGGCGTTCGCCAAGATGCTGCACGGTGCAGCACGCGCGATTAGCGCTTGCTGTACTGCGGCGCCTTACGGGCCTTCTTCAGACCGGCCTTCTTGCGCTCGACCGCACGGTCGTCACGCTTGAGGAATCCGGCCTTCTTCAGCGCCGGGCGGTTGTTGTCGACGTCCGCCTCGTTCAGCGCACGGGCCACGCCCAGGCGCAGCGCACCGGCCTGGCCGGAGATGCCGCCGCCGGAGATGCGGGCGACGACGTCGTAGCGGTTGTCGAGCTCGAGCACCTTGAAGGGCTCGTTGACTTCCTGCTGGTGCACCTTGTTGGGGAAGTAGCCCTCAAGAGTGCGACCGTTGATCTTCCACTGGCCGGTGCCCGGAACGATCCGGACGCGGGCGATGGCGTTCTTGCGACGGCCCAGGCCGGCCGCCGGCTGCGGGTCGCCGAAGCGCGACGCGAGGGACTCGGAGGTGTACTCCGACTCCACGACCTCGGTCTCGGTGGTGTATTCCTCGACGGCGTCGTCGTTCTCGATGACGGTCTCGGGAGTGGTCTCGGCCACGATGCTCCTCAGATTCTCTGTCGTCTTAGGGGGTGGCCGGACTTACTGCGCGACCTGGGTGATCTCGAACGGGACCGGCTGCTGCGCAGCGTGCGGGTGCTCGGCACCTGCGTAGACCTTCAGCTTCGAGAGCATCTGACGGCCGAGGGTGTTCTTGGGGAGCATGCCCTTGATGGCCTTCTCGACGGCCTTCTCGGGGTTCTTGTCGAGCAGCTCGTCGTAGCGGACCGAGCGCAGACCACCCGGGAAGCCCGAGTGGCGGTAGGCCATCTTCTGGGTCCGCTTGTTGCCGGACAGGTGCACCTTGTCGGCGTTGACGATGATGACGAAGTCACCCATGTCAACGTGCGGCGCGTAGACCGGCTTGTGCTTACCCCGCAGGAGGGACGCGGCCTGGCTGGCCAGACGGCCCAGGACAACGTCCTGCGCGTCAATGATGTGCCACTGGCGCTGGACATCGCCGGGCTTGGGGCTGAACGTACGCACGTCTTAGCCTTCGCTTCTTAAGTGAATGGGTCCTGTACTGGTCGCCGTGACCGATCCCGCAGCAGGGCGGCACTACGGGTGACGCAACCCGATCGTCCGCCGCTGGTTATCGGCCCAGGGACCGGCGTAAGGGCCCCTCACGTGAGATAGAGCAAGCCAATACGCATAACGAACCAGCAGAATACCGGGCCGTCCCCAGCGGGGTCAAAACGCCTCCCGAACCGGCGTACGGTCCGGGGCGGCCCCGGCTACCGCTTCCGCTCCACCCGCCGCTCGTCCCACACCGGCTCCGCCGTCTCCCGCACCAGCCCGTCCGAGCCGAACACCAGGAACCGGTCGAAGGACTTCGCGAACCACCGGTCGTGGGTGACCGCCACCACCGTCCCGTCGTACGCCTCCAGCCCCTCCTGAAGCGCCTCCGCCGACTCCAGGTCCAGGTTGTCGGTCGGCTCGTCGAGCAGCAGGGCGGTCGTCCCGGCCAGCTCCAGCAGCAGGATCTGGAAGCGCGCCTGCTGGCCGCCGGAGAGCCGGTCGAAGCGCTGCTCGGCCTGTTTCTCCAGCTCATAGCGGCGCAGCGCGGACATCGCCTGGCCCTTGTCCTTGGCGTGTTCGGTCCACAGGACGTCGAGCAGGGTGCGGCCCAGCAGCTCGGGGTGGGCATGCGTCTGCGCGAAGTGGCCGGGGACGACCCGGGCGCCCAGCTTCCAGGCACCGGTGTGCGGGACGGGATGCGCGGACTCGTCGGCGTCTCCGGCCAGCAGCCGCAGGAAGTGCGACTTGCCGGAACCGTTGGAGCCGAGGACCGCGACCCGCTCGCCGTAGAAGATCTCCAGCGAGAAGGGCTTCATGAGGCCGGTGAGCTCCAGACCCTCGCAGGTGATCGCGCGCACGCCGGTGCGCCCGCCGCGCAGCCGCATGGTGATCTCCTGCTCGCGCGGCGGCTCCGGCGGCGGCCCGGCCTCCTCGAACTTCCGCAGCCGGGTCTGGGCGGCCTGGTAGCGCGAGGCGAGGCCGTCGTTGAACGCCGCCTTGTTCTTGAGCATGTTCACCAGCTGCTTCAGCTGCACATGCTTCTCGTCCCAGCGCCGCCGCAGCTCCTCGAAGCGGGCGAAGCGCTCCTTGCGGGCCTCGTGATAGGTGGCGAAACCATCACCGTGCACCCATACGTCGGAGCCCGCCGGGCCCGGCTCCACGCTGACGATCTTCTCCGCGGCGCGGGCCAGCAGCTCCCGGTCGTGCGAGACGAACAGCACCGTCTTACGGGTCTCCCGCAGCTGCTCCTCCAGCCACCGCTTGCCCGGTACGTCCAGATAGTTGTCCGGCTCGTCCAGCAGCAGCACCTCGTCCGTGCCGCGCAGCAGCGACTCCAGCACCAGCCGCTTCTGCTCACCGCCGGAGAGCGTGCGCACCTTGCGCCACTGTGCCTTCTCGTACGGCATCCCCAGCGCCGCCGTCGTGCAGATGTCCCAGACGGTCTCGGCCTCGTAGCCGCGGGCCTCGGCCCAGTCGCTGAGCGCCTGGGCATAGGCCATCTGCGCGGCCTCGTCGTCGTCCTCTGCGGTCATGATCGCCAACTCGGCGGCGTCCACCGCGGCGGCCGCCTCCCTGATCCGCGGCTGCGCCACGGAAACCAGCAGGTCACGCACGGTGCGCTCGTCCCGTACGGAGCCCACGAACTGCGGCATCACTCCCAGCCCGCCGCTGACCGTCACCGCCCCGCCGTGCGGCTGGATCTCCCCCGCGATCAGCCGCAGCAGCGTCGTCTTGCCGGCCCCGTTGGCCCCCACCAGCGCGACCGACGCACCCTCCCCCACCCGGAAGGACACATCCCCCAGCAGGACCTTCCCGTCCGGGAGGTAGTACTCCAGATGTCCCGCCTCAAGATGTCCCATGAACGGGATTGTGACCGCCCTCCAAGCCTTCTACCAACCGGTTTAGGATGCGCGGCATGAGCTTTGGGCAAGGCGGGCCGTTCGACGGCCCCGGGGGTTCTTCGTCGTCGACGCCGGACTGGGGCGCACTCGCCGAGGAGAGTGAGGCACAGGCCCGACGCAAACGCTGGATGTGGATCGGCGGCGGCGTGCTGGCGGCCCTCGCGGTGGCCGGCATCGTCACCGCCGCCGTCATGACCGGCGGTGCGAAGGGCGGCAGTCCGACGGCGTCGCCCAGCGCGTCCGACGACGCCGCGGTGCCGGACGACCAGCCGTCCTTCCCGGACGTCTCCGTCCCGCCCCCGCCCAACCCGCGGGACTACATCTCCGACCCCAAGAAGGACAAGGCGCCGCTGACGCCCGCCACCGTCTTCCCGCAGAAGAGCATGGTCGTCGGCGAGCACACCTACCCCCGCACCAAGACCGCCGCCACCACGGACTGCACCGCAGCCGCCCAGGGCCCGCTGGTCTCCTCGCTGACCCACAACGGCTGCCGGAAGCTGCTGCGGGCCACGTACTCCAAGGGCGGTGTCGCGGTCACCATCGGCATCGCGGTCTTCGACTCCCCGGCGCAGGCCACCAAGGTCATGAACGAGAACAAGGCCAACCTCATGCCGCTGCCCGGCGGCGGTGTCCCGGCGGACTTCTGCCAGGGCACGAAGTGCCGGATGGCGACCAATGCCACCGGCCGCTACGCCTACTTCACGATCGCCGGCTACCTCAACGGCAAGGACGTCACCAACACCGAGACCAAGGCCCGGCAGATCGCCCGGGACGGCGGTGCCTACGCGTTCAGCCAGATCACCCAGCGCGGCAAGGACCAGGCCGCGAAGGCCGCCGAGCAGCAGCTGAAGGACGCCCGGGAGAAGGCCGGCCAGTCCTGACGCCTCCGGTGGCGCCGCCCCTCCGGCGGCGCCACCACCGGGCCGCCGCTCAGCAGCAGCCGCCCGCCGGCAGCGTCCGCTTGTTCCGCGCCTCCTGGTTGCGCGCCATCAGCAGCTCGTCGGCCGGATAGCCGACCTCCTCCAGCGTCAGCCCATGGGGCCGCACGACATGCACGGCGGAGTCCCGCACCCCGGCGGCCAGCACCTTGCCCGGCCACTCCACGGGCCGGTGCCCGTCCCCGACGAACAGCATCGCCCCCACGAGCGACCGCACCATGTTGTGGCAGAAGGCATCCGCCCGCACCGTCGCCGTGATGATCCCGTCGGCCCCGCGCACCCAGCTCAGCTCCTGGAGCGTACGGATCGTCGTCGCGCCCTCCCGCCGCTTGCAGTACGCCGCGAAGTCGTGCTCACCCAGCAGCGGCCGGGAGGCCTCGTTCATCGCCTCGACGTCCAGCGCCCAGTCGTGCCAGAGCACATGGCCGCGCAGCAGCGGATCCACCCCGCCGTGGTGATCGGTCACCCGGTACGCATAGCGCCGCCAGATCGCCGAGAACCGCGCATTGAAGCCGTACGGCGCCTCGGCGAGCCGCCACACCCGCACATCCTTCGGCAGCCGCCCGGCCAGCCGCCGCAGCAGCGTGTCCTGATGCTCGGCCCACAGCTGCGCGGGAAGATCCACATGCGCCACCTGCCCCCGCGCATGCACCCCGGCATCCGTCCGCCCGGCCACGGTGAGCTCATACGTCTCCGCGGACCGGGTCACCGTCCGCAGCGCGTCCTCGATCTCCCCCTGGACGGTCCGCCGCCCGCCGGCCTGCTTCGCCCATCCGGAGAAGTCCTTTCCGTCGTAGGAAAGGTCCATCCGCACCCGGACCGCGCCCGGCTTCACTTCGTCACTCACACCAGCAATCCTCTCAAGCCCCGCGCGGGCTGCCCGCGCCCGCATACGAAAGCGGGCCCGCCCCGAAGGGCGGACCCGCTGACGCTCAAGCCGGGACTCAGGCGTCCTTCGACTCCTCGGTCGCCTCGGCAGCCGCGGCCGCCTCCGCGTCCTTGGCCGCACGCTTGGTCGCGGCCTCGGCCTCACCGGTGGCCTGCTGGGCCACGGTCAGCGCCTCCACCAGCTCGATGACGGCCATGGGAGCGTTGTCGCCACGACGGTTACCGATCTTGGTGATACGGGTGTAGCCACCCGGGCGGTTCTCGAACCGCGGGGCGATCTCCGTGAAGAGCGTGTGCACGACGCTCTTGTCCGAGATCAGCTGCATGACCTGACGGCGGTTGTGAAGGTCGCCCTTCTTCGCCTTGGTCACCAGGCGCTCCGCGTACGGACGCAGACGACGGGCCTTGGCCTCGGTCGTCGTGATGCGGCCGTGCTCGAAGAGCGCGGTGGCCAGGTTGCGCAGCATGAGGCGCTCGTGCGCAGCGCTGCCGCCCAGACGGGCACCCTTGGCGGGCTTCGGCATGTTCTTTCTCCTTGGTATCTGCCCCGGCCGTATCAGGTACCGAGGTCAGGACCCGGCGAGCGGTTGCTCACCGGCAACAACCAGCCCCTCCCGCGAGGAGAGGGGCGGGACCCCCGCGCCCTGTAAGGGGCGCGGGGAACTGCGCGACCAGCGACAGCCGGCCCGCAGCCGAAATCAGGCCGTCCGGCCCGACCTCTTAGTACTGCTCGGTCTCGACGAACCCGGCATCCGCGTCGTCGTCCGCGCCGAACGCGTCGGCGGCGGCGGTCGGGTCGAATCCGGGCGGGCTGTCCTTGAGGGCCAGGCCCATGCCGGCCAGCTTCGCCTTGACCTCGTCGATCGACTTCGCACCGAAGTTGCGGATGTCGAGCAGGTCGGCCTCGGAGCGCGCCACGAGCTCACCCACGGAGTGGATGCCCTCACGCTTGAGGCAGTTGTACGAGCGGACCGTGAGCTCCAGCTCCTCGATCGGCAGCGCCAGGTCGGCGGCCAGGGCGGCGTCCGTCGGGGACGGGCCCATGTCGATGCCCTCGGCGTCGATGTTGAGCTCGCGCGCCAGACCGAACAGCTCGACCAGGGTCTTACCGGCGGACGCCATGGCGTCACGCGGGCGCATGGCCTGCTTGGTCTCGACGTCGACGATCAGCTTGTCGAAGTCGGTGCGCTGCTCGACACGGGTCGCCTCGACCTTGTAGGTGACCTTGAGCACCGGCGAGTAGATGGAGTCGACCGGGATACGGCCGATCTCCTGGCCCACCTGCTTGTTCTGGACGGCGGAGACATAGCCGCGACCGCGCTCGACGGTCAGCTCCATCTCCAGCTTGCCCTTGCCGTTGAGCGTGGCGAGGACCAGGTCCGGGTTGTGCACCTCGACACCGGCCGGCGGGGCGATGTCCGCCGCGGTGACCAGGCCGGGACCCTGCTTGCGCAGGTACATCACGACCGGCTCGTCGTGCTCCGAGGAGACGACCAGCTGCTTGATGTTGAGGATGAGGTCGGTGACGTCCTCCTTGACGCCCGGCACGGTGGTGAACTCGTGCAGGACACCGTCGATGCGGATGGACGTGACCGCCGCACCCGGGATCGAGGACAGGAGGGTACGACGCAGGGAGTTGCCGAGGGTGTAACCGAAGCCCGGCTCCAGCGGCTCGATCACGAACCGGGAGCGGTATTCGTCGACGACCTCTTCGGTCAACGAGGGACGCTGAGCAATCAGCATGTTCTTCGATCCTTCAGTCGTGGACGCCCGCTATTTGACGTCCGCTGTACTGACAAGGGTACGGGCGGCACGGCGCCATCGGCTCCGTACCGCCCCCACCGGTCAGCTCTTACTTGGAGTAGAGCTCAACGATCAGCTGCTCCTGCACCTGGGTGTCGATCACCTGGCGCTCGGGCATGCTGTGCACGAGAATCCGCAGGTTCGACGGAATCGCTTCCAGCCAGGCCGGAACCGTCTTCTCGCCGGCCTCGGCCTTGGCCACCTCGAAGGGGGTCAGGTTCCGAGAGCCCTCGCGGACCTCGACGATGTCGTTCACGGCCACCCGCGCCGACGGGATGTCGGTCTTGCGGCCGTTCACAGTGATGTGTCCGTGACGCACCAGCTGACGGGCGTGGTCGCGGGACTTGGCAAAGCCGGCCCGGTAGACCACGTTGTCGAGGCGGGTCTCAAGGATGCGCAGAAGGTTCTCACCGGTCTTGCCGGTCTTCTGGTTCGCTTCCTTGTAGTAGTTCACGAACTGCTTCTCAAGGACACCGTAGATACGGCTGCACTTCTGCTTCTCACGAAGCTGGAGCAGGTACTCGCTGTCCTTGGTGCGCCCGCGACCGTGCTCACCCGGGGGGTAAGGACGGATCTCGATCGGGCACTTTGCGCTCTCGCACTTGCTCCCCTTGAGGAAGAGCTTCTGCTTCTCCCGACGGCAACGCTTGCAGTCGGCCCCGGTGTAACGCGCCATTTTCCAGTTGTCTCCGTTACCTCAGTGCGTCAGACGCGCCGGCGCTTGGGCGGGCGGCATCCGTTGTGCGGGGTGGGGGTCACGTCCTGGATCGAACCCACCTCGAGGCCGGTGGCCTGGAGGGAGCGGATCGCGGTCTCACGGCCGGAGCCGGGACCCTTGACGAAGACGTCGACCTTGCGCATGCCGTGCTCCTGCGCGCGGCGGGCGGCCGACTCGGCGGCCATCTGCGCGGCGAAGGGGGTGGACTTGCGCGAGCCCTTGAAGCCGACGTGGCCGGCCGAGGCCCAAGAGATCACGTTGCCCGTGGGGTCCGTGATCGAGACGATCGTGTTGTTGAACGTGCTCTTGATGTGAGCGTGCCCGTGGGCAACGTTCTTCTTCTCCTTGCGGCGCACCTTCTTGGCGCCGGCCGTACGGCCCTTCGGAGGCATTCATTACTCCCGTGGAGGTGGTCGGTCCTACAGCGAAGACCGCTTGGGGGGCTTGGGGGGTATCCCCCCAGAGCACACAGTGCGTCCTGCTGAGGACTACTTCTTGCCCGGCTTCTTCTTGCCGGCGATCGCGCGACGCGGGCCCTTGCGGGTACGGGCGTTCGTGCTGGTGCGCTGGCCGTGCACCGGCAGACCGCGGCGGTGACGCAGACCCTGGTAGCAGCCGATCTCGACCTTGCGGCGGATGTCGGCCTGGATCTCGCGACGGAGGTCACCCTCGGTCTTGAGGTTGTTGTCCACGTACTCGCGGATCTTGACGAGGTCTTCCTCGGCCAGGTCGCGAACCCGGGTGTTCGGGTTCACGCCGGTGGCGGCGAGAGTCTGCTGCGACAGCGTCCGCCCGATACCGAAGACGTAGGTGAGGGCGACCTCCACACGCTTTTCGCGCGGGAGATCAACGCCTGCGAGGCGTGCCATTGATGTGGCTCCTGATGGCTATTCGGAGGTCTTCCGCAGCACCGTTCCCGTAAGACTCTGAAGAATTACGAGCCGGGTCCCCGGCCTCCGAGCCGGGGGTGTCGTCCCCACGCGAGTGATGCGGGGGTCGGGTGACTGCGTATGTACGTATGTGCTTGCGTCGCGCGAAAACTGCGAAATGCAGGTGGTCGGCGTGCGTCAGCCCTGGCGCTGCTTGTGGCGCAGGTTGTCGCAGATAACCATGACCCGGCCGTGGCGGCGGATCACCTTGCACTTGTCGCAGATCTTCTTGACGCTCGGCTTGACCTTCATGGGATGTGAGGTTCTCCGGGTCAGTGCCGTCACCCCACGGGAGCGGGGCGCCGACAAGATCTACTTGTAGCGGTAGACGATCCGGCCACGCGTCAGGTCGTACGGAGAAAGCTCCACGACGACCCGGTCATCCGGGAGGATACGGATGTAGTGCATCCGCATCTTGCCGCTGATGTGCGCGAGGACCTTGTGACCGTTCTGGAGCTCCACCTTGAACATGGCGTTCGGGAGGGACTCGATCACGGTGCCCTCGATCTCGATGGCACCTTGCTTCTTGGCCACGCTTCGCCCTTCGAATCGGCTACCTTGATCGACTATCCCGCACCACACCCTCAACCAAGAGGGCATACGGATGCACGAGAGCCGACGCGTCAGTCTACGCCAGGGCCCAGGAAAAGACGAATCCTGGATTATTGCCCATCGGGCGTGATCCTTACGCCCGGGCCGCCCGGCTCATGCCAGGGGGTCGGGCGCTGCCGTGATCCCCAGCTCGGCGAGCTTGGCCTTGCCACCGTCCGGCGCGGTCAGCACCAGCGGGCCCTCTTCGGTCAGCGCGACCGAGTGCTCCCAGTGCGAGGACCAGCTGCCGTCGTTCGACTTGACCGTCCAGTCGTCGTCGAGCACATGGGTCTTGGCCGTGCCGAGGTTCACCATCGGCTCGATCGCGATGCAGAAGCCGGGCACCAGCTTCGGGCCGCGGCCGCGCTTGCGGTCGACGTAGTTCAGCAGATGCGGGTCCATGTGCATCTGCGAGCCGATGCCGTGGCCGCCGTAGTCCTCGACGATGCCGTACTTACCGCCGGCCGGCCGGGGCTGGCGGCGGATGTAGCCCTCGATCGCCTTGGAGATGTCGACCAGGCGGTTGCCCTTGGCGACCGCCGCGATGCCGGCCCACATCGACTCCTCGGTGACCCGGCTCAGCTCGACCAGCTCCGGTGCGTGACCGGAGCCGACGAAGGCGGTGTACGCCGCGTCGCCGTGCCAGCCGTCGATGATCGCGCCGCAGTCGATCGAGATCAGGTCGCCGTTCTGGAGCACCGTCTCGGTGTCGGGGATGCCGTGGACCACGACATCGTTGACCGAGGTGCAGATCGTCGCGGGGAAGCCGCCGTATCCGAGGAAGTTCGACTTCGCACCGTGTTCGGCGAGCACCTTGCGTGCCGCGTCGTCCAGATCCTTGGTCGTGGCGCCGGGCACCGCGACTTTCCGGGTCGCCGCGTGAATGGCGGCGACCACCAGCCCCGCCTCGCGCATCTTCGCGATCTGCTCGGGGGTCTTGATCTCCACCATGACGGCTGGCGCCTTCCTGAACCGACTACAACACTTCTCCGGCGGCCGTCACGACCGCCCCGTACACGATACGGCCGCGGTACCCGTCGCGGGCACCGCGGCCGTAGGCACGCCGTTTCTGCTGCTACGCGTCCCGGGACGGGAGGGCCGCCATCGCGCGCTTGGTGACCTCGTCGACCTTGCCCATCGCCAGGAGCGTGACCACCAGGTCCTGCGCCTTGTAGTAGTCGATGATCGGCTCGGTCTCCGTGTGGTAGACCTCCAGGCGCTTGCGGACGGTCTCCTCACGGTCGTCGTCCCGCTGGTACAGCTCGCCGCCGCAGACGTCACAGACGCCCTCGGCCTCCGGCTTGTTGTACTCGGCGTGGAAGACGTGGCTGCTGTCGTTGCGGCAGATGCGCCGGCCGGCGATCCGCTTCACGACCTCGTCCTCGGGGACCTCCAGGTCCAGGACGGCGTCCAGCGTGAGGTTCTTGTCCCTGAGGTACTCGTCCAGCGCCTTGGCCTGGCCCAGGTTGCGGGGGAAGCCGTCCAGGAGGAAGCCGTTGGCTGCGTCGGGCTGCTCCATACGGTCCTCGGCCATCGCGATGGTGACCGAGTCGGGCACCAGATTGCCGGCGTCCATGTATGACTTCGCCTCGCGGCCGAGGGGCGTCCCCTGGCTGATGTTGGCGCGGAACAGGTCCCCCGTGGAGATGTGCGGGATCGCGAGGTTCTTGGCAAGGTACGCAGCCTGCGTACCCTTGCCGGCCCCCGGGGGTCCGACGAGGACGATTCGCATCAGCGGAGGAACCCTTCGTAGTTGCGCTGCTGAAGCTGGCTCTCGATCTGCTTCACGGTCTCCAGACCCACACCCACGATGATCAGGATGCTCGTCCCGCCGAACGGGAAGTTCTGGTTCGCGTTGAAAAGCACCAACGCCACTGTTGGTACGAGCGCGATCAGCCCCAGGTACAGCGAGCCCGGCCACGTGATCCGGTTGAGCACGTAGCTGAGGTACTCGGCCGTCGGGCGACCAGCCCGGATACCCGGGATGAAGCCACCATACTTCTTCATGTTGTCGGCAACTTCTTCGGGGTTGAAGCTGATGGCCACGTAGAAGAAGGCGAAGAACACGATCAGCAGGAAGTACGTAACGATGTAAACCGGGTGATTTCCCTTGGTGAAGTTGGTGGCGATCCACGTCGCCCATGCCGCCTTCGACCCGCTGAACTGTGCGATGAGGGCTGGAATGTAGAGCAGCGATGACGCGAAGATGACAGGAATCACACCTGCCTGATTCACCTTGAGCGGGATGTAAGTGGACGTACCGCCGTAGGACCGGCGGCCGATCATCCGCTTCGCGTACTGCACCGGGATCCGCCGCTGCGCCTGCTCGACGAAGACCACCAGGGCGACCATCGCCAGACCCACCGCGATCACCGAGAAGAACTCGATCCAGCCGTCGGCCAGCTTGCCGGTGAGCTTGATCTGCCACAGCGCGCCCGGGAAGCCGGCGGCGATCGAGATGAACATCAGGATCGACATGCCGTTGCCGATACCGCGGTCGGTGACCAGCTCGCCGAGCCACATGATCAGGCCGGTGCCGGCGGTCATCGTGATGACCATCGTGATGGTGGTGAAGATCGAGTCGCTGGGGACGATCTCACTGGCGACCGGACAGCTCTGGAAGAGCGCACCGCTGCGGGCGGTGGCCACCAGGCCGGTTCCCTGGAGGATCGCGAGCGCCACGGTCAGATAGCGCGTGTACTGGGTGATCTTCGCCTGGCCGGACTGCCCCTCTTTCTTGAGGGCCTCCAGCCGGGGGATCACGACGGTCAGCAGCTGGAGGATGATGCTCGCCGTGATGTACGGCATGATCCCCAGCGCGAAGATCGTGATCTGCAGCAGCGCACCACCGCTGAACATGTTCACCAGGGCGAACAACCCGCTGTTACCGCCGGCCTGCTTCATGCAGGTCTCGACGTTCGCGTAATTCACCCCGGGGACCGGGACATGCGCGCCGATCCGGTAGAGCACGATGATGCCCAATGTGAACAGCAGCTTTTTGCGCAGGTCGGGCGTCTTGAACGCTCGGGCGAACGCGGTGAGCACGGTGCCTCCTGCGCCTCCCGCCTGTGCGAGAGGTGACGGTCTTGAGGATCGACGAATAGTTAGCGGCCAAAACCGCACAGGCACGGCCTGTGCGGCGAACGTCCGAGGACTGGTCCCGGACAAAACAACACTGCACGCCACCTTACCGGCGACCGTACCCCCTTGGAACGACCAACCGGGGATGCCCAATCGATGGGCATCCCCGGTCAGTTGAACCAACGAACTCAGATGAGCTCGGTGACGGTGCCGCCGGCAGCGGCGATCTTCTCCTTGGCGGAGCCGGAAACGGCGTCAACCGAAACCTGCAGCGCCACGGAGATCTCGCCCTGGCCCAGGACCTTGACGAGCTCGTTCTTGCGCACCGCGCCCTTGGCGACCAGATCGGCCACCGTGACCTCGCCACCCTGCGGGTAGAGCTCGGCCAGCTTCGCCAGGTTCACGACCTGGAACTGCTTGTGAGCGGGGTTCTTGAAGCCCTTCAGCTTCGGGAGGCGCATGTGGAGGGGCATCTGCCCACCCTCGAAGCGCTCCGGAACCTGGTAACGGGCCTTCGTGCCCTTGGTACCACGACCAGCGGTCTTACCCTTGGACGCCTCACCACGACCCACACGGGTCTTGGCGGTCTTGGCGCCCGGGGCGGGCCGGAGGTTGTGGACCTTCAGCGGGTTGGTCTCCGCCATGTCAGTCGACCTCCTCAACCGTCACGAGGTGGCGGACGGTGTGCACCATGCCGCGGAACTCGGGGCGGTCCTCCTTGACAACCACGTCGTTGAGCCGCTTGAGGCCCAGCGAACGGAGGGTGTCGCGGTGGTTCTGCTTGCTACCGATGTAGGACTTCGTCTGCGTGATCTTGAGGTGCGCCATTACGCGGTCACCCCAGCACGCGCCCGCAGCAGAGCGGCGGGAGCAACGTCCTCCAGCGGCAGACCACGACGGGCGGCGATCTCCTCGGGACGCTGCAGTCCCTGGAGGGCCTCCACCGTGGCGTGCACGATGTTGATCGGGTTCGACGAACCGAGCGACTTGCTCAGCACGTCGTGGATGCCCGCGCACTCCAGAACGGCACGCACGGGGCCACCGGCGATCACACCGGTACCGGGGGAAGCCGGCTTGAGCAGGACGACGCCCGCAGCCTTCTCGCCCTGGATGGGGTGAGGGATGGTGCCCTGGATACGGGGGACCTTGAAGAAGTTCTTCTTGGCCTCTTCCACGCCCTTGGCGATGGCAGCCGGAACTTCCTTGGCCTTGCCGTAACCGACACCTACGGTGCCGTCACCGTCGCCCACCACGACCAGCGCGGTGAAGCTGAAGCGACGGCCACCCTTGACAACCTTGGCGACACGGTTGATCGCGACAACGCGCTCAACGTATGCGGTCTTCTCGGCGGCAGCGCCACCGTCGCGACCCTTCCGGTCCCGCCGCTCGCCGCCACCGGCACCGCTCCCGCGGCGCTGGGGTCCAGCCATTGGATTTACCTCTCTCTGTTACGTCCGCTAGCTCCGGAACCGGGGCTTAGAACTTCAGCCCGGCTTCGCGGGCGGCGTCGGCCAGAGCGGCAATCCGCCCGGCGTACTGCTTGCCACCACGGTCGAACACGACGGCCTCGACACCGGCGGCCTTGGCACGCTCGGCGACCAGGGAGCCGACCTTCTTGGCCTGAGCGCTCTTGTCGCCCTCGCCACCGCGAATCGACGCGTCCAGGGTCGACGCGGAGGCCAGCGTGTGGCCCGCGATGTCGTCGATGACCTGCGCGGTGATGCCACGGTTGGTCCGCGTCACCACCAGACGCGGACGCTCCGGCGTACCCGAAATCCGCTTACGGATGCGGATGTGGCGACGCTTAGCGGCGGCGCGCTTGTAGGCGTCACCCTTAGCGATCTTCACACCGTATGCCATGGCTTACTTACCAGCCTTTCCGACCTTGCGGCGGATGACCTCGCCGGCGTACTTGACGCCCTTGGCCTTGTACGGGTCAGGCTTGCGCAGCTTGCGGATGTTCGCCGCCACCTCGCCGACCTTCTGCTTGTCGATGCCCTCGACGCTGAGCTTGGTGGGCGACTCGACCTTGAAGGAGATCCCCTCGGGGGCCTCGACCAGGATCGGGTGGCTGTAGCCCAGGGAGAACTCCAGGTTGGAGCCCTTGGCCTGGACGCGGTAGCCGACACCGCTGATCTCGAGAGCCTTGCTGTAGCCCTGGGTCACGCCGGTGATCATGTTCGCCACCAGCGTGCGGGACAGGCCGTGCAGGGCCTTGTTCTGACGCTCGTCGTTCGGGCGGACAACGTTGATCACGCCGTCCTCACCCTTGGCGACCTCGATGGGTGCCGCGACGGTGTGCGAGAGGGAACCCTTGGGGCCCTTCACCGCGACCGTCCGGCCCTCGATGGTGACGTCCACACCAGCGGGAACCTGGATGGGCAGCTTGCCAATGCGCGACATTAGCTATTCCTCCGTTCCCTGGTTACCAGACGTAGGCGAGGACTTCCCCACCCACGCCCTTCTTGCTGGCCTGCTGACCGGTCAGGAGACCGTGGGACGTGGAGATGATCGCCACGCCCAGGCCGCCGAGGACCTTCGGCAGGTTGGTGGACTTTGCGTAGACCCGGAGGCCCGGCTTCGAGATCCGCTTGATGCCGGCGATCGAGCGCTCGCGGTTCGGGCCGAACTTCAGCTCGAGGACGAGGTTCTTGCCAACCTCGGCGTCCTCGACGCGCCAGCCGGTGATGTAACCCTCCTGCTGGAGGATCTCCGCGATGTGCGACTTGATCTTGCTGTGCGGCATCACGACGGTGTCGTGGTACGCCGAGTTCGCGTTCCGCAGACGGGTCAGCATGTCTGCGATGGGATCAGTCATGGTCATGAATTGGCCTTCGGCCTCTCTCGCCGGGGTTTCCTATGTGCGCCATCCCTCTCCCCGATCAGAGTCGGGACGGGTGCGGCGCGGGGACCTACGGCGTAGTAAGCGACGTTATGCGGGCTCGGCCCGCGGTCGGTCTCGGGCGGCGGGGCGCCCAAACCCTTCTACCCTACGGGAAAAGGGGGTGGGTGCGCCCGCCGGCCGATTGCTTACCGAGAGCCCCGGTCATTCCAACTAGGGAATTACCAGGAGCTCTTGGTCACGCCCGGCAGCTCGCCACGGTGAGCCATCTCACGAAGGCACACGCGGCACAGGCCGAACTTGCGGTAAACGGAGTGCGGACGGCCGCAGCGCTGGCAGCGGGTGTACGCGCGCACACCGAACTTCGGCTTGCGAGCAGCCTTGGCAATCAGAGCCTTCTTCGCCATCTCGCTCACGCCTCCTTGAACGGGAAGCCGAGGTGACGAAGGAGAGCGCGGCCCTCATCGTCGTTGGTCGCCGTGGTGACCACGGTGATGTCCATACCCCGGGTACGGTCGATCTTGTCCTGGTCGATCTCGTGGAACATGACCTGCTCGGTGAGACCGAAGGTGTAGTTGCCCCGACCGTCGAACTGCTTCGGGGACAGACCACGGAAGTCGCGGATGCGCGGCAGCGCGAGCGACAGCAGGCGGTCCAGGAACTCCCACATGCGGTCACCGCGGAGGGTGACGTGGGCACCGATCGGCTGGCCCTCACGCAGCTTGAACTGCGCGATGGACTTACGGGCCTTGGTGACGGCCGGCTTCTGGCCGGTGATCGTGGTGAGGTCGCGGATGGCGCCCTCGATCAGCTTGGAGTCGCGGGCGGCGTCGCCCACACCCATGTTGACCACGATCTTGGTCAGACCGGGGATCTGCATGACGTTCTCGTAGGAGAACTCGTCCTTCAGCTTCCCGGCGATCTCTTCGCGGTAGCGCGTCTTCAGACGCGGCGCGTTGGTGGTGGCAGTCATCAGATGTCCTCACCGGTCCGCTTGGCAACGCGGATCTTGTTGCCCTCGTCGTCGAAGCGGTATCCGACGCGGGTGACGACCTTGTTGCCGTCCTTCTCCACGACCAGCTGAACGTTGCTGACGTGGATGGGGGCCTCGGTCGTCACGATGCCGCCGGTCTTCGACCCACGAGCGGTCTGTCCGGCCTTGGTGTGCTTCTTGACCCGGTTGACACCCTCGACCAGGACGCGGTCCTCGCGGGGGAAGGCCTGGATGACCTTGCCCTGCTTGCCCTTGTCCTTACCGGTGATGACCTGGACCAGGTCGCCCTTCTTGATCTTCATCGGTTACAGCACCTCCGGCGCGAGCGAGATGATCTTCATGAACTTCTTCTCGCGCAGCTCCCGGCCCACGGGGCCGAAGATGCGGGTGCCGCGGGGGTCGCCATCGTTCTTGAGGATGACGGCCGCGTTCTCGTCGAAGCGGATGTACGAGCCGTCCGGACGGCGGCGCTCCTTGACGGTGCGAACGATGACCGCCTTGACGACGTCACCCTTCTTCACGTTGCCACCGGGGATCGCATCCTTCACGGTGGCGACGATGACGTCACCGATGCCCGCGTAGCGGCGACCGGAACCACCGAGAACACGGATGCAAAGGATCTCCTTCGCACCAGTGTTGTCGGCGACCCGCAGTCGCGACTCCTGCTGGATCACGTCTATCTCCTGTGTGTCTGCCGGTTCCCGGCAGGGGCTTTCCTCTGACGAGTGGGCCCCTGCCGAGCCTGGCGGAACTGTTCCTAGGGGGTCCCCCTAGGAGGGATTACTTGGCCTTCTCGAGGATCTCGACGATGCGCCAGCGCTTGGTGGCGGACAGCGGCCGGGTCTCCATCAGGAGGACGCGGTCGCCGACGCCGGCAGCGTTCTGCTCGTCGTGCGCCTTGAGCTTGTTGGTACGGCGGATGACCTTGCCGTACAGCGCGTGCTTGACGCGGTCCTCGACAGCGACGACGACGGTCTTGTCCATCTTGTCGCTGACGACGAGACCCTCACGGGTCTTGCGGAAACCGCGCTCGTTCGTCTCAGTCACATTCTTCTCGCTCATCAGGCGCTCTCCACCGTCTCGATGCCCAGCTCGCGCTCACGCATCAGGGTGTAGATCCGGGCGATGTCCTTGCGGACGGCCTTCAGCCGGCCGTGGTTCTCGAGCTGTCCGGTCGCCGCCTGGAAGCGGAGGTTGAACAGCTCCTCCTTGGCCTCACGCAGCTTGGCAACGAGGTCCTCGTTGTTCAGCTCGCGCAGCTCGGTCGCCTTGGTACCGGCCGCCATCACGACTCACCTGCCTCGCGCCGCACGATGCGGCACTTCATCGGAAGCTTGTGGGCGGCGCGGGTCAGCGCCTCCTTGGCAACCTTTTCGTTCGGGAAGGACAGCTCGAACATCACCCGACCGGGCTTGACGTTCGCGACCCACCACTCCGGAGAACCCTTACCGGAACCCATGCGGGTTTCGGCCGGCTTCTTCGTCAGCGGACGGTCGGGGTAGATGTTGATCCACACCTTGCCGCCACGCTTGATGTGACGGGTCATGGCAATACGAGCGGACTCGATCTGCCGGTTCGTCACGTAGGCCGGGGTCACGGCCTGGATGCCGTACTCACCGAAGGCCAGCTCGGTGCCACCCTTGGCCATACCGTTGCGCTTCGGGTGGTGCTGCTTGCGGTGCTTGACCCTGCGAGGGATCAGCATGTCGGTCAGGCCTCCGTTCCGGGGGTCTCCGCCGGAGCAGCGGCAGCGGCCTCGGCCTTGGGGGCCTCGGCAGCGGCGGTCTGCTGCTGCGGCTTGCGGCCACCGCGGCCGCCACGCTCGCCACCGCGGCGCGGGCGGTCGTTGCCGCCACCGCGGGCCGGGCGGTTACCCGCACGGGCGGCAGCGTTCTCGGCACGCACCTCGGCGATGTTCTTGACGTCGCCCTTGTAGATCCAGACCTTCACACCGATGCGGCCGAAGGTGGTCTTGGCCTCGAAGAAGCCGTAGTCGACGTTCGCGCGGAGCGTGTGCAGGGGCACACGGCCCTCGCGGTAGAACTCCGAGCGGGACATCTCGGCGCCGCCGAGACGGCCACCGCACTGGATCTTGATGCCCTTGGCGCCGGCCTTCATCGTCGACTGCATGCTCTTACGCATGGCGCGACGGAAGGAGACGCGGGACGAGAGCTGCTCGGCGACGGCCTGGGCCACGAGCTGAGCATCGGTCTCGGGGTTCTTGACCTCGAGGATGTTCAGCTGGACCTGCTTGCCGGTCAGCTTCTCCAGCTCGCCGCGGATGCGGTCGGCCTCGGCGCCGCGGCGGCCGATGACGATGCCCGGACGAGCGGTGTGGATGTCAACGCGGACGCGCTCACGGGTGCGCTCGATCTCCACCTTGGAGATACCGGCGCGCTCCATGCCCTTCGTCATCATGCGACGAATGGCGACGTCTTCCTTGACGTAGTCCTTGTACAGCTTGTCGGCGTACCAGCGGGACTTGAAGTCCGTCGTCACGCCGAGGCGGAACCCGTGCGGGTTTACCTTCTGGCCCATTACCGGGTTCCTTCCTTGCTGCTGACGACCACGGTGATGTGGCTGGTCCGCTTGCGGATCCGGTAGGCACGGCCCTGAGCACGCGGACGGAACCGCTTCAGGGTCGGGCCCTCGTCGACGTACGCCTCGCTGATAACCAGCGTGGAGGCGTCCGTGTGGTCGTAGTTGTGCGCGGCGTTGGCAATGGCGCTGTCCAGCACCTTGCCGACGGGCACGCTCGCGGCCTGCGGGGCGAAACGCAGGACCGCCTGAGCCTCCGTGGCATCCATGCCACGGATAAGGTCCACCACGCGGCGGGCCTTCATGGGCGTGACGCGGATGTACCGCGCCTGGGCCCTGGCTTCCATGGTTGTCCCTTCGGTGTCAGTCATAGTCTTCGCACTCCGCCGATCAACGACGCCGCGACTTGCGGTCGTCCTTCTCGTGGCCGCGGAAGGTGCGGGTCGGCGCAAACTCGCCGAGCTTGTGGCCGACCATCGACTCGGTGACGAACACCGGGACGTGCTTGCGGCCGTCGTGCACCGCGATCGTGTGGCCGAGCATGGCCGGGACGATCATGGAGCGGCGGGACCAGGTCTTGATGACGTTCTTGGTGCCGGCATCGTTCTGAACATCCACCTTCTTGGAAAGGTGGTCGTCGACGAAGGGCCCCTTCTTGAGACTGCGCGGCATCTAAACCCGCTCCTAGCGCTTCTTGTTCGTCTTGCGGCGGCGGACGATGTACTTGTTGCTGGCCTTCTTCGGCGAGCGAGTACGACCCTCCTTCTGACCCCACGGCGAGACCGGGTGGCGACCACCGGAGGTCTTGCCCTCACCACCACCGTGCGGGTGGTCGACGGGGTTCATCACGACACCACGCACGGTCGGGCGGACGCCCTTCCAGCGCATACGGCCGGCCTTGCCCCAGTTGATGTTCGACTGCTCGGCGTTGCCGACCTCGCCCACAGTGGCGCGGCAGCGGACGTCGACCAGGCGGATCTCACCGGACGGCATGCGCAGGTGGGCCATGCGGCCCTCCTTCGCCAGCAGCTGCACGGAGGCACCGGCCGAGCGGGCGAACTTCGCACCGCCGCCCGGACGCAGCTCGATCGCGTGGATCGTCGTACCCACGGGGATGTGACGCAGCGGCAGGTTGTTGCCCGGCTTGATGTCGGCGCCAGGGCCGTTCTCAATCCGAGCACCCTGGACCAGGCCACGGGGCGCGATGATGTAGCGCTTCTCGCCGTCTGCGTAGTGCAGCAGCGCGATGCGCGCGGTGCGGTTCGGGTCGTACTCGATGTGCGCGACCTTGGCCGGCACGCCGTCCTTGTCGTGACGACGGAAGTCGATCACTCGGTAGGCGCGCTTGTGGCCACCGCCCTGGTGGCGAACGGTCACACGACCGGCGTTGTTACGGCCGCCCTTGCTGTGCAGCGGGCGGACCAGCGACTTCTCCGGCGTGGACCGCGTGATCTCGACAAAGTCGGCGACGCTGGAGCCACGACGGCCCGGGGTCGTCGGCTTGTACTTGCGGATACCCATTTCTCAGTCCTCGTCCGATTCCGGACGACTCGGACTCCGTTAGGAGACCGGGCCGCCGAAGATGTCGATACGGTCGCCCTCGGCGAGGGTCACGATGGCGCGCTTGGTGTTGGCGCGCTTGCCGTAACCGGTGCGGGTGCGCTTGCGCTTGCCCTGCCGGTTGATCGTGTTGACCCCGGTGACCTTGACCGAGAAGACCGCCTCGACGGCCTGCTTGATCTGGGTCTTGTTCGCGCCGGGCGCGACGATGAACGTGTACTTGTTCTCGTCCAGCAGCGCGTAGCTCTTCTCGGAAACCACGGGCTTGACGAGAACGTCGCGCGGGTCCGTGAAGGTCTTGCTGGTGACGACGGCCTCAGTCATCAGGCGTCGCTCCCTTCGGTCTCAGCGGCCTTGGGGCCAGACACGAAGGACTCGAAAGCGGCCTTGGTGAAGACCACGTCGTCGGAGACGAGCACGTCGTACGTGTTCAGCTGGCCCGGCTCCAGGATGTGAACCTGGGGCAGGTTGCGGGCGGACAGCCACGCGGCCTCGTCGCTGCGCTCGGCGACCAGGAGCACGTTCTTGCGCTCGCTGACCTTGCCGAGGAGAGTCTTGGCGGCCTTGGTGGAGATGTCGCCCTCGACCACGCCGGCAACGACGTGGATACGGCTGTTACGGGCCCGGTCGGTGAGGGCACCGCGCAGGGCGGCAACCTTCATCTTCTTCGGGGTCCGCTGGCTGTAGTCACGCGGCACGGGGCCGTGGACGATGCCACCGCCGGCGAACTGCGGCGCACGGGTCGAACCCTGACGCGCCCGGCCGGTGCCCTTCTGGCGGTACGGCTTCTTGCCACCGCCGCGGACCTCGCCGCGAGTCTTGGTCTTGTGCGTGCCCTGACGGGCAGCGGCCAGCTGTGCGACAACGACCTGGTGGATCAGCGGAACGCTGACCTTGGCGTCGAAGATCTCCGTGGGGAGCTCGACGGTACCGGCCTTGTCGCCTGCCGGCGAAAGGATGTCAATGGTGCTCATCGGTTACCTCAGGCCCCCTTGGCCGCGGTACGGACCAGGACGAGGCCGCCGTTCGGACCAGGAACTGCGCCCTTGATGAGCAGCAGGCCCTTCTCCGCGTCAACGGCGTGGACGGTCAGGTTCTGGGTGGTGACCCGCTCATTGCCCATACGGCCGGCCATCCGCATGCCCTTGAACACGCGGCCCGGGGTGGCGCAGCCACCGATGGAGCCCGGCTTACGGTGCACACGGTGGGCACCGTGGGACGCCTTGCCGCCATGGAAGCCGTGACGCTTCATGACACCGGCGAAGCCCTTGCCCTTGCTCTTGCCGGTCACGTCCACCTTGACGCCGGACTCGAAGGTCTCAGCGGTCAGCTCCTGGCCGAGGGTGTACTCGCCGGCGTCGGCGGTACGGACCTCGACGAGGTGACGACGGGGGGTGACGTCGGCCTTCGCGAAGTGGCCCTTGAGGGGCTTGTTCACCTTGCGCGGGTCGATCTCGCCGAAGGCGATCTGGACGGAGTCGTAACCGTCCTGGTCATTGGTGCGCACCTGGGTAACGACACAGGGGCCGGCCTTCACCACGGTCACCGGGACGACACGGTTGTTCTCGTCCCAGACCTGGGTCATGCCGAGCTTCTCGCCCAGGATGCCCTTGATCTGCTTAGCCATCTCTTCCGCGCCTCTCAGAGCTTGATCTCGATGTCAACGCCGGCCGGAAGGTCCAGGCGCATCAGCGAGTCAACGGTCTTGGGCGTCGGGTCGAGGATGTCGATCAGGCGCTTGTGCGTGCGCATCTCGAAGTGCTCGCGCGAGTCCTTGTACTTGTGCGGCGACTTGATGACGCAGTACACGTTCTTTTCAGTGGGCAGCGGCACCGGGCCCGCGACCGACGCACCAGTACGGGTCACCGTCTCGACGATCTTCTTCGCCGACGTGTCGATGACCTCGTGGTCGTAGGCCTTGAGCCGGATGCGGATCTTCTGTCCCGCCATGGCTACTTCGTAGTCCTGTCTCTCGTAACGCTCTGGGACCCGGTGCGTTCCCGTTCTTCTCCGACCCACGCGGTCGGGCGTGTCGCACCCCTTCTCGTAAATCCCCACAACGGGGATCCTTCAAGAAGGAGAAGGCAGGGGAAGAACACCCACCGGGCGCCTGGCCGAGGCACCCCGCTGACGCTTCCCGGAAGATTCCCGTATTTCCGGCCCTGAGAAGGGACGACGAATACCTGGGACTCGCTTCCGGTCCTCCCGGCGGGAGGCGCGCAGCATCGGCACTCAACCGAGCAACCTGGACAGTGTGCCATACCCGGGATGCCTAAGGCCAATCGGACCCCAACTGTCAAGGAGCCCCGCCCACCTGATGGTGAGCGGGGCTCCTTGTGAGCTCCGGGGAGCTACGACCGGATCATCCGGATCAGCGAAATTACTTCGTGATCTTGGTGACCTGGCCGGCGCCGACGGTCCGGCCACCCTCACGGATGGCGAACTTCAGGCCCTCCTCCATGGCGACCGGCTGGATCAGCTGGACCGACATCTCGGTGTTGTCGCCCGGCATGACCATCTCGGTGCCCTCGGGGAGGGTCACAACACCGGTCACGTCAGTCGTACGGAAGTAGAACTGCGGACGGTAGTTGTTGAAGAACGGCGTGTGGCGGCCACCCTCGTCCTTGGAGAGGATGTAGGCCTGCGCCTCGAACTCGGTGTGCGGGGTGACCGAGCCCGGCTTGATGATGACCTGGCCGCGCTCGACGTCCTCGCGCTTGATGCCACGGAGAAGCAGACCGACGTTCTCACCGGCCTGGCCCTCGTCGAGGAGCTTGCGGAACATCTCGATGCCGGTGACCGTGGTGGTGGTCTTCTCGGTCTTGATGCCGATGATGTCGACGGTCTCGTTGACCTTGAGGACACCACGCTCGATACGACCGGTGACAACGGTGCCACGGCCGGTGATCGTGAAGACGTCCTCGATCGGCATCAGGAACGGCTTGTCGACGTCACGCTCGGGCTGCGGGATCGACTCGTCGACGGCGGCCATGAGCTTGAGGACGGAGTCGCCCCACTCCTTGTCGCCCTCGAGCGCCTTGAGCGCCGAGACCTTGACGACCGGAACGTCGTCGCCGGGGAACTCGTACTCGGAGAGGAGCTCACGGACCTCGAGCTCGACGAGCTCCAGGATCTCCTCGTCGTCCACCATGTCGGCCTTGTTCAGGGCGACAACGATGTACGGAACGCCGACCTGGCGGGCCAGGAGCACGTGCTCCTTGGTCTGCGGCATCGGGCCGTCGGTGGCGGCGACCACGAGGATGGCGCCGTCCATCTGCGCCGCACCCGTGATCATGTTCTTGATGTAGTCCGCGTGACCGGGGCAGTCGACGTGGGCGTAGTGACGGTTCTCCGTCTGGTACTCGACGTGCGCGATGGAGATCGTGATACCGCGCTGGCGCTCCTCAGGAGCCTTGTCGATCTGGTCGAAGGCCGAGGCCTCGTTCAGCTCCGGGTACGCGTCGTGCAGCACCTTGGTAATGGCGGCCGTGAGGGTCGTCTTACCGTGGTCAATGTGACCGATGGTGCCGATGTTGACGTGCGGCTTAGTCCGCTCGAACTTCGCCTTCGCCACTGGTTCCTCCTGAAGTGGTTCTGTACGCCTTACTCATCGGCGCCAGGTGATCTTTGCTGGGATGCCGGCTGACGGGGCAATCCTCACGGATTGCGGGGATTACCCCATCAGACGGTGTCAAGCCTAAAGCGTGTTCCGGCTCTCGGGAGACGGGACTACTCGCCCTTGGCCTTCGCGATGATCTCCTCGGCGACGTTCCGGGGAACCTCGGCGTAGGAGTCGAACTGCATCGAGTAGCTTGCGCGACCCGACGTCTTGCTGCGGAGGTCTCCGACGTAGCCGAACATCTCCGACAGGGGGACCAGGCCCGTGACGAGCTTGGCGCCGCTGCGGTCCTCCATGGACTGGATCTGACCACGGCGGGAGTTGATGTCGCCGATCACGTCGCCCATGTAGTCCTCGGGCGTGGTGACCTCGACCTTCATCATCGGCTCGAGCAGGGCCGGGGAGGCCTTGCGCGCGGCCTCCTTGAAGGCCATCGAACCGGCGATCTTGAAGGCCATTTCCGACGAGTCGACCTCGTGGAACGCACCGTCGAGCAGGGTGACCTTGACGCCCGTCAGCGGGTAGCCGGCGAGAACACCGAACTCCATGGCCTCCTGGCAGCCCGCGTCCACGGACGGGATGTACTCCCGCGGGATACGGCCACCGGTGACCTTGTTCTCGAACTCGTACCCGTCGCCCTCGAGCGGCGCGATCGCGATCTGCACCTTGGCGAACTGACCGGAACCACCGGTCTGCTTCTTGTGCGTGTAGTCGAGACGCTCGACGGCCTTGCGCAGGGTCTCGCGGTAGGCGACCTGCGGCTTACCGACGTTGGCCTCGACCCGGAACTCACGCTTCATACGGTCGACCAGCACGTCGAGGTGCAGCTCGCCCATACCCGCGATGATGGTCTGGCCGGTCTCCTCGTCGGTGTGCACCTGGAACGAGGGGTCCTCTTCGGCGAGACGCTGGATGGCGACACCCAGCTTCTCCTGGTCGCCCTTGGACTTGGGCTCAATGGCGACCTGGATGACCGGGGCCGGGAACTCCATCGACTCCAGGATGACCTGGTTGCCGGCGTCGCAGAGGGTCTCACCGGTGGTGGTCTGCTTCAGACCCATGACGGCGACGATGTCACCGGCACCCACCGACTCGATCTCCTCACGCTTGTTCGCGTGCATCCGGTAGATCTTGCCGATGCGCTCCTTCTTGCCCTTCACCGAGTTCTGCACCTGCGAGCCGGCCTCAAGGCGGCCCGAGTACACCCGGATGAAGGTGAGCTTGCCCAGGTGGGGGTCGCTCGCAATCTTGAACGCAAGAGCGGACAGCGGCTCGTCCTCGGACGGCTTGCGCTTGATGACCTCTTCCGGGTCGTTGACCGCGTGGCCCTCAATGGCCTCGACGTCCAACGGGGAGGGGAGGTAGCGCACGACCGCGTCGAGCAGCGGCTGGACACCCTTGTTCTTGAACGCGGTACCGCAGAACACCGGGGTAACGGTGGTGTTCTCGGCCTTGCCCGAAGCGATGGTGATCCGGCGGATCGCCGCGTAGAGCTGCTCCACGGTGGGCTCCTGGCCCTCCAGGTACAGCTCCATGATCTCTTCATCGTTCTCGGCAACGGCCTCGAGCAGCTTGCCGCGCCACTCGTCGGCGGCCTCGATGTGGGTGTCCGGGATGTCGACGGTGTCGTACATCTCGCCCTTGGCGGCCTCGGCCGACCAGACCAGGGCCTTCATCGTCACGAGGTCGACGACGCCCTTGAAGTCCGCCTCGGTGCCGATCGGCAGCTGCATCACGATCGGGGTCGCGCCCAGGCGGTCCACGATCATGTCGACGCAGCGGTGGAACTCGGCACCCGTACGGTCGAGCTTGTTGACGAAGCAGATACGCGGCACGCCGTAGCGGTCCGCCTGACGCCAAACGGTCTCGGACTGCGGCTCGACACCGGCAACGCCGTCGAACACCGTCACCGCACCGTCCAGGACGCGCAGCGAGCGCTCCACCTCGACCGTGAAGTCGACGTGGCCCGGGGTGTCGATGATGTTGATGGTGTTGTCGACGTCTTCCAGCGGCCAGTGGCAGGTCGTCGCGGCAGACGTGATCGTGATGCCGCGCTCCTGCTCCTGCTCCATCCAGTCCATCGTGGCAGCGCCGTCGTGGACCTCACCGATCTTGTACGAAACACCGGTGTAGAACAGGATCCGCTCGGTGGTGGTCGTCTTGCCCGCGTCGATGTGGGCCATGATCCCGATATTGCGGACCTTGGCCAGGTCAAGCGAAGTGGTAGCCATAGTGGCTCAATCTTCTCTCGGTCTCGATGTGGGTTGCGACTACCAGCGGTAGTGCGCGAAGGCCTTGTTGGACTCGGCCATCTTGTGCGTGTCCTCACGCTTCTTGACCGAAGCGCCGAGGCCGTTGGAGGCGTCCAGCAGTTCGTTCATGAGGCGCTCGGTCATGGTCTTCTCGCGGCGGGCGCGGGAGTAGCCCACGAGCCAGCGGAGCGAGAGGGTGGCGGCACGGCCGGGCTTGACCTCGACCGGGACCTGGTAGGTCGCGCCACCGACGCGGCGGGACTTGACCTCAAGGGTCGGCTTGATGTTCTCGAGCGCGCGCTTGAGCGTGATGACCGGGTCGTTACCGGTCTTCTCGCGCAGACCCTCCATGGCGCCGTAAACGATGCGCTCGGCGGTGGAGCGCTTTCCGTTCAGCAGCACCTTGTTGATGAGGGAGGTCACCAGAGGAGAGCCGTAGACCGGGTCGATGATGACCGGGCGCTTCGGGGCGGGGCCCTTACGAGGCATTCTTACTTCTCCTTCTTGGCGCCGTAGCGGCTGCGAGCCTGCTTGCGGTTCTTGACGCCCTGCGTGTCGAGGGAGCCGCGGATGATCTTGTACCGAACACCCGGCAGGTCCTTCACACGGCCGCCACGCACGAGCACGATCGAGTGCTCCTGGAGGTTGTGGCCCTCACCCGGAATGTAAGCGGTGACCTCGATCCCGCTGGTCAGACGCACACGCGCGACCTTACGCAGGGCCGAGTTCGGCTTCTTCGGGGTGGTGGTGAAAACACGCGTGCAGACGCCACGGCGCTGGGGCGAACCCTCGAGCGCGGGCGTCTTGTTCTTCTCGACCTTGTCCTGCCGGCCCTTGCGGACCAGCTGCTGGATCGTAGGCACCGTTTCTCCGGTTTCTGTGTGCCAGTCTCGGTAAAGCTAACCTGGAACATTCCCCGACCCACGCGGTCGGGTGTGTCGAATACTGCAGTCCGGTCCCTCGCTGGAACGAGTGAGGCGGCAGATTGCGGTGTCAAAACCCGGCTTCCGTGCTGGTGGCACTCCGGACGAAGTCCTCCCACGGCCTTACGGCCCGGCAGGTACTCCAGTGGGAGAGTGCGCGCACGGCAGCCCAGGGACACCCCAGGCACAAGGTCAGAGCGTACCTACCGCATTGGCTGCGGTCAAAACAAATGCACACGCGAAGGACACGCCGGACTCCTCACGGCGTTGCGGTCACCGTAGTGGGATCCACGGCCGTACGGAAGAAGGCACCACGCCCCCGCGCCGGCCCTCCCCCGGGGCCCCGGGAACCGCCGCCCGACCGCGGGCGGCTCCACCGGACGGCCCCTAGAGGTTGACCGCGGCGGAGAGGATGAGGATCAGTAGGAACAGCGCCCAGCCACCGATCGCCAGCCAGCCCAGAATCAGACCGGTGAGGGCCTGGCCGTCACCGCGCTCCCCGGACCGGCGGATCTCGGCCCGCGCCTTGTGCCCCAGGATCACCGCCGGAATCGCCGTCAGACCCCAGGTCACCGGCGTCATGATCCCGCAGACCAGCGCGCCCGTCGCCGAGCTGTTCGTCGTCACCGGCATCGGCATCTGCATCGGCATGAACGTCGCCGGCACCATCGGCCGCTGCGGCACGAACTGCGCCTGCGGCACCGGTCCCTGCGGCAGGTCCGCGACCAGCATCTGCAGCTCGGCGTGCGTCTGCGCCTTGTAGGCCCGTGCGATCCGCTGCTCGTACTCCGGCTGCTGAAGCCGCCCCTCGGCGAATCCCGCCTTCAGCACATCGACCGTACGCTCACGATCGGCGTGCGAGGCACGCATGGCAGGCACCTGATTCGACGGCTGAGCCGGCTGACCGCCCTGCCACGGCTGGAATGCCACTTCGCGAACCTCCCCCCGCTCGACAGTTCTCCCCATCTTGTCATCACAGACGCAGCAATGGGAGGACGAGTTCCCCCGCGGGGCTCCCAGACCGTCAGGATGGCCCGGAACACCTCCCGCCCCCACGCCGCAGGGCGGCCACCCCGTAAGGGATGACCGCCCTGTCGCTGTCGTACGGACCAGGATTACTGGTTGTACGGACCGTAGTCGTAGTCCTCCAGCGGGACCGCCTGGCCGGAGCCGGTGCCGAAGGGCGAGTAGTCGATGTCGTCGTAACCGACGGCCGAGTACATCGCGGCCTTGGCCTCTTCGGTGGGCTCGACCCGGATGTTGCGGTAACGGGACAGGCCCGTACCGGCCGGGATGAGCTTACCGATGATGACGTTCTCCTTGAGGCCGATGAGCGAGTCGGACTTGGCGTTGATCGCCGCGTCCGTCAGGACTCGGGTCGTCTCCTGGAAGGAGGCGGCCGACAGCCAGGATTCCGTCGCCAGCGAAGCCTTGGTGATACCCATCAGCTGCGGACGGCCGGAGGCCGGGTGGCCGCCTTCCGCCACGACCCGACGGTTCTCGCCCTCGAACTTCGTGCGCTCCACGAGCTCGCCCGGCAGCAGCTCCGCGTCGCCGGACTCGATGATCGTCACACGGCGCAGCATCTGCCGGATGATGATCTCGATGTGCTTGTCGTGGATCGCCACGCCCTGGCTGTTGTAGACCTTCTGGACCTCGCCGACCAGGTGGACCTGGACGGCACGCTGGCCGAGGATCCGCAGCACGTCGTGCGGGTTGACGGCACCCACGGTCAGCGGCTGGCCGACCGTGACGTGGTCGCCCTCGCCCACCAGGAGACGGGCACGCTTGGAGACGCCGTAAGCCGTCTCGTCGCTGCCGTCGTCCGGCGTGACGATGACCTTCTTGGTCTTCTCGGTCTCCTCGATCCGGACGCGGCCGGCCGCCTCCGAGATCGGGGCGACACCCTTGGGCGTACGGGCCTCGAAGAGCTCGACGACACGCGGCAGACCCAGGGTGATGTCGTCACCGGCCACACCACCGGTGTGGAAGGTACGCATCGTCAGCTGGGTGCCGGGCTCACCGATGGACTGGGCGGCGATGATGCCGACCGCCTCACCGATGTCGACCAGCTTGCCGGTGGCCAGCGAACGGCCGTAGCAGAAGGCACAGGTGCCGACCGCGGACTCACAGGTCAGGACCGAGCGGGTCTTGACCTCCTCGACGCCCGCGTTGACCAGCGCGTCGATGAGCACGTCACCGAGGTCGACGTTCGCCGGGGCGACGACCTTGCCGTCGACGACGACATCCTCGGCCAGCATGCGTGCGTAGACGCTGGACTCGACGTCGTCCGCCTTGCGCAGGACACCGGCGGCGTCCTTCGAGGCGATCCGCAGCTTGAGGCCGCGCTCCGTACCGCAGTCCTCCTCGCGAATGATGACGTCCTGGGAGACGTCGACCAGACGACGGGTGAGGTAACCGGAGTCGGCGGTACGCAGAGCGGTGTCCGCCAGACCCTTACGGGCACCGTGGGTGGAGATGAAGTACTCCAGCACGGACAGACCCTCGCGGAACGACGCCTTAATCGGACGCGGGATGGTCTCGTTCTTCGCGTTCGACACCAGACCACGCATACCGGCGATCTGCCGCATCTGCATCATGTTTCCTCGGGCACCCGAGTCAACCATCATGAAGATGGGGTTCGTCTTGGGGAAGTTCTCGTTCATCGCCTCGGCGACCTCGTTGGTCGCCTTGGTCCAGATGTTGATCAGTTCCTGAGTGCGCTCGTCCTTGGTGATCAGACCGCGCTCGTACTGCTTCTGGACCTTCTCGTCCTGGGCCTCGTAGCCCGCGACGATGGCCTTCTTGGCCTCCGGCACGACGATGTCCGAGACGGCGACGGTGACGCCGGAACGGGTCGCCCAGTGGAAGCCGGCCGCCTTCAGGTTGTCGAGCGTCGCCGCCACGATGACCTTCGGGTAGCGCTCGGCCAGGTCGTTGACGATCGCGGAGAGCTGCTTCTTGCCCACCGAGTAGTCGACGAACGGGTAGTCCTCGGGCAGCAGCTCGTTGAAGAGCGCACGGCCCAGGGTCGTCCGCAGCCGGAAGCTGTCACCCTGCTGCCACTCGGGCTCGCCCTCCTCCGGAACCGGCGGGGTCCAGCCGCGGGGCGGGACGGTGCCGATCGGGAAGCGGATGTCGACCTTCGCCTGAAGCGAGAGCTCACGGGCGTCGAAGGCCATGATGGCCTCGGCGACCGAGCCGAAGGCCCGGCCCTCACCCTTGACCTCGCGCTCCTCTTCATCCGTGGTGAGGAAGAAGAGACCGAGCACCATGTCCTGGGTCGGCATGGTGACCGGACGGCCGTCGGCCGGCTTGAGGATGTTGTTCGAGGACAGCATCAGGATGCGGGCCTCGGCCTGGGCCTCCGCGGACAGCGGGAGGTGGACGGCCATCTGGTCACCGTCGAAGTCCGCGTTGAACGCGGTGCAGACGAGCGGGTGAATCTGAATGGCCTTGCCCTCGACCAGCTGCGGCTCGAAGGCCTGGATGCCCAGACGGTGCAGCGTGGGCGCACGGTTCAGCAGCACCGGGTGCTCGGCGATGACCTCTTCGAGCACGTCGTAGACGACCGTGCGGCCGCGCTCGACCATGCGCTTGGCGCTCTTGATGTTCTGCGCGTGGTTGAGGTCCACCAGGCGCTTCATCACGAACGGCTTGAAGAGCTCCAGCGCCATGGCCTTGGGCAGACCGCACTGGTGCAGCTTGAGCTGCGGGCCGACGACGATGACGGAACGCGCCGAGTAGTCGACTCGCTTACCGAGCAGGTTCTGACGGAAGCGGCCCTGCTTACCCTTCAGCATGTCGCTGAGGGACTTCAGCGGACGGTTACCGGGACCGGTGACCGGGCGACCGCGGCGGCCGTTGTCGAACAGCGCGTCGACGGCCTCCTGGAGCATCCGCTTCTCGTTGTTCACGATGATCTCGGGCGCACCGAGGTCGAGAAGCCGCTTCAGACGGTTGTTGCGGTTGATCACACGGCGGTACAGGTCGTTCAGGTCGGAGGTCGCGAAGCGGCCACCGTCCAGCTGCACCATCGGACGCAGGTCCGGCGGGATCACCGGGATGCAGTCCAGCACCATGCCCTTGGGGCTGTTGCGGGTCTGGAGGAAGGCGGAGACGACCTTGAGGCGCTTGAGCGCACGGGTCTTCTTCTGGCCCTTGCCGGTACGGATGATCTCGCGGAGGCGCTCGGCCTCCTCGTCGAGGTCGAAGGTCTCCAGGCGCTTCTGCAGGGCAGCGGCACCCATGGAGCCGTCGAAGTACGTGCCGAAGCGGTCCCGCAGCTCGCGGTAGAGCAGCTCGTCGCCCTCCAGGTCCTGGACCTTGAGGTTCTTGAAGCGGTTCCAGACCTCGTCGAGACGGTCGATCTCGCGCTGCGCACGGTCACGCAGCTGCTTCATCTCACGCTCGGCACCCTCGCGCACCTTGCGGCGCACGTCCGCCTTGGCGCCCTCGGCCTCCAGCTCGGCCAGGTCGGTCTCGAGCTTCTTGGCGCGGGCCTCCAGGTCGGAGTCGCGGCGCTGCTCGATCTGCTGACGCTCGACGGAGACATGCGCCTCCAGCGAGGGCAGGTCGCGCGTGCGGCGCTCCTCGTCCACCCACGTGATCATGTAGGCGGCGAAGTAGATGACCTTCTCAAGGTCCTTGGGCGCGAGGTCCAGCAGGTAGCCCAGCCGGCTCGGCACGCCCTTGAAGTACCAGATGTGGGTCACGGGAGCGGCCAGCTCGATGTGGCCCATCCGCTCACGGCGCACCTTGGCGCGAGTGACCTCGACGCCGCAGCGCTCGCAGATGATGCCCTTGAAGCGGACGCGCTTGTACTTACCGCAGTAGCACTCCCAGTCCCGGGTCGGACCGAAGATCTTCTCGCAGAAGAGTCCGTCCTTTTCGGGCTTGAGGGTGCGGTAGTTGATGGTCTCGGGCTTCTTGACCTCGCCGTGGCTCCACTGACGGATGTCGTCAGCGGTGGCCAGACCGATCCGGAGCTCATCGAAGAAGTTGACGTCGAGCACTATGCGTCAATCCCTCTCAGGGTTGTAAGTCTTGGGGTCTGAAACGGGGGTCCTGGGGCCGGCCGGGGAACCATCACTGGCTCCCCGGCCGAACTCCCGTCAGACCTCTTCGACGCTGCTCGGCTCGCGCCGGGACAGGTCGATGCCGAGCTCCTCCGCAGCGCGGAAGACGTCCTCGTCGGTGTCGCGCATCTCGATGGACATGCCGTCCGAGGACAGCACCTCCACGTTGAGGCACAGGGACTGCATTTCCTTGATGAGCACCTTGAAGGACTCGGGAATGCCGGGCTCGGGGATGTTCTCGCCCTTGACGATGGCCTCGTAGACCTTCACGCGGCCGGTCACGTCGTCGGACTTGATCGTCAGCAGCTCCTGGAGGGCGTATGCGGCGCCGTATGCCTCCAGCGCCCACACCTCCATCTCACCGAACCGCTGGCCACCGAACTGAGCCTTACCACCCAGCGGCTGCTGGGTGATCATCGAGTACGGACCGGTCGAACGCGCGTGGAGCTTGTCGTCGACCAGGTGGTGCAGCTTGAGGATGTACATGTACCCGACCGAGATCGGGTCCGGGAACGGCTCACCGGAGCGGCCGTCGAACAGCTGGGCCTTGCCGGAGCTCTTGACCATCCGCTCGCCGTCGCGGTTGGGGAGCGTCGAGTCGAAGAGACCCGCCAGCTCGTCCTCGCGCGCACCGTCGAAGACCGGGGTCGCGACGTTGGTGCGGGGAGCGACGTCGTCGGCGCCGATCGCCTGGAGCCGCTGCTGCCACTCCTCGCCACCCTCGACCTTCCAGCCCTGGCTGGCGAGCCAGCCGAGGTGGATCTCCAGGACCTGTCCCGGGTTCATTCGGGACGGGACACCCAGCGGGTTGAGGATGATGTCGACCGGGGTGCCGTCCTCCAGGAACGGCATGTCCTCGACCGGCAGGATCTTCGAGATGACGCCCTTGTTGCCGTGACGGCCGGCGAGCTTGTCACCGTCGGTGATCTTGCGCTTCTGCGCAACGTAGACGCGGACCAGCTGGTTCACGCCCGGGGGCAGCTCGTCGCCCTCTTCGCGGTCGAAGACGCGGACGCCGATGACCTTGCCGATCTCACCGTGCGGCACCTTCAGCGAGGTGTCGCGCACCTCGCGCGCCTTCTCACCGAAGATCGCGCGGAGCAGGCGCTCCTCGGGGGTCAGCTCGGTCTCACCCTTGGGCGTGACCTTGCCGACGAGGATGTCGCCGGCGACGACCTCGGCACCGATACGGATGATGCCGCGCTCGTCGAGGTCGGAGAGGACCTCCTCGGAGACGTTCGGGATGTCCCGGGTGATCTCCTCGGGGCCCAGCTTGGTGTCACGGGCGTCGACCTCGTGCTCCTCGATGTGGATCGAGGAGAGGACGTCGTCCTGCACGAGGCGCTGCGACAGGATGATCGCGTCCTCGTAGTTGTGGCCCTCCCACGGCATGAACGCCACGAGCAGGTTCTTGCCGAGCGCCATCTCGCCTTCGTCCGTGGACGGACCGTCGGCGAGGACCTGGCCCTCAATGACCCGCGCGCCCTCGTCCACGACGACCTTCTGGTTGAAGGAGGTGCCCTGGTTGGAGCGGGTGAACTTGGCGACGCGGTACGTGGTGTACGTGCCGTCGTCGTTGGCGACGGTGATGTAGTCCGCGGAGACCTCCTGGACCACACCGTCCTTCTCGGCCTTGATGACGTCACCGGCGTCGACCGCGCAGCGGTACTCCATGCCGGTGCCGACCAGCGGCGACTCCGCCTTGATCAGCGGAACGGCCTGGCGCATCATGTTCGATCCCATGAGCGCGCGGTTGGCGTCGTCGTGCTCAAGGAACGGAATCATGGCGGTCGCGGCCGACACCATCTGGCGCGGCGAGACGTCCATGAAGTCGACCTCGTCGGCGGGGACCAGGTCGACCTCGCCGCCACGACGGCGGACCAGGACACGCTGCTCGGCGAAGCGCATGTCGTCGGTCAGCTTCGCGTTGGCCTGGGCGATCAGGAAGCGGTCCTCCTCATCAGCGGTGAGGTAGTCCACCTCCTCCGTGACCTGGCCGTCGACGACCTTGCGGTACGGCGTCTCGATGAAGCCGAAGACGTTGACCCGGCCGTAGGAGGCCAGCGAGCCGATGAGACCAATGTTGGGACCCTCAGGGGTCTCAATCGGGCACATGCGGCCGTAGTGCGAGGGGTGCACGTCACGGACGTCCAGGCCGGCCCGCTCACGGGAGAGACCACCCGGGCCCAGCGCCGACAGACGGCGCTTGTGGGTCAGACCCGACAGCGGGTTGGTCTGGTCCATGAACTGGGACAGCTGGCTGGTGCCGAAGAACTCCTTGATGGAGGCGACGACCGGCCGGATGTTGATCAGGGTCTGCGGCGTGATCGCCTCGACGTCCTGGGTCGTCATGCGCTCACGCACGACGCGCTCCATACGAGCCAGACCCGTGCGGACCTGGTTCTGGATGAGCTCGCCGACGTTGCGCAGACGGCGGTTGCCGAAGTGGTCGATGTCGTCGGTCTCGACAACGATGGAGTTGCCGTTCTCGCCGATCGTCTCGGTCTCGCCGGCGTGCAGCTTGACCAGGTACTTGATCGTCGCGATGACGTCATCGGTGGTCAGCACACCGGCGTCGAGCGGCTCGTCGCCACCGAGCTTCTTGTTGACCTTGTAGCGGCCGACCTTCGCGAGGTCGTAGCGCTTGGGGTTGAAGTACAGGTTCTCCAGCAGCGTCTGCGCGGCCTCGCGCGTCGGCGGCTCGCCCGGACGCAGCTTGCGGTAGATGTCGAGCAGCGCGTCGTCCTGGCCCTGGGTGTGGTCCTTCTCCAGGGTGGCGCGCATGGACTCGTACTCGCCGAACTCCTCGAGGATCTGCTCGGTGGTCCAGCCGAGCGCCTTGAGCAGAACGGTCACGGACTGCTTGCGCTTACGGTCGATGCGCACACCGACCATGTCGCGCTTGTCGATCTCCATCTCCAGCCAGGCACCCCGGGACGGGATGATCTTGGCGGAGAAGATGTCCTTGTCGGACGTCTTGTCGATGGAGCTGTCGAAGTACACGCCCGGCGAGCGCACCAGCTGCGAGACGACGACACGCTCGGTGCCGTTGATGCAGAAGGTGCCCTTGTTCGTCATGAGCGGGAAGTCGCCCATGAAGACCGTCTGGGACTTGATCTCGCCGGTCTCGTTGTTGGTGAACTCGGCGGTGACGAAGAGCGGAGCCGCGTACGTGAAGTCGCGCTCCTTGCACTCGTCGATGGAGTTCTTCGGGGGCTCGAAGCGGTGGTCGCGGAACGTCAGCGACATCGACCCGGAGAAGTCCTCGATCGGGGAGATCTCTTCGAAGATCTCCTCAAGACCGGACTTGGTGGGGACTTCCTGCCCACTCTCCAGCGCAGCCTCGACGCGACCCTTCCATGCGGCATTGCCGAGCAGCCAGTCGAAGCTTTCGGTCTGCAGCGCAAGGAGGTTCGGAACCCCGAGGGGCTCCTTGATCTTCGCAAAAGAGATGCGCAGCGGGGCGGTGCTGTCGCCGTTGTTCGTATTGGCAGTCGAGGCGTTGCGCGAGGCGGCCAAGAGGGGGTCCTTCCGAGGGCTCGGACTCACTACGCGCGTACCGGTCCCGAATCGAGCAGACTGAGGAAAAGCCCAGTTCAGGGCGGTTCATTCAGGTTTGCTCGGGCTCGGGTATGCCCCTGGTGACGGGCAGGGAGCAGCTAACAGGCAGCGCAAAGGGTCAGTGTAGCCACTTGGCACACTGATGTCCAGAGCGAGTTTCCGGAGACCGGTTCAGCACCGTGATACCGATCTTCTCCCTCCGGGAGGTCACGCCCTCCGCACCGGAGGAAGCCCTCGTTTGTTCTTCTCAATGCCATGCGCCTGCCGAAAGCCCTGCGCCAGTGGCGCACACCGATGCTTCCCTCTTCGTCCGCGATCCATGCCTCGAACCCTGGATCGCTTCTGCGTCGCGTCCCGAGAATTGCGCGCCGCGTCCGGTTCGTCAAGGCCCCCCACCTCTGGGAGATCGTCACATGGGGGCACGTCCGGGCAACGATGATCACCATACTCGCACGCAGGCGCGAGACAACGCAGCCGTGGCGAGCACGCCGAAGGGCGACCACCCGCATGGGTGATCGCCCTTCGCTGGTGTCCGGCGCGCCAGAGGCGCTGTGGACGTGAGTCAGAGACTCAGTGGGGTCACTTGACCTCGACGGAGGCGCCGGCGCCCTTGAGGGACTCGGCGGCCTTCTCGGCGGCGTCCTTGGCGACCTTCTCGAGGACCGGCTTCGGGGTGCCGTCGACGAGGTCCTTGGCCTCCTTCAGACCCAGGGAGGTCAGCTCACGCACGACCTTAATGACCTGGATCTTCTTGTCGCCCGCACCGGTGAGGATGACGTCGAACTCGTCCTTCTCCTCCTCGGCGGCGGCGGCCGGGGCGCCCGGGGCACCGGCGGCGGCAACGGCGACCGGGGCGGCAGCCTCGACGTCGAACTTCTCCTCGAAGAGCTTCACGAACTCGGAGAGCTCGATGAGGGTCATCTCCTCGAACTGCGCGAGCAGGTCTTCCTGGCTGAGCTTCGCCATGGTGGCGGTCCTTCCACTAATTCGGCTGGTGCCGGATGTACATGTCTGGCGGGCGTACTACGGGCCCGCTGGGCGTCCGAGTGATTACTCGGCAGCCTCGGCGGGAGCCGGCGTACCGGCACCGCCCTGCTCGACCTTGCTGCGAAGCGCGTCCGCGGTGCGGGCGAACTTCGTGAGCGGGGCCTGGAAGGTCGCCGCGGCCTTGGCCATGGACGCCTTCATGCCACCCGCCAGCTTGGCGAGCAGAACCTCACGGGACTCGAGGTCCGCAAGCTTCTTGATCTCGTCGGCGGACAGCGCCTTGCCTTCAAGGACACCGCCCTTGATGACGAGAGAGGGGTTTTCCTTGGCGAAGTCACGCAGACCCTTCGCCGCCGTGACCGGGTCACCGGTCACGAAAGCAACAGCGGTCGAGCCCTTGAGGTGCTCGTCCAGCTGAATCCCGGCCTCCTGGGCCGCGATCTTGGTCAGCGTGTTCTTCACCACACGGTACTGAGCGTTCTCGCCGAGAGAACGACGCAGCTCCTTGAGCTGCGCCACAGTCAGTCCGGTGTAAGAAGTCACAACAGCTGCGTTGGAGTCACGGAGCTTCGAAGTGATCTCCTCAACGGCTGCGATCTTGTCAGACGTCGCCATGAGCCTCGGCCTCCTTCCGGGTGATGAGGACCGCGCAGAAGGGGCTGGGCAAAACAAACGCCCCGGCGCAGGCGCACGGGGCGTACTCGACCAAGGCAGAAATCCGCCCGGGAGTTCATCCATACACACCTGCGCAGGCCGTCCGCAGCTAGCGGATCCTTCGGCCACTGCACACCCGGGATCGGGCGCACAGAGACAACCAGCGGTCTTTGGCTTCCGCATACGGTACGGGAGAGCCCTGCGTCAGGCAAATCGACCGAGAGCAGGCACCGGACGCGCTCCCGGCCGCTGGAGCGCGCCTTCCGCCCCGCCCTCGCCCCGAGGCCCGGCGCGGCCGCTGAGGGCGGCACAGCATGCGTCAGGCCCCGCCCTCCTTGCGGGAGAGCGGGGCCTGACGACAGTGGTCACACGCTACGAGGCGCCGATCGGGAAGATCAGACGGCCTCGTCCTCGACGAGGAGGTTGCGGGTGCGGTTGGAGTCCACCGGGATGCCAGGGCCCATCGTGGTGGTGATGGTGGCCTTCTTGATGTAGCGGCCCTTGGCAGCGGACGGCTTGAGGCGGTTGATCTCCTCGAGCGCCGCGGCGTAGTTCTCCACGAGCTTGGCCTCGTCGAAGGAGACCTTGCCGATGATGAAGTGGAGGTTCGCGTGCTTGTCCACGCGGAACTCGATCTTGCCGCCCTTGATGTCGGTGACAGCCTTGGCGACATCCGGGGTGACGGTGCCGGTCTTCGGGTTCGGCATCAGACCACGCGGACCGAGCACGCGGCCGAGGCGGCCGACCTTGCCCATGAGGTCCGGGGTGGCGACGACGGCGTCGAAGTCCAGACGGCCCTTGGAGACCTCGTCGATCAGTTCGTCCGAGCCGACGATGTCGGCGCCGGCGGCTTCCGCGGCCGCAGCACGGTCACCGGTCGCGAAGACCAGGACCCGGGCGGTCTTACCGGTGCCGTGCGGGAGGTTCACGGTGCCACGGACCATCTGGTCGGCCTTGCGCGGGTCGACACCCAGACGCATGGCGACCTCGACGGTCGCGTCGAACTTGACGGACGCGGTGTCCTTGGCGAGACGGACGGCCTCGAGGGGGGCGTACAGACGCTCCCGGTCGATCTTCGCGTCCGCGTTGCGAAGAGTCTTGCTGCGCTTCACTTCTGCTCCTGATGCAGTGGGGTGGAGTCGTGGTGCGGACCAGCGCCTGGCCCTGCCACGTGTGGTGCCTGAAGGGCTGGGATCAGCCCTCGACCGTGATGCCCATGGAACGGGCGGTGCCGGCGATGATCTTCTCGGCGGCGTCCAGGTCGTTGGCGTTCAGGTCGGGCATCTTGGTGGTGGCGATGTCACGGACCTGGTCACGCGTGATCTTCGCGACCTTGGTCTTGTGCGGCTCGCCGGAGCCCTTCTCCACGCCCGCGGCCTTCAGGATGAGCTTCGCGGCCGGCGGGGTCTTGGTGATGAAGGTGAAGGAACGGTCCTCGTAGACCGTGATCTCCACCGGCACGACCATGCCACGCTGCGACTCGGTCGCGGCGTTGTAGGCCTTGCAGAACTCCATGATGTTGACGCCGTGCTGACCCAGCGCGGGGCCGACCGGCGGAGCCGGGTTTGCGGCACCGGCCTGGATCTGGAGCTTGATAAGCCCCGTGACCTTCTTCTTCTTGGGAGGCATGCTCTCTCCGGGTCCTAGTGAGAGGTGTTTCGCCGATCCACCCGGTCATCCGGATGGAGGCATACCGCACAACGATAACGGGTATGGTCGTGCGGCCAAAAACCGAGCAGGTCAGACCGGCTGTGAGCCCGTCTGACCTGGTCGATTTGGCTGGTGGTCCGGAAGAACCTAGTTCTTCTGGATCTGGTCGAAGCTCAGCTCGACCGGGGTCTCGCGGCCGAAGATCTCGACGAGGCCCTTGACCTTCTTCGAGTCGGCGTTGATCTCGTTGATCGTGGCCTGGAGCGTCGCGAACGGGCCGTCGGTGACGGTGACGGAGTCGCCCACCTCGAAGTCCAGCACCTGGACCTCGACCTTGCGGGACGGCGCCGGCTTGCCCTCGGCCGCGGCGGCCTCCTTGGCGGCCTTCTCCTCGGCCTCCGGGGCGAGCATCTTGACGATCTCGTCCAGCGTCAGCGGGTAGGGGTCGTAGGCGTTGCCGACGAAGCCCGTGACGCCCGGGGTGTTGCGGACGACGCCCCAGGACTCGTTCGTCAGGTCCATGCGCACCAGCACGTAGCCCGGGAGCTTGTTCTGGCGGATGGTCTTGCGCTCGCCGTTCTTGATCTGGGCGACCTCTTCCTGCGGCACCTCGGCCTGGAAGATGTAGTCCTCGACGTTCAGCGAAACGGCACGCTGTTCGAGGTTGGTCTTCACGCGGTTCTCGTAACCCGCGTAGGTGTGGATGACGTACCACTCACCGGGGAGGCCGCGGAGCTCGTCGCGGAGGGCGGCCACCGGGTCGACCGGCTCCTGCTCCTCGTCCTCGTCCACCTCGGCGGTGGCCTCGGCGTCCTCTTCGGTGTGCACCGCGGCCTCTTCGGCGGGCTCGCCGGCGGCAGCGTCCTCGGCGTCGAGCTCGTCGGCCTCGTCGACGCCCTCGACGATCTCAAGCGCGGTGTCGTCGCCCTCGACCTCGGCCGAGGCAGCCGCGTCCACGTCGGCCGCTGCCGTCTCGGCGGAGTCGGCGGCGTCGTTCAGGTTCGGGTCAGACACGGTGGCTGCTTCTTCCTGGCTTCAAGGGGTTGAACATGCGAAATGGGCGCCCGCTGAGGCGCCCTCCGCGGGATCAGCCGAAGACGTACCCGACGACTCGGTTGATTCCCAAGTCAATCACGGTTACGAGACCGATGATGATGACAACGAAGACGATCACCACGCTGGTGTACGTCGACAGCTGGCTGCGCGTGGGCCAGACGACCTTGCGGAGTTCCGCCACGACCTGGCGGTAGAAGAGCGCGAGCCGCGCGAAGGGGCCCTTCTTGCCGCGCTTGCCGCCGCGACGGGGCTTCTTCTGGGATTCCGCGGTGTCGTCCTCGGAACGACCGCGCTCAGGCATGTCGATGGAGCCCAGGGCGTCCGTCACTCGTCCTCACCTGAATCCGGGTCGTGGCCGTGCCGCGCCCGGTTGAGCCGCACGGCGGTGCATTTCATACGTACGCGTGCACGCACTGTGGTGACGAAGTGCGTGTAGCAGGGCCGGAGGGACTTGAACCCCCAACCGCTGGTTTTGGAGACCAGTGCTCTACCAATTGAGCTACGACCCTTTGTGGTTCCCCCAACCTACCGCATGCGGCTGACTGCACTACGTGCGTGCACCGCGGCGACCTGTCGGGAGCCAACGGTCAGCGAGTGTACGTGCTTCAGAGCCGGGCGTCGAACAGAAACGTCCCGGGTGGTGCCCGCCGATCCATGTGCCGGGCTTGTCGGAGGTCTGGGACGATGCAGGTATGAGCGCTGCCACTCCTCCCGCTTCGTCCCCTGCCGACCGCCGTGTCTCGGCCCGCGTCGGTGCGATTTCCGAGTCCGCGACCCTGGCCGTCGACGCCAAGGCGAAGGCCCTCAAGGCCGCCGGACGCCCGGTGATCGGCTTCGGTGCCGGTGAGCCCGACTTCCCGACGCCCGACTACATCGTCGAGGCGGCGACCGAGGCCTGCCGCAACCCGAAGTACCACCGCTACACCCCGGCCGGCGGCCTCCCCGAGCTGAAGGCCGCGATCGCCGCGAAGACGCTGCGCGACTCCGGCTACGAGATCGAGCCCGCGAACGTCCTGGTGACGAACGGCGGCAAGCAGGCGATCTACGAGGCGTTCGCAGCGATCCTCGACCCGGGCGACGAGGTCATCGTCCCGGCTCCGTACTGGACCACCTACCCCGAGTCGATCCGGCTGGCGGGCGGGGTGCCGGTCGATGTCGTCGCGGACGAGACCACGGGCTACCGCGTGACCGTGGAGCAGCTGGAGGCGGCCCGTACGGACCGCACCAAGGTGCTGCTGTTCGTCTCGCCGTCGAACCCGACCGGCGCGGTCTACAGCCGCGAGCAGGTCGAGGCGGTCGGCCGCTGGGCCGCCGAGCACGGCCTGTGGGTGCTGACCGACGAGATCTACGAGCACCTGGTCTACGGCGACGCCGCGTTCTCGTCGCTGCCGGTGGTCGTGCCCGAGCTGCGCGAGAAGTGCATCATCGTCAACGGTGTGGCGAAGACCTACGCGATGACCGGCTGGCGGGTGGGCTGGGCGATCGGCCCCAAGGACGTCATCAAGGCCGCCACGAACCTCCAGTCGCACGCCACGTCCAACGTCTCGAACGTCGCGCAGGCCGCGGCGATCGCGGCGGTCTCCGGCGATCTGACGGCGGTCGAGGAGATGAAGGTCGCCTTCGACCGGCGCCGCAAGACCATCGTGCGGATGCTCAACGAGATCGACGGGGTGCTGTGCCCGGAGCCGGAGGGCGCGTTCTACGCCTACCCGTCGGTCAAGGAGCTCCTGGGCAAGGAGATCCGCGGGAAGCGCCCGCAGACCAGCGTCGAGCTGGCCGAGCTGATCCTGGAGGAGGCGGAGGTCGCCGTCGTCCCGGGTGAAGCCTTCGGCACCCCCGGCTACCTGCGGCTTTCGTATGCGCTGGGCGACGAGGACCTGGTCGAGGGCGTGTCGCGGATCCAGAAGCTGCTGGCGGAGGCCAAGTGATCTAGGCAACCTCCGAAAAATCGTAGGTGCAGACGGGCGTCCGGAGCCTTCCGGGCGCCCGTGCGCGCGTTCCGCCGGACACCCCTTCGGGAAAGGCCCTACCGGCGCCCGCTCCCATACGGCAAGATCTTCGGATGGAGAGCGTTCGTGCCCGCGATGAAGCCGCCATTCGAGACCTGCGCCGATTGCCGAAGGCCCATCTGCACCTGCACTTCACCGGTTCGATGCGGTCCGCGACCCTGCTGGACCTCGCCGACAAGTACGGCGTCCATCTGCCGGAGGCACTGCGGAGCGGTGAACCTCCCCAGCTCAGAGCCACGGACGAGCGCGGCTGGTTCCGTTTCCAGCGGCTGTACGACATCGCGCGGTCGTGTCTGCGGACGCCCGAGGACATCCAGCGGCTGGTGCGTGAGGCCGCCGAGGAGGACGTCCGGGACGGGTCGCGCTGGCTGGAGATCCAGGTCGACCCGACCTCGTACGCCCCGCGGCTGGGCGGGCTGATCCCGGCCCTGGAGATCATCCTGGACGCGGTGCAGAGCGCCTCCCGGGACACCGGGCTCGGTATCCGCGTCCTGGTGGCCGCGAACCGGATGAAGCACCCCCTGGACGCCCGTACGCTGGCGCGTCTCGCGGTGCGCTACGCCGACCGCGGCGTGATCGGCTTCGGGCTGTCCAACGACGAACGCCGGGGATTCGCCCGGGACTTCGACCGCGCCTTCGCCATCGCCCGGGAGGGCGGCCTGCTGGCGGCTCCGCACGGCGGCGAGCTGTCGGGGCCGGCGAGCGTCCGGGACTGTCTGGACGATCTGCATGCCGGCCGGGTGGGGCACGGCGTACGGGCCGCGGAGGATCCCGTGCTGTTGAGCCGGCTGGCCTCGCGCGGGGTGACGTGCGAGGTGTGCCCCGCGTCGAATGTGGCGCTGGGGGTCTACGAGAAGCCGGAGGACGTGCCGCTGCGGGCGCTCTTCGACGCGGGCGTGCCGATGGCACTGGGCGCGGACGATCCGCTGCTGTTCGGCGCGCGGCTGGCCGCGCAGTACGAGATCGCCCGCAGCGCGCACGGCTTCACCGACGCCGAACTGGCCGAGCTGGCCCGGCAGTCGGTCCGCGGCTCGTGCGCGCCGCAGGACGCGCAGCAGGGGCTGCTGGCGGAGATCGACGCCTGGCTGGCCGCGTAGGGCGCCAGAGGCCCGCTGGAGGCCCGCCAGAGGTCGGCTAGAGGCTGACGCCGACCGTGACGGGTTCGTTGACGAGCGTGACGCCGAAGGCCGCGTGCACGCCGTCGCGGACCTCGCGGGCCAGGGCGAGCAGGTCCTCGGTGGTGGCCGCGCCGCGGTTGGTGAGCGCGAGGGTGTGCTTGGTGGAGATGCGAGCGGGGCCGCTGCCGTAGCCCTTGGTGAAGCCGGCCCGGTCGATGAGCCAGGCCGCGGAGGTCTTCACCAGGCCGTCGCCGGCCGGGAAGGCGGGCGGGGCGACGTCGGGGCCGAGGCGGTCCCGGACGCGGCGGACGAAGACGGCGTGCTCGGCCTCGGTGAGGATCGGGTTGGTGAAGAACGAGCCCGCCGACCAGGTGTCGTGGTCCTCGGGGTCCAGCACCATGCCCTTGCCGGCGCGCAGGGCCAGCACGGTCTCCCGGGCGACGGCTGCCGGGACCCGGTCCCCGGCCTCCACACCGAGGGCGCGGGCGGTCTCGGGGTACTTCAGGGGCGCGGACAGGCCTCCGGCGTCCTCCAGGGCGAAGCGCACCCGCAGCACCACGAACCGGTCGGGGTGCTGCTTGAAGCGGCTGTGGCGGTAGGAGAAGCCGCACTCCGCATTGGGGATCGTGACGGTCTCGCCGCGGCGGCGGTCGTAGGCGACGACCTCGGTGATCGTGGCGGAGACCTCCTGGCCGTACGCGCCCACGTTCTGGATCGGGGTGGCGCCCGCGGAGCCGGGGATGCCGGCCAGGCACTCCACACCGGCCAGTCCGGCCTCGACCGTGCGGGCGACCGCGTCGGACCAGTTCTCCCCCGCGGCGAGCGTGAGGGTCGTGCCGTCGAGCGTGAAGCTGCGGGTGGCGATGCGCAGGGCCGTGCCGTCGAAGCCCTTGTCGCCGATGACGAGGTTGCTGCCGCCGCCGATGATCAGCAGCGGGGTCCCGGTGTCGTCGGCCGCGCGGACGGCGGCGATCACCTCGTCGTCGGTGGTGGCCGTGACGAGGCGGGTGGCCGGGCCGCCGAGGCGGAAGGTGGTCAGCGGGGCGAGGGGGGCGTCGTGGAGTTCCTGCACGCGCCCAAGGGTACGGGGGCGGTCCGACAGCGCTCGGCCGGACGCCCCCGGCGGCCCCGGCTCAGGCGAGGCGGACCACGGCGCGGGACATGCCCAGCACCTTCTGGCCGGCGCTCATCGCGGTGAGGTCGACGCGGACCGTACGGTCGTCGTCGTCCAGCTTGGCGGCGACCTTGGCGCTGACCTCGATCAGTGCGCCGGTCTCGTCGTTGGGGACGATGACGGGCTTGGTGAAGCGCACCCCGTATTCGGCGACCGCGCCCGGGTCCCCGGCCCAGTCGGTGACCACCCGGATCGCCTCGGCCATGGTGAACATGCCGTGCGCGATGACGTCCGGCAGCCCGACCTCCTTGGCGAACTTCTCGTTCCAGTGGATCGGGTTGAAGTCACCGGAGGCGCCCGCGTACCGGACGAGCGTGGCGCGGCTCACCGGGAAGGTCTGCGCCGGGAGTTCCGTGCCGACCTCGACCTCGTCATAGGAAATCTTCGCGGTCATCTCAGGCCTCCTTCGCGGCACGGGCCACCAGCTTGGTGAACGCGGTCACGACGTGTTCGCCCGCCTCGTCGTGCACCTCGCCGCGGATGTCGATGATGTCGTTGCCCGCCATGGTCTTGATGGCCTCGATGGTGGAGGTGACGGACAACCGGTCCCCGCTGCGCACGGGGCGGGTGTAGGCGAATTTCTGGTCGCCGTGAACCACCCGGCTGTAGTCCAGGCCCAGTTGCGGGTCCTCGATGACCTGTCCCGCGGCCTTGAAAGTGATGGCGAACACAAAAGTCGGCGGAGCGATCACATCGGAGTACCCGAGTGCCTTGGCCGCTTCGGCGTCGGTGTAAGCGGGGTTGGGGTCGCCGATCGACTCGGCGAATTCACGGATCTTTTCCCGGCCGACCTCGTACGGGTCGGTGGGCGGGTACGTGCGTCCGACAAAAGACTGGTCGAGCGCCATGGGCTCGCAACCTCCCTGTACTGATGGTGACAACGCCGTGAGGCCGCCCCCACGAATGGGGACGGCCTCACGGGCGAGCCTGTGTTATCGCGTCTCGCGGTGCGCGGTGTGCGAGTTGCAACGGGGGCAGTGCTTCTTCATCTCAAGACGGTCCGGGTCGTTGCGCCGGTTCTTCTTGGTGATGTAGTTCCGCTCCTTGCACTCCACGCAGGCCAGCGTGATCTTCGGGCGGACGTCGGTGGCAGCCACGTGAGTGCTCCTTGGACGGACGGGTGGTCGGATTAACGCATAAAAGAGTAGCCGATCGGAGGACCGACCCCACAATCGGCTACTGTCAGTAGCGGTGACCGGACTTGAACCGGTGACACAGCGATTATGAGCCGCTTGCTCTACCGACTGAGCTACACCGCTGCGATGCGAGGGGGCCCCGCCCGAAGGCGGGAACCTCACACATCAGAGCCCCAATACGGAATCGAACCGTAGACCTTCTCCTTACCATGGAGACGCTCTGCCGACTGAGCTATTGGGGCGAGCGATGAAGACATTACACGGCCCGCCGCCAAACGTGAAATCCGTATCCGGGCCGTGCCACAGCGGCCCCGCGCACCACACCGGTACGACTATTTCGCGCTTGCGCAACGCTCTCCCGGCAGCGGCCTAGGCTCAGAAGAACGCTGCGTGATCTTGCACGCCGGTGCCTTCGAGGAGCGCGATGTCCGACAGCAGTTCGCCGCAGCCGCAGCCGGGAAAGCCCGTCGGGCCCGGCCGGTTCGCCAGGTCGGAAAGCGGTGCGCTCGTGTTGTGCGGCGCCCGGCTCGCCGACGGGCGGACGGTGGACGTACGGCTCGGCGGCGGACGCATCGAGGCCGTCGGGACGGCCGGCAGCCTCGCCCCGCAGGGCGCCCGCGTCGACCTCGCCGGCTACCTCCTGCTCCCCGCCCCCGCCGAACCCCATGCGCACTGCGACACCGCCCTGACCGCCGACTCCGACGGCCCCGCCTCCCGTTCGCCGGAGGACGTACAGCGCCGGACGACCGAGGCCGCGCTGCTCCAGCTGGGGCACGGCGCCACCGCCTCACGCAGTCACGTCAGGATCGGCGACGTACAGGGTCTGCGCTCGCTGGAGGCGGTGCTCCAGGCGCGCCGGTCGCTGCGCGGGCTGGCCGATCTGGCGGCGGTAGCGGTGCCGCGGGTGCTGACCGGGGTGGCCGGGGCGGACGGGCTGGCGATGCTGCGGGACGCGGTGAAGATGGGCGCCTCGGTCATCGGCGGCTGCCCGGACCTGGACCCCGATCCGGCCGGGTACGTCGAGACGGTTCTGGAGCTGGCCGGGGAGCACGGCTGCCCGGTGGATCTGCACACCGACGGGGACGATCCGGCGCGGCTGGCGCGGTTCGCGGCGATGTCCGGCGGGCTGCGGCCGGGCGTCGCGCTCGGCCCGTGTGCCGGGATGGCGCGGATGCCGCGGAGCGTGGCGGCGCGGGTCGCCGAGCAGCTGGCGGCCGCCGGGGTCGCCGTCGTCTGTCTGCCGCAGGGCGACTGCACGGGCCTGGAGCGGTACGGCTCGCGGGTGTCGCGGCCGGCGCCCGTACGGCTGCTGCGGGCGGCCGGTGTCCAGGTGGCGGCGGGCAGCGGGGCGCTGCGGGACGTGGCGAATCCGGTGGGGCGCGGTGACCCGTTGGAGGCCGCGTATCTGCTGGCGTCTCTGGGGGAGGCCACGCCGGAGGCGGCCTACGAGAGCGTGAGTTCGGCGGCCCGGGCGACCCTGGGGCTGCCGGAGGTACGGGTCGAGGCGGGCTTTCCCGCGGAGCTGCTGGCCGTGCGGGGCGAGCGGATCGCGGGGGTGCTCTCGCTCGCGTACAGCCGGATCGTGATCCACCGCGGGCGGGTGGTCGCCCGTACCAGCGCGGTGCGGGAGTACTGCGACTCGGCGGCGGATGTGGCGCTGGAGCTGCCGCGGCAGTCGCAGCGCTGAGCCGCGCGCGGGGACAAGGGCCGTTCCCCCGGCCGGTCCCGCACTACGCGGCGGCGGTTCGGCGTACGGTCGGGATCATGCGCATTGTCATCGCAGGTGGACATGGTCAGATCGCGCTGCGGCTGGAGCGGTTGCTCGCCAAGCGCGGGGATGAGGTCGCGGGCATCATCCGCCGGCCGGAACAGGCCGGTGACGTGCTGGCCGCGGGAGCCGAACCGGTGGTCTGCGACCTGGAGTCGGCGTCGGTGGAGGACCTCGCCCGGCACATGGAGGGCGCCGACGCGGCCGTCTTCGCTGCGGGCGCGGGACCGGGCAGTGGCATCGAACGCAAGGACACGGTGGACCGCGGTGCGGCGGCGGTCTTCGCGGACGCGGCCGAGGCGGCCGGGGTACGGCGCTTCCTCGTCGTCTCGTCCATGGGCGCCGACCGTGAGCCCCCCGAGGGCACCGACCCGGTCTTCGCCGCGTACCTGCGGGCGAAGGGCGCCGCGGACGCGGACGTACGGGCCCGCGCCGGGCTGGACTGGACGATCCTGCGGCCGGGCCGGCTGACCAACGACCCCGGCACGGGCCTGGTGGCGCTGGCCGACACGACCGGCCGCAGCGAGGTGGCCCGGGACGATGTGGCGGCCGCCCTGGTGGCGCTGCTCGACGAGCCGGCCACCATCGGCAGGACGCTGGAGCTGATCGGCGGGGAAGTACCGGTGGAGGACGCGGTGCGGGCGGTGGCCGCGCGCTGAAGGGCGGGCGCGCCGGGTGGGCGGGGGTGGCCCGCCCCGTCCGCCCGTGCAGCGTGCGGGGGTGAGACGGAGTAGGGCATACCCGCCCACAGCGGCGCTTTGGTGGGCCGGGAACGAAGAAGGGGCCCGTGACCAGCATTTACGCTGGTCACGGGCCCCTTCACACCTGTGGCGGCGCCAGGATTCGAACCTGGGAAGGCTGAGCCGGCAGATTTACAGTCTGCTCCCTTTGGCCGCTCGGGCACACCGCCTGGGTTTGCTGCCGGGAGAGCCGCTGTGGGCGGTGCTCCGTGGCAACGACGTAAACCATACCCGATGGCGGGGGGTGGTTCGCCACTCGATTCGAGAGCGCTGGATCTTGGCCGGGTGGCTAGGCTTGGCAGGCGGTCCGGGGACGGGCCGCACCCCTGACGGATCTAGGTACGAGGAGCCAACTCAACATGGCCGACTCCAGTTTCGACATCGTCTCGAAGGTAGAGCGGCAGGAGGTCGACAACGCCCTCAATCAGGCCGCCAAGGAGATCTCGCAGCGCTACGACTTCAAGGGCGTGGGCGCGTCGATCGAGTGGTCGGGCGAGAAGATCGAGATGCGGGCCAACGCCGAGGAGCGGGTGAAGGCGGTACTCGACATCTTCCAGTCCAAGCTGGTCAAGCGTGGGATCTCCCTGAAGGCGCTGGACGCCGGCGAGCCGCAGGCCTCGGGCAAGGAGTACAAGATCTTCGCCTCGATCGAGGAGGGGATCTCGCAGGAGAACGCGAAGAAGGTCGCCAAGATCATCCGCGATGAGGGCCCGAAGGGCGTCAAGGCGCAGGTGCAGGGCGACGAGCTGCGGGTCAGCTCGAAGAGCCGGGACGACCTTCAGGCCGTTCAGCAGCTGCTGAAGGGCAAGGACCTGGACTTCGCGCTCCAGTTCGTGAACTACCGGTAGAGACCCGTTTTCCGGGTGCCACAGGATGGGGCGGCGCGCTTCGGCGTGCCGCCCCACCGGTGTATCGGGGCGGCGAACTGAGCGGCTCTGCGGGGCACTTGACCTCAACTGCGCTTGAGATTGCAGGGTCGTGGCATGACTTCTTCTCATGACGCACCGGCCCGTCCCTTCACCGGCCCCGGGGCCGGGTTCCGCAGCGATGTGTTCCCGGACATACGGCGGCCGGATGCCGGTGCCGTACTGATCAGCGAGTGGGACGCGGGCGGCCCGGCGGGGCAGCGCGCCGTCCTGGACGGGGTCGCCCGCGCCTGGGAGGAGACGCCGCTGCCGGCGGGCTTCCTGTCGCGGGTGCTGTTCGCCGGTACGGACGGGCGCGGTGTGCTCAATTACGCGCAGTGGACGAGCGAGGCGGCGCACCGGGAGTTCGTACGGACCGAGAACACCGGGCTGAGCGAGCGGATCGCGGCGGTGCTGGACGGGGTGGGGGACGTCGGCAACTCCGGTCCCGGCCGCTTCCGGCTGTACCGCAGCATGCTGCCGCACGGAGCGCCGCGGGAGCCGGGCTGCGTCGTACGCGTCGCCTTCCGGACGACGGGGCACGAGGCCGCCCGGGGCCTCGTGGACGGGCTGCTGGAACTGGTCGGCGAGCTCCAGCGCGGGGAGGGCGGGATCGCCTCGCACTTCCACATCAGCGACGAGGGCGACCGGGTCGTCAACTACAGCGAGTGGACGGATCCGGAGTCGCACGAACGGGAGCTCGGCACCCGGCTCCGGCGCCGTGGGGAGGTGCGGAGCTTCATCGACGGTCTGCCGGGGGTGGAACCGGTGGGATTCCGGCGGTTCGTGGCCCCTCGGGGGCTCGTACGGGTCTGAGGGCGAGGGGCGGGGCGGGTGGTCAGCGCGTCGCGAAGGGCTCGTCCGTGGGGACGATGTCGCGGCCCAGCGGCATCAGGGAGACCGGGATCAGCTTGAAGTTGGCGATGCCGAACGGGATGCCGATGATCGTCACGCACAGGGCGAGGCCGGTGATGATGTGCCCCAGGGCCAGCCACCAGCCCGCGAAAATGATCCAGATGACATTGCCGATCGCCGAGCCGGCACCGGCGTCGTGGCGCACCACGGTCGTCCGGCCGAAGGGCCACAGGGTGTAGCCGGCGATCCGGAAGGACGCGACGCCGAACGGGATGGTGATGATGAGGATGCAGCAGATGATGCCCGCGGCCACATAGCCGAGCGCCATCCAGAAGCCGCTGAGGACCAGCCAGAGGATGTTGAGGATGAACTTCATGATCAGCAGCCTTCCACAGGCACGGCGGAGAACGTCACTGCTGGGCAGGACGCCCTGGGCCGGGTAAAGCGTTGCGTTGCGTTCATCATGCGGCGGGCGGCAGGCGGCGGCCACCGCTCCCCCGCGGCCCCTGGTCCGTCAGGGGCGGTGGCCCGCCATCTGTTCCAGACGGGCGATGCGCTCGCGCATCGGGGGGTGGGTGGAGAACAGCCGGGTCATGCCCTCGCCCGCCCGGAACGGATTGGCGATCATCATGTGTCCGGCGGTCTCCAGCCGTGGCTCGGGCGGGAGCGGAAGCTGCCGGGTGCCCGCCTCCAGCTTGCGCAGGGCGGAGGCCAGGGCCAGCGGGTCGCCGGTGAGCTGGGCGCCCGAGGCGTCCGCCTGGTACTCACGGGAGCGGCTGACGGCGAGCTGGACGATCCCGGCCGCGACCGGCCCGAGGATCATGATCAGCAGCATGCCCAGGAGGCCGGGGCCCTCGTCGTCGTCGGAGCGGCCTATGGGAATCAGCCAGGCGAAGTTGACGAGGAACATCACGACGGAGGCCAGTGCGCCCGCGACCGAGGAGATGAGGATGTCGCGGTTGTAGACATGGCTGAGCTCATGGCCGATGACACCGCGCAGCTCACGCTCGTCGAGCAGCTGAAGGATGCCGTCGGTGCAGCAGACCGCGGCGTTGCGGGGGTTGCGGCCGGTGGCGAAGGCGTTGGGCGCCTGGGTCGGGGAGATGTACAGGCGCGGCATGGGCCGGCGGGCCGTGGTGGAGAGCTCGCGGACCATGCGGTAGAGCTGGGGGGCCTCGAACTCGCTGACCGGGCGGGCGCGCATGGCCCGCAGGGCGAGCTTGTCGCTGTTCCAGTACGCGTAGGCGTTGGTGCCCAGGGCGACGACGACGGCGATGATCAGGCCCGTACGGCCGAACAGGCTGCCGATGACGATGATGAGGGCGGACAGTCCCCCGAGGAGTACGGCGGTCCTGAGCCCGTTGTGCCGGCGGTGCACGGTACGCCCTCCAAGCGGTGCGGCAGGGGAACCCTGTGCTGCGTTTCTCCACTCTCCAGTGGACCCTTACTCACTGGTCAACGCGAGATGAACGAGCCTGGTTCCCCGGTGCGCGCGCGACGGGCCGGGCCGGGCAGGGAGTGGCGCCCGGTGGGGCCCGCCGCCGTACGGGCAGCCTGGGGGCCGCTCCGGGCCGCCGGGAGCGGTCCGGAGCGGGCGGGTATCGGCCGGATGGCCGGTTAGAGCAGCGCCCCGGAGGCGAAGCGCAGGACGAGCTGCGGGGCGCCGGAGAGGGCGATGCCCAGGACGGTGGCGAGAGCGATGGCGGTGGCGAGGGGGGCCGGGATCCCGGCGCGGGGCGGCTGCTGCTCCGCCGGGGCTGCCCCGGGCACGGCCTCGGCTCCCCGGAAGAGGACCGTGGTCCACTTCAGGTAGTAGTAGAGCGCGATCACGACATTGACCGCCATGATCACCGCGAGCCAGGCCAGGCCCGCGTCGACGGCCACGGAGAAGACCGTGACCTTGGCGAACAGGCCGATGATGCCCGGCGGCAGACCGGCCAGGCACAGCAGGAAGAAGCCCATGGCGAGCGCGGCCAGCGGGCGGCGGGCGTACAGGCCCCGGTAGTCGGTGATGCGGTTGGCGGGGCTCGTTCGGGCCACCAGGGCGGCGACGGCGAAGGCGCCGAGGTTCACGGCCGCGTACATCAGGGCGTAGGCGACGGTGGAGCCGATGGCGTGCGCCGGGTCCCGGGTGTAGCCGGCCGCCGCGATCGGCACCAGGAGGTAGCCGGCCTGGCCGACCGACGACCAGGCGAGCAGGCGTACGGCGCTGTGTGCGCGGCGGGGGTCCTGGCGGACGGCCGCGACATTGCCGACGGTCATGGTGAGGGCGGCGAGAACGGCCAGCGCCGGGCCCCAGACGTCCGCGTACGACGGGAAGCCCTGGACCGTGACGAGGATCAGGCCGGAGAAGCCGACGGCCTTGCCGACCACGGAGAGGTAGCCGGCGATGGGCAGCGGCGCGCCGACGTAGGTGTCCGGCACCCAGAAGTGGAACGGGGCGGCGGCGGTCTTGAAGGCGAAGCCGACCAGGGTGAGCGCGACGCCGGCGCTCGCCAGTGTGGCCAGCCGCGGGTCGGGCAGCGCGGTGAGGGCGTGCGCCACCCGGGAGAGGTGCAGGCTGCCGGTGGCCGCGTACAGGAAGCTCACGCCGAGCAGCATCACGGCGGTGGCGGCCACCGAGGACAGGAAGAACTTCAGCGCCGCCTCGGAGGAGAGCCGGTCGCCGCGCCGCAGCCCGACGAGGGCGAAGGCGGGCAGCGAGGCCACTTCGAGGGCGATGACGAGGGTGGCGAGGTCCCGGGAGGCGGGCAGCAGGGCGGCGCCGGCCGCCGAGGAGAGCAGCAGGAACCAGTACTCCCCGGTGGGCAGGCCCTGGTCCTTGACGGTGTCGATGGACAGCAGGGCGGTCAGCAGCGCCCCGCCGAGCACCAGGAACTGGATGACCAGGGCGAACGGGTCGGCCACATAGCTGCACACGTCGGGGTGGGCGGGCAGGCAGAAGGTGCGGCGGTCGCCGCCCAGGAGGGGCAGCAGCAACAGCGCGGCGAGCGCGAGACCCGCCGTGGCGATCCAGCCCAGCAGCGGCTTACGGGCCACCGGGAGGAAGAGGTCGGCGACGAGCACCACCAGGGCGACGGCCGCGGTGAGCGTGGGCGGCGCGAGGGCGAGCCAGTCGACGGACTGGACCAGGGGCGTGATCGAGCTCATCACTTACCGCCTCCGAGGAGCTGCTGGACGGCCGGGTCGGTGAGGCCGAGGAGGGCCGCGGGCCACAGTCCGGCAAGGACGGTGAGGACGGCGAGGGGGGTCCAGGCCGCGTATTCGTAGCGCGCGATGTCGGGAACGGCGGGGGCCGGTGCGGGCTGTCCTGACGGGTCCTCGCCGGCCGGGTCGGCGGTGCCGAGCGGGGCGGTCGGGGCGAGGTGCGGGGTGCCGCCCATGCAGACGCGGCGGACGACGAGCAGCAGGTAGGCGGCGGTCAGCAGGGTGCCGAGGCCGGCCAGCACCATGAACGTCAGGAAGGCGGGGCGGCTGAGGCCGGCGGCCGGCTGGAAGGCACCGAACATGGCCAGCATCTCGCCCCAGAACCCGGCGAGTCCGGGGAGGCCCAGGGAGGCGACGGCGCCGAAGGCGAGCAGACCGCCGAAGCGGGGCGCCTTGCCGTAGAGGGCGGCGCCGGTGGTCCCGGCCAGGGCGTCGAGGTCGGTGGTGCCGGTGCGGTCCTTGAGGGCGCCGACCAGGAAGAAGAGCAGGCCGGTGATCAGGCCGTGCGCGATGTTGGCGAACAGCGCGCCGTTGACGCCGGTGGGGGTCATGCTGGCGATGCCGAGCAGGACGAAGCCCATGTGGCCGACGGAGCTGTAGGCGATCAGACGCTTGAGGTCGCCCTTGGCGCCCTTGCGTACGAGGGCGAGGCAGGCGAGCGAGCCGTAGATGATGCCGACGGCGGCCAGCGCGGCCAGGTACGGCGCGAAGGTCTGCATGCCCTCGGGGGTGATGGGCAGCGCGATCCGTACGAAGCCGTAGGTGCCCATCTTCAGCAGCACGCCGGCCAGCAGCACCGAGCCGACGGTGGGGGCGGCGGTGTGCGCGTCGGGCAGCCAGCTGTGCAGCGGCCACATCGGGGACTTGACGGCCAGTCCGATGCCGACGGCGAGCACCGCCAGCAGCTGAACGGTGTGGCTGAGCTGGGCTTTCGGCCCGTTGTCAGTGGCGAGTGCCACCATGTCGAACGTGCCGGATTTCACGCCGATGAGGAGGAGGCCGAGCAGCATCACGACGGAGCCGAGCAGCGTGTAGAGGATGAACTTCCAGGCCGCCGCCTGCTTTCCCGCCCCGCCCCAGCGGGCGATGAGGAAGTACATCGGGATGAGGACCATCTCGAAGGCGAGGAAGAAGAGCATCAGGTCGAGGACGGCGAAGGTGGCGAGGGTGCCGCCCTCAAGAGTGAGCAGCAGGGCCACAAATGCCTTGGGAGACGGGCCCGTTGGCATGTGGAAGTAGGAGTAGAGCGCGCAGAGGAAGGTCAGCAACGCGGTCAGGACGACGAGGGGGAGCGAGATGCCGTCGACGCCGAGGTGGATGCGGATGTCGAGCGCCGGGATCCAGCTGATGTCGGTGGTGGCCTGCATACGGGCCGGGTGGTCGTGGTCGAAGCCGGCCGCCAGCGCGATCGCGGCGGCGAGCACGACACCGGTGACGGTCACGCCGTGGCGCAGTACGGCCTGGTCGGGGTTCTTGCCGCGCAGGCCGGGCGGGGCCGGGAGCAGGGCGGCGAGCGCGCCGACGAGGGGGAGGACGACGACGGCCGCGAGGAGAAGCTGCATAACGGTGTGATTCACGGGTCAGGCCCTCCTGCGGGGTTCGGCTCCGGCGAGGCAGGCCGCGAAGGCTGTCGGCTGGGGGTGCGGGGGCCGGCCCCCGGGGGATGGCAGCACGGTCAGGCCCCCGTGCCCGTGGCGACGAGGACGGCGGCGACGGCCAGGACGAGCGAGCCCGCGAGCAGAGCGCCGAGGTAGGTCTGCACGTTCCCGGTCTGGGCACGGCGGACGGCGGCGCCCAGCCACCGGGGGGTGGCGGCGGCACCGCTGACGTAGGTGTCGACGACCTCGCGGTCCAAGAAGCGGACGAGCGAGGCGGCGGCGCGTACGGGCCGGACGAACAGCACGGAGTAGACGGCGTCGAGGTGGAAGCCGACGGCGGCGTGGGGCTGGAGCGGGCCGAGGAGGAGGCGGCCGGGGTCGGCCGGGTCCGGGGCGCCGGCGATGCTCCCGTAGACCGGGGCGTGGGTGGCGATGGCCGTCTCCTCGGCGAGCCCGGGCGGGGCGTCCGGGTCGGTGACGACCGCGCCGATGGGGGTGCGGGCGGCCAGGGCGGTGGTGTGGCGCCAGGCCGCATAGGTGACCAGGCCGCCGACGAGGGCGACACCGGTGCCCAGGACGGAGGTGGTCAGGGTCGGCGCGAGCGAACGCCCGTCGAACCAGCCGGGCAGGAGGGGGGCGGCGAGGCCGAGCGCGACGGTGGGGAGGAAGAGCACCCACAGCACGGCGTTCATGACGACCGGCTGCGGGCCGTGGTCGGGGGCCTCGACGCCCGTGCCCTTGAAGGCCAGCAGCCACAGACGGGTGGCGTAGGCCGCGGTGAGGAGGGCGGTGAGCAGTCCGGAGACCAGGACGGTCCAGCCGGCCGCGCCGGGGATGCCGTGCGCCGCACCGGTGGCGGCGTGCTCGGCGGCGCCCAGGACGGCTTCCTTGGAGAAGAAGCCGGCGAACGGGGGGATCGCGGCGAGCGCGAGCAGCGCGACGGTGACGGTCCAGTAGGCGTCCGGGATGCGCCGGGCCAGGCCGCTCATCCGGGACATGGCGGCCAGCGAGTTGGTGCCCGCGGCGTGGATGATCACGCCCGCGCCGAGGAAGAGGAGGGCCTTGAACGCACCGTGCGAGATGAGGTGGAAGACGGCGGCACCGCGGTCGCCGACGGCCAGCGCGCCGAGCATGTAGCCGAGCTGACCGACCGTCGAATAGGCCAGGACGCGCTTGATGTCGTCCTGGGCCAGCGCGGCCAGACCGGAGCCGACCATGGTGACCGCGGCCATGACGGCCATCACCACCAGCGCGGCCGCGGAGGCGGCGAAGACGGGGAGGAGGCGGGCCACGACATAGATACCGGCCGCCACCATCGTCGCGGCGTGGATCAGCGCCGAGACGGGCGTCGGACCGGCCATCGCGTCCGGGAGCCAGGTGTGCAGCGGGAACTGCGCCGACTTGCCCGCGACACCGGCGAGCAGCAGCAGCGCGATCAGCGTCGGATGGTCCAGGCCGCCACTGGCGACGCTCCCGAGGATGCCGGTGATGCGGAAGGTCCCGGCGTCGGCGGCCAGCGCGAAGATGCCGAAGAGGAAGGGGACATCACCGAGCTTGGTGACGAGGAAGGCCTTGAGGGAGGCGGCGCGGGCGGCCTCGGTCTCCCAGTAGTGGCCGACGAGGAAGTAGGAGCAGATGCCCATGACTTCCCAGCCGACCAGCAGCAGCATCAGGTCGCCGGTGTAGACGACCAGCAGCATCGCGGAGGTGAAGAGCGAGACCAGCGCGGCGTAGGAGGCGTAGCGCGGGTCGTTGCGCAGATAGCCGGTGGAGTAGAGCTGCACACAGGTCGCCACGACACCGACCAGCACGGCGATCAGCACGGCGAAGCCGTCCAGATGCAGGGCCAGGTCAATGGGGATCGAGCCGGTCGGGGTGAGCTCGGTGGCGATGTCGGTCGCCGGGCCGGTGCCCTGCCCGACGGCGACAAGCACCGCGAGCACGGCGGCGGCCAGCGTCGGCAGCACTGCCAGCGGCCGGACGAATCCGGGCGCCCGGCGGCCCAGGAGGAGGCCGGCGGCGGCCCCGAGGAAGGGGAGGAGGGGAACGAGAACGGCGGTGGTGGTGAGGGTCACGCGGCGGCCTCCGCCGTGGTGTCCGGCTGCGGGTCCCCGTCCCCGGCGCCCGCCTGCTCGGCGAGGTCACGGAGCCGGTCGATGTCGGAGCTGCCGCGGTTGCGGTAGACGAGCAGCACGATCGCCAGCCCGATGCCGATCTCGGCGGCGGCGATGGCGATGGTGAAGAGGGTGAGCGCCTGGCCGGTGTGCAGGGTGTCGCGCAGCCAGACGTCGAAGGCGACGAGGTTGAGGTTGACGGCGTTGAGCATCAACTCGACGGACATCAGCACCAGGATCGCGTTGCGGCGGGCGAGCACGCCGTACAGCCCGGTGCAGAAGAGGAGGACGGCGAGGACGGCCGGGTAGACGAGATGCATCAGCGCTGCTCCTCTCGCGGGGCGGGGGCGGCGGGGCCGTGGGAGGCGCCGGTCTTGAGGTCAGCCGCCGCGGCCTTGCCCTCCCCTGTCCTGCGGGACAGCACGATCGCCCCGACGAGCGCGGCGAGCAGCAGCACGGACAGCGCCTCGAAGGGCAGCACCCAGTACTGGAAGAGGCTGCGCCCGGAGGCTTCGGTGGAGCCCTGGGCGGCGCCCTCGAAGCTGATCCAGGTGGCCCGGAAGGCGTCCACGACGACCCAGACCAGGGCGGCGGCCGAGGCGAGGGCCACCGCGAGCGCGGCCCAGCGGTTGCCCGAATCGGCGTCCGGGGAGCGGCCGATGGGCGCCTTGGTGAGCATCAGCCCGAAGAGCAGCAGGACGACGACCGAACCGACGTAGATCAGCACCTGCACCCAGGCGATGAACTCGGCCGTGAGCAGGAGGTATTCGACGGCGATCCCACCGAGGGCGACGACCAGCCAGAGGGCGGCGTGCACCAGCTGCCTGGTGGTGACGGTGATGACGGCCGCGCCGAGGGTGGCGATACCGACGAGGACGAAGGCGACCTCGACGCCCGTGGGCGAGAGGAAGCCCTGGCCGGCTGCGGTGGCGGCGAGCGTCACTGTCCCTCCCCTGGGGTGTCCGGTCGGTCCTGGTCCGCGGCTTCGGCCTGGGCCTGTGCCTCGGCCTCCGCCGCCTGCTGGGCGGCGAGCTTGTCCGCGGCCTTGTGGGCGGCGGCGAGTTCCTTGGGCTCCTCGGCCGCCGGGTCGAGCGCCGGCGGCTCGGGCACCGTCCACATCCACTCGCGGAGCTTGTCGCGTTCATGGGTCAGCTCGCGGATGTCCGTCTCGGCGTACTCGAACTCCGGTGACCAGAAGAGCGCGTCGAAGGGGCAGACCTCGATGCAGATACCGCAGTACATGCACAGCGCGAAGTCGATCGCGAAGCGGTCCAGCACATTGCGGCTGCGCTCGCGGCCTCCGGGGGCGGCCGGCGGCACCGTCTCCTTGTGGGAGTCGATGTAGATGCACCAGTCCGGGCACTCCCGGGCGCACAGCATGCAGACCGTGCAGTTCTCCTCGAACAGCCCGATGACGCCACGGGTACGGGGCGGGAGGTCGGGCTGGACGTCCGGGTATTGCGCGGTGACCGATCGTTTCGTCATCGTCCGCAGGGTGACGGCCAGCCCCTTGGCGAGGCCGGAACCGGGGAAGCTCATGACGAGATCACCACCTTGACGACGCCGGTGAGGGCGATCTGGGCGAGGGCGAGCGGGATGAGGACCGTCCAGGCGAGCTTCTGCAACTGGTCCTCGCGCAGCCGCGGATAGGTCACCCGCAGCCAGATGACGCCGAAGGCGAGGATCACGGTCTTCAGCAGGGTCCACAGCCAGCCCAGGCCGTCGGCGCCGAACGGGCCGTGCCAGCCGCCCAGGAAGAGAACGGAGGTCAGCGCGCAGAGAACGACGATGCCCGCGTACTCGGCGAGGAGGAAGAGGGCGAAGCGCAGTCCGGTGTACTCGGTGTACGCACCGAAGATGATCTCCGAGTCGGCGACCGGCATGTCGAACGGCGGTCGCTGGAGCTCGGCGAGCCCGGCGGTGAAGAAGACCACGCCGCCGACGATCTGCCACGGCACCCACCACCAGTGGAACGCCTCGATGATGCCGGGCAACGAGAGCGTGCCCGCCGCCATCGCGACGGAGGCCGCGGCGAGCAGCATCGGCAGCTCGTACGCCAGCAGCTGCGCGGCCGTCCGCAGACCGCCGAGCAGCGAGAACTTGTTGGCCGAGGCCCAGCCCGCCATCAGCGAGCCGAGCACCCCGACGCCCATGACGGCGAGGACGAAGAAGATCCCCGCGTCCAGGTCCTGGCCCACGGCGTTGTGCGGGCCTATCGGGATGGCGACCAGGACCAGGAGGTACGGGAGCAGCGCGACGGCGGGCGCGAGCTGGAAGATCCGCCGGTCGGCACCGGCCGGCACGATGTCTTCCTTCTGCGCGAACTTCACACCGTCGGCGACGAGCTGCGCCCAGCCGTGGAACCCGCCCGCGTACATCGGCCCGAGCCGGCCCTGCATATGGGCCATGACCTTGTGCTCGGTCTGCCCGATGATCAGGGGGAAGACCAGGAACACGACGAAGACGGCGAGCAGGCGCAGCGTGATGTCGAGAGCGTCGCTCATGGGGTGTCGCCTCCTGCCGGGTCCTGGGGGGTGGGGGGCTGGTCCCGGGGGGCCGCGGGCTCCGGGTCCGGCTCGGCCTTCGCTTCCGGCTTCTCCGGCTCGGGCTTCTCTTCCGGCTTCTCCGGCTCGGCCTTCACTTCCGGCTTCTCCGGCTCGGGCTTCTCCGGCTTCTTCCCGGCCTCCGCCGTCCGCTCCGGCTCGTCGAAGGCCGGGCGGGCGTGGTGCCAGGGGGCGTCGGAGGAGCGCGGGGGCGCCGGCTTCTCGGGGGACGCCTGGGGCGGGGTGCCCTGAGCCGGGGAATCCTTGGCCGGGGCGTCCTTCGTCGACGCGTCCTGGGTCGGGGCGTCCTTGGCCGGTGTCTCCTTTGACGGAACTTCCGTCGCCGGGCCCCCGGCGGCCGGGGCCGCCGCGGTCTCCGCCGCGTCCGCTGCCTCCGCCGCCGCTCGCTGCTGGCTGGCCGACCCCTCGCTCACCGAACGGGTACGCCGTGCCGGGCGCTCGGGCCGCTCGGTACGCGCCGGAGTTCCGGTCCCCTCCGCCGCCGCCTGCTGGCCGGCCGAACCCGCGGCCGCCGTACGGGTACGACGTGCCGGACGCTCGCCCGCGGCGCCGCCGGCCGCCCGTGCACCCCGCGCCGGACGTGCGGGCGCGGGCGGCAGCTGGCCCTTCAGCGGGCCCCACTCGTTCGGGTCCGGGACGCCCGGGGGCAGCATCTGGCGCCGCTTGGGCCCGCCGTGCTCGGACTCGCCCGGCTCCTTGGCGCCGGGCCACGCCTTGGCGACCCGCGCCGCCAGCACGAAGTCCTTGCGCAGCGGGTGCCCTTCGAAGTTCTCCGGGAGCAGCAGCGGTACGAGGTGCGGGTGGCCGGTGAAGTCGACCCCGAACATCTCGTGGGTCTCCCGCTCGTGCCAGCCCGCGCCCGCGTACACACCGACGGCGGTGGGCAGCGCGGCCGCGTCGTGCGGCACGGTCGTCCGCACGATCAGCCGGTGGACGGTACCGGGGTGCGCCACCTCCGCGAGGTGGGCACAGATCCGGAAGCCGGTGCCGGGCTCGTCGACGGCGCTCAGCCAGTCGAAGAAGGTGCACCCCAGGGTGTCGCGGGCGGCGGTCAGCGCGGTGAGCCAGCCGTCGACGGGGACGTCGACGGTCAGCAGGTCGTACGCCAGCTCCGCGGTGGCCCCGGGGCCGAAGAGCTCGCTCGCCGGGCGCGGCAGCCAGCCGACGACGGGCTCGGCCGGGGGCTGCTCGGGCTGCTGGCCCTGGTCCGGCGCGGCCGACGGCTCGGGCGCCGCCGTCTGCTCGGAGGGCGTCGTCTGCCCGGAGGTCTCCGGCTGCTGCTCGGGGGTCTCCGGCTGCTGCTCGGGCTGCTCGGTCATCGGGGCTCCTCCCCCGCCGGCTTCGGCGCATCCGCCGGCTGCGGCGCGGGCGGTGTGACGAGTCCGCTGCGCAGCGCGGCCGCCGAGGGCCGGGCGGCGCCGCCCTTCGCGTACCGCTCCCCCAGCGATTCGCGCGCGATCTTCTCCTGGAGCTTGAGGATGCCCTGGAGCAGCGCCTCCGGACGCGGCGGGCAGCCCGGGACGTACACATCCACCGGAATGATCTGGTCGACGCCCTTGGTGACGGAGTACGAGTCCCAGTAGGGGCCGCCGCAGTTGGAGCAGGCCCCGAAGGAGATGACGTACTTCGGCTCCGGCATCTGCTCGTAGAGCCGCTTCACCGCGGGCGCCATCTTGTCGGTGACGGTGCCGGAGACGACCATCAGGTCGGCCTGGCGGGGGCCGGGCGCGAACGGGATCACGCCGAGCCGGATGAAGTCGTGGCGCGCCATGGACGCGGCGATGAACTCGATGGCACAGCAGGCCAGGCCGAAGTTGAAGACCCAGAGGCTGTAGCGGCGGCCCCAGTTGAGGACCACCTTCATCGGTTCGGGCGCGAGCCGCGCGAGGGTGCCCAGGCGCCGCGGCTCCGGCAGGAACTCGGGGGCGGCGCCCGCGGCCGCGGCGCCGTTGGAGGCGGGGGTCACGTCCATTCCAGGACGCCCTTCTTCCATGCGTAGAGCAGCCCGACGGCGAGGAAGCCGAGGAAGATGAACATCTCCACCAGCGTCACGCCGCCGAAACCGGGGGCGGCGAAGATCGTTGCCCAGGGGAACAGGAAGATCGAGTCCACGGCGAAGACGACGTAGAGGAAGGCGTAGACGTAATAGCGGACCTGGGTGTGCGCCCAGCCCTCACCGACCGGATCCACACCGCACTCATACGTCAGCAGCTTCTCCGGCGTCGGTACCACGGGCCGCAGCAGCCGCCCGGCACCGAACGCCACGGCGACGAAGAGCACACCGATCACGGCGATGAGCCCGACGACCGAGTAGCCCTGGAAGTAGTCCGCGGCGACGGTGGTGCGTACGGTCGCGTCCGGCACGTCCGCCCCTCGCTCCCTGACTGTGATTGTTCAACGACTTCGACGATCTGTACGGACCGGAGTCTAGGCCCTGCCCCGGCTGCGGTGAGCAGCCGCATCGTCGCGGCCGGTGGGGTTGTCCCCACTTCGCCCTTCCTGGGTGGCCGGCAGCGTAGACAGAGCGCCCGGTTGTCTCAGAACCTGTCTCACGGACCGGACGGACGGCGGGGCGGAGAAGTCCGGGAGGGCTTGGCGTCAGTGGACCGGGCCTCCGTCGAACGGGCTGCGCCGGTCGGGGGCGGTGGGGGCACCGGTGGCTTCCGGGCCGGCGGCTTGCCGGGGCGCCGCCACCGGCATCGTCGGCAGGGGCTGAGACGGCGGCTGCGACGAAGACGGGGAAGCAGGCTGGGTGGGGGCGGCCTGCGCCTGGGGGTGCGGCGGAGGCTGGTGCGGTGCGGGCGCCGGGGGCGTGGCCTGGGGCGGGTAGTACTGGGGAGCGGGCTGGGGCTGATGTGGGGGCTGGGGAACGGCCTGGGGCTGGGGCTGGGGAACGGCCTGAGGCTGCGCCTGCGACTGCGGAGCGGCCTGGGGCTGGGCCTGCGGAGCGGCCTGGGGCTGGGCCTGCGGAGCGGCCTGGGGCTGGGCCTGCGACTGCGGCTGCGGACCGGCCTGAGGTTGTGCCTGTGCCTGCGGGCCGGCCTGGGGCTGAGGTTGAGTTTGCGGGCCGGGGCCGGGGTGTCCCTGTGACCGCTGGGGTTCCTGGGGTGGCGCGGGGACCGTCGGCTGCCCGGGGACGTACACCGGCGGCTGCCCCGGCCGGTGGACCGTCGTCTGCCGTTGCTGCTGCCGCCGGCCCGGCTCCCGTGAGACCGCGCGGTCCATCACCTCGGCCGCGATGCGTGCCGCCGCCTCCCTCGTCCGTTCGCCGAGCAGCTCCGTACGGATGGCGCCGCCGGCCGCCAGATGCCGGTCGTAGGGCAGCGGCAGCACCGCCGCACCGCCGGCGCCCAGGTGTTCGGCGGCCCTGCGGACGTCGACACCGCTGTCGGGTGAGGTATGGGTGAGCACGACGACGGTGGTGGGCAGCAGGCCGGAGTGCAGCCCACCGACCCAGTCCAGTACGGAGCGGGTGGCGGCCACGCCTTCCGCGGTCGCCGGGGTGGCCACCACCCGCGCCTGGGTGGTCACCAGCGCGGTGCGCGCCACTTCGGCGGGCAGCGTCTCGCAGTCCACGACGGTGGCCGCGAAGTGGCGCCGCAGCGAGGTCATCACCACGCGGTAGGTGTCGAGATCCAGCCGGGTGCCGATGGCTCCCTGGCTACCGGGCAGCAGCCAGCCGCCGCCCGCGAACGGGAGGAGATAGCCGGTCAGGTCCGTGATCAACATCGATGGCTCGACGATCTGCGCCAGGTCGCTGCCCGACCACCGCACTTCACGGGCGCCGAGCCGGTGCGGCAGCGTGCCGAGCGCCGGATCGGCCTCGACGGCGAGCACCGGATCGGAGCGGTAGTGCGCGTAGGTGAGCGCCAGCAGGGCGGCGAGGGTGGACTTGCCGGCGCCGCCCCGGATGCTGGACACGGCGATCTGCCGGCCCGTGGTCACGGGCTGCTGGATGGCGTGCGCGGCCTGGGTGACCGCGGCCGTTTCGGCGGCCGGGGACGAGGCGAAGACCTTGCGCAGCGCGCGGCCCGCACGCCGGGCCACGGGGTCGCCACGACGCGGCCGGGGCCGGCCGTCGGCCAGTTCCGGCGGCAGCAGGGGCACCGAGAGCGGCGTCCGGGCCGGCAGCCCGGCCCGGCCGTAGCGGCCGGGAGCCGGCGCGGGGGCGGGTGCTCCTTGGGCGGGTGCTCCGGGGGTGGGTGCTCCTTGGGCGGGTGCTCCTTGGGCCGGGGGCGCAGAAGCCGGCGGGGTGGGTGACGCGGGGCCGGGGTACGCAGCGGCGGGGCCGGAGGGCTGGGCCGGTGCGGAGGGCTGGGCGGGGGTGGTCCGGGCCTCGGCGGCGGGCATCGTCGGAGCGGCGGGAGGCGTCATCCCAGCCGCAGGCACCGGCTCAGCGTGAGGCGTCGCCCCAGCCGCAGGCATCGGCTCAGCATGAGGCGTCGCCCCAGTCGCAGGCATCGGCTTACTCAGCGACATCGGACCGCCCCCAGGCACGCCCCCAGGGTTGCCCCCAGACATGCCCCCGGGCATCCCCGGCGCCCCCGGAGCGGTCCCCTGCCCCGCCGGACCGCCGTCCGGCTCGCTCATCGCCCCCGACTCGCGCATCGCGCCCGCCTCGCCCGTCATACCCCACTCGCCGCTCTCGCCCGTATTTCCCGCCCCGCTCAACTCCCTTGCCGTAGAGGCCCCCGGAGTCGGATTCATCGCCTGCACCGCGTCCACGCCCCCTCCCCCTTCCGCGCCCGTTCCCGCTTGCGCCGGATTGCGCTCCGCCGATGACATGTCCGCTCCACCGCCTCTCCGGGTCAGGATGCGCCGAACAGCAGGCCGTAGAGCCCGAAGGCCCCGAGGGTGACCGGGATCAGCGCCACTACAGCCACCGACTCGGCACGGTTCAGCCACCGTCGCAGCCGGGCGAGCGAGGGCTCCGGGATCCGCACCGCGAGCAGCGCGACCGGCAGCACCGCCAGCAGGCCCAGCACGACCAGCGCGGGCGCCGCCGCCCCGCCGTCGGTGGCCCAGAGCAGCACCAGCCGTACGCCGACCGCCAGACCGGCCGCCAGCAGCGCGACGACCTCCACCGCCAGCGGATAGGCCCGTGCCCGTGAGCACAGCACACCGCACAGCAGCACCGCGGCGAGCACGGTCCAGAGGCCGGGGGTCTGTACCGCGAGCACCCCGGCCGCTCCGGCCGAGGCCGCCGCGACCGTGGTGGCCGGGGCCAGCTCCCGGTGGGTGGCGCCCAGCGCGCCCGCCACCTGGTGCCGGCTGACCGGCGTACCGCCGGAGTGCAGATCGTCGAGCCGGGTCAGGCCGGCGCCCCGCAGTGCGAGACGCGGCAGCTGGCCCAGGACGAGGACGGAGACGAAGCCGAGCGCAACTCCCGTACGTGCGGGGGTGGTCAGCGCCAGGCCCAGCTCCCAGGCGCCCACCGCGAGCGCGAGCGACCCGGCACCGGTCAGGCCGCCCCGCCCCAGCCCCGTACAGAGCCCGAGGATCGCGAGGACGGCCGCCACGGTGAGTCCGACGACGGCGAGCCTCGCAGCGCCGCCCGGGGCCGCCTGCCAGGCCGCGGCCACGCCGAGCACCCCGCCGAGCAGCAACAGGGCCGCTCCCGGGACCTGTTGCCCGTGCCGCGCGGCGAACGCGCCAACGGCGGCACCCGCGGCGGTGACGAGGACGGCGGCGACACCCAGCCAGAGGGTCGCGTCCCCGTTGGCGTACCAACTGCCCGCGCAGGCCCCGGTGACCGCCGCGAGCAGCACACTCGCCGTCACCGCCGTCCAGGCCCGGCTCCGTTCGCCCCATCCCCAGCCGCGGACGTCGAGGGGGGTGGCCACCGCGTCGGCGAGGTCCCGTGTGGCGGGCTCCGGCCGGCCTGCGACGTCATCCGGCTTCAGCAACTGGCCGTCGTAACCCCGCGCCATGGCCCCTCGCCCCTCCCGTTGTGCATCGCCACACCTTACGGTCCCGTCGGCGCGCCGTGTCCACCACGCCGGTAACGGGACAGGCACTGTGCCCCGGCCTTGCGCAACCGCCTTGACCTGCGGCGGGATGCTCGAAGCGAGGAGCGGAATGGGGCAAACCCCACCCCGGTCCACCCAACTACCCCATGGCACCCAGGGCGGCCACCGGGCAGGCTGGGGCGCATGACGGAGAGTTCCCGCCCCAGCGCTGCCGAGGACGCCCTTGACGGCGCCACACCACCGCCACCCAGAGCGCCGCTCAGCGGCGCGACGTGGCGGGAGATCGCCTACCTGCTGGCCAACTTCCCTTTGGGATGCGTGGCGTTCGCGGTGCTGATGGTGTGGGTGATGGCGGGGATCGGGCTGTCCCTCATCGTGATCACGCTGCCGCTGCTGGCCACGGGGCTACAGGCGTGCCGGCAATACGGGAGGCTGGAGCGGGGCCGGGCGCGGGCGTTGCTGGGGGTGCGGGTCGAGGAGCCGAGTCCGCTGCGGGCGCGGCACCCGGGGTTCCTGCCGTGGTTGTGGGCGAGTCTGAAGGATCCGGTCGCCTGGCGGCATGCGCTGTTCACCTTCATCCGGCTGCCGTGGTCGCTCCTCACGTTCCTGGTCGTCTTCGTCCTGCTCTTCCTGGGGTGGCCGGCGCTGCCCTGGGTGGCGCGCTGGCTGACCAACGTGGACCGGGCGATGGTGCGCGGGCTCCTCTCGCCGTCCGACGAGCTGGAGCGGCGGATCGCCGAGCTGGAGACGGACCGGGTGACGGTCACCGACACCGCGGCCGCCGATCTGCGGCGCATCGAACGGGATCTGCACGACGGCGCACAGGCCCGGCTGGTGGCGCTCGCCATGGGGCTCGGCCTGGCGAAGGAGAAGCTGCTGGAGGGCCGGGCCGACGAAAGCGTGGCGGCGATGGTGGACGAGGCGCACGGCGAGGTGAAGCTGGCGCTCCAGGAGCTACGGGATCTGGCCCGGGGCATTCATCCGGCGATCCTCACCGACCGGGGGCTGGGCCCCGCACTGACCTCGCTGGCCGGGCGCTGCACGGTGCCGGTCACGACGACCGTGGACCTGGCCGAGCGGCCCGCGCCCGCCATCGAGGGCATCGTCTATTTCACCATCTCCGAGCTGCTGCAGAACATCTCCAAGCACAGTGCGGCGCGGCAGGCGTCCGTCGAGGTGTGGCGCGTCCAGGAGGGCGGGTCCGCAGGGACCTCGGACAGGGGTGGTCGTGGGCGACGGGCGGGCGGACGGCTGCTGATCCAGGTGTCGGACGACGGGAAGGGCGGGGCGCGGCTGGACGGCGGCAGCGGGATGGCCGGGCTCGCCGAGCGGCTGGGGTCGGTGGACGGGCTGTTCGTGCTGGATTCGCCGGTGGGCGGGCCCACGCGGGTGACGGCGGAGCTGCCGTGGCGGGAGCGGACGGGGGACGGGGCCGGGGCCGGATCCGCGCGTCGGCGCGGCGGGGCGAGGGCCTGAGGGCGCAACGGCCCGTCGGGGTGGGGCGGCGGGTCCGCGCGGCGGTTCGGCGCGGCCGGCCGTGGTCGGCCGCTTGCGGTCGACCACAGGTCCGGGGGTGGGGATAACCCCCGGCGAAGACTGCGAGAACCCTCATGGTGCCGGGGGGTGCCGGTCGCGGACGCTGGTCATGGCGGAAAAGCCGCACCGAGCGGCGGAGCAGACAGCGGCGCCGACAGGGCATGGCCGCGCCCGGCAGAACGGACGACGAGACGATGGATACCGCATACGCACCGCGACTTCGCGGCTCCCGGGTGCCCGTGGGGCTGCGCGCCCCGTTCTCCGGGCGCACCTGGCGGGAGTTCCTCTACCTCTTCCTCAGCCTTCCGATGTCCGTCCTGATGTTCACGTACGCGATAACGGTGCTCGCGCTGGGCGCCGGTCTGCTGGTGACGTTCCTGGGCATCCCGGTGCTGGCGGGCGGGCTGGCCGGCAGCCGTGCGCTCGGCGGTCTGGAGCGGGCGCGGGCCCGCGCCCTGCTGGGGCTGGAGGTCGCCGATCCGGAGCCGCCCCGGGCCTCCAAGCCGGGCCTGATGGGGTGGGTCGGGGCCGTGCTGAAGAGCGGGGCGTCCTGGCGGCACGTCGTCTACTCCCTGCTGCACATGCCGTGGGCGATCTTTTCCTTCGTCTTCTCGCTGACGTTCTGGTCCGTCGGCTGGGTCCTGCTGGCCTATCCGCTGTGGCGGTGGACGTTTCCCGCGTATCTCGACCAGCCGGGCGCCCTGATGTGGGATGACGGCTCCGGCCACGGCATCTATCTCGACGCCCCGGCGGAGATCGGGTTCACCAGCGGGTTCGGGCTGCTGCTGGTCCTGGCCGGGCCGTGGGTGATCCACGGGCTGACGCAGGTCGACCGGGTCATGGTCCACGGCCTGCTGGGGCCCTCCCTGCTCGCCACCCGGGTGTCGCAGCTGGAGTCGGACCGTGGGGTGGTGGTGGACACCGCGGCGGCCGACCTGCGGCGCATCGAGCGCGATCTGCACGACGGCGCCCAGGCGCGACTGGTGGCCCTCGCCATGGACCTGGGTCTGGCCAAGGAGAAGCTGGCGGCGGACCCGGAGGCGGCGGCCAAGATGGTGGACGAGGCGCACGGCGAGGTGAAGACCGCACTCCAGGAGCTGCGTGACCTGGCCCGCGGCATCCATCCGGCGATCCTCACCGACCGGGGCCTCGGCCCGGCGCTGTCGGCACTGGCCGCGCGGTGCGCGGTTCCGGTGACGGTGACCGTGGATCTGGACCGTCGGCCGGCCGCGGCGATCGAGGGCATCGCCTACTTCACCGCCTCCGAGCTGCTCCAGAACGTCTCCAAGCACGCCCGGGCCACCAGCGCCACGCTCGACGTCTGGTGCACCGCCGACCGGCTCATGGTGCTGGTCGCGGACAACGGGCAGGGCGGTGCGCACACGGAGAGCGGCACCGGCCTGGCCGGCCTCGCCGAACGCCTCGATGCCGTCGACGGCCTGCTGATAGTGGACTCCCCGACCGGCGGCCCGACCTGCGTCACCGCCGAGCTGCCGTGGCGCGGATAGCCACCGGACGGCGCCGATGGTCTGCCGTGGGGCGGATGACCGGCGGACGATGCCGGCGGAGGGCGATGCGCAGCGGGCAGCCGCCGCGCGCGCCGAGCCGCTCGGCGAGCTCCGCGGCCCGGCGCGTCACCTCCCGGGCCGCCGGGCGGCGCCTGCGGATGACAGTCGGACGGCACCGGCGGAAGACCACAGGACGACACTGAGCGCGCCGCCGGGTCAGCACCGCCGGGGCCCGGCCCCCCACTCCCGGCGCCCCTCGGACCCCTGTCTGCGCCCCGGAACCCCCTCACCCGGCTCTCTTCCGTCCGGATGCTGGGATGCTGGGGTCCGGCAGGGGCGGGACGGGGTGACGCATGGGGGGATCTGAGCCGTGGAGGACAAGGTGCGGGTGGTCATCGCCGAGGACTCGGTGCTGCTCCGGGAGGGCCTGACCAGGCTGCTCACCGACCGGGGACACGAGGTCGTGGCCGGTGTGGGGGACGCCGAGGCGCTGATCAAGGTGATCGGGGAGCTGGCGGACGAGGGGGCACTGCCGGAGGTGGTGGTGGCGGACGTACGGATGCCGCCGACGCACACCGACGAAGGGGTGCGGGCCGCGATCCGGCTGCGCCGGGACCACCCGGGCCTCGGCGTGCTGGTCCTCTCGCAGTACGTCGAGGAGCAGTACGCCACGGAGCTGCTGGCCGGTTCGAGCCGGGGCATCGGCTATCTGCTCAAGGACCGGGTGGCCGAGGTGCGGGAGTTCGTCGACGCGGTGGTCCGGGTCGCCGGGGGCGGCACCGCACTGGACCCGGAGGTGGTCGCCCAGCTGCTGGGCCGCAGCCGTAAGCAGGATGTGCTGGCCCATTTGACACCCCGGGAGCGGGAGGTGCTGGGGCTGATGGCCGAGGGCCGGACGAACTCCGCGGTCGCCCGGCAGCTGGTGGTCAGCGACGGTGCGGTCGAGAAACACGTCAGCAATATCTTTTCGAAACTGGGGCTGGCGCAGAGTGACGGGGATCACCGCAGAGTGCTTGCGGTGCTCACCTATCTCAACTCCTGAGGATCTGACACCCTGTCAGATGGGCTGTTCGAGGTGTTTTCCGCGCAGGTCCAGGGCTTTGGACGTAGAACCAATGGAGGAGTCCGGAGCGTCATGAAGAACGGGGTCACGGGGGCGGTGATTTCATGACAAAACGCACCAGATCGCTATCTCATGTTGACGTCCATTATGCGATCGACCCAAGGAAGGTCACCCTTACCCACGTACGATGGTTATGGGACAACCGGTCGGTACGACAGGTCCCGAGCCCTGCCTCCGGCGGGGACGCCGCACCCCTCGAGGGAGGTCCGAAGCAGTGACCAGCCAGGTCAGTAGCCCAGCCGAGCAGACCGACGCAGCGCTTGTCGGGGAACAACGCGCGTCCGGTAACGGCGGCGAAGGCAAAGAAGTCCGACGTCTGGACCGGGTGATCATCCGGTTCGCCGGTGACTCCGGTGACGGTATGCAGCTCACCGGCGACCGGTTCACCTCCGAGACGGCCTCATTCGGCAACGACCTGTCGACGCTGCCCAACTTCCCCGCCGAGATCCGGGCCCCTGCCGGGACCCTGCCGGGCGTCTCCAGCTTCCAGCTGCACTTCGCCGACCACGACATCCTCACGCCCGGTGACGCACCGAATGTGCTGGTCGCGATGAACCCCGCCGCACTGAAGGCGAACCTCGCCGATGTCCCGCGGGGCGCGGACATCATCGTCAACACCGATGAGTTCACCAAGCGCCCGATGGCGAAGGTCGGCTACGCCACCAGCCCGCTGGAGGACGGCTCGCTGGAGGCCTACAACGTCCACCCGGTGCCGCTGACCACGCTGACGATCGAGGCGCTCAAGGAGTTCGGGCTCTCCCGCAAGGAGGCCGAGCGCAGCAAGAACATGTTCGCGCTGGGCCTGCTGTCGTGGATGTACCACCGGCCGACCGAGGGCACCGAGAAGTTCCTGCGGGCGAAGTTCGCCAAGAAGCCGGACATCGCGGAGGCGAACGTCACCGCGTTCCGGGCGGGCTGGAACTTCGGCGAGACGACGGAGGACTTCGCCGTCTCCTACGAGGTCGCACCGGCCACGAAGGACTTCCCCACCGGCACCTACCGCAATATCTCCGGGAATCTCGCGCTGTCCTACGGGCTGATCGCGGCGGGCCGGCAGGCGGATCTGCCACTGTATCTGGGCTCGTACCCCATCACCCCGGCCTCCGACATCCTGCACGAGCTGTCCAAGCACAAGAACTTCGGTGTGCGGACGTTCCAGGCGGAGGACGAGATCGCCGGTATCGGCGCGGCGCTGGGCGCGGCCTTCGGCGGCGCGCTGGCGGTGACCACCACCTCCGGCCCCGGTGTGGCGCTGAAGTCGGAAACCATCGGCCTCGCGGTGTCCCTTGAGCTGCCGCTGCTGATCGTGGACATCCAGCGCGGCGGCCCCTCGACGGGACTGCCGACGAAGACCGAGCAGGCCGACCTGCTCCAGGCCATGTACGGCCGCAACGGCGAGGCGCCGGTGCCGATCGTGGCGCCGAAGACGCCCGCCGACTGCTTCGACGCGGCGCTGGACGCGGCCCGTATCGCGCTCACCTACCGCACCCCCGTCTTCCTGCTCTCTGACGGCTATCTGGCCAACGGCTCCGAGCCGTGGCGGATCCCCGACATCGAGGAACTCCCCGATCTGCGGGTCCAGTTCGCCTCCGGCACCAACCATCAGCTGGCGGACGGCACCGAGGTGTTCTGGCCGTACAAGCGCGATGAGCAGACGCTGGCCCGCCCCTGGGCCGTACCGGGCACGCCGGGTCTTGAGCACCGCATCGGCGGCATCGAGAAGCAGGACGGCACCGGCAACATCTCCTACGACCCCGCCAACCACGACTTCATGGTGCGCACCCGCCAGGCGAAGGTGGACGGCATCGAGGTTCCCGACCTCGAGGTCGACGACCCCGCCGACGAGAGCGGCCGGGGCGCCCGGACCCTGGCCCTGGGCTGGGGCTCGACGTACGGACCGATCACTGCGGCGGTCCGGCGCGTCCGGCGCGGGGGAGACCGCATCGCGCAGGCCCATCTGCGCCATCTCAACCCCTTCCCACGGAATCTCGGCGAGGTCCTGGCGCGTTACGACAAGGTGATCGTGCCGGAGATGAACCTCGGACAGCTCGCCACTCTGCTGCGCGCCAGGTACCTCGTCGACGCGCACTCGCACACCCAGGTCAGCGGAATGCCGTTCAAGGCCGAGCAGCTCGCGGAGGTCTTTAAGGAGGCCATCAATGACTGAGGCGATCTCGGAGAGGCCCTCGCAGATCGAGGCGCTCTCCCTGGTGCCCAAGGCCGACGCCAAGCAGTCCATGAAGGACTTCAAGTCCGATCAGGAAGTGCGCTGGTGCCCCGGCTGCGGTGACTACGCCGTCCTCGCCGCCGTGCAGGGCTTCATGCCCGAGCTCGGCCTGGCGAAGGAAAACATCGTCTTCGTCTCCGGCATCGGCTGCTCGTCCCGCTTCCCGTACTACATGAACACCTACGGGATGCACTCCATCCACGGCCGCGCCCCGGCCATCGCCACCGGCCTGGCCTCCTCGCGGCGCGATCTGTCCGTCTGGGTCGTCACGGGCGACGGCGATGCGCTGTCCATCGGCGGCAACCACCTCATCCACGCCCTGCGGCGCAACGTCAACCTCAAGATCCTGCTGTTCAACAACCGGATCTACGGTCTGACCAAGGGCCAGTACAGCCCCACCTCCGAGGTCGGCAAGATCACCAAGTCGACGCCGATGGGCTCGCTGGACGCGCCGTTCAACCCGGTCTCGCTGGCGCTCGGCGCCGAGGCGTCCTTCGTGGCCCGCACCGTCGACTCCGACCGCAAGCACCTCACCTCGGTGCTGCGCGAGGCCGCCGCCCACCCCGGCACGGCCCTGGTGGAGATCTACCAGAACTGCAACATCTTCAACGACGGCGCCTTCGAGGTCCTCAAGGACAAGGAGCAGGCCGAGGAGGCCGTGATCCGGCTGGAGCACGGGCAGCCGATCCGCTTCGGCGCGCTGGCCCCCGACGGCTTCGGCTCCAAGGGCGTGGTCCGCGACCCGGCCACCGGCGACCTCAAGATCATCGACGTCCGGGAGGAGGGCACGGGCGGGGTGCTGGTGCACGACGCCCACAACCCCTCGCCCACGACGGCCTTCGCGCTCTCCCGGCTCGCCGACCCCGACACCCTCCACCACACCCCCATCGGTGTGCTGCGCAGCGTCGACCGGCCGGTCTACGACACCCTGATGTCCGACCAGTTGGACGCCGCCATCGAGCAGAAGGGCAAGGGCGACCTCGCCGCACTGCTGACCGGCAATGACACCTGGACGGTCGTCGGCTGACCGACCGGTGCCGAAACGGGTGCCTCCGGGAGCGTCTTACGGCGCTCCGGAGGCACCCGTTCGTTGTGGGCCGTACTCACGGCAGGCCGCTCCTCCCCTGCGCCGTGCCGGTGCCGCGCCGCCGGGCGATGCTGAAAGGGATCCCGTAGCAGCTATCCGTACATCCGTCATAGACGATCGTTTATCGCAGGCGTACGGTCGGGTCCTCAGCCAGCGAGCCCACAGGGGGTACTCATGAGCTACGTCGTCACCGGCGCCACCGGGGCACTCGGCCGGCTCGTCATCGAGGAACTGCTCCGGCGCACCACACCGGGCGAGATCGTCGCCCTCGCCCGCGACCGGACCAAGGCCGCCGGCCTCGCGGCCCGCGGGGTGGAGATCAAGACCGCGGACTACAGCCGCCCCGAAACCCTCCAGGGCGCCTTCGCGGCCGGTGACCGGGTGCTGTTCATCTCCGGGAACGAGGCGGGGCAGCGCCTCACCCAGCACCGCACCGTCATCGACGCCGCGCGGGAGGCGGGCGTCGGGCTGCTGGCGTACACCAGCGTGCTGGGCGGGCCGACGGCCACGTTCGCCATCGCCGAGGAGCACCTCGCCACCGAGCAGGCGCTGCTCGCGTCCGGGGTGCCGTACTGCCTGCTGCGCAACGGCTGGTACCACGAGAACTACACGGGCGCGCTCGCCACCACCCTCCGGACCGGCGCCGTCGTGGGCAGCGCGGACGGGGGCCGGGTGGCCACCGCCGCGCGCCGGGACTACGCCGAGGCGGCCGCCGTCGTGCTCACCGGCAGCGGCCACGAGAACACGGTGTACGAGCTGAGCGGCGACACCGCCTGGACGATGGCCGAGTACGCGGCCGAGGTCTCGCGGCAGACCGGCCGGCGCATCGCGTACCGCGATCTGCCGCCGGAGCAGTATGCGGCGCTGCTGGTGGAGGCGGGCGTACCGGCGCTGGGCGCCCGGCTGATCGCCGACGCGGACACCGGGATCGCCCGCGGCGAGCTGTCCGCGACGCCCGGGGAGCTGTCCCGGCTCATCGGCCGGCCGACCACACCGATCGCCGAGGCGATCGCGGAGGCACTGAAGGGACTGGAGGGGCCGAACGGGCTGCCCGCCTGAAGGAAGCCCGCCGGACCGCTCCTAGGGACCGTCATGACCGTATGGCAAGACGGGCATGACAGGCGGTCCGGGCGGCGCTACGTTCACCAGGGCGACACGGCACCACCAGGAGGGTCCTCTTGCAGCCTCGAAGCGATCAGCGCACCGGACTCGCCTACGGCATCGCCGCCTACACCATGTGGGGCCTGCTGCCGCTCTACTGGCGGCTGCTGGACGACGCCGCGCCCTCCGAGATCCTGGCCCATCGCATGGTGTGGTCGCTGCCCGTCGCCGTCGTCCTCCTGGCCGTGCTCCGCCGCTGGTCCTGGATCGGCCCGCTGCTGCGGCAGCCCCGGCGGCTCGGGCTGATCCTGGTCAGCACGCTGGTGATCTCGGCGAACTGGTTCCTCTACATCTGGGCGGTCAACTCCGGGCACGTCCTGGAGGCATCGCTCGGCTACTTCATCAATCCGCTGGTCAGCATCGCCTTCGGCGTCCTGGTGCTGCGCGAACGGCTGCGGCCGCTCCAGTGGGCAGCGGTGGGGATCGGCGCGCTGGCCGTCCTGGTGATGACCGTCGCCTACGGCAGGATGCCCTGGATCGCGCTCGCGCTGGCCTTCTCGTTCGCGACGTACGGGCTGGTCAAGAAGGGCATCAAGCTCGACGGGATCGAGGGCTTCAGCGCCGAGACGGCCCTCCAGCTGCTGCCCGCGCTGGGCTTTCTGGTCTTCCTCGGCCTGCGCGGCGAGGCCAGTTTCACCACCGGGGTGGGCCAGGCGCTGCTGCTGTCGGCCTGCGGGGTCGCGACGGCGGTGCCGCTGATCTGCTTCGGCGCCTCGGCCGTGCGGCTGCCGCTGACGATGATCGGGATGCTCCAGTATCTGGCGCCGACCTTCCAGTTCCTGCTGGGGCTCACGGTCTTCCACGAGACGATGCCGCCGGAGCGCTGGGCCGGGTTCGCGCTGGTGTGGCTGGCGCTGGCGGTGCTGACCTGGGACGCGCTGCGGACCGCGGGGCGGGCACGGGCGGCGCTGGCCGAGGCCGCGGCCCAGGCTGCCGCGGCGGCACCTCCCCCGGAAGCGGCCGCGGACGCGACCCCGGCAGCCGTGGCGGCGCCGCACACCGCGGAGCAGCCGGGGACGCCGCGGCCGCCCGGCCTCACGCAGTGATGTCCCGGGTGCTGAAGCGCGCCCAGGCCGCCGAGCCGAACACCACGGCGTACAGCGCCTGTAGGCCGAGGTTCTTCTCCAGCTGGTCCCAGTAGACGGGGTCGCGGAGCAGGTCCGCGAAGGACAGCCAGTAGTGCGGGAAGAGGTAGGGCTGGAGAGCGTGCAGCTGCGGGAGCGAGTCCAGTATCTGCACGGTGATCAGCAGGCCGACCGTGGTCGCCATGGCCGCGATACCGCTGGTGGTGAGCGTCGACACGAACAGGCCGATGGCGGCCACCCCGGCCAGGGACACCGCCACCGCGACCGCTATGGCCAGCGCCCGCAGCAGCCCCTCACCGAAGGACACGGAGGTGCCCGAGAGCAGGGTGACCTCGCCCAGGGGGAAGAGCAGCGCGCCGGTCGCCAATGCGGAGAGCGCCACGATCAGGGTGCTCACCAGGCAGAACGTCAGGGTCGTGGCGTACTTGACCAGCAGCAGACGGGTACGGCCCGCGGGGGCGACCAGGAGATAGCGCAGCGTCCCGCCGTGTGCCTCACCGGCGAGGGAGTCGCCCGCGATCACGCCGACGGACATCGGCAGGAAGAACGGCAGGGTCACCGCGAGCGAGGCGAAGACCAGGAAGAGGCCGTGGTGGGTGACCTGGGAGAGGAAGGCCGGGCCGCCCTCCCCGCCGCCACCGCCACCGCCGCCCGGCCCGCCGTCACCGGTCTCGATCCGCACGGCGACACCGACCAGGACCGGTACGCCCGCGAGCACCGCCAGCAGCGCGAGGGTGCGCCAGCGCCGGAACGTCATGGCGATCTCGCTGCGCAGCAGCCCCAGCGACCACAGCGGCCGGGGCGTCCGCGCCACCGCCTCAGCCTGCGACATCGAAGCCCTCCCCGGTCAGCGCCACGAAGACATCCTCCAGCGAGGGCCGCGCCGTGCCGAAGCCGCGGACCCGCACACCGGCGTGCACCAGCGCGGCATTGAGCTCCGCGATCTCCCGCGGCGCCCCGTCCTCCGCCCCGCCCAGGGGGCCGTCCGGGGGCGGGAGTTCGCCCGTCACCCGGTCGTCGGTGATCTCCACACCGGTCACCCCGCACTCCTTCAGCACCCGGGCCGCCTCCGCGGTGTCCGGCGTGATCACCGTGAGTCCGGCGTGGCCGTGCGGGCCGAGGACCGTGGCGGAGAGGTTGGCGACCGTGCCCTGGGTGAGCAGCCGGCCGCGGGCCATCACCGCGGCATGGGTGCAGACCTGCTCGATCTCGTCGAGGAGGTGCGAGGAGAGAAAGACGGTCGTACCGTCCGCCGCCAGTTCGCGGACCAGGGCCCGGATCTCCCGCATGCCCTGGGGGTCCAGGCCGTTGGTGGGCTCATCGAGCACCAGCAGCTCACGGGGCTGGAGCAGGGCCGCGGCCAGACCGAGGCGCTGCTTCATACCGAGTGAGTAGGCGCGCGCCTTCTTGCCGGCCGCCGCGGCCAGGCCCACCCGCTCCAGCGCCCGGCCGACCCGCGCCTCGCGGGTCCGGGGATCGGCGGCCGGGTCGGCGGCGTCGAACCGGCGGAGGTTGTCCCGCCCGCTGAGGAAGCCGTAGAGCGCCGGGCCCTCGATGAGCGCACCCACCCGGGGCAGCACCCGGCGCCCCGCGGCGGGCATCGGCTGCCCGAGCACCCGGGCGCGGCCGGCGGTCGGCTCGATCAGGCCCATCAGCATGCGGATGGTGGTGGTCTTGCCGCAGCCGTTGGGACCGAGGAAGCCGAAGACGCTGCCGCGCGGTACGGCCAGATCGAGGCCGTCGACGGCGAGCCGCCCGCCGCGGTACGCCTTGGTCAGCCCCTGGGTCTCGATCGCCCACTCCCCGGCGGGTGCAGGCATGGCCCCGGGCTCGTCGACGGGCGGGCGCATCCGGTCGGGGCCCGGGGCGGGCGGTGCCGGCATCGGTTCCCCCCTGTCGTACGGAAGGCCCACGGGCGGTGCCGCGCCACCCCTCCGCGAAGGGGTGGCGCGGCGGTCCCGCGAGGCCGCGGTGGTGCCTTACTTGGCGGCGTTGGCCGCGTTGATCAGGGTCTGCTTGTCGACGGCGCCGACATAGACCGTGCCGTTGTCCGTGATCAGGGCGTTGACCAGACGGGTGCTGAAGACCCGGCCGGAGCCGAACTTGCCGTTGACCTTGTCACCGATGCTGTCCAGGAACTTGCCGACGTCACCGCCCGCGCCCTTGGCCTTGTCCTTGTCCTTGCCGGAGGGCAGACCGGAGCCGTCGCCCTTGATCGTGGCGATGGACGTCCAGCCCTTGCCGATGACGTCCATCCCGTCCATGTCCTTGGCGAGGTGCTTGCGGGACGGGGCGTCCTTGCCGTGCTCGCGCTGCGCGGTCGCGCGCTCCTTGTCGCCGTCGACGACCTTGGCACCCTTGGGCGGGGTGAAGGAGAACGTGCTCGCGGCGGGCTTGGCGAAGTCGACGTTGGTGTAGCCGACGTCGACGGCGGCGGCGCCACCGCTCTTGGGGGTCAGGGTGAACTTCAGCGGCACACCGTTGGCGGCGTCCACCGCGACCCGGATCGAGCCGACCGTGGAACCGGCCTGCTTGGGCTTGATCAGCAGCTGGTAGGCGTCCCGTCCGGCGACCTTGGCGGTGCCGTCGACGCTGACCGAGGTCGTGTCCCCGGCCGCCTCCAGGGCCTGCTTCGCGAGGTCCTGCGGCGTCGCGGTCTTCAGGTCCTTGGGCAGGCCCTCGGGGGCGCGGTGCTGCTTGCCGGACCGGTCGCCGGGGGCGGTGTTGTGCACGGCGGTGTTGCTGCCGCTGTCGTACGCCCAGACGTCCTTGCCGTTGTGGACGAGGCTGTACTCGGCGGCCTTGTCCACGATGGAGACCCGCTGCTTCTCGGGGCCGTCGGCCGCGACGCGCAGCGTGTGCGCACCGGACGCCAGCTCCATCAGCTTCTGCTGGGGCGCTGCGGAGGCGCCCTCCCCGCCCTGCGCGCCGCCGTCCTGGGCACCGCCGAAGCCGCCCGCTCCGCCACCGACGCCCGGCAGCGACGGCAGGCCGAGGTCCGTGGTGACCCGGACCGTCCCGGAGAGCTGCTGGACATCCGACTTGGCGACCTTGGCTATCAGGTCCTGTGCCGAGATTTTCGGCAGGTCCGGAGCGGAGCCGGCGAACGCCGGGACCAGCCCGATCATGGCCGCCGACACTCCCGCCACCGCGACCGGCACGCCATACCGCACCGCCTTACGGCGCTTCGGGGAACGCTCCCCGCCCCATCCGTCGGTGACCTCGGTCGGTTCGTTCCGTGGCATCTGCCCTACCTCCGTCGTGTGCGGCGGCTGCTGTGCTGTCCACGTGTTCCCCCCTGGGGCCCAGGGTCACCTGCCCGCCGCGCTCAGGTGGTTCCATCTCACCAAACCGCCCGGCACAAAACGTCAGCCCGCGGGAGCAACTCGTCGTACTGCTGAGGTATGACGCACGATCACCTCAGGTCGGAGGCCGTACCACAGGAGGCGGAGCACTCCCTAGGGGATGCGGGGAAAGCTCCTCAGGGATGTGGCGGCATGCCGCAGGCGCAGGGGCGGCGGGATGCCTCAGGGACAGGCACCGCGGCCTCAGCCCGCGCGGTGCACCACCGCGTCGCAGAGCCCCTCAAGAGCCGACTTGGCCATGCACGAGGGCAGCGGCGCCAGCATCGCGCGGGCCTCCTCCGCATAGCGCACGGTGTCGCGGCGGGCCTCTTCGAGCGCCGGGTGGGCGCGCAGACCGGCCAGCGCCTCGGCGTGCCGGGCGTCGTCGGTGAGGTCACCGGCCAGCAGCTCGCACAGCGCGCGGTCCTCGGGGGTACCGGCGGAGCTTTCGGCCCGCGCGCGCAGCCGCAGCACCGGCAGCGTCGGAATGCCCTCGCGCAGGTCCGTCCCGGGCGTCTTGCCCGACTCGTGCGAGTCGCTGGCGATGTCCAGCACATCGTCGGCCAGCTGGAAGGCCGTACCGAGCCGCTCGCCGTACTGGGTGAGGATGTTGACCGTCGACTCCTCGGCGCCCGACATCATCGCGCCGAAGCGGCAGGCGACGGCGACCAGCGAGCCGGTCTTGCCCGCGAGCACGTCCAGGTAGTGGTCGATGGGGTCCCGGCCGTCGCGCGGGCCCGCGGTCTCCAGGATCTGGCCGGTCACCAGGCGTTCGAACGCCTCGGCCTGGATGCGGACCGCCTCGGGGCCGAGGTCGGCGAGGATGTGCGAGGCGCGGGCGAACAGGAAGTCGCCGGTCAGCACCGCGACGGAGTTGCCCCAGCGGGCGTTGGCGCTGGCCACCCCGCGGCGCACATCGGCCTCGTCCATCACGTCGTCGTGGTAGAGCGTCGCCAGATGCGTGAGCTCCACGACGACGGCGGAGGGCACCACACCCGGGCTGTAGGGGTCACCGAATTGGGCGGCCAGCATCACCAGCAGCGGCCGGAACCGCTTGCCGCCCGCGCGCACGAGATGCTGCGCGGCTTCGGTGATGAACGGCACGTCGCTTTTGGTGGCCTCCAGCAGGCCCTCCTCGACAGCCGCCAACCCGGCCTGGACATCGGCCTCAAGAGCCTGGTCCCGCACGCTCAGCCCGAAGGGCCCGACGACGGTCACGAGGGGTACTCCTGTCTGCTGACGATCAAACTGAATGTCGATCTGTCGCTGTCTCCACCATTGGCCAGCGTATCCGGTCGCAGTTCGATCACCGTGAGCGCCCGCCCCCCGAACCGCCCGGGAAGCACGGCGACCCCTCGGCCGGGATGTTCCGGATCATCTGTTGACGCGCTGCGACGCGGAAGAGCGGGACCGGCGAACGGGAAGAGCGGGACCGGCAACCGTCAGCATCCCCGGTCCGCTTCCGCTCGGGCAAGGCCCCACGGACCGGCCATGGCCGGAAAGCCCCGCCCCGGTCACCGCCCCGCCCCCGGAGCGGACGTACCGGTCGCCGCCCCGTGCGAAATCACCGTGGCGCAGGACGACTTCCGCGCCCACGCACCCCCGGCCGTCCTGGCCGGGCGAGGCGAGCACGCGGCATACGGGACACCGGGCGTCCCGGGGTCACCGGGTGCCGGGCCGGTGCGGGCGCCCCGCCTCACCCGTACGCCCGCGCCACCGCCCTGGCCAGCCGCGGCGAGGCGAACTCCGTACCGCACACGAAGCGCATCGCGGGCCCGAAGGAGGCGGCCGCCGGCAGCCCCGTGAAATACAGCCCCGGCACGGACGAGCCGAAACCGCCGTCCAGCAGCGGACCGCCGGCCCGCACCACGATCCCGGTGCGCAGCCCCGCTCCCAGGAAGTCCAGCGCCGCCAGATCCATCCGGTAGCCGGTCGCGGCCAGCACATGGTCGGCGACGACCTCCCCGCCCTGCCCGTCCGCGCCGCGCAGCGCCAGTACGGGGCGGCCGTCACGGACCGTGGCCCGTACGATCCGCCGCCCCTGCGTCACCCGCACCCGGTCGGTGAAGCGCTCCCGCAGCCACCACGCCCCCCGGGGGACGGGCACCCGGCGCCCCAGATACCGCCGGGCGGGCGCCGGCAGCCGGCGGAAGGCACCGGCGCGGTACGCCGGCGCATACCGCGGCCAGGCGCCGAACGGCGACGGCGGGCGCCGCCGCGGCCGGTGGTCCGGCGGCGCGCCGAAGCCCACCGCGCCGGGACCGCGCGCCACCACCCGTACGGCCGCCGCGCCCGTCTCGGCGAGCAGCACCGCGCTCTCCAGCGCCGACTGCCCGGCACCGATCACGACCACGTCCCGGCCGGCCAGCGCGGACAGATCGTGGTGCTGCGAGCTGTGCGAGACCGGCCCGGTGGCCGACGGGCCGTCCGGGAGCGCGGCGGCCAGTTCCGGCGGCAGCTGCGCCATTCCGGTCAGGCCGGTGGCGACGACCACGGCCCGCGCGCCGACCTGCTCACCGCTGTCCAGCTTCAGCTCGAAGCCGTCGGCCCGCCGGTCGACCGAGACCACCCGGACCTGCTCCAGCCCGGGGACCAGCCGCTGCTGCACCCACTGCCCGTACCGCACGAAGGTCTCCACGGGGACGAGGTCCCGGTCCGTGACGTAGGGCCCCTCCCCCGTCGCCGCGCAGAAGTCGCCGAGGGTGTGGCCGGGCTGCGGGACGCCGATGCCGGAGGCCGCGGGCGCCGAGGTGAGCAGCATGCCCGCGGGCATCCCCGCGCGCCAGCTCGCCATCGGCTGCCCGAAGACCCGCACCGGCAGGCCGTACGCCCGTAGATGCGCGGCCGCCGACAGCCCGTACGGGCCGGCCCCGATGACCGCTACCGGAGTGCTCACTTCGGTCCCTCCCTCGCGTGAAGAACGGCCGCCCGGCCGCCTCTTCGGCGAGGGGGAGCAACAGCCCCGTCACCCGCCGGTCCGGCCCCTCCCGCCCGGTGGCCCCCGTCCTCCCGCCGGTCAGGGAAGGAAGTTAGGCCCGAATTGCGCGGTGCGGCAAGGCTTTTCCGGACATGACCGATGCGTGGGGCGCGGCGCACCGCGCCACCGCCCACCGTCTGCGTACGTCTCCGCGCCCTCGCGCCCCGGGACCGCCCCGTAGATCACCGCCCGGCCGTACTCTGATCAACGGCCCCACGGCCCGCGGGCCACCCGGCCCCGGCCGCCCACCGGCGACGACGAACGCGAGGAGCTGTCCATGCCCGAGCAGAGCCCGTTCGACCTGGCGGAAGGCGATCCCTTCGGCCCGCACAACCTCCCCTACGGCGTCTTCAGCACCGCCGACGCGCCCGACCGGCGCCGCCTCGGCGTCCGCTACGGCGACAGCGTCCTCGATCTGAGCGCCCTGCCGAGCGCGCTGCCCGCCGCCATCCACCCGCACGCCGAACTGCTCGCGGCACCGACCCTCAACCCGCTGCTCGCCGCCGGCCGCCCCGTATGGCGGCAGATCCGCGCGGCCGTCCACAGCGCCGTGACCGACCCCGCGCACCGCGACGAAGTGGCGCCGCTGTTCCATCCGCTGGACGGGGTCACGCTGCACCTCCCCTTCGAGGTGGCCGACTATGTCGACTTCTACGCCAGCGAACACCACGCCACCAACGTCGGCCGGATCTTCCGTCCGAACGACGCGGCGCTGACCCCCAACTGGAAGCATCTGCCGATCGGTTACCACGGCCGGGCGGGCACCGTGGTCGTCACCGGCACCCCGGTCGTACGGCCCCGGGGCCAGCGCAAGGCCCCCGCGGGCGAGGCGCCCACCTTCGGCCCGTCCCTCCGCCTCGACATCGAGGCCGAGGTCGGCTTCGTCGTCGGGGCGCCCTCCACGCTCCACGAACCGGTCGGCCTGGGCGCCTTCCGCGACCATGTCTTCGGTGTCTGCCTCCTCAACGACTGGTCGGCGCGCGACATCCAGGCCTGGGAGTACGTGCCGCTCGGCCCGTTCCTGGGCAAGTCCTTCGCCACCTCCGTCTCCGCCTGGATCACCCCGCTCGACGCCCTCGACGAGGCCCGTACGGCGCCGCCCGCCCGGGACTTCCCGCTGCTGCCCTACCTCGACGACGCGGGTGCGGAGCCGGGCGGCATCGACATCCGCATCGAGGTGCGCGTCAACGGCGAGACGGTCTCCCGGCCGCCGTTCTCCACCATGTACTGGACGGCCGCCCAGCAGCTCGCCCATATGACCGTCAACGGCGCCTCGCTGCGCACCGGCGATCTGTTCGCCTCCGGCACCGTCTCCGGCCCCGACCCCGACCAGCTCGGCTGCCTGCTGGAACTCACCCAGGGCAAGGGCCCCTACCTCCAGGACGGCGACGAGGTCACCCTCACCGCCTGGGCGCCCGGCCCCGAGGGCGCCCGCATCGGCCTGGGCGAGGTCACCGGCCGCATCCTGCCCACGGGATGACCGGTACGGACCGGCCGGAGCGGCGCGGGCCGGTCCGGCCGGCGGCCCGCCGCGGATCTCCCGCCGTGCCGCCTCACGGGCACTCTCCCGTCACAGCCCCACACCAACTCGGTACCGGCGCCGCCGCAATCCGGGCGACGGCTCGGACGGCCGCCGGGGCCGCTGCTAGCCTCACGTCTCCTGGTCCCACAACGGAGGAGACGTACGTGCGCAAGGCAGCGCAGATCGCCGGGGCGGCAGCCATCGCCGCGATGCTGCTCAGCGGCTGCGGAAGCAGCGGCGGCAACGACAGCGGCAAGGACAGCACGCCCAGCAAGTCGCCGGACGCGCCGTCGACTCCGGACAAGCCCGCGGACCCGGCCGCCTTCGAGGGTGCCTGGAAGTCCGGCCCGAAGGACAGCCAGCTGATCCTGGTGGTCACCAAGGGCACCGTCGCGTTCAGCAACGGCCACAAGGCCGCCTGTCTGGGCAAGGTCCAGCAGATGGCCGGGATGACCATGGCCGCGCTCAAGTGCACGGACGGGGACACCACCCGCACCATGGGCACCCTCAAGCCCGGCGCGGACGGCAAGACCCTGACCGTGGACTGGAAGAACGGCCCCACCGAGAAGTACACCAAGTCCACCGACGGCAGCGTGAAGATCCCCGACATGCCGGAGATGCCGAGCGGGATGCCCAAGAGCTGACCGCCCCGCCACGCGGACGGCCGCCGCCCGGAACCCCCCGAGGGCTCCGGGCGGCGGCCGTTGCCGTACCGCGCCGCCGTGGTCAGCGCACGAAGACCCCGGCCTGGCCGGCCAGATCGAGGAAGTACTGCGGCGCCAGGCCGAGCACCAGGGTGACCGCGACACCGATGGCGATGGCCGTGGTCGTCAGCGGGCTGGGCACCGCGACGGTCGGGCCGTCCGCCTTGGGCTCGTGGAAGAACATCAGCACGATGACGCGGATGTAGAAGAACGCGGCGATGGCCGACGAGAGCACACCGACCACCACCAGCCAGCCCGCGCCGCTCTGCGCCGCCGCCTTGAAGACCGCGAACTTTCCGGCGAACCCGGAGGTCAGCGGGATGCCCGCGAAGGCCAGCAGGAAGACCGCGAAGACCGCGGCCACCAGCGGCGAACGCCGGCCGAGCCCGGCCCACTTGGACAGCTGGGTGGCCTCCCCGCCGGCGTCCCGCACCAGGGTGACGACGGCGAAGGCACCGAGGGTCACGAAGGAGTAGGCGGCGAGGTAGAAGAGCACCGAGGAGATGCCCTCCTCGCTGGTGGCGATGACACCGGCGAGGATGAAGCCGGCGTGCGCGATGGAGGAGTAGGCCAGCAGCCGCTTGATGTCGGTCTGGGTGATGGCGACGATCGCCCCGCCCAGCATCGTGATGATCGCGACGCCCCACATCACCGGCTGCCAGTCCCAGCGCATGCCCGGCAGGACGACATACAGCAGCCGCAGCAGCGCACCAAACGCCGCGACCTTGGTGGCGGCCGCCATGAAGCCGGTGACCGGGGTCGGGGCACCTTGGTAGACGTCCGGGGTCCACATGTGGAACGGGACCGCGCCGACCTTGAACAGCAGCCCCATCAGCACCAGCGCGGCACCGATCAGCAGGAGTGCGTCATTGCCCATCGTGCCGGCCAGCGCCGGATCGATCTGCTTGGCACCGTCCGAGATCACCTCGGCGATCCCGGCGTAGGTGACCGTGCCCGCGTAGCCGTACAGCAGGGCCACACCGAACAGCAGGAAGGCGGACGAGAAGGCGCCCAGGAGGAAGTACTTCACCGCGGCCTCCTGCGACAGCAGCCGCTGGCGGCGGGCCAGCGCACACAGGATGTACAGCGGGAGGGAGAAGACCTCCAGCGCGATGAAGAGGGTCAGCAGGTCATTGGCCGCCGGGAAGACCAGCATGCCGCCGACCGCGAAGAGCACGATCGGGAAGACCTCGGTGGTGGTGAACCCCGCCTTGACCGCGGCCTGTTCGGCGGCACCGCCGGGGACGGCCGCGGGCTGCGCGGCGAAGGAGTCCACGTGCTTGCCGTGCGCCGCCGGATCGAGCCGCCGCTCGGCGAAGGTGAAGACCGCGACCAGGGAGACCAGCAGGATGGTGCCCTGGAGGAACAGCGCGGGCCCGTCGACGGCGAGGGCGCCCATGGCGGCGATATGCGCCTTGGCCGAGCCGAAGCCGCCGGCCGCCAGACCGATCACCGCGGCGAACGCGGCGGCCAGCGTCACCACGGTCAGCAGCAGCTGGGAGTAGTAGCGGTGCCGGCGCGGCACGAACGCCTCGATGACGACGCCGAGCACCGCCGCGCCCAGGACGATCAGCGTCGGCGACAGCTGGGCGTACTCGATGTGCGGCGCCGGGATCTTGCCCGGTGCGCCGTGCGCCACCGTCCACAGGCTGTGGACACTTGCCACGGAACTCACTTCGCGGCCTCCCGGTCTTGATCATGCACGGCCTGGCCGGCCCGGCCTCCACCGGGCCCGGCGTCCACCTGCACAGTGGGCTTGGGGTCCTTCTTGTCCACGACGGACAGGGTGTGGCCGACCGCCGGATTGACGAGGTCGGTGAGCGGCTTCGGATAGACCCCGAGGAAGAGCAGCAGCGCGACCAGCGGCGCCACCACCAGCAGCTCCCGCACCCGGAGGTCGGGCATGCTCCGCACCTCGGCCTTCACCGGCCCGGTCATCGTCCGCTGGTAGAGCACGAGGACGTACAGCGCGGCGAGGACGATGCCGAGGGTGGCGATGATGCCGATCACCGGATAGCGGCTGAACGTGCCGACCAGGACCAGGAATTCGCTGACGAACGGCGCCAGACCGGGCAGCGACAGGGTGGCCAGGCCGCCGATGAGGAACGTGCCGGCGAGGACCGGGGCGACCTTCTGGACGCCGCCGTAGTCCGCGATGAGCCGGGAGCCGCGGCGGCTGATCAGGAAGCCGGCCACCAGCATCAGTGCGGCGGTCGAGATGCCGTGGTTGACCATGTAGAGCGTGGCGCCGCTCTGGCCCTGGGACGTCATCGCGAAGATGCCCAGGATGATGAAGCCGAAGTGGGAGATCGAGGCGTAGGCGATCAGCCGCTTGATGTCGCGCTGGGCGACCGCCAGCAGGGCGCCGTAGACCACGCTGATCAGGGCGAGGACCAGGATGACGGGCGTCGCCCAGCTGCTGGCCTCCGGGAAGAGCTGGAGGCAGAAGCGGAGCATCGCGAACGTGCCGACCTTGTCGACCACCGCGGTGATCAGTACCGCGACCGGCGCGGTGGACTCGCCCATGGCGCCCGGCAGCCAGGTGTGCAGCGGCCACAGCGGCGCCTTCACCGCGAAAGCGAAGAAGAAGCCGAGGAAGAGCAGCCGCTCGGTGCCGGTGCCGATGTCGAGCTTGCCGGCCGCCCGGGCCTCGACGATCTGCTGGAGCGAGAAGGTGCCGGTGCCGAGCTGGTCGGCGGTGACGGCGTACAGCCCGATCACCGCGGCCAGCATGATCAGTCCGCCGGCGAGGTTGTAGAGCAGGAACTTCACCGCGGCGTACGAGCGCCGGCCCGCGGCCTGCTCCTCGCCGTCCGCGCCCGCCCGGTCCCCGAAGCCGCCGATGAGGAAGTACATCGGGATCAGCATGGCTTCGAAGAAGATGTAAAAGAGGAAGACATCGGTGGCCTCGAAGGAGAGGACCACCATCGCCTCGACCGCCAGGATCAGCGCGAAGAAGCCCTGGGTGGGCCGCCAGCGCCGGTTGGGCGTGGCCTCTTCCAGAGGGTCGGCGTCATGCCAGCCCGCCAGGATGATGAAGGGGATCAGCAGGGTGGTCAGCGCGATCAGGGCGACCGCGATGCCGTCCACGCCGAGTTCGTAGCGGACGCCGAAGTCGCTGATCCAGGCATGCGACTCGGTGAGCTGGAACGGGCCCTTCGCACCCGGGTCGAAGCGGAACGCGACGACCAGCGCCAGCGCGAAGGTGACCAGCGAGAACAGCAGCGCGAGCCATTTGGCCGCGGTGCGCTTGGCGGCGGGCAGCGCGGCGGTGGCGATCGCGCCGGCCGCCGGGACCGCGGCCACCGCCGTCAGCAGGGGAAACGACATGGCTCAGACACCCCTCATCAGCAGGGTCGCGGCGACGAGAACGGCGGCGCCGCCCAGCATCTGGACCGCGTACGAACGGACGAATCCGGTCTGCAACCGGCGCAGCAGGCCGGAGAGTCCGCCCATCGACGCCGCCGTGCCGTTGACCGCGCCGTCCACGAGGGTGCGGTCGAGCTGGACGAGGGTGCCGGTGAGCTCTTCGCCGCCGCGCACGAAGACGATGTGGTTGAAGTCGTCCTGGAGCAGATCGCGGCGGGCGGCCCGGGTCAGCAGCGAGCCGCGCGGGGCCAGCGCCGGCACGGGCTTGCGGCCGTACATCACCCAGGCGATGCCGACGCCGATGAGCAGCACCACGATCGTCGCGGCGGTGACCGTGGTGGCGCTGACCGGGGAGTGGCCGTGGGCGAACGAGGTGACCGGCTCCAGCCACTTCACAAAGGCCTCGTTGACGCTGAACAGCCCGCCCGCGAAGACCGATCCGACGGCCAGCACGATCATCGGGAGCGTCATGACCTTCGGCGACTCGTGCGGATGCACCTCGCCGGCGTCCCAGCGCTTCTCGCCGAAGAACGTCATCAGCATCACCCGCGTCATGTAGAACGCGGTGATCGCCGCGCCCAGCAGGGCCGCGCCGCCGAGGATCCAGCCCTCGGTGCCGCCCTTGGCGAACGCCGCCTCGATGATCTTGTCCTTGGAGAAGAAGCCGGACAGACCGGGGAAGCCGATGATCGCCAGATAGCCGAGGCCGAAGGTGACGAAGGTGACCGGCATGTACTTCCGCAGACCGCCGTAACGGCGCATGTCCACCTCGTCGTTCATCCCGTGCATCACGGAACCGGCGCCGAGGAAGAGGCCCGCCTTGAAGAAGCCGTGGGTGACCAGGTGCATGATCGCGAAGGCGTAGCCGATCGGGCCGAGGCCGGCGGCCAGGATCATGTAGCCGATCTGCGACATCGTCGAACCGGCCAGCGCCTTCTTGATGTCGTCCTTGGCGCAACCGACGATCGCACCGAAGAGGAGCGTGACCGCACCGACCACGACGACCGCCAGCTGGGCGGTCGGGGCGGCGTTGAAGATCGCCCCGGAGCGGGTGATCAGATACACGCCGGCGGTGACCATCGTGGCGGCGTGGATCAGGGCCGAGACCGGGGTCGGGCCCTCCATCGCGTCACCGAGCCAGGACTGGAGCGGTACCTGCGCCGACTTACCGCAGGCGGCCAGCAGCAGCATCAGCCCGAGGGCGGTCAGCTTGCCCTCGGACGTGTCACCGGTCGCGGCGAGCACCGGGCCGAAGGCGAAGGTCCCGAACGTCGTGAACATCAGCATGATCGCGATGGACAGGCCCATATCGCCGACGCGGTTGACCAGGAACGCCTTCTTGGCGGCGGTGGCCGCGCTCGGCTTGTGCTGCCAGAACCCGATGAGCAGGTACGAGGCGAGACCGACGCCCTCCCAGCCGACGTACAGCAGAAGGTAGTTGTCGGCGAGGACGAGCAGCAGCATCGCCGCGAGGAAGAGATTGAGGTAGCCGAAGAAGCGGCGGCGCCGCTCGTCGTGCTCCATATAGCCGATCGAATAGATGTGGATCAGCGAGCCGACACCGGTGATCAGCAGGACGAACGTCATGGACAGCTGGTCGAGCTGGAACGCGACGTCGGCCTGGAAGCCGCCGACCGGGATCCAGCTGAACAAATGCTGATGCAGGGCACGGTCCTCGGCGCCCCTGCCGAGCATGTCGGCGAAGAGCACCACCCCGATGGCGAACGACGCCACCGAGAACAGCGTGCCGATCAAGTGGCCGGTGCGGTCGAGTCGGGTGCCGCCGCACAGCAGCAGGGCCGCACCGACCAGCGGTGCCGCGACAAGCAGCGCGATCAAGTTCTCCACTTTGTGCGACCCCTTACAGCTTCATCAGGCTGGCGTCGTCGACCGAGGCCGTATGACGGGTGCGGAAGATCGACACGATGATCGCCAGACCGACCACGACCTCGGCCGCGGCGACGACCATCGTGAAGAAGGCGATGATCTGGCCGTCCAGATTCCCGTGCATCCGCGAGAAGGTGACGAAGGCGAGATTGCAGGCGTTGAGCATCAGCTCGATGCACATGAACACCACGATGGCGTTCCGCCTGATCAGTACGCCGGCCGCGCCGATCGTGAACAACAGGGCGGCGAGATAGAGGTAGTAGACCGGGCTCATTTCTTGGCCCCCTCCTTGTGCTCCGTCGACGGCGCGCCACCGGACGACGACGGGCCGGGCTCGTCCTCGGAGCCCCGGCCCAGCCATTCCTCGGAGCGCCGCTCCAGCGCCTTCAGTTCGGCGAGCGACGCTCCGGAGACATCGCGGATCTGACCGCGCCCCCGCAGCGTCGGGTTGACGCTGAGCTCGGACACGGTGCCGTCGGGCAGCAGCCCCGGAATGTCGACGGCGTTGTGCCGGGCGTAGACGCCGGGGGCGGGCAGCGGCGGTACCTGCTTGCCCTCGCGGATCCGGGCCTCGGACTGCTCACGCTGCGTTTTGGCACGCTCCGTGCGCTCCCGGTGGGTGAGCACCATCGCGCCGACCGCCGCCGTGATCAGCAGCGCGCCGGTGGCTTCGAAGGCGAAGACGTACTTGGTGAAGATGAGCGCCGCCAGGCCCTGCACGTTGCCGCCCGCGTTGGCCTCGCCCAGCCCGTTGAACGACTTCAGCGAGGCGTTGCCGATACCGGCGATCAGCAGGATGCCGAAGCCGAGACCCGCCGCGGCGGCGAGCCAGCGCTGCCCCTTGAGCGTCTCCTTGAGGGAGTCCGCGGCGGTGACACCGACGAGCATGACGACGAACAGGAACAGCATCATGATCGCGCCCGTGTAGACGACGATCTGGACGACGCCGAGGAAGTAGGCGCCGTTGGCGAGGTAGAAGACCGCCAGGACGATCATGGTCCCGGCGAGCGAGAGCGCGCTGTGCACGGCGCGCTTCATCAGGATCGTGCACAGCGCGCCGATGACGGCGACACTGCCCAGGATCCAGAACTGCACGGCCTCCCCCGTGGAGGTCATGGAGGCCGCGGCGGCGAGGCCGGTCATGCGTGCGCCCCCTTCGCCTGCGGGTTGTCGTCGGCCTTCTCGCCCTTGGAGGTGGCGACCTGACGGACGGTCCCCGGCGCGGCCTCGGTCACCAGGCCCTGGTAGTAGTCCTTCTCCGTCATGCCGGGGTAGATCGCGTGCGGGCTGTCGACCATGGTCTCCTCCAGGCCCGCGAGCAGCTCTTCCTTGGTGTAGATGAGCGATTCCCGGGACCTGTCGGCGAGTTCGTACTCATTCGTCATGGTCAGTGCGCGGGTCGGGCAGGCCTCCACGCACAGGCCGCACAGGATGCAGCGCAGATAGTTGATCTGGTAGACGCGGCCGTAGCGCTCGCCCGGGGAGTAGCGCTCCTCGTCGGTGTTGTCCGCGCCCTCGACATAGATCGCGTCCGCCGGGCAGGCCCAGGCGCACAGCTCGCAGCCGATGCACTTCTCCAGCCCGTCCGGATGGCGGTTGAGCTGGTGGCGGCCGTGGAAACGCGGCGCCGTCGGCTTCTTCTCCTCCGGATACTGCTCGGTCAGCCGCTTCTTGAACATGGCCTTGAAGGTCACGCCGAAGCCGGCCACGGGGTTCTGGAACTCAGGCACCGTCGCCCCCCTTTCCGTCGTTTCCGATTCCGTCACTGACAGTGTCCGTCCCGCCACTGACAATCAGCTCCCGCTCCCGGCGCGGCCTGCGGCGCGGCACCGGCGGCAGGCTCTGTCCGGGCAGCGGCGGCACGGGGAAGCCGCCCGCCATGGGGTCGAAGGCGCCGTCGCCGTCCGTCTCCTCCACCACCTCAGCGCGCCGGAAGAAGTCCACGAGCAGGGAGATCAACAGCAGCAGGACGGCGCCGCCGGCGACGTACAGCACGATCTGGGAGAAGTCGTAGCCCTCGTTCTTCAGCGCCCGGACGGTGGCGACCAGCATCAGCCAGACCAGCGAGACCGGGATGAGGACCTTCCAGCCCAGCTTCATGAACTGGTCGTAGCGCACCCGTGGCAGGGTGCCGCGCAGCCAGATGAAGAAGAACAGCAGCAGCTGCACCTTGAGGGTGAACCAGAGCAGCGGCCACCAGCCGTGGTTCGCGCCTTCCCAGAAGGTGGAGATCGGCCAGGGTGCCCGCCAGCCGCCCAGGAAGAGGGTGATCGCGACGGCCGAGACGGTCACCATGTTGATGTACTCGGCGAGCATGAACATCGCGAACTTGATGGACGAGTACTCGGTGTTGAAGCCGCCGACGAGGTCGCCCTCGGACTCCGGCATGTCGAACGGCGCGCGGTTGGTCTCGCCCACCATCGCGACGATGTAGATGATGAACGACACCGGCAGCAGCAGGATGTACCACCGGTTCTGCTGCGACTCCACGATGGTCGACGTCGACATCGACCCGGAGTAGAGGAACACCGCCGCGAACGACATCCCCATCGCGATCTCGTACGAGATCATCTGCGCGCACGAACGCAGTCCGCCGAGCAGCGGATAGGTCGAGCCGGAGGACCAGCCCGCCAGCACGATGCCGTAGATGCCGACCGAGGCCGTGGCCAGGATGTAGAGGATGCCGATCGGCAGGTCCGTCAGCTGCATCGGGGTACGGACACCGAAGATCGAGATCTCGTTGCCCGCGGGCCCGAAGGGGATCACCGCGATCGCCATGAAGGCCGGGATGGCCGCCACGACCGGCGCGAGGAGATAGACCACCTTGTCGGCCCGCTTGACGACCAGGTCCTCCTTCAGCATCAGCTTGATGCCGTCGGCGAGGGACTGGAGCATCCCCCAGGGACCATGCCGGTTGGGGCCGATACGCAGCTGCATCCAGGCGACGACCTTGCGTTCCCAGACGATCGAGAACAGCACCGTCAGCATCAGGAACGCGAAGCAGAAGACCGCCTTGATGACGACGAGCCACCACGGGTCGCGGCCGAACATCGACAGGTCTTCCTGGGCCAGCGCGCTGCCGGCGGCGGCGAGTTGATCGAGCTGCTGCATCATGCGTCCACCTCCTCGGCCGGCTCCGGGGTGCCCGGGGCGGCGGAGATCTTCACCAGGTCACCGGGGCGGGCCCCGGTATCGGCGGCGACCCCACCGCCCGTGGAGTTGAGCGGCAGCCACACCACCCGGTCGGGCATCGGCGTGACCTGGAGCGGCAGCCGGACCGCGCCGGCCGGCCCGGTGACCGCCAGCAGATCCCCGTCCTTGACCCCGGTCTCCTGCGCAGTGGTCTCCGACAGCCGGGCGACCGCGGCGTGCCGGGTGCCGGCCAGCGCCGGGTCGCCTTCCTGGAGCCGTCCCTGGTCCAGCAGGAGCCGGTGGCCGGCGAGGACGGCCTCCCCGCTGTCGGGGCGGGGCAGCGGACGCCCGGTCTCCGCGGGCTCGCCCGCGTACGGGCCGTCCCAGCCGCCGAGCCGGTCCAGTTCGCGGCGTACGGAACGGATGTCCGGCAGCGCCAGGTGGACGTCGAGGGCGTCGGCGAGCATGTGCAGCACCCGGGAGTCCGACAGCAGATGCCGGCGGGTCATCTGGTCCGGTTTGAGCGCGGCCTCGAACAGCCGCGCCCGGCCCTCCCAGTTGAGGAAGGTGCCGTCCTTCTCCACCACGGCCGCCACCGGGAAGACCACATCCGCCCGCTCGGTGACCTGCGAGGGCCGCAGCTCCAGGCTGACCAGGAAGCCGACCTGGTCCAGCGCGGCCAGCGCGCGGGCCGGGTCCGGCAGGTCGGCGATTTCGACACCCGCCACCAGCAGCGCACTGAGCTCGCCGGTCGCCGCGGCCTCGATGATCTGGCCGGTGTCCCGGCCGTGCCGGTGCGGCAGTGCGGCCACGCCCCAGGCGGCGGCGACCTCGTCGCGGGCCCGCGGATCGGTGGCCGGCCGGCCGCCCGGCAGCAGTCCGGGCAGCGCCCCCGCCTCGACGGCGCCGCGCTCACCGGCCCGCCGCGGAATCCATACCAGGCGGGCCCCGGTGGCCGACGCCAGGCGGAGCGCGGCGGTCAGCGCGCCGGGCGCCGCCGCCAGCCGCTCACCGACGACGATCACCGAACCCTCGGCCCGCAGCGCCTCGGCCGCGGTACGGCCCTCGCCCTCCAGGCCGACGCCGCCCGCGAGCGCGTCCAGCCATTCGGTCTCGGTACCGGGCGCGGACGGCAGCAGCGTCCCGCCGGCCTTGATCAGCCCGCGCGAGGCGTAGGCGGCCAGCCCGTAGGTGCGCTGTCCGCTCCTGCGGTGTGCCTTGCGCAGCCGCAGGAAGACACCCGGGGCCTCCTCCTCGGCCTCGATACCGGCCAGCAGCACGGCCGGTGCCTTCTCCAGCGCGGTGTAGGTGACGCCCCCGCCGTCCAGGTCACGGCCGCGGCCGGCGACCCGGGACGCCAGGAAGTCGGCCTCCTCGGCGCTGTGCACCCGCGCCCGGAAATCGATGTCGTTGGTGCCCAGCGCGATCCGGGCGAACTTGGCGTAGGCGTAGGCGTCCTCGACGGTCAGCCGGCCGCCGGTCAGTACGCCGGTGCGCCCCTTGGCGGCAGCCAGTCCACGGGCCGCCGCCTCCAGGGCCGCGGGCCAGCTCGCCGGCTCCAGTTCGCCGGACTCCGGGTTGCGCACGAGGGGGTGCTCCAGCCGGTCGCGCTGCTGCGCGTACCGGAAGGCGAACCGCCCCTTGTCGCAGATCCACTCCTCGTTGACCTCGGGGTCGTCGGCCGCCAGCCGTCGCATGACCTTGCCGCGCCGGTGGTCCGTACGGGTCGCGCAGCCGCCCGCGCAGTGCTCACACACCGACGGCGAGGAGACCAGGTCGAAGGGGCGGGAGCGGAAGCGGTACGCGGCGGAGGTGAGCGCGCCGACCGGGCAGATCTGGATGGTGTTGCCGGAGAAGTACGACTGGAAGGGGTCGCCCTCTCCGGTGCCGACCTGCTGGAGGGCGCCGCGCTCGACGAGTTCGATCATCGGGTCGCCGGCGATCTGGTTGCTGAAGCGGGTGCAGCGCGCACACAGCACACACCGCTCACGGTCCAGCAGCACCTGCGTGGAGATCGGCACCGGCTTCTCGAAGGTGCGCTTCTTGCCCTCGAAGCGCGACTCCGGGTCGCCGACCTGCATCGCCTGGTTCTGGAGCGGGCACTCGCCGCCCTTGTCGCAGACCGGGCAGTCCAGCGGGTGGTTGATCAGCAGCAGCTCCATCACCCCGCGCTGGGCCTTCTCGGCCACCGGGGAGGTCAGCTGCGACTTGACCACCATGCCGTCGGTGCAGGTGATGGTGCAGGAGGCCATCGGCTTGCGCTGGCCCTCGACCTCCACGATGCACTGCCGGCAGGCGCCCGCCGGGTCCAGCAGCGGGTGGTCGCAGAAGCGCGGGATCTCGATGCCGAGGAGTTCGGCGGCGCGGATGACCAGCGTCCCCTTGGGGACGGAGATCTCGATGCCGTCGATCGTCAGGGTGACGAGGTCCTCCGGCGGGATCGCTGCCTCGCCGCCCCCCGAGGGACGGGCGGCGGAGCCGCTGTCCGACCCCGTGGTCGTGACGGTCATGCCTTCACCCCCAGGTGAGCGTCGTTGTCGGCCCAGAGGGTCGACCTGGCCGGGTCGAAGGGACAGCCCTTGCCGTTGAGGTGCTGCTCGTACTCCTCGCGGAAGTACTTGAGCGAGGAGAAGATCGGCGAGGCGGCGCCGTCGCCGAGGGCGCAGAACGACTTGCCGTTGATGTTGTCGGCGATGTCGTCGATCTTGTCGAGGTCGCCCGGCCGCCCCTTGCCTGCCTCGATGTCGCGCAGCAACTGCACCAGCCAGTACGTCCCTTCACGGCAGGGCGTGCACTTGCCGCAGGACTCGTGCGCGTAGAACTCGGTCCAGCGGGTGACCGCCCGGACCACACAGGTGGTCTCGTCGAAGCACTGGAGCGCCTTGGTGCCGAGCATCGAGCCGGCCGCGCCGACGCCCTCGTAGTCGAGCGGGACATCGAGGTGCTCGTCGGTGAACATCGGCGTCGACGAGCCGCCCGGCGTCCAGAACTTCAGCCGGTGGCCGCGGCGCATCCCGCCGCTCATGTCCAGCAGCTGGCGCAGGGTGATGCCCAACGGGGCCTCGTACTGGCCGGGGTTGGCCACATGGCCGCTGAGCGAGTAGAGCGTGAAGCCCGGGGACTTCTCGCTGCCCATCGACCGGAACCAGTCCTTGCCCCGGTTCATGATCGCGGGAACCGAAGCGATGGACTCGACGTTGTTCACGACAGTGGGGCAGGCGTACAGGCCCGCCACCGCCGGGAAGGGAGGACGCAGCCGGGGCTGTCCGCGACGGCCCTCCAGGGAGTCGAGCAGCGCGGTCTCCTCACCGCAGATGTACGCACCCGCGCCCGCGTGCACGATCACGTCCAGGTCGAGCCCCGAGCCCAGGATGTTCTTCCCGAGGAAGCCCGCCGCATAGGCCTCGCGCACCGCCTCGTGCAGCCGCCGCAGGACGGGCACGACCTCGCCGCGCAGATAGATGAAGGCGTGGTTCGACCGGATCGCATGGCAGGCGATCACGATGCCCTCGATGAGGGAGTGCGGGTTCGCGAAGAGCAGCGGGATGTCCTTGCAGGTCCCGGGCTCGGACTCATCGGCGTTGACCACGAGGTAGTGCGGTTTGCCGTCGCCCTGCGGGATGAACTGCCACTTCATCCCGGTCGGGAAGCCCGCGCCGCCGCGGCCGCGCAGCCCGGAGTCCTTGATGTAGGCGATGACGTCGTCCGGGGGCATCGCCAGTGCCTTGCGCAGTCCCTCGTAGCCCTCGTGCCGGCGGTAGGTCTCCAGCGTCCAGGACGCGGACTGGTCCCAGAAGGCGGACAGGACGGGCGTCAGAAGCTTCTCGGGGTGGGAGTCCCCGCCGGCCTCCGGCCGGGAGGCGCCCCCGTGTTCGGCTGCCACTGTCATCACTCCCCCTCCTCTGCTGTGGGGCCGGCCGCATCGTTGCTGCGAGGCGAAGCCTCTCCGTCCGAGGTGGTGGCGGGAGAGGGGCTGGCCTCGTCGGAGGCCGAGGTCTGCTGCGGTGCGTCGTGGGAGCTGGGGTGGCCCGAGGGCGCCTCGTCCGCGGGGTGGCCGGACGGGGGCTCGTCGGAGGGCGCGCCGTCGGCCGTGGTCCGCGGGGAGACGACGTGGTCGGCGCCGCGGCCGGGAGCGGCCTCGCCCTTGGCCAGCCGCAGCCCGATCAGCGAGGCGGGGCCGGCGCCGCCGGTGGCCTCGACGGCGCCCGGCCGCTCGTCCGGGAAGCCGGCGAGCATCCGGGCCGTCTCCTTGAACGTGCACAGCGGCGCACCGCGGGTGGGCTCGACGGTCCGGCCGGCCCGCAGGTCGTCGACCAGCTGCCGGGCGCTCTCCGGCGTCTGGTTGTCGAAGAACTCCCAGTTGACCATCACGACCGGGGCGAAGTCGCAGGCCGCGTTGCACTCGATGTGTTCGAGGGTGACCGCGCCGTCCCCGGTGGTCTCGCCGTTGCCGACGCCGAGGTGCTCCTTGAGCTCCTCGAAGATGGCGTCGCCGCCCATCACCGCGCACAGCGTGTTGGTGCAGACCCCGACCTGGTAGTCCCCGCTCTGCTTGCGGCGGTACATGGAGTAGAAGGTCGAGACGGCGGTGACCTCGGCGGTGGTGAGGTCGAGCATCTCGGCGCAGAAGCGGATGCCGGTACGGGTGACATGCCCTTCCTCGGCCTGTACGAGGTGCAGCAGCGGCAGCAGCGCCGACCGCGAGCCGGGGTAGCGGGCGATCACCTCCTTGGCGTCCGTCTCCAGCCGGGCCCGTACGTCCGCCGGGTAATCGGGGGCGGGGAGCGCGGGCATCCCCAGCTGCACGTCCTGGTTTGCCGGAGTGGCGTTCACCGGTCGACGCCTCCCATCACGGGGTCGATGGACGCGACGGCGACGATGACGTCGGCGACCTGGCCGCCTTCGCACATCGCCGCCATGGCCTGAAGGTTGGTGAAGGACGGGTCGCGGAAGTGCACCCGGTAGGGGCGGGTGCCGCCGTCGCTGACCGCGTGCACGCCCAGCTCGCCCTTGGGTGATTCGACGGCCGCGTAGGCCTGGCCCGGCGGGACCCGGAAGCCTTCGGTCACCAGCTTGAAGTGGTGGATCAGGGCCTCCATCGAGGTGCCCATGATCTTCTTGATGTGGTCGAGGGAGTTGCCCAGACCGTCCGGGCCGAGGGCCAGTTGGGCGGGCCAGGCGATCTTCTTGTCCGCGACCATCACCGGACCGGGCGCCAGCCGGTCCAGGCACTGCTCGACGATCCGCAGCGACTGGCGCATCTCCTCCAGCCGGATCAGGAACCGGCCGTAGGAGTCGCAGGTGTCGGCGGTCGGCACCTCGAAGTCGTAGTCCTCGTAGCCGCAGTACGGCCGGGTCTTGCGCAGATCGTGCGGCAGTCCCGCGGCGCGCACGATGGGCCCGGTGGCGCCGGTGGCCATACAGCCGGCCAGGTCGAGATAGCCGATGCCTTCCATGCGGCCCTTGAAGACGGGGTTGCCGGTGGCGAGCTTGTCGTACTCGCCGATGTTCTTCCGCATCTTCTTGACGAACTCACGCACCTGGTCGACCGCGCCCGGGGGCAGGTCCTGGGCGAGGCCGCCGGGCCGGATGTAGGCGTGGTTCATCCGCAGGCCGGTGATCAGCTCGTAGAGATCGAGGATGAGCTCACGGTCGCGGAAGCCGTAGATCATGATCGTGGTGGCGCCCAGCTCCATCCCGCCGGTGGCGATGGCCACGAGGTGGGAGGACATCCGGTTGAGCTCCATCAGCAGCACGCGGATGACCGAGGCCCGGTCGGGGATCTGGTCGGTGATGCCCAGCAGCTTCTCCACGGCCAGGCAGTAGGCCGTCTCGTTGAAGAAGGGCGTCAGGTAGTCCATCCGCGTCACGAAGGTGGTGCCCTGCGTCCAGGTCCGGAATTCGAGGTTCTTCTCGATGCCGGTGTGCAGATAGCCGATCCCGCAGCGGGCCTCGGTGACGGTCTCGCCGTCGATCTCCAGGATCAGCCGGAGCACCCCGTGGGTGGACGGGTGCTGCGGCCCCATGTTGACGATGATCCGCTCGTCGTCGGCCTTCACCGCGGCCGCGGCGATCTCGTCCCAGTCGCCACCGGAGACGTTGTAGACGGTCCCCTCGGTGGTCTCGCGGGCCAGGGACTCCTGGGTGTCGAAGTCGCTCGAGGTGCGGTGGCCGGACGAGGAGTGGGAGTGCGGTGCAGTAGTCATCAGCTGTACGACCTCCGCTGGTCGGGAGCCGGAATCTGGGCGCCCTTGTACTCGACGGGGATGCCGCCGAGCGGGTAGTCCTTGCGCTGCGGGAAGCCCTGCCAGTCGTCCGGCATCATGATCCGGGTCAGCGCCGGGTGGCCGTCGAAGACGATTCCGAAGAAGTCGTAGGTCTCCCGCTCGTGCCAGTCGTTGGTCGGATAGACCTCCACGAGCGAGGGCACATGCGGGTCGGCGTCCGGGGCGGAGACCTCCAGCCGGATCAGCCGGTTGTGGGTGATCGAGCGCAGGTGGTAGACGGCGTGCAGCTCGCGGCCCTTGTCGCCCGGGAAGTGCACTCCGCTCACCCCCGTGCACAGCTCGAAGCGCAGCGCCGGGTCGTCCCGCAGGATCCTGGCGACGGCCGGCAGATGGCCGCGCTCGATGTGGAAGGTCAGCTCGTCGCGGTCCACGACGGTCTTCTCGATGACGTTCTCGGGGACCAGCCCCTGTTCGTCGAGGGCGCCCTCCAGCTCGTCGGCGATCTCGTCGAACTCCCCGTAGCCGTCGGCCCTGCCGCGTGGTCCGCCGTACGGCCGCTGGGCCGCGCCGGGCAGCCGGACCGTGCGGACGAGGCCGCCGTAGCCGGTGGTGTCCCCGCCGTTGTTGGCGCCGAACATGCCGCGGCGGGTGGCGATCGCCTCGCCGGTGTCCTCGCGCTGCGCGGGCACCGCCTCGTCCGGGCCCTCCGGCTCGGGACGCTCGGGGTTCTTCTGCTCACTCACCGCAGCAGCCCCTTCATCTCGATCAGCGGCAGCGCCTTGAGTGCCGCTTCCTCCGCCTCACGGGCGGCCTGCTCCTGATGGACCCCGAGCTTGGTGTCCTGGATCTTCTGGTGGAGCTTGAGAATGGCGTCCATCAGCATCTCGGGACGCGGCGGGCAACCCGGCAAATAAATGTCAACGGGAACAATGTGGTCGACGCCCTGCACAATCGCATAGTTATTGAACATTCCGCCCGACGAGGCGCAAACCCCCATGGAAATCACCCACTTCGGGTTCGGCATCTGGTCATAGACCTGCCGCAGCACGGGCGCCATCTTCTGGCTGACCCGGCCGGCCACGATCATCAGATCCGCCTGTCGCGGCGAGCCGCGGAAGACCTCCATGCCGAAGCGGGCGAGGTCGTAGCGCCCGGCGCCGGTGGTCATCATCTCGATGGCGCAGCAGGCCAGCCCGAAGGTCGCAGGGAAGACCGAGGATTTACGCACCCAGCCCGCGGCCTGCTCGACAGTGGTCAGCAAAAAGCCGCTCGGCAGCTTCTCTTCAAGTCCCATGTGTGACCCCTAGTCCCATTCCAGGCCGCCACGACGCCAGACATAGGCGTAGGCGACGAAGACGGTGAGCGCGAAGAGGAGCATCTCGACGAGCCCGAAAAGCCCCAGGGCGTCGAAGGTGACGGCCCAGGGATAGAGGAAGACGATCTCGATGTCGAAGACGATGAAGAGCATCGCCGTCAGGTAGTACTTGATCGGGAAGCGACCACCGCCGGACGGCTGCGGCGTCGGCTCGATGCCGCACTCGTAGGCCTCGAGCTTGGCCCGGTTGTAACGCCTGGGCCCGATGAGGGTGGCCATCACGACGGAGAAGATCGCAAAGCCTGCCCCGAGGGCTCCCAGTACGAGGATGGGCGCGTAAGCGTTCACCGTCCTCGCTCCCTTCAGTCGACGATGACTGGATGGCGGTCCGCCCGGGCCCTCCGGCTGCCCCATGGAGATCGTGCCTATGTGAGGCAGTTCACAAGCCCGAGCCGCCTGCATCTTATGCCCGCTGTCCTGTGATCTGCGACACGGGGGTGAACAACGCCTTTGTGATCTCCACCACCCGGCGAAGGATCATGAAGTCGGATGAGCGGTGATCTTCATACGCGAAGCGCGCGAGTGATCACGAGAGGTGACATTCCCTGGTGTTACCGCTGGTCAGTGCGGGGTTGCCAATATCAAGTAGTTGCCGCTACAAGCAAATTGGCGCTGGACGCGGCCAACTGCTATACGCAGCAGGCGCCGTAGGTGCGGCCCGTTCGCGACCCGGTCGTGATCGTCGGCACGTGCTTCCGTTCACGAGCGGCCGGCCGACGCCAGATCACGGGAACATAACGGACACTCAAGAGTGACCTATCCCACGCTATTTCCAGCACTAAGCGCTTGACGCCCGGGAAGCCTTGGCGTGGCGGATGCGGAAGTGGTAGGCGCCCGCCGGGCCCGCGCGGAGCAGCAAATGCCATGCGTAGGAACATGATCGCGAAATTCGGACATCCCGCCGCGGGGGCAGCAGGCGGACAAAAGTCCGGTTTGTTCGTCGCGTACGCGTCAAGTGTGGCGCACTGCACCTTTCTTGGCAGCAACCTGCGGTGCCTGATAGCCGTTATTGCCATGTCCCCGAACGCACTCATACCCAGCCACCGGAAGCCCCGCCGTCCTTCCGCGTCCTCGCGGGCGCTGCGGGCGGGCGTGACCGGTGGCTTCCTCACCCTCGCGGTGACCGGCGCCACCGTGCCGGCCAACGCCGCGGAAAAGCCCGTCTCCGAAACCCAGGAGATGCCGACGATCACGACGGCGCTGGCGACCAGCGCCGCCAGGAGCGCCGACACGGCCGAGCAGGTCGCGTTCAACTACGAGCGTCAGGCGCTCCAGGACAGCGCCTTCTCGCACGCGGCCAAGGCCGCGGAGAAGCACAAGGCCGAGGCCGTGAAGAAGGCCAAGGCCGCGGCGAAGAAGAAGGCCGAGGAAGCCCGTAAGGCCAAGGAGGCCGCCGAGGCCCGTGCCTCGCGCTCCTCCGACCGTTCGACCCTGTCCGCCCCGGCGTCGAACGCCACCGGCAGCTCCGCCACGCTCGTCGCCTTCCTCAAGGCTCAGCTCGGCAAGGCCTACGTGCTGGGCTCCAGCGGCCCCTCCTCGTACGACTGCTCCGGTCTGACGCAGGCCGCGTTCAACCAGATCGGCATCGACCTGCCGCGGGTGTCGCAGGACCAGTCCACCGCCGGCACCCAGGTCGGCCTGGACAACCTCCAGGTCGGCGACATCCTGTACTGGGGCAGCGCGGGCAGCGCCTACCACGTCGGCGTCTACGTCGGCGGGGGCAAGTTCATCGGCGCCCAGAACCCGAGCACCGGCATCGTCGAGCGCCCGCTCGACTACGACATGCCGACCGGCGCGGTGCGCGTCCTCTAGGACCGCCGCGCACACGAACACCGCACAGGGACCGTCCCTCTCGCCGCTCGGGAGGGACGGTCCTTTTGCGTGGGCTGAGGCTCCGGGCCGTCCTGCCGCCCCGTCGTCCGACGGATGATTCGCGCCGCCCGGCGCCATGATCAAGCCAGGTACGGGCCGAAGGCCGCCCCGTGGAGCCACCGATGCGCGGTGCGCGCCGTTGCACCTCTCGCCATATGCCGTGGATGCCGCTTATGCGTCGTCCGGTATCCGCAGAGAGAGGGAACCGCGCTCCGATGAACACGCATCGCACCCCCCGCCGCCTCGTCGGCCGGGCCGCGACGGCCGCCGCCCTGGCGACCGCGCTCGGCCTGGGCGCCGTCCACACCGCGACCGCCGCCGCCCCGACCACCGCACCGCTCACCGGCCGGCCCGTCGGCCTCGACGGCGGCTGGCACCGGGACGGGCTGCATCTGACGGCCGCCGAGAACAAGAAGGTGGACGGCTTCGTCGCCCGCGCCCGGCGGGCCGAGCGCACCATCAGCCCCGAGGTCCGGGCGGCCGCCAGGATCAGCCATGCCGAGCTGGTCGGCTTCGACCAGCGGCTGAAGTCGCCGGACTCGCTCAAGCGCAAGGTCGCCACCCGGCTGCGGGAGACACCGGGGCAGACCGTGGACGCGGCGCTCCGCACGATCAATGACGCGGTCCGCTTCACCCTCCAGTGGCCGGCCGGCACCTACAGCCAGGGCGTCCACACCGCGGCCGGGCTGCTGTCCACCTGGGGCAACGACTCCACCCGCTGGACCAACACCTGGCACCGGCCCGCCGGCTACAAGGCGGTCAACTCCGTCTGGCGCGCGCCCCGGTCCGGCCAGCTCTTCGAGGTCCAGTTCCACACCCCCGAGAGCAAGGCGGCACAGCTGGAGACCCACAAGCTGTACGAGGAGCAGCGGCTGCCCGGCACTCCGCCCGCGCGGGTGCGGGAGCTCCAGGAGCAGCAGAACGCGATCTTCGCGGCGGTGCCGGTGCCGCCGGGCGCCGAGCGGCTGACCGCCCCGGCCCGCCGGCTGCCGTCCCCGGACCCGGCACGCCGGCTCCCCGCACCGGCCCACGCCCCCGTCGGCTGACGGACCGGTCACCGGGCCCCGGGAGCGCGGCTTCGCAGCGGCGGCCCGCCGGATGCACCGACGGGCCGCCAAGGACGTTCGGCGGGGCCGCGAGCCGGCCCCACCCTGGGCGCTCACCGGCCGCCGCCGGGCGGGAGCTACCAGCCCGCGCCGGCCGGCTGCCTGGTGGTCGCGTTGAGCCGGTTGAAGAGGTTGGTGATGCCGATCGTCAGGATGATCGCCGAGAGCTGACGCTCGTCGAAGTGGTCCGCGGCGGCGTCCCAGAGGTGGTCCGGCACCGGGTCGGAGCTGTCGGCGAGCCGGGTGGCCGCCTCGGTGAGCGCCAGGGCGGCGCGCTCGGCGTCCGAGAAGTACGGCGCCTCCCGCCAGGCCGCCACCGCGAACAGCTGATCGTCGCTGACGCCCGCCTTCCGGGCGCTCTTCACTCCCCCGTCGACGCAGAAGCTGCATCCGTTGATCTGGCTCGCGCGCAGATGGACCAGCTCCAGCGTCGCCTCCGGCACCCCGCCCCGGCGGGTCGCCCGGACCACGTCGAGGAGCGGCTGCATGGCCTCGGGCAGGACCACCGCGGGGTTCTTCATCCGTGCTTCCATCGCTGCTCTCCTTAAAAAAAATCCGTCGTCACCGCACTGACGGATCCCGGCCGGAGAGTGTGACCGCGGCGCCGGGAAATCTTTCCGGGCGCCGCAGGAGCACGGACGGGGCCGGTCCCGGACCTCCCGTCCGGTGGCCGGCCCCGGAGTCAGGCCTTCGGGGCGACCTTGCTCAGCCCGTTGATGATGCGGTCCATCGCGTCGCCGCCCGTGGGGTCGGTGAGGTTGGCGAGCATCTTGAGGGTGAAGCGCATCAGCAGCGGGTGGGTCAGTCCGCGCTGGGTGGCGATCTTCATGACCTTGGGGTTGCCGATGAGCTTCACGAAGGCGCGGCCCAGCGAGTAGTAGCCGCCGTAGGTGTCCTTGAGGATCTTCGGGTAGCGCGCCAGGGCCAGTTCGCGCTGCGCGTACGTGGCACGGGCGTGCGCCTGCACGATGACCTCGGCGGCGATCGCACCGGACTCCATCGCATAGGCGATGCCCTCGCCGTTGAACGGGTTGACCAGCCCGCCCGCGTCACCGACCAGCAGCAGGCCCCTGGTGTAGTGCGGCTGGCGGTTGAAGGCCATGGGGAGCGCGGCGCCGCGGATCGGTCCGGTCATGTTCTCCGGCGTGTAGCCCCAGTCGGCGGGCATCGAGGCGCACCACGCCTTGAGGATCTCGCGCCAGTCCAGTTCCTTGAACGCGGAGCTGGAGTTGAGGATGCCGAGGCCGACGTTGCTCGTCCCGTCGCCCATGCCGAAGATCCAGCCGTAGCCGGGCAGCAGCCGGTCCTGGGCGCCGCGGCGGTCCCACAGTTCCAGCCAGGACTCCAGGTAGTCGTCGTCATGGCGGGGCGAGGTGAAGTACGTACGGACGGCCACGCCCATGGGGCGGTCCTCGCGCCGGTGCAGGCCCATGGCCAGCGAGAGCCGGGTGGAGTTGCCGTCGGCGGCGACGACGAGCGGGGCGTGGAAGGTGACCGGGGTCTTCTCCTCGCCGAGCTTGGCGTGCACACCGGTGATGTGGCCCGTCAGCTCGTGGACGATCGGCGCGCCCACGTTGCAGCGCTCGTACAGCCGCGCCCCGGCCTTCTGCGCCTGCCGCGCCAGCTGCTCGTCGAAGTCGTCGCGCTTACGGACCAGTCCGTAGTCCGGGTACGAGGCCAGCTCCGGCCAGTCGAGCTGGAGCCGGGAGCCGCCGCCGATGATCCGCAGGCCCTTATTGCGCAGCCAGCCCGCCTCCTCGGAGATGTCGATGCCCATCGCGACCAGCTGCTTGGTGGCGCGCGGGGTCAGCCCGTCGCCGCAGACCTTCTCGCGCGGGAACGCGGTCTTCTCCAGAAGGAGCACATCCAGACCGGACTTGGCGAGGTGATAGGCGGTGGCCGAGCCGGCCGGCCCGGCACCGACGACGATCACATCCGCGCTGTGCTCCGATCGGGCGGGGGTCACGGAATCGGTCACGGACGCGGATTCGGTCACGGCGCTGTCTCCCGGAAGTCGATATCTGGATATCTGGGTGCCGACCGGCACTGGGCATGTGCAGTCTATGGGGGCCTTGGTGATCAGAACCTGAAGGGTTGTCCCCCATGAAGTCTGTGCACACACCACTCCCCTCGGTCGAACTGCGGGTGCCCACCGACGAGGACGCGAGGCACTGGCACCAGGCCTTCAGCCACCCGGACGTGATGGAGTTCCGCGGTGGCGCCCCCGCCGAACTCTCGGAGTACGACGAGCTCACCGCCCGTCAGCGCCGGCACCACGCCGAGCTGGGCTTCTGCCTGTACACCCTGGTGGACCCGGCGGACGGCGCGGTCATCGGCTTCACCGGCGCCCAACCCTGGCCGCACGACTGGGGACCGGCGGGCGAGATCGAGATCGGCTGGCGGCTCGACCGCGCGTACTGGGGCAAGGGCTACGCCACCACTGCGGCGCAGGCGGCGCTGGAGTCCGTACGGGCGGCCGGGGTCCGTCATGTGGTGGCGATGGTGGCCGCCGCGAACGAGCGGTCGCTCGCGGTGACCCGGCGGCTGGGGATGCGCCGGGCGGAGACGGTGATCACGCCGAACGGGCAGCGTACGGCGTATTGCCACCGGCTGGATCTGTGAGGCCCTGGAACGAACGGGAAAGGGCGCTGCGGAATTCCTCGGCAGCGCCCTTCCGCTCATCGGCAGAGAAGTGCCCTGCCCACGGTGGGGAATGCGGCGCCGTCGTCAGCCCTCGGCCGGCCGGCGTCCCCGGTGCAGCGCCACGACGCCGCCGGTCAGATTGCGCCAGGCCACCTCGGTCCAGCCCACGCCCTGGAGCCGGGCGGCGAGTTCGGGCTGGTTGGGCCAGGTGCGGATGGACTCGGCGAGATAGACGTAGGCGTCCGGGTTGCTGCTGACCGCGCGGGCGACCGGCGGCAGCGCCCGCATCAGATACTCGGTGTAGACCGTCCGGAACGGCGCCCAGGTCGGCTCGCTGAACTCACAGATCACGACCCGGCCGCCCGGCTTGGTGACCCGGTACAGCTCCGCCAGCGCGGCATCGGTGTCCTGGATGTTGCGCAGCCCGAAGGAGATGGTGACGGCGTCGAACACCGCGTCCGCGAACGGCAGCCGGGTACCGTCACCGGCCGTGAACGGCAGCCACGGGTGCCGCTTCTTGCCCTCCCCCAGCATGCCGACGGAGAAGTCGCACGGCACCACATACGCACCGGTCCTGGCGAACGGCAGTGAGGAGGTGCCGGTACCGGCCGCGAGGTCGAGCACCCGCTCGGCGGGCCGTGCGGCCACCGCACGCTCCACCTCCTTGCGCCACAGCCGCGCCTGCCCCAGGGAGAGCACGTCGTTGGTGAGGTCGTACCGCGCCGCCACGTCGTCGAACATCGCGGCGACTTCGTGCGGCTGCTTGTCCAGGGATGCTCGGGTCACCCGGCCATTGTCCACCGTGCCGGGGCCGGGGACCGCACCGGGCACGCCCCGGAACGCCCGCCGTCAGCGGCGGCGGTACACCAGACGGCCGGCGAGGACGGTGGCCAGACAGCTGCCGTCCTCGGCGAAGACCGCGAAATCGGCCGCGCCACCCACCGTCAGCGCACGGGGGCGGCCGCCGGGCGGCTCCGCGAGCCCGGACCGCTGGACGGCCGTGCGGACCGCGGGCCGGGTGAACGGCCCGGTCAGCGCCGTCGTCCCGGCGGCCAGCAGACGCTGAAGACCACGACGGGCGCTGGCGCCCCAGCGGGTCTCGGTCATCCCGAGGGCGGCGAGCGCCTCGCCGGTGAGCGGCTCGCTGCCGAGCTCGTCGGCCTCGCGCGGGTCGGGGTGGTAGGCGGACTCCAACAGCGCGGCGCCCTCGGGCTCGTACCGGCCGGGAGTCAGCACACCGTCCCACTCCCGGACCCGCGCCTGACCGCCGTAGGCCGCCCACAGCTCCTCGTACGGGCCGATGGCGGCGAGACGGGCGCCGTCGACGAGGACCGCGTACCCGGCGAGCGGCTCCCCGTCATGACCGGGCCGGACTCCCCGGACCCGGTGAAGTGTCAGCATCCGCGGCTCAGTTGGCGTCGACCAGCTTCAGTTCCGGATGGGCGGTGCCGCCCTCGATCGCCGTCGACGACAGATGCGAGACGACCTTGTCGTCGACCGGGTCGTTGGCCGGGTCGTCGTGCACGAGCAGGTGCTCGTACGTCGTCGCGCGCTGCGCCGGGACCCGGCCCGCCTTGCGGATCAGGTCGATGATCTCCGTGCGGTTGGAACGGTGCTTGGCGCCGGCCGAGGAGACCACGTTCTCCTCCAGCATGATCGAGCCGAGGTCGTCCGCGCCGTAGTGCAGCGACAGCTGACCGATCTCCTTACCGGTGGTCAGCCACGAGCCCTGGATGTGCGCGACATTGTCGAAGAAGAGCCGCCCGATGGCGATCATGCGCAGGTACTCGAAGAGGGTGGCCTGCGTCCGGCCCTTCAGGTGGTTGTTCTCCGGCTGGTAGGTGTACGGGATGAAGGCGCGGAAGCCGCCCGTACGGTCCTGGACGTCACGGATCATCCGCAGGTGCTCGATCCGCTCGGCGTTGGTCTCGCCGGTGCCCATCAGCATCGTGGAGGTCGACTCCACGCCCAGCTCATGGGCCGTCTCCATGATCTCCAGCCAGCGCTCGCCGGACTCCTTCAGCGGGGCGATGGCCTTACGGGGACGCGCGGGCAGCAGCTCGGCACCGGCACCCGCGAAGGAGTCCAGGCCGGCGGCGTGGATGCGCTGGATGGCCTCCTCGACGGACACCTTGGAGATCCTGGCCATGTGCTCGACCTCGGAGGCGCCGAGGGAGTGGATGACCAGCTGCGGGAAGGCCTTCTTGATGGCGGAGAAGTGCTCTTCGTAGTACTCGACGCCGTAGTCCGGGTGGTGGCCGCCCTGGAACATGATCTGGGTGCCGCCCAGCTCGACGGTCTCCGCGCAGCGCCGCAGGATGTCGTCGAGGTCGCGGGTCCAGCCCTTGGCGGTGTCCTTGGGCGCGGCGTAGAAGGCGCAGAACTTGCAGGCCGTCACGCACACATTGGTGTAGTTGATGTTGCGTTCGATGATGTACGTCGCGATGTGCTCGGTGCCGGCGTAGCGGCGGCGGCGGACGGCGTCGGCGGCCTTGCCCAGCGCGTGCAGCGGAGCGGAGCGGTACAGGTCGAGCGCTTCCTCCGGCGTGATGCGGCCGCCCTGCGCGGCGCGGTCGAGTACGGACTGGAGGTCGGCGTTCTCGGTCACCGGGGCGTCCCTTTCGCAGGCGGGCATCACGAACTGAACCAGCGTACGTCAGGGGTACGACACCCCCGCCGCCCGGCCGGGCGACCGCCCGTGGCACATCCGGGGAGGGGAGGCCACGGCCGGGCTCAGGAGTACCGGGCGTACCCCTTCGCCTCGGCAGTGGGTGCCGTGCCGCGCCACCGCTCGCTAACGGGCGGCCGCCGGCTCCAGCAGCTCCACCGTCACATCCGCCGGGAACCCGGTCGTCGGCCCGACCCGCCGGGCGAATTCCGCGACACCCTTGAGCTGCGCGGGCCCGAAGCGGAAGTCCAGCGTGGTGAAGTAGCGCTCCAGAACCGGTTCGTCGAAGGTCTCCCAGCGGGCCGCCTGCTCGGCGACCTTGGTGACCTCCTCCAGCGACAGATCACGCGAGGCGAGAAACGCCTCGTGCACCTTCTGCACCACGGCCGGCTCGCGCTCCAGGTATTCGCGCCGGGTCGCCCAGACGGCGAAGACGAACGGCAGACCCGTCCAGTCCTTCCACATCTGGCCGAGGTCGTGCACCTCCAGGCCCAGCCGCGGCCCGTCGTGCAGATTGGCGCGCAGTGCGGCATCGCCGATCAGCACCGCCGCGTCCGCCTCCTGCATCATCAGCCCCAGGTCCGGCGGGCAGGTGTAGTAGTCGGGCCGCACCCCGATCTTCTCGGCGAGCAGCAATTGGGCCAGCCGTACGGACGTCCGCGAGGTCGAGCCGAGCGCGACCCGGGCGCCGTCCAGCTGGTCCAGCGGCTTCTGCGAGACGATCACGCAGGACATCACCGGGCCGTCACAGCCGACGGCGAGGTCGGGGAAGGCGACGAGGTCGTCGGCGGCCCGCAGGAATTCGACGAGCGTGATCGGCGCGATGTCGAGGTCCCCGCGGACAAGCTGCTCGCTGAGTTTCTCCGGCGTGTCCTTGCTGAGATCCAGATCGAGCAGGGTGCCCGTACGGGCCAGGCCCCAGTAAAGGGGCAGGCAGTTCAGGAACTGGATGTGGCCCACTCGCGGCCGGCTGCGACGGCGGCCGGCGTCGGCTCCCGCGGGTGCGTCTCCGAAGGTTGAATTGTCCACATGCGGAGGCTAGACCTGTCTCCCCAGGGGCAGCGCGGCGGGTCGCCGTATGGACGTTAGTGCGGTCGGTTAAACGTGATCTTTGGCTCTTCCGCCTCAGGAGCAGCACATGCTACGCTCAGCGCAAGTTGCAGTTTGGTTTCCCTTGCAGTACAGAGCCTGCGGAGCATGTGACCCCGCAGGCTCTTGTAGTTTCAGACTTCTTTGCAGGTTCTGGAGCAGGGCAACCCTTTGGCCCAAGGAGGGCTTATGGCTACCGGAACCGTCAAGTGGTTCAACGCTGAAAAGGGCTTCGGCTTCATCGCCCAGGACGGCGGCGGCCCGGATGTCTTCGTCCACTACTCGGCGATCAACGCCTCTGGCTTCCGCTCCCTGGAGGAGAACCAGCAGGTGAACTTCGACGTCACGCAGGGCCCGAAGGGTCCGCAGGCGGAGAACGTCACGCCGGTCTAAGTTGCCCGGCCCGGAATTTCTTCCAGGTCGCCCCTAAGCAGTACCCAAGGAGCCTCGCTCCGCCACTTCGGTGGCGAGCGGGGCTCCTGCCTTTTCGCCGCCGACACGCGCACCGCCACGAATGGCGGACACATGAATTCTTGCCGTCCGGCGCATGACACACCCGAATGCCGCACGCATTAGGGAATTCTTCCGCCAATGACCGCGGATTCGCAGGCCGCCTCGACTCCCGGCCGGGCGAACCGCAGGGGAAGAAATACCCGGATTCCCCTGCCGGGCGTGCCGCCCGCCCCGCGTCCCCCCGGCAGCGCCCTCCCCTGGCCCGCCCGGCCCACCGCGCACCTGGGGGCGCGCACAGCGCCGACGCAACTCCGTACCGAAGCGATCACGGAAAGTGGTCACATCGGAACATGACCCGGCATACCGTGGGCAGAATGAGCGAGCACTTGCCCCCGCAGAAGCCCTGCCCCGACTGCGCCGGCAGAGGCACCGTGGACTGGGAGACGCCGACCGGCGACCGCGTCACCACACAGTGCTCCGGTTGTGGCGGCACCGGAACCGTCCTGGCATAGAGGAGGCAGAGGCGACATGGCGGCCTCCAGTAGGCACGGTAAGCCGGTCGGCCTGGACGAGCAGGACGTCGGCAAGCTGCCGTGCTCGACCTGCGGGATACGGTCGATGAAACTGCCCGGCCAGCAGGGCGGGTTGTGCATCCCCTGCTACGCCGACGAATGCGCGGTCGCCGGGCGGCGCGCGGCGACCGCCGGATCCTGGGTCGCCGCGAGTTTCGTGGGCGACCCGTGCCTGGCCTGCGGGTCGCGGTCCGTCGACGCCAACGGCTGGGCGTTCTGGTGCAACACCTGCGATATGCAGACGGCCGTGGCCCTGCCGCCACGCTGAGAAGACCCGGACAACTCGCCCCGGAACAGACACCCTTGACCGGCCCCTGGGGGGGGACGACGCGCCGACGGCCACAGGTTCGTCCGGTGGAAGTCAGCCAGATGCCGTGGCACGGCATCGCACGTCAGACCCCGTGCCACCTCCCCCACAGAGGTGACACGGGGTTCCAGTTTGACGCGCCGAGGGCTTTTGCTCCAGACCGGGGGTCACCTGCTTTCGTAAAGGGCCGCTATGTCTTTGGCGAAATCGCGGGCCACCGCGGCCCGGCGGAGCTTCAGGGACGGGGTGAGGTGCCCGGTTTCCTCACTGAAGTCCACCGGGAGGACCGCGAAGCGGCGGATGGATTCGGCTCGGGAGACCAGTTCGTTGGCGTCGTCGACGGCGCGCTGGATGTCGGCCAGCAGGCGCTCGTCGCGGACCAGGCGCTCGGGCGGCAGGTCCGGTTTCTTGTTCATCTGGCGCCAGTGCGCGAGCCCGTCCGGCTCCAGGGTGATCAGTGCGGTGATGTAGGGGCGGTTGTCGCCGATGACCATGCACTGGCCTACGAGAGGGTGCGACCGGAGACGGTCCTCCAGAGGGGCCGGGGCGACGTTCTTGCCGCCCGTCGTCACGATGATCTCCTTCTTGCGGCCGGTGATCGTGAGGTAGCCGTCCGGGTCGAGAGCCCCGAGGTCACCGGTTGCCAGCCAGCCCTGGTCGGTGACGGGGCGGGCCGCGCCGAGGGCCGCGTCCCAGTAGCCGGAGAACACGTGGTCGCCGTGGATCAGGATCTCGCCGTCGTCGGCGATGCGTACGGCCGTACCGGGGAGCGGCCAGCCGACCGTGCCGATACGGGGCCGGAGGGGCGGGGTGACGGTCGTGGCGGCGGTGGTCTCCGTCAGGCCGTACCCCTCGAAGATCTCGATGCCGGCGCCGGTGTAGAACGCGGCGAGGCGGCGGCCGAGGGGGGAACCGCCGCAGAGGACGTGGCGCACCTTGCCGCCGAGGGCGGCCCGGATGCGGCGGTAGACGAGGGGATCGTAGAGCTTACGGGCGCCCTTGAGGGCCACGCCGGGGCCCGGGCCCGTCCCGTGCTCCTTGGCCTCGACGGCCTCGCCGTAGGAGCGCGCGACACGGACCGCGCGGTCGAAGGAGGCGGCCCGGCCCATCTTCTCCGCGGTGGCCCGTCCGGTGTTGAAGACCTTCTCCAGGACGTACGGGATGGCCAGCAGGAACGTCGGCCGGAAGCCCGCCAGGTCGGCGAGGAGATCGTCGGTCCGGATGCTGGGGGCGTGCCCGAGGCGGACACGGGCGCGCAGACAGCCGACCGCGACCATCCGGCCGAAGACATGGGAGAGCGGCAGGAAGAGGAGGGTGGCGGCGGGCTCCTCGCTGACCGACTTGAAGACCGGGTGCAGCAGCTCGACGGCGTTGTCTACCTCGGCGAAGAAGTTGGCGTGGGTGAGGGCGCAGCCCTTGGGACGGCCGGTGGTGCCGGAGGTGTAGATGAGGGTGGCGAGGGCGTACGGGCCGGTGGCGGCGCGGCACTGGTCGACCGCCTCGTCCGGTATGTCGCGGCCCGCCGCGACGAGTTGGGGGACCGCGCCGGTGTTGAACTGCCAGAGGTGGTCCAAGGCGGGGAGTTCGGCGCGGAGGCCGCTGATCAGACGGGCCTCGTCGACGCCTTCCACGACGCAGGCGCGGGCGCCGGAGTCGTGCAGGATCCACTGCGCCTGGTGGGCGGAGGACGTGGGGTAGAGCGGGACGGTGACCAGGCCGGCCGCCCAGGCGGCGAAGTCGACGAGGGTCCACTCGTAGGTCGTACGGGCCATGATCGCGAGCCGGTCACCGGGGCGGAGGCCGGACGCGAGCAGGCCCTTGGCGACGGCGCGTACCTCTGCGGCGAACTCCGCGGCGCTGATGTCGCGCCAGATACCGCTGGGCTGCTTACGGGCGAGCACGATGTCGCCGGGGGCCTCCTGGGCGTTGACGAAGGGGAGGTCCCCCAGCGAGCCGCTGCGTACGGGCGGGGCCAGCGGAGGGACGTAGACCTCGCGGACCGTGCCGTCGACCAGGGTTTTCTGCGGCTCGGTGAGGGTGGGGGTGGGGGTGGAGCTGGGTGCGGTGAGTGATCCGGTGGGTGCACTTTCCTGGTGGGACACGAGCGGCTCCTCGTCGTTCCTGTGCGGGTTTGCCGGTGGCTGGGCGCCGTTCGCCTACGGCTTGTGGGTGGCGGGTCGGAGGGGACGCCCGGTACCCCGTCCTCGGCGCGGGCGGCCCTGGTCCCAGAAGTTGGGAGCCCCGGCGTTCGCTCCGGTCCTGCGGGCGGGGCACCGGACATCCCCTCCAACCACCGTGCGTGCGCGGCCCTCCCGCCGTACCGATGACCGTTACGGCGGCCGTGCAGCGGCACCCCTTGGCAGGCATCTGGCCGAGCTGTCCGCCGCAGCTTGGGCGCGGGCCGAGGTGGTCTGTGACGGGCGGTGCCACCGTCCGGCAGCCGGCAACGCTGGACGGTCGGAGGGGATGTACCGGGGCCCGCCCGCAGGACCGGAGCAAACACCGGGGCAATCAAACGCACGCAGCCGCGTCGCCCGCGCCGAGGACGGGCCCCGGTGCGTCCCCTCCGGCCCCCGCGGCACCCACAGACCCCGCAACGGCACCAGCCACCACGGCGCCGCACCAAACGACGTACGGCGCCCCCTTAGGGGCGCGGGGAACGGCGCGCCCAGCCACACCCCACCCGCAGACAAACACGAGACCCACCAAGGCCCCCGCCGGGCAGCAAACGCATCCTCGACCCAGCTCCTGACCCGGAAGTAACCTTACTTCGAGGTAAATCTAAGCGAGGACCGGGAGTTGGCCAATACCCCGGCACCACCTTCGTGCCGTCAATGACGGAGCCGCCCCGGCCCCGGAGGACCGGGACCGGGGCGGCAGTCGGCGCGTGGGCCGGGTCAGCGCCTGGCGCAGGAGCGGCTCTCGTGGTCGACGAGGCCGCCGGGCACCCAGCGTTCTCCACCCATGAGCTGGTTGAGGCCCATCCAGGCGAAGTTCATCATCGTGGCCGCGGTGTCCTTGGCCGACGGATGCTCAGGGTCGCCCGAAGCCCCTTCGTCCGTACGGACATTGGCCCACTCGGCGAGTGACTCGGCCGCGCCGACCAGCGCGTGCGCGAGGCCGGCGACCTCCCGTTCGACCAGTTCGCCGACGCAGCCCGCCTCCTTTGCGGCTGCACCGAGCAACTCCGTGACGAACGCGACGATTTCCGCCCGCAGCGCGGCCACTTCGCGCGCGAACGGCTCACCGTGCGTCCGCGCCTGCTGGTGGAGTACGGCCCAGCCGTACGGATGCTCGGCGGTGTGCGCGAAGAAGCCCTTCAGGCCGCTGCACAGCTGCCGGTCGGCCGCCGCCCCCGGCTCGACGGCCGATGTCACGGCCGCCACCAGCGCCGCCGACTCCCGCCGGATCACCGTGTTGAACAGGTCTTCCTTCGAATTCAGGTAGAGATAGACCAGCGGCTTGGAGACTCCGGCCAGTTCGGCGATCTCGTCCATCGAGGCCGCCCGGTATCCGCGCCGCGCGAAGGTCAGCACCGCCGCGTCCAGCATCTGCTGTTCCCGGACGGCGCGCGGCACCCGCTTGCTCTTCACAGCTCCCACCCCAAATGTCCCTCCATCCCGCCCCTTTACTGCAAAGTAAGTTTACGATCTTCGCTTCCCACCCCTCGCCTCTTGACGCGTTTCGGCTATAGCGAGACGATACGTCTCGTCGCGCCACTCGGTGAGGCGACGCCCTTGTCCACATCACCTGGAGGACCCCATGCAGCAGTTCATCGAAGCCGCCCCCGAGGTCCGCCTGTGGACCGAGCAGCGCGGTGCCGCCGACGCGGCCCCGCTGCTGCTGATCATGGGTGCCCAGGCGAGCGGCCTCGGCTGGCCGGAGCCGCTGGTCGACGCGCTGGCCGCGCACCACCGGGTCGTCCGCTACGACCACCGCGACACCGGCCGCTCCACCTGGTCCTTCGAGGAACGGCCGTACCGGATCGCCGATCTCGCCGATGACGTGATCGCGGTCCTGGACGGGCTGGGCATCGACCGGGCCCATATCGTCGGCATGTCATTGGGCGGCATGCTCGCCCAGATGGTGCTCGCCGACCACCCCGACCGACTGCTCAGCGCCACTCTCATCAGCACCATGGCCCTCAGCACCACCCACTGCACCCGCCCCGACGGCAGCACGGTCCCGGCCGACGCACTGCCGGGCATCTCGCCCGAGGTCCTGGAGCTGTGGTCGCGTCCGGTCGAGGAGCACGGCCCGGCGGCCGAAGTGGAGCGCCGGATCGAACACTGGCGCGTACTCGCCGGTGACCGGCTCCCCTTCGATGACGACTACTTCCGCGCCTTCGAGCACCGGGTCATCGCGCACACGGGACACCACCGGGTGGGCACCGCACACGGCCGTGCGGAGCACGACGGCATGCTCCGCACGGACCAGCTCGCCCGGAACGAGGTACCGGCCCTGGTGGTCAGCGCACCCTCCGACCCGGTCTTCCCGCCGCCGCACGCCCAGCACCTGGCCCAGTGCATCCAGGGCGCGGGGTTCGTCGAGATCCCGGGCATGGGACATGCGCTCCCGCCCGCCGTCCACGCACCACTGGCCACCGCGATCCTGACCCACACGGGAGCGGTGACGGTGGCCTGAAACCGGCCCCGCCGGTCCGCGGACAGCGGGCACATACGGCTGTGCCCCGGCCTTTCCGTGAGGCCGGGGCGCAGTCATGGGGACGGCTCGGAACGCTAGGCGGCAGCCGGTGCCGGTACGGAGGCGGTTGCTTCCGCTTCCTCGGCGGCGGCCGTGTCCGGGGAGATGCTCCGCGCCCCGTTGTACGCGTCGCGGTCGAGGAGCTTCTCCCGGGCGGAGACCAGGATCGGGATAACTGCCTGACCGGCCACGTTGGTGGCGGTGCGCATCATGTCCAGGATGGGGTCGATGGCCATCAGCAGGCCGACGCCCTCCAGGGGGAGGCCCAGGGTGGAGAGGGTCAGCGTCAGCATGACCGTGGCGCCGGTCAGGCCGGCGGTGGCGGCGGAGCCGATGACGGAGACGAAGGCGATCAGGAGGTAGTCGCCGATGCCCAGGTCGACGTTGAAGATCTGGGCGATGAAGATCGCGGCGATCGCCGGGTAGATCGAGGCGCAGCCGTCCATCTTGGTCGTCGAGCCGAACGGCACCGCGAAGGAGGCGTACTCCCGCGGCACGCCGAGGCGCTGGGTGACCTGCTGGGTGACCGGCATGGTGCCGACCGAGGAGCGGGAGACGAAGGCCAGCTGGATGGCGGGCCAGGCGCCGCGGAAGAACTGGAGCGGGTTGACCTTGGCGACGGTCGACAGCAGCAGCGGGTAGACGCCGAAGAGGACGATCGCGCAGCCGACGTAGATGTCGACGGTGAAGGTCGCGTACTTGCCGATGAGGTTCCAGCCGTACGTCGCGATCGCGTTGCCGATGAGGCCGACGGTGCCGATCGGGGCGAGGCGGATGACCCACCACAGGGCCTTCTGGAGCAGCTCCAGCACCGAGCGGCTGAGCGCGAGGACCGGCTCGGCCTTCTCGCCGAGCTGGAGCGCCGCGATACCGGCGACGGCGGCCATGAAGACGATCTGGAGGACGTTCAGCTCGGTGAACGGCGTGATGATGTCGGTGGGGACGATGCCGGTCAGGAAGTCGATCCAGGAGCCCGCGTGGTCGGGGAGCTTGCCGTCCTTGGGGGTCAGGCCGGTGCCCGCGCCGGGGTTGCTGAGCAGGCCGATCGCCAGGCCGATCGCGACCGCGATCAGCGAGGTGACCATGAACCACAGCAGGGTGCGGGAGGCGAGCCGGGCGGCGTTGTTGACCTGCCGCAGGTTGGTGATCGACACCAGGATCGCGAAGAAGACCAGCGGCGCCACGGCCAGCTTCAGCAGCTGCACGAAGAGGTCGCCGATGTGCTGAAGCGTGGTGGTGAGCCAGCCGACGTCACCGCTCTTGGCGACCCAGCCGAGCAGCACGCCCAGGGCCAGGCCGGTAAGGATCTGCACCCAGAACGGGATCTTGGGTATGCGGGAGGACGTGGGGCGCTGCGGCGCCGGTGCGGACTCGGAAGTCTCGGCGGACGGGGACAAGGGACACACTCCGGGGACAGGTCAGGCGTCAGGGACGGCGAAAAGAAGCGCCAGGGACTCAAGCGGCTGCGGAGCAGCAGCGTTGCGGGCCTCTCCCGCCCGGAGGGGTGGGGAGAAGGATCTCCGGCCGCTGGAGGAGAGAGGTCAGCGGCGGCAACAGGCCGCGGACATACAGCGGCAGAGATCGACATGCAGGCGCGCCACGAGCGGAGTGCTCATGGGGGACGGAGGCGCGGCTGCTGTCTTCATGACACGAACGTTAACACTTGAACTTTGAGGAACCCAAAGAAAATCTTTGGGTTCTCGGCGCGGTCCGCGCACCGGACCCACCGTCAGAAACGCGACAGGCGCCCGCCCGTGGAGCGAAGTCCACGGCGACGGGCGCCTGTCGCGACGAAGCGGCTGTGAGGCGTGTTACATCACGGGGCCGGTGGCCCCCGGTGGGCGGCCTTACTTCAGGCCGTCCTCCTGGCCGGCGCTGGCCGCGAAGCGGGCACGCTGGCGGTCGACCTTGGGGGCGATCTGCTCGGCCATCGCGTCCCGCTGCTTGCGCAGCAGCACGAAGCTGAGCGGCGCGGAGATCACGATGGCGAGCAGCAGCAGCCAGAAGATGTTGGAGGCGCCGAGTCCGAGCGGAATCACATGGAGGTACGCCAGCACCCACACCACGGCGAACGAGGCGACGAAGAGGCCGAGGCGAAGGGCGGTGTAGCGGAGCGTGGCGAAGTTGTGGCTACTCACGGATGGGACCTTCTCCTCAACGGCAACCTAAAGGGTCTGCATCCAGTCAAGCACAGCGCTTCGGGCGATCTTCGCGGCCCCCGCCGCAGCCCGGTCCTGGCGCGGCCCGCCCCTCGCAGCGCCCGCCGGCCCGCCCGTCAGCCCAGATCCAGCCACATGGTGATGTCATCGCGGTAGTCGTCGTCCGCCACCCGGATCGCGCCGGGCACCCGGCCGACCTCCCGGTAGCCGCAGGCCTCGTAGAAGGGGCGGGCGCCGGAGCCGCCGCGGCAGGTGAGGCGGAGCGCGGTGACCCCCTCGACGGAGCGGGCGGCGTCGGCGACCGCCGTCATCAGCCGGCGGCCGGTGCCCCGGCCCTGGAGGGCGGGGTGCACCATGACGGTGTAGACCCACAGCCAGTGCTTCATCAGGCGGTGGGTGTTGGTGGTGAGGAACGCCGTGGCCAGCACCCGGCCGTCCGCGTCACGGCCCACCACCAGGCGCTGGCGCCCCTCGGCCATGGCCGTCAGATGCCTCCGCAGCTCCGGGCGGACGTCCTCGCGGGTCACCGGCGGGACGAACCCGACCGCGCCCCCGGCGTTGGAGACATCGGCCCACAACGCGCATATTCCGTCATGGAGTTCGGGGGTGACGGAAGGGTCCAGGTCGAAACGCACGTTCATGACCCGGACCCTAACGCTCCCCGCCGACGGCGCTCCCTAGCAGGTCAGACGCGCATCGGCTGCGGGGATTCGCGGCGGTCCGGGTCCGGGCCCGGGTACTCGCGGATGGCCTCGTAGCGGGTGTTGCGCTCGACGGGGCGGAAGCCGGCGTCGCGGATCAGCTCCAGCAGGTCCTCACGGGTCAGCTTGTTCGGCGTGCCGTAGTTGTCCGCGTCGTGCGTGATCTTGTATTCGACGACCGAGCCGTCCATGTCGTCCGCGCCGTGCTGAAGGGCGAGCTGGGTGGTCTGAAGACCGTGCATCACCCAGAAGCACTTCACGTGCGGGACGTTGTCGAAGAGGAGGCGGGAGACCGCGAAGGTCTTCAGGGCCTCGGCGCCGGTCGCCATCGTCGTCCGGGCCTGGAGCTTGTTGCGGACCTTGCCGTCCTGCATGTCGACGAAGTCGTGCTGGTAGCGCAGCGGGATGAAGACCTGGAAGCCGCCGGTCTCGTCCTGGAGCTCACGCAGCCGCAGGACGTGGTCGACGCGGTGGCGGGGCTCCTCGATGTGCCCGTAGAGCATCGTCGAGGGGGTCTTGAGGCCCTTTTCGTGGGCGAGGCGGTGGATGCGCGACCAGTCTTCCCAGTGGGTGCGGTGGTCGACGATGTGCTGCCGGACCTCCCAGTCGAAGATCTCGGCACCGCCGCCGGTCAGCGACTCCAGGCCGGCGTCGATCAGCTCGTCGAGGATCTCGGAGGCGGAGAGCCCGGAGATGGTCTCGAAGTGGTGGATCTCGGTGGCGGTGAAGGCCTTCAGGGAGACGTTCGGCAGCGCCTTCTTCAGCTCGCTGAGCGAGCGGGGGTAGTAGCGCCACGGCAGGTTGGGGTGGAGCCCGTTGACGATGTGCAGCTCGGTGAGGTTGTCGTTCTCCATCGCCTTGGCGAGGCGGACGGCCTCCTCGATGCGCATCGTGTACGCGTCCTTCTCCCCCGGCTTGCGCTGGAAGGAGCAGTAGGCGCACGACGCGGTGCACACATTCGTCATGTTGAGGTGACGGTTGACGTTGAAGTGGACGACGTCGCCGTTCTTGCGCGTACGCACCTCATGGGCGAGGCCGCCCAGCCAGGCCAGGTCGTCGGACTCGTAGAGGGCGATACCGTCCTCGCGGGTCAGCCGCTCCCCGGCGTGGACCTTCGCCTCCAGCTCGCGCTTGAGGCCCACATCCATCGACGCAGCCATCCGGTCGCCTCCCAGTCTCTGCCGTATCGGTGCCGTTCCTCCGGAGCCGGAAACGGGCTTCACCGAGCGTACTCCCCCGTAAGGGAGGCGGACGGAGCCCCCTGGCGCGCCCGTCCGCCCCGGTGGGTACCGGCGGCGCCCGGCGGCCTACTCGGCCTCTTCGGGCAGTTGGCCGACGCGGTTCTCCCACTTGGTGGAGAGCACGATCGTGGTGCGCGTACGGGAGACGCCCTTGGTGCCGGACAGCCGCCGGATGGTGCGCTCCAGGCCGTCCACGTCACCCACCCGCACCTTGAGCATGTACGAGTCGTCGCCGGCGATGAACCAGCAGTCCTCGATCTCTTCGAGGTCGCGCAGCCGCTGTGCGACGTCCTCGTGGTCGGTGGCGTCCGACAGCGAGATGCCCACCAGCGCCGTGACGCCGAGGCCGAGCGAGGCGGCGTCGACCGTCGCGCGGTAGCCGGTGATCACGCCGGCCGCCTCCAGGCGGTTGATCCGGTCGGTGACGCTGGGCCCGGAGAGGCCGACGAGCCGGCCGAGCTCCGCATACGAGGCCCGGCCGTTCTCGCGAAGTGCCTGGATGAGCTGCCTATCCACCGCGTCCATGCCCTCAAGCCTTCCAATCTTTACGCATATTCGTGTTCTGCATGTAGAATCTAAGGCATACAGGGCCTTGACCCTGCGAATCTTTCAGAGACGATCTCACAGGAGTTGTCACCGTGTACTCGATCGAGATGGCCTACGCCCGCATGCGCGAGCTTCAGGACCAGGCCAATCGTTCACGTGCCCACCGCTCCGCGGCACCGCGGACCCGGCGCCTCTTCGGCCGCGCCGCAGCGAAGCAGCGCTAAGGAGCCTCCGGGGCCTCCTCCACTTCCCTGGAGCCACCCCGCAGCTCCCCTTCCCACCGCCGGTACAGCCCGTGCGGCACCTCGGCCGCATCGAGCACCCGGCCCGCGACGAAGTCCACCAGATCCTGGATGTGCGTCGCCCCCGCATAGAACGCCGGTGAGGCGGGCAGCACCACGGCGCCCGCCTCGTCCAGCGTCACCAGATGCTTCAGCGTCGGCCCGTTCAACGGGGTCTCGCGCACCGCGACCACCAGCCGCCGCCGCTCCTTGAGCGTCACGCTCGCCACCCGCTGGAGCAGATCCTTCGAGAGCCCCAGCGCCACCCCGGCCACACACGCCGTGCTCGCCGGGACGATCAGCATCCCCTTCACCGGATACGAGCCCGACGAGGGCCCGGCCGCCAGATCCCCGGCCGGCCAGTACCGCACCTCCGCCAGGTCCGCCTCCGTCACCGGAAACGTCGCCGGCTTGCCATCGGCTCCGCGCGCCAGCCATTCCCGCAGGTCGGCGCGCCAATGAGCGTCCCGGAAGGCGATGCCCGTCTCGTCCAGGAGGGTCAGCCGCGACGCCCGGCTGACGATCAGGTCCACCGCCTCCCCGGCGGCGAGCAGCCCGCGCAGCACGGACGCGGCATACGGCGTCCCGGACGCGCCGGAGATCCCCACGACCCACGGACGTCGGCGGCCGGGGTCCTGCTTACTGGTGTCGTTGTGCGGCGGCTCCACGCATCGAGCCTATCCGGCGGAACCACGGACCCCCTCACGGCCGTTCCTACCTGTGCGCCCCTCGCGGACCTCCGCCGGGGGCCGCCCACCGGGGGACGAGAAGGGACGGCCGGAGATGACCTCACGCGCGAAGCCCGCGATCTGCCTGATGCTGGGCTGGGTGGCCCTGCTCTGGCTGCTGGAGGGCGTCGACTTCGCCACCGGCGGCGCGCTGGACACCTTCGGGATCACACCGCGCGAACCCGCCGAGCTGGCCGATGTCGTGCCCGCCGCCTTCCTGCACTTCGGCTTCGGCCATCTCGTGGCGAACACCCTGCCGTTGCTGCTGCTCGGCCTGGTCGCCGCGCTGCGCAGCGGGGTGCGCCGCTTCCTCGCCGTCGCCGCGCTGATCATCCTCACCAGCGGACTGGGCGTCTGGTTCACGGCCGCGCCGGACAGCAACACCGCGGGCGCCTCCGGAGTCGTCTTCGGGCTCTTCGGCTACCTCCTGGTGCGCGGCTTCATCGAGCGCAAACTCCTCGACATCGGCATCGGCCTGGTGGTGGGCGTGCTCTACGGCTCGATCCTGTGGGGCGCGCTGCCGACCGACAGCGGCATCAGCTGGCAGGGGCATCTGTTCGGGCTGATAGGCGGGGTGCTGGCGGCCTTCGTCTTCCGGGTGCGCGCTCCCGGCGCCCTGCCCGCCGCCGATGTCCGACCCATCGCATAGCCTCGATCCGAACGGGAGCCGCGGGGCCGCCGCACGGCCGCCGCGTGCCACACGGCGCCCAAGGCGCCACGCAGTAACACGGGGTGAGCACAGCATGTCCGACTACCACCAGCCCGGATACGGTCCACCGGCCGGCGGACCACAGCAGCCGTACGGGGCACCCCAGCAGGGCTGGCCCGGCGCGCCGCAGCCGGGCGCGCCACAGCCCGGCGGCTACGGCTACCCCGGCACCCCGCAGCCCGGCTACGGCCCCCGGCCTCCCGCCCCTTCGTCCGGCCCCGCGATGTGGTCCCACCTCGGCGCGCTGCTGACCATCACCGCGGGCACGATGATGTGCTGCGGCCTGGGCGCCTTCCTCGGCTGGATCTACCCGCTGTCCCTGCGCGGCAACGACCGCCACCAGCACGACCCGTACATCCGCCACCACGCCACCCAGGCCGTGAACTACGGCATCACCCAGGCCATCATGGCGGCCTTCGGACTGGTGCTGTACGTCGCCAGCGCCTTCACCTTCGCCGCGGTCGCCACGGAAGAACAGCGCAACAGCTCCGGCCTCGCGGTCCCCCTGATCACCGTGATCGTCATCTTCGCCGGCTACGCCCTCGCCGGCGTCATCTGCGCAGTGATCGCCACGGTCAAGGCAACCCGCGGCGAACTGTGGACCTATCCCCGCCTGATCGCCTGGCCCCTCAGCAAGGGCTGAGCGACCGTCAAGAGGGGCTGACCGCACGAAGGCTGAACGCTGCCGAGAACGACTGAGCGACCGTCAAGCCCGAGCACACCGCAAGGAACTGATTACTCTACGTAATCGTTGCCGGATAAAAGGAGGCAGCAGGCACGGCGGGGGCAGCCGCACAGCACGGCCGGGACCGCCTCCGCACCGCCCGCGCCAGACCGTCAGCCCGCGCCAGACCGCCAGAGCACCCGCCCGCGCCAGACCGTCAGAACGCCCGCCCGGTGCCAGACCGTCAGGCCGCCAGCCCCCGCACCAGCAGATCCAGCAGCGCACACACAAACAGCGCGATCCCGATGAAGCCGTTGACCTGGAAGAACGCCCGGTTGAGGCGGGTCAGGTCATGGGGCTTGACGAGGGTGTGCTCGTACAGGAACGCCGCCGCCACGATCACCAGGCCCAGCCAGAGGAAGACCCCCGCGCCGGTGGCCACGGCGTACCAGGCGAAGAGGCCCGTCGTGACGAGGTGGCAGCCGCGCGCGCCCCAGATCGCGGCCGGGATACCGAAGCGGGCCGGGACGGACTTCACGCCGATCTCGCGGTCGGTGTCCACGTCCTGGCAGGCGTAGATCAGGTCGAAGCCGCCGATCCAGATGCCGACCGCGAGACCGAGGATCACCGCCTCCCAGGACCAGGTCGCACTGATCGCGAGCCAGGCGCCGACCGGGCCCATCGCCTGGGCGAGTCCGAGGATCGCCTGCGGGAAGTTGGTGAACCGCTTGCCGTACGGATAGACCACCATCGGCACCACGGCGAGCGGCGCGAGCACCAGGCACAGCGGGTTCAGCAGGGCGGCGGCGCCCAGGAAGACGACGAGCGCGATCAGCGCGCCGGTCCATGCGGACTTCACCGAGACCGCGCCGGTGACCAGTTCCCGTTGCGCGGTGCGCGGGTTACGGGCGTCGATCTCGCGGTCGATGATGCGGTTCGCGGCCATCGCGAAGGTGCGCAGGCCGACCATGGCGACGGTGACGAGGAGCAGCGGGCCCCACTGGATGCGCCGGCCGCCCTCCTCGTACATCGCGGTCAGCGCGGCGATGTAGGCGAAGGGCAGCGCGAAGACCGAGTGCTCGATCATCACCAGGCGCAGGAAGGCCTTGGTGCGGCCCGGCTGCGGGACCGCTGCGGATGCGCTGCTCACGAGAGGCCGTACTCCTTCCAGCGGCGGTCGACCAGCGCCGCCGTCCGCGGGTCGGACTCGACCATCTCGGGCCAGCCCCCGTCCCTCGTATAGCCCTCCTCGGGCCACTTCTTCGTCGCGTCGATGCCCGCCTTGCCGCCCCAGAACTGCTGGTAGGAGGCGTGGTCGAGATGGTCGACGGGACCTTCGACGACGGTGAGGTCGCGGGCGTAGTCGGTGTTGCCGAGCGCCCGCCACGACACCTCGTGGAGGTTGTGCACATCGCAGTCCGCGTCCACGACCACGATCAGCTTGGTCAGCGACATCATGTGCGCGCCCCAGATGGCGTGCATGACCTTCTGTGCGTGCTTGGGGTACTTCTTGTCGATCGAGACGATCGCGCAGTTGTGGAAGCCGCCGGACTCGGGGAGGTGGTAGTCCACGATGTCCGGGACGATGATCTTGAGGAGCGGCAGGAAGAAGCGCTCCGTCGCGCGGCCCAGCGGGCCGTCCTCCGTCGGCGGCCGGCCGACCACGATCGACTGGAGCAGCGGCCGCTTACGCATGGTCACACAGTCGATGGTCAGCGCCGGGAACGGCTCCTGCGGCGTGTAGAAGCCGGTGTGGTCGCCGAACGGGCCCTCGGGCAGCATCTCGCCGGGCTCCAGCCAGCCCTCGATGACGACCTCGGCGTTCGCCGGAACCTGGAGCGGGACGGTCTTGCAGTCGACCATCTCGATCCGCTTGCCCTGGAGGAAGCCCGCGAAGAGGTACTCGTCGATGTCGCCGGGCAGCGGCGCGGTGGAGGCGTAGGTGACGGCCGGGGGGCAGCCGAAGGCGATGGCGACCGGCAGCTTCTCGCCGCGCTGGGCGGCGACCTGGTAGTGGTTGCGGCTGTCCTTGTGGATCTGCCAGTGCATGCCGATGGTGCGCTTGTCGTGGCGCTGGAGGCGGTAGAGGCCCAGGTTGCGCACCCCGGTTTCCGGGTGCTTGGTGTGCGTCAGCCCCAGGTTGAAGAAGGAGCCGCCGTCCTCGGGCCAGGTGAACAGCGCCGGGAGCCGGTCCAGATCGACGTCGTCGCCCCGGAGCACGACCTCCTGGACGGGCGCGTCCTTGACCTTCCTGGGCGGGACGTGCGTCATGCCGGCGAGCTTGCCGAACGCCTCGCGCACGCCGACGAACCCGTGCGGCAGCTCCGGCTTGAGCAGACCGCCGATCTTGCCGCTGATGTCCTCGTACGCCTTGAGGTCCAGCGCCTTCAGCAGGCGGCGGTCGGTGCCGTAGACGTTCATGGCGAGCGGCATCGCCGAGCCCTTGACGTTCTCGAAGAGCAGCGCCGGGCCGCCGGACTTCTGCACCCGGTCCACGATCTCGCCGACTTCCAGATACGGGTCGACCTCGGCCTTGATGCGCTTGAGGTCGCCTTCCCGCTCGAGCGCGCGCAGGAACGAGCGAAGATCGTCATAAGCCATGCGTTCCAGTATCGGGTACGCACTACCCTGGACGGGTCACCGGGCCCCGCCGAGGGCCCGCCGTCGCGCGCAGGGGGACCGTTCCGCAATGCTCAGGTATCTGCCGTTCCTACTGGTGCTGGCGCTGTGGATCTATGCGTTCATCGACTGCCTCAACACCCCCGAATCGCAGGTGCGCGGCCTGCCCAAGGTGGTCTGGGTCCTGATCATCCTGCTCTTCGGCGAGGTGCTGGTCGGCCCGGTCGCCTGGCTGGTGGCGGGCAAGCAGCGGCAGCCGGTGGCGGGCGGCGGCAGCACGCCGTCGCAGTGGCACCGCAACCACCGTACGAAGTTCGTCGCGCCGGACGACAACCCCGAGTTCCTCCAGTCCCTCAAGAACGAGAACAAGAAGGACGAGGCGCTGCTGAAGGACTGGGAGGCCGATCTGCGCCGCCGCGAGGAGGAGCTGCGCCGCAAGGAGGGCGGGCCGGGCGACGCGAACGGCCCGGAGGGCACTCCGCCGGCCACGGGCTGAGGCACGGTCCGCGGCGTACGGTGAGTCCATGGACCGTACGCAGGACTGGGGGCAGGACCGCGACGAGTTCCGGCTGCACGGCCGCGTCGACGGGCACAGCGACCCGACCGGGCACCCCGACCATCTCCAGGAGCAGGCCCGCGGCATGCTGGCGACGGCGGTCGCCGAGGCGCGTGCCGGGCTGGCCGAGGGGGGTATCCCGATCGGCGCGGCGCTCTACGGTCCGGACGGCGCCCTGCTGGGCCGCGGCCACAACCGCCGTGTCCAGGACGGCGACCCCACTCTGCACGCCGAGACCGCGGCCTTCCGCGCGGCCGGCCGCCGGCGCAGCTACCGCGGCACGACGATGGTCACCACCCTCTCCCCCTGCTGGTATTGCAGCGGCCTGGTCCGCCAGTTCGGCATCTCCCGGGTGGTCATCGGCGAGGCCCGCACCTTCCACGGCGGCCACGACTGGCTGGCCCGGCACGGCGTACGGATCGTGCTGCTGGACGACCCCGGGTGCGCGTCGATGATGCGCGACTTCATCGGGGCCCATCCGGAGCTGTGGCGGGAGGACATCGGGGACGAGTGAGCGGCGGGGTGTCACACCACGCCCGGCGCCCTCCCCGCCCCCACAATTCGCTGGCCCGCCGCCCGGCCCTCCGCCAGGATGACCAGGCATGACCACCAGCTCCGCCGGCCCCGACGGCCCGGTCACCCCTGTCCCGGCTCCTCGCACCCCCGTGGCCGGCCCCACGGACGCTCCCGCGCCCCCCGCCGAGCCCCGGCGCCGTATCCGCGCCCTGCACACGGACACGACCGTCACCGTCTACCAGGCGTACTCCCCCGCGCTCGGGCTGCCGGCCGTGCGGGACGGGCGGTTTCCCGCGGCCTGGAAGCGGGAGCGGATGACATGGATCAAGCCGTCGTTCCTGTGGATGATGTACCGCTGCGGGTGGGGTGAGAAGGCCGATCAGGAGACCGTGCTGGCGATCGAGATCGGGCGGAGCGGGTTCGACTGGGCGTTGCGGAATGCCTGTCTGTCGCATTTCGACGCCGGGGAGCATGCCGACCGGGGCGCGTGGCAGCGGGAGTTGAAGGGGGCGCCGGCGCGGGTGCAGTGGGATCCGGAGCGTGATCTGGGGTTGCGGGCGCTGCCGTACCGTTCGCTTCAGCTGGGGCTGGCGGGGGTGGCGTCGCGGCGGTACGCGGATGAGTGGACCGTGGCGATCAGGGATGTGACCCCGCTGGCGCGGGAGGTCCATGCGCTGGTGCGGGCCGGGGAGACCGCGGCGGCCGCCGCACTGCTGCCCGAGGAGCGTCCCTACCCTGCACCCGAGGGAACTCCGGGCCTGCGCCGCGTGTCCTGACTCCGCTTCCCAAACGCGTAAATCGCGCCACCGCGCAGTCCGCCGTGCGCTGCTTCGTGTGGCGTACGGGTCGTAGCGAGGTCCGGCCAACTGAGCGCCGTTCACAGCCATTTGATGCATCGCTCAGCTACCTCCCCCTCCCCGGGAAACCCAGCCGCCGCCACAGTCAAGTCGGCCCACGGAGGGCTCCCGCGACTCAGGGAGAGTGGCTCATATGCCTGACATGACCCGACGCAGACTCCTCGGCTCCGCGGCCGGCGCGGTCGGCGGCGCCGCCGCGCTGTCGCTGCTGCCGCCCAGCGTCCAAAAGGCCGTCGCCGCCGGACCCGCACGTCACGGCTCACTGCACGACGTCGAGCACGTCGTCCTGCTGATGCAGGAGAACCGCTCGTTCGACCACTACTTCGGCACCCTGCGCGGCGTCCGGGGCTTCGCCGACCCGGACGCGCTGACGCTGCCGGACGGCCGGTCCGTCTTCCATCAGCCGGACGCGCAGAACCCGGACGGCTATCTGCTGCCGTTCCGCCTGAACACGCACACCTCCAGCGCGCAGGCCATCCCCTCCACCAGCCATGCCTGGTCCGTGCAGCACGAGGCGTGGAACGGCGGGAAGATGGACCGCTGGCTGCCCGCGCACCGCAAGGCCGACGGCGTCAACGGGCCGTATGTGATGGGCTATCACACCCGTGCGGACATCCCGTTCCAGTTCGCGCTCGCCGAGACGTTCACGCTCTGCGACAACTACTTCTGCTCGGTCTTCGGCCCGACGTGGCCCAACCGGCTCTACTGGATGACGGGCACCCTCGACCCGGGCGGCACCCGGGGCGGGCCGGTGCTGAACAACACCGCGCCACGGCCGTACCGCTGGACGACCTACGCGGAGCGGCTGGAGGCGGCGGGCATCAGCTGGAAGGTCTACCAGGAGGAGGACGACTACGGCTGCAACCTCCTGGAGCAGTTCCAGACGTTCCGGGACGCCAAGCCCGGGGAGCCGCTCTACGAGCGGGGGATGCGGGCGCAGCCGGCCGGCACCTTCGAGGACGATGCCCGCGCCGACCGGCTGCCGGCGGTGTCCTGGCTGATCCCCACCAGCCATCAGTCCGAGCATCCGGACTATCTGCCGGCCGCCGGTGCCGACTATGTCGCGAAGAAGATCGAGGCGATCGCGTCCAACCGGAAGGTGTGGGCGAAGACCGTCTTCATCCTCAATTACGACGAGAACGACGGGCTCTTCGACCATGTGCCGCCGCCGGTGCCGCCGCCGGGCACGCCGGACGAGTTCGTACGCGGCCTGCCGATCGGCGGCGGTTTCCGGGTGCCGTGTCTGATCGTGTCGCCGTGGACGGTGGGCGGCTGGGCGGCCGGCGATCCCTTCGACCACACGTCGGTGCTTCAGTTCCTGGAGCGCTGGACGGGCGTCGCTGAGCCCAATATCAGTGACTGGCGCCGGTCCGCCTTCGGCGATCTGACCTCCGCGTTCGGCTTCCGCCACCGGGTGCGCCGGCCGCCGCGGCTGCCGGACGACACCGCCGAGCAGCTGGCCGAGGCGCAGTGGGAGGTGGCGCATCTGCCGAAGCCGACGCTGCCGGGCGGCGGGCAGCGGCCGCCGCGTCAGGAGCGCGGCCGGCGCCGGCGGCGCTGAGGGGGCGGGCGGCGCCACGGACGCGGGCCGGGCGCGCCACTCCCCGGGAGCGAGGGGTGCCGTACGGGCCGCGGGCGCCCGGGCCCCAGCCCCCGGCCCCCGGCCCCGGCCCCCGCCCAAGACTTCCCCTGCCGGAAACGACGGTGCCGTACGGGCGGCCTCAGAGCGAGGCTTCCCGTACGGCACCGGGGGCGGCGGCACGAACCGCCGCGGAGCGCGTGGACTCCTGTGGTCAGACCCCCGCGTAGGAGTGCAGACCCGTCACGAAGATGTTCACGCCGTAGTAGTTGAACAGGTAGCAGGCGAAGGCGATCAGGCCGAGCCAGGCGGCCTTGCGGCCCTTCCAGCCGGCGGTGGCGCGGGCGTGCAGGTAGCCGGCGTAGGCGACCCAGGTGATGAAGGACCAGACCTCCTTGGGGTCCCAGCCCCAGTAGCGGCCCCAGGCGGCCTCGGCCCAGATGGCGCCCGCGATGATGGTGAACGTCCACAGCGGGAAGACGGTGGCGTTGATGCGGTAGGCGAACTTGTCGAGCGAGGCGGCCGAGGGCAGCCGCTCCAGCACGGAGGTGGCGAAGGCGCCGGGCTGCTTGCCCGCCGGATCGGCGAGCTTGGCCTCGTGGCGGTCGCGGAAGAGGAACAGCCCCGTGGAGACGGCACCGAGGTAGAGCGCCGCGCCGGAGATGATCGCGCAGCTGACGTGGATCCACAGCCAGTACGAGTGCAGCGCGGGCACCAGCTGGTCGCTGGCGGTGTAGAGCACCGAGACGGCCAGACCGAGGTCGAGCAGGACGCTGGTGACCAGGGGGAGCCCGATCCAGCGGACGTTCTTCTTGAGCACGAGCAGCAGCAGGAAGAGGCCCACCGCGACCGCGGCGAAGGTCGTGGAGAACTCGTACATGTTGCCCCAGGGGGCACGCTGCACGGACAGGGCGCGGGTGATGACGCCGCCCACGTGCAGCCCCCAGGCCAGCACGGTCAGCGAGATGGCGATCCGCCCGTAGAGGTCGCCCTTCTCGGTGCCGCCCGCGGCGCCCGGCCCGTCGGGAACGTCGCGGCTGCCGGCCACGGACCGGGTGACGACCTTGGGGCGCTCCAGTACGGCGGTTCCGGTGCCGCCGTTCGCCGCGGCTCCGACGGACGCCGTGGCGGGCGCCGGGGCCTGGACGGTGAGGGCGGCGGCGGTGCGGCCGACCTTGCTGCGGCTGCCGAACACCCACTCGGCCATGTGCGCGAGGAAGGCGAGCGTGTAGACCGCCATCGCCGAATAGACCAGCAGGTTGCTGTTGTGCGCCATTGTCTCGTTGGCTGCGGCAGCGAGGTTCACGCGCGCGCTCCTTCAGAGGGGTCAGCAGGTCCGGCGGAGTCGGTGGGCTCCGCGGGGTCTTCGGAGCCGGGGCCGGCGTCCGCGGCCGGTCCGGGCTTCGGTTCGGGTGCCGGGCCGGTCTCGTCGGCCGGGGCGAGGGGGGCGTCGGGCTCCAGCGCCAGCGCGAGCTCGGCGAGCTCCTCCGGCAGCCGGGCGGACTCGCTGCGGCCGAGTCCGGCCAGCTCGACGACGGTGCGGCCGTCGGCGCCCGGCTCGGCGCGGACCCATACCCGGCGCCGCTGGATGAACAGCGAGCCGGCCAGGCCGATCAGGGCGGCGGCCGCGCCGGTCAGGGCGAGGCCGTTGCCGGGCTGGTGGCTGATCTTGAAGCTGGCCCAGCTCTTGATGCCGGTGAACTTGATGCTGCCGTCACCGTTGGGCAGCTTCATCGTCTCGCCGGGCAGCATCATCTTGGCGACCGGGGCGCCCTTGTCCTTGTATTGCTTGAGGCGCTTCTTGTCGAGCTGGTAGACGTTCTGCGGCAGCCCGGAGCCGACGCCCAGGTCACCGTGGTAGGCGGTGAGCGTCAGCACCGGGTAGTCCAGCGCCGGGAACTGGGAGAACATCGAGCCGGAGCCCTTGCCGCCGAACGTCGGCACGAAGAAGCCCTGGAAGCCGAGCTGATTGCGCTTGCCGTCCTTGGTCTGCGCGCCCGGGACCTTGACCACACCGGTCGAGGTGAAGTTCTTGGGGTCCTGCGGCAGGAAGGGCACCGCGCCCTTGTAGACGACCTTGCCGCGGCCGTCCTTGACGGTGACCTCCGGCGAGTAGCCGTGCGAGAGCAGGTAGACCTTCGAGCCGGCGATGTCGAGCGGGGTGTTCACCTCGATCGCGGTCCGGTGCTCCTTGCCGTCCGCACCGGAGAAGTACGTGATGTGGGCGCGGAAGACCCGCGGGGTGCCCTTCTGCGGGCCGGACCGCTCGTAGGTCGCCTCGAACTTGTTGAGGGTGAAGCCGAACGGCTCCAGGGTGTCGGTGTCGAAGAACGCACCGGACTTGAAGTCGTCGTACTGGGTGAGGCTGTTGGCGAAGCCGTCGCCCTCGGTGATCAGCTTGCCGCCCTCGGACTTCCACAGGCTGCCGACGGCGAACGCCACCAGCATCACGATCAGCGCGAGGTGGAAGACGAGGTTGCCGACCTCCCGCAGATAGCCCTTCTCGGCGGCGACCGCGGTGCCGTCCCGGTGGGCGCGGAACCGCCGCTTCTTCAGCAGCCGCTGCGCCGCCCCGAGGACCTCCTCGGGCGCCGCGTCGGTGCGCCAGGTGGTGTAGGCGGGCAGCCGGGTCAGCCGGCGCGGGGCGCCCGGCGGGCGGCCGCGGAGCTGTCCGACGAACTGCCAGCTGCGCGGCACGATGCAGCCGATCAGCGAGATGAACAGCAGCAGGTAGATCGCCGAGAACCACACCGAGCTGTAGACGTGGAACATCCCGAGCTTGTCGTAGATGTCGGCGAGGGTGCCGTGCTCGGCCTTGAACTGGTCGACCTTGACCGGGTCGATGCTGGTCTGCGGGATCAGCGAGCCGGGGATGGCGCCGATCGACAGCAGGAAGAGCAGCAGCAGCGCGATCCGCATCGAGGTCAGCTGCCGCCAGAACCAGCGCGCCCAGCCCAGGGGGCCGAGCGAGGGGAGGGTGACGTCCTCGGTGGGCGCGGTCGAGAGCTGGGACCCGGCCGTGCCGAGATCGCTGCCCCCGTCGGCCGCGGGGCCCGGGTCGCGGGGGGTGCCGGTCTTGGTGGACATCAATCAGATCCCAACGGTGGAGCTTTGCGTCCAGGCCTGCACCTCGGACATCAGACTGTCCCAGACGCCGGTGACGAGGAGGATGCCGAGCGCGATCATCATGCCGCCGCCGAGCCGCATGACCCATACGTAGTGCCGCTTGACCCAGCCGAAGGCGCCGAGCACCCGGCGGAAGGCCAGCGCGACCGCGATGAACGGCAGGCCCAGGCCCAGGCAGTACGCCACGGTGAGCAGGGCGCCGCGGACGGCGCTGGCATCGTAGAACGTGAGCGTGCTGACGGCGGCGAAGGTGGGGCTCAGGCAGGGCGTCCAGCCGACGCCGAAGAGCATCCCGAGCACCGGCGCGCCGGCCAGACCCATGGCGGGCTTCTTGTGGAAGCGGAATTCGCGCTGCCCGAAGTTCTTGAGGACGCCGGCGAAGGCCAGCCCGAGCAGGATCATCAGCACGCCGAGGACGCGCGAGATGACGTCCTTGTACTCCTGGAGGTCCCGCCCGACGAAGCCGAAGAGGGCGCCGCCGGAGACGAAGACGGCGGTGAAGCCGGCGACGAAGAGGCCGGCGCCGGCCAGCATCCGGCCGCGTTTGGCCTCGCCGAGGTCGGTGCCGGTGACGCCGGTGACGTACGACATATAGCCCGGGACCAGCGGCAGGACGCAGGGCGAGAAGAACGAGACGAGGCCGGCGAGCAGCGCGATGGGGGCGGCGGCGAGCAGGGTGCCGTTGAGGACGGTCTGGTTCTCCGCGGCGGCGGCGAGCAGGGTCACGTGATCACTTCTCGGCGATCAGCGGTTCGACCATTTTGCGCAGATCGTCCTCCGCGAGCGGGCCGATCGAGCGCGCGGCGATCTTGCCGTGCCGGTCGATGGCGATCGTGGAGGGGATGGACTGCGGGTTGAGGCTGCCCTTGGGGAAGCGCAGCATCAGCCGGCCGGTCGGGTCGAACAGGCTCGGGTAGGGCACCTTGTGCTCTTCCTCGAAGCTGGTGGCCTGCGACTTCTCGGAGTCGCGGGTGTTGATCCCGAGGAACTGGACGCCCTTGTCCTTGGTCTCGTTCGCGACCTTGGCGAAGTTCGGCGCCTCGGCGATGCAGGGGCCGCACCATGATCCCCAGACGTTGAGGATGACGACCTTGCCCTTGTAGTCGGCGACGTCCAGCTTCTTGCCGGTGGTGGACTCTCCGGAGAGCTCGGGCGCCGGCTGCCGCTGGTCCTTCTTGACGGTGTCGACGCCGTTCTTGCCCTGGACGAAGCGGGTCTGGGCGGAGCCGCCGGAGGCGCCGTCGCCGCAGGCGCTCAGCGTCAGCGCGGCGACCGCCGTCCCCGCGGCGAGCAGGGCGACGCGGCGGCGGCTCGTGAGGCGGCGTGGGGCGCGGCAGGCACTCATGTGAAAAGTTTCGCATGGGCCCATTCCGGATCTTCCACGCCCCCCTCACCGACCGCGTCCCCTCGCGAAGGGGCTTGTCAGGCCGCTGTCAGGTACGACTTCCAGCCACCGGCGGGCCGCTTCCCGACGGGGATCCGCTGGAGCCTGCGCAGCACCTCCGGGTCCTGGGCGTCGATCCAGTCGGTGAACTGCCGGAACGACACCAGATGGACATCCCGGTTCTGCTCATTGGCGATGTGCTTGATCGCTTCCTCGACGGCGTCCATATAGATGCCGCCGTTCCACTGCTCGAAGTGATTTCCGACGAAGAAGGGCGCACGGTTGGTCTCGTACGCCCGGCGGAACCCGGAGATATAGGCGTCGGTGGCCTGCTGCCGCCAGCCCGGGTAGTTGACCGGCGGGGCCTTCGTGGAATTCCTCGACTGATTGGCGAGCATGTTGTAGTCCATCGAGAGGACCTCGAAAGAGTGACCCGGGAAGGGGATCTGCTGGAGCGGGAAGTTCCAGAGCCCCATTTTCTTCTTGGGCCACATCTGCACTCCTCCGGGTGAACTGGCGTCATAGCGCCAGCCGAGTTCCCGGGCGGTGGGCAGCAGGTTTCTCTGCCCGAGGAGGCAGGGCGTACGGCTGCCGACCAATTCCTGCCGGTAGTCGAAGGGCAGCGGCTCCAGATCGGTGAAGCCGGTGTGGGTGCGCCACTTGGTGACGAAGTCCATCACCTGGTCGATCTCGGACTGCCATTCCTCCGGGCTCCAGTGTCGGACGGCGCCCCTGCCGGAGCAGAAATGCCCGTTGAAGTGGGTGCCGATCTCGTGGCCGTCCAGCCAGGCCTCCCGCACGTACTTGAGGGTCTCCTTGATGTGGTCGTCGCTGAGGAAGCCGATGTCGGAGGCGCCCTGCGGGTTTTTCGGCGGCTCGTAGAGGTGTCTTTGGGATTCGGGGAGGAGGTAGACCCCGGAGAGGAAGAAGGTCATGGCCGCGCCGTGGTCCCGGGCGAGTTTGAGAAAGCGGGGGAAGAGGCCGTTTCCGACCTCTCCGGCACCGTCCCAGGAGAAGACCACGAACTGCGGCGGGGTCTGACCGGGCTCCAGCCGTTCGGGGGATTTCGGCTGATGGGGCTGGGCTCCGGAATGCGCTGTCGAACCGTCACCGATGAGCTTGGGGCGGGCCTGGACGTTCGTCACGCGCTGCTTGTTGGCCCCCGCGTCCTGGTTCGGCGAGGAGCAGCCGGCGACGACCGGCGCCGCCGCCGCCCCAACTCCCATACCCAGCAGGTTTCGCCGACTGATCGCGCGCATACCCTCGTCCCCATCCGTGCTCGCCGAACTCAATATCCATATAAACGGACAACTGAGTGGAGGGCATGTTGAGCGGCGGGGATTCCGGGTCAGTCGCTCAGATATTTCATTTTTCGCGCTTTTGACGTTGCGCCATGTGATGCGCCGTCAGGCTCCGAAAGCCTTGGTCTTTCCCTTGGCGGGTTTGGCGCCCGCCAGAAGATGGGAGGGAACCAGGTCGCGCGCCGGTTCGCTGTACCCCACCGAAACGATCTTGTCGCCGTGGAAGGTGAACGACGTCAGGGAGGCCAGCGTGCACTGCCGCTTCCGCGGGTCGTGCCACAGCCGCCGCCGCTCCGCGAAGCTGCGCACGATCCAGATCGGCAGCTGATGGCTGACCGCCACCGCCTCGTGGCCCCGCGCGGCGTCGCGCGCCGCGCCCAGCGCCGCCATCATCCGTACGACCTGCTCGATGTACGGCTCGCCCCAGGACGGCCGGAACGGGTTCGTCAGATACTTCCAGTTCCCCGGCTTCTTCAGCGCACCGTCGCCGACCCCGAAGGTCTTCCCCTCGAAGACGTTGGCGGCCTCGATCAGCCGCTCGTCGGTGGCCAGATCCAGACCCCGCGCACCGGCGATCGGCGCCGCGGTCTCCTGCGCACGCTCCAGCGGCGAGGCGACGACATGTGTGATGTCCCGCTCCGCGAGATGCTCCGCCACCCGGTCGGCCATCTTCCGCCCCAGGTCGGAGAGGTGATAGCCGGGGCGGCGCCCATAGAGCACGCCGTCGGGGTTGTGCACCTCACCATGCCGCATCAGATGCACGACGGTGATCTCTTCGCTGCTCATGTCACCCATTCATTCAGTGGTCTCAAGCGGTGCCGGCCCGTGCGCCGGAGCCGTCAGGCCGTCGCCCCGGCCGCGGCGCGCGCGGCGGCCGGCAGGGCGGCGGCGATCCGCTCGACGGCCGCCGTGTCGTGCGCGGTCGAGACGAACCACGACTCGAAGGCGGACGGCGGGAGGTAGACGCCCTGCGCCAGCATCGAGTGGAAGAAGGCGGTGAAGCGGAACGCCTCCTGCGCCTTGGCCCCGTCGTAGTCGGTCACCTCGGCGTCCGTGAAGAAGACCGTGAACATGTTCCCCGCGGCCTGGACCCGGTGCGCCACGCCCTCCTTCGCCAGCGCCGCGGTGACCAGGCCCCGCACCTCCGCCGAGACCGCGTCGACCTTCTCGTACGCGGCGTCGTCCAGCAGCCGCAGCTGCGCGACACCGGCGGCGGTGGCGACCGGGTTCCCGGACAGGGTGCCCGCCTGGTAGACCGGGCCGGCCGGGGCGAGATGCGCCATGACGTCCGCACGGCCGCCGAAGGCCGCCGCCGGGAAGCCGCCGCCCATGACCTTCCCGAAGGTCATCAGATCCGGACGGACACCGTCGATCCCGTACCAACCGGCCTTGCTGACGCGGAAGCCGGTCATCACCTCGTCGGAGATGTAGAGCGCGCCGTCGGCGGCGCACAGATCCTTCAGGCCCTGGTTGAAGCCCGGCAGCGGCGGCACCACGCCCATGTTGCCCGGCGACGCCTCCGTGATCACACAGGCGATCTCTCCCGGGTGCGCGGCGAACGCGGCCCGCACCGCCTCCAGGTCGTTGTACGGCAGCACGATCGTGTCACCGGCCTGCGCGCCCGTGACCCCCGGCGTGTCGGGCAGCCCGAAGGTCGCCACGCCCGACCCGGCCGCGGCCAGCAGCGCGTCCACGTGGCCGTGGTAGCAGCCCGCGAACTTGATCACCTTGGGGCGGCCGGTGAACCCGCGGGCCAGCCGGATCGCCGACATCGTCGCCTCGGTGCCGCTGGAGACCAGCCGTACCTGCTCGACCGGCTCGATCCGGGCCACGATCTCCTCGGCCAGCTCGACCTCGCCCGCGCCGGGCGTACCGAAGGACGTACCGCGGGCGACGGCCTCCTGGACGGCGGCGATCACCTCGGGGTGCGAGTGGCCGAGAATCATCGGTCCCCACGAGCACACGAGGTCGACATACTCACGGCCGTCGGCGTCAGTGAGGTACGGACCGGCACCGGACACCATGAAACGGGGCGTACCGCCCACAGCGCGGAAAGCCCGCACCGGGGAGTTGACGCCGCCCGGCGTCACGACGGACGCCCGGTCGAACAGCGACTGCGAAACAGGGGCTTCATACGGAAAAGACACGGCGATCCTGACCTGCATAAACGGAGGGAGGGCGGTGGCTCGTGGGCCCGGCCCGGCTGACAACGGTGCGGGAATCCCCTCGCGGTACGCCTTCAGGCGCCGCTCGGTTCACTCTCGATCCTTTTTTGATTCCTCTCGCTTCCGACCGGGCGTCAGCCCCCACTCGTCTGCGAAACTGTGGAGACGTACGAGTAAGTCACGCAAGCAATGGTCTCAGAGGCGCACGGGGGCGTGCGGCCGGGCGTTTCACACGCCGGTGACGGGGGAGGTCTCTGAGACGATGATCGGGTTGCGCGGCTGGGGCTGCGAGTGGTCGGGTGGAGATATGCATCGCGGTGGCGAAGTGGGCGAGGGAACCAATGACCGGGGTCCCGACCGCGCCCAGCGCGGCCGTCACCGGCGCGAGGAATCCACGGGCGACAGGACCACGCGCGAGGAGACCACCGGCGACAGGACCACGGGCGGGGAAATCAGAGGCGGCCGCATGGGGGTGACGTACAGGTACTTCGGTGCGCCCAACGGTGCCACCGCGGCCCGGGTCCCGGTCTCCATGCGCCCCGAGGAGCTCGGCGGTGACGAGCTCGGCATGGGCGGCATGTTCAGCAAGATCAAGCCGGAGACCATGGCCGCCATGGTCCTCACCGGTATAGAGGGCATACCGCTCCATAAGGTTCCGCCGCTCGAACTCGTCGTGCTGCACCCCGACTACGCCGTCGTCAAGCTGCCGATGACCGTGGTCGACCCGCTGCGCGGGGTCGGTGAGGAGTCGGTCGGCGCGGCCGCCTTCATCTGGTCCACCGTCCCCGACCGGGGCGGCCCGCGGGACGCCTTCACCGTCTACCAGCTCCTGCACGAGTGGCAGGACTTCAGCCACCGGCTGCACGAGGCGGGGCACCAGGCGTACTGCCTGGTCTGGCCGTAACGGTTCAGCGCGGGCGGCGATGGGCCCCGGCGGTCACCACGTCGGGCGGGCCGAGACACCGCCGTCCACGACCAGGTCGTGACCGGTGATCCAGGACGCCATCGGCGAGGCGAGGAAGACACAGGCGTCGCCCACGTCCTGCGGGGTGCCCAACCGCCCGGCGGGGGCCGCCGCTTGCCAGCGGCGCACCCCCTCCGGCCAGTCCTCGGCCAGGCCGGGCCGGCCGATCAGGCCCGGCGAGACGCTGTTGACGCGGATGCCGTCCGGCCCGTATTCGAGCGCCGCCGCGCGGGCGTGCATCACCACCGCCGCCTTCGACGCGCAGTAGTGGGCGTGCCGCGGCGCCGGGCGGTCCGCCTCGATCGAGGCGATATGGGTCACCGAGCCGCCGCCGGCCGCCCGCATCACGGCCGCCGCGGCCTGAGTGCAGGCGAAGACGCTGTGCACATTCGGGTCGGTCACCGCCCGCCAGTCGGCGAGCGACATCGCCGCCAGCTCCTGGGTCGGCTGCACCCCCGCGTTGTTCACCAGCGCGGTGAGCCGGCCGCGCCAGCCGGCCGCCTCCCTCACCAGTCGGTGGCACTCCTCCTCGACGGCCAGATCGGCGCACAGCGCCAGCGCGCTCCCGCCGTCCGCCTCGATCTCCGCGACCAGCTCCTGCGCCGCGTCGGCGCCCGTACGGTAGTGCGCCACGACGGCGGCTCCGGCGGCGGCGAACCGCAGTGCGATCCCGCGGCCGAGGACGCCGGCGGCGCCGGTGACGAGGGCGACCTGGCCCCGGAGGTCGGGGAGGGCGGGGTGGCGGGTGGCCGCGGGCGGGGTGGCGTTCATGGCCGGCTCAGCGCGGTGATCCGCGCCGCCTCCCCGGGGAAGCGCGCGGCCAGTGCGGCGGCGTCCCCGTGCTCGTAGTCCTCGAAGGTGAAACCGGGCGCCATCGTGCAGCCGAAGAGCGTCCAGGAGCCGCCGTCGGCGACCTCGGCGGCCATCCACGTACCGGCGGGCACCGTGAACTGGACGTGCTGCCCGCCCAGGACGTCCGGTCCGAGGGCGACCGTACGGGCCGTGCCCCCGCCGCGGTCCTCCTGGAGGAGGAACAGAGTGAGCGGGTCGCCCCGGTAGAAGTGCCAGATCTCGTCGGACGGCAGCCGGTGCAGGGCGGAGAAGTCGCCCGGCTCGGCGGTCAGCAGCATCACGATCGCGGTCCCCTCGGGCCGTCCGTCGGGGCGCTCGGGGCCCGCCCACATGGGCCGGTAGCGCCCGCCCTCACGGGGCAGCGGCGTCAGCCCGTAGAAGTCGATCAGCGCCTGGGGAAGGGGGTCACGGGAGGTGCGGTGCTCATCCATCTGCGGGCTGCCTCCGCCTCGTCCGCGACTGCCGGTCGCTCCACCCTAGGCACGAAGTCCGCGGTGCGCAGGCGCAATCGGGCCATGTCCGGCGCCCCCGGCCGTCGCCCCGTCAGCCCGCCGTCCAGTGCGGGTCGCGGCCCGTCTCCGCGAGCAGCACGTCCAGGTCGGAGGCGCCGGGCGGGACGGGGACCGGTGCGGCGAAGACGTTCATGGTGCGGGCCGTCGGGGCCATCCGGGCGGCCAGCGCCCGCAGCTCGGTCACACAGCCCGCGGCCGGCGCGTACGGCCGGCCGATCGCCCGTGCCAGGTCCCAGGCGTGCACGGTCAGATCCAGCAACACCATGGCGCCGACGGTCCGGGCGGGCAGCTGCATCCCGCCGGTCAGCCCGTCCTCCGCGCCCGGCGCCGCCCATGCCTCGACCAGCCGCACCGTCTCCTCCGCGAACCGGTCGGGCCACTGCGCCCCGTACTCACCGAGCCGGTCAGGGGTACGGCTGAAGTCCACGTCCTTCTTGGCGGCCAGTGTCTGAAAGGCGACGACCACCTGGAAGAGGTGGTTGAGCAGCGCGCGTATGTCGTACTCGGAGCAGGGCGTGGGCCACTCCATCTGGTCCTCGCGTACCGCGCGGAGTACCGGGAGCGCAGCCCCGGCCGCGGCGTCGAGGAGGGCGCTGATGGGTGGGGGCGGGTCGGCCGGGCCGGTCGCGTGGGCCGGGTGGGGCGCGTCGGCCGGACGGGCCGTGTGTGCCGCCGCGTCGTGGTGCTTTTCATCCGGAATGTCGTGTGTGTCGCTCATACCGAGGACGCTACGGGGCGCCGCCGACGGGGGATTGAAAAAACGCGACAGGCCGGCTCACGATCGCCGCGGTCCGTCCTAGGATCCGAGGCATGGCTCCACGGCGCGACACCCGGGGCATCGTGGACGCCCCCGGGCTCTTCACGCGGGTGCGCTTCCGCCGCCGCACCCCCGCCGCACCGCTGCGCCCGTACGTCGAGCACTACTGGCTGATCGACTGGGACCTGTCCGAGCCGTACGCCACGCATGTCGTCCCGCATCCGTGCGTGAACCTGGTCTTCCAGCGGTACGCCGACCGCCCCGGGTTCGGCGAGGTCGCGGGCGTCGGACTGGAGCTGTTCGCGCAGAAGCTGGCGGGGCGCGGGCGGGTGTGCGGGGTGCAGTTCCGGCCCGGCGGGTTCCGGCCGTTCACCCCGGAGCGGCCGGCCACGGACTGGACGGACCGCCGACTGCCGCTGGCCGCCGCCTTCGGGCCCACCGATGCCGCGGCCGCCGTACTGGAGCCGGCCGACGAGGACGCCCGGGTCGCCGCGCTCGACACCTTTCTGACCCCGCTGCTGCGGGCCGGGCCGCGGGTTCTCGCCCAGGCCGAGCTCGCCATGGGGCTGGCCGACCGGATCCGCACGGACCGTACGATCCGCCGGGTCGCGGACTTCGCACGGGCCGAGGGCCTGTCCGTACGGGCCCTTCAGCGGCTGTTCGCCGGGTATGTCGGGGTCAGCCCCAAGTGGGTGCTGCTGCGCTACCGGGTGCACGAGGCCCTGGAGCGCGCCGCCTCCGGGGCGGCGGTGGACTGGGCCGCGCTCGCCGCCGAACTGGGCTACAGCGACCAGGCGCATCTGGTCCGCGATGTCACCGCCACCGTCGGGGTCCCGCCGACCGCGTACGTGGGGTGAGCGAGCGCCGGCGGGCGGGGGGCGGGGGCGCTGTCCGGCCACCTCCTCGGGAGGGGGAGCGGTTCCGCTCCTCCTGCCCCTTCGGGCGTGCTTTCCCCTCCCGCCTCATCGGGCGCGGGCGGCTCGTCCGCGCCTTCCTCTCTTCGGGCGCGGGCGCGCTTTCCCCTCCTGGCTCATCGGGTGCGGGCGGCTCGTCCGCGCCTTCCTCTCTTCGGGCGCGCGCGCATTCCCCTCCTGGCTCATCGGGGTGCGGGCGGCTCGTCCGCCTCTTTCTCCCTCTTCGGGCGCGGGCGCGCGTCCCCCTCCTGCCCCTTCGGGCGCAAGGCGCTTCCCCGCCCCCCTCCCCTACCAGGCGCGGGCGCTCTCCTGCCCCTCCCTCCCCCTTCGGGCGCGGGCGCGCTTCCCCGCCCCCTCCCCCCTCCTCCCCCTTCGGGGGAGGGGGCGGGGTGGGGGGTGGGAGGTGGGGGCGGTACTCAGGGGTGTTCGGCCGTCAGATAGCGCTGGACGGTGGGGGCCAGCCAGGCGATGAGCTCGTCGCGGCTGAGGTCCACGGCCGGCGGAATGTGCAGCACATAGCGGCACAGCGCCATGCCGAGTATCTGGGAGGCGATCAGCGCGGCGCGGGTCGGCGCCTCCCCGGGCACCGGGCAGACCGCGGCGAGGACCGGCTTGATCTGCTCGGCGAACACGCCTCGCATCCGCTCGGCGCCCGCCTCGTTGGTGACGCCGACCCGCATCATCGCCGTCAGCGTCTCGTCGCACTCCCAGCGCTCCACGAAATGGCGCACGAGCCGGGCGCCGGCCTCGTCGCGCGGGTAGTGGGTGAGGTCCGGGGCGTGCACCTCGATCTCGGAGGCGGCCGCGAAGAGGCCGGCCTTGTTGCCGTAGTAGCGCATCACCATCGACGGGTCGATCGCCGCGTCCCTGGCGATGGCGCGGATGGTGGCGCGCTCGTAGCCGTCCGCGGCGAAGCGGTCCCTGGCGGCGGCGAGGATCGCGGCCCGGGTGGCGTCGGAGCGGCGGGGGCGGGCGGCGTCGACCGCGTCCGGTGCGAGGCCGTCGGCCGCGTCCGCGGGGGCGTCGGGCAGCGCAACGGGCGCCGTGGTGGGGGCGGCACCCGGTACGGCGTCCATGGAGGGGGCGTGTTCGGCCATGCCAACAACAGTAGGCCAACACCTGTTGACACGCCAGGCCCGGGAGCCCTACGCTTGCCAACAAGCGTTGACCAACATGCGTTGGCACAGCCACGGGAGGCGGAAGCCATGCACGCCATGAACCGCAGGACCGACCAAAGCGACGGCGCGGGGGCCGGCCCCCGCGGGGCGCACGACACGGACGTCATCGTCGTGGGCGCCGGGCCGACCGGCCTGCTGCTCGCCGGAGACCTCGCCGAGGCGGGGCTGGGGGTCACGCTCCTGGAGCGCCGCCCCGCCGAGATCAGCAACCTCACCCGCGCCCTCGTCGTGCACGCCCGTTCCCTGGAGCAGCTCGACGCCCGCGGCCTCGCCGATGAGCTGGTCGCCGGCGGCCATCCGCTCACCGGCCTCCGCCTCTTCGGCCGGGCCACCATCGACCCGACCCAGCTCCGCTCCCGTTTCCCCTTCGTGCTGGTCACGCCCCAGTTCGAGGTCGAGCGGGTCCTGGAGCGCCGGGCCCGCCGGGCCGGTGTCACCTTCCGCCATGACTCCGAGGTGCTCGGTCTCGACCAGGACGCCGAGGGTGTGACGGTGCGCTTCCGGACCGCCGAGGGCCTCGGCTCCGTGCGCGCCGCGTATGTGGTCGGCACCGACGGCGTTCGCAGCACCATCCGGGAGGCCGTCGGCCTGCCCTTCCCCGGCAAGTCGGTGATCCGCTCGCTGGTGCTCGCCGATGTCCGGCTGGCCCAGGAGCCCGATTCACCCCTCACCTTCAATGCCACCGGCGACGCGTTCGCGCTGATCGCCTCGTTCGGCGGCGGGTGGTACCGCGTCATCGGCTGGAACCGCCACCGCCAGGCCGCCGACGACGCGCCCGCCGATCTCGACGAGGTCCGCGAGCTGACCCGGCTCGCCCTCGGCAGTGATTACGGCATGCATGACGCCCGCTGGATCTCCCGCTTCCACAGCGACGAGCGCCAGGTCCCCTCGTACCGCGTCGGCCGTGTCTTCCTCGCCGGCGACGCCGCGCATGTGCACTCCCCCGCCGGCGCCCTGGGCATGAACACCGGCCTCCAGGACGCCGCCAACCTCAGCTGGAAGCTGGCCGCGGTGCTGCGGGGCCGGGCCCCCGACGGCCTGCTGGACAGCTATCAGACCGAGCGCCACCCGGTGGGCAAGCAGGCGCTGCGCAGCAGTGGCACCCTCATCCGGATCGCCCTGATGCCCACCGCCCCCGGGCATGCCGTCCGTGCCCTCGCCGCCCAGCTCGTCAATCATGTGCGGCCGCTGGCCCGCCGGGCGGTGCGCACCATCTCCGGCCTCGGTATCGCCTATCCGGCCGGGCCCGGCGCCCACCCCCTCGCAGGCCACCGCGCCCCCGATTTCCGGCTGGCGGGCGGCAGCCGCCTCTATGAGCTCCTCCGCCAGGGCCGGTTCGTCCTCATCACCCCCGCCGGCGAGCCCGGCGTCCCCCAGGCCACGGCGAGCGGCGGGGGCTCCTCTCGCCCCGCCGATGCCCGCGTGGTGACCGCCTCGTGGCGGAGCGAGCGCCGCACGGCCCTGCTCGTACGCCCCGACGGCTATATCGCCTGGGCCACCGACGCCACCGCCCCCGCCGCACGCGCCGCGGCGCTACGGGGCGCCGTCGCCCACTGGACCGGCACCGAGGACGGCGCGTCCATAGCCGCCGACCTCACCCCTCCAGCACATGCCGCAGATACGCCCGCGGGTCGCTGAGGTAGCGCCGCCAGTGGTCGACCAGCCCCAGCTCCGCCCACTCCACTCGCCGCATCCCGTGCTCACCGACCTCGACGATCTCGGCGCCGGGCAGCGCCGTCAGCAGCGGGGAGTGGGTGGCGCAGATGATCTGCGCCCCGCCCCTCCCCAACTCGTCCATCAGCCCCACCAGTTCAAGACAGGAGGAGAAGGACAGGGCCGCCTCCGGCTCGTCCATCACATAGAGGCCGCGCTGCGCGAACCGTTCCCGGAAGGCCATCAGAAAGCCCTCCCCATGGCTCATGTCGTCCGGGGACCGCGACAGCTTCAGCGCGCTCCGCTCCCGGTTCAGCGCCTCCATCGCGGTCTCGGCCCGGAGGAAGAACCCCCGTCGGCGGACCCGCGGCCCGCGCACCATCCCCCGCCCCTCACGCGTCGGGTCGAACCGCATCAGCCCGCCGAGCAGCGACGCCTCCCGCGAGCTGGCGTACTTGTATCCGGCCGAACCCCCGTAGGAATCCAGCCCGAAGCCCTCCGCCAGCGCCTCGGCCAGGGTCGACTTGCCCGAACCGTTCTCCCCCACCAGAAAGGTCACCGGGGCGCCGAAGGCCAGCCCGTCCTCGGCCAGCTGGCGCACACACGGCACCGTCCAGGGCCAGCCGTCCTCCACCGTCCCCGTCCCCTCCGGCACGTCCACGTAAGCCCGTTCGATCAGCATGCCTCCGAAGCTGCCACACCCCACTGACAACCCCCGCGCCCCGCCACCCCGCCCCCGCCGGAGCCGGGCTTCGCCTCCGTACGCTTCCCCCATGCTCATCGCCCGCTCCGCCGTCCTCTTCGTCGTCGCTGCCCTCTTCGAGATCGGCGGCGCCTGGCTGGTCTGGCAGGGCGTCCGAGAGCACAGGGGCTGGGCCTGGATCGGCGCCGGAGTGCTCGCGCTCGGGGTGTACGGCTTTGTCGCCACGCTCCAGCCGGACGCCGAATTCGGCCGGATCCTCGCCGCGTACGGCGGTGTCTTCGTCGCCGGATCGCTGGCCTGGGGCATGGTCGCCGACAGCTATCGCCCCGACCGCTGGGACGTGATCGGCGCGCTGGTCTGTCTGGCCGGCATGGCAGTGATCATGTACGCCCCCAGGGGCCGTTGACCGGCCTGCATATCCTGGCCGCGGACCGTCTCCCCCGGCTCATGAGGAGCAGGGGCCCCATCGCCCGAGGAGAGCGCATGACCGCCGAGGCCCGTACCGCCGTCGTCACCGGAGCGAGCAGCGGCATCGGCGCCGCCACCGCGCGAGCGCTGGCCGCGGCCGGCTACCACGTGGTGCTCACCGCCCGCCGCAAGGACCGCATCGAGGCGCTCGCCGCCGAGCTGCCGAACGCCGAGGCCTACGCCCTCGATGTCACCGACCGCGCCGCCGTCGACGCCTTCGCGACCGTCCTGGACCGCTACCCGTCCGTCGATGTGCTGGTCAACAACGCCGGCGGTGCCCTCGGCGCGGAGCCGGTCGCCACCGGTGACCCCGCCGACTGGCGGACCATGTACGAGGTCAATGTGCTGGGCGTGCTCCATATGACCCAGGCGCTGCTGCCTGCGCTCACCGCCTCCGGCGACGGCACCGTCGTCGTGCTCTCCTCCACCGCGGGCCATGGCACGTACGAGGGCGGTGGCGGTTATGTCGCCGCCAAGCACGGTGCGCATGTCATCGCCGAGACCCTCCGTCTGGAGCTGTGCGGCGAGCCCGTCCGCGTCATCGAGGTGGCTCCGGGCATGGTCAAGACCGACGAGTTCGCCACCACCCGCTTCCGTGGCGACACCGAAAAGGCCGCCAAGGTCTACGCGGGTGTCGACCAGCCGCTCAGCGCGGAGGATGTCGCCGACACCATCACCTGGGCGATCACCCGCCCCTCCCATGTCAATGTCGACCTCCTGGTGGTCCGCCCCCGCGCCCAGGCCTCCAACTCCAAGGTCCACCGCACCGGTTGAGCCACCCGGCGGGCATCGCCACCCGCCGTACGATCACCCCGAAACCCGAAACCCGAAATGCGGGGGCCTGGGTACACCCTTCACCGGGTGTCCGGGCCCCGTGTCCGAGGGCGTCCCGCTCGCGACAGTGGACCCATGACCGCGGCCGGACACGGAGCCCCCCGCCCGAGCAACCACCGACGGGTACCGGCCCACCACTACGGCCACCGGCACCCGCCCCACCACCACGGGCAGCGGCGCGCGCCCGGCCACCGCGGACACCGGCGCCCGCCCGGCCACCAGACGCCCCTCCGCCGCCCGACGACGCCTTCGCGACCGCCCCCGGACCGCCCCCGGACCGCCGCCTAACTGCTCACGCTCACCGTCGTGACCGTCCTCGTCACCGCGCGGGCGCTGACCGCCTACGTCCCGCCCGACCTGCACACCAGCCGGGCCCCGCTCGGCAGCGAGCTCCACTACGCCCTGCTGGTGGCCCACACCGTCACCACCACCGTCGCCGTGCTCACCGGCCTCGCCCGGTCCCGGCCCTGGCCCTGGCCCTGGCCCTGGCCCTGGCTACGCCAACGGGCAACGCGCACGGCACCCCCGCGCCGGGCTCAGCCTCCGGCCAGAAGGTCAGCCACCCGAACCCCCAGCTGACCTCGGGGTTGGCCGGTGGCGAGGCCCACTCGTAAGAGGAGCCGCTGAGCGGGATACGGCCCGCGAGCTGCGCGACCGCCGGCGCCACCAGGTCCTGGACCACCGCCGCGATCACCCACAGCCAGATCCCGGCCGGCTCGCTCCGACCTCGGCCATTCGGCCGCGGTGGGCTCGCGCACCGTGCCGGACCACGGTGTGGTGAACACGGAAGCGTGCCGACTCCCGCGCAGGGGAGGCATCGGGCGCTCAGCCGTGGAAGGACGAGGCATGCACATAGCCGGGGCCCTGGCGGGCCGTAGGTGGTACGCCGCGGTCGTCACCGCGGCCGTGACCTGCTCAACTGTCCTGACCGGGCCGGGCCTCGCCGCGGCCGGCGGTCCGCCGTCGCCTTCGGGGACTGTTCCGCGGCTGGCGTGGCACCCCTGCGTCCAGGGCGGCCAGTTCGACTGCGCGACCGCGAAGGTGCCCCTGGACTACCGCGACCCCGGCGGCCGCACCATCGAACTGGCCGTCATCAAGCGGAAGGCGACCGACCCCCGGCGGCGCCTCGGCACCCTGTTCTTCAACCCCGGCGGACCCGGCGGGCCCGGCACCGTCCAGATGCCGCAGACCTACCCGTTCTTCCCGCGCGAGGTGCGGGAGCGGTTCGACATCGTCAGCTGGGATCCCCGCGGAATCGGCAGCAGCACCGCGGTGAACTGCTTCGGCGGCCCCGCGGAGGCCCGCGCGTGGAATGCGAGCAGACCGGCCGGCTTCCCGGTGGGCGCGGCGCAGCGGGCGGCCTGGATCGCCGCGTACCGGGAGCTGGGCCGGCGCTGTCAGCAGCGCGATCCCGAGCTCCTGCGCCATGTGTCGACGGCCGACACCGCGCGCGACCTCGACGGGCTCCGCCAGGCGGTGGGCGCACCGCAGCTCAGCTACCTCGGGGTCTCCTACGGCACGTTCCTGGGCGCCACCTACGCCAACCTCTTCCCCGGCAAGGTCCGCGCCATGGTCCTCGACAGCACCATCGACCCGCAGGCCTGGACGAACCACGCCTCCCACGAGGCCCCCCGGCTCCCGACGTTCCTGCGGATGGGCTCGGACCTCGGCGCGGCCGCGACCCTGGACCAGTTCCTCAGCCACTGCGGCGCCACCACCACGGCCCGCTGCGCCTTCTCCGCCGGCGGCCCGAAGGCGACCCGGGACAAGTTCGACCGGCTGATGCGGCGGCTCCGGGAGCATCCCGTGGGCGCGTGGACCTATGGCCGTACGGTCGGTGACGTGGTGAACAGCCTCTACAACGTCGACCCCGGATGGGCCTACCTCGCCGCCCGCCTCCAGACCCTCTGGCGGGGCCGCGCCCCGGACCCGACCCCGCCGCCACCCGCACCACCGGTCCCGAACCCGAATCCGTACACCGGCGAGGAACAGGCCGCCGCGGTGTTCTGCGGCGACAGCCCCAATCCGCGTGACCCGGGGGTCTATCACGCCCTGGCGGAGGCCTCCGCTCGGCGCGCGGGCGACGCCGGGCGCTTCTGGGCCTGGGCGGGGGAGCCGTGTGCCACCTGGCCGGCGGTCGCGGCCGACGCCTACCGCGGCCCATGGAACAAGCCGACGGCGCACCCCGTCCTGGTGATCGGCACCACCTACGACCCCGCCACCCCCTACTCGGGCGCCCAGGCGCTGGCCGAAGAACTGGACCGTGCCCGCCTGCTCACCCACCACGGCTACGGCCACACCGAACTGACCAACCCCAGCACCTGCGTCCACGCCTATGAGAGCCGCTACCTCATCGAGGGCACACTCCCGCCCCCCGGCGCGGCGTGCCGACAGGACACACCGCCCTTCGCCACCCCCGTGCCCCGCGGCGGCGTCGCCACCGGCGGCGGAGCGATGGCCGGCCTCGTCTCCCGGGCCGGCGGCCGCTCCGCGGGCGGGGTCACCCCTTGACGCAGAGGGCCGGCCAGGGCGCCTGGCTCACTCGGTGCTGACGACCACCGTGCGCATGACCTTGTCCGCGAAGGTCTGGCCCTTCGCGTCCCACGCCGGCCACAGGTAGCCGATGCTGCACGGGGCGCTGTCCAGCCCGTGGCAGATCCGGCGCAGCAGGGCCCTGCCGAAGCCGAGCGGCTGACCGTTCTCCTCGCGTATGAGCCGGATCTTCATGGCCTTCTTGCCCGGTGACGCGCCCTTGCCCTCCTTGACGAGGATGACGATGTTGGCGATGACGGCCCACAGGACGGCGATCACCAGCAGGGCGATGATGATCGGGACTCTTACCTTCTCCCTCTCGGCCTGGCAGGCGGAGTCGCCCAGGCAGCCCTGCAATGACTGCTCGAGGAAGATCGCGACGATGAACGCAAGGGCCGGCACCAGACCGGCGACCAGGAAGTCGATCAGGAAAGCACCGAAACGGCTGCCCCAGCTCGCGTACGCCCCGGGCCCGACGGGCATGCCGGGCTGCTGCGGGAGGCCATGGCCGGGCACGGGCTGCTGCGGGTAGCCATAGCCCGGCGCGGCCTGTTGCGGGTATCCGTACGGGGCCGGCTGCTGCGGAGCTCCATACGGGGCAGGCGGCGGCTGCTGGCCGTAGGGGTTGTTCGGGTCGCCGAAGCTCATCTGTGGATTTCCTCCGAGGTGTGAGGGGACGACGCGGCGTGACTCGGAGGTAAAACAGGCTTCACCGGCCCGCCCCCGACGATGCCTGCGGCACTGCTGCCCGACGATCCTTCTGGTTCCGGCTCGGCTCTGTCCAATCAAGGCCGGGAGCGGTGGTCACCACAGCTGCCGCAAGGGGGCGGGCCGGCCGGCGGCGGTCGCTCCGGGCTGTGATCCACGGTCAGAAACCGAGCGCCCCGGACCACATACGACCCGGGGCGCTCGATCACATGGGGTGCCGCGCTCACCCCTTCACGCAGATGACCTGCTTGAGCTTGGCGACGACCTCGACCAGGTCGCGCTGCTGGTCGATGACCCTCTCGATCGGCTTGTAGGCGCCCGGGATCTCGTCGACCACTCCGGAGTCCTTACGGCACTCCACGCCCCGCGTCTGCTCCTCCAGATCCCGGGTGGAGAACCGCTTCTTCGCGGCGTTCCGGCTCATCTTGCGGCCGGCGCCGTGGGAGGCGGAGTTGAAGGACGCGGGGTTGCCCAGGCCCTTGACGATGTAGGAGCCGGTGCCCATCGAGCCGGGGATGATCCCGTACTCGCCGCTGCCCGCCCGGATCGCACCCTTACGGGTCACCAGCAGGTCCATGCCGTCGTAGCGCTCCTCCGCCACATAGTTGTGGTGGCAGGAGATCACGTCGTCGAAGGTCACCTTCGCCTTCTTGAACTCCTTGCGGACCACGTCCTGGAAGAGCGCCATCATCACGTCCCGGTTGTGCCGCGCGTACTCCTGCGCCCAGAACAGGTCGTTGCGGTACGCCGCCATCGGCGGGGTGTCCGCGATGAAGACGGCGAGGTCACGGTCGACCAGGCCCTGGTTGTGCGGCAGCTTCTGCGCCTGGCCCATGTGGAACTCGGCGAGCTCCTTGCCGATGTTCCGGGAGCCGGAGTGCAGCATCAGCCACACCACACCGTCGTCGTCGAGGCAGAACTCGATGAAGTGGTTGCCGGAGCCGAGCGACCCCATCTGCTTCGTGGCCCGCTCCTGCCGGAACTTGACCGCTTCGGCGACCCCGTCGAACCGCGCCCAGAAGTCGTCCCACCGGGCCGTCGGGAAGCCATGGAGCCGCCCCGGGTCGACCGGGTCGTCATGCATGCCCCGGCCCACCGGAATCGCCTGCTCGATCTTCGAGCGCAGCCGGGAGAGGTCGCCGGGCAGGTCATCGGCGGTGAGCGAGGTCCGTACCGCGCTCATTCCGCAGCCGATGTCGACGCCGACCGCCGCCGGGCAGACCGCGCCGCGCATGGCGATCACCGAGCCGACCGTGGCGCCCTTCCCGTAGTGGACATCCGGCATCACGGCCAGGCCCTTGATCCACGGCAGGGTGGCGACATTGCGCAGCTGCTGCATCGCGACGCCCTCGACCGTGGCCGGGTCCGTCCACATCCGTATCGGTACCTGGGCACCCGGTACCTCGACGTACGACATAACTCCCTCATTCCCCCGAATTTATGAAAAACGCAAAAGCCGGACAAGTTATCCGATCATGGACGGCGAACCGGCGTGCGCGGCAAGACGTGCGGTAGACATTGTGTCCATCGGCCGCTGACCGGCGGCAACCGCATTTCGCAGGGAAAGGAGCCGCGAACGATGCCACGCAAGCCGTTCGTACCCGGTGCCGCACTGGTGGTGGCCGCGGCCCTGGCCGCCGGCCTCACCGCCTGCACCGGCGGCTCCGGCTCCGACGGCGAAGAGGGTGACGCCAAGAGCGGCGGCACCTCCACGTCGAGCCAGGCCGCCGAACCGGGCCGCTATCAGACCCTCCCCGAGGCCTGCGGGCTGCCCGCGCGCAGCAGCCTCCGCGGCATGCTGCCCGGCGGCGGCCAGCACCTGTCGCGCGACGAGGCCAAGAAGATCTACGACGGCCAGCCCGACATCACCTACGACACCGACCGCCGCGTGGGCTGCCGCTGGACCCGCGAGACCACCGCGGGCACCCGCCATCTGAGCCTCGACATCCAGCGCGTGGTGTCGTACGACGCCGCCGTCAGCGATGACGACAAGGCGCAGGGTGTCTACGACAGCAAGGCGCTGGCCGCCAAGATCCCGTCCGGCGGCAACGGCTCCCCCTCCCCCGCCGACCCGAGCCCGTCCGCCACCAAGAGCGAGGGCAAGGGAGAGGGCAAGGGGGAGGGCACGGGAACCACCACGAACAGCTCGACGGACAAGAAGGAGCAGGCGCCCTCCGGGAGCCCCTCGGGGGCGTCCACCCCCGCCGCGGACCCCAGCGCGGACCTGAGCGACTCCACCGCCCCGCGCGTCCTGGACGACCTCGGGGATGCGGCCTTCCTCAATGACAAATTGGTCACAGCGGACTCGGGTGTGCACCGCGACGTCACTGTGGTCTTCCGCACGTCGAACGTCATCGTGACGCTCACCTACGACCAGTGGTCGACGGACAAGACGATGTTGCCGGAGAGCCAGGAACTGCAGGACAAGGCCCGTTCGCTGGCCGGCGAGCTGTCGGAGAGCCTCAGCGAATAGTCCGGATCGAGCGCATTGCCCGAATCAGCAAGTACGGGGAGCTGCGCCCGTTTTGGGCGTTGCGCTCATCGACAGGAATCGGTCACCCACCTCGCCGCGCCGCGTACCGTGCCCCTAGGGCGGACACGCCCTGCCCGTACGCGAGGAAAGGCGGGCCACCGCCACGGTCGCGCGCCATGCCGGCCGGATGACGACGAACAGCGAAGGAACCATGCACCGTTCAGCCAAGCGACTTGCCAGCCTTCTCACCTGCGCAGCAGTACCGGTGCTGCTCGTCGCCGGCTGCTCCGGCTCGGACAGCGACAGCTCCGGTGACGCCTCCGCCTCCGCCAAGTCCAGCGGTGCGGCCAAGCCCTCGCCGACCGTCGCGCCGGCGAAGTTCAAGAAGCTGCCGAACCCGTGCGAGGCGTTCTCCAAGGACACCGTCAAGAAGATGCTGCCCAAGGTGAAGGACGCCTCCGGGGAGCGCGGCAACTCCACGGACAACGCCGCGCACGGCACCTGCTCCTGGAGCAGCTCCGACGAGAACGGCGTCGACGGCACCCAGTTCCGCTGGCTGGACGTCGGCTTCCAGCGCTACGACTCCGACCTGGGCATCGGCTCCGGCGAGAAGCGCGCCACGGACTTCTACACCAAGCAGGTCATCGACGCGAAGGACACCAAGGACGCCAAGAAGCTGACGTCCGTGAAGACGTCCGGCACCGGCGACGAGGCGACCGCGATCACCTACGACGTGAAGAAGGAGGGCAACGACTTCAAGAACACCACGGTCATAGCCCGCACCTCCAACATCGTCGTCACGCTCAACTACAACGGTGCCGGCCTGGCGGGCGCGGACACCCCCAAGGGTGCCGACCTGCTGAAGAAGGCCCAGGCCGCCGCGAAGGAAGCGGTCACCGCCGCCACCAAGGCCAACGGCTGACCGAAGCGACACCGCCCGTGCCCCCGGCCCCGGCCGGGGGCACGGGTGCGTCCACAGCCGCACCCTGGAGGTGAAGCGCCCCGGCCCGCCGCCGGCCGGCGCCCCAATCGTGACCCCGCCCCCTCCGTACCGGCCCACGCCCGCCCGTACACATGTGCCAGGCTGTCGCTCGCAACAGACCGACTAAGAGGGGTTCTCGGGTGGCCGCGCCGCTGAAGCTGACACGCACACACCGGATACTCATCGGGGTTGTCGTCACCGGCGCGGTGGTCATCGCCGGCATCGGCTTCGCCGGCTCCTACGCGGCCGTGCGGGAACTGGCCGTCAAGAAGGGCTTCGGCGACTTCGCCTACTTCTTCCCCATCGGCATCGACGCGGGCATCTGTGTCCTGCTCGCCCTGGATCTGCTGCTGACCTGGATCCGCATGCCCTTCCCGCTGTTGCGCCAGGCAGCGTGGCTGCTGACGGTGGCGACGGTGGCGTTCAATGCCGCCGTGGCGTCCGACCCCTTGGGCATGGGCATGCATGCCGTCATCCCGGTGCTGTTCGTCGTCACCGTCGAGGCCGCCCGGCACGCCGTCGGGCGGATCGCCGACATCACGGCGGACAAGCACATGGAAGGTGTGCGCCTCACCCGCTGGCTGCTGTCGCCGGTCCCGACGTTCCTGTTGTGGCGGCGGATGAAGCTGTGGGAGCTGCGGTCCTACGACGCGGTGATCAAACTGGAGCAGGAACGGCTCGTGTACCAGGCCCGCCTGCGGTCGCGCTTCGGGCGGGGCTGGCGCCGTAAGGCTCCCGTGGAGTCCCTGATGCCGCTGCGGCTCGCCCGGTACGGGGTACCGCTGGCCGAGACCGCTCCCGCGGGGCTTGCCGCGGCCGGCATCGAACCGCAGTTGCTGCCGGCGCCACAGCAGTCCGTGACGCCCGCTCTGGAGCCGAAGGCCGAGGAGCCGAAGGCCCAGGAAGCGGCCGAGGAGCTGCCGAACCAGTGGTTCGCGGCGCCGCAGCAGGTGACGTATCAGGGTGACTACGACCCGGCGTACGTCCCGGAGCAGGAGCATCAGCTCTCGTACGACGATCACCAGCAGGTGCCGGCGCACGAGCAGGCCCCGGTACCGGCGCCACACGGGCCGGAGCCCGAGCCGCAGGTCCCGGTGCCGACCGGTGCGGGTGGCACGCGTCCGCTCGGCAAGGGCACTCCCGAGGCGGACCCGCAGCCTGCCCCGGCACCGGCCGCGGCCCCGACCGACGAGGACCTGTACCAGGTGTTCCGGCATTCGATAGAGGGCGAAGGCATGCCGACACAGGGCGCGTTCGCGGCGAACCTGCAAGCGCAGTACGGGATTCGCCTCCGGGCACGGGACCTGCACCGCTACATGGACCAGTTCAGCGACCGCCTCAACGCGGAGCTGCTGGACGAACACATCGCGTAACGCGCACTCCGAGACGGAACCCATCCGGTAGGGACGGAACGCATCCCGTAGGGGCTGTCCCCGTGCCGCCCCTATGCCGCCCCCGAGCGCTCCTGCTGCTGCTTGCGCTTCCTGGCCGTGTCGCCCCATACGGCCAGCGCCGCACCGGCCGCGAAGAGGCCGACGTAGGCGGGGGACGGCAAGGTGAACCAGTGGGGCAGCAGCCCCCAGGCGCCGTCGAAGAAGACCTGGCCGATGAATCCCATCGCGCCCTGGATCATGACGATGAAGCCGATTAACCCTCTCATGGCTCCAGCGTGCAGCGTTCGGCCCCGGGAATCCTCGTCCCCGGGGCCGAACCCGTCTCCTCCCTCAGTCGGAGAGCGCGCCGTGGTGTCTACGACTCCACGGCAGCGGCGCTCCGAGGGCCGTCATCCGCCGAGCAGCTTGCGCACCCGGTCGGCGCCGACGGCCAGCAGCAGGGTGGGCAGCCGCGGCCCGGTGTCCCGGCCGACCAGCAGGTTGTAGAGCAGGGCGAAGAACGCGCGCTGGGCGGTCTTCAGCTCCGGGGTCGGCTTGGCGTCCGGCTCCAGACCCGCCTGGACCTTCGGCACTCCGTAGACGAGCGTGGTCAGTCCGTCCAGCGACCAGTGCTCGTCGAGGCCGTCGAGCAGCAGCCGCAGCGAGCCGCGGGACTGCTCGTCGAGGGTGCCGAGCAGCTCCGCGTCGGGCTCGCTGCGGACGATGGTGCGCTGCTCGGCCGGGACCTGGGTGGCGATCCAGTACTCCGCCTTGTCGAGCCGCGGCCGGGTCTCGTCCAGGGAGGTGACGGGGTTGGCCGGGTCCAGTTCGCTCAGGATCCGGAGCGTCTGCTCGTCATGGCCGGCGGTGATGTCCGCGACCGAGGCGAGGGTGCGGTACGGCAGCGGGCGCGGCGTACGGGGCAGCTCACCGGCGGCGGTGCGGGCCGCGCGGGAGTACGCGGCGGCGTCGGCCGGCAGCACCGTGCCGTCCGCGACCTTGGCCTCCAGCTTGTCCCACTCGTCGTAGAGCCGCTGGATCTCCTGGTCGAAGGCGATCTTGAAGGACTGGTTGGGCTTACGGCGCGCGTACAGCCAGCGCAGCAGCGGCGCCTCCATGATCTTCAGCGCATCGCCCGGGGTCGGCACCCCGCCGCGCGACGAGGACATCTTGGCCATGCCGCTGATGCCGACGAAGGCGTACATGGGGCCGATGGGCTGGTCGCCGCCGAAGATCTTGCGGACGATCTGGCCGCCGACGACGAAGGACGAGCCGGGCGAGGAGTGGTCGACACCGGACGGCTCGAAGATCACGCCCTCGTAGGCCCACCGCATCGGCCAGTCGACCTTCCAGACCAGCTTGCCGCGGTTGAACTCGCTCAGCCGGACCGTCTCGCCGAAGCCGCACTCGGTGCAGGTGTAGGCGAGCTCGGTGGTCTCGTCGTCGTACGAGGTGACCGTGGTGAGGTCCTTCGCGCACTGCCCGCAGTACGGCTTGTACGGGAAGTAGCCCGCCGAGCCGCCGCTGCCGTCGTCCTCGCCGGCCGCGCCGGAGCCCTCGGCGGCCTCCAGCTCGGCCTCGTCGACCGGCTTCTGCGACTTCTTCGCCGGGGCCTTCTTCGTGCGGTACTGGGCGAGGATCGCGTCGATGTCCGCGCGGTGCTTCATCGCGTGCAGGATCTGCTCGCGGTAGACACCCGAGGTGTACTGCTCGGTCTGGCTGATGCCGTCGTACTCGACGCCCATCTCGGCCAGCGCCTCGCTCATCGCGGCCTTGAAGTGCTCGGCCCAGTTCGGGTACGCCGAGCCGGCCGGGGCCGGAACCGAGGTCAGCGGCTTGCCGATGTGCTCGGCCCAGGACTCGTCGATGCCCGCGATACCGGCCGGGACCTTGCGGTAGCGGTCGTAGTCGTCCCAGGAGATGAGGTGGCGGACCTCGTGGCCACGGCGGCGGATCTCGTCGGCGACCAGGTGCGGGGTCATGACCTCGCGGAGGTTGCCCAGGTGGATCGGGCCGGACGGGCTCAGGCCCGAGGCACAGACGATCGGTTTGCCGGGGGCGCGGCGCTCCGCCTCGGCAATGACCTCGTCCGCGAACCTGGAGACCCAGTCGGTCTCGGTGCTCTGCTGAGCCACGATCGGCCCTTCCTCTTCCTGGTGCTTCCTGATTGCGCCGTCTTGCGCGTGCGACGCACAAATGCCTGACGGTGCCCATTCTCCCAGACGGAAAATCAGTGGTAGTGCCGTGGGATACTCATTGGCAAACCCTTTCCACTCCGACGGAACGGCTCTTTCCATGGCCTCGGTCACCTCCCTCGCAGCTTCGGTCCACCAGCGCGTCGCGGACGCCCTCTCGGCAGCCCTGCCGGAGGCCGGCTCCGCCGACCCGCTGCTGCGCCGAAGTGACCGGGCGGATTTCCAGGCCAACGGCATGCTGGCGCTGGCGAAGAAGCTCAAGGGCAATCCGCGGGAGCTGGCGACCAAGGTCGTCGCGGAGATCGGCGAGAACGCCCTCTTCAAGGAGGTCGAGGTCTCCGGCCCCGGCTTCCTCAACATCACGGTCACCGACCGGGCGATCACCCAGACGCTGGCCGCGCGCGCCGACGACGACCGGCTCGGCGTGCCGCTGAAGGAGAACCCCGGCGTCACGGTCATCGACTACGCCCAGCCGAATGTCGCCAAGGAGATGCACGTCGGGCACCTGCGCTCGGCGGTCATCGGCGACGCCCTGCGCCACATGCTGGACTTCACCGGTGAGCGGACGATCGGCCGGCACCACATCGGCGACTGGGGCACCCAGTTCGGCATGCTCATCCAGTACCTGATCGAGAACCCCGGCGAGCTGGCCCCGGCGGCCGACGTCGACGGCGAGCAGGCGATGAGCAACCTCAACCGCGTCTACAAGGCCTCGCGCGCCGTCTTCGACGCCGACGAGCAGTTCAAGGAGCGGGCCCGGAAGCGGGTCGTGGCGCTCCAGTCCGGCGACGCGGAGACCCTCGACCTGTGGCAGCGGTTCGTGGACGAGTCGAAGGTCTACTTCTACTCGGTCTTCGAGAAGCTGGACATGGAGGTCCGCGACGACGAGATCGTCGGCGAGTCCGCGTACAACGACATGATGACCGAGACCGCGCGGCTGCTGGAGGAGTCGGGCGTCGCCGTCCGCTCCGAGGGCGCACTGGTGGTCTTCTTCGACGAGATCCGCGGCAAGGACGACCAGCCGGTGCCGCTGATCGTGCAGAAGGCGGACGGCGGCTTCGGCTACGCGGCCTCCGATCTCTCCGCGATCCGCAACCGCGTCTTCGACCTGAAGGCGACGACGCTCCTGTACGTCGTGGACGTCCGCCAGTCGCTGCACTTCCGGATGGTCTTCGAGACGGCCCGCCGGGCGGGCTGGCTGAGCGACGACATCACCGCGCACAACATGGGCTACGGCACGGTCCTCGGTGCGGACGGCAAGCCGTTCAAGACCCGTGCGGGCGAGACCGTACGCCTGGAGGACCTGCTCGACGAGGCGGCCGAGCGGGCGACCGCGGTGGTGCGGGAGAAGGGCGAGCCGATCGGCCTGACCGAGCGGGAGATCACCGAGAACGGTGCGCAGGTCGGCATCGGCGCGGTGAAGTACGCGGACCTGTCGACGTCGCCGAGCCGCGACTACAAGTTCGACCTGGACCAGATGGTCTCGCTGAACGGCGACACCTCGGTGTACCTCCAGTACGCCTACGCCCGTATCCGGTCGATCTTCCGCAAGGCCGGTGACGTGGGCCCGCAGGCGCACCCGGAGCTGCCGCTGGCCCCGGCGGAGCGGGCGCTGGGCCTGCACCTCGACCAGTTCGGCGAGACCGTCGCCGAGGCCGCCGCGTCGTACGAGCCGCACAAGCTCGCCGCGTACCTCTACGGCCTCGCCTCGCTCTTCACGACCTTCTACGACCAGTGCCCGGTCCTGAAGGCCGAGGGCGGCGCGGACCAGATCGCCAACCGGCTGTTCCTGTGCGAGCTGACCGCCCGCACGCTCCACCAGGGCATGGCCCTGCTCGGCATCCGGACGCCCGAGCGCCTCTGACCGGAGCGCGCCGGTCTGGCCGCCCAGCGCTTCCCACCACGGCCCCGTACCTCACAGGTGAGGTACGGGGCCGTACCGGTCTCCAGGGGAGGGACAGCGACACCGGGTGGCCCTCACGGCCAGCGCTTACGCACCTCGTCCTTGGTCTTCTCGCTCACATCGAGGCCCTGACCGGCGGTCTTCTCCGCCTTGCCCTCGGCCTCCAGCTTGCGGTTGTGCGTCGCCTTGCCGACGACTTCCTTCATGGCGCCGATGACCTGGGCGCCCTTCGCCTGCATCTTGCGCTTCGCGGTCATGGTGACTCGCTCCTCGGTCCGGTCGCGGTCTTCCCTGACAACCGGTGCGTGCCCGGAACCAGGCGGACAAAACGTCACCTTCACACAGCAAAGCTCCCGCCCCCGGACCCCGGGGACGGGAGCAGCTGCGACGGACGGCCGCCGGGTGCCTCACAGCCCCCGCGCGGCCTCCGTCGCCCAGTACGTGAGGATCATGTTCGCGCCGGCCCGCTTGATGCCGGTCAGCGTCTCCATGATCGCCTTGTCCCGGTCGATCCAGCCCTTCTCGGCGGCCGCCTCGACCATCGCGTACTCACCGGAGATCTGGTACGCGGCGACCGGCACCTCCACCGCGTCCGCGATCTTCGCCAGCACGTCCAGGTACGGCAGCGCCGGCTTGACCATCACCATGTCGGCGCCCTCCTCCAGGTCGAGCGCCAGCTCGCGCAGCGACTCACGGAGGTTGGCCGGGTCCTGCTGGTAGGTCTTGCGGTCGCCCTGGAGGGACGAGCCGACGGCCTCGCGGAAGGGGCCGTAGAAGGCGGAGGAGTACTTCACGGTGTAGGCGAGGATCGAGACGTCCTCGTGGCCGGTCTGGTCCAGAGCGTCCCGGATGACGCCGATCTGGCCGTCCATCATGCCGCTGGGGCCCACGACATGGACGCCCGCATCGGCCTGGACCTGCGCCATCTCGGCGTAGCGCTCCAGCGTCGCGTCGTTGTCGACCCGGCCGTCGGCGTCCATGACACCGCAGTGCCCGTGGTCGGTGTACTCGTCCAGGCACAGGTCCGACATGATCACGAGGTCGTCGCCGACCTCGGCCCGCACATCGCGGATGGCGACCTGGAGGATGCCGTCCGGGTCGGTGCCCGCCGTGCCCGCCGCGTCCTTCTTGGCGTCCTCGGGCACCCCGAACAGCATGATCCCGGCGACCCCGGCCTCGACCGCCTCAACGGCGGCCTTGCGCAGCGTGTCGCGGGTGTGCTGGACGACGCCCGGCATGGCGGAGATCGGCACCGGCTCGCTGATCCCCTCCCGGACGAACGCCGGGAGGATCAGGTCCGCCGGATGCAGCCGGTGCTCCGCGACCATCCGCCGCATGGCGGGGGTGGTGCGCAGGCGCCGCGGCCGCGCTCCTGGGAAGCTTCCGTACTTCGTCATACCGAACACGCTACGCCCGCCGTGCACCTGCCTTTGCCGACGTGTCGTCGGCAGGCCCGGCCCCTTCCGGCGCCCGCCCGGGGCCGCGACAGCGGGCTCACGGGACGACGGGCGACGCGGACCACCGGCTCCCCGGACAAGCAGAAGGGCGCCCCCAGGAGAGGCGCCCTTCCGAGCCGTACGAACCGCTGTCAGCTGCGCGCTCTCCGGCGCGAGCCGGGCCGCCGCTCGCTCGGGCGGGTGACCGGGTCCCCGGCCTCCAGCGCGGCATCGCGGCGCGCCGCCCCGAAGTCCGCGAGTGCCTCGGCCAGCTTGTGCACCGACGGCTCGGGCGACATCACGTCCACCCGCAGCCCGTGCTCCTCGGCGGTCTTGGCGGTGGCCGGACCGATACAGGCGATCACGGTCACGTTGTGCGGCTTGCCGGCGATGCCGACGAGGTTCCGCACGGTCGACGAGGACGTGAAGAGCACCGCATCGAAGCCGCCGCCCTTGATCGCCTCACGGGTCTCGGCCGGCGGCGGCGAGGCGCGCACCGTCCGGTAGGCGGTGACGTCGTCGACCTCCCAGCCCAGCTCGATCAGCCCGGCGACCAGGGTCTCGGTGGCGATGTCGGCGCGCGGCAGAAAGACGCGGTCGATCGGGTCGAAGACCGGGTCGTAGGGCGGCCAGTCCTCCAGCAGGCCGGCGGCGGACTGCTCACCGCTCGGCACCAGGTCGGGCTTCACGCCGAAGGCGACCAGCGCCTTGGCGGTCTGCTCGCCGACCGCGGCGACCTTGATCCCGGCGAACGCGCGGGCGTCCAGGCCGTACTCCTCGAACTTCTCCCGGACGGCCTTGACGGCGTTGACCGAGGTGAAGGCGATCCACTCGTAGCGGCCGGTGACCAGGCCCTTGACCGCGCGCTCCATCTGCTGCGGGGTGCGCGGCGGTTCGACGGCGATGGTCGGGACCTCGTGCGGCACCGCGCCGTACGAGACGAGCTGGTCGGAGAGCGACGCGGCCTGCTCCTTCGTGCGCGGCACGAGCACCCGCCAGCCGAAGAGCGGCTTGGACTCGAACCACGAAAGGCGGTCGCGCTGCGCGGCGGCACTGCGCTCACCGACCACGGCTATGACCGGCTGGCCGCCGTCCGGCGACGGCAGCACCTTGGCGGCCTTGAGCACCTGCGCGACCGACCCGAGGGTGGCGGTCCAGGTGCGCTGGCGGGTGGTGGTACCGGCGACGGTGACGGTCAGCGGAGTGTCGGGCTTGCGGCCCCCGGACACCAGCTCACCGGCGGCCGCGGCCACCGAGTCGAGGGAGGTGGAGACGACGGCGGTGGCGTCGCTGGCACCCACCTCGGACCAGCAGCGCGCATCGGCGGTGCGGGCGTCGACGAAGCGGACATCGGTGCCCTGCGCGTCCCGCAGCGGGACACCGGCGTACGCGGGCACGCCGACGGCCGCGGCGATACCGGGCACGACCTCGAAGACGATGCCTTCGGCGGCGCAGGCCAGCATCTCCTCGGCGACGTACCCGTCCAGGCCGGGATCTCCGCTGACGGCACGTACGACCCGCTTGCCCGCACGGGCGGCCGCCATGACAAGATTGGCGGTGTCCCTAAGGGCCGGGACATCGGCGGGGATTGACGCCTCGTCGGCTGATGCCTGGAGTGGTGTGTCCACCTGTGCGCGGGCATGCACGCGCACGACGTCCAGCACCTGCGGGTCGGCGATCAGTACGTCCGCGGAGGCCAGCGCCTCCACGGCACGCAGCGTCAGCAGACCCGGGTCTCCCGGCCCGGCACCCAGGAAGGTGACCTGACCGGAGGCGGAGTGGTTTGGGGCGGTGGGGTTCAAAGTGCTCGCTCCCCCATAAGACCGGCCGCACCCTTTGCGAGCATCTCGGCGGCGAGTTCCCGACCCATGTGCAGCGGGGTCGACAGCTCGTCGGGAGAGGCGGGTACGTGCCCGGTGGTGGACATCTGCACCAGCGTGCTGCCGTCGGTCGTGCCGACGACACCGCGCAGGTGCAATTCGGTGACAGCCTGCTCGTCGGCCTTGGGGCCTCCCCTGCTCGAACGAAGTCGAGAGCTTGGGGAAAGTTCGGCCAGTGCTCCGACGGGTGCGGAACAGCCGGCCTCCAGGGCGGCGAGCAGGGATCGCTCGGCGGTCACGGCGGCCCGGGTGTCCGGGTCGTCGAGCTCGGCGAGCCGGGCGGCGAGGTCCGCGTTGACCGCGGCGCACTCGATCGCCAGCGCCCCCTGGCCGGGGGCAGGCAAAATCACGTCGGGCGACAGCAGTTGCGTCACCTCGTCGATCCGGCCGATGCGGGTGAGTCCGGCGGCGGCCAGTACGACCGCGTCCAGTTCGCCCTTTTCGACGAAGCCGATGCGGGTGTCGATGTTCCCGCGTATCGGCACGGTCTCCACACGCCGGCCCAGCGACCTGGCCCAGGCGTTCAGCTGCGCCATCCTCCTGGGGGAGCCGGTGCCGATGCGGGCCACCCGGTCCTCGTCGGCGGTCAGCTGCTCGAAGGTGAGCCCGTCCCTGGCGATCAGCGCGTCCCGGGGGTCTTCCCGTACGGGTATCGCGGCCAGGGTCAGCTCCTCGGGCTGCGCGGTGGGCAGGTCCTTGAGCGAGTGAACGGCGAAGTCGATCTCCCCGGCGAGCAGCGCGTCCCGCAGCGCGGAGACGAACACACCGGTGCCGCCGATCTGCGCGAGATGCTCGCGGGAGGTGTCCCCGTAGGTGGTGATCTCCACCAGTTCGACGGGGCGGCCGGTCAGTGCGCGCACCGCCTCGGCGACCTGTCCGGACTGGGCCATGGCGAGCTTGCTGCGCCGCGTGCCCAGCCGCAGTGCTCTCGTGGTGCTGTCAGTCATGCCCGCTCCCGTGCATCGTGCCTGTCGGCGCGCGTGTCGGCCCGGCTGACGGCGGCGACCGTCTGGGGGTCGAGGTCGAAGAGTTCCCGCAGGGCGTCCGCGTACCCGGCGCCGCCGGGCTCGCTGGCCAGCTGCTTGACCCGGACAGTGGGCGCGTGCAGGAGTTTGTCGACGACGCGGCGCACGGTCTGGGTGATCTCGGCGCGCTGCTTGTCGTCCAGGTCGGGAAGGCGGCCGTCGAGCCGGGCGATCTCACCGGCGACGACGTCCGCGGCCATGGTGCGCAGGGCGACCACGGTGGGGGTGATGTGCGCGGCCCGCTGGGCGGCGCCGAACGCGGCGACCTCATCGGAGACGATGCCGCGCACCTTGTCCACGTCGGCCGCCATCGGTGCGTCCGCGGACGCGTCGGCCAGCGACTCGATGTCGACGAGGTGCGCGCCCTCGATCCGGTGCACCGCGGCATCTATGTCCCGCGGCATGGCGAGATCGAGCAGCGCCAGCGGAGCCGTACGGCCGTCGCGCGCGGCGGCGACCATCTCGCCCGCCAGGACCAGGCCGGTCGCACCGGTACAGGAGACCACGATGTCGGCGAGCGCCAGCTCTTCCGGGACGGAGGTCATCGCCACCGCACGGGCGGCGAGCCCGGTGGCGGCGCCGGTCCCGCCCGGCTCGGTGAGGATCTGCACCAGCCGCTCGGCGCGCTCGACGGTGCGGTTGGCGACGGCCAGCTCGCCGACCCCGGCCCGTACGAGCGTGGTGGCGGCCAGCGACGACATCGAGCCGGCGCCGATGACCAGCGCCCGCTTGCCGCGCGCCCAGTCCTCGACGTCCCGGCCGGCCGCGAGCTGCTCCAGCCCGAAGGTGACCAGCGACTGGCCGGCCTTGTCGATACCGGTCTCACTGTGGGCCCGCTTGCCGACCCGCAGGGCCTGCTGGAACAGATCGTTCAGCAGCCGGCCCGCGGTGTGCTGCTCCTGCGCGACGGCCAGCGCGTCCTTGATCTGCCCGAGGATCTGGCCCTCGCCGACGACCATCGAGTCCAGGCCGCAGGCCACCGAGAAGAGGTGGTGGACCGCCCGGTCCTCGTAGTGGACGTAGAGATAAGGGGTGAGCTCCTCCAGGCCGGCGCCGCTGTGCCGGGCCAGGAGGCCGGACAGCTCGGCGACACCCGCGTGGAACTTGTCCACGTCGGCGTAGAGCTCGATGCGATTGCAGGTGGAGAGCACCGCGGACTCGGTGACCGGTTCGGCCGACACCGCGTCCTGGAGCAGCTTGCCGCGCGCCTCCGGGGCGAGCGCGGCCCGCTCCAGCACGCTCACCGGCGCGCTGCGGTGGCTCAGTCCGACGACCAGGAGTGTCATGCCGGCATCACGGCGGGCATGTCCCCGTCAGGTCCCTTGCGATCGTCCGCCACCGCGGCGCGGGCGGCGGCCGCCGGCCCACCGCTGTCGGGCCCGACCTCCTCGCCGGCCTTGCGCTGCTCGTGGAAGGCGAGGATCTGGAGCTCTATCGACAGGTCGACCTTGCGGACGTCCACCCCGTCGGGCACGGTCAGCACGGTCGGCGCGAAGTTGAGGATCGAGGTGACACCGGCCGCGACCAGGCGGTCACAGACCTGCTGGGCGGCCCCGGCCGGCGTGGCGATGACGCCGATCGAGACGCCGTTGCTCTCGATGATGTGCTCCAGCTCATCGGTGTGCTGGACCGCGATGCCCGCGACGGGCTTGCCGGCCATGGCCGGGTCGGCGTCGATCAGCGCGGCGACGCGGAACCCGCGCGAGGCGAAGCCGCCGTAGTTGGCGAGGGCGGCGCCGAGGTTACCGATACCGACGATGACAACCGGCCAGTCCTGGGTCAGCCCCAGTTCACGCGAGATCTGGTAAACGAGGTACTCCACGTCGTAGCCGACGCCGCGGGTCCCGTACGAGCCGAGGTAGGAGAAGTCCTTGCGCAGCTTGGCGGAATTGACCCCCGCCGCGGCCGCGAGCTCCTCGGAGGAGACCGTGGGTACCGAGCGCTCGGAGAGCGCGGTCAGTGCACGCAGATACAGCGGAAGCCGGGCGACGGTGGCCTCGGGAATGCCTCGGCTTCGGGTCGCCGGTCGGTGAGTTCGGCCAGTTGCCACGGTGCTCCTGCGGGTAGAGCGGGGCTGCGGGCGACCGTATGGAACCCGACCGCCCTGTCTTGTGCAGGCTATGTCTTTGTGAACGCGTGCACAAAGATGGTGTCCGTTTTGTCGGCCCAAAGTGACCGGGGTCACGCGGCCATTACGGGCCCCCGTGGAACCAACTCCCACGTCACACCGTTCACTCGCGCCACCCGTTTCAGCGGGTAGCACCGACGGGAGCACGCGCCCTCACTCCTCACCGCTATACCCCCGGAAACCTACAAATCGCCCACCGATGGTAGTCGAACCCGGCCGGACCGGACACCGCCGTGACCCGGCACAATGGCTCCATGGCCCCCTTGTTCAGCCGCAGCCCCCGCAAGAACCCCGCCGACCGGCTGGTCACCCTCGTCGGCAAGCCGGGCTGCCACCTCTGCGACGACGCCCAGGCCGTGATCGAGAAGGTCTGCGCCGAGACCGGCGCGTCGTGGGAGCGGAAAGACATCACGGAGGACCCCGAGCTGCACCGCAAGTACTGGGAGCAGATTCCGGTCATCCTCGTCGACGGCGCCCAGCACGACTTCTGGCGCGTCGACCCGAAACGCCTGCGCACGGCCCTGGGCGCCTGACCCCGACCCCCAACCCGCCCGGAAATCCCCCACCGCCCCACGACGCAAGGAATTCCCCCTCCCCCCACCACGTTGTGGCCCCGCAGGGGGCCTTCTCGTCCCCTACGGGAAGTGTTCGCCCGCCCCCTAAGGCCCCGCTGAGGTGGCCGTAATGCGCCCTTCCCCCTCCCCAGGCCCTCCTGACACGCGCCCGTAACCGGCTGCACCGAACAAACTGGCTACGCTGTCGGCATGTCGCCCGCTCGCCGATCCGGCTGGATGCCCTCCGGGGCGCTCTTCGACCTGGGCTGGATCCCTCGCCGCCGACGCCCCGCCACGGCCCGCAGCGTGCTGGCCGGCGAGGCCGCGGCCGAGGCCGCCCGCAAGTCCTCCCAGGAGGCCCCGCCCGTCGAGGAGACGCCCGCGGAGCCCGAATTCCCGGTCGTCGGGGACACCGCGGCCGCCGCGTTCTTCGACCTGGACAACACCGTCATGCAGGGCGCCGCGCTCTTCCACTTCGGCCGCGGCCTGTACAAACGGCACTTCTTCCACAAGCGCGACCTGGCCCGCTTCGCCTGGCAGCAGATCTACTTCCGGCTGGCCGGCTCGGAGAACCCCGAGCACATGGCGGACGTCCGCAACAGCGCGCTGTCCATCGTCCAGGGCCACCGCGTCGCCGAGCTGATGTCCATCGGCGAGGAGATCTACGACGAGTACATGGCCGAGCGGGTCTGGCCCGGCACCCGCGCCCTGGCCCAGGCCCACCTCGACGCCGGCCAGAAGGTCTGGCTGGTGACCGCGGCCCCCGTCGAGACCGCGACGATCATCGCCCGCCGGCTTGGCCTGACCGGCGCGCTGGGCACCGTCGCCGAGTCCGTCGGCGGTGTCTACACGGGCAAGCTGGTCGGCGAGCCGCTGCACGGCCCCGCCAAGGCCGAGGCGGTCCGCGCACTGGCGGCCGCCGAGGGCCTGGACCTGTCGCACTGCGCCGCCTACAGCGACTCCGCCAACGACATCCCGATGCTCTCGCTCGTCGGGCACCCGTATGCGATCAATCCCGACAGCAGGCTGCGCAAGCACGCCCGGGAGCAGGGCTGGCGGCTGCGCGACTACCGCACCGGCCGGAAAGCGGCCAAGATCGGCATCCCGGCGGCGGCCGGGGTCGGCGCCCTCGCCGGCGGCGCCGCGGCCGCGGTCGCGCTCCAGCGCCGACGCCGCTGACCAGGCCTGATCACCGATCGGACGGGACGGCCATCCCCTCTTCCTACCCCCCGCGCCGTCCCCTCAGTCCCGCTGCCGTCGGTCAGCCACAACACGCCTTCCAACCAGGCAGATTGCGTTCCCTTCCGATCAATAGTTGCTCAGTATTCGATACTTGATCTGCCACCAACCCGGCACGGACCGTAACTAATCGATGATTTGAGCAACTGGGTGTAGCGCTGCCTGTACGAAGCGTTATTCTCCTCAGACGCAATCCGGAACCCACACGTCCCTACGAGGAGTGAACGGTCCCGCACTGCACGTGATGGAAGCTCTGCCTCTGGGAGTCCCGTGTACCCACACGTCGGGGTTGACGCCTCGGGCCTGGCTACGCTGCGTACGACACTCGTCGACCACCTGCGCAGTTTTGTCCCCACCGCGTACGCCGTCCCCGCATTCGCCTCAGCCGTCCCCGCCGCCGGACCCTGCTACGCCCTGGCCGACGGGAGTGCTGCGGTCGGAAAGGCCGCCGGCAGAACCCGCCGCTCCGGCACCGGCACGACCACCGCCCGTCGCCCCGCCGACAGCGACAGCCGTCGCATGATGGACCTCGTCGAACGAGCCCAGGCCGGCGAGGCCGAAGCCTTCGGCCGCCTCTACGACCAGTACGCCGACACGGTCTACCGCTACATCTATTACCGCGTGGGCGGACGCGCCACGGCCGAGGACCTGACCAGCGAGACCTTTCTGCGCGCCCTGCGCCGCATCGGCACGTTCACCTGGCAGGGCCGTGACTTCGGCGCCTGGCTGGTGACCATCGCCCGCAACCTCGTCGCCGACCACTTCAAGTCCTCCCGCTTCCGTCTGGAAGTCACCACCGGAGAGATGCTCGACGCCAACGAGGTCGAGCGCAGCCCCGAGGACTCGGTCCTCGAATCGCTCTCCAACGCCGCCCTCCTGGAGGCGGTACGCAAGCTCAACCCCCAGCAGCAGGAGTGCGTCACGCTGCGCTTCCTCCAGGGCCTCTCGGTCGCCGAGACCGCCCGCGTCATGGGCAAGAACGAGGGCGCGATCAAGACCCTCCAGTACCGCGCGGTCCGCACCCTCGCGCGCCTGCTCCCCGAAGACGCCCGCTGACCCCCTGTCCACATGAACCGACGCCCCGCCCCACACCCTCATTCGCTCACTCTTGGTGACCACTCGCACCCGGTCGGTCAGATCATCGTGAGTGCGTAACCCGAGTGCCGCGCCGCTCGTTGTGCGGGATGCAGGCTCCATGCGGTCACGCCATGCCCGCTGCCACTCACTCGATCGAGTGGCCGCGGAGCACGGCGTGCAACCATCCGGTCCATCTGGACAGTCAAAGCCAGTCCGGGGAGTCGAGCGGGATGACGAGAGGAGGTGCCGCCCGTGATCGCAAATGTCTCGGTGCACCGGCGGGCCAACGCCTTCGCCCAGGCGCTGGAGGAGCAGGTCCTCGAAGGCGCGGCGGCCGAGGACCAGGTCGACAATCCGGCGCAAGCGCCGGGCGAAGCACGGCTGTTGGCGGTCGCCGACGGCCTCGGGAGACTCCCGGGGCCCGAGATGGCCACCGAGGTCAAGACTGTCCAGCGCGCCCAGCTCATCGCCGCGATGGAGGCCGCCTTCGCCGAAGGCGCTCCGTCCGACGGTGCCAGGGTGCCCGAGCAGCGCGCCCACAAAGGCGCGCACCGCGCCACGAAATCGATCGGCCGACTGCGCCCGCGCTCCCGTCTCTCCAAGGGGCTGGCGGCCGGCGGGCTGACGGTCGGCGTCGCCGCCGGAGCGTTCAGCGGCGTCGCCGCGGCCAGCTCCGATGCCCTCCCCGGCGACTCCCTCTACGGCCTCAAGCGCGGTATGGAGGACCTCCGGCTCGGCATGGCCGACGATGACTCCGACCGCGGACGGCTCCTTCTCGACCAGGCCTCCACCCGCATGATGGAGGTCCGCCGCCTGATGGAGCGCGCCCGGCTCGCCGACCTCGACCACGAGGCGCTCGGCGAGATCCGCAAGGCGCTGGCCGGCATCCGGCACGACGCGGGCGAGGGCCACCGCCTGCTGCACGCGGCGTATGAGCGCGATGGCTCGCTCGACCCCATCCAGGCGCTGAACTCCTTCACCAAGTCCCACCGCGGCACCTGGTCGCATCTGCGCGACAAGCTCCCGGTGCAGCTCACCGACGTCCGCGACGAGGTCAGCTCGGTCTTCGACGCCATAGACAAAGAGGTCGGTCCGCTCCGCTCGCTGCTGCCGTCCACTCCGGACAGCAGGCGCCACCACCGCGACACGCCCGCCTCCGCGGGCACCGGCTCCGGCTCCGACGGCCGTCCGGCACCGTCCGGCAGCAAGTCCGCCCACGGCAAGCACCGCGGCGGATCGCACGCCCCGCGCCCGTCGGCCTCGCCTTCGCAGGAGGACGGCCTGCTCGGCGGCAACACGGGCGGGCTGCTCGACCCGCCCTCCAAGGGCGACAGCCCGTCACCGCACGACGGGGGGAGCGCTGGCCGCAAGGACACCGGCGGCCGCCCCGACGTCACCCTCCCGCCGCTGATCCCGGGGCTGCTTCCCGGTCTGGGCATCGACGGCGAGGATCTCCCCAAGTAGCCCAGCTCTTTGGCGCCGGCCCGCTCGGTGTTCTTCTGGTCCTTCCCTCAGAAGAACACCGAGCGTCGCTGTACCAGCAGCTTGTAGAGAGTGTGCTGAATCGTTTCCCGTACCTGATCGGTCAGGTTGAACATCAGCATCGGATCGTCCGCCGCCTCCGCCGGATAGCCGGCCGTCTGGATCGGCTCGCCGAACTGGATCGTCCACTTCGTCGGCAGCGGCACCGCACCCAGCGGCCCCAGCCACGGGAAGGTCGGCGTGATCGGGAAATACGGCAGCCCCAGCACCCGCGCCAGCGTCTTGGCGTTCCCGATCATCGGGTAGATCTCCTCCGCGCCGACGATCGAGCACGGCACGATCGGCACCCCGGCCTTCAGGGCCGTGGAGACGAAGCCGCCCCGCCCGAAGCGCTGGAGTTTGTAGCGGTCCGCGAAGGGCTTGCCGATGCCCTTGAAGCCCTCCGGCATCACCCCGACGATCTCACCACGCTCCAGCAGCCGCTGGGCGTCCTCCGCGCAGGCGAGGGTGTGCCCGGCCTTGCGTGCCAGTTCGTTTATCACCGGCAGGACGAAGACCAAATCGGCCGCCAGCAGCCGGAGATGACGCTGTGCCGGGTGATTGTCGTGCACCCCGACCTGGAGCATCAGGCCGTCCAGCGGCAGCGTCCCGGAGTGGTTGGCGACGATCAGCGCACCGCCGTCGGAGGGGATGTTCTCCACCCCCTTCACCTCGACCCGGAAGTACTTCTCGTAGAAGGGCCGCAGCAGCGACATCAGGACCTGGTCGGTCAGCTCCTTGTCGTACCCGAAGTCGTCGACTTCATAGTCGCCGGTGATCCGCCGCCGCAGAAACGCCAGCCCGCCCGCGATCCGTTCGTCCAGGGACCGCCCGGGACTCTGCCGCGGGGGCACCGCCGGCGGATGCTCGGTCCGTGCCTCCGGTACGGGCGCCAGCGCCGCATCGCGTCCCGCGCGCCCGGCCCGCCTGGCCTTCCTGCGCGCCCGGGGCTCCTCGCCGAAGGGAATGACCTTGGCGTCCGCCATCGTGGATGAACTCCTCACTGGGTCGGGCCGCCGCGTGCGGGCAGCACGCCGGCGAGCCGGTCGACGGTGCGGGCGAGGGACTCGGGCGGCAACAGCCCGGGTCCGCGGCTGCGGGCGAATTCCGCGAAGGTCTCCGCCGTCGTGTACTTCGGGTGGAACCCCAGTGTCTCGCGCATCTGCGTCGTTTCGACGACCCTGCCGTGCGTGAGCAGCCGGATCTGTTCCGGCGAGAAGTCCGTGATGCCGACGGACCGCAGCGCCGTACCGGCCCAGGTGACCGTCGGCAGCAGCAGCGGTACGGTCGGCCGCCCCAGCCGCCGGGAGGTCTGCGAGAGCAGCAGCACACCGTCTCCGGCGATATTGAACGTGCCGCTGTTGAGCGTGCCGCGGCGCGGCGCGGCGGCGGCCATCCGCAGCACCTCGATGGCGTCGTCCTCGTGGACGAACTGAAGCCGCGGGTCGTAGCCGAGCACGGTGGGCCATACGGGCAGCGAGAAGTACTCGGCGAGCGGGGAATCCGCGCACGGTCCGAGGATGTTGGCGAAGCGCAGCACACAGACCGCCACATCCGGCCGGCGGCGGGCGAAGCCGCGGACGTACCCCTCGACCTCGACGATGTCCTTGGCGAAGCCACCACTGGGCAGTGACTTCGGGGTGGTGGTCTCGGTGAAGACGGCGGGGTCGCGGGGCGCGGAGCCGTAGACGCTGGTGCTGGACTTGATGACCAGCCGCTGCACATGAGGGGCCTTCTGGCAGGCGCCGAGCAGCTGCATCGTCCCGATGACGTTGGTTTCCTTCACCGAGGCGCGCCCGCCGCGCTTGCCCAACGGCGTGCCGTTGATGTCCATATGGACGACGGTGTCGACGCCCGTCTCGGCAAGGACCCGGGCAATGGCCGGATGCCGGATATCGGCTTTGAGGAATTCGGCGCCGCCCAGATGGTGCTCCGGCGGCACGGCGTCCACCCCGATCACCCGGTCGACATCGGGATCGCGCTGGATGCGGCGGACGAACCGGCCGCCCAATTGCCGTGCGACTCCCGTGACGAGCACGACCTTGCCCAAGATCAGCCCTTCCTTCCCGCCGCGACCACGACTGGCCCGAGCTGTGCGGACCACGCTATCGGGTCGGTGTTGCGCAGTGATGACCGCAGGATGCCCGTGGCCACATTTCCGTCCGACCACCGTCCATACGGCCCACAACGCACCGCAGCCCCCCATCGCTCCAAGGCGATGGGGGGCTGCGAATTCGCGATCAGCGTCGCTTACTTCTTGTTACGACGCTGAACACGGGTGCGCTTGAGCAGCTTGCGGTGCTTCTTCTTCGCCATCCGCTTGCGCCGCTTCTTGATAACAGAGCCCACGACTACCCTCGCTCACTTCGAATCACTCGGTGCGGGGCGTCCGAGCCCACACTACCTACATCGGGCCAGCCTACCCGCCGCCGGGCGAACGGCGTAATCCGAGGGTCGGCGACGGACCTGTCAGGCTGATTCCACCCCCACAAAGGACTCCCGGAGGTAGTCGTGCACCGCCTGCTCCGGAACCCGGAATGACCTCCCCACGCGAATCGCGGGCAGATGACCGCTGTGCACCAGGCGGTACACGGTCATCTTCGACACTCGCATCACCGTGGCGACCTCCGCCACTGTCAGGAACACGACCTCGTTCAGAGGCCTCTGGTCTGCCGCCATGTCACACCTGCACCTTCCGCATAAGACGGTCACCGGCTTCCCCTCCGGTGACTCTTCGTCGCTATGCGCTCACTCCCCAGATTAGGGGCGGGTGATGCGAGTGGGGAAGAGGAGCAGCGAACAGCCGCCTATCGGGACAGACATGCCCGATTCAATACATAGCGGGCCAGCGGCCGATAGTCCGCCGCCCGCACGGCGTCATCGAGCGGCACCACCACGGACACCCGTCCCTCGGCCTGGCCGACGAACGGCGCCGGGTCGTCCGTGTCCGCCAGCCCGATCGCCTCAAAGCCCAGCTGACCTGCCCCGCAGACCCAACCGTGGTCCCCGATCACCAGCCCCGGCAGCGGCCCCGCAGCGTCCGCCGCGGCCGCCAGAGCGGTCCGTACCGGGAGCGGAGAATGGGTGTGTACGCCCCCGGCCCCGGGCGCACCCCGCACGCCGGTTTCTCGCATCAGCGCGACTCCCCGTACGTACTCAAGGGTGCAGGGACGTACCCCGAACCGGGTCGCTATGTCGACACGGGCGCCATACGCCGGGGTGAGAACGGTGCAGCCCGCCGACGAGAGAGCGTCTGCGAGGGCGGCGTAGAACTCCAGCAACCGGTGCGGATGGCCGGTGCCGATCAGTACCGGCACCCGGCGGCCGGCCGCCGTGGCGATCCGTTCGGCGAACCCGTCCAGCGCGGCGACCGTACGGTCGGGGTCGATCACATCCGGGCCGGAAGTGTGCGCGGGATCGACCGAAACCCCGCACTTACGCCCCATCAGTCGCAGTACTTCACTCAGCGGCCAGTCCCGCTCGGGATCCAGCCCGAGCAGCGCCCGGGGATCGCGTGCCGCGAAGAGCCGGTAGCGCGCCAGACTCTTCTCCCGCGTGGTCGCGATCGTCCCCGCGAGCCGCGCCTCGATCAGGTGCGCCCGCAGCGCCCCGGTTCCCAACACGCTTCCCATACTGTCCGGTTGGTCGGCCTTCGGGTGCCCGGACCAGCGGGACATCACACATCCGTGGGGCGCGGCGCCGGACACGGCCGTACGGGAGCGGCGGACGGAGCGGTGCGGTGCAGCGCAGGACGACGACCGCGTGCGGGCCGTCGGCTCCCGCCGAGTACCCGCTCCCGGGCCGCCGTAACAGCGTTACAGCCCCCGCAGGAAGGCCGGCCCTACGGCAGCAACCCGTGCGCCGGGAAGACCGCCCGACGGGTCGCCAGCACCGCCTGGTCCAGCCGGTCGGCCGGGTCATAGCCCTCGTCGAAGAAGTCCCGCCACTGCGGCGTACGGCCGTCCGTCATCCGGTGCGGCGCCAACTGGCGGGTCCGGCGGAACACTTCGTGCCGCCATGCCTCCGGCACCATCGAGGTCGGCTCGATCGGCCGGCCCGCCGCGATCGCGACCAGATGCGTCCAGCTGCGCGGCACCACGTCCACCACCGCATAGCCGCCCCCGCCGAGCGCGACCCACCGGCCGTCGGCGTGCTCATGCGCCAGGTCGTGGCAGGCCTCCGCCACCGCACGCTGGGCGTCCAGGCTCACCGCGAGATGCGCCAGCGGATCCTCGAAGTGGGTGTCCGCGCCGTGCTGCGTCACGATCACCTGCGGGCGGAAGGCCCCCAGCAGCTCCGGGACCACCGCGTGGAACGCCCGCAGCCAGCCCTCGTCCCCGGTCCCGGCCGGCAGCGCCACATTCACCGCGGTGCCCTCCGCGCCCGCCCCGCCGGTCTCCTCCGGCCAGCCGGTCTGCGGGAAGAGCGTCCGGGGGTGCTCGTGCAGCGAGATCGTCAGTACCCTCGGGTCCTCCCAGAACGCCGCCTGCACGCCGTCTCCGTGGTGGACGTCCACATCCACATACGCGACCCGTTCGGCCCCCAGCTCCAGCAGCCGGGCGATCGCCAGCGACGCGTCGTTGTAGATGCAGAATCCGGCCGCCCCGCCCGGCATCGCGTGGTGCAGACCGCCGGCGAAGTTCACCGCATGCGCCGCGTCGCCGCGCCAGACGGCCTCCGCCGCGCCCACCGACTGCCCGGCGATCAGCGCGGACGCCTCGTGCATCCGCGGGAACGCCGGATCGTCCGCCGTCCCCAGCCCGTACGACAGGTCCGCCGCCGCCGGGTCCGCCGAGGCTCTGCGGACCGCGGCGATGTAGTCCTCACGATGCACCAGCCGCAGCGTGGAGTCCCCGGCCGGCTTGGCCGCGACCACCTCCAGCGGTCCGCGGTCCAGCTCGAACGCCTCCACCAAACGCATGGTCAGCGCGAGCCGGACCGGGTCCATCGGATGCCCGGACCCGAAGTCGTAGCCCGTTACTGCCTCATCCCACATCAGCTGTGCGCGGCCGCTCATGCCCGTCACCGTATCGGGCCGCCGGCGCCCCGAACGAGCGGGCATACACCAGCGTCACCAGCACCAGGGCCATCGGTACGAGCATCGCCCCCCGATAGCTCCAGACATCACCCAGCGCACCGACCAGCGGAGAGCCGATCAAGAAGCCCACGTAATTGAAGATGTTCAGCCGCGCGACGGCCATGTCCGCGGCCTCCGGACCGTGCCGCTCGAAGGCGTAGCGCCCCGCCGCCGCGAACGTCTGGGGCACGAGCACACTGAGCCCGAACCCCAGCAGCGTGAACCCCGCCATACCGGCCCACGCCACCGGCGCCGCCGCCACCACCGCGAAGCCGCCCGCCGCGACCACCGCCCCGGCCCGCACCACCGCGACCGCCCCGAAACGCCGCACGCCCAGGTCCCCCACCACCCGCCCGAGCAGCGTGGTGACCATATAGACGTTGTACGGGACGGTGGCGAGCTGCTCGGAGCTCCCCAGGACGTCCTGGAGATACTTGGCGCTCCAGTTGGAGACGGTCGAGTCCCCGATATAGGCGAAGGCCATCACCAGACACAGCGGCACCAACAGCCGCATCGCAAGGGGCACGACGGCCCCCGCCGTCCCCTCCTCGCTGTCCCCCTGCGCCTCCCGGCCCCGGTCCACGAACCATCGGCCCACGAGCAGCGTCAGCGGCACCAGGGCCGCCACCACCGGCCCGTACAGCAGCGCCAGCGACAGCTTCCAGTGCGCACCCGCCCAGGCCAGCGAGGCGCCCACGATGCCGCCCAGACTGTACGCGGCGTGGAACCCGAGCATGATGCTCCGCCCGTACGCCCGCTGAAGGCTCACCCCGAGCATGTTCATCGAGGCGTCCAACGCGCCCACCGTCAGCCCGAACACCGCCAGCGCGACCGCCGCCTGCGCCATCGAGCCGACCGACCCGACGGCGGCCAGCGCCAGACACACCACCGGCTGCACCGCTCGCAGCACCCGGCCGGGCCGCACCCGCTTCACCAGCTGCTCGGTGACGACACTGCCGACCCCCGCGAGGACCGGTACCGCCGCCAGGAACACCGGCAGCAGCCCGTCCGAGATCCCGTAGCGGTCCTGGATCGCGGGTATTCGCGTCACCAGAAGGGCGAAGACCGCACCCTGGATGAAGAAGCTCAGGGCGAGCGAGACCCGGCCGTGTCGCAGCTGCGCTCCTGGTACCCGAGGGGCCGTCACGGCCGCTCAGCCTAGAACTCCCCACTACCACTGGGTAGATGGATCACAGCGCCGATGTCGCCCGGCGTCCGACGGGCGGCGGGGACGGTGCCCCCTACTGCAACAGCGCCGGCAGCTCCGCCATATGGGCGAACAGCGCGGTGGCCCCGGCCTCCGTCAGCTTCTCCGCCGGTGTCATCGCCGTGAAGCCGTAGACATCCATGCCCGCGGCGACCGCGGCCCGCACGCCCAGCGGACTGTCCTCGACCACCGCACACCGCTCCGGAGCCACCCCCATCTCCTGTGCCGCATACAGAAAGAGATCCGGCGCCGGCTTCCCCCGCCCCACGTCCTGCGACGAGAAGATCCGCTCACCGGCACCACCCCCGGCCTCCGCGAACCGTTCCCACAGCCCGGTCTTCGTCAGCGCCACCCGAATGCGCTCATGGCTGCCCGACGACCCGACGCAGTACGGAACCCCGTCCGCGGCCAGCTTCTCCAGCACCTCGCACACCCCCGCCACCGGCTCCAGCCGCCTACGGAACTCGTCGAAGACCCGCGCATGAAAACTCTCGTCGAACTCGGCCGGCAACCGCTTCCCGGACCGCTGGAGCACGACCTCATGAATGCGGTGCATCGCACCACCCATGTAATCCCGCAGCGAATCTTCGTAGCTGGTCAGATGGCCCAATTCGGTGAGGTAGCCGGCAAGAATCCGATTGGAGATCGCCTCGCTGTCCACCAGGACACCGTCGTTATCGAAAATGACCAGGTCGTAGCGCATGCCCACGAGCCTACCGAGCGGCCGGAAACGCAAAAAAGCTCCGGTCCCTGAACCAGAGGTTCAGGGACCGGAGCTGAAAAATTGTTCGGCGGCGTCCTACTCTCCCACAGGGTCCCCCCTGCAGTACCATCGGCGCTGAAAGGCTTAGCTTCCGGGTTCGGAATGTAACCGGGCGTTTCCCTAACGCAATGACCACCGAAACACTATGAAGATGACAACCCGGCATAATCACAGGTCGTTACTTCAGAACCTACACAGTGGACGCGAGCAACTGAGGACAAGCCCTCGGCCTATTAGTACCAGTCAACTCCACCCGTTACCGGGCTTCCATATCTGGCCTATCAACCCAGTCGTCTACTGGGAGCCTTAACCAATCAAGTTGGTGGGAGCCCTCATCTCGAAGCAGGCTTCCCGCTTAGATGCTTTCAGCGGTTATCCTTTCCGAACGTAGCCAACCAGCCATGCCCTTGGCAGGACAACTGGCACACCAGAGGTTCGTCCGTCCCG